>JBBAAK010000001.1:0-283268 GCA_041658345.1 Candidatus Altimarinota bacterium
TAAAGAACTTGCTTCACTCAAAACTGAATATCCTCTTTTTGGAGAGTCTTTGCACCCATGTGGAACCGGAGTTTATATAATTCAAGGTTATCCATTTAAGTATAGTTATAATTCTCTTGGAAAACATGTATTCAGAGATGCATTAAATATTGAGGGGCAAGCTGTTAATATCGTTAATGGAAGCGACAAAGAAATTGTTAAGAATTCCCTTGATGGTCTGATTGCCAATGGAGCCGAGAGGATGGCGAAAAGTATTGGAAAGAAATTTAACACAGAGTTCGCTGATGCAAAATTAGAAAATCCTAACACAATCAGCGCTGGAGAATACACCTTAAAATACACTCCTGGTGGATATTGGAGGTTTGAACCCGGGCTTACTCATACAAAATATGATGGGCTACCAAATTACAAACCTGAATTAGGAGTCCCTGCCATTTTACATGCGGATTCATCTGACCTTTATCTTGGGCTGGAGGCAAAAGGACCAAGTTACAAAACACTTAAAGAAGTGCGAGAAGCTTATGACAAAGTAATAATGCATGATCTCGTAGTTGCAAGTGCAGGTCACCTATTGCTCGGCCTAGAATTTAAAGTGAATGATGTTAAGAGCGCAGGTGGCAAAACTGTAGTATCTATTAATTATGGGGCAGAGCCCGGACATACCGGCACTCTTACATATGAACGTGACAAGCTTGAAAATATTATGTTGCAGGAAGATGCTAAGCTTACTGGAAACTGGGAGGCAGAAGCCAAAAAACAGGTACAGGCATTCTTTGAGAGAGAGGATGTTAAACGTGAAATCATAAAAGTTACGCCAGCATTTGCAGGTTGGACTCAAGAAGCATGGGGGAAAATTACGAATATGGGCAAGTGGTTTACAGAGAGCGATTTGGAGACCGATCAACGTGATAGGAGAGTGAAACAAGCTATTCGTGCAATTTATGAGAGACAAAATACTTATGTGGTTGACTACGTAGGGGCATTAAGATCAGCTGTTGACGTTGAGACTTTTAATAGTAATAGAACGACCTTACTTGAGAATACGTGGATGAATGACATAAAAGGCTTACGTACAAGAGCTGTTGAACTAGAGGAAGTACCTGATGCTTTTCTTACGGCAGAGCAAGTTACTAAGATGGTTAATACCGATGGTAAAAAAGCTATTATGAGTGCTTTGGCTCCTTTGCGAGATCAAGATGTCACAACTGGCATGAGTACTTTCAAGAGCTTGTTCCAAACCTCATACAATCGTACTATTGGAGGTGACTCCGTGCGAAGTAAATTATATAGTGATTCCCTTGGTGAATTCACAAGAAAGTTGTCTGTTGCTTGTACTAGTAAAACTCTCAAGAGCGAAGTTAATAAAGAAATTGATAAAGTCTATAAGGATGCGGCTCTAAAAGCTACTACTTACTGGGGTCTTGACGACGACAGTGCTGTTGAACAAATGATGCTTGATGCGCTTGACAAAAATGCTTCACCAGAATGGAAAGAAGCTACAAAGAGTGTAGCGAATTATCTTACTGGCAACATTAAATGGGAGAAATTCATTGTTTTCTCAAATCCGGAGAACATGGCACGTGTTATGCAACTTTGGTACGAAAATATCGAGAATGGAAAGTTGGCACTTGACCCTACTAATAAGCCTGATGCTACAGCGGATGCTTATGCTCAATATTTCTTGTGGCAAGTTTCTATAAGGATGGGCGGTCACAGAGACTGGTCTCCAGATAGGTTTTATGATAATGGCGGAGTGTTCTCAAACAGCGATTCACAATTTAATGATGAATTTGGCTCTTTAAGTAGAGGATTTCAAAAGTATAGTGTTTGGTCTGATGCTGTTGTTACGCCAAAAATTGAAGGGACAACTACTGAGAGAGAGGCTTATGTAAAAATAGCAAAGGAAAGGTTTAAGAAGTGGTTTGATACTTATGCGGATTGCGGAGGTATAGCTATACTTGATGCTGAGTGGCCAGCAGTATTTGAAGGTATTGTTAACAAAAGATTGGAGAATGTTATTGCCAAGAGTTCTACTGCTGATCTTGGTACACGTATTGAGAATCTAAAAGATTTTGTACTTGCAGAAAGATTTCATGTATTTGAGCCAATGATGCTACATAAAATTGAACATACAACGTACGGGTTTAATTTGGAAACAACGGTCTTTAATGAATTTGATAAGTATTTCTACGGCACTGGTACTCCTCCTACTAACGCATATGATTTAATTGGATATGAAGAGTATCTAAAGGGTAGAATGTTAGCTAACAATATACTTGAAGACGACGGCATCATTACGAATTTTTACGATTTCCCAAACTGGCCTAATATACCATATGCTACTTTAAGAGGCGCCCCTACTCTGCCTTAAACATAACGCTCTCTTCACCTGGGAGTGGGCAAGAGCTTAAGGCACTTATGTCTTCGAGTGATTGGACTCCGACTTTTGTGGTGCCGTCCGGGAAAATCCAGGTTGGGTAGGCTGTGATATTTTTTGCATTGCAAGCCTCTGGGTTTGCGTTTTTGCCGTTGGCATCACATTCAATGTATGGCAAAAGATCAGCTGAATCGCCAAACATCGCCTTTTGCTTTTGGCAGTTGCTACACCAAAATGCACCGTAAAGTTCAACTCCTTTATCTGTTAAACATTGCGCTAAATAATCGTAAGTTGAGTTCCTTTGCCCGCAAGAAGTAAGTAAAAATGCAGAAAGTGCCAAGATGGCTATAAAAAGTTTTTTAGTTTTCATGATTTACGAGTTATCTTAAAAAGGTAGGCAAAAAGGCCGAATTGAATCAAAATTACAAGCTGTTGTGCTACACAAAATATACAATATGTGTGGAGTATAAAGGCCTCTACATATGTTAGATACAAACTAAACAAAACTCCAAATCCTACAAAAGCAAGCGCATAAGGAATCAACTTTGTTTGATCTTTTTTAAGTCCGCGAATAGAAAAACCAAGGAGTGCCAGGTAGGTTAGAAGCCCCGGAATAGCTACTGGAATTCCAAAAATCGTTGAATAAATGCTTTTATTTACAACGTCGCATCGCCACTGCTCACCAAGCGTGCAAAAATCCGTTGCTTCCGGCTTAAAATGCGCATAGATCAAAAACGCCACCATCGGCAGGATTATAAGGTTTAACGCTATCAAACAATAATAAATGATTTTGTTCTTTTGCATAATATGGCGTTAGGCAGAGCCGAGCTTAACACTTTTTATTTGCTCTTTAAAGAAGAAAAACCTAAAATGGCTTGGCTTTCTTGATGGTGGGTGTAGCTCAGTTGGTTAGAGCGCCAGGTTGTGGCCCTGGAGGTCGTGGGTTCGAGACCCATCACTCACCCCATTTACTACTTTCTTTGTAAGAGCCTTATATTGCGTCTACGGTCTGATTTGCAGTCTGACCAAAAAATGCAATTAGGTTATTTACAACTTCTTCGGGAACTTCTGGGAAATCAATGGCAGGGCTTATGGTCGGTTCTCCTTCTTCAGGGCTCATTGTCCTCAATGCACTTACTAGAGAGGCTAGCTTTTGATGTATTGCTTCCACTATTCCAGCCAAAGGAAGTCCTTTTAGCACTTTGTCTTGAGAATCAAGAGATACCTCTACGGATCCATTATTTGTAAATGTGACTCCTGCCTCAAACGTAACGACATCTCCGCTGTTTTGCATTGTTATTTCAGCGGTTGCTTCTTCTTCACCATGAGGCACAGTGCATTCTAAAGTTGCTACTTTAGCTTCTTCATTTGTTGTAAGGCTCCAAGTATCAGTAGTATTTGCTCCCATAATTTAAGCAGGTAATTATATAAAAGAAGCTCATTCTAGCTCATATTTTGGAAATGTCAAGCTTGGTGTTATTCAACCTCAACGGTGCTTACGGTTTCTTGCAGATTATCTAAATTGCTCGCTTTAACTCTCCCTGTAGAAATTGTGTAAATATAATCTCCAATGCGTATGGCACGTTGAATATAATCTTTACTGTAATCATATTCATTGCCATCCTCTGTATTTGTGACAACACCGAGCAACTCAAAACCTTCTTCAACATCTAGCGTATAAACATAGGCACCTTGTAGAACAAATTCTCCGTAAGTACTACCGGTGTCTTCCCCTTCTTTGTATTCTTCGGGGATTTCGTAAAGAGAAACTGGGAAGGCTATCAAACCAAGGTTTTTGTCGAATAAAAGAGCTTTATGATTGTAAAGAAGTTCCGTGTCCGTACTACGGTCTCCTATAATTTCCGTAAAAATCTGCTCGGGATCAGTTTGGTCCGTAACGTCAAAGAGCCCGAGCCTAAGCCCTTGGTACCATGCAAAATCTATACCTCTATCCTCCAATTCCTCTTCTGTTGGGGTTTCTGTATCCTTACCAAAGCCAATCATATAATTCTCGCCAAATGGTTGAAGATAGTCGCTGTAACCTGGAATTTTCAGTTCACCAAGCACCTCAGGATTTTTTGGATCTTCCAAATCAATTACAAAGAATGGGTCGACTTTTAAGAAAGTTACCAAGTAAGCAATATCTCCCACAAAGCGAGCGGAATATAAGTTCTCACCTTTAGCCAGATTCTCCAGTTGCCCCACTCGTTCCTTCAGATCATTTGCATCTAGGATATAGATGTGACTATAGGCTGGATTTGCCTCATCCGACACGCTACCCGTTGTAGTGGCAATACGGAATTGATCATCGTATTCATCCATAGAAAACTGATTGAGAATGCGACCTGGGACTTCTCCCGCACCAGTGAATGCCACATCTCCGTTGTTTAAGGCAAAGCTGTAAATAGATGTAGATTGGCCAGTATAAACTGGTTGCCACACATTGAAAGTATCTATCGATTCATAATCATACTTAGGGGAAGCTACATAAAGATTTTCGGTAGAAGAATAAATTGTGGTGCCGGTCCCCATACTCACTGTGGCTTTAAGATCTTCCTCGGTATCGTCCAAATTTATGCTTGAAACGATGAGGTAAGTAGCACTGCGATAATGTGGATCAAAGGTAATATCTTCACAGGAAGTAAGGGCCCCTTCTTTGTCTCCAGCAAGGGTTGAGTCCGAATATCGAGGTAAAAGACTTTCAGCTTCAAGCTCTTCAATAGGAATGTTGGTATCCCAATAATCAGGGGCATTCTCCTGAGTTATCAGATAAAGATGATTCCCAACGCGTCTTGTCTCAAGTTCGTAGCCGTCTATATCCAAGTTACGCTCAAGATTTGGAGCAGAGTGAGTACTAACATCATAAATTTTTACAGTGGTTGTAGCGATTCTATCATAAACACCACTTGTTGTTGTTGAGCCGATTACAATCAGTGTGTCACCATATACGTAAAGTTCTTGTGGGGCGAATTGACGGGAGCCTTCTACTCCGGAATCGTCAGTAAAATATACACTTTCATATTCAAGATTTGCCACTTCTTCCATTTCCTCCGCCGGGTAGGCATCCACAATACGTACGGAATATCCATTGATGATATAAATGTATTTATTGTCATTCTTTATGATATCCGCCTCATCCACACCTGTTACCTGAACATTGGTGGAAGAGAAATCATCGCCGGCATCTTCCTCTTCCGCGGAATCTGCAGTGTCTATGGAGGCTGGAGTGAAAGTCATCCCACCGCCACCTTTTTCTCCACGCCAACGGTTAGAGTAGTTTGCAAGATCCATTTTTTCTACCAATTCTCCACATGAACCAATTAAAGGGAATTCTGAAATGAGAGATTCGTAGCTTTTACTCACTTCGTCTTGATCCTCGCTATCTAGACGAAAAATAATTTCCGACATGTCTGCACGGGAAAGAAGCTTATCAAGATAGTCTATGCTTACAGGTATGGCATTTTCGCCCTCTAAACTAATGACGAAAGGCTTGTACCAAGGATCATCAGCTCCCAGTGCTTCAACTTCTGTTCCCAATGTAAGGGTGATGATTTTTGCA
Source organism: Candidatus Altimarinota bacterium (assembly GCA_041658345.1). Classification (GTDB taxonomy): domain Bacteria; phylum Patescibacteriota; class Gracilibacteria; order UBA1369; family 2-02-FULL-48-14; genus JBAZYV01. The sequence continues at coordinate 5,937 of JBBAAK010000001.1, forward strand.
GCTTCCGCAAAATTGATATTAAATTCCGGATGATAAAGCCCATCACTATAGCCTGATATAACTCCTATGCTTTTTAAGTAACAAACCGGACCTGCAAACCATTCGTCTTTCACGTCATCGAAACAATTCTCACCTGCAGTATATTCGCTTAGCGTGCGTGCTAAAATAGTCGCGAATTCAGCGCGATTGATAGTGTTGTCGGCTTTTATTTGTCCATCATCATATCCTTGTAGAATACCTTCGTCTTTAAGATAAGAAATAGCGTCAAACATTGGATGTTCCTCAGAAAGATCATCAAACACTGTTGACTCAACAGTTGCTTCACTTCCCCTGCCAGCGTAAGTCGTTGCGGTAGTACCAATGGCAAGCGCGAGAACTACAAGAGTTATAAGATATTTATTCATTGATTTGAGGGATTTAAGCGCTTGAATCCTAGCCTAAACGGACTCTTGTGTCCAATTTACTCCAATGTAAAAATTTCACTGCGACTTGATGTGTAAGACATTTCAACTTGGCCATCATCCAGCGTAAGTGGGAATACAAAAATCTCAGTCTTTTCGTTTTTAAGGGCAACGCCAACGGCGAGATTTTCGACGGAAATAAGCTTGCCAATGGAGTAAAAAATAGCTTTGCCATTATATATTTCGTAATCTTTGACCCTGGATGAGCCCTGGCCAATTATAAGATCAGCGCCATTATCTACCATGGCATAGGCTTGTTTTTGTTGATCAAGAGTGGGAGCTAAGCTTCCTATTTCCCCCCAGTCGATTTGTACAGCAACAAAATCATTTTGAGATGAGGCTTGTGCTATATCCGTGAGCATTTGATCGTTGCTAAATTCAGGGTTTTCAAAAAAATAACTTAGAAGAGCAATCGATTTCCCTCCTATCGTAGTCTGATATGGTAAAATTTTTAGATCCACTTCTCCAAGATTCTCTTGGGTCTCCGGGGTGGCATCCTGAATATTCAAGCCATAGAAATAGACTTCCTTAAAAACTCTGGCTGTTTCTGCTGAAATAGAACCACCGTCCAAGTGTCCAATTGCCAAGTCCACTCCTCTAAGAAGGGCATGCACCTTTCTGAAGGGATAGTATTTGTCATCCTCATATGTTGTACTATCAAAGTCCATTTCCCCTGTGAAAATGAGTGTGGCAGTTCGTTCAGTGGAAGGAGCCCCGCCCTTCAACAAAAAACCGGAAACATAACCAACATTATCTTCAATTGTTTCTGTGAAATAACTGGATGTCACGTCATAATCCAAAAGCTTGAATTGATTTGCCCCCTTAAGTTCCGCAATTTTACGTACAAGATAGAGCGATTGCCAAAGATCTCCTTCAATTGTTGGAAGAGATTCTTCTTCAAAATTTGCAAAGATATCTATTGTGCGCAGATCGTGAAAGCGCGTGGCATTTTCGTGGAGATAATGAGAGAAATCCGTACTCACCAAAAAAATGGTATTTTCATCAGTCACTTTAACAAGAAATTGGCTCAGCTCATCGAGTTCTTGTTTGGAAATTTCACCGGTATGCATGAGAGGAAGTACTGATACTTCTGGGAGATGCTGGCTAATGAACGGGATGAGTTCTGTAAAAGAATGCTCTTTCCCGATTGCGACTGTGGCATCATTTATGCCGTAATTTTTCACGTCTTCTAAAAGCTCATAATTAGTTTTCCCAATTTGGCCAGTTACAATATGAGTGGAGAGCTGGTTGTAGTGGTCCTGCCCCACAATAACTAAGGTTTTCACCAAAGGAGCTTCCTTTTTAAGCTCAATAAAAAAATTATCAATCATGTCATCGGCCACACTGTGATGAGGCACAACACCTGCCACAACAGAAGACTTGTCATCCAAAGCAATCACAAGAAAAACCATCGCGCTTAGGGCCACTACCACGAGAGATAAGAATAGATACCTTTGAACCTTAAAACGCATTTTTATTTATGTCAGCTATTTGAGCTTAGTGTTTTTTGTTTTTTTAATCAACTTCTAGGATTTGCGAAGCATAGCAAAGCCGTTCGAACAAAAGATAAAGTGTCACCCCATAAATGGGCATTGATTTTGCATAGCTAATAATATATAATTGTACTGCAAGTTAGCTTTAACCTAAGTTCCAGTATGAAAGAGGTACTAAAGAAAGGTGACTATTTGGATGCTTTATTGAGATCAAAAAAAACTGTTTTTTCCACAAACGACATAGCGATGCTTTGGGGAGGTTCTGATATGCATGCTGCGAATGTAAGATTAAATTACTATGTTAAAAAAAAGAAACTTGTCCGTGTTCGCCGTGGTATTTATGCAAAAGATGAGCATTACAATAAGTACGAGGTAGGTGAAAAAATTTTTTCACCGTCTTACATAAGCTTTGAAACTGTGCTTAGAATCGAAGGAATTAATTTTCAATATTACGAAACTATATTTTTGGCGTCATACCTGAGAAGAGAAATCGAATGTGACGATCAAACTTATTCCTTCCAAACCATAAAAAAGAATGTTTTGGTTAATCCTGCCGGCATAAATGTGAATGGTGAATATTCAATTGCCACAAAAGAAAGAGCATTTTTGGATACAGTTTACAGAAGTAAAGATTATCATTTCGATAATTTATCACCTTTGGATTGGGATAAAGTTTTCGAAATTTTGCCGATTTATGAAAATAAAGAAATGACAAAAACTGTAAAAAAATTCTATAAATATTATTTAAGTACCAAATAATTTATGACTTTAAATGCTCCGGCACATAAACAAATTTTATTGCAAATTCTGAAAGACATTTATTCAGATAATTCCATAAGTCCTTTCTTGGCTTTTAAAGGTGGTACTTGTGCATATTTGTTTTACGAACTTGATAGATTCTCCGTTGATTTGGATTTTGACTTACTCGACCCTGAGAAGGAGGATTATGTTTTTGAAAGTATTCTTAAAATATTAAGAACTTATGGGGAAGTGAAGGAAAGTGCAAAGAAAAGGTTTAATTTGTTTTATCTACTTTCTTACGATAACAAGAAAGAAAATGCTCAAAACGTTAAAATCGAGATAAATCGTCGTAATTTTGGTTCAAAATACGAGCTTAAATCATACCTGGGCGTATCCATGCTTGTAATGACTCAAGATGATATGTTCGCCAATAAACTTGTTGCCATGTATGAAAGAATTGGTCAGACAAATCGCGATATATTTGACGTATATTTTTTCTTCAAAAATAATTGGCCTATGAATAAAAACCTGATTGAAGAAAGAACAGGTGTTTCTTACAAAGAATTTTTACAAAAATGCCTTACGGCTGTTGAACAGTTTAATGATCATTATGTTTTGGATGGCCTCGGTGAACTTTTAAACGAAAAACAAAAAATGTGGGTTAAAACAAAGTTAAAATCAGAAGTTATTTTTTCATTAAAATTGGCGCTACAAAACGAGGCTTAATCGCTTTAGGCTGTGCTTTATCGTGCGTTCCTTTTTCTGTCTAGTTCAGAAAGGAGTTTTTTGCGGAGGCGAATTGATTTTGGAGTAATTTCAACGTATTCGTCATCCTTAATGTATTCAATGGCTTTTTCGAGAGTCATCGGGATAAGTGGCACCAAAGTTAGAGCTTCGTCTGCACCTGAGGCGCGCATGTTGGTGAGCTTTTTATTTTTTGTAACATTAATCACAATATCTGAGCCTTGGTTGTGTTCTCCTAAAATCATACCTCCGTAAACTTCGGTTTGTGGACCTATAAAGAATGGGCCACGTTCTTGCAGTTTCCAGATTGAATAAGCCATGGAGAATCCAGGTTCGCCCGCGATCATTGAGCCAACTTGGCGTTTCTCTATTTGACCTTTAAAAGGAACAAATCTATCAAAAGAATGGTAGAGCGTTCCTTCCCCGCTGGTTTGCACCATAAAGGTAGATCTAAAGCCAAGGAGTCCACGAGTTGGAACCTCAAATTCGAGCATTGTGTTGCCGTTTTCCGACTTCATATTTTTCATCTCACCTTTGCGTTTTCCAAGCATTTCTATAACCGTACCTGTCATTTCATCCGGGACGTTAACCACCACATATTCAAGTGGTTCAACTTCTTTGCCATCTTCCTTATGCATCAAGACTTTTGGCTGAGAGACTTGCAATTCGTACCCTTCACGGCGCATGGTTTCTATAAGCACGGCAAGTTGCATTTCCCCACGAGCATAAACCATAATCGCATCACTATTTGGGATGTTTTCTATCTTAAGTCCAACGTTTGTCTCCACTTCCCTTTCCAAGCGTTCACGGAGATGGCGACTTGTTACAAATTTACCCTCGCGCCCTGCAAAAGGAGAATCGTTAACGCGGAATTCCATAGCAAGTGAAGGAGGATCGATTCTGATTGATGGAAGCGCCTCCGCCTCAGGGTCCACTGCGATTGTTTCTCCAACATCTATGTCCGGGATCCCGGCAAGAGCCACAATATCACCTGCAAATGCCTCTTCCGCTTCAATTCTGTGCAAACCCTTAAATGTGAATGCTTTTGTGATTTTACAGGTTCGGCGAACTCCATCGTGATTTATTACCGTAACTGTTTTACCGGAGCCAACCTTACCTTCGTAAACACGGCCGATTGCTATTCTGCCAAGGAAATTATCGTAAGCAAGGGTTGCGGGTTGCATACGGAAAGGTTTTTCCGTATCCGCGTTGGCATGTGGCACGTGCTCAATAATAAAATCAAGTAATGGAGTGATGTCTTTTTTATCGTCGGTTAGTGCTTTGATTGCGATTCCTTGTTTTGCGATCGTGTAAATGTATGGGAAATTCAGCTGATCATTATTAGCCCCAAGAGATACAAAAAGGTCAAAAATTTCGTCTAAAACTTGGTCCGGGCGCGCGGTTGATTTATCAATCTTGTTTATAATAACTAAAACTTTTAAGCCAAGCTCAAGTGATTTTTTAAGAACGAATTTTGTTTGTGGCATTGGGCCTTCGTAGGCATCTACAAGGAGTAGCGTTGCATCCACAGTCCTAAGTACACGTTCAACTTCGGATCCAAAATCGGCATGGCCGGGGGTATCTACAATATTGATTTTGTGATCTCCATAAACAATCGCCGCATTTTTTGCATAAATTGTAATTCCACGCTCCTTTTCTTGGTCAAAACTGTCCATAACGCAGGTTACAATTTCTTCACGTTCGGCAAAAGCTCCCCCAGCCTTTAAAAGTGCATCAACAAGAGTCGTCTTGCCATGATCTACGTGTGCGATAATTGCTATGTTGCGTATATCCATTGTTGCTGTCTTATACTCGAAGAATATAAGATTAGCAAGTTTATTTGGTTATTTCCCATAAATTATCAAATAGTGCTTGCTCGGCTTCCACTAGCGAGGCACTCACGATTTCCGTGCCGGTTAGGTCTGCTTCGCCATAAGAAACCAAGTACATTTTTTCTTTAAAAAGGATTATGTCCGTCTTAAATTGCATTTCTTTTGGCAGGATTTTTATTTGATGCCCTTTAGTCTCAAAGAGTTCTTTGTATTCCACTGCTTCCGGGCAAACAATCGCCATTTCTTTTACTTGCCAATGGTTTTTATTTAAATTTTGACCAATTCTATAGTGATACTCCGGCATCATTTTTTTGACTAATCCAGGGTTAAATATTGCACAAAAACCACCTTCGTGGAGCATTGTCTCATACATTTTCATCAATTCTTTTTTGCCTTGATAGAATCTTACTATAGGCGTTGTGGATAATTTATTTTCCAGTGCCAAAAGTGCCTGTTCTTGCTTTGCGAACAGATTGGTAACACGCTTCAAATCTCTTTCTTTGGAAAGTAGCAAAGCTTTCATCTCATCGGCTGAAATAGATTTTACATATTTGATCCTATTTTTTGTGAACTCCTCAACCAATTGAAGCTTTTTAAGCCTTTCGATAATCACATACATGGATGGGCGCGGTACACCTGTATATTTGGCAATTACGCTCACCGGTTGCGCCCCAATCTCAAGCAATTTTATGAACACGTTTGATTCTTTATCGTCTGCCCCGAATGCTTTTAGCAAGTTTCTCATGATTGTTGTTGTTAAATGACAACAGTATTATTGTAGATGATTTAAGGTTAAAATGCAAGAGGCTATGCGTTTTAGTGTTGCGGATTATTGACGCATTTGACGTATTGCGTTATTATGTTGTCTTTGCTAATTACTAACCAAAGCAAATATGAATACCCCTACTTTTAATGCAGGCAATGGCGCAATCCAAGAACCAATTGCTCGCCCACCATACGTTGGTGGAGAAGATACTCTCGTCACCATTGACAATGCCGTATATGGATACATGTTATATAGCGATAGCAACCAACTTGTAATTTCAGGACCTGAAGGCAACTTTGCAGTAACATTGCCAACTAAAGGAGGGACTGAAGAATTGATGCTTTTGCGATTAACGAGAGAAGATCCTTTTGCGGAAAAACCTGAAAATCACATACAAAGAAATGAATGGCCGGCTTTTGTGGAAAAAATAATTGCCGAGTCCGGATTCAAACCAGAAAAGAAAGCACCTCAATATCTCAACTTTGACGTTGCTTCTTGTACGTACTCTCCTAATGATTACGATGGACTAAAATCTCCTGAGGATTTTGCACGCCAAGCAAATGGTGAATTGCCGGCATCTAAGCAGACAAATGTTGTTTCTATTGGAAAAACTAAAGACGGAAGTGGATTAGTAATCTTTGCTGGTGGAGTTAATATCGGTGTGGTTAGAGCTAACACGTTAATTCGTAACGTTGGGTCATCTCAAGAAACAAGTGATGGGTATGCCAAAATAAGTCCTGTTGATGAAAAGACCGGCCTTATTACATTAAAACTTCTCCGCGGCACTATAACTGCAACAGAAGCTCAACTCAGAAAAATTTATGCTGACGTTATGAATGGACAAAGGGCTACCGATTTTGAAAATCCAATGGCCGTAGATGATATGGTGCGTCATACAATAAGCGCGATTACAAATAACCTTAGATAAGCTAAAAAGCGAATTAAATTAATCCTAATTTATGAATAAACCTATGGAAAGATTAATTGTTACAAATGATTTGAATCCTAGCCTTAAATGGGATGGGGAGATTGTTACGGTTTGTAAAACACTTATAACACGAGAACCTGGCCCTCAAAGGCGAAATTGCCGTGAAATGGCAGGCTGGTGGAATGTGGTTGCTAATGTATTGGATTCATCCGAGGTGACCGGCATCACAAGAGACCTTATACCTGGAATCCCGGAAGAATGCTTCAAGTCTGTCCTTAGCCGTATTGCATCAATACTTTGGTGTAGGTCTACAGGACATTGGATGCCACCCAGCTTTGCACCACACGAACTGGTGCAACTAGATTGGAGAGAATTTTTATACGACGAACCAATGTACATAGATAGTATTGGACTTTACGCAAGATGGGCAGTGTCGAACGAAAGGCGCCAATCCGCCATATTCAACAGGCCTGGTTCTTATGCAGTAGGGCTTACTACAACAGACGATCCGCTCTAAGCGGAACTCACTTGATAGGCTTCTCTTTTGCTTCCTGTGTCTTTTCAATCAAGTTGGCGAGCTTTTTCATCTTTTTACCGTATTGTTGCCAGTTATGGCTTCCACCAACGAGGCCGGAATCAAAACGCTCTTTTGCTTTTTTAATTACGTTTGTGGCTTGTTCTTCATTATCTACAAGAACAATCGGATGTAAATCTTCTGAGTTTAAATAATTATGTTGAAGCGGATAATCTATCACCCATCCAATCAAATGCCTCCACATATCGCCCATAAGGATTAATGGCATGGTGCCGATGTGTTTAACCTGCATAAGTTGCCAAGTGTAAAAAAGCTCAAGACAAGTGCCGATTCCACCCGGAGTTACAACCACAACGTCGGAAAGTAGCATGAATTCATCGAGGCGCGTTGAAAAAAGCTGATGAACATCTACGTATTCAAGCCCGGAATTTGGTTTTTGCTCAAAAGGCAAAGAAATGTTGATCCCAATTGAGTGTGCCTGATTTTTTGTGTCGCCAAACGTGTGCCCCAAACTTGCAGCTTCCATCAAACCCGGTCCTCCGCCGGTAATTACATCGATACCAAGTCCTCCCAAGTTTTTTGCAAGACCATAAACTGATTGATAAACCGGGTCTTCCGGCTTAACGCGTGCGGACCCAAAAATGGCTACGCGAAAACGGTTTTTTGCGAGTTCGCTTTCTATATGGAATTCTTTTGGCATGGAAAGATGGAATTAGTTCGGCTTTAGTATAGCAAATTTTAAGGAGTAATGCTACTCTTTGGGGCGTATTATCCACGCAAAACATGAAACTCATTTTGGATTCTTTGATTGGGCTTGGCGCAGATGGTTTGCATTTGGCGCAACTTACCGCCGAGGGATCAAAAATACCCGCGTTTTTGGATAGATTTTTTGAACGAGACCAAGGGTTTTTGAATTTGCCAAAAACCAAGTCGCAGGTTTTGCAAATCAAACAGGTTGCAGAAAAAGTGCGTGGACGGTTTAAATACATCGTTGTGCTTGGAATTGGAGGAAGTGCGCTTGGTGTTACTTGCCTAATGGACGCTTTAAAAGGAACTTACTGGAATTATAGTGGGTTGCCGAGGCTTTTTGTTTTGGATAATTTGGATACCGTTTCCGAAATCGAAAAAATTGTGGACTTGGATAAAACCTTATTTATTGTGATTTCAAAGTCCGGAATGACCGTGGAAACCATGGCACAGTATTTTTATTTCCGTGATAAAGTTTCCAAGGAAAATTTTGTATTTATAACTGACGCGGAGGGTGGTGAGCTTAGGCGGATTGGCGAAGAATTCGGCATCCCAATGCTCACAATTCCAGAAAATGTTGGTGGAAGATTTTCCGTTTTGAGCCCGGTTGGTTTATTGCCTGCCCTTTTGCTTGGCATTGATATAGAAGAAATTTTGGCCGGTGCAGAAAATATGGCGAATCTTTTTACAAGTACGGAATTCGAGATCAATTTGCCTTTTCAAATGGCATCTATTCAATATTTACTGGAATGGAATCGAGGCATAGATATCACGGTTTTAATGCCATATTCATCTCGACTTTATGCGCTTGCCGATTGGTATCGTCAACTTCTTGCGGAGAGCATTGGCAAGGAAGGCAAAGGGCTTAGCCCGATGCGTGCGCTTGGAGTTACCGATCAACATTCTGTTTTGCAACTTTTTAATGAAGGTCCAAAAGATAAACTTGTGTGTTTTATAGAAGTTGCAGAAATGGATTCTCCACGGATTCCTATCAATATTGGCGATGAGTTTAATCATATTGGCGGACGCGGTTTCCATGAGCTTATGAACATAGAAAAAATCGCCACGGAAAATGCCATGAACGAATATAAAAAACCGAATATCACAATCAAAATCCCGCAAATTAATGAGCGTGAAATTGGCGAAATGATTATGTTTTTTGAGTGCAGTATTGCGTTTTTAGGCGAATACTATAGGATAAATGCGTTCGACCAACCGGGAGTCGAGCTCGGCAAAAAAATCACCCGTCAGTTACTATCATGAAACTTTCTAAGGAACAAATTGACTTCACACAGGCATTCGCAAAATCCTGTAGAAGGTCTATTTTGCAGATGGTAACAGGCGCTCAATCAGGCCATCCGGGTGGTTCACTTTCCAGTTTGGATTATTTGGCGCTTATTTATTCTCAAAGGATTTGCCATACAAACGAGCAAGTTGTGGTTTCACACGGGCATATATCCCCCGCCGTTTACAGCGTGCTTGCAGAACTCGGGGCTATTCCAAAAGATCGTGCGATAGCAAAATTCCGCAGACCGGATGATATTTTTGAAGGCCACATAAACAGAAAAGTTAATGGCGTTTTTTATGGCACCGGACCCCTTGGAATTGGATGTAGCGTTGCCAGCGGATTTGCGCTTGGAAATAAGTTGCTTGGCAAAGAAGGAACTGTGTTTTTGCTAATGGGAGATGGCGAACAACAAGAGGGCCAAGTCTATGAAATGATGCATTTTGCTTCCAAATACAAGCTTGGAAATTTGCTGATGTTTATCGACTATAATCAGGTTCAATTGACTTCTTCGCTCGCAGAAATTATGCCACTTGATATTGCAGGCCATTACAAAGCCTCCGGTTGGGACGTGCATGAGGTTGATGGCCATGATTTTTCTGCGATGTGGGATGCGATTGCAAAAGCCGAATACGTTAAAGACAAGCCAAGCGTGATTATTGGGAATACAGTGATGGGTAAAGGTGTCTCTTTTATGGAAAGTGTTGGTGCTTGTTTAAAATCTGATTGGCATGGCAAATCACCAAAAAAAGAGGATACGGCAAAAGAACTTTTGTGCTCTGTTTTGAGCGAGGAGGAGGAAGAAATCTTGCAAGATGGGCTTAAAAAACTTGAGGTTAAAATTAAGACTTTGTTTGAAGTTGAGGGTGATGCTCTTGATGCCGGTGGGGCGAGAACTTACGAGCCCGGCACAATGACAGATTGCAGAAGTGCTTACGGGAATGCTTTAACCGATTTGGCAGGTCTAAACAAGAATGTACTTGCGATGACTGCGGACCTAGCCGACAGCGTAAAAACTGATGGCGTTAAAAAGAATTTCCCGGAAAGGCATATTGAATGCGGGATTGCGGAACAGCACATGATAAGTACTGCCGGTGGACTTTCACTCCAAGGATTTGTGCCTTTTGCATCAACTTTTGGTGCGTTTATGACAAGCCGGGCAAAGGACCAAGCGCGAGTGAATGATATAAACGAAACAAACGTAAAAATGGTTGCGACTCATTGCGGACTTTCCGTTGGTGAAGATGGTCCAACTCATCAGGTGATTGATGACATCAGTTCTTTTAGTGGCTTTTGGCATACGCAAATTTTTGAGCCGTGCGATCCAAATCAATGCGATAGGATGATTAGGTATATTGCAAAAACTTACGGCAATTTTTATGTGAGAATGGGGCGCGCAAAAACTCCAGTTATTTTGAATGAAAAGGGTGAGCCTTATTTTGCCGGCGATTACGAATTCAAGCCAGGTCGTGCAGACGTTTTGCGAAGTGGAAATGCGGTTACTTTGATTGCGAGTGGAGCGATGGTTCCTTATGCAGTAAAGGCCGTGGAACAATGTGGCGCCGATGTTGAATTAATTTGCGTGAGTAGCTTTGTTCCTTTTGATAGAGATACGATAGTTGCGAGCGCGAAAAAGACAGGTCGCGTGGTTACTGTGCATGATCACAATGTTCACACAGGCCTTGCCAAATTTGTGGAAGAAGCCCTGTTTGAAGCTGGCGTTTTGGTTCCAATCAAAAATCTAGGCGTTCGCGAATATCAACTATCCGGCACTGCGGATGAGCTTTACGCAAAAGCAGGTATGGCTACGGAAGATATAATTGAGGCGTTAAAGTAAGTTTACACAGCCTACTTTTGGGTTTGGCAAAGTGTACTCGTTTTCTACAACTGATTTTGTTGGTTCTTGTTTTTATTCAGCCCAGAATTCGCTATCTGCACGCCAAATTTTGTAGCGTCCATCGTAAATAAAAGAGGTGATTGAGCCCCTATCCGTTTGATAGATTTTTGCTTTACCGTCTTCTGTGCTCCAATCTGTTCTTGCCCAATCAACTTCTGGTGCTTCTGCAAAATATTCGTAGGCAACCGTGCAGGATTCTTCTGTCAAATTTAGGCTACTTCGCATGTAGGAAAGCAAAGTTGTGCAATCTTTGTTAATAGCCGATTCTTTCATTGTTTCCCAAGTGTCGGCAACTTCTTGCAAACGAGGATGAGTATCCAAAGTTTCACCATCAACTTGGCTTAAGTCAGCCTTTCCGCAACCTGTTAAAATTAGAGTTGTAATTGCGAGTCCTACTAATGCAAAAAGTGATTTTTTCATACTGTTTGGTTAGATCGGGCGTAGTTTAGCGCAAAAATGTGGAGAAGACAACTAGGTGGCCAAGGGTGGCGTGCCTGGATGCCTTGCGACGCGCTATTTATATTGGCGCAAAAGTACGCATAAGATCGAAGGAATTGCGTTTTACATTAGCAATCGCTTTTCTTGTACTTTTAAGTTTATGGAATGAGCAAGCGTGTGGTGATTTTTGCAAAGAGGCGCAAGGTAGATGGGATTGTGGGCGTGGCTCAGCGCAAACATTTGCGTGTGGTGGAGCTGTTCTGCGGGTTTGTTGCAGTTTGGGATTGAACATTTTGTGCCATGTTCTTTTTGGATAATTTTGCGGACCCGGGCGGGGATGTAACGAGAGGGTTTTTGTCCCCTACCGCCTTGCTGATTCTCAATTTTCTGTGAGATTTGCGCTTTTTCTTCTGCGATTTCCAGTTCACGTTTATCCAGGAGTTCCGTGAGAATTTGGTTAAGGTCTATTCCTTTGTTTTGGAGTGCCAATAATCGTTTGGCCACCTCTTCACTTAATTTTAATTCCGTCTGCCCGGGCAGACTTTTTACTTCGAATAATGGCTTAGGAAAGCCATTTTGGTTTGAGTTCTCCAAGTCTTTTACGGCAAATTTTTCATCCCGCACCAAAGTTTCTAGGGCGCTTTTTGGTAGTATTTTTACAAGTTCTGCCAATTCTTCTTGATTCTCTGGAGTTGCTATAGAAACAACCCTTGAAAGTTTATTTATGCTTACTTCTCCATTTTGCAACAATCCTTTTAAGGCTGGTTTATCCAAAAATTTTTCATTCAAATTGAGTGCCAATTTAACTTGATCTGCACTAAGCCCAGCCAACTTAAAAGAAAATTCATAAATGCTATTAAATCCTTTTTTCTCGTAAATTTTGCGCTTAGAAATCTCCGGCAAAAGGGCCATAAATTTCCTTCTCCAAAGTATGGCGTTTGCGCCATAAATTCTGGCCATCTTATAAAGTTCCTGGTCTGTAATTTGAGTTTCCATAAATCATTGTTAATATGCCCAAAAACTACCACAAAACCAACCCATTTTACAGGTTAAAACTCTCATTTCTGCTAGACAAATTCACGGGTGAGTGCGTGCTCACCTTTTGCCACCGATTAATGCACCTTTTGCGCGCGATTAGCTAGGCAGTGGCTAGGCAGTAACGTTGCGTAAGTTTGCCCGGGCAGACTTTTCGCGATCGATTAATGCACTTCCAGGCTAGATCCATGTACATCTCTCCACCAGTAGGTTGGTCTTTTTGCCAAAGATCCATGTGCCTTTTGGTCCACGTGGCATTATAGGCCTCTCAACTTATTTTCCCTCCTCTTCTATTGGCGTTTCTATAATTTGGGCGTCGGTTTTTTCACGGGAGACTTCGCGGAGGCGTAAAAGCACACTTTGTACGCTAAGAAGAGCAACTTGGCGGATTTTATCTTCAGAAAATTCTATTCCGTGCCTTACGAAATATTCTTCCAGCGAGAATTCCAACAAATCAATCACAAGAGATTTGAGTTTTTGCTCAGGAGTGAGCACGCCAGCCAAAGTTTTACCCGGCATCATAAGCCCTGCCTGCAAAATTGCATCTCCCCACGCATTTAAATCCAACTTTATATTGTCCGGAATAAAGCTTTCACCGGATAGCGCCATAAGAGTTGAGTCCTCCGGCTTCCCTTCCTTAAAAGTATCATGAAGCTCTTTTTCCATATCCGGATCAGAAATCGACAAAATTGCTAGAATAAAAGCGCCGGGCACGTTTTCTTGCAAAAGTTTTATAACCAAAAACACCACATCCGACTTGGCCGGATCGCCCATATAACGCATCAAAATCTTGGCGAGTTTATTCTCCTTGGTTTTTTGTGCTACTTGGTGTGCGCCTATTGCGGTTGCGGCTTTTGCGCTTTCACGCATCATTTCTTGAAAAGCCTCGCTCGATTCCGTAGCGCCCTTTGCATCTGTATCGAGTCCAAAGAAGGATTCTAATGACATGGCGTGAGTTAACTAAGCCTTAACGTGAATGAGAGTTTCGTATCTGCGATTTCCATCAAATTTTAAAGCGCGTTTCTCTGTGAATGCAACTTTACCGTCCTGCAAAGCAAATAAAGTGTAATCTCGGCCCATACCAACGTTTAAACCAGGATGCCATTTAGTTCCTTTTTGACGAACCAAAACCGCACCTGCCTTTACGATTTCCCCACCAAAACGTTTAATACCAAGACGTTTGGCGTTCGAATCTCTTCCGTTTCTACTGGAACCTCCAGCCTTTTTGGTAGACATATAATTTCTTTAAAGCACGGGGATTTTAAGAGTATTCGCAATAAAAGGCAAGTCGATTTTTATAAAATTGGTTTTGCCTGGCAAAGTTATTGCCTAGCCTTCGCTTTGCTACGGCTTTGTGCTAGACTGCGCATGTTAATGATTTTTAGCAAAAATGGGCCCAGTTTACATTTATCACAATACGGTTACAAATGAATGCGGTTCCCTTTGGATCGGGGATGAATTTAATGAATACACGCCGGCCTCTTTAGATTGGAAGAATGTTGGCATACTCGGCAGTGATAGTGCACAAAGTTTTTGCCAAAATGCAGGTTACACTTACACCGAAGTGGTGCCTTCGAAAGAAACAGCTCTTATGCTGGAAGACGGGACCGATGTGCAAACAGCTTCTTTTGTTTACGCACTTCTTATAGTCGCAGGGATGTTGGTTTTATCAAAGCTCTTCCATTTCCGTTAGGATTTCCTCTTCCATTGCCTCAAGATTGGTGTTTTTTTCCATGGTTTTAAGTTCGGCAGGGTTTTTTGATTTTATCCCCATCTTTTTTTGCATTTGATCAAGCATTTTTATAATTCTGGTGATCTCCCTCTCCGATCTTACATTAACCTTTAAATCCACCTCTTCGCGCAAATCTGCAATTTTGCTGGCTCGGTTTTGGCTTATGAGTACAAAAATCGATAAAAAAATCGCCTCGAGCGATACGACCATAGTCAACAAACCAAACGGGAACGGATCAAAAGATGTTAGCCCGGATATCACCCCAAGATTTAGGCCAATCCAGATTAAAAAAACCATAGCGTGGATGCCAAAAAACGTCATGCTACCTGCGCTCAGGTTAATTCTATCCGCCATTTTTTCTGACCAATTACGCCTTAAGTCCATTTGAGCCTTTAAGCTCTTTTTGTGGATGGCGATTACATCAGATTTTTTTTGCATTTTTTGGCGTGGTAAGTAGCAGGGTCAAATATACCTTGTCGATTCTGGTTTGTAAAAGTGCTTTAAAAGCCTCCTCGCCCTTTGATTTTTAACCTGTTCTGTGTTATAGTTATGAGATGAAAAAACTCCTAGCTACAGTTATCAGTTTTGCGCTCATGCTTTGCATCCTGCCTGCAAATCTTTCTTTTGCAGAAGAAACCGGTGATTCTATTGTGAGCCAAGCTGTTGAACAAAGCAGTATTTTGATCCAATTGAAGCAGAAATTGGCACAGATCCAATATAGGTACACTTTGCTGGAAGAGAATAAGGCTAATGCGAAAATCAATCTGGAAGAAGTAAATGCCGGAATCTTAAATCTACAGGGTATTATTGCTAATTTGGATGCCCAAATCACAGATAAAGAACGTCAATCTTTGAACGTAAAATCGCAAGAAGAACGTAGTAAAATGGATACGTCTGATACCGAGAAAGAAATCACCGAACTTACGGCAAAACTTGAGGAACAAAAACTGATTGTTGGGAAATTTATGGAACTTTTATACTTAAAACGCAGTGTTTACTACTCCGCGGATGGCATTAATCCAATTAAGGTTTTGGCAAGCCCGGAAAGTATCTCTAAAACGCTTCAAAACATTACTTATTTGAGTTTGATTGAAGATGGGATGCAAAATCACATGGATCAGATTACCGATTTATCCAGTCAACTTGTAGAGAAATGGACGCTACTCCGTGAAAAACAGGGGCAACTTTCTTTGGCTTATACAGATTTTACAGATGAACTTGGTAAATTGAAGGAAGAAAAGGCGCATCAAGAAGAAATTTTGGATGAGTTAAACGGCGAAAAAGCGATTTTGGAAGGCATGCTTGCCTCTTCGGATGACAATAAGGAGGAGCTGGAGAGCCAGATTCGGATTTATCAGAGTAATGTTGCGATGATAGAAAGAAGTTTGGCGGAAACAAATTCACAGCTTTCCGGCGAACAACAGACTTTAATCGCGCAAATACAGGCGGATTTGGCGGAAACTTACAGCACTTCTGAGGCTTCCGGATTTTTACAATTGGATTGGCCGGTTTCGCCTGGCCTCGGGCTTAGCGCGCTTTTCCACGATGGCGGATACAGAACGGAATTCGGAGTGGACCACTATGCGCTAGACATAAAAGCCAAACAAGGAAGTGAAATCTACGCACCTGCGGATGGCGTGGTGCAAGATGTGGTTTATGACCCGGAATCCAATCGATATTCTTATATTACAATTGCACACAGAATGGGAGTTATGACTTTGTACGGGCACGTTTCCAGCCCTGCGGTTGCTATTGGTGATTTTGTAACTCGTGGACAGATGATCGGGCTCAGTGGTGGAAATCCACATACTGTTGGAGCCGGAGTTAGAACCACAGGCCCTCACCTACATTTTGAGGTTTGGCAAGATGGCGTTCGCGTTGATCCTTTGTATTATTTGCCTCTTGGTGAAATTTCCATGGATACTTTGTCTTCTGATTACGCCAGCAAGATTCAGGATGCGCTGGAGGCACAAATTAAGAGTATTTATTGACTTTGCGTGCCTATTTGTTTAGATTTGCACCGCTATTTTAAGCTTTTTTAGGCAATAGCATGTTGGGGCGTGGCCAAGTGGTAAGGCAGTGGCCTTTGAAGCCATCATTCGGGGGTTCGAATCCCTCCGCCCCAGCCATGATCTGTACCCCAAAAAGTGATTAGGTCAAACTGATCTCTATGATTTTTTACTACATTATTCTCGGTTTTGTTTTTGCGGCTGGAATGGGGCCGGCTAACATTGAGACGGTAAAAAGAGGATTGATGGGGAATTTTTTTTCGGCTTCATTTTTTTATTTGGGTAATACGATTATTGATGCCGCATATATTATAGTTGTAGCATTCGGCTTTTCTTTTTTTGATGAAAACATGATTTTTAAAGTTGTTTTTGAGGTGCTTGGCATTTGTTATCTTTTTTACCTTGGAATCGGGAATCTAAAGGATTATTGGAGGAAAAAATTGTTAGTTAAAGATGAAAGACTGCAAACGAAAAGAGCTCTCACCTCTTTTCTGGAAGGTATTATTGTGAACTTGGCGAATCCGTTTGCGGTTGCGAGTTGGGTGGCTTTTTATGCTGTTGTTTCTTCTGATTTTAATAAATCCTTCATGAATTTTTTCGCAGTTGTATTTGGGTCGGTTCTTTTAGGTCTCTCTTTGATTTTGATTACATATCTTTTTAGGCGAGTTATAAGCGAAAAGATCATGAGAGTAGTTTCGCTTTTATCCGGAGTGGCCCTTATTGTTTTTAGCGGAGCCTTTGTATATGATTTACTAAGTTTGTTCAAAGGGTACTAGACCCGAGTGGCCAGCCAAGTTGACAACGGTAGTTTTTCACGTATAATTCAGTCATAAAATTTTAGCCTTTAGTATGCAAGCATCAAAATTTCCGAATTTAGCAAATGACCCATGTCATGATTGGACCATTAGAGATGAATTGATGGAGGCTGGAATAGAGCCATCTATCGACATGAATTCTCAAAAGCCTACTGGGAATAGTATACCAGAGGTAGCCACTCTTATTCATGGAAGATTAGGTGATTGGGTCTTTGAACGTTTTTGGAATCATTGGAAGGCGCACACACCTGCAGATGGAGGATTGCCACGAGCCTTAGTAGACGAATTAAGAGAAAAACATGGTGATACACTACATTTTAGGGATAGTGAAGCAGGAGATGTTTCTTCTTTTTTAGGTATAGATTCAAGAGCTGCTCTTGCCGATGTAGCAAGTCTTATAAGAGCTGCACTTTTAAAGGCTTCAGATATTACTCATTAGGCCTTTAATCTAATTGGAATTCCATCTCATCGCTCATAAATAAAGTTCGAACCGATTCAACGGTGGCCAGCCAAAAAATCCCTCATTTCCAACCATGAAAACTAATTTTCCATCAATAATTATGAAAAAAATTGCGTTAATTCTTACTCTAGTTTTGCTTTCATCCTGTACAGAATCGGTTGAAATCGTAAAGCCTGAAGTGACTTTGGAATCTTCAACGGAGAAACTTTACAGTATTGGTTCGGAGTTGACGTTCAGCGTGCCCGCAAGTGGGTACACTATGATTTCAGGATCGACTGAAGGGAAAGCATCGGTAAAAATTACTTATGACAATAGTGATTTAGCAATGACCCTAACTATCGTTACTGACCTTTCCCAGATAGGAGGAATGGAAGAGTTTGATTTAGAACCTCTCAGTGTTTCTCAATTATTGCGTGATTTCTCTACAGGATCTCCCTCAGAAAACTGTGAAGCACATTTTGCGGACAAGGGAGGCGACTGCCAAATGGCAGATGATATTGTTGAAGTGGTCCCTCTTGTTGAAGGTCGCAGGGATACGTCAATTGATGAGTATTTGGTCGTTCAATATCCTTACGGGAAAGGTGAAGGAGTGGCTGGGTTGGTCCATATTGTCGAATCGATCAATCTGGATCCTACAGATCTAGAACTTGCGTCTGCAACGAATATTGTTTTTTAATTACGTTTCGCTTAAGGGCACTAGACCCGAGTGGACAGCCAAGATGTGCATAACTAAAATTTAATTCAGGTTTTTGTCAGGACTTTTGGATTTAGAATCATTTATAATTCTAAATACCTTGTTTTTTTCATGATGCACATTAAAAGATTTTTAGATTGGGATAATTTAAAAGAAAGACTTCACTCAATTATGCATAAGCCACCTTTTGTGTCGGAAGGGGAAATATGGTGGGCGAGTTTGGGTGAAAATATTGGCGCTGAAATAAATGGGAAAAGTAATGATTTTACTAGGCCAGTGCTCATTTTTAGAAAATTATCTAATGGATTTTATTTCATTATTCCTCTGACTACTCAGAATCATACTGGCACTTGGTATGTGAATTATAAGCAAGGTGGATTAAACATTACTGCCTGCCTTCACCAAGCACGTTCAATTGATTTCAGAAGGCTACACAGAAGGCTTGGTGAATTAGACCAGACAGACTTTAAATTAGTCCAATATGGATTCCAAAATCTCTACATGAAAATTTCCCCTCCCAGCTTACTGGGAGGGTCGCGGGAAAATCCCGAAAGTAGTTAGATTGTAGTAAAGTTGGGATTAAGAATCAAGTGCCATTTTTAGCCTGAAACGCCACGGAGAATTGCCTGTTTTTAATTGTTTTGTTAACATTTTGTCATGTCTGACTCATTATTCATAGATCCAATCGACCCAAAAAAATACTCAACATATGAGGAATATTTGGAAGCTTTGAAGCTCCATAAAGAATTTGAGGACAAGTCCGTGGAAGTGATGGTGCCATGGCAAAGAGCAATACTGAGGACGATCTGATCAAAAATATGGAGGCTCTTGGTTTTGATGATTATGAGGATGAACTTTGTAAAAGAGACTGGTGTCAAAAAGAATTGCTTAAAAAGTTAAAAACTTTTAAGCGTCATTAAAAAAGATTTGAGATCATCTAGGATAGCCTTTTGCTTTATACAAAGCTCTTGTTCTTTATCAGCTACGTCCGTGAGGTATTTTTTGCCGTCTGTAGCCTCTAATTTCAGTTGGTGACATTTTGTCACCGACTCGTTCCCTTCGTTCTTCAGACGATTTTTTAATGTTGTCCAATAACTTTGAGCTTTCTTAAAATCCGTTTGTTCTATCAAAGCTGCTATTATATCGATTACTGAGAAAAGCCATGTTTTAGTTCTTTCATCGTAATGCCTGCGAATTTTGAAATCTCCGATTGTAGGTGAAGGTACACTCACCTGTCAAGTGGAAAGAGTGAAAGTTGTATCTCAAGGCAAGAGGCACTACAATGTGACAGCCAATTTTTAACAATATTAAGATGAGAAATTTCCTTGTAGCAGTGTTAGTATTCGCGTCCTTGTTTGTTGGGGCTTGTACTCAAAAAGTTGCTTCACTTCCAGAAGACATAGTTGTTGACGGCGATGTTATTGTTGATGATGAAGTTGAGTCGAATGTAGAAGACGTAACGAACGAGCAGGTAGATGGCCCGTACAATAATTGGGGAAAAGACTTCTATGAAATACGTAGAGAGCCGTTTGAAGGTGGTTATTTGAGTTCTTTATTTTACGAGAAAACGAAAATAATGGATTTTCCATATCCAGGCGATGCTGTTTCTAACATGAATTACACTTCACTCGCTAAAGTTTTTAAAGGAGAAGAAAGTGACATAGTTTTTGTTGTTAATTCTGGTGAGTGTGCTGGGTGCAATTCTTTCTTAGAGGAGTATTATATTGTTAACAAGGCTGATTTGAGTATAGAAACTGTAGAATTCAATTTGCCTCCTGATGTTGGTGGATATAATGGTGAAGCAATGAATGCTATCTTCGCTGACGAGGTGAACGAAATGGCTTATGTTAATGTTAAGGGTGATTTCTTTGAGAGTAATGGTGAACCCAGCGACTCTTACTATGAGGAAGTGTGGGTATATCTTTTTGATAAAAAGGAATGGTCATTAGTTGAGACAATTGATGCTGGAAAAACCATTATGTGCAACGGCATGAGTTTAAATCTTGATCCTAATAGAATTCGGTATTCAGGAGGAGCGCTTGACCTTTCGCCTACTCCGATGAATGAGATGACGTATTGTGGTTACTAGACCCGAGTGGCCAGTAGCCACCTGCTACTCATAATTAAACTCAAATGTGTCAGTGAGTGCACTCCCGTTTGGAGTTGGGACACTTAATTCAACACGGTAGCGCTTTCCAGGACCGACCCAATCGATCAAAGGTGAAGCTCCCTTCTCCCCTGAAGTTAGATTGATTGTCACTTGGCCTTCGGCTGGTTCGGTACCAAGTAGGCCAGATTTTTTACCGGTATCTAAGTTGGTGATTTCGAATTGAGCTTGGATTTGCTGTAAACCCCTTTCGATTCCATCGGTTGTGCGCTTAGCAACGGTCACAATAAGTTTCCGTGTGTTGTCATTGCTATAATGCACGTAGTACGCAAAAAGTTTTGGATCTTCATCGACCTTCTCTGCTTCTTCAGCTTGTGCAACGCGGTGTTCCTTCATCGCCTCTGTGTACTTTTGCCAAAGTCCTGCCTCGGTAAGCACCTGCTTAATAACTTCTGTTTTAAAAAGGTCCTCTTTCTTCCCACCGTTAAGCAAAAAAGCGTAATAAGCCTCGTGAAATTTCTTGATGAACCCCGGGCTTTTTTGCTCGAGGTCAATCCAAAAATATGCCGCCTTCTCATAACGAATTTTTAACAAAACAGGGTTGACTGTATAGCGAATGTTTGGACGTAATGGCAGAGCATTTTCAAGGTTATCATTGAGCTGTAATGAAGCAGTTCTATCCCAAGATTCCATGCCCAGTTTTTCTGCTGCAAGAATGGAGAGTGCTGTTGCTATGCCCTCTTCTATCAAATCATTATTAAGATCCAAATCACCATGTAGTAAATGGACAAACTCATGCACCACGATTCCATCACTTGCCTTTGGACCCACCTGTAAATCTCCATGCATATAAGAGGCCTGACTGAATGTGGGCTTACCGCTTGATCGAACGGTAATTTTTTTAGCCTTAACCTCATCAACTGGTAAATGCTGGGCTAAAAATTCATAAGAATTGCTCAGCAAGGTCTTAATCCGTTCAAATTCTTGGCTGGGCAGTTGAGCCTCTTTAACAAAAGTAAGATTTCCAAGTGTAAATTCCATCACTACTTCTCTCACTTCACTTGCATTTTCTACGATCGGAGCCGGTTCGGGCTTATCGGAGCGAAATCCCTCTGATGCCTCCCACGTACCCCAGGCCAGACCGACTGCCGCGAGGGCACTCAATCCTTGTCTTATGCGTAGCCTAAAAACTGTATTACCGGCTTCCGCTTGTTGAATTCTTTCCGCATAAGACATACGAGCAGGATCTCTACCATCCAGTTCTTTTGAACGAGCTTGAGCTTCCTTTTCTTCATTACTGCCTAAAAGAAAATCTCTGATTTTTTTCATATTTTGTCCTCAAATGTTTATTTTGACATAGATAATCAGTATAGTCAAATTCTGACCTGCTGAGTCCAAGAAGACTCTCCCCTCTTTTTTTTGATATTCAATCGGGATTTTACAAAAATGATTTATACGATATGCTTGGGTTCGCCCTGTTTATTAACGTTTTCTTATCATTTAAGGCTATGGCAAAAAACAAAACTGAGGAAGATTTGATTAGAAATTTGGAGGCTCTTGGTTTTGATGATTATGAGGATGAACTTTGTAAAAGAGACCGGTGCCAGAAAGGTCAGGTGTGTTTATTTACCATGTTGGAGCTCATTCAGGAGAATTACAATGAAAGTTTTTTTAACGGTATTCTAACTGATAAAGATTTCATCATTTCCGCCAAGGACATGTATGCAATGTTATCTGGCAAGGGCTGTCATTTGCCAAAGAAAAATTCTAAAGCTTTTAAAGCGATTGAGTTTTTTTTGGATGCGGATGAAGCGCTTTGTTACAACAATGCTTTTAATGAATCCATTGAGGTTGCTATCAAAAGAAACATTGTTAAACATTGCGGGAAAATCCTCTACTTATTTGTTGTTTCGATTGTGCATGGTGAAGACAGTAAATTGTGTTACGACGAACTTGAATCTATTATTATGATATCAGGAATTTTCAAAGAAGATGATTCTAAAGAGTTGCTTAAAAGGTTAAAAATTTTTAGACACGCTCGATCCAAAACTATCCATGAATGAGCAACCATTTGAGTGCCCGGTCTGCGGAGAGGAAATGAAAAAATATGTACAAGTTTTAGACTAAAATGGTATGATCGGCGCATGGACAAAGCAATTATAAATATTGAGGACCTTGTACTTTTCATATTGAGTCATTCAAGCCCAAATATGGGGATAAAGAAGCTCAATAAGTTGGCGTTCTTTTTGGAATTTACTTATATCTTTGAAAATGACAAAAAGCTGACAAATGCCGAGTATGCGGCTATCCCAATGGGACCTGTTATAAATGACTATAAAGTCCTTGTGAAAAATTTGATGAAAAATGGAAAAATCTCCAAGAATCCTAAAGCTGAGGATGGACTTGAAGACTATTTGCCACTGGTAAAATCTAAAGAATTTAGTCCTGAGTTAACAGGGTTTTTATTGACTGTATTAAATCGATATAAAGATTTAAGTCCAAAGCAGTTGGAAGATTTAAGTCATGGTTTGGACTCATATAATATTACTGTGCATGAAAATGGTGGTGAAATGGGTAAAATTATTGATAAAGATTTAGCCTTACTTGATTCCAGTCTTTCTTTAACTGATCTATGAGCGGAGTAAATGTGATATTTCATCCTGATTATGAGAAAAATTCCAAGCAGGTGAAAGATCAGCGTGTTTTTAAGGTTGTTGAGAGGAAATTTAAATTTCTAAGAGATGTTGGGTTAAATTATCCATCATTGAATGCCAAACCATTAAATAATATGTTTCACGATGAAGTCCCTGTTTGGGAATTTTACATTTCAAAAAAATGGCGGTGTCTTTTTACCTGTAATCTGGATAAGAATGAGATTATTGTACTAAAAATCTCCAATCATCTATGAATTAAGAATCAAGTGGCAAATATTCGTACAAATAGCATTTTAAATTTCCATTGAAAAGTTTGCGATTTTTATTTTCACGCAGGCCAAAAAGTTGAGGAAAATCTTCACGCGAGGTGATTAAAAATAGCGAGCAGTTTTTGGTTTGAGAGAATTTTTGGCCGAGGGCTTTGTACATTTTTTCTACGTCCTTTGCTTCTTCCATGCGTTCGCCGTAAGGTGGATTTGTTACAAAAGTAGCGTCCACAAAATTGTTAAAATCCAAATTATTAAAATCAACGCATCTAAAAGAAATCATATCAAGTACCCCTGCCCTTTTAGCATTTTCTTTTGCTATTTCAATCACATCTTTATCTATATCAAATGCAAAGATTTTTGGCGCATTTTTTGTTGGTTTTAATTCCGCCTTCACTAAGTCCAGTTTTATTTTTTCTATTTGTCCTTTTGGAATCCACGGCCATTTTTGAAAGGCAAAAGAGCGCTTTACACCCGGAGCAATATTCCGTGCAATCATTGCCGTTTCAATTGCTATTGTGCCGGAACCACAAAATGGATCGATTAAGATTTTTGACGGATCCCAATCGGAAAGCTTTATCATGCAAGTTGCCAGTGTTTCTTTTATTGGGGCTTTGCTCGCCTGAATTCTGTAGCCACGTTTATGCAAACTATCCCCAGATGAATCAATCGACAATATAAATCTATCTTTATTGCTTTTTGCATGTATTTGATAAATGGCTTCTGATTTTTCCGTTAGCAAATTCGTATTTAATTTGTTTTGCAATCTTTTTACCACGGCTTTTTTAACGATGCTTTGTATTGCCGGCTCGGAATGAAGAATGGATTTTGTACTTGTTGCGTCCACAGGAAATTGATCGTTTTCGCCAATATAATCTTCCCACGGCAAAGCAATTGTTTCATCAAAAAGTTCATCAAAATTTATTGCAGAAAATTCGCCGATTTTAATCTGTATTCTATCGGCTAGGCGCGAATTTAAATTAGCTTTCATTATAGCTACTTCATCGCCCTCAAAAGTAATTCTTCCATCCTCGGTGCTTATTATCCAAAGCCCTAAACTTTTGAGTTCATCACGGAGTAATTTTTCGAGCCCAAACGCACATGTTGCTATTAATTGCATGTTTGGATTATACGGCTTTTAATCATAAATGCTACGTTGTGTCACGCATCGAGAAAATGTAAGATTAAGGCAGTCCGCAAGGGTATAAACCTGAGTGGCCAGCTAAACATCTTGAATTTTATGATGAAAATATGCAGTCAATGTGGTGAAAGTTTTGAAGTCTTTCATGAGGATATTGAGCTTTATGAGAAAGTATCGCCTGTTTATGATGGTAAAAAATATTTGATCCCCGTGCCTGAGATTTGCCCACATTGCAGATTCATTCAGAAAGCCACTTTTAGAAATGAACATACTTATTACAGAACAAAATCTTCTTTTTCCGGCAAACCTCTGATTTCGGTTTATGCACCCGACAGGAGTTACAAAGTCTTTTCTTATGACGAATGGTGGAGCGATAAATGGGATGCCCTTGATTACTCTCGGGATTTTGATTTTGGTCGAGGTTCCTTTGAACAATTTGCGGAACTTTTCTTGGAAGTGCCGAAAATCAATTTGATTCAAGATGGAACTTCTGAAAACTGCGAATATACGAATTTTGGTGCGGAAAATAAGAATTGTTATTTAACTTTGGGGCTTCGCGCAGAGGATGTTTATTATTCAATTGACGCCATGATGAGTAAAGATTGTGTTGATTGTTTGCATATAGTTTCTTCGGAAAAACTTTATGAATGTGTTAGCTGTGAGCAATGTTTTAATTGTTCATATTTGAATAGATGTAATCAATGTGTGGATAGCTATTTTCTGGAAAGTTGTATTTCTTGTAATAATTGCTTAGGTTGTAAAAATTTGAGACACAAACAATTTTGGATATTTAATCAGCCCTATTCCGAGAGTGAATATTTTGAACGATTAAAAGGTTATGAATTAAACACTCATGAGGGGATTTTAAAATTTAAGAAAGAATATGAAAATTTTAAATTAAAATTGCCGTGTCTTTTTGCAACGCAAAAACTTTCTGAGAATAGTACCGGCGAGTTTTTAGACGGCGCCAAGGATTGCCATATGTGTTATTTGGTTTTAATGGGGGCTGAAAATTGTAGATATAGTTTTGTTATCGGTAGAAAGTGTAAAGATATAATAGATTGTAATAATACGGATGGAGAGTTGAATTGTTTCGCAGATGGAGCAATGGCTTCTCAAAGGATTTTGTTCTCCCATTTTATTAGAAATTGCTCAGAGATTTCTTACTCTATGTTTTGTTATAATTGTCAGCATTTATTCTTATGTACAGGACTTTCTCGGAAACAATATTGTATTTTAAACAAACAATATTCCAAAGAAGAATATGAGAAATTGGTACCGAAAATTATTGAACATATGCAAAAAACCGGTGAGTGGGGAAAATATTTCCCACTGAAAATGTCCGCTTTTGGTTATAATGAGACTTTTGCTTATGATATGTGGCCATTAAGCGAAGAAAAGGCTTTAAAGCTGGGTTTTAGGTGGTCGAGTTATAAGCAGGATGCGGAGATTTCCGGAGATGATTACGTTATATGCGAAGTGACGGGAAGACCTTTTAAATTGATAAAACAGGAAATTGAATTTTATAAAAAACATGAGATTCCTTTCCCCAAAATACATCCTAATGTGCGTATCGAGCAGAGATACAAAATTAGAAATCCGAATGAATTTTGGGAAAGAAATTGCGCACAGTGTGGTGGAAAAATTGTGACCACTTATGACCCGAAAAGACCGGAAATTGTTTATTGTGAGAAATGTTACTTGGATGAGGTATATTAATTGTGTCACACGTCAAAAAACGATAAGATTAAGACAGTCTTAACTTAAAATCATTATGACTGATCAACCTATACAATCCACTGGATGTTGTGAGCCGTTTGATCCGGAGCCATGGCAAGAAAAAGAGATTGTTTGGAAGGATAAAATTTTTGTTAAAGATCACGTTATTAGTTTTTTTCATATCCCACTTAATTTTGGGAGAAAAATCGTTAAAAACATGGTGTTAATCGAAAAGGCAAATGCCAAGTCCCCCTACCAGCTTATGTTGAGCGATGAAAAATCACTTTGGGGTGCTGATATTTTTATTGATGTGGCAAAGGATGTCCCGGGAGCACAGATGACCAAACTTTCCGGTAGATTTTTGACTAAAGTTTTTGAGGGACCCTACCAAAATGCAGGCAAGTGGATGAAAGAAATGAAAGAATATGTAGCAGGCAAAGGACAAGTGTTAAATAAAATTTATTTTTCGTATACTACCTGTCCAAAATGCGCGAAAGCATATGGGAAGAATTATGTAGTGCTTTTGGCACAAATAAAAACAGACCCCTCTTAGATGGAGGGGTCCTCGGATGGCTAAGGCACTATTGAGTTTTTATAGTGCTTCAAAATATTTTTTTCTTGATGAATTGATTGCCGAGACTATTTCGATAACGCCTGGATCCGGCCATCTAACGTGGGAGAATCCGCATTTCTTGCATCTATCCATGTTGCCGTCCAGAGCGTCTAAATTATCTTTGATGGATTGTTCCCAATCCGCTTTAAAATTCGGGTCTAAAATATTTCCCACTACCTTACCCCAACCCCAACAAAAATAAACTTTTCCGTTGGGAGCAATCAATAAATCCTTGAAAATACTCACGCAAGGACCACTTAAATCTTTGCCAAGCAAATTGTCTTTCATCAATTGCAATTTGGACGCAGAAGAAATGTGCGCGCCATTTTCCACGTGGCCAATAAGTTCACCGAATGCAGTATCTATTACGCCTTCCGGAATTTGTATTATCGACGTGTCTTTGGAATTACCAGTCCCTTGAATTTGTGCAGGATCAAAATCAACCAAAATATCACCAAATTGTTTGCTAAATTCTATCATTTGCGAAAGATTTCCTATGTTGTGTCTTAAAATTGTTGTGTCGATTTCTATGCCGGGACCCGATCCTTTTGTTGCGACCATTTGCGCGAGGGCTTTCATATTGGCTACAACTCTTGCAAATGTCCCCCTGACTCCCCTTATTTCATCATGAATATCTGCGGTCGGCGCATCGATGGAAAAGACTACATTGTCTGCGAGTTCTGCTGTGCCGTCCAATTTTGCTCCCGATTTATCGTTCCTTAGCAAGGTGCCATTCGTAATCAATTGCAGGTTCATATTGCAGGCTTTTACTTCCTCCATGATTTCTAAAATTTGTGGATGCAAATATGGCTCGCCTCCCCATAAAGTAACCCAATTAAAGCCTTGTTGGCCGAGTGTTCTAACAATTGCTTTTAGAGTGTCCGGATCGCCAATGTTTGGATTTTTTTGTTTCCATATATCGCACATAACGCATTTACAATTGCAGGCTTCCGTAACCTGTAAATAGGCGTCTTTTGGGAGGCCGTTTGAAGTGGCATTATCGGTGTAAGTTTGTAATTTTTGGTGTGAAGATAATTTAGATTCGTCCATAGTATTAGTTTGTTAAAAAAAAGCTACTCCCTCTTCGGAAGTAGCTTTGTAGTGTTTTAAGTTTTTACTAAATCGCTGTTCTTCTGAAGAGTCTACGGAAGAACTGGCGGCGAACGTCAGATAGAATTGCTATGTTTTGGATTGGTGGTTGTTGCATGTTTTTTTGTAATAGTTATGCCTAGTACTTCAGAGTGTTGCTAGTTAGACGGCTTGAGGCCACGTTTCCTAACCATTTTACGGTGTTGTTGCTGTCTGACCAAAAGAGATCTCCCGGAGTCACCACACCGTTAGTGGATGAGCCGTAGTCAATATAGAACGTGACTGGATCGTCCTCACCAGTATCTTCACTTAGCAAGCTCACCGTAGAAAGTGATACTGTGAAACTCTTCGTAGAGCTTTCGGAGACTTCCAAATAACCATAAGTTACACTCGGCACAAACATAAGGGTGGCGTTTGCTCCGTCCGTGCTATCTTGAACTCCATCCTCATCGCTATCTATAGCCACAACATCTACATATCCGGTTGCCACAGTTGCTCCTCCGTCTTTTAGATAAGCTATTACTGGGTTTTGGAGGCGATCAAAATCATTATCTGAGCTAATATCAATCTCAATTTTTTGATTGTAAATGCGCGTTTGATCAATGTAGATGCGGTCCAAACTATCCAAGGTGTCCGTGTCTTGGAATGCCAAGCCAATATAAGTATCTGCCAAATCGGTTCCTACAGGCATTTGCACATCTCGTACCTGGTACCAAGTCCCTTCGTTAAAATATGCAGGAGAACCCACTACGTTGCTGGAGTTTAGAGATCGGATATTGTCTTCAACCCCATCATTTGCATCTGCGGTAAATATATTTAATTCGGACGGCAAGAGTGTATTAGCGTTGGCACTGTCATCATTCCAACGAAACCAGAATGAAACATGAGCATAATTTGCGAGATTGACTGAACTTCCATAGGCAAGTGAATCCCCTGCGGTATTTACGTCCGTTACTTCACAAGCAGAACCGTCGACTGAAACAGTAGTTGTGCTGGCGCTTACTAGTGTTGTTCCAGTGCCTGCCAAACAAGTGGCAAAATCCACTGAAGTCCCAAAGCTGACTTTTTCTTCTATATCTGCCTCAAGATTAAAAATAAAAGCTGAATCATATTCACTAACCGTCCTGCTACCGGATGGAGAACTTGAACTCAAAGTTAAACTCGCTATGGTTTCATACACACGCATAAGATTGGTTGTGCTCAAAAATCCTTGGCCAGGGAGTGCATAAAGCAAAGGATCATTGTCGTCGTAACGACTGTCACCCGCATCGTCCATAGTCATCAAAGTCACTCGATCAAAAGTTCTAGCCGGGCTTGCGGGCCAGGCTGTAACAATAAAGATGTCTTCGTTTCTGCAAATGCCATTTCTGTTATCGTCAACACAAACAATAGTTCCCACAGGCAGTTTATTCGTGTTATCGCTTACCCCATTATCCACGCGAAGTATTACCTCGGAACCTGCGCTCACTAAAAGAGCTGTACGGCCTTGTACCTCCACCACATTATCTCCGTTTGTGTATGAGATAGCTCCAAAATCCAAGTCGGCATCGGTGGAAACGCTAGCGTCTAGGTCGGCCAGACTCAATTCCTCTCCGCTGGCTTGTCCGATTGCAAGGAAATTATTGAATGCGAGATTTACGCCAATGAGTTCTCCGGAAGTTGCAGAAGACCCAGCTGATACGATTGGATTTAAGTCGGCTGTAATTGTAAGAGTGGCTGAACCGTCTTGGGGAACATAAAAGTCCATTCCTGAAAACTGAGCGGTGCCGTAAACCAGGTAAGCGCTCTTTTCCTCGCTGACGCCGAATGAATTCTCATAAAACACGCGAATAACACTAATGTTGTTGTCTGCGTCACCTAGATCGTCGAATGCTACACCAGATTGAATATTGTTGACTGACAAAGAATCAACTATAAAATCTTCGCTTGTTGCCACAAAGTTGTAAACCGCCAATTCAACGTCGGAAGTCCCCGCTACTACAATGTCTTCACGAGGGGTGTCGGCATCAACAGAAACTGTTAAAGATCCGCTTAAATCCGTAGTTACGTAAGTGATAGGCGCTGTATTCACAGATCCGGTAACACTGATTACTGAGCCAGAACTATCTTCTGCAGTAACACATGGCCCGCTTGAAATGCCAAATGCAATATTCTCAGCATCACTATTTGCAAAGGCTGATGTAGAAATGTCACCCATTACGTAAAGCACTTCTGTATCGCCTGCGTCTATCGTGTAAGTTAATGATGAAAAAGTTGCACGATAAGTACTCGGGTTTATAGCTTCGGAGGTGCCTACCAAACTGCCTGCTGAATCTTTGAGCCAAATACTACTCACAACGCTGGTCAGAGAGGTTCCATGACCACTCATTGAGTCGTAAGCGGTATCAAAGTCATCTGCATCTCCCTCGTCATCGTAATAGCCCTGTACAATGAGATCGGAAATCACACAATCGCTGGCAGATCCACAAGTAAAGGCCATCCCCACAAAAGGAACGTTATCCGCTCCTTTCATATAAATATTGCTACCAGGTGTTGGAGTGCTTGTTAAAGCCATTGAAAGACTTGGAGCAGAAATTGTCATTGTGTTGCCAGTCATTGTTAGCGTTGGAATGAGTGAATCGGAATTGACGATTGTATTCCCGTCCGCATCTTCCATAACAGGATAAGTTGTCCCTAGAGGCATACTTGCTACGATCGTGCCTCCGTTGAGAGCTACTTCACTTGCTATATCTACAGAAAGTACAAAATTGCGATAAGTGCCTGCGCCCATTGTTAGTTCATCTGTAAATAAGTAGTAGGAGGTGGCATCGTCGCTAGTTTCATCTATGAGAGTGCTTCCACCTAGGGCTGTTGTTAATGCATTTGCGTCTACGGCTGTAAAAATCGTGTCTCCCGTATCGGCGTCTGTGATTTTAATATCGGTGATGTTTGCTGTACTACCTTCAGAAAGTAAACCTGCGCTTGAATCGCTGGCGTCACTAGACATATCTAGGCCGATTGGGAAACTATTAAAAGTGATTTCGCTATCCGTGATAATGGTAAAATTGAGCAGAGCTACGTCTTTGGCGCCAGTAGCGTAACTTGTTGAAGCAGGACCGCTACGAGTAATTATGACGCTTGGTGCATCTGCAGAAACAGGGCTTACAACCAAGAACTGGGCAAAAATCCCTACGAGTAAAAATCTTGCGAATAAGGTTTTGAAAGGGTTGAAATCACTCATAAAACGTGTGTTAAGGAGTAATACTGGTTGAGAAAGGTATACTTTTTTTGGGCGATTTGTCAATCGTTTGCCATTGGGAATAAGGTTGGTGTTGTATTAGAATGTTTGCATGCAAAAGTATAAGAAAAACTTGCCAACGAAATTTAGTTTTGGTAAAATTTATTTACTTTCAGGATTTTCCTGCGCCCCCGTTAGAGATAACGGGGAAAATTTTTATAGGTAAAGTTTTGTGAATCCATTTTTCACTTTTGAATAATCCTCATCATCTAAACAGCCTATTTTTGACCTGAGGCGTCTATAATCGATTGGACGTGCTTGGTTTAGGCATGCAGTGACCAGTTTGCCTTGATGTCTGTAGTTTACATACCAAGATCCTGTGTGCACTTTTGTAGTTAAAGGTACAACAAAATAAAACATGTTTGATAGTTTCTTAAATATGATTACCGGCCTGGTAAATAGTTCACTTTTGCCGTTGATTTCAAATCCTATATTTTCTCCAATACTCGCCCACCAAATTTGTCCTTCGGAAACGTGTGGTATTTTTTGGTTATTAAAATGTAATTTTTCTTTCAAACCAATCCATTCAAGAAACTGTTTTATATGCATAATTTAAATTTAAAGAATCATCATTATAAAAGACTGTTAATGCCCACGTCCTGACAAAAACCTGAATTAAATTTTGTCTGTTCGTATGCGTGAGGCTATAATGCGCTTTGTTGAGTTTCTTAATCGTTCACTCAAAAATATGAGAAAATATCTAATCGCTTTGTTATCTTTACTTTTAGTAGCTTGCACAACTAGCGCACCAATTGTTGACGAAGGAGCTTCCGTCGACAATGTGAACAGGACAAATGATTTTGTAATACTGAATGGTTTTGAATTTGACTTGCCGGACGATTGGGTCTCTATGAATGGAGATCCTGCATATGCCACAATTCAGATACCTGATTACGAATCATACGAATTGTATCTTAAAATGGATATCTCCGAGCTTGATGCGAACAGCCTGCCGAGTTCTACAGATATAGTTAAAACTACCGATGAAGGCGTGCAAATTTACAATATTGGTTGCGGTGGGCCTTTTTCTTGTGGCAATTTGGCTTATGATGGGAAGGCTTATGAATTCACTTTTGAGCTAATTAGTTCAGAGCCTGCACCAGAAAATTTAGATGGCATATGGGTACCTCACAGTTCTATTGCTCAAGATGATATCGCAAAATTTATTGAGACTGTGACTTTGCAGTAATTAATCTTTAAAAATCAAACTTATGAATAAAATTCTTGGGCTAACCGGTTACATGGGGAGTGGCAAGGGCGAAATCGTTAAATATTTAGTTGAGAAAGGATTTAAATATATTTCTTTGTCGGACATTGTTAGGCAAGAAGCTACTTCGCGCGGGCTGGATTTAACGCGTGAAAACTTACAGAATACTGGCAATGAACTGCGTGCTACTTATGGAGCTGGCGTGCTTGGTATGAAAGTGCGAGAAATTGTGTCCGCCGATTTAAATTCTGATTGGATTATAGACGGCATAAGAAATCCTGCTTGTATTTTGGAGCTGAGGCAATTGCCTAGTTTTAAAGTGGTTGGCGTTAGTGCAAATGATGAACTACTTTTGGACAGATTGCTTGCGCGCTCCCGAGAAGGGTCTGTTCTCACAAGAGATGAAATTTTGGCTAAGTTAAATCGTGAAAAAGGCGTTAATGAACCTGCGAACGGTCAACAAGTTAAGAAGTGCCTTAACATGGTTGATTATTTTATTTTGAATGAAGGAACTCTTGAAGATTTGTATAAAAAATTCCAACATTTTTTGAATTTGCTAGATGGCAAAGATAGGCCAACTTTCGATGAAGTTTTTATGGAGATTTCTTATACTTGGGCAAAAAGAGCCACCTGTTTACGCAGACAAGTTGGAGCGGTTATTGCAAAAGACGGTCAACAGCTAACCGCCGGTTACAATGGTGCGCCAAGAGGTATCCCACACTGTGCAGAAATGGGTGGATGTATACGTGAAAAACTTGGGATCCCATCCGGGCAAAGACATGAAATTTGCAGAGGCACTCATGCTGAACAAAATGCCATTACGCAAGCTGCAAAATTTGGAATCAATATCGAAGGTGGTACACTTTATTGCAACACCTTCCCTTGTGTAATTTGCGCAAAAATGATTTTAAATGCCGGTATTAAAAAAGTTGTTTACGATAGCGATTATGACGACACTCTTTCCAAAGAAATTTTGGGTCAACAAAGCCTGCTTGAAATGAAAAGGTACGAGGGGGTGAGAGTTTACTAAATTTCGTTTAGAACACCTCTTTCAAATAGCATTCCTCGCAATAAATGATTTCCGGACGAGTTGGTGCATAAGCGCTAAAAATGTTTTTATTGCACTTTGCACAAATACGTGGCCAAAACGCGCGTGGGGTTCTTTTTTGTGATCTATGCTTATTTCTACAAAAGAAACAAAATGGAGAAAGTGGTAAATTAATTTGTCTGTGTAACTCCAATTCTTGGGGGATGATTTTGTAATTTTTACCACATTCCGTGCATGATAAAACTACGTTCAAAATGTCTGGTGTAGTTGCTTTTATAGATGAAGGAAGGCTTACTGTAGATTTTTGATAATCCTTTTGTTCGTCATCGTGCCAAGAATATCCAAATGAAACGGCCTGTTCTTTTGTGAGCGGATAATATTCCTGCGCTTGGCTTAAGTTGTATGGCACCGGCGACGTAGATATTGGAAAAAACTCGCCCCATTCACCGGTCTTTTTCATGTGCTCGATTATTTTTTGAGTAAGGAGCTCATAATCCTGCTCACTATATTGTTTATTCAAAATACAATATTTTTTACGTTTTAGGCCTGCGCATCCAAATAAATGTTCTGATCCTCCAACGCACTCGGTACAATATTTTAAATTGGTTACTTGTTGGAAACAGCTTGTGCAGAATTGCAAATCGTATGAATTATAACCAAAATTATTCGTCTCATAACAAAGTTCCGCAAGGCCTCCTTCGTCAACATCAAGACAATCCTTGGACTGTATAAACATTTGCGAGGCATAGGCTCCATCTTTCATGTTCGTGGAATCAAAAACCATGTAACAATCTTTACAACTAAAGACGTGGTTCCCAATTACATTTTCCGTTTGGAATCCATGCATGAATTTATATGGAAATCGTAAACGGAATTCTTCGAATTCTTTTGCGCGCGCAATCAAAGTTTGATAATCGCTCAAGGATTCTCTTATGCGAGTAAATTCTTCTTTTGAGACCGGCTGATTAAAGACGTGGTACTCTTTGTGATTTAAATTAACGCAAAATAAACAGTTTTTTGCCCCTGTACAGCCAAAAAGGAATGCTGATTCCATGCAGTTTGCGCATTCACTTATGTAAGCGCAGTTATAGCAATTTGTGGAATCCAAAACCTCGTAACAAAGCTCTAAATTTTGCACCCTATAACAGTCCGATGAACTTCTGGATTTGTTCATGCCATAGCTATAAAAACAGTCACGATTTTCATCTGAATCAAAAATGAGGTAACAGTTTTTATTCTTACCGGAATGATTTGTATAATCGGAATTTTCGTTGGAGAAAAAATCATTTAAAAGTGCCATGCGTGGAACTGAATTGTTTAGATCGCGAAATTGATCAAAAAATGGACGATTGAAATCGAAATCCACTCCATAGGCCGTGGCATCAAATTGGTCGCTCCACCAAAATTCAAAAGAAAAAACTTTGAACGAACTTTCCGGCGGATAGCAGGAAAGCATTTCTTTGCCGGTAGCATCGCAATGGCGTTTAAAAAGATGCAAGGCATTTCCCTGTGCAAGCCTTCTCTGCTGACGGCAATAATAACAATGCGTTGGAGGAGGTACGTTTATTTTTTGATAAAAAATATTATCTTTATCGGTTATAAAGAACTCTTGATTACAATGTTTGCAGACTGGCATATTTTTACGTAAATACTTTCGGTAGACTACATGCGAATAGAAGTGCTCGCAAGAAAGACGTTCTTAAAATCTTTAGAACTATTTTTCTGTGCTCAAATAATATCTAATCCCGATGCTAAAAAATGCGCCGGCTATGCTCCCGAGTATGCCACCAACAAATGCCATCCTATAAATTACCATCCATGCCCAGCTTAAATCGGTTGAGCTAATTAAAAGCATTAAAGGTGCGAGTCCGAGTGTGAAAAATCCGCAAATTGCACCCATGGCGAGTCCAACTAAAAT
Organism: Candidatus Altimarinota bacterium; assembly: GCA_041658345.1. Lineage (GTDB taxonomy): Bacteria > Patescibacteriota > Gracilibacteria > UBA1369 > 2-02-FULL-48-14 > JBAZYV01. The sequence continues at coordinate 41,588 of JBBAAK010000001.1, forward strand.
TTGGATTATGATATTTTTCTTTTCCATGAAAAAACGTAATCCTATTTTTGACGTAAAATAAGCTGAATATCCACCTGCCAAAACGCCGATTATTATCCCAAGCACCAATCGTACGTAGTAGATGTATCTAAAACCTTCGATCGGCAATCCAATTGCAGAAGGATCTCCGTTTACTAAAGGATTCGCGATTACCAATAATGCAAAAATGTACGGAGGCATCATCCCAAAAAAGGCACCATAAATAAAAGCGGCGCCGGATACTTTTTTAATTTGATTATTCATTTCGTGAGGTTAATGGATAAAGTTTAACTCACTTGTGCTATAATTTGTAGGTAAATTTTATTTATGTTGATTGATCCGTTTTCCGTTTCCGACCACGAAAAAGAGCTTCGTAAAAAATTTGGTTTTGGTGAAGTTGTTCCAAAACTTTCGGCTAAAGAAAGATTCCAATATTTAGGTGCTTTTTGGCCACATTGGAATTTACATAAAAGAAAATGCGATAGAACCGGCAGGCCAATCGTCTCCATTTTTCGCCCAGATTGCCCCTACCCCATTTGGCATAGAGATGAATGGATAGCGAATGCAATGCCACCTTACACTGATTTTGATTTTGGTAGGTCGTTTTTTGAGCAAGCTTGGGAGTTATTTCAAAAGTGTCCACTGCCACATGCTTTCCAGAGTAATAATCAAAATTGTGAATATACTGATGACTGGTATTACAGTAAAAATTGTTATCTTTGCCATTCCGGACAAAACAATGAAGACTGCCGTTATTGTTATGGTTGTGACAGTATTAAAAGCTGCTATTATTCGGTTTTTTCTTTTAATTCTGAGCTTTGTACCGACCTTATAAATTCAACAAATTGTTTTGGTAGTTTGTTTTTATTAAATTGCAAAAATGTTTTTGATTCGTCTTTTTTGTACGATTGTAGGGACTGCAACGATTGCCTTTTTTGTTTTAATCTCCGAAATAAAAAATATTGTTTTGGAAACAAGCAATTAAGTAAAGAAGAATTTGAACAAAAAAAACTTGAGTGGGATTTTAGATCTTTAAAAAATTACGAGGAGGCTAAGAAAATCTTTGCCGATATGTTTAAAAATGTTGCATGGCACCGCGCATTACAAATTGATAAGTGTGAAAATTCAACTGGTAATTTTATACATAATTCTAAAGATTGTGAGAATTGTTATCTCCTTACTGGCCATGAAAATTGCGCTAATGTTCTTTTTTGTGGACCACCTGCAAAGACTATTTTGGATTCACTTGGCACGCTTGGCAGTGAATTAACTTTTATGTCTTCGCTCCCCGTATATTCATATGAAGCAAGATTTTGTTTTAGCGTTTCACATTCTCGTTATGTGGAATATTCGGCTTATCTGCAAAACTGCCAATATTGTTTTGGTTGCGCAGGCTTGGTGAACGAAAAATACTGCATTTTAAATAAAAAATATTCAAAGGAAGATTATTTTGCGTTGAGAGAAAAAATCGTTACACATATGCAAAAAACTGGTGAATGGGGTGATTTTTTCCCATCACATTTTGCTCCAAATCCTTATGCGGAGAGTCTTTCTGGATTTTATTTTCCACTTGATGAAAGTGAAATTGAAGATTTTAGAACTGGAGAAAATCTTGAGAAAATCACTATGAAAACTGCAGAAATTACCGATATTCCAGACTCTGTTGATGCACTTGATGATACAAAAGAAAAATGGCTTAGTGAGCAAATTTTTTGGGATGCAAAATTCGAAAGGCCATTCCAAGTCCAAAGCGTGGATATTCAAAATTCACGTACGAGAAAAGTCCCGCTGGTGCATTCTTATTATGTTGATCGAATGCAAAATAATTTGAAGTGGATGCCATTTAGTGGAGAGCTACGTAATTCTATTTGTTCCGTGTCAGGCAAATCGATTCAAACAAATTGGCCAAAAGAATATGATGGGCGCATTTTGTGCGAAGAAGAATATCTTAAATTTATAAAATAACAGGTAATTGTTATTGTGTATGGGCTATGATTGTAATATGATTTTTGTCAGAAGTTTTTTTATTTTTAACAAGTAAAATATGAGAAAAGAATTCCTAGTTTTTACAATGGCTATGTCCATTGTTGTTTTTTCTGCTGGATGTAAAATCCAAAGTCCATTCGTTACTGATGCTCCAGGTGGTGTTGATGCAGATGCCGGCGAAGAAGATGTTGAAGTCGGAGGAGACCTCTCTGATCTTATGGAGGCTCAACAAAAAATTACAGAAACTTATGATGAAAATGATCCAGAGGCTGTAGCAAAAATGATGGAAGCTTATGCTGAATATGGTGCGCAAGTTGAACTTGATGAGTTTAAGAACACGGAAGCAGTGGATGCACCAATCGGTTTCCCTCCAAGTCTTATATATGACAATGGGAAAGTTACATCAGCCTCCGATAGCACTGAGGAAAATTATATATATGAAAGCATAACTATAGAAACAACCGACGACTTAAAAACGGTTAAGGCATTTTATAAAAATCTATTTTCCGAGTCTTATTGGAGGCTTACATCTCAATCAAGCGAAAGTGACTCTGCCTCTTATGACGCAACTGATTCCGCCAATATTGATACATACGTATATATCTATGCCGATCCATATTCAAAATTGGTTAGTATCGATATCACTTATTCCGGTTATCTTGAGGAATAAAAAAATATATTTGATTTATTAATCTAATTTTAATTTTATGGATAAACTAGAAAACTTTCTTACACTTTATTTAGTAAAAAAAGCACCTTATACCATACCTCTTAATGTGAGAGCGAAAATCGTAACATTTACCCCATGGATTGATCTTATTTTAGTCCTTACATTTCTGCCGGTCTTAGTAATGCTTCTTGGACTTAATTCGATGGTTTATGGTTTCGCCTATGCATATGGGACATATGGAGGATGGGGGTTGGCCACTATCATTTCCTTGATACCCTTTGTTCTTGAAATTTTTGCCCTACCCGGACTTTTCAAACGAAAAAAATACGCATGGAACTTGCTTATGTATTCATCTTTGTTAATCGTCATTGAGAATGTTTTGTTCTTCAGTGTCGGGGGAATTTTGGGAGGAGTCATCGGACTTTACATACTCTTCCAAATCAAAGAATACTATAAATAGGTTTTAAAAGACCGCATTTTTTTAGTACATCACGTCTAATTTGCCGGCGTTGTAATCGCCTAAATAGAAGTGGAAGTTTAGTGTTAGACCAATTTTTGTGGCGGTAAAGTCCCCATTATCATTGCTATCGATCCCGTAACCAAGATCTTCCAGTGCAGTTACGATCTCTTCGATATCGCCATCCGTGACAAGTCGACTAAATCTGTAGGAAACCCATGCACTTGCGGTATCATCCCAAAGCTTCACTTCATTATTGAAAACTTCATTTAAAATTGGCATTAGTTCGTCATTTATTAATATTCCCTTCTCGCTTGTAGCCACTATTTCATCCGTTGCTTCGTACTCTATTTGGGCTTGAGTTTTTGTGGCTGGAGGCTCGTCACTATCGGTAAAATCATCCGGATTTGTTGCTGTACAAATTTGGGCTTGGTAAGTAATTGCTTCTGAAGCTACTGTATTTGTTCCGTCTTTGGTGCTTACCTTAATGTTTCTGGAAACATTATCCATTGAATATTCTTCTATTAAATTCGGCGAACTTAAATCATTGGCTACAATATAGGCACTAACATCACTTTTTTCTATGTCGCTAAAATCAGTGATGAGGCCATTGTCGTTCCCCAAATTACCATTAGTATCCAATTTTAAAATCATGGCTTCCGTGTATTCCATTTCAGAGCCAAGAAGCTCATATGTGATCCCGGTATACCAAGTCCCAGTTATCGCGTAGCCCAAGTCGCTGGTTTGAGTTATTGCATAGCCATTTACACTGCTTGGTCCGGCAATAATTTTTCCCCATTCGTAATTGAAATTTTCGTCAAGTTTCACCAATACAATTTTTGTTGCAAGTGGAATTGTTCCAGCACTATTCATGTAGTCCATATAGTTGATATTGTTTCCCATCAATATGTAGCCTCCGTCTTCGGTTTTTTTCATCACGGGATCTTCGAGGTACTTTTTGATTTTGATAGTACGAGCCCACTGAAGTTCGCCTTCTGAATTCAATTTCACACCTATAAAACTTGATTCACTTAAATAGAATTCGCCTTCTTGCAGGTTGGTTTCAGCCTGTTGTGCGGTACTTGCAAAATAACCTCCAAGAGCCATATAACCACCATCATCGGTTTGTTCAGTCCCAAAGAAACTTCCGGCATCCATATGCATTTGAGAAGTCCCCCATGTAAAGCCCTCTTCTGCGTTGCCCGTAACAGTTGCAAAATCAAACGGAACATTTTCGAGTCCCGTGGCCCACTCAAATTCTCCATCCTCATCCAATTTTACAAGAGCGGGGACAGTTTGATCATTTTCTTCCACAAGTTTAACGTCACCAATCAAAATATATCCATCGTCTTTGGTCTGTTCCACGGATTTCACCATCCCCTCTTCGCTTTCAATTTTTTTAAACCAATTGGTCTCTCCATCGGTTGAAAAATTCCCAAGGAACAATGTGTGCTGTACGTCTGCTACGTCCCGTTGACCAACTAAGACCCCTGTTGATCCGGACATTACGAATCCTCCATCTTCCGTTGGCGCAAGTTTAGATGGTGCGTCTATGCTTTGTTGGCTGACTGTTCTTGTCCAAATTTGATTTCCGTTGCCATCCAGTTTTATTACAAGGTTATCACCTTGGCCTTCAAGTTCCGATTGTTCTTCGTCGGTTCTGAATTCACCACTCACGTCTCCGGCAACAAGATAATTTCCATCCGTGAGCTGAGTGATTGCGAAACCCTCTGAACTACAATTATGGAAAAGACGACTCCACGTTTTATTTCCATTTTTATCTGCTTTGATCCAAAACATGCTGTAACCACATAATTCGCTAGGAGTTAAAGTCCGCCCGGTAATGGCATATCCGCCGTCTGAGGTTTGAATTATTTCAAAAGAATCAGCCGTATCTTTTATGCGATATGACTTTAGGAATGTGGTTGTTTTTATATCTTCCGCATCTTCAGAGAAGAAGCTCATTGAACTTTTATCTGTAATGTTTTCCTCAAGTCTGTAAATCATTTCCGCCATTTCCCCGCGCGTTATATTTTTTGAAACAGAACGAATGGTGCTTGGGATTGCATTGGCGCCTTCTAATTCCTCTACAAATGATTGATACCAAATTTCTTTTTCCGAAGTTTTATATCCAAAAGCATTCACAATTATTTTTGAAGCCTCGGCAAAATTTATATTATTCGCAGGTTTAAAAGTGCCATCAGAATATCCACTCACAATTGCGTTATTTGACGCTGTGCAAACATATTTGTAAAACCAATCGCTTGATTTTACATCATAAAAAGTTTTGTTTGGCGTACACGTGGAAATTTCGTTTTCAGTAAAAGTTGCGCTAATCACAATTTTGGTGAATTCGGCACGATTGATAGGATTATCCGGTTTATAAGTATCATCTGCATATCCGATTACAATTTCTTGCGATTCCACATAATTTACGGCATCAAAAAATGGACTGCCCGAACTCATATCCGAAAATTCCGCACTGGTATCCGCGTAAATAAAAAGTAAACTTACAATGAGAATGATTGTGCTCAAAATAATCGCGACAAAAAGTGGTTTTTTATATGGCATGGGGAGGAAGTTATGTTCCAGTTGTTGATTCTCCTATTATTAGTGCGAAGTTGCAAATAGTTTGTGGAGTGTCTCGTTTATTTGATAGTCTACGTTGCGGATTGTTAACTATTTAAACATGCCAGAAATATATAAATTCCTCGATGAGAATCGAATCGCTTATAAAAAGTTTGAGCATCCTGCTGTTTTTACATGCGAGGAGGCAGTTCTATTGCCTGAAATGCCTGGAGTCGGCACGAAAAATCTGTTTCTGCGTGATAAAAATGGTAAAAGACATTTTTTGGTGAGTGTTGGTCATGATAAAAGTGTTGATTTAAAAAAACTTGAGGAGTTGCTCGACGTTTCTAAACTTGGATTTGGATCACCAGAGCGTTTGCAAAAATATCTTGGCGTTTTGCCTGGTTCCGTGACTTTGCTAGGAGTAATAAATGACCCGGATTTAGGTGTTGAAGTTATTATTGATAAAGAGATTTGGAGCAATGCTTTGCAATGTCATCCTTTGGTAAATACTGCCACGCTTGTAATTGAGCCGGAAGAGATGAAGAAATTTTTAGAAATCACAAAGCATGAACTTAAGATTGTTGATGTGCCGGGCAGAAAGATATAAACTCTCATTGTTAACAAATAATTATCATGAAAAAACTTTCTTTGATTTTGCTCCTATGTGCCTCAGTTTTTTTTACTGCGTGCCAAAATGTAGATGCGCCGATTGATACTAGTGAGGCCGTACCGTCGGACATAAGCAAAATCGATTTCTCTTCATTTGTTACAAATGGGGATGAATTTACAGAGTGTGATGTCGAAGATTTTGAAACAATGGTAGCTAATCTTAAAGAGGTCGTCATGTATGATGATGGTGGATTCTTTAGCAAATACCTGATTGCCGTGCACCCTGAGCAAATAACTGCATGTTATGCAATCGATGATAATATGTTTGCTTTTGTTAGTCAGCCAAATACATATACCGGGCTTACAACTGTCCGTGAATGGGAAAAAGAAGGTAATACAGCTTGGTCCGGACTTCTTTACAAGCATGCAGAGGATAGGCCAATTGCATTTCTGAAACTTCCAAAAGAGGACTTCAATCCAATTGCTTTATATCTTGAGGATGAATCTTTGATTTTGGACGTTGCTGATGATTCCGGTGCCGGCAGTGGCGAGGGTCAATTGCTACGCTTTGTTTATCCTTTTGCAGGGCTTAGCGATGAACTACTTTACAAGTGGGGGCAAGAAAGCTGTACGAGTTATTATGTGCCAGAAACTTATCAAAAAGATCGTGAAGGCTGTGAGGCTGATTCCGACAGAATTTCCATTTATGAAGAATCTTCTTATGGGATATCTTTTAGTTATCCTTATTTTTGGGAGAAAGATGAATCTTTTGGTTCACTTGGCAACCCTAGCATTAGAGTTTCAAACCAGGCCGATTATGATGGTTCCTGCCCTGAGGATTATGTGAGTTTCCATTTGAGCGCAGATTTTTACGTAGATGATATTAGTTTCGATGAGTTTGTGAAGGAAAATTCTGAAGGATATATGAATCGTACAACAATAGCTGGCCGTTCCGCTTACAGTGTTGGTGGTTTTGGATTTGAGTCTTTTTGCCCACAAAAAGGCTACGTTGTGGATTATGGCGATAATTTTATTTTAAAAATTATATTCACTGGCGCAGAAGACTCTCCAGATTACGCAAAATTGAGTGGAATTTTGAATAGCTTGAGGCTTAGTGGGCGCTCTAGTTAGCCCCTTCAGCTATTTTTGATTTTGCCAAAGCATCAAAGACTGCGCCAGAAGAACTCGGCGTCATCCCTTCTGTTTTTGGCGTTGCCATAGAAATTATTCCTCTACCTGCTCTACGATTTATTTCTGCTACTAATTTGGGGTTTTTATCAAATACACTTCCTTCTTTAAGGAAAACTGCGTCATGACCTGTACTTGCTGAAATCCCTTGAAACACTGCCAAAAAATATATAATTACTCTTTCTACAAATTGCTTACAAACAATCTTTAGTAGAGTTTTTTCGTTTTCTGTTAGAGCATTAAATTGTTGGCCCTCTAATGGTGTTTCATCAATTCCAAATCTAAAAATCATTTCATTTGCATCATCCTTGCTCAAATTATCTATAAATTTTCTTAATCCACTGTTTGGATTTGTTAGCTCTGTTAATGCCATTTTAAACACATTGCCAAGATTTTTGCCAGATACACAACTTTCAATATCATCTACTGTTTTTGCCTGTGCATTTACATCAACATCTAGTGCGCATGGTTCTTCGGGCCTAAAATGCCCCATTTCCAAATTATAGCCTTTTATTGAGTAAGTGCCGTCTGCGTTTGCAACTTTTTTAAAAATAGCGATGTTGAATCCAGTACCACAAATTACGAATCCTACTGCACCTTTCTCATCTAAAATCCTGCTTGCTTCTTGATACATTCCAAGCGCTCCATTTATTGTGTCATTATCTCCAGTATGCGTCTTATCAGAGATTAAGTTGATTCCTTCTGTTCGTAAAAATTCTAATACAGATTGTGTGATGTTTGGATAAGTTCCTTCTCCTTTTCTAGCCTCTCTATCGTTGAGTGGCCCTAAAGGGTTCTTGTTACATGCGACTTTATCTGAGCAATGGATTACATGTCCGTCTTTAATAGGAAATGGTATTGCGAATTCTATTGCCATATTATTTAGATCATCCGTAGTTAATTCTTTTAATGCTTGCAAAAAATCGCTTGGTATTACTCTCCTCCAAAAGTCCAGATGGTCTATACACTGAATCGGAGTACCTTCACGCTCTTTTTCGTTTCTAAAACTTAGATTTTGAGAATTCTTTAAAGTAATTTTACCATCTTTTACAGTGGTAAGATTTGCAGTTGTGTTGCTCCCTCCAATATTTACTGTGGCTACGTATGCTTCTTCCCCGCTTGCTTCAAAGGCCTCTAATGCGTCCATTCTTTCTGTGATATCCGATGGTATCGGTGAGATTTCTCTATCTTCCGCATCTATACCTTCGCCAGTTGCATAACGGACTACCGCTTCTATTTTTTCTGGTGTAAGACCTTTATCTACAAATCTTGCCTTTTCAAAATACAAGGCTACTGATTTCTCTAACCCATCGGCATCCATACTTTCCAAATTAGGAATTGCTTCAATGGCTGTAAGCATCCTGCCCGTTCGACTTGATGCTAAATTCACCGGCTCATTCATTCTTTCTCTCGTTTTACGCCTAAGTGCAGGCAATCTATCTGGCTTAATTGCCGAGATTTCTGGTTTGAGTGTTTCTGTTGTTAGCATGTTTGTGGTTTAAATTTGGTTCGTAACTGTATTAGTGGATTTAGGTTTTGTCAAACTTCGCTTTTGGCCTAAGCATGGGTGGTATTAAAAAATCGTGGAATGTGATAGTCTGGGGTTTCATAGCCTTTAATTCTTATCTCATGCATATCAATAAAATACTTATTTTGTCTTTATGTGCCTTTTTACTTTTAAATGCGTGCGGTGAAACGGAAGTACAAAATTTAGATAGTTTGCCAACTGATGCAGAGGATGCAAGCGCATTCAAAACTGCATATCCTGTTGAAAGTATTTTTATTAGTCAGGGTTTTATGGCTGGGCATTATGCAATTGATTTTGCAAGAGAAGATGAATCGATCGCAAATCCAGATATTTTAGCGGTTTATGGTGGCACTGTAATAGATGTTAAAACTGGCGACTGGAATGGTGGATATGGCAATTCCATTATGATTGATCATGGGAATGGGTTCAAAAGTCTTTATGCTCATTGCAATGAGACATTTGTAAATGTTGGTGACAGTGTTACTGCAGGCCAAGTAATTGCGAACATGGGTAATACCGGACGTGTATATGGGAAAACTGGCATCCAATTGCATTTTGAGTTATGGAAAAATAACGGGAAAGTTAACCCAATGGATTACTTTGTAGAGGAATAGTCTTTGTTCTGGATTTTATTTAAAAAAAGGGGGCACCCTAGAGCCCCCTTTAGATTGTTTTTACTCTGCATAGAACTCCATACCCCCGTGGTGTCCAAATGGCCTAAATTCGCCTTGGTTTTCTTGTAGTTTTTGAACCGTATCCGCATCGTCTGAGGTAATTGTTATTACAATCCCATTATCTATATTTTCGACTGTGCGAGTTATGTTCATGTCCTCAAATTCTTGAGGTACTTTTGGCCCCATAGGCATGTCATCACTTTGTAATCTTTCGATTGTATCTGCGTCGTCCGAAGTCATTGTGATTTTTACACCATTATCCAAAAGTTCTACTGTGCGAGTTATATCTCCATTTGGCATGCCGTGATTCCCCATATCACTTGGCATGTTTTTAAGTTTCTCAAGCGCGGTTGCATCTTCTGTTGTAAGAGTTACAACAATACCATTGCTAATCTCTTCTACTGTCCTATCTACTTCGTCCATAAAATTTTCCGGTTTACCTAACGTTGTAGTTTCTGCAGATGCTTGATTAATCGCAACTGCGGTTACAGTTACGCCCGTCATGAGCGCAAGTATTAAAAGGTTTTTAAAGATTTTGTTATTCATAGAGTGGTTGGTTAATATTTATTGAGACTTGTCGACCGGCGCGTTGCCCAAATCTGCATCAATTATCTAGCTAAGATTTGATAACAATGTGAAGAGGCGATGAAAAAGTTGTGAAATCTATTTATTTGGCAAGATACATGTAAAGGTTGTTCCTTTACTTTGGCTCGTTTCTACAAAAATGTGTCCACCGTGTGCAGAAACCAACTCTTTAACAATTGCGAGGCCTATGCCAAGACCTCCTGTTACTCTACCGCGTGATTTATCCACTCTATAAAAACGCTCAAAAATATATGGTAAATCTTTTTTAGGAATGCCTATGCCTTGGTCTTTAATCTCCACAATTAAATTTGATTTTTCTTCCTTTAGTGTGATTGTTACTGTGGTTTTTGCTTTTGAATATTTTAGTGCATTGTTCAAAAGATTTATGAGTATTTGTGTGTAACGATTTTTATCGAGTAAAAATTCTTTTTTAATCAATTTTGCGCTTAATTTCAATTCAACAGTTTTTTCTTTAAATTGCGTAGCCATTTGTTTTAAGATTTTTTCCGTAAGTGCTTTTACGTTGATTTTTGCAAGTGTAATTTTCGCTTGCCCCTCTTGCAAAACAGAAAGTGTGCGTACTTCATCGAGCATTTGTTTTAATCTTTCCGTCTCCTCTTTCATTAAGATATAAGTCTCTTTCTTTTTATTTTCATCTTTTATTACTCCATCTGTAAGTGCCTCTAAATATCCACCGATTGAAGTTAATGGTGTGGCAAGTTCATGCGCTACATTTGTGATTAATTGTTTCTGCAAATATCTTTGGTTATCTAGTGAACTGGCCATCACGTTTAAAGAATTAGTCAATTCGCCTAGTTCGTCTGTTGAAGTTACAGAAAGTCTCTTTTCGTATTTGCCAAGTGCAATTGCTTTTGTTGCATCTATTAATTTTTTAACAGGGTTTGTGATGTATGCAGTAATTAAAAAGCTTACTAAAATTGCAACGATCCCAGCACCAATTGCTGTCCAAATAATTGATCTTTGCATGTTACCTATAAATGCCTCTCCCCTTGGTGGCAAAGGCATGGCTGGGACTTGCCCCATCATTGTGTCGTCGAGTGTTTCGTAAAAATTTTCAAAATGATGTCCAACTTGAATTTCCGTTAGATAACCAAGCAAAAATAATGTGACAAAAATCACAAATGCGTAACTTAGTAGTAATTTAGTTCTAATTGATATTTTCATTTTCTAAGGTTTTATAGCCAACGCCAAAGACTGACTCAATATATTTAGGTTTCTTAGGGTCATCTTTCAGATGATGACGGATATTTTTAATGTGCGCATCTATCGTCCTATCAAAAACAAATTTTTGGCTTGAATCATACATTTCGTTCATTAATTGTTCACGCGTAAAAACACGTCCCGGATGGCTTGCCATTAATAGAAATAATTTGAATTCAAGTGGGGATAATTTTATGTTGGTGCCGTTTTTTATTAAAGACATCTTATTTGTATCGATGATTAAATCTTTATATTCAATACTTTGATATTCTTGAGTTTGTGGCTTCTGCCTGCGCAAAATCGCTTTAACCCTTGCTACCAATTCTTTTGGGCTAAATGGCTTACTCAAATAATCATCTGCGCCAAGTTCGAGGCCAATAATTCTTTCTATTTCGTCTGATTTTGCACTTAAAATTAGTACTGGGATTTGTGATGTTATACGTAAGCTTTTTAAAATTTCCAAGCCTTCCATGCTCGGCAACATTCTATCCAAAATTATTAAAGTTGGTTTGATTTGCAATGCGATTTTAAGACCTTCTTTCCCATCATCGATGCAAACCGTTCTAAATTCTTCCTTTTGCAAATAAAGTTCTATTAGCTCAGAAATTTTCTTGTCGTCTTCAATAATTAGAATTGTTTTTTGCATAATGATTTTTATTATACTCACTCTTGCCTAAAAGATTCAATGTCGTCGATTTTGAAAATAGAGAATATTTTTATTCAGCAGTATTAGTGGCAGGCACTTCTATTGCGTTTGTAGTTCATGAATTAATGATAAACGCTGTAATTTTGGTTTAGGCTCATGAACAGGGCATGAAGAAGATGTGAAAAACTTATGAAGACATGAAGGGAAAGGTTGACTTTGTTTTTATGAAGCTATACATTTAGCGACCCCCTAATAGTTAGACTCTCTAAACAATTTATATAAATGGATAGCGATGTAAAACAAATCATATCTCTAATGTTCACAACCGGCAGGCTGATAAAAGAATGTGGCGAAGGCATTGCGAACATGAGTCCATATTCACATTTGCAACTGGAAACTTTGCGTTATGTTTCGGAAGAAAAAATCCCTGCAATGAAAAAAGTTGCAAACTATTTATGTATTACTCCCCCCTCTGCGACATCGCTTATAAATGGACTCGTTAAATCCGGACAATTGAGCCGAACTACAGATGAAAAAGATAGGAGGATGGTACGACTTTCCATAACGCCAAAGGGTCAAAAAAATCTTGATGATGGGCTAAAAGAAATCCATGAAAATATGGCTAAGATTTTCTCTCATTTAGATACTTCTGAACGTAAAAATCTAATCGATATTTTGAGCAAATTATCATCTATATTCAAACAATAAATCATTTAAATTTTACGTTATGAACATAAAAGAATTTTTTAAGAAAAAAACTACAATCGGCATTTTAATAGGTCTCGTTGTTGTGATTGGCTCTTGTTCGCTATTCGGCGGAGATGACACTACTTCTGCAGAATTTATAACTGTTGGCAGGCAAGATCTTGTACAAGAGGTAAGTGTTACAGGTACCGTTCAAGCCACGCAGGCGGTTGATTTGTCTTTTGAAACTGGCGGAAAAATTGCTGATGTTTATGCAGAGGTTGGTAAGACTGTAGTAGAAGGGCAAGAGCTTGCAGTGCTTGTAAATTCCACTGTAAGAGCTCAGGTCGCCGGAGCGCGTGCGAGTGTTGATAGTGCCGAAGGACAATTGTTACAATTAAACTCGACTTTAAGTGCCCAGGAAGCGCAACTTAGCGAACTTAAGAATGGAACGAGACAAGAAGAATTAAATATTTATGCTACAAAAGTAAGTAATGCGGAAGATGCTTTGGCAGATGCAAACACAGCTCTAGCAAATGCTCAAACAAGCGCGGATACAAACCTACAAAATTTATATAATGATGTGCCGGATGTGCTTCAAAATGCTTACTTTTATGCAGATGACGCCGTAAGAGTTAAAATTAATGATTTGTTCACAAATGATTCAAGTGACAATGCTGAACTTACTTTTGTAGTTGCCGATTATTCATCACAAGCAAATTCAGAAAGAGGCAGAGTTTCCGCAGAAAAGGCACTCGTTGATTTTAGAGATGAAATAAATAATTTATCTACGGAATATGAGGATTTAGATGCGGAAATGAATACCGCGCTTGAGCATTTATATATTGTTAGAGATTTGCTCACCTACACAATGGACGCTGTGAATGACAGCGCAGGATTGTCGCCAACAACAATTGCTACTTATCAAGCAAGTATTAATTCCGCTCGTACAAATGTTAATACTGTTATTACGGCAGTTAACACACAGATACAAGCTATAGCATCTCAAAAAAATACGAATGCCAGCGCAATTTCTACCGCCACTTCCAGCGTTAACACTTCAGAAAGTTCCTTGGCAGTTGCATCCGCCGAATATTCTTTAAAACAAGCTGGAGCAACAAGCGAACAAATCACAATCCAGGAGGCAAGTGTTGAAGGCGCTAGGGCTAACGTACAAATCCAGGAGGCAAGAATAAATGAAGCACTCGCAAATTTAGATCAATATCTTGCGATGTTAAATAAAACTATTATTTATGCACCATTTGATGGAATCATAACAAAACAAGATGCAAAAATTGGAGAAATCGCAGGTGCCGGAATAAATTTAGTTTCCATTATGTCCAGCTCTAAGTTTGAAATGGAGGCGAATGTGGCTGAAGCGGATATTGCAAAATTATCTATTGGTATGGAGGCTAATGTAACGCTAGACGCCTATGGTAGCGATGTTGCCTTCCCTGCCAAACTTGTACTTATTGATCCGGCAGAAACTGTTATAGATGGTGTGTCTACTTATAAAATTATATTACAATTTAATGAAGAGACTGATCAAATTAAATCTGGTATGACTGCAAATATAGATATTACCGGAGAAAAACGTGAGCAAGTAATTGCGATCCCACAACGCTCAATTATACGCAAAGATGATGAAAAATTTGTGAAAGTTTTGCAGGAAGATGGGACTACAAAAGAAGTTAAAGTAGGAACTGGTTTCCGTGGATCAAACGGATATATCGAAATTTTGAGTGGCTTAAATATCGGTGATAAAATCGTTCCATATTCAGAATAATGATTATTGAATTAAAAAATTTAAAGAAAATCTACAGCAATGATGGCGTGGAAACGCCTGCGCTAAAAAATATTTCTTTTGAAATAAAAGAAGGAGAATTTGTTGCAATTATGGGACCCAGTGGCTCCGGAAAATCAACTCTTCTACACATACTCGGATTTTTGGAGAGACATACTTCCGGCACTTATAAATTTGATGGCAAAACAATCGACGATTATAGCGAAGATGAAATTGCACAGGTTCGTAATAAAAAAATGGGTTTTATTTTCCAAGCATTCAATTTGCTTTCACGCACAAGTGTGCTTGAAAATGTTAAATTGCCACTTTTGTATGCTGGTGTTAAAGAAGAAGATAGGGATGCAATTGCACTAGAAGCGATTGAAGCTGTTGGGCTTTCGCATCGTATAAATCATGAATCATCACAACTCTCCGGTGGGGAAAAACAACGCGTTGCGATAGCGCGGGCCCTTGTGTGTAAACCCAATGTGATTTTTGCAGACGAGCCAACCGGCAACTTGGATTCAAAATCCGGCCAAATCGTAATGGAAATTTTGCAACGTTTAAATGAAGAGCAAGGGCATACAATTATTTTGATTACTCATGAAACGCAAACTGCTGAACATGCCGAGCGTATTATCCGAGTAAAAGATGGAGAAATTGAGAGTGATAAGAAGGTTACTAATCGCAAAAAAGCAAAAGATGCTTTCACAAAATAATTCATGATATTAAAAGACAGTTTTAAAACGGCTCTAAGAGGATTATCTACAAATAGATCTCGCTCTCTACTAACGATTCTTGGAATTGTGATTGGAATTGCTGCAATAATTATGGTTATGTCTATCGGTGGTGGTGCGGAGGAACTCATATTAAATCAAGTGCGTGGCATGGGATCACAAACAATAAGTATTGAGCCCGGCAAACAACCTAGTGGCCCATCCGGTTTTGCGGAGATGTATACCGATTCATTAAAAGAACGTGATGTTGAGGCTTTAAAAAATACTTCAAATGTGCAAGGTATTAAAGAAATCACACCTGTTGTTTTCCAGGCGGCAACAATTGCTTATGAAAGTGAAACAAAACGTAGCAATGTGCTTGGGGCAACCGAATTAATTGTTAAAATCCTGGATGTGTATCCGAATGAAGGAACATTTTTTACAGATGAAGATATTAGGCAAAAAATGAGTGTTGCGGTCATAGGTTATGAAGTGCGTGATAAACTTTTTGGACTTTCCGATGCGGTTGGCGAAAAAATAAAGATAAAAGGTAGAACTTTTACTGTTGTTGGCGTACTGCCAAAGACTGGGCAAGTTTCTATGCTAAATATAGATGAAATGGTTGTGGTGCCTTACACAACTGCGCAAGATTATTTGATGGGGATTGATTATTACAATGAAATTTTAGTACAAGCGGAAAGTGAGGATATTTTGGATCAAGTGGTTAGAGATATTGAATACACGCTCCGCGAAACTCACAACATAGATGATCCGCAAAAAGATGATTTCCACGTGATGACTCAGGCTGATGCTGCAGACATGGTTAAAACGATTACGGGCATTTTGACACTGCTCCTTGTTTCAGTTGCCGGCATTTCACTGGTTGTCGGTGGCATTGGGATTATGAATATAATGCTGGTTTCCGTTACAGAGCGCACGCATGAGATTGGGCTCAGAAAAGCCATTGGAGCGACCAGTAATGATATTCTAACTCAATTTTTGCTTGAGTCCGTAATCTTAACTGCTTTTGGCGGACTTGTGGGGATTTTGTCCGGGGCGGGATTCTCATTTGTTATTTCGATTATATTATCTAAATTCGTTGGGCTTGATTGGGTTTTTGTTTTCCCGGTATCCGCTGCTTTAATAGGTTTAAGTGTTGCCGGTTTGGTCGGACTCGTGTTTGGACTTTATCCGGCGCGCCAAGCCTCCATTAAGAGTCCCATTGAGGCGCTTAGGTATGAGTAGTATCATGCTGGTACTTTAAAATTGACCACATATGTCCTACCACGCAAATATTATTCAAGAAACAAATCAGAATCCAAATTTTAGAAAGGTGCTTTTTACAGGTAAAAAGAGCCAATTAGTTGTAATGACAATCCCATCACAAGGTGAAATCGGTGAAGAGATTCATGCTAATGTGGAGCAGACTTTGTTTTTTTTAAGTGGAAGTGGCGAAGCAATTTTAGATAGCACACGTGCGCCTATTATTGCCGGGGACACGATTGTAGTTACGCCCGGTACTCGTCATAATTTTATAAATACCGGTACTGAACCAATGAAAGTCTATACTATTTACGCTCCTGCCAACCACATTGATGCGCGTATTCATGAAACAAAAGCGGATGCCGATGCCGACACGGAAGATGAAAACTTTGGACATACAATTGAAGACTAATTTTAAATTATTCATTTGAATATTGAACAACTAAATCTCCTTGTTAATCAAAAAATAGTTTTGATACAAAATCCTACAATGATTGAAGTCATGAAGATTTTTACGAGTTTAATGAATGCAAAAACTGCAATTGTTTTGGGACTAATGTTGTTAATACTTTTGCTTAAAAGAAAACAGTTTAAAAAAGCGATGATTTTTGGAAGTGCCTTGAGCCTTACTGTAATCACGGTTGAAATTATGAAATTAGCTTTTCATGTTGAACGTCCAGCAGGTGCATTGATCGATATGACAGATTACAGTTTCCCAAGTGGACACTCTGCTGTAGCGAGTGTGTTTTTTCTTTCGCTAATTTATTTATTTAAAGATTCAATAAAGAATCGTTATGCAAAATATTTATTTGTTTGCACGAATATATTTTTGATTTTACTAATTGGCTTTAGCCGTATTTATCTTGGCGTACATTTGCTAAGCGAGGTGATTGCCGGTTTTGCGGTCGGAGTGTTTTTTATTTGTACTACTGTGCTTTTAGAAAAGCTCGTCTTTAAATCAACTGATTAAATCATTGGCATATCAAAATCTTGAGTCAGCTCCGGGCTATCACCAGTTTTTTTTGTGGCATCGCCTGGTTTTCCTTCATCCAGTTTCCCTTCATCCCATTTCTTAAGCATTTCTTCAACTTGATCCTTCTTCATGCAATAAGCCTCTCGTGAGTAATTTATTATGTCTTTGGATATATCTTTCTTAGAATAAGTTATGTTAAGTGTTTTACCGGAAAATGCCTCTGTAAGCTCCCCATCAATGGACATTTTCAAATAGAATTCACGTACACCTAGGTTAATAATGTCTCGCACGGAAAAAATCGGTGTGTATTCACCCGCAAGTACGGTTGCATCCTCGGCACCAACACGGAAGCCGATTATTGAACCCACGTTACCAAACACTGTCTTTCTAACCTCTGGATTCAATTGCCCAACATATTGGTGCGCGATTGTAAGGCAAAGACGATATTTTCTTGCCTCAGAAAGAATCTCGGCAAAAGTATCCGTGGCAAAGTTTTGGAATTCATCAACGTAAAAATAAAAATCTTTACGGTCTTCTTCACGCAAATCCGCTCTGGCCATTGCCGCTTGGTAAATTTTTGTGATTATCATAGATCCAAGTAGCGCCGCATTTTCTTGACCAAGCAATCCTTTAGAAACTTTCATTAACAAAATCTTTTGATTGTCCATTATGTCACGGATATCAAAAGTATTTTTTGGCTGACCAATAATATTACGAATCATATTTGTAGAAACCAATTGTCCAACTTTATTTAAAAGCGGAGTAATTGCTTCCGCATCAAACTTTTCACTCCAACCGGCGAATTCATTGACCCAAAAGTTTTTAACAACGCTATCCTCAATGCGCGCAATAATTGTTTGTCTGTAATTTTTATCAGACAGCATTTTTAAAATGGAAAGCACGGTTGTATTTGGCGAATCAAGTAGCGCAAGAGTTGTGTATCTAAGCACGTGTTCCAACCTGTTAGACCAGTTAGATCCAAAAAGTTTTTTAAAAATATCTATAAATCCAATTGTAATTTGCATTTTAAATTTATCATCAACTTTTTCCAGCGGATTAAATGCAATCGGAAACTCGGTATCTGCAGGATCGAAGTAAATCACATCTTTCATTCTGTGTTCCGGCACAAAACGCAAAATGTTATCCACAAGATCACCGTGCGGATCCAAAACGCCAACTCCCTTGCCCGCCTCAATATCGCTTTTTATAAGTAGTTCAAGCAATTTTGATTTACCAGTACCACTTTTACCAACTGCATAAAGATGTCTTCGCCTGTCTTCACGCTTGATGCCGAAATCTTGAAAATTATTATGATAATTTGTTGTACCGAACATAGAAACTTCTCCACCTTTTTCATCTGTTGGAAGGTTTTTTGGCGGTTCGTGTTTTTTTGCCAAAATATGCACGATATGGGAAACGTGATCCGAATTTGGAAAATGATATAATGTGGCAAGTTCATGCGCGGAGACCATCATAGAATTTGTGAGTTTCCTTTTTTTGTATTCGTTCAAAAATGAATCGCCTTCACTTAAACCTTTTGTTCCAAAAGAATTTCTGTCCGTTTTATTAAACTGATAAAAAGCTTTTGTAAGTGCAGAAAGATTTTTCTTTGCCAATTCTTTGGTATCTGCGACCGCCCCAACTTTTATTTGTATTTCAAATGGATGATGTTCACTTTTATGTACAAAATCCGCCGTCTCTTCATTGAAGAATGCTTTTTTGTCTTTTAGCCGCACGTAATTTTTTAATCTAAATTTCCGAGCAAGATTATTTATTTTCAACTTAATCCTTCTGCCAACATGATATTGCCAATCCTCATGGCGTGGAGAAAGTACAATTTGTACCCATGCCTGCTCATTTCTATCCAGTTTTGAAATCACAGAAAATAGACCCGAGAGAGAATCATTATCAAAGCCTTCATAAGTCTTTATCGGATAGATATCCGGCATTTCGAGACGCAGTTCCGTTCCCACCAAAGTTTGGGCTTTTGGATCGTAAAAAGACGTGTAATCCTTCATCGGACGAATTTCGGAATTTGGAAAGTTGGAGTATATGAGCCCCTCCACAAGTTTTAATAATTCTTTTTCACAGGTAATAAAAAAATAGGTGTACTGACCGTAACCAAACAATTCTAAAGATATTTTCTTGTGATGAGCTGTATTATGAAGATTTTCTAAAAACTGCAAGAATAAATGCTCTTTTTTAGGCTCTTCCGGCGTGCCTTGTTCAAGTAATACTTGGAGAAACTCCATGCTAGTAGACTGTTTTTAAATAACACTCTTCACAGTATACCACTTCCGGGCGGTCTGGTGAATAGGAGGTTAAGATTGGTTTTTTGCAATTAGAGCAGATGCGAGACCAAACATGTGGTGGTTTTCTTAGCTTAATTCTCATTTCCGTCCTGGTTTCCGGTGCAAAATGTGGAACCGGTATGCCCATTTTGCGGTAAAAATCGAGTTCTTGCTTAATTATGCGGTATGTTCTGCCCGTTTTTTGACAAACCAGGGTTTGATTTAAAATCTCATCTGTAACTTGGCGAATCGAGTCTGGAATCTCGGGGCCTGTGCCTGCTGATTTTAGTTCTTCATCGAGCCATTTTAAGCCTTGTTTTAGTGCTTCTTCACGAGTTATTGGGAAATAATCATTAGCCACCGTCTCATTGTATGCAAAAATTGAGTTTTGCATTGGGAAAGCCTCACCCCATTCACCGGTTTTTTTCATGTGTTCGATAATTTTTTCTCTAAGTGCTAAATAATCCTCCTTTGAATACTGTTTATTGAGAATGCAGTATTCGTTTCTCCTCATATTTGTACATCCAAAAAGATCGTGGCAATTTGCGACCAAATTACAATAATAAGTGTATGGTGATTGCCAAGAATAAAGACAAAAAGCACAATTTGTAGAGGTAATACTCCCCATGCATTCGTAATAAAGTTCGCCTTTGTGCCCAATGTGGTCCGAGCTAACTATGTCTTTTGCGCTGTTTGTAGATAAGAAAAGATCTTTACAATCCTCTGTACCCGGATTTGCACAAAAACAATTTTGGCAGTTTTTTGATCCATATATAATGTCTCCGGTACAATTTTCACTATTAACAATAAGTGCTGAGCGATGCGGAAATTTTAATATAAAAGCTTCAAATTCCGCCTTTATTTTCTCCACTTGTTCGAATGAATCCAAATGGAATTCTTTGATTTTTTCTTCATATTCTTCCGGCGAATACTGCACATTAAAAATGTGATATTTTTTGCCGATCAATCCAACGCATCCAAAACATTTTTCGCAATTTCTGCATTCAAATAAAAATGCACCTTCACTGCAAGAAAAACAATTTCTGGAATACAAAATGTGGTAACAAGAATCCAAATCTACAGAATCGTAAACTAACTCCGATTTATTCACCCAATAAACATCCGCTGTATCCGTGCAACCCATATTAAAAACCGAATACATACAGTCTCTATTTATATCGCCACCAAAAACCAAATAGCAATTTTTATTGCCCGTGGTTATGTTGCAAAATTCGCTGTTTTCGCCATACATGTTCATGAGTGAAAGGTGTGGCACAGCGAGTTCCAGCTCGTGGAATTGTTCAAAAAATGAACGATTAAAATCAAAGTCGCGTCCATGATCACGCGGATCCCAAGAATCGCCCCACCATGCGTCTTGTGAATATGCTGTTATATTTTTGTCAGGAGAAAAAAGTGAAATTATCGGCTTGCCGGTTAAATCACAAGTGTCTTTATAAATTTTGCGTTCGTTTCTGTGCGAAAGCCTTCTTCTGTGGCGCTCATCTATACAAAGTGTTGGTTCCGGAACTCCAAGTTTTGCAAAAACACCGGTCTCAAAATCCGTGATTTCAAACACGGCTTGGCAATTTTTACAGATTTTTTGCATTACATTTGTTCGTTAATAAATTGTTTTTAAATAACACGGCTCGCAAAGAACTTTATATAGTGAATCTGGTGCGTAGGTTGTTTGAATTTCCGCATTGCAGATAGCACAATTTCTATCAAAAAGTTTACGTGGATTTTTGAGTGCCATTAAATTCATTTGGCGACAGCTTGGACAAAATGCAGAAAGTGCAACCCCTATTTTTTTATGTAATGCAATTTCCTGAGAAAGTACTTTGTAATTTTTGCCACACTTTTTACATGCGAAAATTTGATTTACAACTTCATCGCCGGTTTCTAAAATTGAGTTTTTAATTTCTCCTGTTGCAGGAACATTTAATTTTTCTTCTTGGTCTTTCCATGTATAGCCTTTTTGTAGTGCTTGTTCGCGAGTTAATGGAAAATATTCATTCGCCATGGTTTCGTTATATGCATTCGGGGCAATTTTAATACTAGGAAATTCTCCCCATTCGCCAGTCTGTTTCATGTATTCAACTAAACGATTTTTTAGGCTTTCGTAAGTAGCTTTATCGTATTTTTTATTTAAAATTACATTCTCTTGGCGTGAATGGAATCCGTCGCATCCAAAAGAATCCATTAAGTAAAAACACGCATAAAGGTATGCGCTGTTGGAACAATTAACTGGGCAAAAACTGAATTTTACATTTACGTTTCTGTCTCCACCGGACGATTGCTCATAACAATTTTCTATGTCTTTATCGTGACACAACAAATCCATTGAGCTTTTTACACTTTCGCTTTCAAAAATATATTTTGAATCTTCTATTGCAATAGAATCGTAAGCCTCAATTGCACTCTTGGAATTATAAAGATAGTCACCAATTGAATTTTCACAATTGGCCATATTGAGTGGACGTTTTGGAATCTGCAAATCAAAATTTAAGAATTCGTTCATCACTTCTTCCTCCGCTTTCTGTGTAGATAACCCTAAATATTTTTTGTAATCTTCTTCGCTATATTGTTGATTTTTTATGCAAAAAGATTTACCAACAAGTCCGCTACACATAAAACAATTTTTACAATTCGCACAATCTTTTAAATATGCAGAATCAACGCATGATCTTGAATTAATTATGTGGTGGCATGCATAACAATTTTTTGAATTTGTAGAGAAACCTGTTAATTCACAATGGTCAATCAAATTACTATCCAAACAATCTTTACAATATTGGCTTTTACGACAATAAATTGAATCTTGCATAAAATGGCTACCCGGGCTCATGTATGTGTTTTTGCTATATGCAATTAATGCATTATATTCACAATTTTCACTCGCAAGTTGTAAGAATGCAGATTTTGGTACTCTTGCTAACAATTCTCCAAGCTGATCGAAAAATGGACGCGTAAAATCTATGTCTTGACCATATGCAAATGGATCCCAGTTATCACTCCACCAACAATCCATACAATAAACTGGGAAAGACCTATTTACGTCAAATGTAGATATAACGTCTTTGTTGCAAAGGTCGCATTTCCTTTTGTATAGTGTGTTTTCATTTCTAAAAGCCATGCGTCTTTGTAATCTGCAATCCGGACAATGGGTCGGAGATGGCACCTCTACCTTTGCATAGAAAGCAAGATCCTGTTCTGTTATTTCAAATTCTTTTTGGCAGTTTTTGCAGATTTTCCCCATGATTTTGGATTGTTTTTATATGTTACGGTTTGCATTATCTAACTTAAGTGGTTTTCTGGCAATTTGCATTTTAGATTACCGCGTTTTCGCCTGCAATTCGGCCGGTTGCCCAAGCAGAAGTAAGGTTAAAACCACCTGTAAAACCATCTATATTTAGAAGTTCTCCGGCAAAGTAGAGGCCGGAGCAAATTTTAGATTCCATTGTTTTTTGATTTACTTCATCCGTATCAATCCCACCTGCAGTTACAAATTCGTCGGAAGGGCCACGGCCAATTATGGTTAATTTTGTGTGTTTTAGAGCTTCTACTATCTTGAAAAAATCGTTTTTTGCGAGGTCTGCATTGCGTTTTTCTTCCGGGATTTCCAAATTTTTACATAGGGCTTCTGCGAGTGATTTTGGGGCAAAAGTACTTAGAGTATTTCTAAAGAATTTTTGTGGACTTACATCCATTTCTTTCTTTATCTCTGTTTCAATAATGTTTTGGGCTGTATCTGGCAGAAAATCGAGTACAAGTTCCAGAGGATTTTTTGGCGAATATTCCTCAAATGCGACCATCGATGACATTGCGAAAATAGCTGGGCCGGTAAGCCCATGGTGAGTAAAAAGCATTGGGCCGGTAAACTGCCAAGTTGTGTCTCTTTTGGCCTTAAAATGAACTTTTTTGAGCGAAAGACCGGCAAGAGTTTTTGGCCAAAGTTCTTTTACAACAAATGAGTTTAGGCTTGGCGCTAATTTTGTAATGCTATGCCCCAAAGTTTCTGCAAAAGCATAGCCGTCGCCGTTGGAACCGGTTGTGCGATAGGCTTGTCCACCAGTTGTAAGAATTAATTTATCTACGATTAAAGGTGTCTCTTCATGGAAAAATATTTTAAATCCTTTCTTAAATTTTTCTATTTTATCCACTTGGTGCTTTAACAAAACTTTCGTACCATTTTCTTTAAAAAGCTCTTCAAAAACCTTTACAATGTCTTGGCCGTTATTTGAGGCTGGAAAAACTCGTAAATCTTCTTCCACTTTTAGTGTAATGCCATGCCCTTCAAACCAGTTTATTATGGATTCCGGTGGAAAAGCGTGCAAGGCGGATAAAATAAACTTTCCACCGCGCGGGTAGCGTTCTGCTATCAAACGCAAATCCGAAAATCCTGTAGTCAAATTGCACCTACCGCCACCTGTTAAAAGTACTTTGCTACCAAGTCCGGGATTCCTCTCTATTAAATAAACTTCGCAAGATGGGCATAGTTCTTTTGCTCTTGCAGATGCCATCATCCCAGAAGCTCCCCCACCTATAATTGCTATTTTCATATATTGATATTAAACGAGCACAAAAAATCTGTATACTGTTTATGCTTTTTATTTTTTATGATTAACGAAAAAGTTTCACAAATTTTTTCTGAGATAGCAGAGATGCTTGAGGTTCTTGGTGAAAATCCTTTTAGATCAAGAGCTTATCAACGTGCTTCCGAAGTTATTCGTGGCGCCACGGATTTGGAGAAACTGCGAAAGTTGAATGAGAATGCAATTTCTGAACTGCCCGGAGTTGGCGAGGATTTGTATAAAAAAATAATCGAAATAATGGATACCGGAGAATGCCAAATGCACAAACAGCTTATCAAAAAACTTTCCCCTGGCATTTTGGACGTTTTGCATGTGCGTGGAATCGGGCCTAAAAAAGCAAAATTATTTTATGATCAACTTGGGATAGATACTCTGCAAAAACTTCGATCAGCGAGTGAAATGGGAGCGCTTTGTGGATTGCCTGGAATGGGCAAAAAAAGCGAATTGGCGATTTTGAAAGCTTTAGAACAAATGAGTTTTTCTAAAGAACGAATTTCTTACAAAAAGGCGCTAAAAGAAGCTGAAGAATATTTAAAATATCTGCATACGTGTAGTGAAGCTCTCCAAATTCAATATGCTGGGAGCCTTAGACGTAAGGCAAAAACAATAGGTGACATTGACGTCTTGGCTACTGCGAAGGATGCAAAGGCTTTAATGAAATTCTTTTTGGCTTATCCAAAAGTTGTGCAGATCCTAGCCTCCGGTGATACAAAAGCCAGTGTTTTACTTAAAGGCAATATACAAGTTGATTTACGCATTGTTGCATCGGAAAGTTTTGGATCTGCGCTGTTTTATTTTACCGGACCAAAACATTTTAATATCCACACTAGAACGATGGCTTTAAAGCGCGGGCTCAAAATAAATGAATATGGCATTTTTAAAGGCAAAAAAAGACTGGCTGGGCTCACGGAACAAGAAATGTTTGAGGCTCTAAATCTACCTTACTTAAGCCCCGAACAACGGGAAGATTTTAAATAATAATTATGAAACAAATCCAACATTTTTTTATAGACTCGGATCTGAATAAAGACGAGATTTTTATTACTGACAAAGAGCTAATACATCAAATAAAAAATGTACTTAGATTTCGCACAAATGATGAGTGTATTTTGCTGGATAATAAAGGCGCAAAAGCCCAGGCGACAGTTACAGAAATCCATAAAGATGGAGCTGGATTTACCATTAAAAAAAGAGAATTTTTTGACAGGCCGAGTCGCACTTTAAGGCTTTATATTGCGATTCCAAAGAAACCGGCAACGCTAGAGATGATAATCCAAAAAGCAACAGAAATTGGTGCTACAGAAATTATTCCGCTAGATACTTTAAGATGCCAAGTGCATTCGCTTTACAAAACAGACAGGCTTAAATTCATTGCCAAAGAAGCATCTGAACAATGTGAAAGAATGTTTATGCCTGAACTTGGTCCCCTGCTCAAATTTGCTGAATTTATCCAAAATCCACCAGACGGAATTATTCTTGCCGGCGATGCCACAAAATATGATAAAAAACTTTGTGAAATAAATCTTAAAAATGAATCGATAATCAATATTGTAATTGGACCCGAAGGTGGGCTTACAGATGAAGAACTTGATGCAATTTCTAAGATTGGCGGAACGCTTTTTGTCCTTGGAGAAACTGTGCTCAGAATGGAAACTGCAATGATATCTGCACTTTCTGTAGTTCAATTTGGATAAGTTTGTTATTATCTTTTTAGTTATTTAATTTTCACGCTTATGTATAAATTTCTTTCCTTTCTTGTCGCAGGCGTTTTATTTTCCGGATGTGCGCTTATTTCTCCTTATACGATCACTTTCACGAATGATAATTGGGAAGTTATTGATCCTGCTACATCAACAATAGATTTTGTTGTTAGCCAAGCAACACTCGCATACATTTCTGAAGTTTCTTGCGAGGGTGCTACGCCACTTGAATTTTTGCCGATTGTAAAAGATAGCATGGAAGTTTCTACCGTTCACAAATTGCCTTTAACAGTTTTGGAAGACCAAGCTCCAGGAGTTGCCTGTGCTGTGACCGTTACAGTTTTTGACAAAACAACCACAGCTCAATCTAGTGCAAGTTTGAATGTTACAATGGCTGGCACAAAAGTTGAAGAAGATACTACGGAAATGGCTGACGATGTAGAGGCTACTACTGAGACTACGACAGATGGAACTACCGCAACTGATGAAACGCCTGCCGTAGAAGAAGTAACAGCTGATCCTATTACAGATCCTGTTGATGTTGCTACTGACCCTTTAGCTGACACACCAGCGCAATAATGATACAAAAGTTAGTCACTCTTCTTACTCAAAAAAGTGAGCAGTTGAATCTGTTTTCTGCTGGTGATAGATTACTTTTGATGGACAAACATGTGCCTGATGCACTTAAAATACTTGATTTTTGGGAGCCATCTAAAGGTGAGAATGTGATTGATTTAGGGACCGGTGGAGGAATTCCCGGTCTTGTACTAGCTGTTAGCTTGCCAGAAATAAAATTTACATTGGTTGATTCACGCGAGAAAAAAATTCGCGCTTTAGCAGAAATTTCTGATGAAATTGGACTTAAAAATGTTTGGTTCTCATCTGAAAGAATTGAGGACCTAGCGCATAATGAGAATTTTAGAGAAAAGTTTTCTTTTGTTACGGCGCGTGCAGTTGCCGAACTACCAACTCTGCTTGAATATGCGAGCGGATTTTTAAAAGTAGGTGGCAAACTTTTTGCTTGGAAAAGCGCAGATTTTGAAGCCGAACTAAAATCATCTTTACGTGCACAGAAAGAATTTAATTTATTTTTTAAAGAGGTCTTTTTGTACGAACTGCCAACCGGCGAGAGACGCGCTATTTTGTTTTTTGAGAAAACTGCTAAACTAAGCCCCTCTTATCCGCGAAAGGCGGGTACGCCAAAAGCTAAGCCAATTTAAAAATGCCAAAAGCTTATCAGGTTCAGGATCGTTATTTTTTACTCGCCAAGGAAAAAGGTTACCGCGCGAGGAGTGCTTTTAAATTACTGGATATAAATAAGAAATTCAGCATACTTAGAGCCGGACAAACGGTTGTGGATTTGGGCGCGGCACCTGGTAGTTTTTTGCAAGTGATTTCTTCTGTTGTAGGCCCAAAGGGGAAAGCTTTTGGAATTGATTTGCAAGAAATAGATCCATTCCCACAAAAAAATATTATAACTTTGCAGTGTGATATTTTTGATAAAGATGCGGTACTCGCCACCTTGGAAAATGCAGGTTTTAAACAAGTTGATGTGGTAACAAGTGATCTTGCTCCAAAAACAAGCGGTATCCGTGATTTGGACCAAGGATTATCCGAAGAGCTCACTGATCAAGCTTTTTATTTATCCACACAATTGCTTAAAAAAGGCGGGTCTTTTGTTGGTAAAATATTTGAAGGACCGGAGATGGCCCTTCTAATAAAGCGCATTAAAAGACGCTTTAAACATGTGCACGTTTTTAAACCACCCGCCTGCCGTGACAGAAGTTTTGAAACTTATATTGTAGCGATAGGCTTTATGCCACTTGCGTAAGCGAAATTATTTAACAGTGATTGTATTTTCTATACTGCTAACTATTCCCTCCGGGCTTGTTACCTCTAGTTTTATTATATATGTGCCAGGCAAGGAGTAAGTGTGAGTTCCCGGCTTGCGGTCAAAACTCAGCTCTCCATTACCAAAATTCCATTCATAAGTATCTATTGTCCCTTGTGAACAAGATGGATCAACCGATACGAATAAAGGTGCCGTTCCTGAGTTTGTGTTTACTGTAAAACATGCAGTCAAAGCAACCGGTCTAACCACAATTTGTATACTTGTGCTATCTTTGGAACCATCGTCTCCGAGCACAGTTACACTAGCGTTAAAAGTGCCAACACCTGTGTATTTATAAGTTACGCTTGAACCTCCAACATAAGAGTCGGTTCCGTCTCCAAAATCATACTCATAAGAGACTATGTTCCCTTCTTTATATGTAGATCCTGAGGCGTCAAATTTTACAACGAGCGGGACTTCCCCATTTGCGGTGTTTACTTCAAGACGTGCTAGTACTCCTTGTTTTGTTACGGAGACCGGGACGGTTGCCTCACCTTCATTGGCAGCGGAATCGACTAATACAAGACGCGCAGTATAATCACCTATTTCTTGGTAAGTATATGTGACTGTGTTACCGGTAGAATCAACTATTCCATCACCGTTAAAATCCCAGCTGTATTCCACTATGTCACTTTCTTTGTCTGTTGAAGAAGAACCATTAAATATAACTGTTAATGGCACTGCCCCGGATACCACTCCATTTTCTAGAGCCGGCGTAGTTGTGATTTTTGCGACCGGAGAGGTCCCTTCATCCACAACATCTATTTCCAAAGTAGCTTTATCGTAAACTCCATCTTGATTTTGTACTGTTAAATCCACGGTGTAAGTTCCGGCTTCTTCAAAAGTGTGGCTAACGGAACGGCTTTCCAAGGTCTTTGATCCATCCCCAAAGTTCCATGAATATTTTGTTATTTTACCTTGTTCTATTTGTGACATTTCCCCATCAAATTCATACTCCGTGCCAGTGTAATAAATGCCGTCTGTGCCTGCGTTTGTACTAATTACAGCGCGCATTCCTCCAACGCTTCCAGCCTCAATTGTCATTGTGGTTGTGGTTGATTGTCCGTTGTTGTCTGTAACCCTAAGTGTTACAGAATAATTACCTTCTTGTTCGAATGTATAAGTGGCTTCTTCGCCCTCACCATCGTCATAACGTCCATCTCCGTCAAAATCCCATTCATAAGCTGTAATTTCGCCATCCGGATCGTAAGAACCGGTTGCATCAAAATCAACTTTTAAAGGTATGTCTCCACTTTCCGGGCTTGCAACAAATGAAGCAGCGGTAGTTTCGTTTTGTATGGAAACATCTACGTCTTGTTCATAATCAAACTCTTGGCCACTCTTTAAGTCCATGTAAGTCACGTTCAAAGTTACCGTGTAAATACCATCTCCCTCCGCTTTCTTTGTATATGTGTGTGAAACAGTTACTCCGTTTGCGGTTGAACCGTCTCCAAAATCCCACGTGTAGGCTAATACTTGATAAATTTTTTCATCAACCGGAATGTTGCTTGCATCAAAAGTAATTTCTACTGGAGAAGTTAGCCCAATTGTGTTTTCCGGAATGGTTACGATTGGTGGCAAAACTTCCCTAACAAGACGTGGACCTAGCATCCACAATCCAAAAAGCCAAAATATTGTTACCGCAAAAAATCCAATTCCGGCAAATAGGGCCAATCTAGATCCTTTTTTCTTTTTTTCTATATCTTCTTTCTTTGCCAATAAAGATTTGGCGAGTCCAAAAAGTGCAAGCATCATTGTCGCGAATGTAAGCGCTCCAATCATTATGTTAAATAGCGTAAATAAAAATCCGCTAAATACATCTTGTGAAACCGGCAGATAATCAAAAAGTACCAACTCTTTTCCGGCCAACAAAAATCCCCACACAAATATCAAGACCAAAATTGTTATATAAGAGACTCCGCTAACTATTCCAAGACGTTTTAGCATTAATTTTCTTTTGGCCGTTTTTTCTTCCGGAGTTAAAGGCACGGGAGTGGGTGTAACTGCTGGCACAGACACCGGTGCGCTAGGATTTACAAGTGGTTCGTTAATTTGGCTTGGATTGTTTTCCATATTTAGCGTGTTTTTAAAGGTTTATAGCGGAATGCCATGCCTACGCCTGCAATAGAGGCGAGTAAGGCACCAAAGATTAATAGTAACATGTCATTTGGCGTTGCGTTGAATAGATTAGCACTGCCTGTTGATCCTTTAAATACAACTTGCAAAGTTGCTACGTCTTTTTCTCCCGTTTCATTGTCTGTTACGGTTAATTTTGTAACTACCTGCCCGTAAGATTTGTAGAATGGAGTCTTCCATTTGCCGGAAGCGGTGGCCGTGTAATCTGCGTCGTTATCGCGGATGCTGTCTCCATTTGTATCGTAGAAAATGTTCTTATCCAATGTATAGGTGTAACTATTGTTTCCACCTTCGCCGTTAAAATAAAAAGTTACTTCCTGCCCGTCGGTATCCAGTACTATTTGGCTTAAAATGTTGGCCTCCGGCGTAGAGCTTAGGTAAGCAATTACAGGTTGAACTGGATTTTTTACTTCCACTTCTTTTGTGATGGTGCTTGTTTTGCCCATGCTGTCTTGCACCACAAGTTTTGCGTTGTAGGTCCCATAATCCGCGTATTCATAACTTGGATTTTTTACGTCTGAATTAGTGTCGTCTTCCAAATCGATATCAAAATCCCAAGTGTAAGATCTGGCCTCCACGCCATTTGCCGTATCAAAAGTGGATTTGTCTTTAAATTCAACTTTTTTGTCCACAACCGTGTAAGAAAAATCTGCAACAGGAGCAGTTGTTTCAAGAACTTTTACATCTTGAGTAACCGTATCCGTTTGCCCCAAATTATCCACTATAGTCATCTTAACTTGATAAGTGCCTAGTGCGTCGTAAGTTCGCACCGGATTTTCTTCCAAAGAATCGAGGTCGTTATCCGGAACGGAGTTCCCATCGCTATCAACTGTGGTATCAAAATCCCAATAGATACCTTCAAAAGTTGAACCGTTATCGCCGTCAAAACTGGAGTTATTTTTAAAGGTCACAGTTGTTCCGTTCACGTCTGTTAAGAATTTTGCATCCGGAGGATTTGCAATAGAATCAACGTAGATTTTTACCGCATTTGATTCCGATGTTGCCCCTGAGCTGTCCTCAACTTTTAGTTTTACATTAACGCCGTCCGGGTGCACTTGAGTGAATTGGTAGACATAAGAAGATTTTTCCTCGGGATCGTTATCGCTAAATATGCCATTACCGTCTATATCCCACCAATATTTCACTATTGTGCCATCCGTATCATAAGAAGTGCTGGAGAAGGTTACTTCTTCACCAACATAAACCGAGGTTTTATTTACCGTAAAGCTTGCAAGTGGCGTATCGTTTTGCCCGTTTACTACCGCGAGTGTTGGGATCTCTGTGCTTAAAAGTTCATCAAAACTGGAGACTGTTTGATTGTCATCATCTGTAACTTCTGCTGCAAATCCATATTCTTTTGAGTCACCTTCTTGCCCATTGGTGTTTATTTTGAGCGTAAAGCTGGCAGATGGAGATGTAACCATTCCAAGCTGTTCGGCCGTGTCGTTTAAATCGTAGTACCAAGCTTTTACGTAGTTTACTTTGCCATCTTCATCCGTGGCATCGATTGTAACGTTAACATTTAATGGCGTTTGCATTGTGGTTCCCTGCGGAGTCACGGTAATACCTCTGATCCTTGGAGCAATATTGCTGATTTTAATTTGGATGGTACTATCCCCGCCTATAGAGCTATCTGATCTGTCTTTTGCGGTAAGAGATACTGTGTAAGTTGTTTGTTCGTCAAAGGTGTGGGTAACTTCGGCTTGTGAAGCTGTTGTGCCATCCCCAAAATTCCAGAAATAGGTGAGATTATTTGTGGATCCATCCAGATTTACTGAATTTCTGGCATCAAATGTGAATTTTGTTTTAACGCTACCTGTAAGTGTGGAGCCAAAACCTATGTCTTTGCCATCGGAGGAAACGTCTATCACCGCAATTGGAGCATCGCCGGTACCTATGTATACGCGACGTGTTACAGAAATTTTATTATCAGTGTCATCATAGGCCGTTAAGGTAACGTAAAAAATACCTGCCTGTTCATAATCATGAGTAAAGATTACTTGGCCACGTGTGATTGTGTCTGAAAAATCAGTTTTGCCGTCACCGTAATCAATCTCCAAGCCTGTTGCCGTTGAGCTTAGCGCTGTAAATTCCACAGAGGCTTTGCCCTCGGCATTCAAGTGCCTTGCGCCTTCGCCGTCAACGGTTAAATCCACATCTAGAACAGATGCGATTGCAATAGTTGCCGTTGCCGTATCGCTTTTTTGTATACCGGCTTCATATTGATCAAAAACCGTTAATGTGACCTCATAATCATCCACTTTTAAGAACTGTACGGTTAACTCTTTGCTCTTCGCATCCCCATCCACAACCTTATAATCTTCTCCGGCCAAGGCGTCTCCAAAAGTCCAAGCATAAGTTATTGCGTCGTTTGCATCCGGGTCATAGCTATCTCCAGCATCAAATAAAATCGTTGCAGGTTCATTTTCACTTACTGAATCGTATGTATAAATTGCAACCGGAGGAGTTGATTCAACAAGCACATTTATAGACATTGAATCTGTTTTTCCACTACTATCCGCAACCAAAAGCGTAACAGCATAAACACCAGGATCATTAAATTTTGCACTTAAAGTACTTTTTGTACTATCTGTTAATGCAATAGCTTGCCCATTTAGCGTTGCCGTCCATTGGTAACTTGAGATGTTCCCCAAGTTAACCGCAGAACCCGTGCCGTCAAATGTGAATGTTGTTCCGATTCCACCAGTTTCAGGCGAGTAAGAAATGTGTGAGGCCAGTGTACTGACTACAACTTTGAAATATTTAAAGTCCTCAACGCCTGTTTGATCAATCACCTTTAATGAAACGTCAAAGGAGCCTTCCGACGTAAAGGAATGTTGCACTGTGGCGGCTTCGGAGCTATTTCCGGAGACAATATTGTTGTCACCGAAATCCCATTCGTAAAACACTATTCCTTCTTTATTACTATTACCATCCATTGTTTCGGATGCGTCAAAGGTAACTCCACTGTCCGCCTCGGTTATTGTGGTTTTGTATGAGTCCTTGTCTACAATCGGGAAAGTGCTGTAGTCGGCAATAACGGTTTTATCACTTTCTGAAGTCCCGGTTGTAGCTTTTAGTATAATTTGTGAACGTGGTGGATTTACTAATATAGATACCGTTGCCAGTCCGGCTGCAATATTCGCATCTGAGCTGAGTACTCGCACGCGAACCCTGTATGTCCCGGCAGAACTATAGATTGCGCTTACAGTTGCACCGGTAGGCTCTCTACTAGCAGATGAGAATACTCCAGGCAAACCGCCTGAAGAGGTATCTGTTTGTGAGCTTACCCCACTATTTGAAATAGTTTCAAAGTTTAAATCTCCATCTAAATCCCATTGAATTTGCTCATCCGTTACCGTTTGTCCACTTGGGTCTTCCGTGCCGAGGGCTGTAAACCTTACAATCATATCGGCATTACCCTCAACTGCGCTTGCCGTTAATCGAACCTTTACAAATTGTATATTTGCGACTATTTCATGCAAATCGTTTAAAGCATTGATTAAGTTGCGGGTATTATTTGCCGTAACAGTTGCTATCCTAGTGTTGTCTGCTACTTCTGCATAATTCCCGTGTGAATCATTATAAAGTTTATTTAGAAGCCCATCAGTGCCTTCACTATCATATATATATTCAAACTTTTCCAGAACGGTATTAAGTTGTGATCCTGAATCGTAACCACTTAAACTTTCTGTATCAAAAAGCGCACGCATATCCTCAAATCTGTTTACTATTATAGCCACTTGCTCCTCATAATCGCTGTTTGCCTTTTCCTGTATGGAAAGTAGCATCCCGCAGATATTTTCGTCTATTGCTGAGACGTCTGTATCATAGACTGTCCATCCCGCTCCATAGTCTCTTGTTGTATCGCTACTTAGTGTAGTGTTATAGCATGTAGAACCTGTTGTTGCGCTCTCAGCATTTGCTTGTGGAGCTAGCAGTGATGCAATTTGTTTTAAGAAATTTGAACTCGTGTTTGTGCCACTCTTAAGATAGTTATACATGGCTTGCGCAGATTCATATGTGTCGCTTAATGGATCTACTTGTGATTGAATAGTCTGTATCCCTTTTTTGAGATCAGAGAGATAGGCTTCGATATCTGCTTCGTCTGTTAAGGTATATTGATCCGTATAATCATCATCGGTCCCTGTAGCCCATTCTCCTATTGCCTCAACAACTCCTCCTAAAGTGTTGTCCGATTCCGCTACACTGATTATTAAAGGCATCTCAATTGACTGCAGGTATTCAATTTCTTGTGTGACGGCCAAATAAGTATCGTAGGTGGTTTTGTAATCAACGGCGATACCCTCAATTTCGTTAAGTACGGCGTCAACGTCAAAGGCGGCACCGGCTTCTGTGATTGTTTCACCACCTGTTGCCGTTCCGTCTCCGCTATCTGTTGAGCCTCCTCCAACGCCAATGATTGTGTTAACTAAAGCATAAGAACTCAAAATAATTATTATTCCTATTGAAGCGTAAGTGATTGCATTCTTACCTTTTGTAGTCATATCCGTGTCGCCACGGCTCATTACGTACATAATTCCCCCATAAATCACCATTACAATCGCTACCAACCCCAAAAATGACAGAGCGTAATTTACAATCGTTTGTATTAAATCACGAGCATTTGTGTTTTGAGTAAGAGCTTCGTCGTAACCGGAAGCGTCCGGTCCTTCCAGGCTCCCGGTGTACTGGGTGAAATCAGTAATTTGATCGCTGGTATCACAACCCATTGCGGCGGCCATACTGTCGTCCAAATTTGCACAATCAGTATCTTGCACGTCACCTTCAGACTCATCGGAACCCGTTACTGAGCTCTCATAGCTAAGTGCGCCTGCGAGCGGAATCAAGGAAAATGCGCAGAAATAAGCTGTTGCTAGCGTACCAAGTATGAATTGTCTAAGTGTCATGGCGGGAACTTTTAGCATATTATAGAGGTAATTACCTTGAAGCATCAAGTGTTATAAAAGTATTTGAGAATGCAAAGGCCGAAATGGCTATTACTATTCCTATTAAAGCTGTGAAAATAATCTTTTTTGCTTTTGAAACATTATCTTCGCTTTGTGCTCCCATAAGGTATAAGAAGCCGGCATAAATCAAAAACACAAAAGCCAAAGTTCCCATTGTGCCGGCAATAAAGTTGGTCACTTGGGCAAATAATTGTTTTGCGGACTCTACACCAAGCTTTGCTCCTTGATCCGGGAAAAGTATTTTTTTGACCACAAATTCACTAATTCCGACTACAAAAAGTCCAACCAGCGACCAGGTGATTTGTTTTTTCGCCTTACCAATTTGATCATCATCATATGAACCTCCAACGTAGCGCATTCCCGCCGTTACAAGTGAGAATACGGCAAGTGAACCAACCAGGGTTTCAATTAGGCTCATAATACCTTCCATGAGGCTTGCTGTTTTTGCTGCATATTCTTCTGCTCCGGCCGCTCCTCCACGGAAAATTCCACCCTCTGCCCCAAAAATAACGCTTACGATTGCATCCGCCATAAAAATCACTATTAGACCTTCAACAAAATAACGAATATAAGTTTTGGATTTTCTGGAGACTTCTTCACTCTCTTTACCGGCTGTAACCATTTTTACACCCACAAATATAGTCATTAAAACGGCGATCGGCGTAACTATCAGTTTAAAGAAATCCAAAAACCTTTGGATCGCGTCAACAAGCACGTAGGCGCCCTCGTTGGCACTGTCTGAAAAATTTGGCAATTCTATAGCCTCGGCATCATTTTGCACATCTTGACTGCCATCACTAACGCTTTCTTGGAAAGCATCGAAGGTATCTAAAAAATCTATATCGCTTGCATAGGCCAAGCACGGAAGTGCAGATCCCATAATTATCGCCAATGTAAAAAGAAGTTTTTTCATGTTTAGAAGTAGCCTGCGATTACTGTGGATACAAGAGCAAAGGCACTGTAAATAATTACAACTCCAATAATCGAATTTTTGATAATCTTTTTAGCGAGTCCAGTTCGTTCATCATCTCCACCGGAGGTAACATAAAGCACTCCTCCGGCTACTATCCCCAGCATCATGATCGGCCCAACAAATGAAACCATAAGATTTACGATTCCAACCAGTTGACGAACCAGTTCATTTTGGTCGATTGCTACGCGCGTGGAATTCGTAGCGTCGTTATATTCCGCATTGTACAAGATTTTACTGATTATCAGGTCTGAGACTATAACTAAGAAAAGACCCGCCACTCCGAGGAAAAGATTCTTTTTTTCACGAGTTATCTCCTCTTCGTTATCCGAAGACATCACCATAATTGCTCCAGACCTCACAAACATCAAAGTCGCCAAACTTCCAAGCAGATACTTTAGAAAGGTGATGACCATTTGTGTCATCGAATCAAAAAGCTGAGCGCGCTCAATAAAATCCTCTGGATTATCCATAAAATTACCTCGTCTGTAATCAAAAATTTCCGCAACCGGGCCTGCAATACTTATCATAATGAGTCCAATAACACTGTAAGTTATTACGCGCCTGTGTTTCTTCACATCCTCTTCGTTCTCTCCGCTTATAACCATGGAAAATCCCGCTATAACTATTAGCAAAACTGCAATTGCGCCAATAATTATGCGTAGATTTCTTGCAACCGGACCTAAGAAATTTTCGAACTTTTCTATTGCTGTTTCACCTTCCGGAGCCGGTATGCTCAAATCTTCCGTACTTGGAAGTGGCATAAAGCTGGAAGCCAGAGTATGTGGCGTTAGATAGCCGAATATTGCACCAAGCACGGCCACAAATATGAGTCCTAAAATCCATTTTTTACTCGCTTTTTTAGCCATACGTATTATTTAATCTTCTAAGTATACCATAAACCCCCGAGAAAATCACTTGCTTTTTGAGAATTACCAGTAGTAGACTCCGTATGTCTTGAACTCGCAGGCTTTTTGGGAGCATCCTGTAAACCAATCCTATGAAAGAAAATCCATCAAAACCTCATCAGAATCCAATTGTTGAATATTTTGTAAGTGCTTTTTCTGAATTTGGAAAAGTGACTTGGCCAACTAAAGAACAGGCAGCAATGCTCACCGGGATTGTGGTTGGAGTTTCTTTTGTGCTTGCGATTGCTATTGGAGGCTTTGATTTTGGTCTTTCCGAAGGTTACAAATACCTTCTTACAAAACTTTCCACCCTTTCTCAATAATTTATGGCAAAACAGGCTAAGAACACAGGACGTCATTGGTACGTTATTCATACCTATAGCGGTTATGAAGATGCGGTACGTGAAGCCCTACTTCAACGTATTGAATCAATGAGCATGCAAGACAAAATTTTTGATGTGGTTGTGCCTAAAGAAACGCAGATTGTGGTTAAAAAAGGCAAGCCAAAAACCGAGAAAAAGCGTTTGTTCCCAGGTTATGTGCTTGTGGATATGATGGTGGATGATGAATCTTGGTACGTAGTTAGAAATACCCCGAATGTAACGGGATTCGTTGGATCCGGCACGATTCCGGTTCCGGTTTCTGCAGAAGAATGGGGTGTGGTTCAACGTTATTTGGAGGATGACAATCAACCTAAGTTTAAGATTAGTTTGTCAAAGACCGACCTTGTGATAGTGCTCGATGGGCCTTTTGCAGGTTACGAAGGCCTTGTGGATGATATTGACGAAGAAAAGGGTAAGGTTAAGGTCATGATCTCCATATTCGGACGTGAGACTCCAGTTGAACTTGATTTTGATCAAGTTAAGAAAAAGTAACCCCTGCGCATATGCAGCGTTTTACGCTCTTTTCTTTGATTCTATCCGTTGCTGTTATATTAATCATCAGCGATACGGTTTTTCATGATTACCTGAACCGCAATGGTGATTTGCCTGCTCCAGATAGCACTGGTGAAGATGTGAGTGAAGTTGTAGAAATGCCCACTGCCAGTGAACCCACTGAAACTCTTTTGGAAAGCAATTTGGATACTGTAGAAACTAATGATGCGGTTGAGCTACAGTCTGAAATTGAACCACTAACGGATACTGGCTTATTTTTACTCTCTGGGTTCGCCACGCCCGTGCTTAAGGAAACCACTTTTTCCGGATTAGTTTTCCAGTTTATACCATTTTCCAGTAGCGGTGAGGATACAGTTTTCCAATGGAATCTTTTTGATGGTGAAAATTACGTTGGGTCCGTTTATGAAATTAAATATTCAACCGATACTTCCGCCTTCCAAGGGTATTTAACCCTTAGAGACTCTGCCTCAAGTATTACGGAGCTTGGCGAAATGAATGAAGTTAATAATTATGGAGATGCTTCTTTTTACTTCAATCATAAGACGAAAATTAAGACTGTTCACGTGGTTATGCGCTCCGGAAAAGACATCTTTGCTTTTGAATATGCTCAAAGTTTCCATGAGAATATGAAAAAAGTGTTTGACATCCTTTAGGTTCGTGAGTAGAATTTGCAGGCTTTTTCCCTAAACTTATGGCTCCCAAGAAGATCGTAGCAATTGTTAAACTTCAGATTCCCGCCGGAAAAGCCAATCCTGCACCTCCAGTAGGTACAGCGCTTGGTCCTCACGGAGTTAATTTGCAAGATTTTTGTTCAAAATTTAATGAGGCCACTCGTCCATTGGGTGAAACCATTATTCCGGTGATTGTTACAATTTTGGAGGACCGTAGCTTCACTTTTATAATGAAGCAACCTCCAGCAGCCATTCTGATTAAGAAGGCGATAAATCTTACTAAGGGCTCAGCGGTTCCTCATAAAGATAAGGTTGGAACTATAACTCGCGCTCAACTTGTAGAAATTGCAAAGATTAAAATGGAAGATTTGAATGCAAATGATATTGATGCTGCAGTTAAAATTATGGCAGGTACTGCTCGCAGTATGGGTGTTAAGGTTGAAGGCTAAGAGAATCAAATTCTAGATTTAAATTCGGGGGAGAGTTTTTACTCGATTGGACCCCATAACCACTTTGTTTATGTCACACGGTAAAAAATATAAAGCTGCGTTCGAAAAAATAGACGCTGGGAAGCTTTACGAACTTGCAGAAGCAGTTTCTCTCCTTAAATCCACTGTTCAGACCAAGTTTGATTCATCAGTTGAGATACATATAAATCTTGGGATTGATACAGCTCAAGCTGAACAACAACTCCGCGCAACAGTTAGCCTCCCGCATGGAACTGGTAAAAAAGTTCGCGTGGTGGCATTTGTTAGTGAAGACAGAGTAAAAGAAGCAAAAGATGCCGGTGCTATAGAAGCCGGTAGCGATGAACTTATAGAGAAAATCGAAAAAGGTTGGCTTGATTTTGATACTGCAGTTGCAACTCCGGATATGATGAAAAGTCTTGCAAAAGTTGCAAGGCAACTCGGGCAAGTTGGTCTTATGCCAAATCCAAAATCAGGTACCGTTACTCCAGATATCGGCCAGGTTATTGCTGATCTTATTAAAGGACAGGTGGAATTCCGCAATGACAAACAGGGTAATTTGCATAATATAGTTGGTAAAGTTTCTTTTGGTGAAGACAAGCTAGTGGAAAATGTTTTGGCTTATCTCAAGGCTGTTAACGAAAAGAAACCTGCTACAATAAAAGGCGTATTTATGAATAGCATTACCTTGTGTTCTACAATGGGACCTGGTATTCATTTGGATGCTAGTAAAACACTCGGCACGCTTTAATTCGCCGGATGGACAAATGAAAATTCGCCTAAAACGCATAGACAAGTCTCTCCCACTACCCTGCTACGAAACGGAAGGCAGTGTGGGCTTTGATTTTCTTGCACGCGTAACTGTTACGGTTGAACCTGGCAAGATTGAACTTGTACCTGGTAATTTGATTGTGGAAGTACCAAAAGGATATATGCTGGCCGTTGCCTCAAGAAGTAGTACTCCACGCAAAAAGGGGCTCACCCAGCCACATGGTTTTGGCATTATTGATCATGATTATTGTGGCCCTGCAGATGAAATCAAAATACAAGTTTATAACTTTTCTGAAAATAGCGTTACAATTGAGCGTGGTGAAAAAATTGCGCAAGGAGTGTTTGTGAGAATAGACAAGGCCGAGTGGGAAGAAGTGGACACAATCCGCACGGAGAGCCGTGGTGGATTTGGGAGTACTGATAACCCCGTTTGAACCATGCTCATAACGCTTTACGGAATAAATAATATAGGCAAAACAACTCAAGCTCTACGGCTTGTAGAACACTTAAAGGCTGAGGGTTTTGATGCGGTTTATAGAAAATATCCGGTCTATGAAGTTGCGCCTTCCGGTGTGTTTTTAGATAAGTTTTTACGCAGTGGTAAGGCTCAAGATATTTCTGAAGAGGAGCTACAAATGTGGTTCACTCTAAACCGCTATCAATTTGAACCTACACTTAAAGATTGGCTCGCCTCCGGCAAAATTGTTGTTGCCGAAGACTATACTGGTACTGGAATCGCTTGGGGAACGGTAAAGGGCGCTGATACCGCATGGCTAAAAAGAATCAATTCCTATCTTGTTAAAGAGGATTTGGCGATTTTGCTTGATGGAGAAAGGCATTTGAGCGCAAAAGAAATCGGGCATTTGCATGAAGATAATGATGCGTTAATGAAACGTTCGAGGCAGATTCATCTGGAGCTTGCAGAGGCATATGACTGGATAAAAATTCCGGTTTTTGGGTCTAAAGAAGAAACCGAAAATCTAATTTGGCAAACAGTTCTGTTGCATCTTCCCAAGAAATCAAGTTAAATGTGAAGGCTCTTCACCTTTAGAAACATGGCCACCATAATGGATGGACGCAGGGTTTCAGATTCTCTACTCAAGGAAATTAAAGCAGATGTGGAGGGGCTGAAAGCACGCGGTATTTTGCCAAAACTTGTGGTTGTACTTGTTGGAGAAGATCCTGCAAGTAAGGTTTATGTACAAAAAAAAGAAGAGGCCTGCCATTTGGTTGGTATTTTAAGCGAAATTATAAGGCTACCGGATACAATTACTCAAGACGAATTGCTTAAAAAAGTGATTGAGCTTAACAACGACAAAAGTGTGAATGGATTCATTATCCAAGTGCCACTCCCCGCTCAAATAGACACGCCAAAAATAATGAAAGCAATTGATCCATATAAAGATGTGGATGGCTTCCACGCTTATAATATTGGCAAAATGGTTATTTCTAAAGAATTTGAGGATTTGGCCCCTTGCACTCCAATGGGAATAATCAAAATTTTGGAGTATTACAAAGTGGATGTAACAGGTATGGACGTTACGGTGATTGGACGAAGTAATAGCGTTGGGAAACCTATTGCAAATATGCTTATGAATCGCGATGCCACGGTTAGTGTGTGCCACAGCCGAACAAAAAATTTGTCCAAGTTTACTAGCGAGGCTGATTTGGTGATTGTAGCTGTAGGTAGGCCAAAATTTTTGACCGCAGATATGGTAAAAGAGGGCGTAATTGTGGTGGATGTGGGTATAAATCGTACTTTGGATGGAAAACTTGTTGGTGATACAGATTTTGATGAAATTTCTAAAAAAGCCAGTATGATAACTCCCGTTCCCGGTGGAGTTGGCCCTATGACCGTTGCCTGCTTGCTTCTAAATACAATTAAGGCGACACGAAAACAATTATCTCTTTAACCCCTTTCTCATGTGCGGAGTAGTTGGTATCTATGGAAGTGATGAGGTAGCTTATGAACTTTATGACGCGATGCTTATGTTGCAACATCGTGGACAAGATGCCTGTGGTATGGGCGTTTTTGATGGCCAACACTTTAACATTCACAAGGAACTTGGGCTCACACGTGACGTTTTTAAAGCAAAAGAATTCGAAGAACTCCACGGAAATGTTGGGATAGGACATCTTAGATATCCGACTGTGAATGGCTGTAAAACCAGGGACGCACAGCCGTTTTTTAGGACTTCACCTTATGGAATTTTGCTCGCCCACAATGGTACTTTGCCACACTACAAAGAGCTTAAAGATCGTCTTGCTAGAGATGAACATGTACTCGTAAATTCCGACAACGATTCTGAAATTATCCTCCATATACTAGCAAAGGCGATTGCAAGGCAAAAACCACATGGAGACCTCACTGTCGATCAGGTTTTTGATGCTATGAAAGAAGTATATGAAAAAATTACAGGTGGTTTCTTTGTAGTGGCCTATATCGCGGGACAAGGGATGCTTGCATTCCGTGATCCAAATGGAATCCGCCCCGGTATTTTTGGTAAAAGAGAAACAAAGCTCAGCACAGATTATATTTTTGCTTCAGAATCTGTTGCTCTTGGCCTCCTTGACTTTGAAGTTATTTCTGATGTTGGGAATGGTGAGGCCATATTCATCGACAATAAAAGGCAAGTACATCGTAAAAAAATCATGGATAAAAAACACAAACCGTGCATTTTTGAATATGTATATTTTTCCCGTCCGGATTCAGTTCTTGATGGGGTTTCCGTATATAAATCAAGGCTACAAATGGGTAGAAAATTGGCGAGACAAATCAAAGAATCCGGGCTTGATATTGATGTGGTTTGTCCGGTGCCGGACACCTCAAGGTCTACTGCGATTGCCCTTGCATATGAGCTTGGCCTTAAGTTACGAGAGGGGCTTATAAGGAATCGCTATATTGGAAGGACTTTTATTATGCCCGGGCAGACTATACGCAAAAAATCAATACGCTATAAGTTATCTCCTAATGTGGTTGAGCTTGAAGGTAAAAACGTTTTACTTGTTGATGACAGTATTGTTCGCGGGAATACGTCAAAACAAATTATTGATATAGTTAGGCAAGCCGGTGCAAAAAAAGTTTATTTTGCATCTGCAGCACCTATGCTCACTTATCCTTGTTTATATGGAATCGACTTGCCTAGTAGAAAAGAATACATAGCAAACGAATTGTCTTTAGAGGGTATCAAGCAAGCCATTGGTGCCGATGCGCTCTTTTACCAGACTCTTGACGACCTTGTGGATGCCGTAAAATATGCCGATGTGGATGAGTTTTGTTTAGCTTGTTTTGATGGGAATTATATCACCGGAGATATTAGTGAAGAATTACTCAAAAAGAATGAGCAAGATCTGGATATGATGCGAAGTTGTTCAAAAGCTTATGATACAAGTGATGATGCAGGAACTCCCGGCCAACCTGGGATGTTATAATTTTTACCGATTTGGAAATGAAAAAAGTATTGCTAATTGGGAATGGCGCGCGTGAACATGCAATTGGCGAAGCTTTAATGCGTAGCCGTGAGGGTTGTGAGCTTTTTGTATTAGGTGGAGCTTTAAATCCGGGCTTATCGGCGATGACTAAAGGCTATAAAATTGGAAAAACCACTGACCCAAAAGCTGTTTGTGATTTTGCGCTTGAGTGCAAACCTGACTTTGCAATAATCGGGCCGGAAGATCCAATTGCAAGTGGAGTTACTGATGAACTTTTAAAAATCGGCGTACGCAGTGTGGCGCCAATAAAATTGCTTGGGCAACTTGAAAGTTCAAAATCTTTTACGCGTGATTTACTCGAAAAATATGGCATTCCCGGCAATCCTCGTTATAAAGTGTTTTTAAATGAAGATGGTTTGAGTGAATGGATGCAGGAATTAGGCGAATATGTTGTTAAATCAGATGGCTTAATGGGTGGAAAAGGCGTGCAACTTTCCGGAGAGCATTTAAAGACAATCGACGAAGGAATTTTGTTTGCAAAGGCTTCAATCGAAAAATTTGGACGGGTGGTTGTGGAAGAAAAATTTGTGGGCCAAGAATTTTCGCTCATGAGTTTTTGTGATGGCAAACATGTTGTGGATATGCCTGCTGTGCAAGATCATAAGCGTGCTTTTGATGGTGACAGCGGGCCTAACACTGGTGGTATGGGTACTTACAGTGACGCAAATCATTCACTCCCCTTTTTAAAGCCTAGCGATATTGCGGATGCGCATGCAATTAATCTTGCCGTCGCTGAGGCTTTGTACAAAGAAACCGGTTCTTATTTTAAAGGGATTTTGTATGGTGGATTTATTGCAGTTAAAAATGGTGTTAGATTGATTGAATATAACGCGCGTTTTGGTGATCCGGAAGTTATGAATGTTTTACCAATTTTAAAAACCGATTTTATTGCGGTTTGTGAGGCGATTTTGGATGGCACGCTTGATAAATTGAACACCGAATTTGAGAACAAAGCAGTTGTTGTTAAATATGTTTGCCCGGAAGGCTATCCGGAAAATCCTGTTAAAAATCTTAAAATTGATACAAGTGGCGTGCCTAGTGAAGTTAAATTATATTTTGCCTCGCTAGATGAGCGCGAAGATGGATTATATTTGCTAGGTTCGCGCGCTGTTGCTTGCACCGGCATCGCAAACACTTTGGAAGAAGCGGAAATTATTGCGCAAAAAGGCGCTGAAAGCGTCAAAGGGCCTGTGTTTTTTAGAAAAGATATTGGGACAAAAGAGTTGATTGAAAAAAGAGTGAGTATGCTTAAAGAAGTGAGAGAAAGTTTATGAACAAAGACATTCTAAAATACTATGTTTATTCTGCGCTTAGCAGTTTTCTCTTTTTCCTGCCTGTAGTTTATATATTTTTTAAGGATTCGGGGCTTAGTTTTACTCAAATTTTTATAACCGA
This sequence comes from Candidatus Altimarinota bacterium, assembly GCA_041658345.1. GTDB lineage: Bacteria > Patescibacteriota > Gracilibacteria > UBA1369 > 2-02-FULL-48-14 > JBAZYV01. The sequence continues at coordinate 86,310 of JBBAAK010000001.1, forward strand.
AACAATTTTTTCGATTGGTGTTGTTTTGTTTGAAGTCCCAACCGGTGCCCTTGCAGATTATATTGGTCGCAAAAAAAGTATTTTGATTGGGGCTTTGTTATGGATACTTTCATGTTTTGTATTTTTTATCGGGAGTGATTTTTTTGCATTTGCAATTGGCCAGCTCATTTGCGCAATGGCGGTTGCTTTTATTAGTGGCGCAGATACAGCCTTATTTTATGAAATATTACACAGGCAAAATAAAGAAAAAGATTTCAAAAAATATCAAGGAACAGCTCAACTTATCAGCTTGGCTAGTATTTCTTTTGCGTCTTTAATGGGTGGTTTTATTGCTTCCGTAAACATGAAGTTAACCTTCGTTCTTTCTGCCGTTGCGTTCGCCATATTATTTTTTGTAGTTGCTTCCATTAAATCGAAAGAAACAGCAAAAGGAGATGAACGTCCACATTATTTAAAAGTGATTACCGAAAGTTTTAGTATTATTAAAAGCTCAAAATGGATACTTTGGATCTTTTTATTTTCCGGCATTGTTGGTGCAACTTTTAAAACCATATATCCACTCACACAGGTTTATATGCAGACCTCGGAATTGGATATTAAATATTTTGGATTGGCATCTGCGTATTTCTTTTTGGTAGCTGCTATTGCTTCTAAAATAGCTAATGGGTTTGAACTATTTTTTAAAAAATGGTCTTATTTTGTACTATCTTTGTTGCTTATTATTCCAATTTTCGTGGTTTCATCTGTAGTTTTTAAGGCAGGATTTTTGATTTTTGGATTAGTCTTTTTCGTCTCATCTATTTCTTCCGTCATCACCAACCATGAGATTTTAAAAGCAACGCCGGAGTCTAAACATGCAACAGTTTTGTCCTTCAATAATCTGCTCTACCACAGCATTTTCGCCGTTAGCTCTCCTTTCTTTGGATATTACTTGGGAGTACTTGGATTTAACGATGCCCTATTTATTTTCGGATTGATTCTCACGGCCATATTTTTTGTGATTTTTGTGAGCTATTTAATTGTTATTTTGAAGAAATTTCAAAGCATGACGCCATTGGGTTAACATTAAAAATAGCTATGAATTATAGAGGTAATGGTGCCTAGGACTTTACAACCTTTTTTAAATGAATCCGAAAAGATTGCTTCAAATATTCTGAATTTTCATAATCCCATAGCTCGAGTTTTGGATTACCGTTTTCGTCAAAATATTTGCTTCTTTCAAAAACATACCATTGGCGTTTTTGTCCTGCATGTTCGTCCATTGGAGCAGAAACGACTACCAAATCTTGATCTCCACTAAATAGACGGTCTATTTTTTCACTATCTCCAGTGGTAGCAGATGTAAAGCCTTCTTTAAGCAACCAAAGTAGAACGTCAACTTGTGCCAATTCCGCAGTGATTATTTGTGGTTTTTCTATTTTGTTAGCCCTGGTTTTAAGCTGTGATTCTACAAAATGTAACATTTCCGGTGCAATTCCTTGTCCTAAGTAAGCTTCGGCGGTTATTCGATCGTGCAAATCCCACTCATCATATGAGCCGTGGTCAGTCTTTCTGATTAAAAAGTTGCATACGCAATGACCATTATCCTGTTCATTTTTTCCTGGATTAATCAATTCAACGTGCATAGCTTCACTTCTAACACCAGTATTTTGATCAATTTTTATAAGTTTATGAGCTACCAAGTCCAAATGGCCTCCATTTGAAGTATCAAATGTTGAAATTGCTACAATCCCGTGATCTTGTAGCGTATCGAACTGTCCAAAATTATTTTCACCTAAATTAGTTATCAACGAGCCTTTAGCAAAATCACCTAAAACTATACGTTCGGTAGTTGATGGAAAAGGCTGATATCCATAAGCGTCACCAATAGTAGTTCTATTGGGATCTGCAAGTATTGTTTTTATACCTTCGTTAGTTTTCACAACGCCATCTGGTACAACAGATGCACGAACGTCTGTAGTTTGAGTTTCTTTTACTTTCGCTTCGACGCCAATGAGGTCAACGACCATTGCCATATTGAAACAATCATTAATTACAAACTTAATTATAGCATAAAATTTCGGCCTTGCCGAGGAGTGCCAAGCTAAATCGATGGTTCCCAAGCGATTTTCGTGCTATAGTTACCGGATAAAATAAATAAAAATAAAATGGGATTTGAATCACATGTACCACAAGAAGCGCCTACCAAAGATGAAAGAAAGGAAGCTCTTAACAAATTGAAGCAAGAAATTGCACCATTAGACCCAGAAAGTTTTGGGACGGTTGAAAAGGCCCACGAAGAGGTAGGTAAAGTTGCCATTGATTTAATAAAGTACTTAGATGAGGCAGCCGGCAAATCAGACAAGTGGTATGAAAAACACCACAAAACAAGAGTTGCAAGACGTACCCTATACACGAGTGCAGAAAGCATAAGTGCAAAATATACTGTTACAATAAATGATCCTGAGCAGGCCGAACAATCGGTTGAAACTTGGGATTTAACATATGTGTATACCAAAGACGGCGAATTAAATAGTCTAATGGCTAAATACTCTACAGAAAATCTTCCCATTGGCAATGAGTGGCTGTTTTGGCAAAAGAATGACCCTGTCATTACCAACCCTCAGCCAGGATCTGATGGCTTTGATGCTCTTAATGGTGCCAGGAACGCAATTAAGGCCTGCAAAGAATCAATTGGAGAAAAATAACTGGTGAAGATGGAACGATGGTCATATAATTTTTTGACTTTTTACTTTTGCTAACCCAAAAAACGTTGTTTCCCTTATTGTTACAATGCAACAATAAGGGGGATTAAGAGAAATGAGGCTTGAGGTCTGTGCACGCGCACAGATTTTACTTTGATTTTTGGCTTAAGAAAGCCGTTTGCCCCCTCAAAAAAACATAGCAGACAAAAAAGGACCCGAAGGCCCTTTTTATTGTAGAACTTTGTAATCAATGAAGCGTTTCTTCCCTTCCTACTTCTTTGCCAACTTCACGGATTTTTTCTTTGGAGATTTTTTTGCCTTTTTTACAGAGGATTTCTTGGCTTTGGCTTTTTTAGCAGGTTTTTTAACTCCTTTCTCCTTTAAATGCTCTTCAAGTGCGTCTTTTTGTTCTTTAACAAAAACTGCAATTTTGTCCTTAAAGGTGTTGGCCTTTTTGGTTGCATCGCGGAGTAAATCATCCAATTCTTCACGTTTTAAATCGGCAACGTCTGCGGCTCTATCTTTTGCCTTTTCCAATGCCTCTTTAACTGATGGCCTCTTGCTTAAATCAACTGCCATTTTTTTGATTTCTTCACCCATAAGTTCCAAGTCCTTAAAAAGACCTTTTGTGTCCCCTTTTGCAAGTTTTTTGCGAAGATTCCTACCTTCTTCCGGGGCAAGAAGAAGCCCCGTTATGGCTCCGGTCAAAAGACCAAGACCTAATGCGATTTTACCAGCTTTTTTTCCCATGGCGTGGGTTGGTTAAGATGTAATAAAGGTACTCTAACCTTATGACAAGGTCAATATTTTCCATAATTCATAAACGCGTCGCACAGATAAGCCCATAACGTTAAAAAAATCACCTCTAATTCCACTTATAAATTTTGATCCAAGCCCTTGAATTGCATAGGCCCCGGCCTTGTCCATTGGCTCGTCTGTCGCGATGTACTCTAAAATTTCCTTGTCGGTCATTTCTACAAAATCTACTTCCGTGCTATCTTGTGACGAGAGTTCTTTACCTGTTACGGCGTCTATAAAACAAATCCCGGTCCAAACAATGTGAGTTTTGCCTTGTAAAAGTTTTAGCATTCTAAACGCATCATTTTGATCTGTTGGCTTGCCTAGAATCTGCCCATTTTGTGAAACCACCGTATCTACGCCCAAAATTAGTCCATTTTGATGCCTTTTTGCCACTTCTTTGGCCTTCCCTTCGGCATTTTTAGCCACAAGTTCCTTTGGATCCAAAAAATCATCACCTGTATGTTCATTAAATTCCGTTGAGACATCTACCTCAAAATCAAGCCCTATAAGGTTAAGAAGCTCTTTACGCCGTGGACTGCCGGATGCCAAAATAATCTTTTTATTCATTTTCCTTTGACAAAATCAGGTTAGACTTTTATATTTTACGGGCAATTTTTTAAATCACAAGGAAAAGCATGCCTATAATCAAATCTGCCAAGAAACGCGCTCGTCAGTCATTAGTAAAGCAAGCTCGCAACTATAATGTTCGTACAGCACTTCGCAAATCAATGCGTGTGGTTATGGATGCTTGCCAAGAAGGCAATAAAGTTGAAGCTGAAAAATTACTTCCAAAGGCTTACAAATGTATAGATACAGCCACTAAGAAAGGTGTGCTCAAAAAGAATACAGCTGCTCGCAGGAAGTCTCTTTTAGCTAGGAACATTGCTAATGCAGATAAAAAGACTGTAGAAAAGAAAATAGAGAAAAAAGTGGCGAAGAAGAAGGCGTAATTAGCGTCCAACTACTATCATCACTTTGTCTCCGTTTAAATCTTGTATGGAATTAAGCAAGGCCGTTTGGTTGTATGCGTAAGCCTCACCATAAAGCGTGCCCGGATCGTTTGTAATAAATGTAGTTTCGTCGTAATCGTAAATCAAAACCATGTGGTGCTCCGGGGCCGGTTTGCCATAATGTGGATTTAGCAAAAGTCCGCCGTTTACAGGCACAATCATTACCATATCTTGATCGAGTAGCATTTTGATGTCTTCCGCGCCAAGGTCGTAAGAAAGCGTGGCCTTCGTGTGGCCCAAATATTCTTTTAAGATTTGAAGTGTTTGAGATGCATCCGTAAGTTTGGATGAGCCAAATTGTTCGTTTTCCCATAGGCCTATGCCATACAAATCGTCGGATGCGATCTTTTGAGTTGAAACGCCTTCGTTATTTGCCCATTTATAAGCCATGTAAACACAGGCTTCCTCCGCGTACTCTGTCCAGGGGCTTTTCCAGATTCCAAGCGGTGCTTGAGTTATAAAAGGCACAGATTTTACCGGTACGACGACGGGTGGGGCTGTAACTTCTATTGTTTCCGTGATATCGCTGGTTACAGGTTCGATTGTGCTGGTATTTGGACTTTTTGCGTAAAAATGATCGGCAACCAAAATCCCATCCACAATTGCTACCAAAACAATGAGAATGAATGCCAAACTGTTATGAGTAGGATTTTTGAACATTTTTTGATTGGTGGACCTGATCGGGCTTGAACCGACGACCTCTTCCATGCCATGGAAGCGCTCTAGCCAACTGAGCTACAGGCCCTTAAAAGATATATTTTTTACAGGTTTGAGTTTAGCGCGAATCCGCAGAAATTACCAATTTTAGTTTACAATTTGAGACTTCAAGGGCTAAATCAGGATTTTCCGCCTGCATGTTGCGGACAAGCTCTTCCCAAAAGGCTGTGTTTAATTTGCCTTTAAGTTCCGGCTGTCCCATTATTCTTCTAACTGCGTTTTTTATCCTCATCCACGTGCTTAGAATCTCATCTATTTGAGATTGTTCATGAAGTAGTACCCGCATAAAGGCTTCTCTCTGTTTTGGAGTCATCCTCGTCATCTCATTTACGACGGCTTGTGCTCTATTTCCCGGAGCTTCTTTTCCTCGTATACTCCTCAGCACGCCCAACATAAGGGTACGTTCCTCCTCCTCGGTAAGTAGTTTAGGTGTACCTTCCATAATTAACTATTAAATTGGACCAGTTCATCAAGATTTTTATCTGTTTTCACTCTTCCTTCCCGCCAAACCATATCGAGTACTGGCATCAAGGCTCCTACCACCTCATGGGATGCTCTAACTTGCGGAATGCCATTCTCTTGTAAAAACTTGCCTTCCCTATCAATCATAATCAGTTGAACCAAAAGATTCATAAACCAGCGAACGTGTCCTAGAAATCTCACCGGATCATCTTGAGGGGCGGTGAGATCAATTTTCTGGATGTGAGCCGTGTCCAACTTGAACGGATAGAAAGCAATAGATGGCAGGTGCAAATCGCTATGCCAATGCCCCGTCTTGCTGGCTTCTAGTTTCATAATTGCTTCAAGACCTTCTGTGGAATCGCCCTGGTGCAATGTAAAATGCTGATGCACTTTTGTACCTACTGTTTTTTCTAAAAACCTCATTACCGTATGCATGTAGGTTCCTTCACCTTTTTCGGGTTCGGACAAAACAAAAGGATAGTGCAACCCTTTATTTTTTGGATGAAGCAAAATCGCAAAACCCGATACTATTTCTTCCAAACTTCCTATACCTCCTTTAAAAGTCACTCCGCCTTGATCAAAACGCCAAAAAAAGCCCAATCGTCTTGCCATATTAAATAATGTGACCAACTCATCATTGTGTACGCCGGGAGCTTCTTTATGTACCAAACCTTCCAGAGTTACTCCAACGTTCCTGGCATTCCCATTTATGGCCCTTGTTGGACCTACGTGCGCTGCTTCCATAATCCCCGGGCCCGAACCTGTTGCAGATTGCATTTTTCCATAAGCTGAGGCAATTCTTCCTGAAGTACGGACCCCGTGTTCATAATCCTCCATGCCTATTTGCCCACCTCCAAAAAAGAATATAGAAGGACAGCCTTCTGCGATCACTCCTGCATTTTCTGCCAAAGTTTGCAAAAACTTATCTGGAGGGGATGGTAAATTAGCCCTGTGGTGTCTTTCATCTCTGGAATATGATTCTGCAAAACGTGTACCCCTCAATGGGGCTGGGACTTCCTGCCCAAGTTGTTCGTCAATATTTATGAGTTCTAATGCTTCGTTCATTTTTTTAGATACACAATCCCTACCGTAATCCCATAAACAATGCTCAATATCAAAAGACCAAATATTAAGATGCCTATTTGATCAAGGATTTCTACCCTTAGATTTTCCCAGTTGGCATTTCCAGCCTCGCTCAAGCCGGAAATCATAATGCTAAAATTGCTTTTTACGAACAAAACTGCCATCCATAAACCGATTAATATGCCTGAGAATAGATAGAGTGCTTTTTGTGATTTGTTGATTTTACCCTTATTCATGGCTATATTTTACTGGTTATATGGTTAGAGAACAAGTAGGTCGCGTGAATTTGGAATATGCATTTTTTGCATATTGCTTTTGTGAACTGTGGCGGTTTTTTATGCTACTGCTCGCTCAAACGCGCGGTTATTGTTTGAGGCTCGTTCTCTGGTGAAGTGTTGAGTACTTGAACATCCATGAGCGTCGCGGTCCCAAGCACTTCCCCAACCATTAGTTCTCACATCAGCTTGAGTGCGTTCTCTTCCGTCTAGCCCTGTAACAACCCAAGGAATTTCACGCCCTTGTCCATCAAAAAATGTAAGTCGTCCACTGCCATCTGCGTTGGTCTTAATTACTAGAGAAACTCCGTAATTACTGATTTGGTTTTCCAACTGTCCTGTGTATCTAATATCGGCTGAACTCGGTCCATTAGCATCAGCTCCAAGATATGGTCCATGTGTATGTGCCATAGACCAATTAGGCGTATGAGAATTAAGTCTAAGTTCTTCTTCAATATTGGCTTTTGTTTGGTCCCCTACTTCGAATCTTGCTGTTTCTGGATTGTCCCCCAAACCCAAACCTATACATTCTTTAACATCAAAAACCGTACCATTCATTATTCCACCTAAAAGCAAAGCTCCTGTTTCCGCTCTTGGGTTACGCATCTGAGCATCGCCAAGGCGTAGCAAATCTTTAACTGTAATATGGACTTGGTCTGGTCTTTGTTTCATGTCGCCATTTTAACACTTATTTTGGCTTTGACAAGCCGTCCGCTCTGTATTTTCTAGCAAACTTTTCCTAGTTTTTGTACTTTTTTAGAGGAAACTCTTCGTATTCTTCAGCCTCTATATCATCAAGAATTCGATACATATTTTTAGTTAATTGGTCAGCAACTTTCTCATTGTTCATAGCCATGTTCATGCCAAAAATTTTATCTTTCTTTAGGCGAATGAGTACCGGTACTACTTTTTGACTTTCCATAACCAGGAAAACGATCATTCTAGCCCCATTCCTCTTTCCTACTCGTACTTTGAAGAAACGAAAACCTCGTGCATTTGAGGGTGCTTTGACTTCAGCAGCTAAACCTTTCAACGCTTTTTTGGCTCCATCTAAAATATCTTCCAAACCAATAAAGCGACTCAAAGGAGCCAGCTCGTGCTTTGCAATGTACTTTGTAAGAAGAAGCATTAACGGAGTAGTTTAGCTAATTTGGTCGCCGCCACATTGAGTTTCTCGTCTTCAAAGAAAAGTTCTTCTACTTCAGGTTCTTGCTCGGAAGTATTAATACTCAGAGTGATTTTTCCATCCACAAAGCCTCTCATAGCGTAGGTTAGCAATGCTTTAAGGGTAATGCCTTGGCTTTTAGCCTTTTCTAAGGCTAGGTTTTTCAACTCCTCATCTGCAGTGAATGAAACTTGGCTAGTCATAAACTATTTATTAAGTAGTTCAAGTATATATTAAAACTAGTTTGGTAGCAAACTTTCTCTAGTTTTTGATGGTTTTTGGTGTTTTTGCGCCTGAAGATCACTTCCTAAGCAATAATAAGACCAAGCCAATCATTCTATCCTTTTCTTTCGCCGGGCTTTCTGCAATAAGTAGTGTTAAAGTCGTTAAAGTTTCAGGAGTTATGTGCAATGGATTTAGAAGCCCTGATTTTTGCAAATACCAAATAAAGGCAAAAGCTCCCGAACGTTTATTCCCATCTGTGAAAGGATGGTCTTTCACCATAAAATATAAGAGATGAGCTGCTTTTTCTTCTACTGTTGAATAAAGATCTTCCCCACCGAAAGACTGAAAAATATTACCTACTATTCCATGTACGCCATGATGAGAGCGTTCGTTAGCGAATAGTTCCGTTGCTTCTTTTTTGGAAAGAAGTTCTTTGCGCAAAGTTGATATTGCTCCTGTAAGTTCTTCCGCCGTAAATAAAACTTCGTCTTTTGAAAGACCTTTCTCTGGGAATTTTGCCGAATCGTAAGCCTCAAGGGATAGCCATGTTTTGGCAAAAGTGGCAATGAGATCCATTAATTCCTTTGTATCTACGGAGTTATTTGATGGAAGCAATAATTTTACATCATCAACTGCTTTCAAAAACTGGTTTAGATTTTGAGAAATGCGTTTTTTGTTGATTGTATAACCTTGAGTGATGTGTTCACGAAGAGTTCTTGTGGCCCATTTCCTAAACAATGTAGCTTTTATTGAGTTCACTCTATATCCGACTGATAATACTACATCCAAATTATAAACTTCGATTGTACGTTTAATTGTTCTACTGCCTTCCATTTGAACTGTTGCATTTTTTGCAACAGTTGACCCTTCATCCAATTCTCCAGATTCAAATATGTTTTTTATATGACGTGAAATACCAGATTTATTAGTGTCGAAAAGATCAGCAATTTGCTGTAAACTTCCCCAAATCGTCTCACCCTTCAGATCTTCCTTGAATTCTATGGCTCCTGTTTTGGATTGGTAGACTACGATCGAATTTTGTGGTGTTTTTTTCATGCATGAATGATGGCATCTGCCAATCGGCTTTGCAAGAAAATACTGTTGTCAGTATGTGATGACACATGAATTTGTTATGCGTATGAAAATTGCTCAATAGACTAATCAAACTGATTCATTGGCTACTGTGTTTCTCATACGCATGATTGGTGAAACTATCAAGAATCCTATAAAGATTATTACTGTGAGGACTACAAGCGGAATTTTCTGGCTATCTAAAGAATCGCTGGACCATCCGTATAAAATTGGACCGATTATCACTGCTGCTTGAGAAACGAAGGAATAAAATCCGAATTCCGTGCCTGAACGCTCTGGCTTTACCACTCTGGCATAGTGCGCTCTTAGTATCGATTGGCTATTGCCTATTGAGAAACCACCTAGTATTGAAATGAGTACAACTAATGGTGTGGATGGTGGTAATAAAAGAAGCACAAAAGCCATCATCATACAGATCATAGAGCTTGTGAAAACAGTATTCATTTTACCCCTTGTGGCTAATCGTCCTCCTATAACTGTGGCTGGGAAGGCCACAACTTGAATGAGCAAGAGCATGTAACCGATTTGCATAGAAGTGAGCCCTAATTCTTTTGAACAATACAAAGCGAAAAAGAGTATAAAAACGGTGATACATTCGCTGATGATCCAAAATCCTAAAAGAAACTGAGTTTTTTGCTTACGAGTTAAGCTTACTGATTCTTCGTAGCTCGACGGTAAAGTATTGAAGTATTTCAGCCCTTTGAGTGCTAGCCCTGAAAAGAATGCATAAAAAAGGCTGACGCTTAAGAAAACTGAGAGTGAAAATTCCGAACTTTGTTTCTGGAGTATGAGCACCATAATTAGACTTAAAATGCCTCCAATATAACCAATCCCCCAAGCAAAACCACTATAACGATAAGATTCTGGTCCTTGTGAAATGTGAGGTAAAACCGAATCTGAAAGTGAGAGTGATGCAATGAACATTGCCTGCGTAATTACAAAAAGTGGAGCAACCAATGCCTCAGAAAATGAAGTGGCTAAACCCAGCAAAATCATTCCTAAAGAGCTTAGAACGACTGTCCACTTTAAGAACTTGTATTTCCCATATTTATCCGAAGTTTTTCCCCATAATAAAGCAAGTAGCACACCTAAAAAAGTCGCGATTGCATTTGCTGTTCCCCAAGCTGCGAGTGGATAACCAAAGTTAATAAGTACTGTTGCAAAATAAGCAGGAAGAAGAAATGCCCCATAAGAAAGTATGTAGCCGGAATTCGCAAAATCGTAATATGCCCAACTTCTTACTATGCTGTTTTTATTCACGTTATCGTTTGAGTTAATAAGCAAAGGCATGGTAGCAAACTTTCTATATTCCCCCTACTTTGTTACTATCCACCGGCAGAGCTTAGGCTTTGCAAGAAAAACGAGTTGTCATAATGTAGAACTACTGTCGCAAAAGTCAGCATAATTGTCATTTGCTACAGCTTCTCTTTTAATAATCTCGAGCAATAACTCTGGTTTTTCAGCAAGTCTACTCAACCTAACTTTTTTCCCACTATACTCCCCATCTAAGTCTAAAACCTCTAGCTCCCCACTCTCAAGTAAGTGAGTGGCAATATCCAAATATTCGTCAGTAACACGTCCATCTAAAAACTGTTCTACTTCTCCAACGTAATCGGCATACTCACGTCCCCAAATGGTGGCCCTAGATATTGCTGATATTGCTTCTGTAATTTCATATATTCTGCGTTTTTTTTGTGCATCAGTTTCAATGGAAGAATCTGTTTCTGATTCAGCACCCACAACCAACTCTTCTGCGGCTGACAATTGTAAGGCGAGCATGGCTTTTGCTGTAATTTCTCGTAATAATTCGGCACGTGTCATAAAAACTCTGTGTCCTTTAGAATCTTGTTCTTCTCCTAAGCCAATTTCCCCTAATGTGGCAATGAGCTCAGCTCTAGTCCTTGCTATGCGTTGATCAAGAGATTCCTCAGGTTTTTCTACTTCAGGTTCACTTGCGGATTCTACTGTGGAAGCAGGTAGGTCAGCAATTTCATCCAAAGGATCATCAGGCTTAACATCATCAGCATCATCATCACCTTCTGCATGTGGTGAGCTACGGTAGTCAAAAGCTTTGCCTGGAAAATCAAGATAGTCAAGTAATACTCTAGCATCTTTACTCTCTCCCGCACTAAAGCGTTTAATCACGTTATTTAATGCCACTCCGTCATCCGAAGAACTTGATAAATCGTTGTCATCCATATTTTAAAAAATTAAAAAAGGGGTTTAGTGTCCCTTAATTTTAAAAGCATGTCAAATTTTTAATAGTGGTGGGTCCGGCTGGACTTGAACCAGCGACCAAGAAGTTATGAGCCTCCTGCTCTAACCACTGAGCTACGGACCCATGTTGGAAAAGGACAATTTAAAAACTGAGCGTGCTTAGTTTAATTGGAATGTTTGCCGTTTGCAAATGGAGCTTTGAACTTTCTATTTATCGCTTGCTCTTGGCACACCTTCTCCTAACATATTATCTACGTACACTCCATCTTCCACGTATGGTCTACTTGCCATAGCGTGGCCTATTGAAGCTCTTATTTCCGCTATAGGTAATCTTTGTACCTCACCATGGAATGTTAAGTCCCTAATAACCGTTTCCATACGTGGTGTGTGACTACTGATATCTTTTACTTCAGCGCTCTGCAAACCACCAATTCTTCTCTGTTCAAGATCCGTAGTACGTCCCGATTCCCCTTCCAATCCTGCCATATTGTGTTTTGTTTAAGATTGATTCTATTTTATTTGAATATTTTGGCTTGTAAATACCATTTTGGGGTGTTTTGGTGGCGTGATTTACAAAGAAGAGCAAAATAGATAGACTTAGCGCACATAAAAAGTGCTTTATGACAGTACAAAATGAGATTAATGCGTTAATTGGCAAGAAATCCAAAAAGTTTATTTATATGGATCATGCGGCAACAACGCCAATGGATCCACGCGTAAAAAAAGCTATGGAGCCATATTTTGTGGAAAATTTTGGGAATCCAGGCTCGTTTTATGAGGTTGGACTAAAAGCAAAAATGGCTGTTACAAAAGCACGTGAGAATACGGCTAAATACATAAAGGCTTTGCCGGAAGAAATCATTTTTACAGGCAGTGGAACGGAATCAGATAATATGGCGATTTTTGGGGTGGCTAGAGCCAAAGGTAGCGGGCATATAATCACGTCTACAATTGAGCACCATGCCGTTGAAATGCCTTGCGAACAATTGGAAAAAGATGGATTTAAAGTGACATATTTGGATGTAGACAAATACGGAATTGTGGATGCAAAAGATTTAAAAAATAATCTGCAAAAAGACACTATTTTGGTGTCTATTATGATGGCGAATAATGAGATTGGAACAATCCAGCCAATTAAAGAAATCGGCAAAATAATTAAAGATTTTAATAAAAAAACCGGCGCGAATGTTTTGTTCCATACGGATGCATGCCAAGCTGGCGGTTCTATGCCAATTGACGTTAAAAAACTTGGAGTTGATTTGCTTACGCTTAACGGATCCAAAATATATGGGCCAAAAGGAGTTGGGGTTTTGTACAAACGCAAAGGAGTAAAAATCAAACCTATTATGTATGGCGGATTCCAAGAGGCCGGGCTTAGGCCTGGCACAGAAAATGTGCCTAATATTGTTGGTTTTGCAAAAGCTTTTGAGCTCGTGCAAAATGGCATGGAGAAAGAGAACAAAAGGCTTTGTGCACTTCGCGATCGCATGATTAACGGCATAGAAAAATCAATCAAAAAAGTGCGCCTAAATGGGCATAGCAAAAATCGTCTTCCAAATAATGTGAACTTTACTTTTATGGACATAGAAGGAGAAGCGTTTACTTTGTTTTTAAATGAACTTGGCGTGTACGCGAGCACAGGTTCGGCGTGTACATCCGAGAGGCTCGACCCCTCGCACGTGATTGTTGCAACAGGTGTGCCTTATGAATGTGCGCATGGCTCTGTTCGGTTTACGCTTGGCCATTCAAGCACAAAAGAAGATGTGGATTATGTTGTTAAAATGGTTGCAAAAATCGTTGATATTTTACGCAAAATTTCTCCGCTTAATTTAGATGAAAAAACTTTAAAAAGTAACCTACAATTATGACACTCAAAATGCTACAAGATGGAAGCAACTGGATGTATTCAAACGTTGTTAAAGAGCACTTTTTTCATCCACAAAATCTGCTCGAAAAAGCTCCAAAAAAAGGTGAGTTCGATGGCTTTGGCGAGGTTGGAAGCCCTGCTTGCGGAGACGTTATGAGAGTTTGGATTAAAGTGAGTCCTGACGGCAAAAAAATCAAAGAATGCAAATGGCAGACATTTGGTTGTGCTTCTGCGATTGCAGCCACTTCTATGATGAGCGTGATTGTTACGGAAAAAGGCGGGATGACGCTTGAGAAGGCCTTAAAAGTGACTCCACAAATGATTACGGACCGCTTGGGGGGGCTACCTACCAGAAAAATCCACTGTAGCGTGCTTGGGGACCAGGCTTTGCAGAAGGCTATTGGAGAATTTAGATCAAAAAAGGATTAAATGGACTTTGCCTTTACGTAGCCCTTTTTTGCATAGGCTAAGATTTGCTTGTCTTCCGTTAGTAACAGTAGTTTTTTTTCGATTGCCGTCGCAACGATTATTCTATCTGCAGGGTCTCCATGAAAATCACCTTTCAAGGATGTGCTTTTGAGTGCGATGCTTGGGTCAAGATTTATTACACTTATCCCAGTACCCTCTAGGGCCTTTGCCACCCAAATGTCTATTTTTAAACTTAGATTTATACGTTTTTTACTTACCAACATCCCAATTTCCCAAATTGAAAATGCTGATATATATTTTTCAGTGTCCGAGTCTATGAGTTTTTTTAGGCCAATTAGCATCTTATTGTGACCAAGCACATATTTTACAAAGATGTGTGTATCCAAAATTACTCCTTTTCTACGTCCCATTTTACATCTATTGGTGAAATGATATCGCCTGTTATTTTAAACGTTCCTTTCATACAGCCAAATCCTTTAAAATTCTGCTTATGCTTAATCGGCACTAATTTTGCAATTGGTTTGCCACGTTTTGTTATAGTAATTTCTGTTTTAGAAAAGCGCACATCATCCATCATGTGTAAACATTTAGCCTTAAATTCTGTTGCCGATATCGTTGCCATAACTGGTCATTTTAATATGACCATATTATAAAACAAGTTATAGCAAAATTGCAAGTTGTGTGATTAATTTGGTGCTGTCGGCGCTCTGACAACAAGCCACGGAAGCTATACGGTCTTTATTTTACGTAATTTTTCCAATAGACTGCCTTTACTTACATTAAAAATGAAAACTAATTTTCAAGATTATTTCCGAGCGTTAATCGGCAATGAAGAGGCTGAACAATTTTTTTGTTCTATAAAGGAAAGGGTTACGCGTAGAAGCCTGAGAGCCAACACATTAAGGACGTCAAAAGATGAGCTTGTAAAATGGCTTAGCTCCCAAGGGTATGAGGTGAAAGACAATCCTTTTTCTTGTGATGGACTGGATATTTTAGGTCGCGGCGAGGAACTTGCATTAAAGCTTCCCTACCACAGTGGTTTCACTTATCCGCAAGATAGCGCGTCTATGTTCGCAATTGACGTGCTTGACCCAAAGCCGGGCGAAATGGTGCTGGATTTAACGGCTGCACCGGGTGGTAAAAGTACTCACATAGCCCAGCGCATGCTAAACACCGGGGTTTTAGTGGCAAACGATCTGGATACAAAACGTTTAAAAGCATTGCACTCTAACCTGGAAAGGCTGGGGATTTTTAACACTGTGGTAACGAGATTCATGCCTCATAAAATGACGCAATATTACCCCGAAACTTTTGATAAAATCCTTCTCGATCCTTCTTGCAGTGGCGAAGGACTACTGGTTACGCCGGATGGAAAACCAAGTTTTTGGAATGAAAAATCTTTAAAACGCTACGCCTCAGAACAATATGGACTTTTACTTAGTGCTTTTAGATTGCTCAAGCCTGGTGGAAGACTCGTTTTTTCTACCTGTACTTTGAACAATATTGAAGATGAAGGACCTGTAAAAAAACTGCTTGAAAAAATGCCGGAAGCAGAAATTTTGGAGATCAATTTGAAACAAACACCGGAACAATTCGAAGACTTGGAAGGTGTGCGTTTTTGGCCACACAAAACCGGAACTAAGGGATTTTTTTGTATTGCGATTACAAAAAAATCCTCACTTAATTTGGAACAAGAAAAAGAGACTTCTTATGAGATAAAAACTTTGAGCCAAAAACAACTCGAGCCTTTTAAGGAATTCGCTAAAGACTATTTTGGTTGCGATTTACCAGATGCGGAATTCACAATCCGTGACGAACATCTTTTTTTGATCAGCAAAGAACTCGCCAACTTTCCTTTGCTCCCATTTTATTCGCTGGCTTTGCCTTTTATTAAAATTTGCAGAGATGAATTTAGGCCAACACATGCCGGCGCCTTAATTCTTGGCATGTCTGCTAAAAAACATGTCTACAATTTGAATCGCGAGGAAGTTTTAAAAGTATTCCAAAGACAGCCAATCACCAATAATTCCACCGAACGCGGGCTTTACATTGCAAAATACCAAGACTTTACAATAGGTGTAGCAAAACTCACGGACAAAGGTGTGGAAGTAGTTCTACCGCATCAATTCTAGTTCCACTGTTTGTTTTTAAGTGCATCTTTTGCTGCAGACTGCTCTGCCTCTTGTTTGGAAGGCCCTTTCCCTTGCCCAGCGAGTTCTTTGCCAAAATAAATGCCCATTTCAAAAACTTTATCATGATCCGGACCTTCTTCCGTAAGAAGTTCATAAGTTGGAGTCATGCCAAGTTTTTCTTGAGTCAATTCTTGCACGCGGGATTTTGCATCCACGTTTAATCCCTGTTCAATAATTTCATCGAGCAAAATTACTATGTTCTTTAGAATAAATTGATTCGCCAAATCAAAACCCTTGTCCAAATAAATTGCGCCGATTAAAGCTTCCATTGTATTGGCCAATATATAATCCTTTTCACGACCGCCGGAAAGATCCTCACCCCTGCTTAAAAGCAGATATTTACCAAGCCCCATTTTCCTTGAAATTCTTGCCAGATTTTTGCCTTTTACAAGGGCGCTACGCCAATTTGTTAACTGGCCTTCCGGTTGATCCGGATGCTTGTGATACAAAAAATCGGTTACCACCAATTCCAAAACTGCGTCCCCCAAAAACTCAAGACGTTCGTTGTAGCCTTCTTCATCTTCGTGCTCATTTACATAAGATTTATGTATAAAAGCAAGCGACAACAGGTCTATGTCCGTAAAATGGACATCTATTGCGTCTTGCAGTTCATCTAAATTTTTAATTTTTACAGTCATCGTATAGAGAGCTTAATACACCATTGATAAATTTTGAAGAGTTTTCGCTACCAAAATCTTTTGCGAGTTCGATTCCTTCATTTATTGCAACCAGAGCCGGCATGTCTTTATCGAATAAAAGTTCAGCCACCGCAAGCTCTAAAATCGCGCGATCTATCTCTGCAATTTTTTCCAGTGGCCATTCCGGAGCATATTTTTGGATGTTTTGCAGAATTTCTTCACGGTGAGTGAGAATCCTTTCCAAAAGATTCACTGCAAAAGTTTTGTCTTTTATAGCCCCTCCTCCGTTGACCAAGTTATAATTAAGAATTTCGTTCACGTCTCCACCATGAAATTCCCAGGCAAACATGGTCTGTACCACAATACTTCTAAGGATATGGCGTTCACTTGCCATTTTATTAGTCGGCTTTAACCACTGTAACTTTACTTTCGGTCTGCTTCACTTTTTGAAGCACATCATTACCTCTGTAAAATCCGCATGCAGGGCAAACGTTGTGACGTTTTTGAACCGCTCCACATTTTGGACAATCTTGGAGTTGAGTTCCGTTAGCCAATGCTTTGCGAACTTTTCCTTGAAATGTCTTATAGCGACGTGATGATCGTCCTTTTGACTGTTTCTGTTTGGGGACTGGATGTTTTGCCATAATTCTTTATTTAGCTTGCGTATTTTAGACAATTACCTGAGTTTTGCAAGTAAAAAGTTAATTTAACTCTTCTTTTTCACCTCCAATATAGCCGGGAGACCATATGTAAATGTCTATAATCATCTTTAAAGTGGCCAGATATTCACGCAATTCATAGTAGTCGGCAAATACATAAGGCTGGAGCGATGCAGAGACTCCTACACTATCTATCCCAAATGAATTACAGGTGTAAAGTGCTCGTGATAAGTGGAAATCCTGTGTCACTAAAATCGCAGATGAGATGCCCCAAACCTCATGTGCTCTAACGCAGGTGTCGTATGTTCTGCGACCGGCATAATCTTCCGAAATTACGTCTTTTGGAATGCCAAAAGTGTTTTGTAGTGTGAGCGACATCACTTCCGGCTCGTTGTAAATAAGATAAGAATTATCGCCGGAAACTAGGATTTTTTGTACTTTTCCCGCTTGGTAAAGTGCTGTGGCTACTTTTAGGCGGTCGTTTAATGCGTCACTTGGAGTGCCGTCCGTTTTAATCCCGGCCCCAAAAACAATCGCCACATCTTTTGTTGGGACATTTTCAATCGTATGTATGTTTTTGTTTTCTACTCTACTGATTGTGATTGGGCTTAAAAGAAAATTTATAAAAACAACGGATAAGATCAAGAAAATTACCCTTTTAGTGATTTTGAGCTTCATTTCACTAGATCTTTTAAGCCGGAAAGTGCTTTTATGCCCGGTTCCGGGTCTTTAAAGGTTTTGCATAATTTCGCGCAACGAGGGGCATTGTCCATGTTCAAAACAAGTTCTTGGCGGATCGGTTCGTAAGGATCGATTTCTATGCGGGTTTTATCCATAACAAGATGTTCGTTCTCGTCGTCTTCAAGCAATGGTTTTTGCTCATAGAAAAGCCATTCTTGAGGCGTAAAATCAATCTTGCGATTTAGAGTTTTACCGCAACGCACGCACTCAGCTACTTGCACCGCATCCAACTTTTCTATCATCATCATTACTCCCTCTTGTACGCGCATAATGTAACCTTCCGCCTTTATTGCACCTTTAAATGGCAAATCAGCAAAATCCTCCGCTTTAAATTCAAGGTCAAAATCTTGCTTTGTGCCTTTTGTGGCATTGTAGATTTGTGAAACTTTTATTATCATATTTAAAAGTAAATTGCGTATTACTTTGCCAGAAAACAAGGATTTATACAACTTGCTCTTAAACTTTTGTAAAACTTTAGTTACACTAGCGCCATGTTTGGCTTGGGAAACCCATTATCACAGAAACGAGAAAGACTGTTCACAGTTCTAGACATCGGCACTGAATCAATTAAGGTGCTCAACTGTTTAGTGCAAGGTAAAGAAGTCGAAATTTTAGGTAAGGGAGTTGCCATGCAAAATGTTGGAGAAATGGAAAATGGGGCGATTACAGATATAGCCGGAGTTATAGAAAAGTGCCATTTGGCAATGCGCGATGCAGATAGGATGTCTGGATCTGTTCCACAGCAGATGATTGTTGGAATTGCCGGTGAACTAATTAAGGGAGCCACCTCTACGGTTACGTATAAACGCAGGGACCCAGGTAGCAAAATCCATCTTGAGGAGCTGAGAAATATCATTCATAAAGTGCAATGGAAAGCTTTTGAAAAAGTTCGCGGAGATCTCGCACATGAAACCGGCTTTAACGAAATAGATGTAAAACTGGTTTATGCATCTATTGTGGACACCAGAATTGATGGCTATAAGGTTGCAAATCCAATCGGTTTTCAAGGGCGAGAGGTTATGATGAGCGTCTTTAATGCCTTTTCACCAATCGTTCATTTTGGCGCTTTACAAACAATTAGTGCGGAAATGGATCGCGAGCTAATTGCCATCATGGCTGAGCCTTATGCCGTGGGAAGGCTACTTGGGGGAACTGAGTTACAAGGTTATAGTGGAATATTTTTGGATATTGGTGGATCAGCTACAGATATTTCCGTGGTTATTGATGGAAGCGTGGTTGGTACAAAAATGTTTAATTTAGGTGGACGAGCATTCACAAAAAGGCTTTCGAAAGCTTTGAATGTTTCCCATTATGAGGCTGAAGAAGTCAAAACGGCTTTTTCTTTGAATCAACTGGAACATCAATCACACAATATTGTGGGCAAAGCCCTTGCTTCAGATACGGAGATTTGGCTGTCCGGCGTTTATTTTTCACTCCAAGAACTTTCCGATATTGATTCTCTACCGCCAACGGTTTATCTTTGTGGCGGTGGTTCTCTTTTACCATTGTTAAAAGAGGGGCTTGAGGGCAGTGATTGGTACAAAAATCTACCTTTCCCACGCAAGCCACAGGTGAAATATTTGCTTCCAAAAAATATCTCTCACATTAAGGATAAAACGGGTACTATTGATTCGCCCATAGATATAGCTCCAATAGCCCTAGCCAGCACAGGCATGGAGATTATGACCGAAGAAAAGACTTTAACAAAGATGCTCCAAAAAGTCGTACGTCTTATGCAGGTTTAATCACAAGTTTTAATTCACGCCATGACAGACGAAATCCGCAAAGTTTCAAAGAAAAAGATTATTTTCGTGCAAATCGACGAAGAAATAACCGGAATTTTTGAGCGTGTGCAAAAGTTGTCATATAAAGACATCTATTTGGTAGTTCCAAAACGGGCGGTTTTGCTTCAGAGTATTGTGAATCTGAAAATTTTAAAACAGAAACTGGAAGAGATTGATAAAACGCTCGCAATTATCACCAACGATCCAAATGGAATGAAGTTGGCGTGCCAAGCGGAAGTGAGAGTTTTTGATCACTGGAATATTGACGAATCCGCAAAGTTGCAAAAACAGGAAAGGGACCCTGAAACTGCGCTTCTTAAACCCATTGCCGCAACACAAAATGATGTATCGGAAGATTCCCCTTTCCGCCTGCCAAAGAAAAAATCTTCTATTTTTGAAGTGGTTAGACATTTAAAAGGTAAAGGCAAAGGTTTTTCTTTAAGGGCATATCTTTCCGATTTCAGAAAGCACCGCCTTGAGAAGCAGACTTTAAATTTTTATCTAACGCCTGGTAGAAAAAAATTCCTCGCTGGATTTTTGCTTTTTAGTGCGATTATATTTTTTGTAATTGTTTATGTTGTTTTGCCTGGCGCAACTATTTATATAGAGCCTTCTTCTTATGTGATTACAAAAGTTATAAATGTAAGTTTTACGCAAAATCCATCTGAGCCAAGAGAGCTGGCTTCTTATGCCGTAGATGCAAATACCGAGTTAACCATCACACATCCGGCTACAGGAATCACCAGTAATGGACAAAATGCTTCTGGGAATCTTACTGTTATAAATACTAGTGGCACGGAGAGGCCTTTAATTGCAAGTACGCGTTTCCAAACTGATGATGGAATAGTTTTTCGTCTCCAAAAGGAAGTTATTGTGCCTGCCGGGAGTACAGATAATCCTGGCAAATTAGAGCTTACGGTTGTGGCGGATCCGGTTGACGCAAATGGGCTTGCGACCGGTGATCGCGGGAATGTTGGCCCTAGCAAATTCTTCTTGCCGGGACTGCGCGAGGATAGTCGTAGTGAACTTTATGGCGAAAGCTATACTGCAATGACAGGTGGCACGACTGATGTAATCGTAAAAGTAACAGAGGAAGATTTGATTGCCGCTCAAACAAAGCTGGCAAGCGATTTGGAAGAAAAAGCTTTATCCGCACTAAGAAAAGAAGCACTAAGTCTTGGGAATACCAAGGGCTTGAGTTTAAAACTACTCGAAGATTCAGACGTTTTGCAGTTTGGAACGGCTAAAATAGATCTTCCGTATGAGCTCATTGGAAAAGAAATGGGGACTTTTGAACTTTCCGGCACCATTAGCGCAAGTGGAGTAGCGTACGATCCTGATGCTCTTTATGAGATATTAAAAAATGAAATAATCGCTTCAAAAACTCCTGGCAAGCAATTGGTTTCAATCAATGGGGACTCCATTAGCTTGAATGTTTTGGAATCCAATAATTCTTCACTCACATACAAAGTTACTGTTCAAATCCAAGGTGTAGAGGAATATGAGATAAATCCCCAATCTGTTGGTGGCGCTGAACTTGCAGAAAAAATCAAGGAACATATTGCCGGTAAAACCGTTATTGAAGCCACAAATTATATTGAAAATCTCCCGGATGTTAATAAGGTACAAATCAAACTTTGGCCTATCTGGTCCCCTTCCATACCAAGCTTGCCTGACAACATTCGCATTAAATCTCTTTCCGAATCAGAGCAAATTGAGTAAACTTAGCCCAAATTATGACAAAACTACCTACTCAAGCTCAAGATTTTTCCGAGTGGTATAATTCCCTGGTAAGCCTGGCGGAATTATCTCAACACAGCCCGGTTAAAGGCTGTATGATAATCAAACCTTATGGCTATGCTATTTGGGAGAATATTCAGCGTGAACTCGATAGGCGCATCAAAGAAGCCGGAGTGCAAAATGCTTATTTTCCTCTATTTATTCCGCAAAGTTTTTTAACAAAGGAGAAGGATCATGTTAAGGGTTTTGCTCCCGAATGTGCCGTGGTTACTCATGGTGGTGGGCAGGAACTTGCCGAGCCACTTGTGGTTCGCCCTACTTCCGAGACGATTATGTATGATGCATTTTCCGGCTGGGTGCAAAGTTATAGGGATCTACCACTACTAATAAATCAATGGGCTAATGTGGTTAGATGGGAGATGAGGACTCGCCCTTTTTTACGAACTACAGAATTCTTGTGGCAAGAAGGTCATACCGCCCATGCAACGCAAAAAGAGGCGGAAGTTGAAGTGATGCGTGCCCTTACAATGTATACGGATTTTGATCGTGATTTTTTGGCTCTTCCCGTTTTAACAGGTAAAAAATCACCAAAAGAAACTTTTGCCGGAGCGGTTTATACCACTACAACCGAGGCCCTTGCAAAAGACGGAAAGGTTATACAGGCCGGGACTTCACACTTACTTGGCCAAACTTTTGCTAAAGCTTTTAATATTAAATTCCAAGACGAAAATGGAGAAAATCAATATGTTTGGCAGACTTCTTGGGGACTTTCAACCAGAATTATAGGTACTATTATTGTTTGCCATGGTGATGACAAAGGGCTGGTACTTCCACCTCGCGTTGCTCCGTACCAGGTTGTTTTGGTCCCAATTTACAAAACGGAAGAGGATAAAGAAGCCGTTTTGAGTGCCTTAGAAAAACTCTCAAGCAATTTAAAAACCGCCGGTGTCCGCGTGCATTTGGACGCCAGAGAAACCGTTACTCCAGGATTTAAATTTAACGAATGGGAACTTAAAGGAGTCCCTGTTAGGGTTGATGTTGGGCCACGCGATTTGGCTAATGGTGAAGCTATTTGTGCAAGGCGAGATACCAGTGAAAAAATGGCAGTTAAAATAGAGGATTTGCCAGTTTTTATTGTAAAACTTTTGGACCTGATCCATGATTCAATGTTGCTTAAAGCACAAAAGAATTTAGCGGAACATATTTTTGAAGCTGATAACGTTGAGGATATGGTTAAAATCTTGGATGAAAAAGGTGGTCTTGTTAAGGCCCCTTGGGCTGGGACTGAGGATGACGAACGCAAAATGCAAGAGAAAACCAAGGCTACGATTCGCATCGTATCCGAAGAAAAATGGCCGGAGACCAGGAAGTGTATTTTCACAGGCAAAGAAACCGATACGGTTGTGTACTTCGCTAGAGCGTACTAAAAAGCCTTTGTGAAAAGGCTAAATCCCGAGTTGTTTACGTATTTCTTCGGCTTTGTTTTGCTCTTCCTCTTTTTTTGATGCTGATTTGTATTCTGCTTCAAGGTCTTTCCAATCTGCATAATGCTCGTCTTCCAATTTCTTAAGTTGAGTGGAATGTTTGCCGGAAAGTTCAATGAATTTTACTTTTTCTTCCTCGAAAATACGGATTAGTTCATCAACCTGTTGTTGACGAAGTTTTGGGATTGAATCGATGATTTTTTTCTTTTCGTCTCTAGAAAGAGAAATTGAACCTGCTAGTAGTTTTAAAAAGTAATTTTCGTCAAAAGTAAGCTCGTGCTTTGGAAGGACTATTGTAGTTGTAAATTCAGCGGTTTTTACGCCAAACTTATAATTTGGATCACCTGGCGGTGGCATTTGACCACTTGCCGGGTCCATAAATCCCGCCATTGGGGCTTGTGGTTGAGGCTGGCCTGCGCCTTGCTGGCCTTGGTAAGCCTGCCCTGCATAAGGATCATAAGCTCCTTGGCCCATCTGCCCGCCTTGAACAGGCTGAGCCTGCATTGGTTGTACCGGTTGTACAGGCGCTTGCCCATAATCATAGTACTGAGTTGCAGGTTGAACAGGCTGAGCTTGCGGAGCCGGTTGCCCAACTACAGGTTGCGCTTGTGGTGGTACAGGCGGTGGTGGCGGTGTGGGTTGCCCCCATCCTCCTACGAATCCACCTGAATAAGCCGAATTTTGATTTGTATCGTCTGACATCGTGGTAATTGTAGCACACTTTTTCTGCATGTGGAAGATATACAAAAAGAGGGCCCCCTCCACGCCATGAAGAGCCCTCTTCAACCGTAATTAAACTAATGTTCTTAGTTGACTTGATGTCAAATAAGTTGTGATTATATACAATTTCTACAAACTTGTCTAGTCTTTTTTTTGTGAGTATGTAAAATCTAAGTACTTATGGTTAAGTCACTCACGTCATACATACCTGTTACACTTGCTGTTGTGCTTGCCGTTACGCTTGGTTTTTTTGATGCGCAAAATCACCCTACAAAGCAGTTTTTTTCCAATGAATCTTTGCAATCAATGCGTACTCTCAACTTTGAATATCAAATTGTGATCGAGGATTTAACGGCTCCAAGTAGTTCCCCGCTCATGTCTGAACTTTTTAAGGCGGATGTTTTGTTGCCCAGCCAGACTGCCGATCGTTCAAACAAAGGCCTTGTGGTTACGCTTGATTCCTCTATCACAGATTCAAAAATGCTTCTTTTACAGCCTGTTAAGCCATTAACGGATGAGGAGCTCAGAAATGTCGCGGAGGCTTACAATCAAGTAATCCCCGAGTTTACTAATGTGGAATTGGACCAAGATGTGGCTTTGGAAAGCATTATTTATGATTGGGAGCTATTCCCTACAGAAAAAAGTGCTCAAGTCGATTTGTCTTCTTCCGTTGATGAGCCGGTAAAAGTTGCCGTTATAGATAGCGGAATTGATACTTCGCATGAGGTTTTTGCGAGTAGCAGTGTGCATTCCGGATGGAATACGATCACAGGAGATGAAACCATGTACGATGATGTTGGACATGGGACTCATATTGCCGGTTTGATCGCGATGCACGCTCCTTCCGCCGAGATTTATCCTTATAAAATTGTAGACAGCAAAGGCGGACGTCTTTCTAACGTGCTGGAGGCCTTTTCCAGGGCCATTGATGATGATGTTGACGTGATAAATACTAGTTTTGGGCTTTCTTCACAGTCTTATGCGTTGGGAGAAATTGTTGAAAAGGCTTACAAAGATGGAATTATTGTTGTGTCTGCATCCGGCAATAGTGGCGCAGATACCACGTTTTATCCGGCTTACTATGAGAATACTATTGCGGTTGCCGGCGTGGATGCAAGCAATCACAAAATGCCAAGTTCTAATTTTGGAGATTGGGTGGATGTGGCAGCTTATGGCTACCATGTAAGATCTGCCCTGCCTAATAATCTTTATGGATACAAGAGCGGAACTTCGCAAGCTACGGCCATTGTGAGTGGTGCTGTTGCCAATTTGCTTGCTGATTCTGCCGTGGAAATGAGTTTTAATGATGTACTTGTGGCTTTAAAAGCCAGCACAGAACAGATCCCGGATGGCGAACTTGCAGGATTAGCGGTTATTGAGTAAAATCCGGTTCACTACGGGCGGTTAGCTACCTGCGGTGGCAGGAGGCCCTCCGTTCAATTTCAGGAGAGCAAGCTCTCCTTCATCTCACTACGGGCGGTTAGCTCAGCTGGTTAGAGCGCCACATTGACATTGTGGAGGTCGATGGTTCGAGTCCATTATCGCCCACCAGGACTTGACAAGAGTGTTTGTTTGTGTTTTAATTCACCCGATTTTACTATTTTAAGAATATTCAAATGAGTTCTCCTGAACATAAAAATTTGTTCGATCATGCATGGGATAGAGCAGAAGAAACGTCTGGAGTTGATTGGGATAAACTAGGTTTTGGAAATTTTGGCGGTGAAAGATTTTTCTTTCTCCATTTACCAGTCGCAATTGCTAGTGAAGTTTTGGGTGTACTTGGTGGCGGAGCAAAAGCTTGCTCTAGTGGGATATTATCGGCAACGAAAGATTTTGCATTAGGTCCAAAAACTGATGATGGCGTAAGAACAGGTTGGAGATCCAGTACACCACAGAATTGTCCACCAGAGGCAAGAGGGGCATATGCAATTCAAGGCTTGCTCTGTGAAGCGTTGCCAAGAAATCTTGTTGCAGGCTTACAAAGCTTATTTGGGACACAAGCAAAGAAGACCTCTATCGAACAAAAGTAGTTCTAGAATCATATCTTTAGCTCCACCAACTGGACAAAGCCGAGTTTTTGTGTTATAATTAAGTTATAAATCAGAAATTTATTAAATATGTCAAAAGTCGACCTATCAGGGAGTGATCACGACGAAGTTGAATTGAGGGTCCAACGTATCCTGGATGCAATAATGGGAGATGCTTCTTCTGTAGAATTGGATGACCTCGAAAGAACTCGTGAGAGTGTTAGAGCGTTGATAACAAATCCAATAGAAGCTATTTGTCGCATGTATGGATATAAGCCTTTCCCACCGACTACTCAAAGAATTGATTTGGGCAAAGTTACTATTGGTTCATTGGTAGCAAGTTTAAAAGACGATCATTTTGCAGAATTTGACTCATTAGTCCATCTTGATTCTTTGGCAAGTTCACAACTTAATACTTCAAGTGGGCATACTTTGAACTTGGTGGCTCGTAAACTGGTGAAAGCGAATGAGGCAGGCACACAAAGTGAATCAATGCATGTTGAATTGATAAATCCAGAAAAAGACAGGCAGGATGCCAATCATTGTGTTTGCAATTTCTGGATTAAAAAAGTTGATCGTGAGTCATGTGACGAATGGGATTTGCGTGATCGTGTAACCGCTGAAGCTTATCAAGGCCAAGGTGTTGCCTCAGAGATGTTACGGTTTGTTGAGTCTCAACTTGCAAAAATGGCTGAAGAAACCGATAGATCACAAGTTATGACTGTTGAATTAGCGCAAGTTGATGTTCTATTCTGGTTGCTTAAAGAAGGTTTTGTACCTGCCACACATG
The DNA here is from genome assembly GCA_041658345.1 of Candidatus Altimarinota bacterium. Lineage (GTDB taxonomy): Bacteria > Patescibacteriota > Gracilibacteria > UBA1369 > 2-02-FULL-48-14 > JBAZYV01. The sequence continues at coordinate 113,112 of JBBAAK010000001.1, forward strand.
AAGATGAAGAGCGCATTGGTCGCTTGTTGAAGGGCGATGATAGTCTCACTATAGTTTCTGCTCCTGGGGAGCAGGATCATTCACAAAAACGTCAATGGTATATCTTTGAAAAGAAGGAGTATTTTGGTATCGATGGTTCTCCAAAGCCAGGAATATGGGATAAGGCATATTTCCCAAAAGAGTCTTTTAGAATCCACTTAAAGAAAGAAATCCGTTAACAGTTCTAGGACCATCTCTTTTGCCCCACCATTGACAAAAACAAAAAAGCTGGTACAATAAGCATGTTTCTAGATAAGAAATTTATGAAAATACTATTCAAATCTACAATCCTTTTGTCACAAAACCATCGTTGGTGGTGGTCCGCTATTAAAAATCCTTTGGAATAGGCATGGTTTCATATTGTTGATTACTAAGAGCCTGTCCCCAAAGGAAGGTTCTTTTTTTAGTAATTTAATCAACTTATAATATGAACTCATTAAAAAACAGATCGAAAGAATACCTGGGAACAAGACCTAAAGTTGCGTTAATGGTAAACGACAAACAGGCGTGCAATTTACGCTGTACTTGCTGTTATCTCTCTTACGAAGGAGTGCGTGACCCAGATGAAGTATTCAGAATTGTCGAAAATCTACGTTCCGAGTACAGGGTTGTTATTGTGGGAAGCGAAATTCTTACGGATTTAGGATATTTGAAATCTTTGCAATTAGCTGGTCAAAAATATGTTCTAACCAATGGCATTTTGCTTGCAAGAAATCCTAACTTATATGACACACTCAAAGAATATGGAATTGAAGAAATCCAAGTGAGCTTAAATTTTAGAGAACAAAAAGAAAAAAGTGGTATCACTGAAGTTTTACTACCAAAGGTGATTCAGGAAGCAAAAGAAAGAGGATTTTTTGTAAGAGTAACCTGCATGATAAGTGCAGAGACTTACGAAAATGTAGAAGAAATGTGTGACATTGTAAAAAGCATGGGTGCAGACGCAGTACACTTTACCAGATACATCAAATCAGGCGGTGCCAGAGGCGAAGACACAATGGTCGTCAACCAAGAACAAAAGAAAAGATTTTTTCAATTAGTTGATGAGGCAAGAAAAAAATATCCAAAAGAAGAACTGGAAATACGGGTGAATGGGAACTTCGGACCCAAAAAAGGTTCAAAAGGCGAAGAGCTTTCTGAACAAAATAGGTATTGTCCTGCTGGTAAAAACGCTTTTGTAGTAGCTCCAGACAATACAGTTTATGGCTGTCCTTATCTTATGGATGCATCACCAATCGGAGAACTGATAGAAGAATCTCGGCTCAAAATTACAAATGACCTTTGCAATGGGAACAGATGCCAATGCCTTACAGATTTACTATGCTAATCTGTCGTCACAAAAAAATTTAAAACCATTCTTTTAGCCCCATCATCTATCTTTTTATAGAGTTGGGGCTATTAGTAATGACTGACCTGCAGGTTCTCCAACAGTTCTAGAACAATCGTTTTAGCTCCACCAACTCGTTTTTGTATTTACATTGTGCGCACACCTTGATATAATGGTCTAGAGCCATTAATCCTAATTTATGACTACTATAAATATTCGCGCAGATGAACAACTTAAAAAAAACTCCACTGAAATTTTCAATGAAATGGGTCTAGATATGAGTGGAGCAATTACACTCTTTTTACAGCAAGTGGTCATCACTGAAAGCATTCCTTTCCCAATTAAAACGGCGAATGGTTTCTCCAAAGCTGAAGAATCTCTGCTTGTACGTGAACGGAAGAAAATGATAGTTGATATTAAGAAAGGTAAGACCAAACTTTATTCTTCTGCTGAAGATTTGACATCTGATTTACTGGATTAAAGATGCTCAAAATCACACATTCGAATCGGTTTAAAAAAGATTTTCGAAGGCTAGCCAGGTCTGGACGCTTCGACCTGAAGCTCTTTAACTCTGTTGTAAACCAGCTCGCCTCTAACTTAGAACTGGCAAAAAAATATGAAGATCATGCTCTCCAAGGTGAGTTGAAAAAGTTTAGGGAATGTCATCTTGCACCTGACTTACTCCTCATTTACTCCAAGGATATGGAGGTTTTGACCTTGTTCTTATTCCGAATAGGCAATCACAGCGAATTGTTTAGATAAAAGTTCTAGAATCACCTCTTTAGCTCCACCAACTCGGTTTTATGGCTTGTGGAAGCCGTTTTCAGTGAAGCTCAATGGTTGGTTCAACAATTTTTCTGACTTCATCACATCCAATGGGTAAGCCAGAGTCATCAGCATATCCTGATCCACAAGAACCAACGAATAATAGCCAATCTTTATTCATTTTCTCTGGATAAAGTCCACCACCCACTGAACACACATTGAAGTCATCTTGAAAAGCTTCCAACGATGAGTAATTCATAAGATTTGGGAGCAGTGCAATGTTCCATCCAGATGGCCTTTGGCTTTCACCATCATATTCAAAACCATAATTGATTAGGGATGTGTCCTTATAAGTTGCTACCAAGGTATCAAAATATCCTCTAGTGCTCTCAGAACCGCAGTCAAGAGCCATGCTTGTTAAATCTTCAACAGTCCAATTAAATGGCGACGTACTTTTTGAAACAGAAGCAGAAACTCCATCTGTTGAATATGAGATTGGTTCTTCCACAGTCACTTCCGTAACTTTTTCTGGGACAATGTTACTTTGTTGCCACCAATAAACTCCACCGCCTACAACAACTGCCGTAAAGATCACAGCGAGTATAATTACCAATGCGTCATTTTTCTGCGCCATAGTGATTTGGGTTAACTATTAAATTGAAGCTACATTATTTAAGTCGCTTTGTACATGTCAGAGGCCTAAAAGTCCTAGGACCATCTCTTTAGCCCCACCATTGTTTGCACTAACATTGTTAGTGCATTATAATGGATCTGTATCCTAATAATTAGTTATGACCAATTTAACAATCAGAATCGATGAAGACCTAAAACATAAAGCTTTTAAACAAGCAGAAAAGTTAGGGATTCCGATCACCTTAATAGTAAAAAATGCGTTACAAAATTTTTTGGCATCACCGCAAATTGTTATAGGCAAATGTGAAACCGTTATTGTGACTCCGGACATTCAAAAAAAGATGGATCTCATTGGCAAAGCATTGTCTAAAATGAGAGTCAAATGAGCCTTATTATTACAAAGTCGATTAAAAAAAGTGAGTTTGAACCTTTGAGAAAGATTTTTTCTCTTGAGGCATTGACCCTTGTGGCTAATAAAGCGTTATCTGGGCTAGGAGATACCATTCATGGCTCTAAAATACCTGGGACTATTTTGAAGAAAATGTATTTAACAAGTAGCAATGGTGCCGGTCGTAGCGTATTTCTACTACAAGTTGACGATAGAAGTGCTGTGCTTGTACTTTTGAGGCAAAAAAAAGATAAATTGGTTGGTTCCAATATGACAATAAAAAATATTCATTTCAAAAAAACCTTGTCAAAAAATCTGGATTCCATTTTGACCGATTTAAATAATGGGGATTATGAAGAATACGAATAAAATTATTCAACAGTTCTAGCCCCGTCGCTTTAGCCGGGCTCGACCAAAGGTTTGACAATCTACAGAAATATGGTAGAATGCAGGTATGCTTGAAAAAATTATTCCTGTTGCATTACTTGCTACGGCTTGTGCCTCCGACCCGGTGGTGGACAAAAGTTTATTGAAGACTCATGATGAGTGCCTTAGTCGAGAAAACTACCCTGTTGCTGGTTGTATAGTTAACCCAGAAGGTTTGAATATTGGACTTGAAAACTTTGATACTTTCGGGAATTTGCAAAAAACTCAAGCGGTCCATAGGCAGAAACAATATGATTGGGCCAGATCTCATTATCCTGCATGGACTGTGCCTCTTAACTTGATGGATAGTGTAGAAGGAGTCGCAACCGATTGGGCCCTTAATTCACTCTCAGACTATACGGTGGAACGTGGCTTTACTCCTTTTGATATTGACCAAAATGGTAGAATAGATGCAGGAGACGATCTGAATTGGGATAGATTGATTACTAAAGAGGATCTGTTGATTTATGAGGAGATAAAATGAACTGATGCCTGGCAGTTGATATCGTGCGTTATTGTGGTAGGATTGTGGCTTATATAAGCCTTATTCTTATGGAACTCACAGCACAAGAACAAATGATTGTAAATGATCTCGAAAGCAGAAATCCGTTATTAGATAGTAGCTTTTGGAGGAGATTAATACGGGGTGAAACGACTGATGAGCTACCTTCTCCGCTAGCAAATGGTACAGTTGTAACGGATCAAGATATTGGGTGTCATCTACAAGCCCATAATACTCTTACTCTCGGTGCCAATAGGCCTATTGAGGTAGGCCGTTGGGATATTTTGCGTGCGGTACAAAAAGCTATGAGCGTGCTGAATGGAGGCGCTGGAAGATGGATTCAGACCAAAGAGAATAGTGCGGGTCTTGTGGTGGTGCGTTCAAGCCTTCAAAAGGGTGATCTAGGTGTGAGAATAAGTTCAACATTTTCCCGGCAGGATGATAAGCTTTGCACTTGCTGTGCTGACGTAGGAAGGCTAATCGGAGATCGTGAAACAGTCGGCGTGCGCCTTTGGTATGAGCAAGACAACGATGCGATTAAGCGCGTATGCTTAGAGTTAAAAGATGGTCTCAACTGGGAGGAAGGTTTAAGGCTTCCTCCCGAGTAGATTTTTACGCCTTAGCTTTCTTAGCTTTTTTTGCTGGTTTTGCTTCCTTAGCTACTTTTGGTTCTTTGATCTCTTTAACTTCTTTGATCTCTTTTTTGATTTCTTTCGCTACTTGTACTTGTGGCACGTCGTGATTTTGGATTTTTGTAGCACCCAAAGTGCTTAATGCCTTAAGAATGTAGTCCAATTTAACGTTCAACATTGCAAATTGTTCCTTGTTTTGATCAGAAGATTGTTCTGTAGCTTTTGGCTTATCGAACAAAGGCTTATCAAACCTTGGTTTTGGTGCATCGTAACTTGGCCTGTCATAGCTTGGCCTGTCGTAAGAAGGTTTGTCGTTATTTTTGTTGAAACATTCACGGCAGAAAATTGGTTTTAGCCCGTTTGGTTTAAAAGGGACTTCACATTCCTGACCGCACTCAACGCAAGTTGCTTGGTGCATTTGAGGTCTTCCCTCATCTCTACCACCCCTTCCGCCCCTGTCACCCCCTCTGTCACCTCTCCACCCACCTGATGACCTGTTACCGCCAGTAAAATTTCCCATAGTTTTTTTGTTATGATTATAACTTGATAGTCTTTATATTGCTCAATCAGATAAAAAGCAAGGGGAAATTACACTCCTCTTATAAATCTTATTATTTCTTTCTCTGATTTTTTGATGATTTTAATGGTATCTGTTGAAGCAAAATCGCTTTGCACGTCAATTGGAACAACATGAATTTGATCGACTGCAGACAGAGCTACTATCCAACTCATTGGATCGCTATTCGGAAATAACTCTTGCCACCAAGATATCCAAGAACGCACATCCGTAACTGATGTAAGACAAGCCAGATCAAAATAATCCTTATATTCGTCTCTTCCGCAAATTGCAGATAGCTTCATGGCTGTTATGTCTTTAAATTGTGCCAATCTAAAATTTTCTTTATTCATTATTGGCTCCAATAAAGGTGTGGGGCGCGTAATAAAAGAAATTTTCACGCCATCAATTTTCGCCCATAAAGTATTTTTTTCTTGGAAAATAATTTCGACTTTAGATGGGCTGAAAATCTCATCCAGTTTCTGCTTGAGTTGCTCTGTGTCTATTGGACTATTGATGAAATAATCAAGATCAATGCTTTTCCTGTGTCCAAGTAGCAATGCGAGGGCAGTTCCTCCCGCCAGATAATAATTAGGATCTAACTTCTCATAAATAATTTTCCCAATCGATGCCATAGGCGCCGAAATAGTTTTACTGTGAATCTTCATACTAATAGAAAATTTTTAAAAAAATTGTACTTTCTTGAAGACATTTCCGTAGGCTTCATAGAGCCAAAAGTCGTTCTGACCGTACTAATCCCCAATGAATCTATTAGATCTTTTATCAGGAAAATGCCACCAAAAGTGAGTGTTCGTTTAATTATAAAATTTTGGTCCAAATTAACTGTGTTTTTTGGAATATCCCACAGTACTGATGAATATTTTGCTATATCCATTGTTTTCATGGCTGTATTTTAGCACAAAGCTTATTGCTCGGACAGACATTGGCGCTATAATCGTTTTATGAAAATTCTTTACGAAGACGAAAATTATCTTGGATTTTTAAAGCCTGCGGGCATGCCAACCACTTATGGCGACACTGCGGAATGCTTTGTGGGCCAGGTAAAAGAGACGCATCCGGAACTTTTCAATTTTACCGGTTTTAAAGAGGATGAAGGTGGGCTACTTTACAGATTGGATAATGAAACCAGCGGACTACTTCTTTTTGCAAAAAATAAAGAGGCTTTTGATGAATTTGTTGGTGATGATTCGCTACAAAAAATCTATTTGGCAGAAGTTTTTGTACAGGGAGAGCTTAAAGAATCTGGTGAAATTTTTGATCCAATTGTACATAAATCATCAAAAAAGATGGCTGTGCTAAAACCAGGCAAAAAAGTTACACATCGTGGAAAGCCAATTACTTGCACAACGCATTATGAGCATTTAGGTGGTGATTTTTATGAATGTACGATTACAAAAGGTGCACGCCACCAAATACGTGCACACTTGGCAAGTATGGATGCGCCGATTATCGGAGATACACTTTATGGAGGACCGGAAGATGCGACTTTGCACCTATATTGCACCGGAATTAAATCTGATTTTTTAAATATTGACGTGCGCGACGCAATCGTTGGCTAAGCGCCTATTTTGCGTTAAATTCTTTGCAATATTCACATTCGCCACAGACTTTCCATTCATCGGGATGTAAAAATTTGAGGTTCATTATTTCATCGTAAGACGTTTTTATTTCCTCTTTTAGCCGTTCCATGTCTGCCGGTGTTATTTCTACATTTCTACGAATGAATGTTTTCTCTTTTGCGCTTTTTTCTACAAAATTTATTTCTCCGGACACCATTTTGTATGCAAATTTTGGAGATAAATCACAAAGCAATTTGTAGAATGCAATTTGTCTTTTATATTTTCCATCCGCACCAAATTCATGTGATTTTGAATCCGGATTCCCGGTTTTGTAATCCACCACATGCACATCTTTGCCATCTTTTGCCAGGAACTCTATTTTGTCCAATTTGCCTGTGATTGGTATGTTCTCAAAACGAACTCCATGGCTTCCAAAGCTATATTCCAAAAGTGCATTTTTTGGGAATTGGTCTTTGTAATTATCGTAATATTCGCTGAGTGTTTTTGTGCCGTATTCCAAAGAATTTTTAAAATCTTCTTGTGTTAAGATTTCATGTTTTAAATGTTTTTCAAATTGGCTAAGAAAATAAGATTTTCCAGGCAATTCGCCAATTTTATATCCGTTGATCAAATCTTTTAGAGCCTCATGTACCGCGGTTCCAAAAGATGCACTTTTTGTTTTTGCGCGTGGGACTTGCAATAAATTATTGAAGTAGAAAAGACGAGGACACTGCAAATAATTATTTAAATGTGTAACGCTCATTATGTAGTTTTCGAGCAGTTCTTTTACGAACGCTTCTTCTTCCGCAACGGCATTTTTTACAATAGGAGTGAATGACAATTCAAGTTGATCTTCCATGCTATTTTCGATTTTTGTAACATCAATTTTTTCACATGTGTTTGGATCGAGTTCTTGTATAAAAAGCGATGGCACTTCTTCGCGTCCGCTTTCTGAGACTGCACTATATGACAGTGTTGCTGTTTTTTTTGCGCGGGTTAATGCAACGTAAAATAAACGGCGTTCGTCTTCATTTTTTTCTTTGTGACTCAAGCGTTCTGTTTTTAAAAGGCCGTGAGGTAATCTCAATCTATTTTGTGCTCTTTGATTTCCCCAATGTTTATCACGGCAACCGCTTATGAAAACATGTTCGAATTCTAGGCCTTTGGATTTATGCGCCGTCATTAACGTTACTGCATCTTTTTGCACTAAAAATTCGTTGGCGACCATTTCTATTTTATTTTCTTTAAGCAAATCAATGTGGACGATAAAATCCTGCAAAGTTAAAAGTGTGTTTGCTTTATTTAATGATTTTATTTGATCAAAAAAAGTATTTAATCGATTGAGATGTTCTACCTTGTTCGGCTTGTTTAACAGGTGCTTTAGGTAGCCGGATTCGTTGATTAAAATTTCAAAAAATTCAGCCAAGGTTTTATTTACACTTTCTTTATTCCAAGTGGCACATTTTTCTAAAAAAGTTTTAAATGGCTCTTCTTCTATTGCAGTTTCGTAGAGAGTTTTTTTTGTTTCATACGCTCTATGAGTAAGTTTTATTACAGCAACCGGATCGAAATTTAAAAAATCATAATTAAGTACAAAAAACAGATTTTTATTGTCATTTTGATCGCCCAAAAAACGCATTAATCCAATTAAATTATTCAAACTTTTGTCATCCAAAATATTTGTGCCCGAAAGCAGTCTAAATGGAATTTTTAGCCGTAAAAATAAATCTTTAATCGGCTCGGCTTCACGATTGTTGTGATATATGATCGCAATTTCTTTTGGGTCAGTTCCAGCCTCAAGAAGGCCTTGAACACTTTTTGCCAAAAAATAAGTTTCCGCACCTTCCGTACTTAGCTCTGCAATGCCAATTTTTTGTGGTAGATTCCCTGATTTTGCAATGAGTTCTTCATCAAAATTTGGAAGCAAAGTGTGTATGCCTTGCTCGTTATTTTTAATGAGACTCCGCGCTCCATCCAAAATTGTTTGCCCACTACGATAGTTATTTTTTAAGGCAATTATATTTACATTATTTTTGTATAAATTGTAAAAATATAAAATGTTTTCCAGCGAAGCACCTTGGAATCGATAAATTGATTGCTTATCATCGCCAACAACGAAAATATTTGGATTTTCAAAGAACTCTCCAATCAATTGAATCACCTCGTTTTGGGCGCCGTTTGTATCTTGATATTCATCAACCAAAATATATTGAAATTGCTCCTGTAAACGAGCAAGAAGTAAATCGTTATTTTTTAATAAATTCAGCACAAATAAAATCATGTCTTCAAAATCATAGCGTCCGCGTTCCTTTAAAGTTTTTTGATATTCTCTATAAAAATTAAGTAGTTCTTTTTGTTTTGGTAAATCTTTTACTGCGTCTTCGTATTCGGATTTTATTTGATTTTTTAACGCAGTCCTTTCTTTTTTATCGCTTATATCCACATCCACAAAAAGTCCTTCAAAAAATGTGCCAGCTAATGTTTTTTGGATGCTAAGTACGTCATCTTCTTTTAAGGAATTTCCATGTATTCCAACAAATGCTGTTAGCTCCGGCTCTTTTTCTTTAAGAAGATTCTCGAGCTTATTTAGAACCTGTTCCAGTACCTCTTCCGTTATGTCCTCGCGCTTTAAATTTGAGACTGCATTTTCAATATCTTTTTGATAAAGATATGAATCGGAAAATGGTTTCAGTGCCGTTCCAACCGGCAAATTATCTAAAACTCCACGCATGATTTGCACTCGTTCAACATCCGTTAAAGGCGCCATATCACGCGTAAAAAAGAACTTTTCGGGATTATCTAAAATGATTTCATTACAAAAAGAATGGAAAGTATGAATGCGAACGTAATATGCCGTTGGCCCGATTATTTGCGTTAAGCGCTTACGCATTGCCGTAACTCCCGATTCCGTAAAAGTTAGGCACAAAATGTTGTGTGGGGAAAGTTGAGTTTTTTGCAAAATTCGCGCGATTCTTAAGGCGATTATTTGTGTTTTCCCTGTGCCAGGACCCGCGAGCACCATGCAAGGGCCATCGATATTATCCACAGCTTTTTTTTGCTCATCATTTAACTTGGCATAAGCCTCATCAAAGTTCATTTGTAAGGTAGTTTTGAGCTTTTCTTAATAAATCTTTTGCATTCTCGTAGGTTAATCTTGCGAGTGCTTCATCATAAGGAAGCCATACAAAATTTTGGTGTTCAAAAGACAAAGCGACTTCTGATTCCTCTGTGCACGCCAAAAAGTAGACAACCACTTTTTTCACCCTTTCACGCGCACCACGATTAAATTCGTAATACATGGAATTTCTGTATCCTTCGTCAAAATTAATCTGCGAAATTCCGGTTTCTTCTTTAAGTTCTCTACGTGCCGTTTCATGTTCGCCTGCATCAATTTTTTCCACATGTCCTTTTGGGAAATCCCAATGCCCGCCCGGGTAGTGCAGTAAAAGATATTCTCGATTCCCGTCCAAAATTCGGTATGTAATAATTCCGCATGATTTTTCATGCACATCACGCCTGTTCCGCGTAGCTCTTTGTTTTGAAGAGGGCTTTTTAATGTCTTTATCGATTGGATCCATAGTTGATGCAAGTTTAGCACGCTCCGGCACGTGTCATAAGCAGATTTGCGATTGACAAATTAGTAGGCTGTGGTTTAGCTTGAGTGCCTTTAAAAAAGTTGGATATGAATGAATCTACTGGTAATTTACGTGAAGGAGGAGAGGTAGCCATGAGTGATTTGGCTAAGCGCGCTTATAGTGAAGCTGAAAGGCTGTGGGATCCAAGGGTGGGAGATTCCAATTACATGAATCGTAATTGTGTGTCATTTATGCCGAGAAATGGCGGAATACAGTTTCTATATGATGGTTTCTTGTGCGTGTGTCATGGTGATGGCATGGTTACGAACAGCTACGGTCACGATTTCTCAAAATTGGGCGATTCCTCAGCTGAATTATTAGCTAATGCAAAAGTCGTTTTGGCTAAATTTTTGGGTGAAGAAGATCAACCTACTAGTCCAGGTGAAGCTACTATTGCCCCTGCAGAAGCGAGTACGATCCCAGCAGAAGCAGGTGCGATTTGTGAAGAAACACGTGAACAGGTTGAAGCAGTCCAAAAAGATGACGCGCCTAAGAAGCTTGGATGGGATTTCCGCAATAGTGGTCTTCTATGTTTCTCTATGCTTGGGCAACGAGACTCAACCGTTCCGAATGGGACTGGATGTGAATTTGTACATGACACAACAGGGACTGGCAAAGTGGAGGTTATAAATCTCCGAGGGCTTAGGGCCATTTTAGTGCAAGCTGATCAGGGTGTAGACAAATGCATGGCACTTATTTTGGATAAGAGTGGTAGCGAGGACAATGTAATTTTTAAGTCTGGGAATAGAAAAGATATCCTCCAAGGACAATCCAAATCAGGAAGAGATTTTTGTGAAGAAGATAGAGTTATTTTTACGACAGCTGTGATGGCTTTATATAATCATCATCTTGCCAAGTCCAACCCGTCTCCTGATGCGGGTAATGTTAGTGAGGGGGCCAAACCTGGCGAGTCTTTTAAGGTTGAGTGTAAGCCAAATAGTGCAAAGCTTATTGTGAAACCAGGCGACGCCACAAATGTACCTCTATACTATGCTTTTGATAATGATACTAATGCATTACAAAGTCGTGATAACGCATTCCAAAGTGTGCGCGTTAGAATTACACAAGGGTCTTTGAATAAAGGTTCACCGGGAGGAGGTGTAATTGATGGAAATTTTGACAAACACCATTCGGAGATTGGTTCCGGCGTCATCAATGTTACCATTATAAACAACCAGAATGGATTAACTATTGATCAAGTTAAAGAATTGTTCAAACTGTATGCCAGAAGAGTAATTGCTAAGAAAAAGTCCTAGACAATTCTCCCAATTTTAATTCAGGTTTTTTTAAGGTCGCCTGGGGTAAAATGGTGGCATGTTTTATAAAATATTTAACATTATCTTCCCGGGTGTTTGCGCAAAGTGTGGGTATTTGGGTGATGCGCTGTGCGAAGAGTGTTTGCCAAATCTCAAGTTTGAACCGCATGTAAGGGATTTGGAGGAGCTTCACGTATGTTCGGCGATGTTTTATACAGACGAGTCTATACTCGGACCGCTTATTCATCCATTTAAATATAATCATCAAGAAGATCTTTTTAGATTTTTCGTACCGCAAATGGTGGCGTCTTTAAAGCTTTTGCTTGAGCCATCGCAAGTTATTTTGGTACCGGTTCCGCTATACAAAAAACGTCAAGATGAGCGTGGATATAATCAAGCGGAAGTTTTGGCAAAATGGATTGCAAAAGAAATTGGTTGCAGTGTTTTAAAAGCACTTGTGCGTGTGCGAGATACGGGTTCGCAGGCTACGCTTAGCCATAAAATTGATAGACAAAAAAATTTGGCCGGTGCGTTTTTGACTGTTTTGCCGGTGCCCCCGGGTAGCCAAATCGTGATTATTGATGATATAGTTACCACCGGATCCACCCTTATTGCCTGCGCAGATGCGCTTAAAAAGGCCGGGGCCGGGTCCGTTTGCGCTTTAACCTTGGCAGATCGCCCTTTATGAAAAAATTGGTACTTGGAATCGATGCTTCGCGCAGTGCCACGTCTTGTAAAACAGGCGTTGAAAATTATAGTAGTGAGATTATTTTGTCGATTTTGGGTAACGTGAATGATTTTGAAGTTCGGCTTTATACGCCACGCGAGATTGAGGCCTTCCCTGTTCGTTTGCAAAAGATTATGTGGTGTCCGCGACTTTGGACTTTATTTAGGCTTAGTTTTGAGATGATTTTGCATAAGCCGGATGTTTTGTTTGTGCCTTCCCATGTGCTCCCGTTTTTTGCACCAAAAAGAAGTTTTGTTACGATCCACGACGTGGCATTTGAAAAAATTCCGGAGAAATATACTTTTTTTAGGCGTTTTTATTTGAGATGGTCTACACACCGAGCACTCAAAAAGTGTGAAAAAATTATAGTCCCGAGTAATGCTGTAAAAGAAGATCTGATTGTTGCTTATGACATTTTACCGGATAAAATTGAGGTTATTTGGCATGGACTTAACGGACTTAGCGTGGTGAGTAAAAAAGTTATTCAGGACTTGCTTAATGAGTATAAAATCTCTAGTGATGAGCCTTTGTTTTTTTACTTGGGAAGAATCGAAAAAAAGAAAAATATCTCAACGTTGCTGGATGCTTTTAAAAAAGTTTGTGAGGCATTCCCAAATGCACAACTTGTTATGGGCGGAGGCACTGGAAATGCAACAAATGAATTATTAAAAAAAATTGCCGAATATGGACTTAAGGAAAATGTTTTTTATTTGGGCTATTTAAATGAGATCGAAATAGCTGTGTTTTTTAACACTGCAACTGCTTTTGTTTTTCCATCTCTTGAGGAAGGTTTTGGACTCCCTATTTTGCAAGCTTTTTCCGCCAATTGTCCTGTGATTTGCTCTGATATCCCAGTTTTTAAAGAAATTGCCGATGATGCTGTTTTATATGCAAATCCACATAAAAGTGATGCGTTTGCGGAGGCAATGAAAAATCTGATTAATGATAAAAAACTTCGTGCTGATTTGATTACAAAGGGCAAAAATCGCTTAAAAAAGTTTTCTTGGGAAGAGGCGGGTAGGGAAATTGTTAGGTTGTTTAGTGGGTTTTAAATCATGCCCCCAGCGTTGGCAAGGCGTCAATTCCACAAAAATTTTCTCAAATCAAAATTTGCATGTAGAATGCTTTTATGAAAATTGCATTTGTTCATGACTTTTTACTAAGGCTTGGCGGAGCGGAACGCGTGTTAAAAGTACTAATGGATATGTATCCGGAAGCGCCAGTTTATACCTTACTTTACGATGAAAAAAAAGTAGGACATATTTTCCCAAAAGACAGAGTCATAACGTCCTCGCTCCAAAAGTTTCCGCGATTTATACCTGGCATGCACAAGCTACTCTTCCCTTTTATGCCAAGTGCAATCGAGCAGTTTGATTTTTCCGATTATGACACGGTTATAAGTAGTTCCGGTGCATATTCGCATGGCATAATCACTAATTTAGAGACTCGCCACATCTGTTACTACCACAGCCCTATGCGTTACGCGTGGGATTACACTCACAAATACATAAAAGAACAAAATTTGGGATTTCTTGGGGAAATGCTTGTTGGAAGAATGCTACATAAAATCCGCCAATGGGACTTTTTGGCATCTGATAGAGTTGATTTTCCAATCGCAAATTCAAAAACTGTGCAAGATAGAATTCGTAAATATTACAGGCAGGAATCGCAAATTGTTTATCCACCGGTTGATACGGAAAGATTTACTCCTCATGCAAAAAACGAGGGATATTTTTTGATAGTTTCTCAACTTACTCCTTATAAACGAGTTGATCTTGCCATTGAACTTTTCAATAAAATCGGCAAAAAATTGGTGATTATTGGCAAGGGTTCAGATGAGGTGCGACTCAAAAGAATGTCTGCGCAAAATATAGACTTTTTGGGTTACAAATCGGATGAGGACGTTAAGGAATATATGGAAAATTGCAGAGCTTTTATATTCCCGGGTGAGGAAGATTTTGGGATGGCGCCGATTGAGGCGATGGCCTGTGGTAAACCTGTGCTTGCTTATAATAAAGGTGGGCTTACAGAAACGATGATACCTGGTGTTACGGGTGAACTTTTTGATGAACAAACTGTTGAAAGTATGGAATATGGGCTTACACAACTGTTGATCCATGAAAAGGATTACAATGCGGAGCAAATTGCAAAACATGCCAGCCAGTTTTCAATTAAAGCCTTTGAGAAAGCCATGAAATCGATTATTATGCAGTCATGAGTTTTGCATTATACCGCAAGTACAGGCCACAAAACTTTGATGAGCTCGTTGGGCAAAGCCCGGTGCGAGTAACTTTGATGCAAGCCCTCAAACTAGACAGGATAGTCCATGCATATCTATTTTCTGGGCCACGCGGAACTGGTAAGACTTCAACCGCAAGATTGCTTGCCAAGGCAATTCAGTGCACCAATCGCTCCGAAAGTGGAGAGCCATGCGGAAAATGCGATATCTGTTTGATGCACGGGAAAGGTGAACTTATTGATTTGATAGAAATTGATGCGGCATCTAATCGTGGTATTGATGAGATCCGTGATTTGCGTGAAAAAATTCGATTTGCGCCAAGTTATGCCGGGTCAAAAGTCTACATAATTGATGAAGTGCATATGCTCACAAAGGAGGCTTTTAATGCGCTTTTAAAAAGTCTTGAGGAACCACCTCCTCATGTTTATTTTATTCTTGCCACCACAGAAATCCATAAAATTCCGGAGACGATTTTGTCTCGTTGCCAGCGTTATGATTTTAAACGAATTTCTGAGGATGATATTTTTGATCAAATTAAAAGTATAGCCATAAAAGAGGAGCGTGAATCCGAGGATGAGGCACTGAGGCTGATTGCAAAACATGCTGATGGCGGAATGAGGGATGCGATTTCTTTATTTGAGCAATTGTCTTCCGAAACTCTTACGGCTGATTTAGTGCGTGAAAGACTTGGTCTTACGAATTTGCAATCGTGTGAAGAATTATATAAAGCATTAGGTAGCGCTGATACAGAGAAAGGCCTAAATGTTATTGAGGCGCTTTATAGCGAGGGACGCGATCTGCAACAATTTACAACGTCTTTTTTGGGCTTGCTAAGACAAAAAATGCACGATGCATTGAATGAAAAGAAAACCTTAGTCCTGCCAAAAATACTTGTATGGATTGATCTTTTTGACGATGCTTGGGTTAAATTAAAACGTGCTAGCATAGCTACTTTGCCACTTGAAATCGCGGTAATACGCTCTACGCAAAATTTACAAAATTCTGATGATAGTAGTGCAAGTGTTGTTGATGCAAATGTGAAAATTAAACCTGTGAATCAAGAACATCATTCAAAAGAAGAAAATTTGGAGGGCCTAGTGCATATTGATGCAATTAAAAAACAACTACCAAAAGTTTTTGCAGAAATCGCTCATCCTGCCGTGCGCACTTCCCTTCAAACTGCACATATTAAGGAAGTGATTGACGGTAAAATTACTTTTGCTTTCAATTCCAAATTCCATCACGAAAAAGTTAGTGTTCCGGATGGCGTTAATAATATTGAAGAGGCTTTGCAAAGAGTACTTGGAACTCCCATTAAAGTTTTCTTTGTTTTTGAGCCGGTTGCAACTGATGCTCTTGGATGGGAGACCGTGGAAGAACCACTTTAATTATGCTAGAAAAATTAAAATCCGCACTTAATGTTTTAGGTGGTTTTGATTTGCCAATTGTCCACATTGCAGGTTCAAAAGGCAAAGGGACAGTCGCCTTTTTACTTGCAAAAATTTTGGAATTAAATGATAAAAAAACCGGTTTATTTACTTCTCCACCGATATTTGAGAATGAAGAAATGATTTCCATAAATGGCGTGCAAATTAGTACGGAAGAATTAAAAATAATGAGTCAAAAAGTTAAAAATATTGATGAAAATTTGAGCGAATTTGAGGTTTTAACTTTGGTGGCATTTTTATATTTTAAAGAAAAAAATTGTGATATTTGCGTGATTGAATGTGGACTTGGCGGACTCAATGATGCAACAAATATTGCAGAGAATAAACTCTTAACAATTTTAACGCATGTGGAATTGGAGCACGCCGATGTGCTTGGTAAAACTCTCACGGAAATCACCAAACAAAAGCTTGGAATTTGCAGAAAAGGCGTTCCACTTATAACAAGCAAAAAACAAAAAAAAGAGGTGACCGATGAGATAGAAATTTTGGATATTAAACCTGTTTTTGCGCATGAATATGAGCTAAGTAATCACAATTCGGAAAGTTCTGGGATAGCTATTACTGCCGGTAAAATCCTTGGATGTAAAATTGATGAATTCGTAATTAGCGAACTTTCTAAAGTTATAATCCCCGGGCGATTTGAAATTATTCCTTTTGGACCACATAAAATTATTTTGGATGGAGCTCACACTTTTGACAGCATAAATTACGTGCTTGATTTGACGAATGATTACAAAAAAAATAATGATTTTTTGGATGCAAAATTTTGCATACACATTTTAAAAGACAAGGACCCGAATCTATGGAAACTGTTTCCACAGAAAAATACTATTTGGGTGCCAATTACAGATGAACGCGCAGGTACTTGCCCAAGCGGACTTACAGCAAAAACCGTGCAAGAAGTTCTGAGTGAAATTGAGCAAAAAAAAGAGCCTTCACTCGTTGTTTTTGTAGGATCTTTTAGGCTCGTTAAAAACGTTAAAAAAGAGTTGGTAAAGCTTGTTTAAGTTCGACTCTTTTGCCAATCATTTTTGAAAACGTTTCTTCATCCAAAATTGCGACTCCAAGCTCTTGTGCTGTTTGTAATTTGCTACCTGCTTCTTCGCCGGCAAGTAGATAGTCTGTTTTTGCACTTACACTGCCGGCAACATGTCCACCTGCGTCTTCAATATCTTTTTTTATATCCTCTCTTGGACGAGAAAGTGTGCCCGTTATTACGAAAGTTTTTCCGCTAATCCCCTCTACTTGTTTTTTTTCGCCCGGCCACAAAAGTTTTATTCCAACTTGGTTTAATTTTTTTAATAAATTTTGATTTTTTTCTTGCCGAATCCAAGCAATTATACTTTCCGCTATTCTACCTCCGAATCCTTCTATATTTTGTAGTTCTTCTACAGTGCTATTTTGTAATAATTCCATCAAAACAAGTGGGTCTAAATTGGCATTTGTAGATTGTTTTTGCAGGTTGTTTACTAGTAATTTTGCAACTTCCTGCCCAACATGACGAATGCCAAGTGCATACACAAAACGTTCCACCGGAATATTTTTGCAAGACTCAATTGAATCCAAAATATTTTGTGTTTTTTTATCTTTAAAAAACGGCAATTCCAATAGATTATTTTTTGTAAGCGTAAAAATATCTGCAACGTCTTTTAAAAATCCAAATTCCACGAGTGAATCAATAACTTTTTCGCCGAGTGATTCAATGTTTAAAGCATTTCGTGATACAAAATGTATAAATGCTTCACGCTTACGTCCTTGGCAATCAATATTTACGCAACGACTCACCGCTTCGCCTTCCGGTTTTTCTAGTTTTCCATCACAAATCGGGCAAGCCACCGGGAAAACAAAAGGCTTGGAATCCTCCGGTCTTAAATCTTTAAGCACTTCCACAACTTCCGGAATAACATCGCCGGCTTTTTGGATTATAACTGTGTCGCCAACACGCACGTCTTTTCTCTTTATTTCATCTTCATTATGAAGTGTGGCGCGTGAAACTGTGGAGCCCGCCACAAGCACCGGTTTTAATTCTGCAACCGGAGTTGCAGCACCGGTTCTCCCAATTTGCACGGTTATTGCCTGCAAAATTGTGGTTGTTTGCTCAGCCGGGAATTTATATGCAATCGCAAAACGTGGGGTTTTTGCTGTCCACCCAAGAATATCTTGCTTATTTTTATCGTTAACTTTAAAAACAATTCCATCAATTTCATATGGTAATTTTTCACGATTTTTTTGCCAATTTTCAAGATAGTTTATGCTATCTTCCGCCGATTTATGCACTTGATATTTACGATTTACCGGCAAGCCGAGTTTACGCAAAAATTCCAATTTATCAGATTGGTTAGCTGGAATGTTTGCATCGCTTTCGCCGATTTCGTAACAATACATTTCGAGATTTCTGCTTTCTGCGATTAGTGGATCGAGTTGCCTCACAGCACCCGCCGCCGCATTGCGTGGATTTGCGAATCCTTCCAAATTTTTAAAACTTTTTTTGGACATAATTACCTCGCCCGAAACTTCCAAATCAATTTCTGCAAAAAGCTTGAGTGGCAGATTTTTTATTGTGCGGATTGTGTGTGTAACATCCTCGCCCATCACTCCATCTCCGCGTGTTAGAGCCTTTGCAAGCACACCTTTTTGGTACCAAAGTGTTATATTCAGCCCGTCCATTTTAAGCTCCGTAACAAATTCCGTTTTACCAACTGCCTTTTCCACTCGCGTTTCCCAATCTTTAAGTTCATCCAAAGAAAATACATCTGCGAGGCTCCATTTACGACTCTTGTGCTTAATTTTTGGGAATTTACCGGAAAGTGCACTCCCAACTCTTTGAGTCGGTGAATCCGGCGTAATTAATTCCGGAAACTCGTTTTCTAGTGCAATAAGTTCACGTTTTAAGGAGTCGCGAACGGCTTCAGACACGTTTGATTCATCCAAAACAAAATACTCGTAGTTGCGTTTTAAAATCTCATTTTTGAGTTTTTCTATGCGGACTTTTGCTTCCTGCTTATTCATGCTTTCAATTTTAGAGGATTTTTGGTATAATTTATAGATTTAATTTAAACAAATGGCACTTAATCCGCTCTATGACCCATCTACAGATAACGCCCCAATTGCGCAAGATGTGCAAAATCGGCTTAATGAACCCCTTCAAGGTGATAACACTTTTACAGATGAGGATAGAGAATTTTTGACCATGCTACTTCAAAAAATCGAGGATAAATCGATTAATCTATATGGCCCTTCTTCGCTACTGAATATGCCTGTTTATGAGGCTTTACCTCAGGAGGAAAAAGCAAAAGCTGATCAGAATGCCATGGTTTTAATCACAAAAATCCGTGAAATCCATTCTCTCACACAATTTTCTATGGACGCCACCTACCAACTTAAGCAATTACTTGATGGTGTTAGGCTTACCAAACAGCGCCTAGAAGAGCACGCTAATATTTTCGTTATTTAATAAAATTACATGGTACAAGAACTACCAGTACGAGAAGTTGATTTAAGGGAAGATCCTGCAATGCGTAGGTTGAATAGACGTGCTGAACGTCTTAATAGACGCGAAAATGCTAAAGCAAAGGATTTAGGAGAGGATGAGAAAACAGTCCAAAAAGAAATGGATGATTTAACTCTTGAACTTAAATCCGAAACCGATCCTCGCAAACGAGCAGAAAAAACAAATGAACTTGCCGATTTAAAAGATGAACTTACTGCGATAGGGGCAAAAAAGAAAGCTGTTACCGATAAGTTCAATCAAAAAGGCGAACGCGCTGTAGAAAAAGTACTCGGCCCAAAACAGGACAAACTTGATGCAAAACTCGCGCAAATTGAGTCTATAAATAAAAGGCTTGTGGAAATTGAAGATGCATTAACAGCTTTGGTAAAAAAAGGTGAAGATAAAACCTCTAATGAATTAAGAACTGAAGCCTCATTTAATAAAGAGAAAGCCAATCTACAGGAACAATTAAAATCTTTGGAGAAAAAAGATAATGTTGTTGAGCTAAAAGCTCGCCAAGAGGCCTATAAAAAAATGGAAGCAGAATCCAAAAAAGGCGAACTTTTGACTTTGGCACAACTTGAAAACGCTTTGAATGATTCTGAAGTACCGTTGCCAGTGGAAAGTGTCGCAACTACAGGCACAACAGCACCAACAGGGGGAAAAGCCGTTGTCTTATTGGACAAAAATGGGAATTCACCGTTGGAAGCAGAAGTAAAATTTGATGGAAAGGACACAACTAAAGAAGGCGACGAAACCATCTCCGGCAAACTTGATATTATTCTGAAGGCGCTTTCAATAGATTTGGCGAACTTGCCAAACCCAAAGAATACTATTGATAAATTAGCATATGGTGCAAAAGCCACTCTTTTCCAGTTGATTATAATGTTTAGCGGAGAAAATACTGAATGGGCTAAGGAATTATCTCCGGATCAAAAAAAGAATTTGGAAAAAGGTATTGGGCTTAAACTAGTACCTGGTGAAGAAGGTAAAATGACGATTGAGTGGATTACACCTGAGCCGGAATACCAACCACCAAATAAAACAGTTACAAAAGTATTTGAGAAATTCTTTGGTAAGGGTGAGAAGTTAGAAAAGCCTTTTGAGACGATTACAAAAGATATGACACTAAAGGAGCTTGAGGCTTCTTTGAGTAAAGAATCAGACCAAAGCAGTGAATATGTTAAAAAAGGTATGGAGTTAGTTGCTAAAATGAAGGCAAATGGAGTGACAGAAAATGATAAGGTGATGGCATTCCTAGAAAAAGATGGAGGAAAATTGTTGGATGCTGATGACGAGGCTGTAGTTAAAGTCCAAGGAGATCTGAATGAAACTATTCTGGCTTTGTCAGATGAAAAAAACGTTCAGTTATTTGAAAAAACGCTCGGATCGATTAATCCGAAGGCTAAGTTCACGAAGGAAATGCTTTTTACTGACTTCCTCAAACTTGTTACCGAACAGTATAAAAACATTACACCGATAGATAGAGCTGTATGGGACAAGGTCTTAACTCAAACACTGACCCAAAACCCTGATATTTTAAAGACTCAAACACTCTTTGAGTATGCAAGTAACTGCACTAAGCCTGGAAGCACTATGAGTGAAAATAAGAAAGCCATCGCGAAAAAAATCCTAGAATTAATAAATGCAAATGAAAGTGCTACTGCTCCTGCTCCCTCACCTAAATAAAACTTCATCTTCACAACAGTAACCTTAATCTATATAATCTTTGAGAATTATGGATCCTACTACGCCAATAGCAACAAATTCGGGAGCTGGGCAGGGCGCTACACAAGATGGTGCGCAAGGCTCTGTTAATCCTGCAGATCCACAAGCTACAGGTGGTGATTATGATGTGCCACAAGTGGTTCTAGATAAATATCCGGAGCTTGTTGAGCTAATCAAAAAAACAGAATCAATGTCACGCGAGGAGCGAGAATATTGGTTCCAGATTTTGCCAATAATGACGGACGATCAAGTAAGCAGATTAAAGACAATTCTTGAAGAAGAGGCTTCTCAACTTTCCAAACTGGACACCGAATACCAAGATGAGCTTGCGAAGTTGAATCAAAAACATCTTGAGGAATGGAATACTATGCAAAAGAAACAAGAACGTGAAAAATTGCAAGAAGCGGAGGCTACAAATGAAGCCGATGAGGCCAAAAAAGAGGCTGACATTTTGGGACAATTGGATGCCGGCGCAAATAGCGATGCTAGTGGCTCTGCTCCAACTAATCCTTAATTAGCTCGGCGGTAACAATCAAACGTCTAAACGCTGTACCTACCGGAGTGCAAGTTACCAGCGTTAATTTGTAGTCGTCGCCCTGCTCCAAACTGCTCACATCCGTTGGGTAAACTTCTTTTTTGCCTATCACGCGGTAGTGATATTCATTTTGATTGTAGGTTAGAACAATATCATCACCAATTTTTATCTTTGGCAATAAGGCAAAAACCGTATTGAACTCGCTGAGCTCCCAAAATACATTTGAGCTATGCCCGGTAAAAAAAGCGTTACCTTTTTGGCCCGGATTCGCGGTGCCCGGATAATGCACAACACCTTGCAAAAGCGTTTCACGTATTTGTTCTTCAAGACCAACCCAATCGTTTGATTCAATTGCGTTTATGCCAAGGAGTGGCTCAACAATTGGAGCATCTATTTTTAGGCCCGGTATTTTTATGCGATTATCATAAGAGGTTGGCACCAAAGAAAGGGCCGGGACGTAATCCTTTTGATCTGTTAAATTTGTTTCGAACACTGCAAGCGGAGCTGTTTTTACCGAGGAAGAGATTTTGCTTTCTTGCCATGGATCATTTATTTGATTTTGGTTTGAGATCGATGCGATTTCAGGTTTATTGAATGCATCTTTTATGCTCGATAGTGCAATTTTTGAGTAGGCAGAAGCATTCGTGAGTGCGAATAAAATTCCATAAAGGATTAATGCCGTAATCGCAAAGTGCTTAATCCCAGCAAATGGCAAAAAGCTAAAAAATGGCTTTCTTATAAGCAAAATGTCCGCGATTGCCTTCTCATGCGCAAGCAAATCCAGGCGAATATAAGACTCCTCATTTGCTGTGAGAATTTTTCTGTCTGCCTTTAAGGCAAGTACGCGGTATTTTGCGTGGATTTTGTTCATTTTTAATCTATTTATTATACCATACCATTAGTCCGCCTCCAACAAGCTCTTTACCCTTATAAAGTACGAGTGATTGGCCGGCCATTATTGCTCGCTCGGGTTTATTGAATTTAAAATAGATTTTTTTGTCTTTTTTAATAAGTTTTCCCTCTGAAAGTTTGCCTTGGCTTCTTATTTTTGCGCTGAAGGGCGAATTTGTTTTTGGCAGTTCTCCACTTAAAAAATTTACGTCTTTAAGTTCAACCGTTTGCGTAAAAAGTTCGTTTTCATCGCCTATATATAATAGGTTTTTTTTGTGATCCATTTTGTTTACATAAAGTGCCGGCCCACCACCTATGCAAATGCCTTTACGTTGACCAATCGTGTAAAAAGGGAGCCCTTTATGCTCTCCGACTATTTTACCATTTGTATCTTGTATTTGACCACTTTTGTAATCTTTTTTTTGCGTTAAATAACGCTTTAAAAATTCTTCACCGGTTTTTTCTGGATAAAAACATACGCCTTGGCTTTCACGCTTTTCGGCGACTTCTTTTAAGCCAAGTTTTCGTGCCATTTCTCGCACTTTTGGCTTTGTATATTTACCAATCGGAAACAAGACTTTTTTTAACTTTTCTTGTGTCAAATTATATAAAAAATAAGTTTGGTCTTTTGACTCATCCTTTCCACTGTACAAGTGCATTTCTCCGTTTTTGTCCTTTTTAATTAATGCGTAATGGCCCGTTGCCAAAAAATCACAACCAAGTTCCTCCATTTTTTTAAATAAAAGTCCAAATTTAATTTTTTTATTGCATTCCACGCATGGATTTGGAGTTTCACCCTTTTTAAATCCTTCCAAAAAATAATTTACAACACTGTCTTTAAAATCATTTTCAAAATCAAGTACGTAAAATGGCGCATCCAAGCTTTGGCAAACAGACCGTGCAATCATTAGAGATTCAATTGAACAACATTTATTTTGTGGAAAATTTTTCGTTTCTTCACTGTTAAAAATTGTTTTATCCGCCCATAAATTCATGTATACACCAATGCATTCGTAGCCTTCTTTTTTTAAAAGTGCCATGGCCACGGACGAATCCAAACCGCCGGACATGGCTACTAAAACTTTCTTGTTTTTCTTCATAAAGTCTTGCCTGATTGGGCTGTATTAATATAAAATGACTAATCAGTTTAGTCAACACTGTAATTATGATTGATCAGGTTGTCAGTGTCGCCAAAACATATTTACCGCGTTTAAATGAAAAACGTTTACGTGAGGCTTATTTATTTGCAAAAAATGCACATGAAGGACAAATGAGAAAAGATGGATCCGACTATATAATTCACCCTATGAGTGCGGCATTGATTTTAACCGGACTCAAGGTTGATGAAGACACTTTAATAGCCACTATTTTGCATGATGTGCCGGAGGATACCACAGCTACTTTGGAGGAAATTGGTGAAAAATTTGGAGCAAAAGTCAGATTTCTTGTTGATGGAATCACCAAACTTTCAAAAGTCCATTATCGCGATGATATGGAGGGAAGGCATGTGGAATCACTTAAGAAATTTTTTATACACAGCGCAAAAGATCCACGTATTATTTTGATTAAATTGGCGGATAGACTACATAACATGAGAACAATTGATGCCGTGAATCCGGAAAAACGTATGCGCATTGCACGCGAGACTATGGAAATTTTTGTTCCGATAGCAAATTTGCTAGGTATATGGGAATTAAAAAATCAACTTGAAGATTTGTGTTTTAAGGTACTTTGGCCAAATGAATTCAAAGAAATCAATGATCTCGTCCAGGAAACGACTTATCAAAAAATGGGTGTACTAAATGAGACAATACATAAAACCGGATCGTTGCTAAAAAAAGCAGGCATAAATTACATCTCAATAGAAGGGAGAGAAAAAAATTTGTATTCGATATATAAAAAAATGTTACGCAGAAAAAAAAGTTTTAGTGAAATATATGACATTATCGGAATACGAATAATAGTTAAAAACGTAGAACAGTGTTATCAGACGCTTGGCATCCTACATCAAAATTTTACTCCCAAGATGGGAAGGCTTAAAGATTACATAGCAATACCAAAAAACAATGGGTATAAAAGCATCCACACTACGGTGTTTGGTTTAAAGGGGGTTGTCTCTGAATTCCAAATTCGTACTGAAGATATGCATATAGAGAATGAATATGGAATCGCTGCGCATCATTTCTACAAAGATGACAAAAAGGTACACTTAAAAAAGAAGCTCCAAAAAAAATATCAGTGGGTAAAAAGTATTTTGGATTTACAGCGTGACATTAAAGACAGTAAAAAGTTTTTAGCACGACTGAAATTGGACGTTTTTGAAGATAGAATTTTTGTTTTTACGCCAAAAGGCGATGTGATTGATTTGCCAAAAGGTTCCACCGTAATAGATTTTGCTTACCACGTGCATAGTGACCTTGGGATGATAGCTACGGGAGCGATTATAAATGGCAAACGTTGCGTTATCTCCACAAAATTGGAAAGTGGGGACACTGTTTCCGTTGAAAGTTCCGAAGAGTCTGATGGTCCACAAATAAGCTGGCTTTCTTTTGCAAAAACCCATCTTGCACGTACGCATATCCGTGAGTTTTTAAAAGAAAAAAATCGCACCTCAGTCCTGGCTGATGCAACGTCTATATTGGATGAAAAAATCAAATTGCTGGGGCTCGGCGGGCTAGCCAGTATAAATGATTTACAAAAACTGTCTGCGCTTAAATTTTTCAACATTGAATCTTGGGAAGATGTTTTGTACAAGCTTGGTGATGGGACAATAGATGTGGCTGATTTGATCCATGCACTTTTTACGAAAGAAGATCTAATTGGATTTGAAAGCGCCCCTGCGGATATAAAAGCATATGAAACGAGTATGTTGCATAAAAAAACCGACCTTATGAATCCAGAAAAAATTCATAAAATATCAATAACTATAGATAGTAGAAATCGTATAGGCTTGCTAAGAGATTTATGTGATGAACTTGTTGGACTTGGTATAAATATAGTTTCGGTTCAAACTCTTCCACACGTTGATGCACAAATCCATCGCTTACATTTTGTGCTTGAGATTTTGGACATAACTCAATACGAAAATGCCATGTACAAACTAAGAAGTGTGAATGGCGTTTTGAATATTACTCGCGTCCAAAATGATTCTTGATTGTACTTGGGCTTAATATGTTCTCATAAAATGCACGCCCTATTACGGCCCCTTTTACGCCAGCTTTTTTGAGCAAAGTTAAATGGTACTCATCGCTTACTCCGCCTGATGCGTAAATATTTGCGCCAGAAAAATAAACGCATTTTTCCATTAGATCATAATTCGGATTAAATAAAGTGCCTTCCGCGTTCATGTCTTTTACAAGTATGTCTTTAAAGCCCATTGCCACATATTTTTCACAAAGGGCTGGCACGTCGTCATAAAAATATGCTTGGATGCCCGGTATGATTTTTTCTCCAAATTCCGCAAGTGCATCTTTAAAAATATTTTCAGCGCTATGGCCAAGCACAATGCGATTGGCACCTCCATTTAAAAGATTTCTGATTGTTTCCATACTACGCACCTGCCCGGCCCACCAAATCTCGCCAGAGAATGCTTTGCGAAATAATGGTAATCTGGCTTGCTCAGTACCGTTCAAGTCCACTATAAAAAGTGCCTCCATCCCCTCTGCATCAAACCATTTTGCATATGTCTCCGGCGCACGGTCATAAACTTTTTTTTGATCGTTTTCACTGCCCTTATAAAGGGAAACCGCGTTCCCGTTTTGCAAAAAAATGTTCGGTATTATGTGCATCTTAGTCGTTAAATCTAAAGTGCATTACGTCACCATCTTTAACTACGTATTCTTTGCCCTCAAGACGCATTAAACCTTTTTCACGGGCTTTTAATTCACCCCCACAAGTTATGTAATCGTTATAAGAAATTACTTCTGCGCGTATGAATCCTTTTTCAAAATCCGTGTGAATTGCTCCTGCAGCTTCCGGTGCTTTTGCCCCTTTTCTTATTGTCCAAGCACGGACTTCCTTTTCACCCGCTGTAAAGTAAGTTTGTAACCCCAAAATGTCATAAGCCTCGCGGATCACATGATGTAGCCCCGTTTCTTTAAGCCCTAATTCCTTTAAATACGCCGTTGCTTCTTCTTGGCTAAATGCAATTAATTCCGCCTCCACGCGTGCGGAAATCGGTATGATTTTATCTGTAGCTTTAAGTCCAAGTTCTTTCCTCAAATCTTCTTCATCTATGCCGGCAACATCTTTTTCACTAACATTCACAATAAACATCATCGGCTTCATTGTGATTAGGTGCAGATCGCGTAGCATTTCTTTTTCTTCATCCGTTAGATCCAATGTGCAAGCCAAATTACCCGCCTCAAGTTGTGGCTTAATGCGCTCCAAAAGTGCGCTGTAAACAATTTTTTCTTTATCACCGCCACGAGCTTCACTAATTGCTTTTGCAATGCGTTTTTCCAGAGTTTGCAAGTCGGCCAAAATGAGTTCGGATTCAATAATTTCGCGGTCGCGTTTTGGATCAACATTGTCGTGCACATGTATTACATCACCTTCTTTAAAATGGCGTACCACTTGCCCTATTGCATGGCACTCACGAATGTGCGATAAAAATTGGTTACCTAGTCCCTCGCCTTGGCTTGCGCCTTTTACAAGACCAGCAACGTCAACAAATTCAACAATCGCAGGAATTATTTTTTGTGGATTAACTATCCCGGCAAGTTCTTGCAAACGTTCATCCGGCACTTCAACCACTCCAACATTCGGGTCTATTGTGCAAAATGGATAATTCGCAGCCATTGCACTTTGGCTTTTTGTAAGTGCATTAAACAACGTTGATTTACCAACGTTTGGAAGCCCGACAATGGCGATTTGTAAATTCATTTGATTTGTTTACGGCTTGCACTTTAATGGACTTCCCATTCTTTCTCAAGTTCCTCTTTTGTGAGTTGGCCCGGAGCAGAAGCTTTTGTACCTTTTACCGGTGCATAATAAAAGATCGAGCCTAAAAGTGGTGCTTTTATACGTACTTCCCTGGCTAGATTCCCCATGCCTGTAATTATCAGACGATCTTTAAATTGTGGTTCGCTGAGTAGATCCAGTAATGTCTGCGCATCTTCCTGCGTTTTTACAAAGGTCGCGATTTTTAGCAGATTCGGCTTGTCTTTTTGCATTGTATTTAAAATCTCAATAAGTTCATTTTTTGATGGTGTCTCTTCAAAATTATGGTAGGAGCGTATAATTTTTGTCTTTTTGTTGGTAACAAGTGTTAAAAATTCATTGTCTACTTTTAAATCATGCGGAACATCCAAATACTCCATGCCTGCAGTTGAAGCTCTTTTTAGCATGTCGAGTGAAGCACTTTTACCAATAAATGGCTTTTTAAAGGTGTTAATGATGACTTTTAAGTCGCCTTTTACACGCATTTCATCAAGCCACAACTCAATTAGATCTGCTTTATCTGCAAAATTGCGCAGAGATTGAACCAGTAAAATAAAACTTTCGGGCTTGAGTGGGAGAACGTGCTTTGCTTTCATTGATTCAGATGCTAAATTAAAGCCCATGAAAATGCTACAAGAATTAGTTGCCAACATGGTCTCAATTATCACTTTTGGAGCAATTATACAGATTGTGATTGTGGTGATTGTTTCTCAAATCGTGCTCGTTTTTATCAAAAAACCTTCAGGGAGATTGTTTGGCATGGCAAAATTTTTAGTTTGGTCTATTGCGTTCGTGCTAATTTTGAGCAACTTAGGATATAATGTTTCGTCCCTAATCGCAGGGCTTGGAATTGGAGGTATTGCGCTTGCTCTCGCTGCACAAGAAACTTTGAGTAATGCATTTGCTTCGCTTTCCATCCTTGCGGATAAACCTTTTAAAACCGGAGATAGTATAAAGGTAGGCGATCATACCGGCAAAGTGATTTCAATCGGCATCAGATCCACAAGAATAGAAACAGCCAGCGGAACCACTGTGAGCATTCCAAATAAACTGGTTGCTTCACTACCCATAGAAAATTTGTCACATTAATTTAAAGAATGGTTTTTTTTGCACGCAAATTAGTCAATAAAATTTACCTAACAAAAGACACGGTTCAGCTTGATTTTGAAAAAGGCGATTTTGACTTTAAAGCCGGGCAATTTATAACTGTTAGTGTGCCTGGTGATGGTGTGCCAATTGCCAGGTCATATTCTATCGCTTCGTCCCCTCACGAAACCGATTTTTTTTCGCTTTGTGTAAAAGTTGTACCAAACGGAAAAGGCTCAAATTATTTGACAAGTTTAGAGCCCGGGGAACAGGTTAAATTCGAGGGTCCTTTTGGCACATTTATTATAGATTCGAACAATTCAAAAAAAGATTTGGTTTTTGTGGCAACGGGTGTTGGAATTGCACCATTTATGAGCATGATTTTGGATCTAAGCCAAAGGGGAGATGAGCGTAAAATCAGTCTTTATTTTGGTGTGAGGCATAGCGAGGATCTTTTTTATAAAGACATTCTTGAAAAATTGGCGCAAGAGAATAGTAATTTAAAGCTTTTTATTAGTCTTTCTCAGCCCGAGGCGAATTGGAGTGGATTAAAAGGCCGTGTTACGGAACATTTTGACGATTTGGACATGGCGAATTCTGATTTTTATATCTGTGGAAATGGCGATGCTGTTAAAAACATCTACACTTTGTTAAAGCAAAAAGGTGCAGTGCGAGAATGCCTACATGTTGAGCAGTTTACGCCTATTGGCTAGAGCCTTTGCACTGTGCGTTTTGGTGTGGTTGCGCTAAGGCTTTTGGTGCCGCGGGGATTCCAAGTTACCATATGTTAGTATGGGAGGAAAGTCTCACATACAGGCTCCAAGAAATGGATTCACTTGCTGATAAATAAATCTCCTGCGATTATGTAGGAAATGATTTGGCAACAATGGCAAAGTTAATCCCAATACCTTTTGAGGGAATAGAAAAACAGGTGTGCATGGCTTCTCCTAGAAACAAGGCCCTCTATTCTAAAATTAAGAATCAGCTTGGTAGAGTCGTCTTCAGCCGTGTGTTTCAAGAGAGAGTACTTTATATCCGATCACATATTCTTGGACAAAAGCCCAGTGGCATCACGAATAGTAGTTTTCCTCTCCACGGCAATGGCTACACTTTCAAAGGAGCCATCAATGATCTTTGCTCAGAGATGAAGCTAGACCTGAGATTAACAACATTCATCGCTCATTTTATTGAAACTGGGAATTTTGACTCCAGTAAGTGGGTACAACAAGTTTTTAATATCGGTCCTGAATTTCAAGTTATTGCCGAGAATCACGGTGTCAGTCTGGTTTGTGGAGAGCGTAAGAATTCTAAATCGTCTCCGTTTATTGTCGATCCTGAACTTGAATTTCTGTTACGACTCTCACCCTCGGCTACAACAATTGAGGTCATAGAAATGTTTGAGAAAGCAAAAAAAGTCATGAGTGAGACTTTTAATAAGAGGGTCGTGCCTAAAAAACCAGTAAAAAAGACAAGAAAGAAGCCCTCTATCAAGAATTTCTCAGTCAGTAGAGCTGACCAGAAGGCGTGGCCTTTTGAGCTTATAAATGAGGTCTATTCTCTAAAAAATGAGGGGCGGCTTTCTTCAGAAGAAATTGCTCACCAAATCAATAAGAGGTTCAAAAGTAGCTACGGATATTCGGAAATCAACGACATCTGCAAGGAAGGCAAACGGCTTGGTTACTGATTCCCCCGCCTAGGAACAAAGTATTTTTTTCTGTTCCTATTTTGACGAGCTTCCTCTCAATAATCTTGAGGCAAGCTGTTTTTGAAAAATTATGTCCCACGCCTTGTCAGTCTCGGAGAGGAAGCAAGTCTACCCTGAACTAAAATGGGAATTTGTTTACTGTGAAGATCAATCGGAAGTCGACAAGGCCACAGAGGAGGTTGCAACATTGCTACTTTTACTCGCAAAGAAGCAAAAAGTCATTAGCCTTTAAAAATATGCAAATTCTTAATTCGCCCGACTTGCCGAAGAATAGATATGGAGTTCACAAGGTTACTCAAAGGAAAACTGAAACTTTTATGCTTTTCCCTGCTCACTGTGTAGAACAAATTCAACGTGAGATCAAAGCCATGCCCACCCCCTCTGAAGAACTGACCCTTCAACTTAAAACGAAATATCCTCACCTGTCAGCGCAGCGATCCACGTTTTCTAAAAATACAAACGATAAAATCAGTTATGGTGGGCATGGTTTGGTTCAATATCGCCGTTCACCCTATCTCTGGCACATATATAAATTCACAGATAATAACTACTCAAAAATCGAGATCGGCTCCTTTTTTGATTCCAAAGAACGTTCAGCAGATCAAGCCATTCGAGAAAGCATACGAATACTTGAGAAAGTGACCTTCGGGGTTCGGCATGTTGACGCACACCAACACTCTTTGAAGTGACTGTCAAAAATAATACCCTCCCCTGACAGTTCAAAATACACCTTGGAATCAAAAAAAATACAGTGCCCCCTGTATATAAAGGCTGTGTCTTGACTGAGTGGTTCATATGCTTACCCATAGAAAATGGATTCCACGCCTCATACCAATATCCACAGCCTAAGTTCTTCCTCTGGAAGGCAAATGTTCTACGTAGAGCACTTGCATGCTCGTGGAAAAAAGCCCGTCTACGTGGAAAGAAAAACAGAAATAGAGCCTACAGATGCTAAGGCAGTGCGTGCTTATGATGAGGGCTATCTTTTCCACCTCTTTTGTTGTGTGAATGGGCGCATCCCTGAGTTGCTGAAATTTATTGAGACGCTTCCCGTAGAAAGCCGTGCTCGTATCCCCAGGCAGGCTACACTTTATAAAATTGCCAATCAGAATGACTGGAGAATACGTTTTGAAGAAATACGAAAAAAGATCAGAGAGGACTTGAATTCACGGAATGCCCTCACTTACGCAAAAATTGATCAATTTGCCTCGTACTTTATGCAAGGTGTCATTATGCGTGCGGTCAAGTCATTACGAGAAGAAAACTTCAATGACTTCAACTATAAGGATTTGAAGGCCATTTGGTCGATGTCGAGAGTGGAGCGTGGTTTGGCTGATAGTGTTCCTTATCGAGACCAAAACCATTCTCTTTACAGGGAGCAGATTGAAGAGTTGAATCGACAGCAAAAGTATATGGATTCAAGCGGAGGTGCTGAGTTCTATGACAGGCTCAAAGATATGACCCCAGAGGAAGGTAAGCGTTTTAGACGTCTTTTCCTTGGTGATGACTCTAACGATGATGGAATCCCAAGCATCATCAGGAGGAACAGAACATAAAACCTCTGGAAAGGGTCAGTAATTCAGGTATAATGGTGTCGAGCCATCAATTATTTCTTAATGCTAAGTAGCATTTTTGTATCTTATACAAATTTCGTTTTGCAACAACGGCAAGCTCGGACGGGTGCTCCGATCATCGTTGTTGCAAAGCTTTGGCTAAGTAATGATTGATGGCTCAATCGGACGCCTGTCCTTTTTGCCTTACTATCTAATCCAAAAGTTATGCAAAAGAAAAAACTAATCATTATAGCTGTCTCTGTAATTATATTATTGATCCCTTTTATTTTTGTTTTAGCAAAGTGGCATCAAGAAAAGACTATAGAGACTGAGATCCAGTATGTAAAAGATGAAATCGCTTCAGATCGTTTTGCAGAATACCATATTAAATATCTTAGGACTCAAGAAGCCAAAGATTTTGCAGAAACAGCACTTTCGGCGTATGAAGAGATGAAAGAAGCTTATCCAGAACCTATTATCACTATAATCAACGCATATGAAATGAAAGAAGCCGAGAGGTCTGCTCGTGATGAGAATTTTGCGCCAATAACAGAGCACTTTACTCAAAATGTCATTGAAACTGGGAATGGAGATGCGGAATTCACGCTTCAATTCACGGTAGATCCTAATGAGGACGCTGAGAATAGTTCTCCATGTGAGGTATTTGTGAGCAGACTATCTGCGAAAGAGGAGGTTACGGAGATCGATGATGAGGGGATTTACTCTTACACCTTTACACTCAGTACATTGGAGAACGAGCTAGAGCTTATTGCTAAAAACAAATATAAACAGACCACCTTTGACATGTTGATCGTTCGTGAAGAAAACCAAGAAGAAAGAGAACGCCGATTGGCTAGTGAGGAGGCCACTCGAGAAGCTGAAAGAGTAGTTCGAGAATGGGAGCAATCAGAGGCAGGACAGATATGCTCGAGGCATCCAGACTGGACTGACACAGAATGTACTCAGGTGGCGGATGGGAGAATATGGATAGGTATGGCTTATGAAATGATAGTTGAACAGATAGGAAATCCAAATTCGAGTACGCCCTCCAATTATGGATATGGGACCGAATGGCAATGGTGTTGGTGGTATAGGACACCGAGCTGTTTCTATGACGATGATAATGATGGACTTATAGACTCTTACAACTAGAACTATAGCCTCTGCATTGAGACATAAAGGCATCTAGCAAAGTTGATCCAACTATAAATACATATCTCTTTCCTAGGCGATAATTTTACATAGTTGAGGGCAATCCAGATATGAGGACCGTTTTAGAGCGGAAAATTTGGTCATGGTGTTTTTTTGATTGAATGATAGAATTAAGGTCCTTTTTGATTTCAAGAATATGGCGACTAGGGAATTTGAGGTTGAGCTCTCTGAGCCACATTTGAAAAACATATACAAAGGGGCTAGCCCATATCAGGCGATTGCTGAGTTGATCTGGAACTCTTTAGATGCTGATGCTAATCGAGTTAAATTATCTTTCAAAAGAAATGCACTCGGCGGGTTGGAGGAAATTGTCATTTCGGATGACGGGCATGGGATACCTAACGATGAGGTAGAGGCGGATTTTGGTTTGCTTGGCAAATCACCTAAAGCTTTGAAAGAAAAGAGTCCAGGGAATAGGTTCTATCATGGTAAAAAAGGGCAGGGAAGGTATTTTGCGTTTGCTTTGGGTAGCAAGGTGTCTTGGAAAAGTACGTCGAGATTTAATGATCAACTGTCTCAGTTTACCATTCAAGGTGATGCTGTTGACAACTTAAAGAAGTTTATTTGCGTGGATGCGTCAGTTTCGGACACGTCTTTAAAAAATGGGGTTCGAGTAGAAATAACAAATTTGACTCAAAAAACTCAGAGTTTAGAAATTGAAGAACTGCGTAGAGAGCTAACTGCTCAATTTGCGTTTTATATACGAGCTTACGGTAAAAATAAAATTAATATAGAGGTTGATAATGAAGTACTGGATACAGAGGCTGGAATTATTGCAGATCGAACGGAACGTTTTACTATAAAAAAGGTGCTTCCAGGTGGCAGAATTTTAGAGGAGGACTTCGAAGTTGCAATGTTTCATTGGAAAGATATAGGTATTAGGAAGAGATTTTTATGCGGGGAAAATGGAAATGTCCTTCTTGAGGATGAAAAAACTGGTGTTCGGGCGAAGAGCTTTGGGCATTCCGTTTATGTTTGTGGGGCCTATCTGGACAAGCAAGAGGAGGAAAATACTATGGGGTTGTTTTATGGTGATTACATCTATTCGGAATTGCAAGATGAGCTTGAGAAAAGACTCAAAAAGTTTTTAAGAACTGTTTTAGCTGATAAAGCGCAAAGCAAACTAAAACATATTAAGGAGTCTAAGGCTTATCCCTATAAAGAAGACCCTAAAACACCTTTAGAAGAGGCCAAGATTCAGGTTTTTGATATATATTTGGCTGAAATGCTGGAGTCTCCAAAAAATCCATTGGGCAGTAGCACTGATATAGATATGGTAATCCTTCATCTACTCAAGGATGCTATGGAAAAAAATCCAAAAAATATAATCAAGATTCTTCAAGAAATTCTAAACCTTACTGATGAAGATATCATGGCTCTTGCTGGACTACTTGAGGATTACTCTTTAGCTAGCATTATTAAGGCATCCAGAACTGTTCTTGATAGGCTCAGTTTTATGTCAGAGCTTGAACATATTTTGTTTGATCCAGAGGCGAAAAGTATCGTTTTAGAGAGAAGTCATTTGCATAAAATACTTGAAAATGAAACATGGGTTTTTGGAGATCATTTTGAGCTTGGGAATAGTGATCAATCTCTGAAAAATGTTCTTAAAACTCACTTGTCTCATCTTGGGCAGGACGTCAAGATTGCAGATGAGGTCCCTCTTGATGGTGAGAATAAAGTTCTTGATATCGTTCTCAGTAAACTCTTTCAGAGGGGAGAAAGAGCGCGCGATTACTTGGTGATTGAGTTGAAGCGTCCAGGTTCAGTCCTAGGCAGAAAAGAACTTGCTCAGATTGAAGATTATGCCAGTTACGTTTCTGGAGATAAACGTTTTGATAAAGATAACTGTAAATGGACTTTTATACTCATTGGGAATGAAATAGGGAAAGATATTCTTACACGCACTCAAGGAATACCTAGGGGGAAGGTTATCGATGGAGAAAAACAGAATGTGAAGTACGATGTTTGGGCAATCGAATGGAGTCAACTGCTTCACGAACAGCATTGTAAATACCAGTTTATTAAAGAAAAATTAGACCAGTGTGATGATAGGCCTGAAAATCTTGAATATCTTAAAAAACATTACAGTGAGTTTTTGCCTAGGAGTTTACTCGACGAGGTTAGGGAAGAATAGGATGTTGGGTAGTAAAATTCCTTGCATTAGCTCCTGTACAGGTTAAACTTAAATCAGATCGGACGACTCTTTGTAAATCCTCAGTGCGCTTGTTCGTACATTCTTAACGCTTTTTCAATGTTTACTTGTTTCACCTTGGGGCATGGTTCACGCTCTTTCACTGACTTGATCGATTTACTTTTGACAGTGGATTTTGAACTCCTTGTGGACGTTCGAAGTCGTCCACGGTCTAGGTATCCTTGGTTTAATAAATCGCGATTTGATGCTGTACTCGGTGATCATTATCTATGGATGCCTATTCTCGGTGGACTTGATAAGGGCATAACTGAAGTGCAGTTCCAGAATGGTATTGATGATTTGATCAAACTCGCCCAATCAAAACGAATCGTACTCATGTGTAGCGAGAAAGATTTTAGAAAATGCCATCGACATACGAAGTTGGAGCCTGAATTGAGGCTTCGCGGATTTAACGTCATTCACTTATGAAAAAAGTGGGGATTTATGCTCGTGTTTCGACCTCAGACAAGGGGCAAGACCTTGAAACACAATTACTTCCCCTCCGTGACTTCGTAAAGGCCAGAGGTTGGCAAATTCATGAAATTTATACAGACGTGATGAGTGGGTCAAAAGAGTCCCGTCCTTCGCTCGACAAACTCATGCAGGATGCTCGTCGAAGAAAGTTTGACGTGGTGCTCGTATATCGTTTCGACAGATTCGGACGCAGTACCAAACATCTCATCAATACTTTAGATTTATTTTTGAGTTTAGGAATTGATTTTGTCTCCTATGGTGAAAACTTGGATACGTCTACATCTGTCGGTAAGGTCATGTTCACCTTGATCGCATGTTTTGCACAATTTGAAAAGGAAATTATCGCCGAGCGAGTCCGATCAGGCCTTGAACGGGCACGCTCTCAAGGGAAACAGCTTGGTAGGCCGAAAGTACGTGTGGATAAAATGGCCATCCTGAGGTTGAGGTCGCAGGGCTTATCGGTTAGAGCTATCGCTGATGAGCTTGGCATCTCAAAGACGAAAGTCCATGAACAAATTTTGCTACAAAAGTGAGAATTTTTGACTAGTGGTTTTTGATGTTGTATTGTCCGTCCAGTATCTAATTGGGTCTATGGATTTTCCTGAATTTGACGAGAATTTGAAAGAACTTATTTACCTTGGTCGTGAGACTGTAGATGTGGAGTTCAAAGGGGCTTTGACGTGGTCAAAAAACTCGACAAATATGTTTATAACGCGAGCAATGATAGCAATGGCAAACAATCGAGATGGTGGCGTTATAGTCATAGGCGTCAAAGATGACAGTTTCGAACCGATTGGGCTAACTGACACGGAAATAAACTCTTTTGACTATGACACTATTGGAAGATTTCTAAATAACTATGCTCAGCCTGCGATAGACTTCACCTTACGGAAAGGCAAGGTAACTCAATCTGATGGGTCAGAAAAACTTTTCGTGATCATCCAGATCCAAGAGACAACATACTTGCCTGTAGTATCAACTAAAACTGTTAAGTGGGACCCAACAGCTCCAGAAGTATCAAGTAATTTGGCTCTTAGGGATGGAGTTGTATATGTTAGATCAAAATCCCCAGTTGAATCGCGGGAGCTTAAAGGGCATAGAGAATGGGTGGATTTTCTGAATTTATTGATGGATAGACGTCAAGATGAACTAATTGCTAAGATTCCTTGGGGTGTATTTAAGCCAGAAATTCAAAGAAACAATGACCCTGATCAATTTACTCAACAACTCAACGGATTATGAGCATAGCTACAGACACACTCGCTGAGATAAAAAGTAAGGGCTACTGGAGAATTTTGCTACAGCCCAAGACCTTTGTTGCTAATCTCATCCCTTCTTTAGAAGAAGCTAAAGATATGATTGTAAATAATAAATTGTCATTAAGGGGGTGGGACTATCCGCATGTAGATAAAGACACAACCTTTGTTAGCGAAGACAGTGTTGAATCTGTTTGCAACTGGCCAGCAGGTCCAGTATTTGAATATTGGAAATATTTCCTTTCTGGCCAGTTTGTACATTATTTTGGGATGAGAGAAGATTGGAGGATTACTCCTGTGGATGCTGAAGAAATTAAAACTAGGTTCCACTTCCCTGATGATGCGAGCGTTATATCCTTCTTGGAAATTTTTTCTACTATATATACCATAACTGAAATCTACTTGTTTGCCTCAAGACTTGCTCAAAAAGGAGTCTTAGGAGAGTCTTTTCATCTCGAAATTCAATTAAACGGCGTCAATGGACGTACACTTTACTTCTCGAACTGGGGTAGAGACCTGAGGACAGTTTACACTTGTAAATTTCAAAATGGCACAATCCTCCTCTCTCAAGATATTGATCGTGCCGACATTATTACAAATTACGCAGAACTTGCCCTAAAAGAGATCACTAGATTATTCCATATGTTTGGATGGACAGCAGTAAGTAGGAGCTTGCTTGAAGATGAACAGAGAAAATTTTTAGAAAGAAGGCTTTAATGGCTTGTCCCAAAAACCATGTCTGCTAACTGCCAGTCTCCAACCTATAAACCATTTGCATTTTTGTTGTCCCAAAATCATTTCTTTTCAGGACGTTGCCCGTTCCTCTATGGAAATCTTTGTGTTCAATTGTTAGACTAACTGTGAGGTTCTGGAGGTTTTTACAATATTTCACCCACTCCATAAACTAAGATATGTCATCAACAAAAACTGAAATTTTGGAACATTATAGAGAGATTGACTTTTCGCTGTGGGAGAAAATTGTGAATACCTCTTGTGACAAGTTACGTAAGCTCAAAACTAATAAGGCGAAGAGGGTTTGGGCCTTGCAACTTTACTCCACTTATCTTCAGTTAATTGAGGTTTTTTGTATCAACACGTTTGTAGTCGTAGAAAATGTACTTTGGGAGAATCTTTTCTTAAACAATTCAGATCTTAGGAGGAAAATTACTCGGCGTTTTTATAGCATTCATCAGAATCGGCAGATTTACTCCGATCAGTTCCCGAATTTTCTAATCGAAAACTGGGTATTCGGCATCAAAGAAAAAGAGAAGATAAACAATCTACCAAGTAAAATGCACATGTACTCTGTTCTACTTAAAGAGGCGATTGAGGATTACTTGAAGGATTATGATTTTTTGAACGCCTATAAACACGGTTTTCGTGTGAAAAGTCACGGAGAAACGAATTTGACGGCAAAAATAGAGGGGAGAGACTCAAAAGCCTTCCGATTGGCTGCTTATAATTCCAGTATCTCTTATTTGAAACGGCAAGATGGCACGATCGTTCAAGAGGATATTCTTTTCAACTGGGAACGGGTTATTCAAAAGGCTTTTTTTCTCCTTAACATGATGGAGAATATTCAAAAAGTACTGCTTAGCAACGGTGAGGAAATTCTCTTGCAAACTTTAGCCGTTGAAGATGAGGTCGAGTTTTCAAAGTTCTTCGGTTCGGGAAGGTTCCGTATGCCCTTAACCCATAAAAATACGTCTATTACTTCAGACGCACTCCAAACCAACTCATGACCACTGATCATAAAAAACTCCGCGTTGCCGTCTACCTTCGTGTTTCTACAACTGAGCAGGCAGATAAATATGGATTAGACCTTCAAAGGAGGAATATCCTTAATTTTTTGGAGTACCAGAAAGACAAGTACACTTTAGATAGGAAGCGTCATATTTATGAAGATATCAACTGTTCAGGAGCGAGTGCGATTGAGGATCGTGAGGGGCTCACACGTCTATTTGAAGATGCTAAGAAAGGTGAGTTCGATGTTGTTTGCGTTTGGAAGATTGACCGTTTTTTTAGAAAGATCCTTTTCCTATTGGAAGCGATGGAAGAACTTTCTATTCTGGAAATTTCTTTCATCTCGAGTAGCGAACCTGTGATCGACACTTCGAGTATGATGGGGAAATTCATGATAGGTCTGCTTGGAATTCTTGCAGAGCTTGAACGCAACAATATTCTTGAAAGAACTATGGAGGGTAAAATTTCGGCAGCAAACGCTGGGAGATGGCTCGGTGGCAAGTCGATGCCCTACGGCTACGATCCTAACGCTGAGGGTAAAATGACTGTCTGTGAAGAGGAAGCCGAGATAGTTCGTCGTATTTTTTCTTGGTTTGTAGATGATCGCTGTACCGTTTACGCAATTCAGGAAAAACTCAATGCACTCAATATCCCCACCAAAGGTGATATCGTCGCAAATAAAATGAGGTCTGAGGGGAAACTCGTCAAAGAGTTCCGTACAGCAAATAGAGAAAACTTTTGGCTAGAAAGTACGGTGCGTAAGATTTTGCGTCAGGAGGCTTACTCAGGGGTCTACTACTACAACAAGACCAAGAATGTGCGAGAGAAAGGCTCAAAAACGATCCGACGTGTGCAGCGCCCCCCTGACGAATGGATCCCGATCATGTGTGAGCAAATCATCGATAGGGTGCGTTCCGATAAAGCTGCAATTCTGCTTAAAAATAACGCTACCATATCGTCTAGAAATGCAAAAAAAGACTATCTACTGTCAGGGAAAATTGAGTGTGGTATTTGTGGAGGCAAGTACGTTGGCTATACTAAAAAGAAATTCAAAGGCAAAAACATCATCGCTGAGTATACGAATTATCGTTGCCGAAAGAAGAACGCCTCATTGAGTTCTGAAAAATGTTCAAACCGAGAAGTGTCAGGGACTCTGATTGAAGAAAAAATTTGGAAACGAATTGAAGCTCTTCTCCGTGACCCCAAGGCCTTCATCAAGAAGATCGAACAGGAAAATACTAGAAAAATTGACGTAGGTGGCGTCAAAAAACAGCTTATGAAAGTCAATGAAGATCTTAATGCACTTTCGGGTGAGCGTGAGCGCATTGTAGGTCTATTTGAAAGCGGTCTTTCCTATCAAGGGCTGGGTGAAGTCGAAGGAAGACTTAAGAAATTGGACGATAAAAAAACGACACTTCTCAATATGAGGGATGAGTACAACTCAAAAATCCTTAGTGATGTCCAAAAAGTAGAGCGTCTGAGCAATGCAAAAATGATTGCCTCGAAATACTCAAATATTCTTGACCAGATTGACTTCCCTACTAAAAAACAGATCATTCAAGCCTTCGTGAAACGTATCACCTTGTCTCCCGATAAGGTGAAAGTGGAGTTGCTTTTAGCTCCACAGAAAAACGATAACTTGGAATCCGTATGTGGTGCCGCGGGGCGGAATTGAACCACCGACACGGGGATTTTCAATCCCCTGCTCTACCACTGAGCTACCGCGGCAACAGGGCTAGTTTAGCCAAATTTTGCTTAAAGGCAAGTTTCTTATAACAAAAATCGCAAAAGCTCTTGCGGTTTGGCATAAAGCGTTTTATACTCCTCCCGCTTTTTCTAATCTTATGGCTAAAGGTAAATCAGTATCGTACGTATGGATCTGTCAGGAAACCAAACAAATTAATGGTTCCGGATGGGCTCAAAGAGATAAACTCAAAGACATGGAGCGCTTGATGTACTGTCCAAAGCTTCGCAAAAGGACAAAACATATTGCTAAACCTGTTAAGAAGGGAGGAACGAAAGCTTTAGCTAACGCCAAGTAAGTTAGAAAGCATCTTACCTACAACAAATGCCATTGCTGCGGCGGTTCCGCCTATTAGTGCTGTTTCCGTTCCCGTTGAATACCATTTTCTGTTTGAAAATTTGGATTTAACCGTGCCAACCACAAATAGTGCCAATAAAGTGGCGATTGATGTGCCTATAAATACCGCTTGATCGCCTAAATTTAATATCGTTTGAAGTGAGTACCCAATTAATGGAATAAATCCAATCGTTAAAAAGGCTAAAAATGTAAAAAATGCCCCTTTTACAGGATTTATATTTTCTTCGATTATATTGAATTCATAGCGCATTAAAATATTTAGCCATGCTTCTTTGTCTTTTGTGATTACATCTGCTGCACATTTGGTGTTCTTACCTTTAAAGCCAAGTTCTTCTAATATTTCTTCGAGTTCTTCTCGTTCATGCTCCGGCTTTACAATAAGGTCATTTGCTTCTTTTTCTCGTATTTTTTGCATACGATCTAATTCAGCTTTGTCACTCAAATATTTGCCAACTGACATTGAGAATCCATCTGCAAAAAGGTTTGCGAATCCCAAAATTAATATAACCGGCGTAGACAAATTCGCTCCAACCACACCTGCTACTACAGCAAAAGTTGTTACAGCTCCATCTATTCCGCCATACACAAAATCTGGCAACCAGTTGTACGAGACTTTTTGCATCTTTTTTGATTTCTTTGTTTTCATAAAATGTGGCGAGAAAAATTATTTGTGTTTACACTATAGACATGAAAATTCTAAGCTTCAATGTGAACGGGATAAGAGCTGCTCATGCAAAAGGATTTTTAGATTTTTTGGAGGATGAAAGCCCAGACGTGCTTTGCGTGCAAGAGACTAAAATCCAAGCAAATAAAATCACGCAAGAATTACGTAATCCGCTTGGATATTTTAGCGAATGGACTTTTGGAGACAGGCCCGGCTATAGCGGAGTTGCCACTTTTTCCAAAGAGAAGGCTTTGCATGTGCAAAGGGAACTGCAAAATGGTAGGCATGATGCGGAAGGTCGCCTATTACTTACCGAATTCCCCAGTTTTACTCTTGTGAATGTTTACATACCAAACGGTGGAATGGGCGAACATCGAGTGTCTTATAAGATGGATTATTACGATGAGCTTCTAGCTTTTTTGGAAAAACTCCGCAAACAAGGCAAGAATTTAATTATTTGTGGCGATTTTAATACCGCGCACACTGAAATCGATCTTTCGCATCCAAAAGAAAATGAAAATATAAGTGGATTTTTACCGATCGAGCGTGCGTGGATTGATAAGTTTATAAAGGCTGGCTACGTGGATACATTCCGCCATTTCAACCCTGAGGCCCAAGAGGCTTATACTTGGTGGAGTTACAGAACCGCTGCAAGGCAAAGGAATATCGGTTGGAGAATTGACTACTTTTTTGTGAACAAAGAATTTTTGCCACATGTGAAACGCGCCTTTATTTTAAGCGACGTGGAAGGTAGCGACCACTGCCCGATTGGGGTGGAGGTGGAATAAATACCGATTACTTAATCGTAAAATTTGTCTCTTTTATTATTTCATGTAGTTCCTTCATCCCAATTAAATGTATTGGGATTTTCCCTGAGCCCTGAGCTTCTTTTATTGCACTCGACGTAAAGTGACTTGTCGATATTATTACTCCAAAATTATTAAAACTAAGACTACCTCTTAAGTTAGCCACTTCCTTTCTCCCTACAGAATGTTTCCATCTTTTTACTTGGAATTGATAATTCAGATCAAAACTGAATGTATGTTTTAGAAGTGCATTAACGTCGACTCCATCGTCCCCACTTTTTTTCGTAACTTTTACATCTAAAAATCCAGTATGAGCTATAAGATTTGCGATTAGATTTTCAAAATCATAAGGATTTATAGTTAATAAATTTTTCCTCAAAGATTCAATGTCTATTAATACCCCTTCGTCTATTATGAGTTGTGTTTGAACTTCATCAATCTTTAAATCATCTTGTGATATTTCCTTTTTAAAATTCTCATATAATGGGACAAAAGTACCGTTGAAATCTCCGATTTTCACAACTGAGACGTCCGGAAGAATTTGAAATTCAAAAAGCCAAACCTTTCGTAATTTATTATTGTTATCAATTTGATAGTCTTGATAATGTCTTAGTAAGAATAAAAATCCCATAAATCTATACTGATTAGTGCCCTCTTTCAAAAATCCCAGGATTGGGATTGCTTTTTCGTTTTGCTCTATTAGTCTTTTATTTGGACCTGACAAAACTTGATCTCCTGCCAATCCAGTGCCTGTATAGGTCAAAATGTCTCCTTCTATTTCATCTGCATAAGGGTTTTGAATTATATTTTTATTCTCCTCTGCCGAAGTAATCAAAACTATAAAATCAAGTTTGTTATCGTACAATTTTGGTCTTATTCCTCCCGAGTTGCCTATGCTTAATGCATACTGCAGCTGATCGTTTGAGTAAACTTCACCAACTTTTAGTGTTTCAGGTGTTATAAGTTGTTTCATCGTTTATGACTTAACAATATTTTCTCGTACTTCACGAATCTAAACAATATCTCTCCTTCTTGGATATTTTCTCCTTCTTCTACCTTGTTAAACCCGGCAGGTAGCTCTGGGAAGTAGGCGTCGCAATCAAAAATTCCATTTACTTCCGTGATGTAAAGTTCCGTACAGGCGCTGTGATTTATTGATTCTGCATAAAGGCTTGCTCCGCCAATCACAAAAGCCTTTTCTAGAGGATTAGTTTTTTCTGCGAGCAAAAGTGCCTCATCCAGTGAATGGGCTAATAAAACGCCTTCTGGCAAAGTAATTTCACCACGGCTAATAACAATATTTAAGCGATCTTTAAATGGCCTCCATTTTTCCGGAATCGAGTCCCAAGTTTTTCGTCCCATAATCACAGTCCCCTTATTTGTAACGCTGGCAAAGTGCTTTAAATCTGCAGAAATATGCCAAGGTAAACGGTTGTCCTTACCGATTCCTCTTTTTTGATCCATAGCCGAAATAATCGCAAAATTCATCTTAAACGGCGACTTTAAATTTAATAAATGGATCGTGTTCGTAGCCAACAACTTTAAAATCTTCAAACTTTAAATCCCAAAAAGGTTTCTTTGCTATTTCCAAAGTTGGCAGTTTTTTTGGCGTGCGTTGTAGTTGCTCCGTAATGCCTTCTATATGGTTCAAATAAATGTGCGCATCACCCATAGTGTGAGTAAAAATCCCCGGAATTAAATTGCATTCGTTGGCCACCATAGTCATTAGCGTTGCGTAAGAGGCAATGTTAAAAGGCACTCCGAGCGCAATATCTGCGCTACGTTGATAAAGTTGACAATCGAGCCTGCCGTTAACCACATAAAATTGAAAAAACATATGGCAAGGCGGAAGTGCCATTTTATCGATTTCTCCGACATTCCAAGCATTTACAATAATTCTACGAGAATTCGGGTTGGTTTTGATCATTTCTATTACCTCTTTGATTTGATCAATATGGCGACCATCTTTTGCCTCCCAATCACGCCATTGTTTGCCGTAAATAGGGCCAAGCTCGCCATTTGCATCCGCCCAGGCATCCCAAATTGGGGTGTGAGTGGTTAAATCGTCATTTATGTTCGTGGACCCACGTAAGAACCAAATCAATTCCCATAAAACCGCATCAAAAAGCACTTTTTTGGTAGTAAGAAGTGGAAATCCTTGGCGCAAGTCATATTTCCTTTGCACACCGAAAATCGAAAGCGTGCCCGTACCTGTACGATCTTCCTTTTTCTCGCCTTTATCGAGAATTTCCTGAACTAAGCTTAAATATTGTTGCACGAATGCAGTATACAAGGCTCTAAGTAGCGTGCAATGGAATGATTTATTGTTGTGTATTGCCTTCTCTCGCTATGCTCACCAACAGATTCCCATTTTGATTACTACGATCCGGATTTAACGTGGCTGGTGCTGTTGTTGTACTAGCTTGAGTTGTAGGTAG
This sequence comes from Candidatus Altimarinota bacterium, assembly GCA_041658345.1. GTDB lineage: Bacteria > Patescibacteriota > Gracilibacteria > UBA1369 > 2-02-FULL-48-14 > JBAZYV01. Next base: position 158,082 of record JBBAAK010000001.1, read on the forward strand.
TGATTGATCGGTGCTATAAACTAATGTGCCAACTGCTAATGTAAAAAAAGCCATTGCCGATAACAGTGCAACTCTCGCATTCGCGTCCGCGCTTTTAGCCGATTGGAATTCTGTATTTTCATATATAACTCCTACAGTCGCCCCTTCTCCTAAAGTATCTGCTGTCATAAATTTTATTATAACTTCGGAAGTTAACTACTTTTTGACGCCCCTGTCAATCGCCGAACCTGTAAAGATGAGATTCGGTTAATTGTAAATTTTTTCCAAATAACATTTGGCGCAGGCTATTTTGTAGCCTTTTTCTTTTGGATAGACTGTCTTCACCACTACTCCACAAAGTTCACATACCGTATTTATAAGTTTTTTGGGAGGCTGTAGTGAAAGAAGTTTTTTGTACCTTTGATGTGGTGTATTTCTTGGAATCGGCAAATTAAAAGTTTTGTAGAATTCAAGTTCCTGTGGAATGATTTTGTAATGTTTCCCCGTTTCTTCGCATATTAAGATGTTTTCACAAATGGATTCTTCTACATCTTTTACATAATTCGGAATTATATATTCCCTACCAAAATGCACGGCTTCCTTTCCTTCTTCGTTCCAAAGATACCCTTGCTTTATGGCCTCTTCTTTTGTTAAAGGATTATACTCATAAGCAACTGTTGTGTTATATGGGAATGGAGTTAATTTCGCAGGAAATGGTAATCCCCATTCGCCAGTTTTTAGCATGTGTTCTTTGATACGTTTTAGCATTTCTTGATATCCATCTTTTGAATATTTTTTATTTAAAATGCAATTTTCTTCCGACTTCATGCCCACACAGCCAAAACATTCTTTTAATTTAAAACACTGGTCCAAATATGCGGAATTTGCACAAGTAACTGTGAGCGTACAAAACTTTGAATTATAAACTTCGTAGGAAGTGTCCACTTCCAAACAAAGTTCAGATTTTTCATTTGCAAGATTGTCGTAGCAGTTTTTTAGTTTTGTACAATCCTGGATATTCATACAGTCCTCACAATTAACAACGTAAAATCCATTATAAATATTTTTAGAATCGTTTATAAAATCACCCAATGAATTCTCTGAATTTGTTATTCGTAAATTTTTGAAATATAAAGTTTTTTTAAGTGTTTCCAGTTTTTGTTCCTGTTCTTTTTTATTGCCACCAAGATTCCTTAAAAATTCTTCCTTAAAACTCATATAATCTTCCTTAGAATATTGTTTATTTAAAATACAATAATTTTGATTTCGTAATTGCGCGCAAAGTATGCAATTATTGCAACTTTTACAGTCATATAAAAAGTATGAATCATTACAACTTTCCGAAGACTGTGAATAATGAAGATTGTAAGATTTTTGGCAGTCCATACATTGAGAACAATATTGACTGTCTTTTACGTTCATACAATCAATGCAGGAAAGCGAATTAAAAACACGAATACAGTAATAAAGTTTTTCGCTATTGTATGAAGAAAATGTTAAATAACAATCCTTAACTTCTGCAGAATTATTCGTAAATTCACTATTCTCACAATTTACAAATAATCTTGCCCATCTTGGAACGTCTTTTTGCAAAGTTGCGAATTGGTCAAAAAAAGTTTTACTAAAATCAAAATCTCTTCCATAAATGCCGGCATCAAAACTGTCCGCCCACCACTCATCTTGATCTATGACTTTAAATTTGCTCGCGGGTGGAATTGTTGAAATAATTGTTTTCCCGGTGCAAGCACTCGTATTATAAAATATATTTCTCTCGTTTCTAAAAATCAATTTACGTTTATGCCTGCATTCCGGGCAGATATTTGGCAAAATGGCATCAAATTTATTATAAATTTCTATTTCGTTTTGCGTCTGCTCAAATTGTGAAGCACATTGGGTACATTGCATATCTTAATAGTAAATTAGATTCCTTTATTGTAAACACTTCTACGTATAAGAACTGACTTTTGGCCTTTACTAATCTTATTTTTTAATATAAAAAAGTGTAGATGATTATCTACATCAAATTACAATTATGATAACAAACGATTTAGAAAAGTTAGGATTTTCGCCCGAAGAAGTGAATTCGTACATTGCCTTGCTTGAACTTGGAGGAGGATTTGTAAGTAATGTTGCAAAAAGAGCCGGCGCGCATAGGGTGACCACTTACAACACCCTTGAAAATTTGCGAAAAAAAGGTTTTGCAAAAGTCTCTAAAAAGAAAGGTGTGCGTTTTTATTACCCGATAAATCCACAAGTGATTTTGAATCAAATTGAAGATTCTTACAAAACAGCAAAAAATATAGTTCCCGAATTGATTGAATTACAAAGTGCCCATCAATTTAGGCCAAAAATCCAATTCTTTGAAGGTGTGGATGAAGTTTCCGAAATATTGATGGATTTGTTAAATACAGATGGCGAAGTTTTAGGATTTATAAACTATGAGCTTGGGGCGGAAGTTTTTGAGAAACATTTAAATAAATATTATTCCAAAGCACTCAAAGTTAAGAAAAAATTTAGGCTACTTTGCCCAAATGATGAATTTAATACTGAGTATATAAAAAAACATTTACAGAAGAGAATTGATGCCGGAATTTTAGAGATCTTTGCTGTGAATCCAAAAACTTTCCCTGTAAAAAATGCCGAATATATTTATGGAGATAAAGTCGCCACGATTTCGCTCGATAAAAATGAAATGATTGGCGTTATTATAGAAAGTGCAAATAATGCCGAAACAAACAGATCCATTTTTAATCTTGCGTGGCTTGGAGCTACAAGCTTTGTGGCAAAGTAAGTTCCTTCGCTTGATCAAGCCAAGTGTGGCAAAATTCTCCAAACAAATGCAATCTCTCATCCAATCTTCTATCCCAAATAGGTCGGTTTAATCTAGCTTTCAAAAGAAGATTATCTGCTACTTCAAAAACCCTTTGTGCCCGTTGATATTCTCTCCCCCTATATTCTAGGCCTAAAGCAAGGTTATCTGGATCCACCCGTGTAAGCCTGTCGTCCTCTACATATATCCCCGTAACATGGTGTATGTCTTCTTTTGGAATATTTACAAATCCTTTTTGAATGTCGTCTCTAAAGTCGGACAAGTTGTCAGCCAGCTTTACTGCTAGACCATACATTTTTGCAAGAGGTATAAACTCATAAGGATCTCTTGGTGGATCTAAAATGAAAAGCATTTGGGAAGCAACCAAACTGCCAATGTCTGATGTAATCCCATCCAATGTCTCCCTATCCAAAACTTGCCATCTTCTTCTCAAATTTCTTTGCTCTGCATCCCAATAATTAAGTACTTCAAGATAAGTGTGCCTTCCTATCGCATTGTCTGTGAAATTGGGGAAGGCGGAATGGGTCAATTCATTTAATGTGTGACCTAAATCAACAACTGCCTGTTCGTCTGGTTCCGAGGTCTCAATTGTTGCACCAAAAAAACTCTGTCTGAATATTTCTTGGATACGCTTTAAATGGGATAAAGGATCAGTTTTTGAATCAAGAACGTCATCGACCATTGCGATGCCATGGTTTACTAAATCTAAAGCTCTGCGCCTTTTGCCTTCAAGAAGAGCCTGTATTTTACAGTAAATCTGTGTTCTCCCATATCTATCCATTTCAGTACTCCTTTCGTGTGTTAGCCCTGCCTCTAGCTGATTTCCCATTTTATGCTTTTAATTTATTAGGAGGGGCATGGTACAGCGTTTTGCGGAATAATTCACGGGTTTTTGCCAAAAAGGCGTGAATATTGAAGAAAAGTCGGGCAAATTCACGGGTTTTTTATTGATTGAAGTCGGTAACTTCTTCGACTTTGTTTGAAAGCGAAGTAAAAACTTTTTTAAGGTCGCTTCCTTTAGCTTGGACTGTTTTTGTTGGGAGCACTGGGCTAAAAAGTAACCATTCTTCGTTAAATATTTTTGGATCCACAAAGATATTGAATTTGGTGTCGAAGCCAAATGGATAAGCACAGCCTGGTTTTGCGCCAAAATGCTCTAAAAGTTCTTCCGGCAAAGCGAGTCTTACTTTTTTTGCATTAAGTTTTTCTTTTATTTTTTCGATATTCACGCGATTGCCTTGCAAAGTTACATATACAAAAAATTCGTCGTCTGCTTTTAGTACCATGCATTTCATTTCGCGACCAAAAAATCCAGTTTCTTTTTGAACAGCCTCTAAATCTTCATAAGTAAGTGCTTCGCGATGCGAAAAAAGTTTACATTCTGCTTGATTTTGATCAAGAATGGAGAGGAGGTTTTGGTAAAGAATTTCTTGGGATGGCATAGTAGGTACGATAAATCTATTTTGAGTATATCGTACCCTTGTATCAGGTTCAAGGACGAAATGTGGCCTCTATTATTTTCTGCGTTTTTTCTCTCTCCGTATCCAGTTCCGGCTGATAAAAAATACATTCGTATGCCACGTCATTTTCGTCGAGTGGCTCAAAAAGAACCATTGGCCGTTTGCCAGGAAGATAAAATTTATCATGTTTTTTATACACTCGTCTTTCTAAAAGATCCGGTATCCTCACTGCTAATCTGCCTCTTATTATCTGCACTATTTCTTCTAAATCTGTGGAAACTTCTATTATTCCCCCAGGTTGCATTACCCCAACTGTGCCTTTCATCCCACATGGAGCTGTATAATTTAGGCTACGCCCATGAGTATGATACTCATTAGATTCTATTAGAGGTGTTTGTGCTACTGGTTCCGGCATATCGTTTGGGATTAAAAATTTAGTAAGAAGGCATTGTACAACAAATAAACATTTTTCTGTCCATGTAGTTAAGTCATCTTGATATAAGATTTTACTTTTCTTCCTGTAAATGTTAGTATTTTATGTGTTGTTTAACTAAGTCAACTATGGATGCAATAATTTTAAAAAAGCTTGGGATGTCTAAAAAAGAAATCGCATTATATTTGAAATTACTTGAATATGGCGAATCTGGAGTGAGTAATCTCTCTCGCAGTTTAGGCGAAAATCGCACATCCACTTATAGTCTTTTGACCTCAATGAAGGAAAAAGGGATTGTCTCATTTTATGTTAAAAATAACTTGAAAATTTTCGTACCAAGCGACCCCACTATTTTGATCAACCATTTTATGGATGGTGCAAATAGTTTAAAAAGGCTTTTGCCAGAGCTACTTGCTATACACAATAAATATGGGAAAACCAAACCGAAAATAACATTTTATGAAGGTGTTGATGGCATAAAACAGATTGGTGAATTACTACTTGAAGTGCCTGGATCAACCCGCTTGAGTTTTATGGGTATAGATAAAAATATTCATCCAGAAATTAAAAAATATTATGAGGAAGATTTTATTAACCGTAGAATTGAGGCGAAAATCAAATATAGAGGCATCGTTACGGGAAAGTTGCCCATTGGAAACAAATATGAATCTACGGAAGAGGGACAGCTTAGAATATTGAAGTATATTGACCCTAAAAAATTCCCAATGAGCATACATATTGATATATTCCCAAATAATAAAGTGGCCCTTTATTCATATCACAAGGATGATCTTATGGGCGTAGTGATTGAGCATGAACATTTTTACAACACGATGAAAACTGTGTTTGAACTTGCATGGGCAGGAGTGGAGGTTTTGAGGTAGATAACTTAACAATAGCCTACTTATTTTGGTTGTTGCATAAAGTGCTACTGAAATTCCCATGAGCTTACGCTCGGAAGTTCGCGCTAGTTCCTCAGTGATTTTAGATGGTATCTTATATCGAACAATAATAGACTGGGGTGGAACGGCTTAAAAGTAAAATAATGTCTAAAACATACGACCATAAAAAATCGATCGACGAACGTATTGTCAGTGCCGTTGAACAAGTGTTGGGAGTGAATGTGCGAGATAGTAAAAAAATGACGAATGGCGAAATTAATCACGTCTATAAAATTATCACAAGTAAAAATACAATCATTGCCCGTGTGTTCCGTTATGCCGCTCATCCTGCCGACGGGATGTTGCAGTGGATAGAAAAACAGCTGATTAAATATAAAATTCCCCACGCTAAGCTTCTGTATTACTCCCGTGACAGCCAACACTTTCCAAACGGTTTTATGATATCTGAATTTGTGGACGGATTAAACGGTTCTCAGGATTATGAATTAGGAATCCATACACTCGCTCAATCTTATGAGCAATCTGGAAAGATCCTAAGAAAAATTCACAAAATCAAAGCAAAGCGTTATGGCAAAATAAATCATGGCAAAGGAGAATGTGCGGATTATCTGGAAATGGAACTCAAACAAGTCAAAGAAAAATTAACTGATTTAATAAAACATAAAGCATTACCGGTAGATACTACCGTTCGCACAAATCAGACCATCAAAGCTAGTTTGGAGCCTTATATAAATACATTTTGCCCCACCTTAATCCATGGAGATGCAAGTCGTGAAAACTCAATTTGGGCTAAAGGCAAAAACTTTATTCTAGTAGATTGGGATAATGCCTCTTTTAGCATTTGGTTGCGTGATTTTATAGAATATAGCTGGTGGTGGCTACATCTGCCGGAATGGAAAAGTGAAGCAAAAAGGAAAACAGCTCGCAAAGCGTTTTTTGATGGCTATGGCAAGGTGGAGTATACGCCTAAAGAAATTGATAATATTCAACACGGTTTACTCCTTATTAAATCTGTTGAAAAATTGCACTACTATTTTTTTGACAGAAAAGATATTAAAAATTTTAATTTAGTAAAAAAAATATTTTTTCAAATTTTAGATAAGTCTTTGTAAAAACCCTCTCGAATCTAGGATTTCATCCTGATTCGAGTTTGGAGGTGGTTTTGTATGAAGTAAGTATCCACCGGCGTAGCCAGTGGCATGTGAATTATCCATCAATACTCGGTAATTCTTGACTCATATGCAAACCCGCTGTAAATATTGTGCATGTATTTCAACTCATATTTAAAATGGTTGATTCTATGGGATCTGATGAGTTAATTGAATTTCGTAAGAAGATTGTTACAAGTTTTGAGAACATATTTGTTCGTCAAAACTGCAAACAAGATATTGTTGATGTTGTCTACGCCTTAGAACATGCTCAACCTATACTACCGGTTATTGAGGAACAGAACGCTTCTTTTTCAACGATTTTTTCACCATTTCATGCGGGACAGATAATACCGTTTAATTTCATGAGACTCGCGTCAAAATATCATTTTAGTGAGAAGCTTGTATATTTCTTTGAACTTGCTGAAGAAATCGAAGACATGACAGATGAATATGCTATATATGGAGATGAAGAAGAACCGAGTAAAGAAGAAAAAGAAAAATTATTGTATAAACTGAAAGAATTCCTCAATATTCTCCCTAATGTTGTAGAGTTTGAATCTTGGCTGTATTAAGATAATTTGCATACAAGCAAAATGTCCTCTTAACTTGTGGTTATGTCCCGATTTATTAAAGTCCTCTGGACCAGGATTTCATCCTGATTCGAGTTTGGAGCAGGTAACGGGAATTGAACCCGTCTCTCCGCCTTGGCAAGGCGATATAATAGCCACTATACGATACCTGCACTTAGTCCGGAGCGCAGAGGGAAACTCTGCGCGACGGACACGAATTTATCAAACTTTTTCTTCCTTGTAAAATTCTTTCATAGACAGATTTAGGCGGCCCTGTTCGTCAACTTTTACTAGTTTAACGTGGACTTTATCACCAATTTTAACTACGTCGCCAACCTTGTCTACACGGAATGGACGCAAAGCGGAAATGTGAACGAGTCCGTCTTTACCAGGTAAAATTTGAACGAAGGCACCAAAATCCATAATATTCACAACTGTTCCGTCAAATTCATCGCCAACTTGTGGCTGGTAAGTAATTTGCTTAATCCAATCTTCCGCCTTAGTGCTAGCTTCCTGATTTGGAGCAGTGATTATTACAAGACCTGTTTGTTCAATATCAATCTCAACATTACATTCGGCAGTAATTTTTTGGATTGTTTCTCCGCCCTTACCAATCACATCCCTGATAAAATCAGGATTAATCTGCATCTTTGTAATGATCGGAGCATATTTGGAAAGCGCCTTACGAGATTCTGGAAGAATCTTTAGCATCTCATCCAAAATGAAGTTACGGGCAATTTTTGCCTTTTCCATAGCCTCACGCATCATAGTTGGAGTGATACCTTTGACTTTTATGTCCATTTGCAAAGCTGTAATTCCATCGCGAGTTCCGGCAACTTTGAAGTCCATGTCTCCTGCAAAGTCTTCAAAACTTTGTATATCTGTTAAAATCTTGTATTGACCAGTTCCCGTTTCCTTAAGTTCTTTGCTACAAACAAGACCCATAGCTACAGCTGAGACCGGTTTTTTAATCGGCACTCCAGCATCCATAAGTGAAAGCGTTGAACCGCACACAGAAGCCATTGAACTTGATCCGTTACAAGTCAAAATCTCGGACGTGAGCATGATTGTGTATGGGAAATCTTCTTTTGCTGGAATCATTGGTTTTAAAGCCCTTTCTGCAAGTGCTCCATGACCAATTTCACGTCTGGAAGGCCCGCGCATACCCTTAACTTCACCAACTGAATATGGTGGAAATACGTAGTAATGTATGTAACGTTTTTCCGTATCAGCCTCCATTGAATCCACAATTTGCGCATCACCGGGAGCACCAAGAGTTGTAAGCGTTAGCGCTTGAGTTTCTCCACGTTGGAATAGTGCAGAACCGTGTGTTCTTGGAATAAGACCTGCTTCTCCGGAAATTGGGCGAACATCAGCAAGGGCACGTCCATCTATACGAGTTTCTTTTTCCAAAATGTTCTTACGCATATTCTCGTCTATAAGCTTTTGCATAGCACTTAAAAGTGCCTGTTCCGTATAAGTTTCGTCTTCGATCTTGGATGCAAATTGCTCTTTTACTTTTGCCTCAAGTGCATGTACACGAGATTTGATTTCAAACTTTGTCTTTCCATTAACTGAATCCAATTCTTCTTTTGATAAAACTTTTGCCACTTCCAATAAAATATCTTCCGTTGGTTTTGTAGTAACGTATTCGCGGATTTGTGGCTTAATCAAATCTGTTAATTGCCTTTGTAATGCGCAAAGTTCTTTGATTGTTAGATGAGCCAATTCTAGAGCTTCCAGCATCGTTTCTTCGGATACTTCTTGAGCGCCTGCTTCAACCATTGTGATTGCATCCTCTGTTCCGGCAACTATCAAATCCAAAGTGCCTTGCTCGATTTCTTCAAGAGTTGGGAAAACTATAAGTTTGCCTTCTTTCATCCCGATGCGAACTCCAGCCAATGGACCTGCGAATGGCATCCCGGCAACCATCATAGCTGCGGACATACCTGTCATTGCGAGTATTCCACATTCGTTCACAAGATCTGCAGAGAGCACTGTTGCGACTCCTTGTACTTCATTTGTTATACCTTTTGGAAATAATGGACGAATCGGGCGATCGATAAGACGAGCTTTTAAGACGGCCTCGTCGCTTGCACGGCCATCACGCTTAACAAAACGAGAACCTTTGATTTTGCCTGCGGCATAAAAACGTTCTTGGTATTCGATTGTTAAAGGGAAGAAATCTGCATCAGGATTGCCTTTTTCAGCCATCATTCCTGCACAAATTATTATGCTCTCGCCAAATTGGATTGTTACGGCTCCATCTGCTTGTAATGCGAAACGGCCGGTTTCTAATGTTAAGGTGCGTCCCGCGACCTCAGCTTTTACAGTTTGTTTCATGTTTAATAATGTTAAAAAGAAATAAGGCCCCCAGACGGGAGCCTTAAATTATTTGCGAATTTGTAGTTTTCCGACCAGTTGTTCGTATCCTTCTTTATTCTTTGTCTTTAGATATTGCAGGTGGCGACGGCGTTTACCAACTAGCTTGAGAAGACCTTGGCGTGAGTGCAAATCATTCTTGTGGCTCTTTAAGTGCTCGGTTAGTTTGTTGATACGATCCGTAAGCAGAGCTGATTGAACTTGTGCACTTCCAGTGTCTTTCTCATGAGTTCCGTACGCCTTGAATATGGTCTTTTTTTCGTCGTGTTTCATAGAAAGTTCTTTAAGAAAAGCAGAGGTATTTTAGTAAAAGCTCCTTAAAAAGGCAAGACCAAATCTAAAAACGGCATATATCCCTTAAATCCAGCGCTTGAATTTAAAGAAAATTAACATGCTTCCAAGTATCGAAAGCATTATGCCTATAAGAATAAAAAACATGTATTCGTGGTTTGCTAGTGGCAAGCCGACGTTCATCCCATACATGCCCGCTACAAGATTGAGTGGCAACATTACAACATTAAATACGGTTAGCGTTTTTATCACATCATTTGTTGCATGCGAGATTATTGATTCGTTTGTGTCTTGCAAAGATTCAATCAATTCTTTTAAGTTTTCCAACCTGCTCCAAATTTTTTCCACCTTATCCAAAATGTCGTCGAAATATACCTCAAGTGTATCCGGCAAGAACTTTTTATTTTTATGCTCAATTTGCGCTATAACCGTGCGTTCCGGAGTTATTGTTCTACGAAACATGATTATGTTCTTTTTTACATTGAGTATCTCCCTAAGCATGTCGCGCTGTTGATCTGAAAAAAATGCTACTTTCTCCAAAGTGGTAACTCCCGCCTCAAGTGCATCTAAAATTGGGAAAGCGCTTGTAAACAATTGATCAACAATCTCGTACAAAAGATACCCGCTGGAAAGCCCCATGAATTCTTTGCGTGCCGTTTCTTTTTTTTCACACGATTCAAACATGTCTGTAAGTGGCTTGAGGGTACCCCAATGTACCGTAATCAACAGATTGTTTTTTATAAATATATCCACTTCTTCTTCAACCACGTGCTGACGGCGTTTATCAAAACATGGAATATGCAAAATTATAAACAAATAATCGTCATATTCGTCTACTTTCGGGCGTTGGTTCTCCGAGAGACAGTCTTCAACGTCCAAATCATGAAATCCATATTTCTCTTTTAGCTCTACAAGTATCGGCAAAGACGGATCTTCAATATCAATCCATGTTAACTTTTCAAACTGAATTTGTTTTGTGGCTGGATTCGTCATGCGGGAATTATACGAGGGAATATCACTTGGCGCAAACTGAGTTTAGAGCTAAAGTTTCGCCATGCAATATCGCGCAATTATCGGCGAAGCGTGGGGTTTAACACAACAAAACAAAAAATTGATTTGGGCTTTTGCGTTTGTTCCGGCCGTTTTAAATACGCTCGTTGGGATGTCTTATATAGGATACCAGGCCATGGCTTTTTGGACTTCTCCATATATAAGATCCGGAGTGCCAGAAGATAAGCATGCCATGAGGCTACTCATAAATTTAATAGTCGATTGGTTCCAAAATATGCCGGGCCTTACTGTCTTTTTACTGGTTATGTGCGGAATTATATATTTGGGGCACCTAATGATCCCGGTTTTTACGCAAGGCGCACTAATACAAATGCTTGCGCACATGCGGGCAGGCGAAAAAATATCAATCCCGGATGGAATTAGTTTTGGATTTACTCGATTTTTGCAACTTTTTGAATATCACTTAGCCATAAAAACCTTTAGTTTCGCCAGCCTCTTGATGGAGGCTTCTTTTGCTTTCCGTAATCTTGGCCCAACAGCTTTTGAATTCCTCGGTTGGATATTTTTATTAGTTATTGCCGTGGGGCTTTTCCTAACTCTACTATTCACATATTCCGAATATTACATCGTTATAGATAAAGAAGGCATGATGTCCAGTATGATTAGAAGTAGCGGACTTGTGGTTAGGCAATGGCATCACACGCTTTTTATGTTTTTTTTGATGTTGGTTATTATAATTAGGATAACAATAAATATTTTGGTAGCCATGCTTTTGCCGTTGCTTGTAATTATACCAATCTTCTTTTTTACGAGTATTACTTTGGCAACAATCGGCGCTATAATTGGAGGAATTTTGGCACTTGTTGGGCTTTATTTCACATCTTATTTCCTTGGCGTTTTCCACGTATTCACAACAGGAGTTTGGACATTTACATTCCTTGAACTCACTGCAAAAGAGAAGAACAGCGTCGACCTACATAAAGTAGCGATAAGCCACGAGTGAAAAGGCCGAAATTAAACTGAAAATTGTAATATTACGTCGCATTACCTTAAAGTTTGGCTTATAGATAAGTCTCTTTTTGGTTTTTTGACGCCTGAATTGAAACAAAGTGATGTCATACGTATAAGAGACCAGAATCAATCCCATTAAGTATGCTATTAAAAACGGAGAGTAATATAGGTTAAGTATGTCTCCGGACAGTTGGAATGGAGCCAAATCTTGAATTGTAGGTGCCAGAATCAGAATAAGGCTTGTATGTAGCGTTTGATCAACAAAAAACGGGATAGTGCTTTTCTTTTTTAGATTGTATTTAAGGTCGTATTTGATCTTTATCCAATCTTGTACGAAATGAATCGCGAAAATGGTTACGGCAACTACCCACATTTTAAACGAGCCCCAATATGGGAATAACACTAAAATAGTGAAAAATATAATTATGCAAACGTGTTCAAAATTACCAATCCAGCTTTTATATTTTCTTTGGATCAAGTCATTTGATTGGAAAACAAAATCTCCGAGAAGATGGGCGAATAACAGGTTGAAAACTACCATGGACTATGCGTGGTTTAAGTAAGGTTTTTATATTTACGCTCTTTGTATGCTTTGTCCACCTTTTCTGCGATACTTGGACATTTTTGCATAAGTTTTGCAAAATCCTCTCTGTTCAAAACAAAAACTTCGCTGTCTGATAATGTTTCTGCGTTTGCCATTCTTGGGACTGCTTCAATGAGAGCCATCTCCCCAAAGAAATCACCTTCGTTTAAGGTTGCAAGCTCGCCTGTTTCATTAAAAATTTTGATTGTCCCGGATTTTATAATATACATTGCCTCACCAAGCACGCCTTTCTTAAAAAGCATGTAATGGGCAGGAAAATATTGGAGCACAATGTGCTGTACCATAGACAGGTATTCCTCTTCTGTTAGGCTCTGGAATAATGGGATGGACTTTAGAATGTTTAGTACCAGGTTCATGTGTGGCAAATTAAATCTTGTTATTATAGCAGATTTCCGGCCAGGTAACAATTGACATCACGACTTTATTGTGTCATAATTACATGATTTATTCTTTTAAATTCATTTATGGATGCTTTCCGCAGTCTAGCTCAAAGGACTAAAATCCTTATAGTCCTAAGCACTTTGTTTCTATTCACTGTATCTGTTGGAGTACTTGTTTTTGGAGCGGAGAATCTTATGCCAGCGAATTCTTTAATAGAAAATGCCAGCGAAGGCGCCCAGGCAGATATGCTATATGTTAAGCCGGAAATGCCTGAAGAAGGTGAACATTAAAAATCCATAAAATATTGCGGTACAAAGTGTGCAAAGGGTATGATGTTTGCACTTTATGACCGAATATAACGCACAAGAAGTCGAGAAAAAATGGCAAGCTCGTTGGAAAGAGAGCGGGCTTTATAAGGTTGATTTAAATGCACCAAAAAATCCAAAATACTATAATTTGACTATGTTCCCGTACCCGAGTGGGGACAAGCTTCATATAGGGCACTGGTATAATTATGGGCCTGTGGATACTTGGGGTCGTTTTATGCGAATGAAAGGTTACAGTGTGTTCCAGCCAATGGGGTTTGATTCGTTTGGACTGCCGGCTGAGAATTATGCCATTAAAACAGGTGTGCATCCTGCGGAAACAACTCGCAAAAATATAGATAAAATGAAGGAACAAATTGGTGCGATTGGTGGTATGTATGATTTGGATTTGAATGTGGAGACATCTTCACCTGAATATTACAAATGGACGCAGTGGGTATTTTTGCAACTTTATAAAAATGGCCTAGCGTACAAAAAAGAGGCTCCTGTTAACTGGTGTACAAGTTGCATGACAGTACTTGCGAATGAACAAGTTGAAGATGGCAAATGCGAACGATGTAAAAACCAAGTGGTGCAAAAAAAATTAAAACAATGGTTTTTTGCGATCACAAAATATGCGGATAAATTGCTGGATTATGAAGGCTTAAATTGGCCTGGGAAAACCGTGGCAATGCAAAAGCATTGGATAGGAAAAAAGGAAGGAATAAATATTAATTACAAGATTAAAAACCAGGATTTGTCTGTTACCGTTTTCACAACGCGTCCGGAAACAAATTTTGGTGCAACTTTTGTAGTTATCGCGCCTGAGCATCCTGACGTTTTGGCACTTTGTTCTCCGGAACAAAAAAATGCAGTTTTGGCTTATATAGAAGAATCAAAAAAGAAATCTGAGCTCGAAAGGCAAATGGAAGACAAAAAAAAGACGGGAATTTTTACGGGTTCTTATGCAATCAATGATCTCACAGGTTATGAGATGCCTATTTATGTGGCTGATTATGTGCTTATGGGTTTTGGGACCGGAGCTGTTGTTGGTGTGCCCGGGCACGATATCCGGGATTTTGAATTTGCAAAAGCCATGGGGAATATTGAAATTCTCCGTGTAATTAAAGGTGCAGACGGAGATGTATCTCCGATTTTATTAGCTGAGCAAGTTCAAGAAGATGAAGGCGAAGTCATAAATTCTGAGTTTTTGGATGGGCTAAATCCACACGATGCAATCCCTAAAATGATCGATCATTTGGAGCAAAAAGGAATGGGTAAACGAATAGTGCAATATCGTCTACGTGATTGGTTGGTTTCTCGTCAACGTTATTGGGGGGCGCCGATTCCAATTATTTATTGTGAGGACTGTGGAGAAATTGCTGTGCCGGAAAAAGATCTGCCGGTGATTCATCCACATATTGAAGATTATGTGCCAAAGGGGACTTCCCCACTTGCCTCATCCAGCGAGTTTGTGGATACGGTATGCCCAAAGTGTGGCAAAAATGCAAAACGTGAAGTGGACACAATGGACACTTTTGTATGTTCAAGTTGGTACTTTTTGCGTTATCCGGATGCAGGCAACAGTGAGCTGGCTTGGGATAAGAAAAAAATCGAAAAATGGATGCCGGTTGATATGTATATTGGAGGACCGGAGCATGCGTGTATGCATTTACTTTATGCAAGATTTTTACATAAAGTTTTCTTCGATTTGGGATTGGTTGATTGCAAAGAGCCGTTTAAGAGGCTGGTTCATCAAGGTATGATCACAAAAGATGGGGCGAAAATGAGTAAATCCAAAGGAAACGTTGTGAGTCCGGATGAGTTTGTGGCCAAATATGGATCTGATGTTTTCCGCATGTACTTGATGTTTATGGGACCTTTTACTGAGGGCGGGGATTGGAATGATAGAGGAATTACCGGAGTTGCAAGATTTGTGGACCGTTTTTATAGGATGGTGCAGATGGAAAATGTGGATGGTGCGAATGCAAACATGGATTCTATTGTGCATCAAACGGTCGCGCGCGCGAGTGATGCGATTACCAAAATGAATTTTAATGTGGCGATTGCCTCACTAATGGAACTTACAAATGAAGGACTCCAAAAAGGCCTCAATTTGGAACAAAAAGAAATGATTATCCGAGTGCTGGCCCCAATGGCACCACATCTTGCTGAAGAAGCTTGGGAACAGCTTGGCCACAAAGACAGCGTTTTTGATGCCACTTGGCCGGAGGCGAATAGCGAATATTTGGTTAAATCAACTGTTACTTATGCAATCCAAGTTAATGGCAAGTTGCGCGCAACTATTGATTTGCCACAAACGATTTCAAAAGAAGAAGCTTTTGCTTCTGCACGCTTGGATTTGAATGTTTCAAAATATTTGGAAGCCGGCCAAGTTAAAAAGGAGATATTTGTGCCTGGAAAAATAATTGGGTTCGTAGTGGCTTAAAGTCTTAAGTCACAATTATTCTACGCTTGCATACCCGCTGTATGCATCAATGCTTACTACTGCGCTATAAATGCCAGTGCTGTCTTCCAATACGGTTGATCTCTCCGTAGCTCCGTCTAGGCAATTTGAATCTGAATCAAGCTCAAAACAAACCTCCCCGTATGGTGGAAAATAATATGCAGTTAGGGTTTCTGTGCTAAATCCTTCCGCAAAATTAAAGGCGTCGATTATTTCGGTTTGCGTCTCTCCGTAAGCCGTTAGAGTGACTGTTAATTCGCCGATGACCAAAGCGTAATAATTTGTTTCTTCGCCTCCACTCAAAAGCATATTAGAAAGTGATCTACTGCGCGCTTCTTCCGTAATATTTATAATTTGCATTTTTTGATCATCAAATTTTGCTTTTAAAGTTGCTCTTCCAAAAGAAAAAACCAGTGCCATCGTTAAAATCGCCATAATCGTAATCACAATCATCAGTTCAATCAGTGTAAAAGCTTTTTTTTGCGCGGAAAGAAAACTCATAAGTGCATTTTAGCATAGAATTTTTATCAAACCACAACTACAATTCAATCATTACACTAAGCGTCCATGTCCACACGCAAAGCAGAATCGATGATAGAAACGTTGGTAGCGATTACAGTGATTGTGATTTCCACCATTTCCGCTTTGTCTTTAATGAGAACCGCGATTTCCGGCAATAGAGTAATTGAAGACAAAGTCATAGCAATCAACCTGGCGATTGAGGGCCTGGATGCAATCAAAAATATGCGCGATACAAATTATTTGCGATTTTCTGAAAATGCTGATGAGTGTTGGGACAAGATTAATGCAAGCGTTGGAGACACCTGCACGAGTGCACAAACTATGACCCCAGGGGCAAGCTATTTTCTTACGCGTAATTTTAGCACAGAACCTTTTTTGGAATGGAATCTTACTACGGTTACTGACCCCGAAGTGGATGGCAATTTGGATCTTTATAATATTGATTTTGATAGAGACGAACAAATTGATACAACAATTTATGCCCAAGCTGGCATTAGCTCCCCTGGATTTGTTACCGTGGATGAAGCGCGTTTTAAAAGAATCATAACTTTTGAATCGTTGCCAATGGATGCTTTACAAATTACGGCGACGGTAAGTTGGGATAATGGTGGAGTTATAAAAGAAATTTCTTTAACAAGAGTGATTGCAAATGTTTACTAAATCAAAAAAATCGGCACGGGCTTTAAGGGCGTTTACGTTAATTGAAATGATGATCACTTTGACTATTTTTGCTGTGGTGAGCCTCATGGCAACTTACACAATGATTACCGCGGTTAAATCTGCAAAAAAGATTCAGGCAAATGCATATTTGTACAGCGAGGCGCAGGCTATTATGGATCAACTTGCGAGGTCAATAGAGGTAAATACCGTCGATTACGAAGCCTATTATTCACGCGTGGCGAAAGGTGACACGGGTTGGGAGACTCCGGACTATGGTTTTTATGCACAATCTTTTTATAATCCGGGGAGTGGTGGGGATGGTTCTGAAGGGCCTTACGATGAGATTTATGCTGAAGGTTATTATGGCGCAAATGAATTAGACGGTGTGCCAGTTAGTGACGAACTTGATTTTGATGCCGGTGCACATCCATTCACCGGCATTGAAGATTTTGCAATGTTTGGAGACTATTATGAAAATCCATCTTCTATGAATGCTTTTTGCGAGGGTACGGTTGCCGAGTGCGCAAACCCTGCTAGAGGTATTTGGGATGAACTCATTTTGATTAATGGTGGTGGCGATTCTCGTTTAATTTACAGGCTTACTGCGTCTTCTGACGAAGGTGAATATCAACTAGCAAAAATGAGCATGCTGGGCACAGATACGGATAATGATGGGATTGTGGACACTTGGGAATGCAATGCAAAATATGATTGTAGTGGTACGTTTGAAGGGAATGCCGTGCCGCTTTTGGCTGACTTTAAACCAATCACCCCTAGTGCAATAAATGTTAGAGAGTTTTATGTGCAAATTTCTCCGCTTGAGGATCCTTACCGAGCCTTTGCGGAAGAAGACAGCCAAATCCAGCCCCAAATCACAATCACTTTAACGGTAGGGCTAAGCCAAAATTACGCCTTTGGTCTACTTGGCGATTTACCAACAATTACTTTGCAAAGAACTATTTCTACAGGTGTGTATTCTAAGGTTGAGTCGTATGAATAGGCTAATTTGCAATAAAACATTCAATGTATGGATCCAGTGCAAATGCTTTTTCTTCTTGTCCGGACTTTATATATGAGTCGTAAAGGTGGGCTATCCCATTATTAAAATCAGGAACATTTTTGTAAAAAATGCGATATTTCTTTTGTTCGTATGCAGTCATTGCGTCTAAAGTTGGACACCATTTCCAAAAGTCAGGTGATGCGGATAAGAACAGCTCATAATGCTCAGTTGCGAGGGCATAATCTCCATTAATATAAAGACCATCGGCGTAAGCTCTTTGCGTGTGTAGATAAAGTGGATTTAAAGCAATGACATCTTCAAATATTTGATATGCAGTCTCCGTATCGGTTGAGAGCAAATCGTTTGCGGTCCATGCCATAACTTCTATTGTATCTCCCTCTATTTTTCTTAATGCAGATAGTTGATTTGTGCGTTCTTCTGGAAACCACATTAGTAAGTTGTAACGGAATCCTGTGTTGGTTGGGTCGAATGCAATTGCATTTTTTAAGCCCTCTTTTGTATCTTCTGTGGCGAGCGCATACGTGTACCAAAACTCCGCATAAACACGGTCCTTAACTGTTTCTAAAAAGATGAAAACCAGAAAAATAGTTGCAAGAGGTATGCCTAAAAATCTAAATGTATTGCTCGGCCTCCATTCTAGCGAATTTTCCTTGCTGTTTTCTATTACTAACATTGCTATTAAGAAGAAAAATAAAATGTAATGTGTAATTTGTGGGAAGCTCAATTGGTTTTGCAAAATCATAACAAGAATGGTGAACGCTATAGCTCTTGAAAGAGTTTTTTTTGATTTATAAATGCCAGCCCATATCACCCAAAATATTAAAGATAAATACAATAAAATTAGCGGGATTCCGCCAATTGTGCCCATGTCTAAAATTTCGTTATGAGCTCTATCTGCGGAAATGTTGATGTTTTCTTCCAAAGTGTAAAACTCTGGTGTCATATATTCCGGGAAATAGATAGAAAAATTATCCGGACCAATTCCAAGAATCGGATGATCTACTATTGTTTGCACTGCGATATTCCAAATATTAAAACGTGATTCCATTGATCTAAAGTTTTCTTGATTCGGGTTGAATCTTTCAAAAAGTGGCACTTTTACCGCGACCAGTAATACAAAAATTGCCAGTAGGCCTGAAAGTATAAGTAATATTCTTTTTTTGTTTTTTATTGATATAAATATTGTGAGAGCCAACACGGAAAAAAGTGCTAAAAATGATGCCCTGCTTTCTGTGTATAAAAGTGCCCATGTCATTAGTCCACTTGGCAGAATCCAGCTCCAAGTTTTTCTTTTCCAAATAAAAAATATTCCAAGGAAAATCAGTGGCGCCAAAAATTGTGCCAAAAAATCTGGATTTCCAAGCGAAGAGAATATACGGCCCTCCAAAAAATCAAGTTGGAAATTCTTAAATATTGGGTCAAAACCAAAATGTTGTGCTATGCCATAAGCCCCAATTACGCCACCTGTCCATATAAATAATTTTAAAGTTTTTTCAATAAAATCCTTTTTAAAAAAAGTCAGCAGTAAATAAAAATAGACTGTAAATGCTAACCATGCCACAAGCCCCATGCCACGCTCGTATGAACCCCAAATGCTGTTTAAATGTTGCTCTGAGAAAATCGTTGCACAAAAAATTACAATAAAAATGCTCAAAATAATTAAGCTCCCTTTTGATGTAAACCTATCTTTGTATATTGTTAATTTCTTCCTGTAGAACACTGCAAATAATCCAAGCGCTATGCTTAAAATTAACAATATATTCAGTAGTATGCCTTTTGAATAATCAAAACAGCGTACTACATACGGAAACACGAAGAGGGCTATTAACGCAGGTGTGCTGGCTAAAAGTCCTTGAATTATTTTATCTTCAGAAATGGTACGCATTGAGGTACTTTTGAAGAAACCATTGAAGTGACCCAAGATGACACTTCAGAGGTAACAAAAGATACAACTGTCGACGTCCCTCCATCTGACGTTACCTTTGATGATACTTCTGAAGAGACTTCAGACGTTACAGAAGAAGTAACTTCTGATGGCACTTCAGAAACTACAATTGAGGTTGTTTTTGTGCCACAGGTGAAGCCTGGAAAGATTTTTGACCATGATGGCCTACCAAACATTCCTTCTAATCCAGATCCGGAAGAATACATATAGGCTGTGCCACCAAGGAATAGAACCACAGCTAGGGAAATAATCATTTTTGTACTTTTTTTCATGATGGCGTGTTTAAAAATATATTGTCACATTACACCCTTTTACGCCTGAGTAAACTTAAAATTCTCCGGTGCAACCAATATAACTATTTCGCCTTTTATGGTGGATTTTTTAAAATGTGCGTGGAGGTCGGCGATGGTGCCACGATGAAAAGTTTCGTGAATTTTTGTTAGTTCACGGGCAACAACTACCACCCTTTCTTCGCCCAAAATGGTTTTCATTTGGTCGAGTGTTTTTAAAAGTCTATGTGGGGATTCGTACAAAACAACTGTTTTGTCTTCATCTTTTATTGATTCAAAAAGTGTTTGTCTGCCTTTTTTTACAGGTACAAAACCAAGATATGTGAATTCGTTCATTGGGAGTCCGCTACCCATAAGCGCTGTTAAAAAGGCTGCAGGGCCTGGGATTGGTACAATATTAACATCTGCCTGCACCGCCGATTTTATAAGCATCCAAGCAGGATCGGAAATGCCTGGAGTACCGGCGTCTGTAATAATCGCTATGTTCTTGCCTGCTTTTAAATCTTCCGTTAAGGCTTTAACTTTTGCATCCGAAGTGTAGCTATGAAAACTCGTGCATGGGATTTTAATGCCATAATGCTCAAGCAAAATATGTGAATGGCGAGTATCTTCCGCGGCGATTAAATCAACACTTTTTAGAGTGTTTATTGCGCGAAAAGTTATATCTTCCAAATTGCCGATTGGGGTTGCAACTATGTATAAACTCATGGTTTTTTCCAGGGGTCAGTTGATAAAGTTATGTTGGGAGTTTTTAAATAAAGCGGTTCTACAATTTGCACTTTTTGTAGTCCATTTAGGCCCTCCGTTAAAAGTGCTTCACCCAAAGTTTGGAATTTTTCTGATGGAATTAGTGTCCACTCTTTTTCATGAACGATTGAGGTAAGTTCATCGTGCAAAGTTTCCGGCAAAATGTAAGCAAGATTTATGCTGTGATCGTGAGGAATTTTTGCGAGTAATATTGCGAGTGGACCAACTTTTATTTCTCCATCAAAAAACATCCCCGCATCCATTCCACCTGCGTGTAGTAGAGTTATTAGCGGGTCTTTTATCGCCACTTTACGGCGTAAAAGTTCAAAAGTATCCATTGTGTAAAGTTCTGAATTTAGGCCTTCCGCAAGTGCATTTGCGAATGCAATTCCCGTGCGGAGCGAAGTAAAAGAGCCAGGCCCACGAACTACAACAATTTGTTTAATATCGTGCTTGTTCAATTCCAGTTCGCCAAGCATTTGTTCCAAAAATGGCACCAAATTCTCCACATCATTTCTATTATCTTGCCATTTTTTTTGCGATAAAATTTCTTGCTCGTTTAACAGCACCATTTCGTGAACGCTCTCCGC
The DNA here is from genome assembly GCA_041658345.1 of Candidatus Altimarinota bacterium. Taxonomy (GTDB): domain Bacteria; phylum Patescibacteriota; class Gracilibacteria; order UBA1369; family 2-02-FULL-48-14; genus JBAZYV01. The sequence goes on from JBBAAK010000001.1 coordinate 179,633, forward strand.
TGTGTTTATTCCGAGAATCATAATTTTTCTATTGCAACGCCAGTGTAGTAGTACTTTATGATATCTTCAAATGTTTCGCCCATTTCTGCCATAGTTGTTGCGCCACAACCGGAGAGTCCAACTCCGTGCCCGTAGAATGCCGTTGCATCACAATATGTGTCCGGAACAGATATAAGCCAAGGCGTATCGGTCCACCCCCAAACTTCTTTTGCGCTCTTTGTAGCGACTCCGTTTGACTCACTAAAATATGGCGTGATTACAACTTCCCCATTGTAAGTTACAACCAATCCTTCTGTGTCTTTAACTGCTTCCGCCACATTTGATGAGCGTGATTCGAATCCATATCCCAAATATTTTTGGCTTGAATTTGGGTCGTCATCTAAGTTGTATGGTTTGCCTGGAAATTTTTCCGCGACGCCGGTTGTGTAATAAGTTGCGTAAGTTCGCGCTAAAACAATTATTGTTTTAACTTTTTCGATTGCATCACCGTTGGAAACTTCACCAATTCCTTTTAAATAATCTTCAATTGGAAGTTCATTTATTAAAACTGTTTCGTCGTCCACGTTTGCGACTTCAATTGTTCCTCTAAATTGATTGTCATTAAGTGAGGTGTCCCAAGTCGGACGTTCGTACATTGTTAAAATTTGCATTATTCCATCTGTTTCCGGCACAAAGCGGACCGGGCCAGCTACCTCCCATGCAGTAGAGCCAGAAGTGATTTTAAATTCTCCACTATCTTGAGTTGTAACTCTTACACGGCTACTAGCTGTGAAAGTTTTTAAAAAATCACTATCATCATAAACTCCAAAAGAAGTATTTGAACTTATTACCGGTGTTCCAACTCCATTACTTGGAGTGAGTTTTACGCGGATTGGATTTGTATATGCGGTAGTTGTAAAGTTTTCCTCTGCCTCAACCGTAATTGCTAGACTGTAGGCAGTTTTTATTAAGTTTGTGTTGCCGAGTCTTGGGAAAATTTTGAGCGTGTAAGTACCGGCTTCTTTTGGCGCTGTGACTGTGAAATAAACCTTTGCAGAAATGTCTGGTGAAACTTTTTGAATAGATAATTTATTGAAAACCGCATCAAGTCCGGTTGGTTTTGAGAAGATTAATTTGAATGCCGAACTGCCTGTAGTGCTCCAAGTTTTTGTGCCTGTATTTTTGACTGAGAGCCAAAGCATTTTGCTTTCACCGGGTGTAAATGTAAGGTCCGTGCTTCCGCTTGAGACTACTGCGTCTTCTGTTGTTTCAGAAACTTTTACAGAAAGTTGCGCTGAACTACTTGCCACCGCACTACTATTTTCCATCTCCGGTGCAAAATATAATGAGTAAGTTCCGGCTTTTGTTGGGGCCTTAATTGTGAAGGCGAACGTTGCTGTTTCTCCATTTTTTACAGTCGATTCCGTCATGTCCGCAAGGCTGGTTTTGCTTACCAAACTGGATGAACTTGTGGCTTTTAATTTTACCGGATAATCACCCGATTTTTCCCAATCAAATCCACTTTGGTTTTTTATTTTTACCGTAACGTTGTAAGAGGCACCCGGCTTTAGTGCACTTGGCGAATCTATGCTAAGTGTTTCAAATTCCATAACCGGAGGCTCTACATAAAATCCCAAATCCATTGTGTTGGTTGTTTTTTCTGTTCCGTTGAATACCGGGGCCATATCAAAAGATGCGAGTCCCCCCATCATCCCGGCGGAAACCGTAAAGCTAAATGTTGCGACTTTTCCTTTTGCAACAGATGTTTCGTTTATAACGGCTGTACGTTTTTTTGAATCTTTGGGAATCGAAACAATGCTATCTGCAGAATAGTTTGCGTTAACTGTTAAGAATGTATTTTTGTCCCAAGTTTTTGTTCCCGTATTTTTAATTTTGATTTTTACGGTTGCGGTGCCATTTGGATTAATTGCCACAAGTTCGCGATCACCAACTTCCTCGTAAGCATAAGTTGTTTTTACGTTTGTATGACGATTTTGGTCGAGTGCTAAGCCAACCATACTGCGAATATCTTCAAGCACCGAATAAGTATATTTGCCCGGGCAGGCTGTGGACCCAACGTCCTTGTGTCCTAAAATATTTGATAAATCTTCACCGCGGAATTCACCGTCTCCGGTTGGATCTATGTCATACAAATCAGCTTTTTCATAAATTAGACCCATGAGCCCTTGCACCATTTCTGATGGAATCGGCTTTTCTTCGTAATTCCCAAGTAAGGAGATCCCAATTGAACCGGTGTTAAATCCTGATGCGTGACCCCCAACAACTCCGTCTCCACCCGCACGGCCTTCGTAAACCGTTCCGTCCGGCCCAACTATGTAATTGTAACCAATATCACCCCATCCACGAGTTACCGCATGGTAGTAATAGATGGCACGGACAACAGATTCCGGATCATCCAAACTGTCATTTGAACTTGCAGTGTGGTGGATTATGATTTTTTTGATTTCATCCGGATATTCAAGAGGCCAAAGTAGTGCATTCCCGCTTTCGTCTTTTGTCACCTTTTTTATAATTTCCATGCTCGGGTCGTCTTGCACATCCGTAGTATCGAGCTCGGAAGTAAAATCATCGTTTGAATCAATATTGTAACTTTTGGAAAGTCTTAGTGATTCATCGGCCCCCCAATCTTCCCTAGTCACAACACTTTCATCTTTGCCAAATATTAGTTTTTGAAGTTTAGTAATGGTTTTGGTTTCTCCGCCGTTCACATAATCAAATGAAACTTTGGAAATTTTTGGAGTGATTGATGGACTGTCTGTGGAAAGCAGAGCTCTATATTGGAATGCGTTACTTTCGTCCGTTACCGTGTAACTCCATAAAGTATTTTCCGTCTTGCCGTCCGGGCTATCCGCATCGGCGGTTATGCCTTGCCAATCGGACCAGGTGCCATCCACTTTGCGAAATCTGATCTCTATCCCGGCTTCCGTGCCTTTTGGCAAAGATTCAGTCCAGTTAATACCAAGAAGTTGGAATGGAGATTTCGCTTCATAAACTTGCGACACAAAAAGTTTGCTGTCTTCATAAAGTGTACCCGCATCTGTTATCGAAGCTGTTGGCGCCATATCCAGCATAAGCAAAGATTCCCCATCTATGTGTCCACTTTCCACAGAATTCCCTGTAAAAAACGGCAAGGAGAGTAAGAGTGAAGCAATTAAGAGAACCAATTTGCGCATTTATGATATTTTTAATCTTATTATTATACCTTTTTTTGAGTCTTTGCTCAATGGCTATTGGCATGTTATCATTCCTCTACAATACTTTCTATCATTCATACTATGGCTACTCTAGTTACAGATCAAAATTTTGAGGAAATCGTAATAAAATCAACCCTTCCGGTGCTTGTTGATTTTTTTGCACCTTGGTGTGGGCCTTGCCAAATGCTTATGCCTACAATCGAACAGCTTGCAGAAGATTACGATGGAAAAGTTTTGATTGTTAAATTGAATGTTGACGAAAGCATGGAAACTGCACAAAAATATGGAGTTATGAGCATCCCAACTTTGGCTTTCTTTAAAGGCGGACAAGAGTTTGACCGTATAAATGGAGCTGTTCCAAAAGACATGCTCGTACAAAAGCTGGATACGCTTTAGTTTGCTTTTGCTCTTTAGAAAAGTGTTCTGGCCTTTTTTGAACTTAAATCTTCTGTGAGTGGTGGGATGATTTTTTCTTGACGCATGGCTTGCCTCACCGCGCGCACATCGCAATCTTCATTTTCCCTGTGGCCGGCATGGCCTTTTATCCATTGCCATTTTATGTTTTTGCCTACAAGTAGCGGTGCAAGAGCGTCCCAAAGATCCAAGTTTTTTTTGCGCTTCCAATTTTTCGTCATCGTGCTTATTACCCAAGTAGAGTCGCTAATAATTGTGATTAAATCAGGTTTTTTGAATTTTTTATCGACTAATTTTAGTCCTTCTATAACCGCAGTTAGCTCCATTCTATTGTTTGTGGTGTAAGGATTGCCTCCGTCATGGCGAATTTCCTCGGTTCCGGCACGCAAAACAAGAGCCCATCCACCCGGGCCCGGGTTTCCCAAACAGCTTCCATCTGTAAAAAGTTTTATATCCATAAGCTGTGTGTCGAATGTTAGTAATTATTTATATTTGTCCCATGCAATTTTTAATAATGATTTTACGCTCGTTGCTATTTTTTGGCTTTCTATTATTACACCAATCAATTCATTTTCGTCAAAAGATATAAAAGCTGTTTTATCTTTATCATACACGTCAATTTCAACTTCAAATGGATATTTCCCGCTTGGTATTGTGCGTGTCTTCCGTAAATGTTTTGCGTCAAGTTTTTTATATGAATCAGCATGTTTTGATCCGATAAGCATTGTTGATTTTATTTTTCGCTTTATTTTTCTAGATGTAAAAGAACTTATCAGCCATTTTTTTATTCGTGGTGATATATTTGCTAGTGATACCGCTGCGAATGTCTCCTTATTTTTGCATTTTAAGATATCTTCATATACTTGCTTTATGCCATCAATTCCTTCATAAAGCGACACTTTTGGGGCTTTTGTTAGTGGATTTGCAATAGCTTCAAACTGTGGCAATACGCTTTCCATCAAATTGATTTTACCGTGTATATCGTCTTTTTTTGTATTCAAAATATCTATTATCTCATGTGGTTTGATAGGTGAAAAGTACTGCATATTTGTGCGTTTTGTGAGGTGTACAAAACCTTTGATTCTTAAAGAATGCAACAAATTATAAGTTGTGGATCGGCTCATCATTGCATGTTTTGCTATTGTACTGATTCCTGTAGTGCCTGTGCGTAATGTGGAAATATATACAGTCGCCTCTTTTGGACTCAGGCCTAGATCGGTCAAAATTTCAGTTAGCATATAGATTTCACTTGTAAAAAATTCTGCCCAAACGTGTGGGCGTTTTTAACTTTAAACCTTATAAATTAAGGTTGCAAGCTAAAGATAAATTTTGCCCGCAACTATTGATGGTTTCTCTTGTTTTGATTCACAATATGCATGCTTATCATTTAACCACTTACGATATGCCAAGAGGTGATACTGCAGAATTCCCTGAAAAAGAAACTTTTAATGCAACATTCGCACAAAAATTGATACGCCTCGGTGATATAAACCCTGAAAATGTTTGTGTTGCCGCTTTTAGAGCGCTAAATGATTTAGGCTATAGGTGCAATACTACTGTAGATCCTGACGTCAAAGAGTTGCGTGACTTCATAAGAGACTGTCTAAAGGGTGTTATCGACGCTAAATTTAGAACAAATTTCTTCGGCGAAAAGTCAGCTATATCCCACAATGATGCTCCCGACGATACCTCTTCTGAAGGATATAAATTATCGATTGTTTATGTGCCCAAATATGATGCGGTCAGAGTTAGTTTGGCTTCCAACCATAATTTTTGGGGTTCGTGCACTTTAAGAAGTCCATCTGTTTATGATGATGTTGGCGTTTTACCGCCATCCCGCACCTGTACAGGTTTCCTTAAATCATAAGGCATTTATTTTCCACTTGAAATGAAGCCCTATTTTGCCTACACTACGTCCACAATGCGGGTGTCGTATAGTGGCTATTACCACAGCCTTCCAAGCTGTTGAGAGGGGTTCGATTCCCCTCACCCGCTCCAAACAGTAAATACTTAGATAGTATTAATCTTTTTTACAATCTTTAATCATTTCTTTTATCACTGCCTTCAGTGGCGGTAGATCTTCTTTAACTGTGACCCAAACTTGTTTTAAACTTACATCAAAATATTCATGAATAAGCAGATCTCTCATTGAGGCTATGTCTCTCCACGGTGTATCTTTATATACACCCTTCAAATCTTCAGGCAAATTCTTAACTGCTTCGCCAATGATTTCTAGGCGTCTTTCATAATATTTGCACCGCGTCTTTTTTAATAAAAGGTTTCAGTTTTGGATTTATTGCATCATAAGACACGAGATCAACATCAATTCCTAATGACTCCTCTAGACGATTTTTTAAGCCCGCAAAGGCAAGTAAGGAAGTGTCCGTTGGCATCTCTACGATTAAATCAAGATCACTGCCAGCTTGATTATCACCCCTGGCCATTGAACCAAAAAGTTCTGATCTGATCACTCCGGCCTCTTTGAGTATTGGAATAACTTGAATTTTAAATTTTTTTATGTCCATGTCCTTATTTTACTAAAAATTGCTTCTTAAACCAAGTTTTATTTTACTCTTCCGCATTATCCCACATAAATTTGAACCAAGTGCGGTAACAATTGGCGAGTTCTTTGTTTATTATTACAATTAAAGTGACATCTTCCGTGATGCTTTTTAATTTAAGGCCGGAAAATGTAACCACGTGGTCGCCAAAAATGTCTATTGCTCCTGTTGTGGAATATTTTTTAGGAAGAAATTTGTAAGGTTTACCTAAAGTTTTTAACAAATCCGGAGCAAGTTTTTTAACTTCGTAATCAAAAATATGATGGTATTTGATTTTTTTCTTTTGGGCTTTCTTTAAAAATTGTGCAACAAATGTTTTGAGCTCGGGGTCGAACCATCCACCTTTTGCTCCAACAAAATAGACATCATCGCCGGATTTTAAGATATCTCTTAAATAGTTTTTAAATCCTTCAACGCCTTTGTATATGTAAACTGCTTCCTTTGCGCTTGTTTTTTTAAACTGTTCGTTTAATGCTGGTAAAATATTTTCAAGTTTTGTCTGTTTCTCCACCAAGAGTTCTCGTAATTTATCCGGTTCCAATGCGGAATAAAGATTTTCTTTTACATCTGCAATTTGATAAATCAAACCTTTCTTTAAAAGCTTTGGGATAATGTCGTAAACATTTCTTCTGTGAATATTTGTTTTTAATGATATTGCCGGCACGGAAGCTTTACCAATTTCTATTAAAGCTTGATATATTTTTGCTTCATTTTTCGACAATCCGAGTTCTTCTAAGACTTGAGTATACATGTTGTTAGTGGTGGTATTTGCCACTCAACAGAAAGTATATACGATGGGGTCTATCTTTTCAATATTTAAGCTATATTTATGCATACATTGTCTCAATCAACCGGCTATCTACTCTTAATTTTATATGGAATTCTGATGATCGCCATTACTTATATTTTTGGCAGATGGAAACATTACAAATCCATTCGAGGGTTTTTAGTCGCCGAAAGAGATGTAAAATGGTGGCTTGGAGCTACAAGCATAGCTGCGTCATGGATTTGGGCACCTGCACTTTTTGTATCTGTTCAGTCTGCATACCAACAAGGCTTGCCTGGCATTTTTTGGTTCACCTTTCCAAATATAATTGCGTTACTTATTTATATTTTTCTTGCACCAAAAATTCGAGAAAAACTGCCAAATGGCTATACCTTGCCACAATGGATACTGTTTCGCTTCCAAAGCAAACGGCTCCACAAAATGTATATGTTCCCATATTTTTTCTACCAATTAATGGCGGTTTCCGTGCAATTATTCGCAGGTGGTAATTTAGTGTCTCTACTCACTGGTATCCCTCTTATAAATGCAATGATCATTATGGCTGTTACTGTTTTGATTTATGCTTTTATATCTGGTTTGGAATCTTCTTTTGTTACCGATTTTATTCAATTTATTATGATTGTAGTAGGTGTTGCTGTGGTTGTTCCGTGGGCAATACATGTGGCTGGCGGTTTATCTGCGGTAAATGTTGGGTTCGGTGGAGTGAGTGGACAATTTAGGAATATTTTTGACCCCGGAGTTGCTTTTTCATTTGGTATTGTGACTGCGATTGGTCTTATCTCCGGCGCCATTTCTGATCAACAGTATTGGCAACGTGCTTTTGCAATAAAAAAGAGTAATCTCGTTCCTTCTTTTGTTTTTGGTGCGATCATGTTTGGCATTGTACCAATTGCGCTTTCCACATTAGGATTTTTAGCGGCGAACGGAAGCCTAGGCATAGTGCTTCCCGCTGGAGTAGACACTTCTATGATTGGTATTGCCACAGTCAGCAAATTGCTTCCCCTACCGGCGATTGCATTATTTGTGGTGATGCTTTTGAGTGCACTTTATTCAACTTTGGATTCTGGTGTTGTGGCTACAAGTTCACTTTATGTTACCGACGTTGTTAAATATTCCGAAAAAGAACGCGCCGTTTTGAATAAAATTGATGAAGGCGAGAATCTTACTTCGGATGAAGAAAGTATTGGCAAATCACTTGATAAAAAAGGCGTGCAAAATTCCAGAATTGCAATGGTGGTTATAACGATTTTAGGATTTATTGTTGCGCTCGCAGTGGCGTACATCCCCGGCTTTGGACTAAAACATTTATGGTGGATTTTTAATACGATTGCTGCGTGCACCGTTGTACCTACCGTGCTTAGTCTTTATTACAAAAATCTTGATGAACGTGGTGTTTTTTGGGGAGTTTTAGTTTCTTTCATTTTTGGAATACCACTGTTTATTTACAGCAATATTATCAATAATCCATTTTGGATTGTTGGAACATCAGTATCCATTATTCTTGTGAGTACTGCGTTTTCTTTATTCCTTCGAGCACGGCCTCAAAACTCTTAACAGGATGGAATCCTAGTTAAGAGGCGGTTTTTTACTACTTATGATGTATTAATTCGGGCTCTAATACTTTTCTTCTTATATATTTGCACGTCTGATACAAGGTAAATATCCCATCTAATTGTCATTAAAACCCTCTACATTACGGAATTGCTTCTCGTTCTCAGAGATCCATCCCCACTTAAAAGTTTCTATATCTTCTTGAGAAGTTTTATCGAATGCGTACCGAATTTTCTCATTTTTTTGGTGCGAATAAATTTCCAGATATGCATTATGAATCATCAAGTCATTAAGAAGCTCCACTCCCTCTGTCTGTGTACCTACTTTTATATGACGGTCGAATATCGATGGAGCACTCAGAGCAGCCATATACTTATTGATAGGCATATAAATTACTGCTGTAGCGGCTGTTTGGAGCAAATCAAACTGAAATTGTTTAGTAACATGGGTTAGGACAGGCGCATCGGAAGTAATAAAAGAGTCTCCAGTTCTCGTAACACTTAAAAATGCCCATCTACGTTTTGACAAAGCGGTAGCAAGGTTTGGGGCTTCTTCTAAAACTCTTTTTATATAGTAATCTTGATCTCTTAAACTGTTGTCGGTGAGGTATAACCTAAAAGGTAAGTCGAATGCGCTGTCTGCCTCCCGTTTAGCTTCCTCATGAGAAGAACCTCCCTTCAGTAATCTTTCGATGTAACCATCTTTACTCTTTTGCAGAATTGTTTTCGCTTCGTTTTTAGCATTTCTTTCTGCACATAATCGATTTCTCCATATTGGAGTTCTAAGAATTTGAAACGCTACAAATTCTGCAAAAGTGGATCCGTGCTTATTCAAGAGCGAAGCAATGTCGGTAGTTTGCTCAAGTGCTTTTAAGAAAAGTCCCCATTTATTGTCCAGGTCATGCAATTTGTCTCTGAGTTCAGTATTGCCGTTGGTGAGTACCTCAAAGTCTTTCATACCAGCAATTTTTTTGATTTTTCTCGGTTTAGGTTCTTCCCCTCGCCTGTAACAATAAATACCTTGTTGAGTTCCGTGCATCTTAAATCCCCTTAAAAGAAATTGCGGCACATAGTGATCAAATTTTTTCTTTGTCATATTTCTTTTACTTGAAGTAGGTTTAAAAGGAGCCTCATTTATAAGTACTTCTTCCCCTTTAATTCATCCGGCAGGTAGTCTGCGTCGTCGTACATTTGGTAGTCTTTTCCGTAGCCTAAATCTTTCATAAGATTTGTGGTTGGGTTGCGAAGTTTTAGTGGCACGGGAAGTGCACCGAATTTTTCTACATCGGCTTGGGCGGAGCGGAGTGCGTTATAGCTGGAACGGTCTTTTTTGCAATTTGCGAGGTAAGCAACACACTGGGCGAGATTTATTGCGCATTCCGGATAACCAATTGTTTCTACCGCACGGAAAGTTGCATTTGCAAGAAGTAAAGCGTTTGGATTTGCCAGCCCAATGTCTTCACTGGCAAAAAGCACCATTCTGCGAGCAATAAATTTTGGGTCTTCTCCGGAATCAATCATCCTGGCCAAATAATACATGGAGGCGTCCGGTTTGCTAGCACGCATACTTTTTATAAAAGCACTGATTATATTGTAATGTTCCTCGCCTTTTTTATCGTAACGCAAAAATTTTGATTGCACCGTGTTTTTTAGGCTTTCAATAGTTATTTCTTTGTACAGATTTTGTGTATTTTCGAGTACCGTTATAGCTTGCCTTGCATCTCCATCTGCCATTCTAATAAGCCACTGCCGTGATTCTTTGTCCATTTTAAGTTCCGTTCTATCTAAAATTTGTTCCATTTCTTCCTCATTCAAACTTTTTAAAGTAAACACACGGCAACGACTTAAAAGTGCAGGTATAATTTCAAAACTGGGATTCTCTGTTGTAGCACCTATCAAAACAAGTTCTCCACGCTCTACAAACGGCAACAAAAAATCTTGCTGGCCTTTATTAAAACGATGAATTTCATCTAGAAACAAAATCTTTTGTTGACCAAACGCGCCTTCCTCCAAAATTTGTTTTATGTCCGCTTTTCCGGCGGAAACCGCAGAAAGTTCGTAGAGCACGCCTTCCACATTTTGTGCATAAATACGCGCCAAAGTGGTTTTACCAACGCCCGGAGGCCCCCATAAAACGAAAGAGAATAAATGTTTCTCTTGAATTGCTTTGTGAAGTGGTTTGCCGGAGCCAACAAGATGAGACTGGCCAACAAATTCACTTAAAGTCTTTGGACGAATACGAGATGCGAGTGGTTCCATATAGTAATATACTAACGTGCCTATACACTAAAAAAGCCCCTTCTCCAAGCTTTTACACCGAACCGGGGGCTTTAAATTTTTCAGGAATTATCTTCGGAAACTTGGTCTGTCTCCATAGCTTGGCCTATCTCCGCGAGGACGTTCCTCACGTGGACGAGCTTCGTTTACGATCATCTTACGTCCGTTGATTTCGAAATCATGTAACTTTTGGATAGCTGCCTCAGCACCTTCCATAGTAGCCATTTCTACAAATGCGAAACCTTTTGCACGTCCTGTAAACTTGTCTTTCATCACCATGAGTGAAGTGATATCACCACATGGGCTGAAAAGCTCACGAAGTTGTTCTTCTGTTGTTGTGTAAGGAAGGTTCCCTACGAATAATTTACTTGTGTTCATATACTTAAATTTTTTGATTGAAATGAATTGTCGTCTTGCAGACTCGACCGGCATCACAAGAACAGGGGTATTTTATAACATAGTTGGGTGAAAGTCAAAAAATTGAGACTTATTGATTTTTAATTTGCGATAAACTAGACTTCCGTAAACTACGCTATGGACATCGCTTCGATATTAATGATTGTGTTTGGCCTCTGCCTATTTGAAACAATAAGCAGTATTGATAATGCGATTATAAATGCTGAGGTTTTGCATACAATGCAACCGAAATCCAGAAAATGGTTTTTGATCTGGGGTATGTTTATAGCTGTATTTTTGGTTAGAGGCCTTTTGCCTTGGTTAATTGTATATTTCACCGTACCTGAACTTGGATTTATTGGCTCGCTTACGGCAACATTTAGCAGTGATCCTGCCGTTATAGAAGCAATTGAATCGTCCGCTCCGGTACTTCTTGCGGGGGGTGGTACTTTTTTGATCTTTTTATTCTTCCACTGGCTCTTTTTGGAACCTAAAAATTATGGGCTCAGAGGGGAAAAATTCTTCCACGCTCAAGGAGTTTGGTTCTATGCGGTTGTTTCCATTCTACTGTCTGCAATAGTCTGGTATGCATTAAAAATGAACCCGGTTATGGCTTTTGGAGCGGTAATTGGTTCAACCGCCTTTTTTATAACTCATGGATTTAAAGAAAATGCGGAGAAAGGAGAGGAAGCTTTGCTGTCTTCAAAAGGGAATTTATCTGATATAAGCAAGATTTTGTATCTTGAAGTGATTGATGCAACTTTTTCCATAGATGGAGTACTTGGTGCATTTGCGTTTACGCTTTCTGTCCCTCTTATACTTCTTGGAAATGGGCTCGGAGCCGTTGTGGTTAGGCAAATTACGGTTGGCAACATTGAGCGCATCAAAAAGTATCGCTATTTAAAAAATGGCGCTATGTATTCAATTTTGGCACTTGGGACCGTGATGCTTCTAGATAGTTTTGGCGTTGTGATACCTACCTATGTATCTCCGGCTGTAACTTTTGTTACAGTGGTTTACTTCTTTTGGAGATCCAAGCGTGAAATGGACATCCCAAATAAGGTTTAAGTGCACAAAAAAAGCGCCCTAATGTTCCATAGTCAGTTCAGTATCAGATGAGAGTTTAGAGTAGGAAAAGTTCCATTTCTGAAGCTTCTCCCAGTCATCCACGAATTAGGATTAATCCATGGCAGGCAATCTGTCTACCCCTTCTTCTTAAGCACGAGACCCCACTTAAGACGAGGTTTGTAGTGAGCAAATTAACTTTGGGAAGTTAATAAGCTCAGACTTACTTTGGCTATGAAACTTGGGGCGCATCAGGCAGTAAAGAGAGAGGAGAGTCAAAATGGAAAGGCCGAAGCCGGACCAAATCGACAGACCAGACTCTTACAACCCGGTTGACACCAAGTTTCCAGTGCGAATTTTCAATGAACATCGTATTAGTATAGCACAACTTACAACTCTTCGCAAGCACCAAAAATTGGAATAAGTATATCGCCAGTTATGTTCTCTTCTATAATTGCTTGCTTCAACCCGTTACATGCCTCTTCTTCACCATGAACTAAGAAAATCTTTTTTAGACCTTTTACATTTTTTGCATAGCCAATCAAATCATTCCTATCTGCATGAGCAGAGTAAGCATTCATGATTTTAAGTTCCATTCTAACAGCATACGGCTTACCAAAGATATTTACAGGATTTTGCTTTTCTACAAGTTTACGTCCCAACGTGTTCATAGCCTGAAAACCAACTATCAACAGAGTGTTCCTGTGGTCTTCAATCGAATTTTTAAGGTGATGCAAAATGCGCCCATGTTCACACATCCCGGATGCAGAAATTATTACGCATGGACCATTATGATTATTGAGTGCTTTTGATTCCTCAACAGAAGAAATATAGCTTAGGCGTTCAAAATTAAATGGATCTTGGTTTGTATTTAAAAAGATTTTTTGCGTTTCTTCATCTAGCGAAGTTAAATGATGGCGGAATACGTCCGTGACATTCACAGAGAGTGGAGAATCAACATATATTTGTATGTCCGGAATCTTTTGTTCGTCCATCAATTTATGAAGCGAGTAGATCAATTCCTGGGTACGACCCAGAGAAAATGCCGGAATCAAAATTTTTCCCCCACGGGCTGCGGTGTTTTTTATTACTTCGGCAAGGTCATTTTCCGCCTCCAAGATAGGATCATGCAGACGGTTACCGTAAGTTGACTCCATAATTAGATAGTCCGCATTTTCAACCTGGTACGGATCATGAAGAAGTGGCATGTCTTTGCGACCCAAATCTCCAGAATAAACCAAAGTTTTCACTTCGTTATTTTTGTCTTTGTCCTGGATGATGAATACCGTGACTGCAGAACCCAGAATATGCCCTGCGTCGCGGAAGCACATCATAACGCTTCCATCTCCAAGCAAATCCACGCTATCCCCATAACGCACTCCCTTTATAAGTGGGAAAACCTTTTCCACATCTTCACTAGTGTATATAGGCTCAACCAGTTCCTCACCCGCAAGACGTTTTTTCTCATTTAAATACTCGACTTCTTTTTCTTGAATGAATGCTGAATCGCGAAGCATGTAAGATAAAAGATCGATTGTTGGAAGCGTACAGTAAATTGGCCCATTAAAACCTTGCTTTACAAGATTCGGAATTGCTCCCGAGTGGTCGATATGCGCATGTGATAAAACCAAAATATCAACTTCTTTTGGATTAAATCCAAAGTTTCTGTTTTTATCTTGCTCTTCTTCACGGCGACCTTGAAACATTCCACAATCCAAAAGTATCTTTTTGCCATTCACTTCCAGCAAGTGGCGTGAACCCGTTACTTCCTTATCTGCACCGAAGAAATTAAGTTTCATGCTGAGTTTGTGTCAAAAAATCTTGTAATTGTATCACTTTTTATATCTTTTGGCAATCATGGCGTGTGGATTTTAGGCTCTCCCAGATTCACTAAATCAACCGGGATTTCTTGGACTTCGATTTTGCGATTTTTCATTTTTAGTGCGAGAACTAGGCCTTTTTGGGTTTCCTCGGACCAGTATTGATCAAAAACAAAATTTCCGAGTGAATAGTAAATTGGTGCTCCAGCGTAAATTTCGCTATTTTGCACAACGTGTGGATGGTGGCCCCAAATCATGTCTGCACCTGCATCAACAAAGCTGTGTGCCATTTTTACAATCGTGTTATTGGCGATTTTTTGGTATTCGGTGCCCCAATGGATGCTGACGATTAACACGTCAACTTGCTCATTTAATTCTTGAATTTTTTGAATTGCTTGAGCTTCATCCAAATTAAAATCCGTGTCATTTAGCCCTAAAAATCCAATCGAAGTGTCGCCGAAATTGTAAATTGCCGTACTTGATTCCCCATTTGCGGTATCCGGTTCACCAAAGCTTTTTATACCAACGCCTGTGAGGTAATTTTGCGTTGTTGTATACCCAGCGCGAGTTTGGTTAAAAATGTGATTATTCGCCAAGCCAAGTGTTGTAAAGCCTGTATTTTTTAGGAGCTCAGCAACTTCCGGTTCAAAGCGAAAAACCATATCGCCATAATAAGTTTGTGTATCTGTGATTGGCCCCTCTAAATTTCCGGCGATTATATCTATTTTTTGAGACGCGAGTTTTTCTTTTGCAAGCGCGATTATTTCCGGCATGTAGGTAAATGGAAAATTCCCTCCGTTCCTTCCACGCAGGGTTGCTATGTAACGGCCAAGCATTATGTCGCCTGTTAAAATCATTGTTATCTCCGGTTCGCTTGTTTTTGAAATCCAATTTTCAAGTAGTGTTGTGCCCGACTCTTGTGTGTTTTTTAATCCAAAAAAAACTGAAAATGGCATGGTGGTGGCTAGGCAAAAAATCCAAAAAATGCGTTTCATTTGTGGTATGTTTTGTTAGAAAGTATCATGAATGCGCGATAGAGTTGCTCCTTTAAAAATACTCGTATCATCTCGTGCGTAAAGGTCATCTTGGAAAAAGAAATTATTGTTTTTGCT
This sequence comes from Candidatus Altimarinota bacterium, assembly GCA_041658345.1. GTDB lineage: Bacteria > Patescibacteriota > Gracilibacteria > UBA1369 > 2-02-FULL-48-14 > JBAZYV01. The sequence goes on from JBBAAK010000001.1 coordinate 194,809, forward strand.
TGTGATTGCAAATCCGGATGCAAACCATGGGACCCTCCAATCACAAATTCTATTTTGCCTTCGCCAAAATCACGCACATGGCTTATCCATTTTGCAAATTCCTCACTTGTCATTTCTTGACCATTTTCATCAAGTGCAACGATTAATGCGTTTTTATCCAGGTGTTTTCTAATCTCATCAGCTTCTTCTTTTTGCGCCTGAGTACGATCATCTTTTTTACATGATTGGATAGTAATTGTTTCTAATTTTATAAAGGCTTTGAGGCGCTTTTCATACTCAGCTTCCAATGTTTTTAACGGTGCTTCTTTTGTTTGTCCAACTTGTATAATTTTAATATTCATAAATTTATTATACCCATAAAGCTAAAGTCTGCTAGAATCCCTTTACTATGAAACCTAAAAAAGGCCAAGAAATCGAATTAAAAATTGATCGTCTTGTGTATGGTGGCGAGGGAATTGCTGATTTTGAGGGGTTCAAAATTTTTGTAGATGCAGTTTGTCCCGGTGATTTGGCGCTAACTCGCGTTATCAAAGTTCGTTCCAATTATGCCGAAGCAAAACTACTAAAAATAGTAAAAGAGAGTCCTCTTAGGATTAAACCAAAATGCAAACATTTTACTACATGTGGAGGATGTAAGTGGCAGTTTTTGCCATATGAAGAACAGGTTAAAATCAAAGAAGAACAAGTGTGTGATGCCATTACAAGGCTTGGCGGGCTTGATGCTAAACTGGTGCAAAAAATCATAGCAAATTCAACTGAATTTTTTTATAGAAATAAGTTGGAACTTTCTTTTGGGAAAGGGAAAAATGGTGAAATGGAGTTAGGTTTTTACCCGCCCGGCTACCACCATGAAGTTTGTGATTTGGAAGAATGTTTTTTGGAATCGGAGGAAGTTGCAAAAATTGTTAAGATTGTTCGTAAATGGGCAAATGATTATAGCGCTTTGGGGCTCCGGTCTCTTACAATTCGCGAGGGCAAAAATACCGGCGAACGAATGCTTATTTTAACTGTTAGTGATGCGGAATTTGAAGCTTCTCCGTTTGATGCAAAAGAAAGTTTTAAAGAATTATTCAGCAAAAACAAAAGTGTTAGCTCACTTTATTTATCAAAAGTGAGCCAAATTAAAGGACAGCCAACTGTTATTACCGATGTTTTTCTTGCAGGGAAAGAGACTTTAAATGAAGTTCTTTTGTTGCCGGAAGGCGAAAAATTATCGTTTGAAATTTTGCCTGGTGCGTTCTTTCAAACCAATACCGTTCAAGCTCAGGTTCTTTATGCAAAAGCGCTGGAACTTGCATCTTTAACAGGCTCGGAAATTGTGTTTGATTTGTATTCGGGAACCGGGACTATCGGGCTATTTTGTGCTCACAAGGCAAAAAAAGTTATATGTGTGGAAATCAATGAATCTGCTGTAAAAAATGCAAAATTTAATGCAGAAAAAAATGGTATAGAGAATGTGGAATTTTATCTTGGCGCAGTGGAAGACAAACTCGATGGTCTTAAAGAAAAACCGGATATAATTATTGTGGATCCACCACGAGCCGGACTTGGAGAAAAAGTAGTAGAAACTGTGAGTAAATTTGATGCTAAAAAAATCGTCTATGTGTCTTGTAATCCTGCAACAATGGCCAGAGATTTAAAACAATTTGGAACGCTTGGTTACAAAACGGAATTGGTACAACCCGTTGATATGTTCCCCCAGACTCACCACACTGAATGCGTGAGTTTACTTACTCGTGTAAATTAAGTCCTTTTAACCAAGTAATTGCTTCCTCGCGTGTTTTTAATTCGTGGCCGAGTTGTTTTTCTGCGATTTCTTGCAAAATTTCGCCTACGCGTGGGCCGGCTTTTAATCCTAACGTTTCCATAACTTCCGCGCCTGTTAAAAGTGGTTTTGGACGCACAGGAAAATGTTTTAAACAAGTTTGGTACGCCTCTTTTACTTTGTTATACATTGTGAAATCATTTGGTGTTATTCCAGCTGCGTCTGCATAAAAAAGCATTAGCAAGTGAGGGAATCTTTCGTCTAAAAACCAATGGTGTTTGCGCCCGTCCGGCATGTCCAGGAGTTGTTGCATCATAAAATGGTGCCTAACAACCCAGCTAATTGTATCTATGTCTTTGCGAGGGAATCTAAGCCTGCGCATTATGCGTTCTGCTAATTCCGCTGACACTTCGCTGTGGTGGTCAAAACGTATTCTTTCTGCAATTTTAAAGGTCTCCGGCTTGCCAATGTCATGGAAAATGACAGCCCAATGATCCACCAAATCCGCGCTTTGCGGTAAAGACTTTAGAGCATCCATTAAGTGAGTCCAAACGTCACCTTCCGTGTGGTACTGCATTGGTTGGGGCATGCCTTTGCAAGCTTCAAGTTCCGGCAAAACATAAGGCAAAACTCCGGTATCTTGCATGTCTTCAAAAGCAGTTGGGGCTGAGCGAGCCATTATTATTTTATTAAGTTCATCACGCACCCGTTCCCAACTTACTTTATCCGCAAGTGGGGCATGTTTTTTAATAGCTTCGTAAGTGTCCGGATGGTAGCCAAATCCAAGTGTATTCTTAAATCTAATTGCGCGGATAATCCGTAAATGATCCTCCAAAATGCGATCGTGCGGATTGCCTATAAAACGAATCAAACGATTTGTTAAATCATTCCTTCCACCTACAAAATCGTGGATTTCATCCAGAATCGGATCATAAAAAATTGCGTTAATCGTAAAATCTCTGCGTTTTGCATCGTCTTCCGCGTGTGTAAAAGTAACCGCATCGGGACGACGACCATCACTATAACCGGAGTCGTTTCTAAATGTTGCAATTTCGAAAGTGAAACCATTCTCAATCACATGCATAACTCCAAAAGATCGACCTACCGGGTAGGTATCAGCAAAAATATTTTCTATTTGTTCCGGGAGTGCGCTGGTCGCTATATCAAAATCCTTTGGCTCCTTTTTAAGTAACATATCGCGAACACATCCACCGGCCAAATATGCTTTAAAGCCTGCGTCCTGCAATGTTTTTACAATTTGATATGCGGTTTTTTGCATGGGTACCCCTATCATAGCGATTTTTTTATCTTTAGTGTAGATTATCGGCATGAAAATTCTTGCAATAGAAAGTTCGTGTGATGAAACAGCCGTTTCCGTAGTTGCGGATGGGCGCAAAGTTTTGTCTAACGTGATTGCTTCACAGATAGCAAAACATGCAATAACAGGTGGAGTGGTGCCGGAAGTAGCTGCGCGTGAACACATAAAAGCAATGATGCCGGTTTTGAAGACGGCGATGAAAGAAGCCGGAGTCACAAAAGATGATATTGATGCAATCGCCGTAACTCGCGAACCCGGTTTAATCGGATCGCTTGTGGTTGGCAGAATTACCGCAAGTGCGCTTGCTTTTGCTTGGGATAAGCCACTAATTGAGGTGAATCACATACACGGGCATATTTACGCAAACTGGCTTGAAACAGAGGCGGAACCTGAGTTCCCAATAATCACTTTGACTGTTTCGGGTGGGCATAATGAGCTTTGGCTAATGCGTGGACATGGCGACGCGGAACTGCTTGGAGAAACCGTGGATGATTCTGCAGGTGAGGCTTTTGATAAGGTTGCGAGATTGCTTGGTTTGGGATATCCGGGTGGACCTATTATTGAGGTACGTGCAAAAAATGGAGACTCCAATGCGTTTAAGTTCCCGATTGGTATGAAAAATGATAAAAATTTTAGTTTTTCCGGGCTAAAAACTTCTGTTTTTTATACGCTGAAGGACAATCCTGCGATTTTGGATAATGAAAAAATGGTGGATGATGTTGCAGCATCTTTTCAAAAGTCAGTTGTGGATGCGCTTTTGATCAAATTGATGGATGCGGTTAAAAAATATCCCGTTAAGGAGGTGCATCTGTCCGGCGGAGTATCTGCAAATGGCTACTTGAGGGCAAGGGTTGCGGAGGAGCTTGGAAAGATTGCAAGGTGTAGACTTGCTGACGGACCCGGGCGAGATGGATCACCTTGTGAAAGGAATGAACTGTGTTTGCGCTACCCAAAAAAACTTTCTTACTGCACTGATAATGCGGCAATGATTGGTGCCGCGGGGTTTTACTTGACTGGCAAAAAATTTGAATAACAAAAAGTAGATTTTTGTATCGGTGCCTTTACAAAAATTAAGATTGTTGACGAATTCACTCTCGAGAGTTTGCGCGAAAACATATTTTAACCTGTCAAGTCCTGCCTTTACAAAAAGCCGGACTATTGGCTAGTTCACCGTCGACGGTGAATTCTGCCATATTTTGCAAATGGCGCAAGACAGGGGCGAGTAAAAATTTTCAATTCTTCATAAATTTAAGGTTGCTCATGCAAATAAATCGCGTATAGTTGTAGACAATCTCTGTCTTTTATTTTCCCATGTCAGATAACAACGATTCTTCGGAAGACAATATTTCAAGCTTGCCCACTGATGCCAAAATGGCAAGCAATGGTCAAAAGCTTCAAACCCCAAATGGGATACACGATATTTTGCCAAAAGATCATGAGTTTTTTACTTTTATCAAAAAAGTTTGCAGACATAGGTGTAGACAGGCCGGTTTTAAACGCATAAGTACGCCAATCTTAGAGCACACAGAAGTTTTTGATCGTAGCATTGGTGATGACACAGACATTGTATCCAAAGAAATGTACACTTTTACAGATAGAGGTGGACGAAGCTTAACGCTTAAACCTGAGGGTACTGCAGGTGTGATACGCGCATATCTCCAACACGGCATGAAAGAATGGCCACAACCTGTTGAACTATATTATATTGAGCCTCACTTTAGATATGATCGGCCTCAAAAAGGTAGGTACCGTATGTTTTGGCAATTTGGAGTGGAAGTTATAGGTGAAAGTGATCCTGCCATTGATGTGCAATGTATATTTTTGGGTCAGAAAATTTTTAAGGATCTTGGGATCGCAGATCGATTGAGTCTCCAAATCAATAATATCGGCTCAAAAAAAAGTCGCGAAAAATACAAGGAAGCTTTGGTTAATTATTATGCCGGCAAGGAAAGGTCTCTTTGTGAAGATTGCCAAAGAAGACTTAAGACGAATCCATTACGTTTGCTTGATTGTAAAAGTGAGGATTGTAAGATTTTGGCGCAATTGGCTCCAAAGTTTGCACAATATCGCATACCTGAAGACCAAGCTTTTCATGATACGGTTAAGGACTTTTTGGATGATCTCGACATTAAATATACGGAAAATGACCAATTGGTGCGTGGTCTTGATTACTATACACAAACTGTTTTTGAGTTTTGGGATAGTGAAACCGGTGCACAGAATGCCGTTGGTGGTGGTGGACGTTATGATGGGCTTATGGAAACTATGGGAGGCCCTCCTACCCCAGGGGTTGGTTTTGCAGTTGGACTTGAACGTTTGGTCGCGCAAATGAAAGCTGCAAATGTGAGGGTCCCTTCAAAAGATGAGGTGCATATTTTTGTGGCACAACTTGGAGATGAAGCAAAGAAAAAATGCCTTAGATTGATTGACGATTTGCGTGAACATGGAGTTAGGACTGTTGGCGCTCTCGGAAAAGGAAGTATGAAAGCGCAGATGCGTCTCGCCGATAAATTCCAGGTCCCATATACACTAATATTAGGTCTTACCGAAGTGCGTGAAGGCGTGATAATCATTCGCGATATGGCAAAAGGCCAACAGCGCCAAGTCCCAATGAAAGATGCTGTTGCGGAAGTAATCAAACTAATCGGCGAAGACAACCTGGATGTTTATACGCCTGGGGAGATTGCGGTTTAGAGCTTAGATTATTGCGATTTTTTGGGCGGTCTGTTAGATTTGTGGAGTTATTTTTACAATTTCCACATGCCTAGTATTTTTAATCGGTTTATTAAAGTTTTAGGAGTGGTTTTGTTAGTTGGGATTGTGGCTACGCCACTGGCAAATGCTTCTTTTACAGATGTGTCGGCAACAAATCCAAATTATTCTGCAATAAATAGTTTGGTAGAAAGTGGAATTTTGGAGGGATATGAGGATTCTAGTTTTAAACCTGATCAAGAAGTAAATCGAGCGGAAGCGTTAAAAATTGTTTTAATGGGAATGGGGGTTACGATTGGCACTGACGCCACAAGTACTTTTACAGATGTGCCTGCGATGGAATGGTATGCCAAATATGTGGCGACTGCAGTTTCACTTGGGATTGTGAATGGGTATGAAGACAATACTTTTAAACCCGAACAAACTGTAAATAGAGCTGAGGCTATTAAAATGCTTACTTTGGCAGGTAGTGTATCTGTAAATAATCCATCCGAATCACCTTTTTTGGACGTTGCGGTCAGCAGTTGGTATGCGCCTTATGCATTTTATGCAAAAAACTTTAATATAGAACCAGCCCAAACGGATGGGCTTTGGCACGGAGAAGAGACTATTTCCAGGGCAAATCTTTCTGAAATGGTTTATAGGGAACAAATAGTAAAAAGTTCCGGCAGTGCATTTACGGAATCCACAAATTGGCTACGCACGGACTTCCCCACTGTGGATATTTCCATGAAAATTCCATTTAATTGGGGCGTTAAACAAGAGGGAGTTGGTGCAGTGTTTTTGCTGGATTCCGCAAACAATCAAATGAGTCTACTTACTCCTTATGAGAATGGTGGGACTTTGCTTATGACTCGTTACGGCAATCCAAATGGCAAAACTGCAAATGAGCTTTTTGCTTCAATAAAAGCTTCTACAAATTTTGAGACGGATCAACCCACAATCGGCGGTTTTGATACGCTTGTTTTGTATCATCAAAATGACGTCTATTACCGCGAATGGTACATAATGTTGCCAAATAATAGCTTGGTCAACTTGCTTGCGATGCATGGAGATGGGGCTTATTCGCCTTACTTAGAACAGTCTTTTATTTCCATTGTTAATAGCATTGAATTTGACGAAAGTGTGAGTGGCATGACTATTGATGAGATAGTAGAAAACTTAAGAGAGGCAATACAGGTTGATGGAACCGGCTCCGATATGATGAGTTTGCTTACCGATTGGGAACTGTTTGAAACAGATGCAATAGGCGTTGGAACAGGTCCGGTTGATTATTACTATTCCCCAAGTGCAAATATAACTATAAAATACGAGCGCTCTTACGATGTTATTTTGAACATTATGGAGGGCAAAACTTCAAGCTTTTAATCTCAAATTATATGAAAATCCAAAAATCTTTTACATTGTTTTCGGTCATGGTGGTTTTGGCTTTGGGCCTAGTGTCTTGCGGTCAAATTGAGGAACCAGTTGAAGATTCTTCTCTTTTAGATGGGATCACCGGTGGAGCAATTATTGAGGATACAACAGATGATTCCTCCGTAACCGATACTTCCGACGAGGAAGTACTTGAATCAAACGGTCCAACTGAATTGCCATCTTTAGAAGGTTTTGCTGAATAAAATTTAACCCAAGTTTTATGTCCGGACACAGCAAGTGGAAAACAATCAAAATTAAAAAAGGTGCTGCTGATGCAAAGCGCGGTAAAACTTTTACCATGCATGCAAAACTTATAGCTATGGCGGCTAGGGCCGGTGGTGATCCTTCCATGAATCCAAATCTTAGGACGGCGATTGATAGGGCAAAAGAAGACAACGTGCCAAATATGAACATAGACCGTGCAGTTAAAAAGGGTACGGGTGAAGATAAAGATGGAGCAATATTTGAGGAAGTAACTTATGAGGCTGTTGGGCCAGCTGGATCCGCTTTTTTGATCGATACAATCACTGATAATAAAAACAGATCGCTTTCTAACGTGAGATCGATTGTAACGAGACATGGTGGAAGCTTGGCTTCGGTTGGAAGTGTGTCTTGGCGTTTCGAAAAAAAGGCTTACTTGCTGGTTAATCCAAAAGGAAAAGGGACGGATGAAGTTGAGTTAACTTTGATTGATTCCGGAGCTGAGGATTTTTCTGTTTGCGATGAGAAATATGAAGTTTATGCATCCCCGGAAAAACTTTCCGATGTCAAAAAGAACATTTTGGGAGCCGGCTACTTGGTGGAAAAAGACGAGGTTATTTGGAAGCCAAAAGATGAACTTAAGATAGAGGATTTGGAAACGGCAAAAAAAATAATTGGACTAATGGAATCGCTTGATGAAGATGACGACGTTTCAAAAGTTTCTGCCAACGTTACAATAGACGATAATTTACTCGCCCAATTGGGATAGTATATCCTCTACAGTCATTTCTTCCGGCTTGATTTGTCCATCTGAATCTTGAAAGAAGCGGACTGTTTTTTCTTTTAATCCTTGGTTTTGTGGATTTGCCTGCGGTGGCTGGCTCTGCCTTTTGCGGAAATCTTCAAGAAGCATATCTTCCCCGCCGGCTGATGGCTTTGGGATTACGGTTTGTGGTTTGGTTGTAAGACCAGGGAATAGTCGTACAGATGTATTCGTGCTGGTAACTTCGCCCATATATGAATACACAGCTTGTTTTGCCATTTCCACAGCTTCTTCTATGGATTTATTTTTGATTCGGAATCCAGCGGCTTTTTTGTGCCCACCTCCGCCTAAAAGTTTTGCCACTTCATCTACATTGGCTATTTGCCCTGGCGCGCGGAGTGAACCGGATATAAATCCTGGTTCTTTTTCTTTAAGAAGCATTACTACTTCTGCACCTGGAGCACTTGTCATTAATTCGTCTATAATCCCACCTGTATCATCCGGAGAAGCACCGGTTTCCTCCAAGTCTTTTAGTGTTAGGTAGGAATACACAAGTTTTGCATTTTGATCATAAGTAATTCGTTCCAAAACACGTCCCCAAAGTTTGAGCGTTGCGAGGCTTTTGGTCTTAAAAATATGTTTAATTATTTCTTGCTGGCGAGCTCCGCGATCCAGTAAATCTGCTGCAATTTCGAACGCTTCCGGAGTGGTGTTTGAATGTTGGAAGCTACCTGTATCGGTTATAATTCCAACAAGAAGTAAAGTTGCGATGTCTTCATCTACAAGTTCTTCACCACGCTCTTTTTCAAAATCCAAAATCATCGGCGTAACTATTTGCGTTGTTGCAGCGCTTCCGTATTCGAGCAAATTGTAGGTCCCAAATTTACCGTTTGAGGCGTGATGATCTATGTTCAGAATCGGGATGCGTGCAAAAAGATCCTTGTGTTCCTCTGGCAATTTGCCAAGTTGGACCATATCGCCTGTGTCTACCGTAACTATTAAATCGTAATCTTCTTCATCTTTTACAATGCTCAAATCTTTTCCGGTAAAACGTCCGGATTTTGGCGTAACAATAATGTTGATTCTTCCTTGTTCCACTTCGTATTTTAGATGCTCAACTTCCGCCTCATCCGTACTGAGTGAAATCACAAAATCTTTTGAGGCTGTAAGCTCCGACTCTATTTGGCTCACATACGGCAAAAACTTTAGGTAGTCCGGCAACGGGTCATAGGCCACTACAGTTACCTCCTTACCCATTTTACGCAAAACAACCATTAACGAAAGGGCGCTACCAACAGAGTCACCATCCATTGGAGAAGAAGGTGCAATTAAGATTTTTTTTGCATTTTTCAAGATTTGTTGCGCCTGATTTTTGTCTACTAGTGTCATTTCTTTAGGATCATTGTTGAGATTTTATTCTTGTAATTATGCCAGAATTTCTACCTTCTGTCAACCTGGTTGGGCTCCGGCTAGATAGTGTTCTCATGAATAAAAGCGCTTATTCTACAGCTTCTACAAGCCAAAAACAAGGTGTTTGTACCAGGGCAATTATTGCTTGGCGTCCACGAGCCTTGCTTCCACCTTTTCTGTGCCATTCCATACGTTTTTGTCCAAGTAGACAAGTAAATTAGTGGCCTTTTTGAGATCGTTTTCGTATTTTGAAAAGTCAAAACATATAATTTCCACTATTTTACCGCTGAACCTTGCGATGCATTTTAGATGATTTCCGCTTTTGCCCACGGGACGAGTTTCCAAAATTTCCACATTTTCCATTAAAAAAATCGGTTTTGGATTAGCCTGTCCAAATGGAGAAAATGAATTAATTTTATCTACGATTTCCGGCAAAAAATCATCTGCGGTGAGGCAAGTATCCACTGTGTAAATTGGAGTATATGGATTCTCTTTAAAATGCTTAGTGGCAAGAATCTTAAGATTTTTTTTGAACGCCTTTAGCTCTGATTTTTTTATTCTAAATCCACCAGCCATTTCGTGACCGCCGTAATGCATTAAATGGTCCGCAAGGCTATTTAGGATCAACACGGCAGAAAAGCCCGGGACGCTACGGATTGAGCCAACGAGTTCATCGCCAGCGTCTTCCATAATAAACGTGGGCTTTTGATATTTTTCCTGTAAACGGCCGGCTATTAGCCCTACTATTCCGCTATTCCAATCTGTACTTTCGGCGATAATGATTGATTCGTCTTTTATGATTATCTGTTCCGCTTCCTCCAACGCTTTAATCATTGATTCTTGACGTGCTTTATTTAATTCATCGAGCTTTTTGGATTTTTCTGGCGCCTGCTCTTTTGTTGCCAGCAGGGTTTGCATTGCCCAATAAGGATTATCCATGCGCCCCGATGCATTTAGTCTTGGACCAATTTGAAAACCAATCGTAAAGGTGGAAAAATCCTGTTTATCCCATGCCCCCACAAGTTTTAAAAGTTCTTTTAGTCCATCCCATTTTGTTAGTCCCATTTGTTTTAATCCAAGTTTAACTATGGTGCGATTTTCTTCTGTTAACGGGACACAATCCGCAACTATGCCGAGCGTCGCTAAGTCCGTTAAAGACTGTATAAATTGCTCGTTGCCGGTTTTTATCAGTAGAGCTGATGCCAATTTAAAAGCAACCGCACTGCCGGAAAGATGTTTGCATTTATAATTTTTTTCTAAGATAGGATGTAAAATGGTAAATGCCTTACCAAGTTCTTTTGGAACCGCATGATGGTCCGTGATTATTACGTCTATGCCAAGATCTTTTGCGAGATTTATTTCTTTTGCGCAAGAAATTCCAACATCAACCGTGATTAAAACTTTTACATTTTTTTGTGCCAATTCTTCTATGTATTTTTGGTGCAGTCCGTATCCATCATTTTGTCTGTGTGGGATCCTGTATGAGACGTCCGCTCCAAGTAAATTTAAAGTATGTACTAAAATTGCTCCACCACTTATCCCATCAACATCATAATCACTATAAACCGCTATACGTTCTTTATTTTTTATTGATTTTAGGATGCGATCCACGGACTTTTGCATGTCTTTAAACAAAAATGGATCGGGCAAATCTTCAATTTTTGAGTCAGAAAAAAAGTCAGCTGGATCTGTTATATTCCGCGACAACATTAAAGCGCTCCAAAGACTTTCCTTGGAATCGCGTTTGTGCGTAACTACCCATTTTTTTCCAAAAAGACTCATTGTTTTTGCTTTTTAGTTTTTTCCACAGCTTTATTTTTGAGCCAAAGTTCAACTGCTTCTTCAGCGGTTTTCGCCTTGTCCGTACCAAAAACCCAAGTGTGCCTGGCTATCATTTTTTCTGCGATTTTATCCATTACTGAACCCATATCAAATTTGCCTTCTTCTTTTGCAATTTGAGCAATCATTATTAAACAAAAAAGTAGATCTCCAATTTCTTCTTCTAAATTTTCCGTGTCTTTTTTGTCGATCGCCTGAACTACCTCTTCCGCCTCATCCGTGATGCAATGTGCCAAAGATTCTATTGTTTGTTCTCTATCCCAAGGACAGCCACCTTCGGCTCTTAAAGTGCTTGAGATTTCCAGTAAGTTTTTAAATTTTAGATGCATGTGCAGTTGTTAAGAATTGCTATGGCTTGTTAATTCGTAAAATTCTTCAGGCGAAAGCCAATAAATATCTTCTTCTTTCCTAAACCAAGTCATTTGTCTCTTTGCATAATTGCGTGAATTTTGTTTTAAAGATTCTTTGCATTCTTCCAGTGATTTTTCGCCACGCAAATATGGAAAATATTCTTTGTAGCCAAGTGCAGAGAATGCATGCGAATTGGGGTCGTAGCCCTCAATCAAGAGTGTTTTTAATTCATTCAAAAGTCCGCGATCAATTTGTTCATCCACTCGCTTGTTAATTCTTTCATAAAGTACTTCCCTAGGCCAAGCTATGCCGACTTTGAACACATTGTAGATTGGTTTTGCTTTATTCCTTTGAATTGGTTCTTTTGTTTGCAAAACAATTTCAAGCGCACGCATTACATAACGAGCATTATTTGGATGAATTTTGCTCGCAGTGATTGGATCCAAGTCTTGCAATTTTTTATATAGATTGTTTATTCCGTTTTTTTCATATTCATCCTCGAGCTCTTTGCGAATTATGAGATTTGGAGGCGCTATTGGTAAATCATAATTATCAACAACAGAACTTATATAGAGCCCTGTACCACCACAAATTATTGGGATTTTCCCTTTTGAAAATATTTCTTTGATTGCCTGAGTGGCTTCACGCTTAAAATCCGCCATTGTGAATTGTTCGTCAATTTCATGTACGTCTATAAGGTGGTGCTTAATTTTTTGCCTGTCTGCAACGCTAACCTTATCCGTCCCAATGTCCATTTTCTTATAAACTTGTGCGGAATCAGCGGATATAATTTCTCCATCAAAATCCTTTGCGAGTAGCAAACTCAGTGCTGTTTTACCTGATGCCGTAGGCCCACAAACGACTATTAACGGCTTCTCATCGGTATTTTTTATCTCTTTTAAGAAGAGGGTCAATTGTCTGTAAAGTTCTGTCATGACCGCATGATACTTGGTTTGTATTTTAAGGACAATTGTTTGAGTGATGCTTTTAAGTTTTTTTGCGTTTCGCAAAATGCTATGCGAACGAATCCTTTGCAACCGAAGGCTGTACCTGGCAACATGGCTATTTTGTATTTTTGTAGCATTTGTTTGCAAAATAGAATATCGTTTTTGCCTTTTTGATCAAAATATTTAAGTGGCAAAAATAGGTATAGTGCCGATGATGGCATTTTTAACCGCGAGAAAATTTCTTCGAGCCCTGTGACAAAGAAATCTCGCCTTTTTTGCATTTCATCCCGCATCTTACGTTGGTATATTCCTGCGTTTTTGACTGCCTCAAGGGCCATGCACTGTGACACGCTGGATGCGCAGGTTGCGCTTTGGCTTTGAAGTTTTGCCAATATTTTTATAATATTTTTCGGACCGAATACGAACCCTACTCGTAGCCCTATCATACCAAAATTTTTTGAGCAACTTTGTATTATCAATAATCTTTTTTTATACTCTTTAAATTCACCACAAGATGTATATTTTTTACCGTCATACGTAAGGCCACTATAGACTTCGTCCGAGATTATCCACATGTGTTTTGGAATCTTTGATAAAATCTCTTTAAGTTCTCTTTTGTCATATAAGGTGCCAGTTGGATTACATGCGTTGTTTATAATTATAGCTTTTGTCTTTTGTGTACAGATTTTTTGTATGTCTTTAGGTGCGATTTTCCATCCATTTTTTTCATTGGTTTTTAGAATACGCACTTTAGCTCCAAAAAATTCCGCTATTTGCGGGTAGGAGACCCAATATGGAGATATTATTACAACTTCGTCTCCATGATTTATTAAAGCACCCAAACTTAAAAAAACTCCGAACTTACCGCCCGGTACAACAATTGTATTTTCTGTTTTAAAATCTGTTTTGTATGACCTATTCATCCATTTTGAGGCCTCATCTCTTAGCTCTTTGAATCCCGGGACGGGCGGGTAAGAATTTTTATTATTATCAATTGATTTGTGTGCACTTTTTTTAATTTGATATTCAAGCTCAATATTTGGCTCCCCCACACCGAGATTGTGTATTTTTATTCCTAGTGATTGCATGTCTTTCACAAGACAACTTAATTCTCCTGTTGCAGATGATTTTATGCATGCTCTCTTCGAGAAATTTTGCATAATTTATTTTTGGATATTTTTAGATTCTTGCAAGATAGTGTCAAAGATTTTTTCTATGAAATCGGTATCGATTGGCATTTTTTTTGCTTCTTTTTTGCGCATGTTCATAAGTTTCAATTCTCTTTTTTCGTCAAATATCGGTTTTTTTGTTTTGCGTTTTATCTCACCAATTTGCTTACTGCAAGCAAGTCTTTGGCCCAATAGTCTTATAATTTTTTTATCAATGTCATCTATATTTTTGCGATATGAGCCGACGCCTTTTACCGTGACTACAAGAAAGATTGTCCTATTGTTTTTTGCATCTTCTATTTTTTCCTTTAACAGGTTTAGTCCGTACATTTTTCCTAAATTTTTCGGCCCAATAACTGCAGTTTCTTTTGATAAAAGCCCTGCACTTAAATCATGTGCCGCTTTTGCGGTATCTATATATTTTGTAATTTTTGCTTTTGGAAGTAGTCGTTTTAAATTTTTTTCGCACTGTTTAATTGCTTGTTCATGCGATACCACTTCTTTTATTTGATTTAATTTGATTCTTTTAATGCCGAAAAGACATTGCTCAATCTCAAGATCCGTTGAGTCTACTATCTGGCAATTTTCTTTTTCAAGAATTTTTTGCGTCATTGCAACGTGCCCACAAATTATATTCCTCAGTGGTAATATCCCGATTTTTGCTATGCCGTTTAACAGCTGTTTTTCTACACCTTTTGAGTCTATTGCATAAATTATCTCATAGTCTTTTAGAGAATTTTCTTTTGCGTATTTTTTACAAGCAAGTTCAGAGAAAGAACCCCTGTCTCCTGCAACCGCTATGTAAAGTTTCTTCTTGGATATTTTCATAGACGTGAAATTCTATTTAGAAATACATGATCTACCAAAGTAAGAGCCACCATTGCTTCTGCAACAGGCAATACTCTTTCACATATACATGGGTCGTGCCTACCGGCTATATCCACATCTACATTTTTACCAAATGACGTAACCGTCCTTTGTTTCTTTGCAATGCTGGATGGCGGTTTAATGGCGATTCTCAAGACTATTTCTTCACCATTTGATATCCCTCCCAAAATACCTCCGGCGTGATTTGTTTTTGTGGTGATTTTTTTGTTTTTCATAACAAATTCATCGTTGTTTTGAGAACCATACATTTTAGAAACCAAAAATCCATCACCTATTTCAAATCCCTTAACTCCTGGGATGCTTACCAATGCCGATGCGAAATCTGCAGAAAGTTTATGGAATACAGGTTCGCCTAGCCCAGCTGGCACGCCATTTGCTTTAACTTCCACAATCCCTCCAACTGAGTCTTTGTTATGCATGGCTTCTAAAATTATTTTTTCTATTTCTTTTTTATTCGCGACTTCGACCCCACCAATCGTGCAAACTTTTGAACTCACAGTTATGCCCATTTGCTTTAAGATTTTTTTTGCTACCGCTCCACAGGCTGTACGGGCCAAAGTTTCACGTCCAGATGCCCTGCCCCCACCACGCCAATCTCTAAATCCATATTTCGCATCGTATGTAAAATCTGCATGACCGGGTCTATATAGATTTTTTAATTTTTCGTAAGCAGAAGAATCCTGATTTTTGTTCCACACCAAAAGTGTTATTGGTGTGCCCAAAGTTTTGCCTTTATATACTCCGGATATTATCTCAACTTTATCGTTTTCTTTCCGAGGACTTTCGTATGCTGTTTTTCCTGGTTTTCTCCTGTCCAATTCCTTTTGTATGTCTTCCTCTGTTAAGATTAATCCGGCTGGGCAACCGTCAATAACTGCGCCAACTGCCTTGCCGTGTGATTCCCCAAATGTTGTTATCTTAAATACGTGTCCGGATGTATTTCCAATCATAAAGCTTTTGTTATTAATTGATTGTAAGATTTTTTTACGACTTGGCTTAAAACACCATGGGCAAATTGATCATTCTTTATGTAAACTTTTCCAATTTCTTTAAGTAGAATGTAATGTGC
This sequence comes from Candidatus Altimarinota bacterium, assembly GCA_041658345.1. GTDB lineage: Bacteria > Patescibacteriota > Gracilibacteria > UBA1369 > 2-02-FULL-48-14 > JBAZYV01. The sequence continues at coordinate 210,657 of JBBAAK010000001.1, forward strand.
TTGGCCATTTATATTCTTTTTATCGAAGGCTGTTTGTTTTATGATTTTTTCGATTCCTATTTTCTTAAAAATATTGTAATCGGCCTTCACGATTTCTGGCGTTTTTATAAGTATTTTTTTCAAGACAGTCATAATTGTTTGTGCGTCTTTTTTTGATAGGATTCCGAGGTTGTATGAAATTACAGATTCCATAATCATTCCAAGCCCAATCGCGTAACCGTGGCTAATTTTATAATCTGTAATTTGCTCTACTGCATGACCTATTGTGTGGCCAAAATTAAGTATCTTGCGGATTGATTTTTCTTGCTCATCTTTGGCTATTATATCTATTTTTAATTGCGCTGATTTTGTGATTATTTTTTTAAATAACTTTGCATCATATTTTTGAATATTTTGTAAGTTTTTTTCTATAAAATTGAATGATTTTTTATCGCTGGTTAAAAATATTTTTGTAATTTCCATTAGCCCATTTATTAGTTCTTTTTTCGGTAAAGTTTTTAAACAATCTATGTCTGCGAAAACAGCCTCCGGTTGCCAGAAAGAACCTATTAAATTTTTACCGTGAGAGGTGTCTATTCCAACTTTTCCACCAATTGCGCTGTCTACCATTGCAAGAAGTGTGGTTGGGATCTGTGCGAAACGAATCCCGCGTAAATAGATGGATGCAACAAAGCCTGCCACATCCCCAACTACGCCTCCGCCAAGAGCTAAAATTGCGCTATCTCTCCCATATGATTTTTGTAAAAGTGATTCGTAAATTTTTTGGCATGTAACTATATTTTTTGATTTTTCCCCTGATTTGAATGTAATCATTGCTACTCTAAGACCACTGTTTTTTAAAAGTTTTAGAAGCGTTTCTCCATACAATTCTTTAGTATTTGAATCTGTAATTATTACATATTTACTGGCCTTTATGTGTTTCTTTAAAAGTTCCGGCAAATTTTTAAATACTCCATTTTCAATAAAAATTGGTATTTGCTTGGCTTCTTTTGAATCGATTTTTATAAAGCAGGTAGGTTTCATTTTTTGAGATTATTTCGCTATTTCCAATATGAGACTTTCTGTTTGCTCCCAACTCAAACATGGATCTGTGATTGAAAGGCCCTCCAAATCCACGTCATCTTTTGTTTTTTCTCCAATATTTTGACTTCCTTGTTTTATAAAACTTTCCAACATAAAGCCTTTTACAAAATTGTTCAATTCTGGATATAGAGCCAATGTAGACATCACTTCACGCACGACATGGATCTGTTGAAGTGGATTTTTAACCCCGTTTAATTTGCAATTGTCGTGACTCGCATCAATCAGAATCGCTGGATTTTTAACTTTTGCTTTCTCCATTAACTCTTTGGCTTTGCATAGATCTTCCAGATGATAATTCGGTCGCTCTAATCCTCCACGTAAAACCAAGTGGGCATATGGATTTCCACCCGTATTTACCTGCATCTCGTCAAAAACCGCCGTGTGTGGGTGCTGAGCCACAAGTACGCTATTTACACCAATTTCAATTTGACCGCTTGTTGGGTTTTTCATACCAACCGGGCATTCAACCGCAGATGCAAAAATTCTATGCTCTTGATCTTCCGTACTGCGTGCCCCAATTGCAAGCCAAGAAAGTAATTCTATGAAACCTTTTGCATTGTGCGTAAAAACTGCCTCATCCGCTATTGGCAAACCAATTTCATTCACTTCAACCATCAATTTTCTAGCATAATATGCGCCAGCCTCTATGTCTGGATTCTCGAATGGATTTGGCTGATTTACGGGTCCGAGCCATCCTTTTGTAGTGCGCGGTTTTTGTATGTAAAGCCTAAGTACAAGTTTTAATTTATCATCCACGCGATCACTTATTTTTTTAAGCCTCTTTGCGTATTTAATCACGGCAGCATAAGGCCAAGCTGAGCATGGCCCTACTATCACCAACTTGCGTTTATCTTTACCGGAAAGGATGTCTTTAATTTCCCTTCTGTCTTTTGCAATTCTTCCAAGGGTTTTTTCTGAGACTGGGAATGCTTTGATTATATCTTCTGCCCGTGGGAGTGATTTTTGGACTTTATAACGCATATATTATTGATTTAATTGGTTTTTAAAAGTTTTATTTGTTCTAAAGCCTGTGCTTTAAAAATTGACGTGCCATATATTATTTTTGCGCCTTTTTGTTTCGCTTGTTTTGTAAGTAGTGTGTCCTTTGGATTATACACAAAATCCAAAACAATTTGATGTGATTTTAAATATTTTTCTGGGAGTGGTGATTCGTTCACATTTGGATACATCCCGATAGGCGTTGTGTTGATTATTACGTCTATCTTGAGCGACTCTAAATCATTTATGTCTATTGTTTCGCCACCAAATTTTCCTGTTAGGGATACGGCTCTTTGTTTATTACGATTAATGCAATATATATGTGCCTTTTGATCTTCCAAATATTGTGCGGTAGGTTTTGCTGCTCCACCTGCGCCAAGTATTAATACATTTTTATCTCTTAAAATAATTCCTTTTAATGCTGATTTAACTCCATAATAATCGGTATTGAACCCATATAATTTGCCGTCTTTTTGTATGACTGTGTTCACAGCTCCTATTTTTTTTGCGATAGGATCAATGACGTCAAGTAATGGAATTATGCTTTCTTTGTGCGGTATTGTGACCGCTGTTAATTTAACTTTTAATATACGGATTGCCGTTACCAGCATTCCTATATTTTGATTTGGAGATGCCACCATCACGGCATTTATTTTTTGTTTTTTGTATTCTTCGTTATGGAAAATCGGGCTTAGGGTGTGCTCTAATGGATAACCGATGACCATATTCAAGTCCGCATCGTTCATGTTTTTAAAATCTGCGCTACCGTCGGATTGAATGGTTATTCCCGCAAGTGCTTCAAATGTTTTTGTCCTTTTGTCCCATATCTTTTTAAAGGTTTCAAAATCGTCTTCTTCGTTATCAAAAAATGCAGGTTTGCCGTGGATCATTATGCGTTCAAAAACAATATTTTTTGGTGCAGTTACGTGTATGATCATTTGTCTTGCTATGGCTTTTTGGTTTGATTTTCGCGTTAAAGTGCCACCCCCAAGTGCAAGTATACAGTGCTCTTTTTGTGATACTAACTCTTTTAAAACTCTGGATTCTAAATCTCTAAAATATTTTTCTCCCTTTTGCGCAAGGATTTCCCTGCATGATAGTTTTTGATTATTTTGCCTTTCATAGGTCTCAACAACTTTATCGTCCAAATCAATGAATTTTTTATTTAGTTTTTTTGCCAAAAATTTACCAAAAATCGTTTTGCCCGTATGTTTGAATCCTATAATCACAATATGATTTTGTAAATTTGCTCCAAGAATTTTAATGTGACTAAGGAATTGTGGGTATGTTTTATTTAACCCCTCTGTATCCGTAATACATGTCTCGCCACTTGCTATCATTCCTGCGACAGTGATCGCCATTATTGTCCTGTGATCAGCATAGCTATTTATTTTCGCTCCATGCAGATCTGATTTTTGCACAATAATCCCGTCTTTTAATTCTTTTATTTTTGCGCCCATTGCTTTTAGGCCTTCTACCATAGAATGTATGCGATCAGTTTCTTTATATCTTGCTTGTGGAACATTTTTGATAATTGTTTTGCCATGCGCAAATGTACCGATTACGGCAAGCACGGGTAATAAATCCGGCATGTTGTTCGCATCAATTGTCGTCCCTTTTAATGGCTGAGCTCCACAAATAATTATTTTGTTGTTTTTAAAATCGATTTTTGCACCCATTTTTTGCAGAATTTCTATGAGTTTTTTGTCTTCCTGCAGGTCATCTTTTTTTAAGCCCTCAAGTATGATTTGTCCCGGCACCAAACAACCCGCGGTAATAAGTGCCGATGCAGATGAAAAATCGCCAGGGATTTTGTACGCTATTTTTTTATAGTTTTGTCCGCATTTAATTGTGAACTTATGCTTTGATTTTGTAGCTTTGTATTCACAAATGACCCCCTGCTCTGTGAGCCATTTTAGTGTCATTTCCACGTATGCTAATTCATTTAGATTTTCTACGTTTAGCGTTATATCTTTTTTTGCGTATGGGCCTGCAATAAGTAAGGCAGATATGTATTGTGATGTAAGCCCATCGACTTGCGTTTGACCACCAATTAAATCGCCAGAAATTTCGATCGGCCAAATTTTCTTGCCATTTGTGTTTATTTTAAGACCAAGTTCTTTTAAATTTTTTAAAAATGGTACTATTGGGCGATTTTGCATTTGTTTTCCACAATTAATCGTAACTTTTTGTTGTGATTTTTTTCTAAGTCCCAAAAGTGGCAAAAGAAATCTTGTTGTGACCCCAGAGTTACCTGTGAAAATCTTATTTTTTGCGTTGAATGGGGCACCATTACTTTCTACTGTCACATTAAATGATCCATTTTCCACCTTAGTTTTTTTGATTTTTACGCCAAGGCTTTCTATAACTTTTATTGCTGTATTTACGTCATCCGAATATGTTAAATCCTCTATCTTTGAGGTCCCTTTTGCCAAACTTGCAATAAACAAGGCACGAATTGCCTGTGATTTTGAACCCGGGACTTTAATGGTTCCGCTTAATGCGCCGGTTTTTAAAACGTGAGTATCCATAAATAAAAATTTCCCTTTAAGCGAGGGATGGTGTTTTTTCGTTTCACATCAGGATTCCCCGCTTATGTAAGCGTAAAAAAGAAAAATCCGTTGAAAAATGATGTGATTAACATAACGGTAGAAATATACACTCAGAATGGATAGAGTCAACCATTTGCCACCCTCTTTGTTGTTTTTTATTGACATTTGATTTGATGTGGATATAATAGTTACTGTAATATTACACTAGTACATATGAATAGCAAGGAAATAAACGAATTGGCAGATGTGATAGTAGCTATTGATGACAGGCAGGTGGCTAAGGATCTTTTGAGAAATATCCTAACACCAACGGAATTGGAAGAGGTTGTTAAAAGATTACAAATAGTAAAATTACTTAAAAAAGGCGTAGCACAAAGAGAAATTGCAAAGAAATTAAATGTTAGCATAGGCACCATAACAAGAGGATCAAGAGAACTAAAGTCCGGAGCGCCAGGGTTTAAAATGATTTAAAATAATTTATATAATATGAATAAGATAGATGTGAAAAGTTGGTGGCGACGTATGAATTCAAGGCACAGGAAATGCTGATTTTTTGCTAAGTTGAATAATAATCATCCTCCTGTTGCCAGGGGGATTTTTTATATGAATAAATTTATAAAATTATGACAAACCAAACAGGAAAATTACAAATAAGTATAACCGACCCAAAAGATGTATTTTCAAGAATATATCGAGACTATAAGTATAAATTTCTTTTTGAGTCCAGAAGTATATCCCAAATATATGGCAGATTAAGTTTGATAGGAATAGACCCTGTTCTGAAAATAACTGGAAAAAATGATTCGTTTTCAATAGAGGCACTTAATGATCGTGGTGGCAGATATTTGAAGCACTTAAGCAATATTCATCAACCACTAAAAGGTACTATTAAGAAAGGGCGTAAATATATAGAGGAAAGTCAAAGATCCAAACAGGAAAATATATCCGTTATAATAAGGCGCATTCTGAGTGCCTTTAAAACGGACGAAAAAACGCTACTCGGACTTTATGGGGCGTTTAGCTATGACTTCATAAGACTTTTTGAGGATTTAAATGATTCTCTGCCCGATAATGATGTGAATGATTTCACACTATTTTTATACGATACATTTGTGTTTTTTGATCATCTAAAAGAAAGCGCTGAAATTATCGTGTATCGAGAAAATAAAAACATAATTAAAAACGATTTGGCGGAAATATTCAGTAAAATAAAACATCCGCTTTCAGATCCAGAATATAAAATAAAAAAATCTCGTTTTGATTACAACGAAGGACAATACAAAAACCTTGTGAAAATTGCTAAGAGTTACATGAAGAAAGGTGAATTATTTGAGGTTGTTTTTTCCAATACGTTGAAGGCTGATTTTGAAGGCGATCCTTTTGGGTTATATTTGAGATATAGAGAGAAAAATCCATCTCCGTATTTGTTTTTCTTAGATTTTGGGAATGAGCAATTGGTCGGTGCGTCTCCAGAAATGATGGTTAGATTTGAGAATGGAACGATAAATTTGCGTCCAATATCAGGCACAGTAAAGAGAGGTGAAAATCCGATAGAAGATCATGAGAATATGCTGAAGCTACTTACCGATCCAAAAGAAAAAGCTGAATTAGATATGCTGATAGACCTTGGAAGAAACGATCTTAGTAGAGTTTGTGAACCCGGCGTTAAAATTGCAGACTACAGATTCGTCGAAAAGTATTCAAAAGTAATGCACACGGTAGCACATTTATCCGGAAAATTGCGTGAAGGTTACACGGCACTTGATGCTTTAATCTCATGTTTAAACGCAGGGACCCTTACAGGCGCTCCAAAGGTTGCCGCCATGCGGGTAATAGAAAAATATGAAAAAGAGAGACGTGGTTATTATGGAGGTGCGGTAGGGTATCTGACATTTTCCGGAGACATGGATACCGGAATAATTATTCGAACTGCTCATATAAAAAATGGCAAACTTAAATTCCAAGTGGGTGCAACTATTTTATACGACTCTAAACCTAAAAAGGAATATGAGGAAACAATGCATAAGGCACAAGCTTTTCTTAATACATTTACCGCAAAATTATGAAAAAAATATTACTTATAGATAATTTTGATTCTTTTACTTTCAACCTTGTTGATTACTTTAAACAGTTGAATTGTGATGTGGCCGTATACAGAAATGATATCGATCCAAAGAAAATCAGTGGGATGAATCCTGATTTAATTGTAATCTCGCCTGGGCCGTTTGTTCCAAAAGATGCCGGAAATCTCATGGAGATAATTGATATAGCTCATCAAAAATATCCAATGTTTGGCGTCTGCTTAGGACAAGAAGCTTTGATTGAATATTTTGGTGGTACGTTAAAATTTGTGGAACCAATGCATGGAAAGTCGTCAAAAATAAGCCATGATGGTAAAGGCATATTTAATGGACTCGAAAAGAATTTTTCGGGTGGAAGATATCATTCACTGGTAGGGGACAAAATTCCTAATTGTTTTGATGTTACTGCAAAAAGTGAAGGGCTTGTTATGGCCATTAAACATAGAACACTGCCAATAGAAAGCGTCCAGTTTCATCCTGAATCAGTACTTACTATGAAGAGCGATAACGGATTTAAATTAATTAAAAATTTAATATCACAAATATGAATCTCATTACCTTCCTTAAAAAGAGCATCGAGAACAAATTGTCACTACCGATCCAGGTTGAGTTTATTCGTGACAAGAAAAATATAACTCCGCAGGAATTGGCGCTAGCAGTGAAATTTTTGATGAGTAAAATGACAAAAAAATATGAGGCAGTGGACGCTATAGATGTCTGTGGAACAGGTGGTTCTGGTTTGCACAGAATAAATACATCGACGATTTCCGCATTCATATTGGCTACTTTAGGAGTTAACGTAGCAAAACACGGCAACAAAGCTGGAAGCGGGCGCTTTGGAAGTTTTGATCTATTGGAAGGGATTGGAATAGATATTTTTAACAATAAAGCAAAAAATCTGACTTTTTTATATGCTAGGAATTACCATCCTGTGATGAAATATTTTGCAGAAGTAAGGAGAAAGATAGCCACACCAACATTTTTCAATTTATTGGGACCTCTTTTAAATCCTGCTCAAACGAAGAGACAAATAATAGGAACGGCATTTAAGAATCAAATGACCTTAATAGCAGAAACCTGCCGATTGATTGGCAAAGAGAAAGTGTATGTCATTTGCGGAGAAGATGGCCTTGATGAGGTAACTCTAACGGGGAAAACATATGTAACAGAATTGAATAAAGGGGCAATCAAAAACTATACCATTGAGCCAAAAGACTTTGGCATTAAAGAGGCTGACTTTTCCGAGATAAAAGGCGGTTCCCCAAAAATAAATATAGAAATCGCTTTAAAAATTCTCAATGGAAAATGTAAAAGTAGACACGTTGATTTAGTGCTAATTAATTGTGCCCTTGCGCTACAATTGGCAGGAAGAGTTAAAGATCTAAAAAATGGTTATACCTTGGCTAAAAAAGCGATTGAAAGTGGCGTGGTTTTTGAGAAATATCAAGAATGCAAAATGCCTGACATTCTGAAAAAAATTGTGGAAGGGATACCAATCCTGCAAAAATCAGACCGAGATTTTTATGCGGGAATAAACAAAAGAGGTGTATCTCTAATCGCGGAAATAAAGAAGCAGTCGCCGAGCAAAGGCATAATAGCAAAACAAGATTTTTCACCTTCCGGCATAGCTAAAAATTATGAAAAATCTGGTGCGGATGCAATATCAGTGGTGTGTGAGAAGAATTTTTTTGGAGGTTCTCTGTCTTATATGAAAAAGGCTAGAGAAAATACTAAATTTACTCCAATACTTTGCAAAGATTTCATAGTAGATGAATGCCAAATTTATGAAGCGAGAAAGTATGGGGCAGATGCGATCCTATTGATAGCAACAATACTCACTGAGGCGAAAATTAAAAGTTTTGCTGAGATAGCTAAGAGCCTCAATATGGATGTGTTGTGTGAAGTCCATAATTTGGAGGAATTGGAAAAAGTGCTAAAAACTCCGGTAAGAATAATCGGCATAAATAATAGGGATTTGAGAACATTTAAAGTTGATTTGAGCACAACGGAAAAAATTGCAAAACACGTCCCAAAAGATAAATTGCTTGTTTCGGAAAGTGGCATCCTAACGAGAGATGACATCAAACACCTTCCAAAAAGAGTTGATGCCGTGCTTGTAGGGACAGCCTTAATGCAGGGGGCTTCGGCTAACAAACTTGCCTCAACAAAAATCAAAATATGCGGAGTTAGGACTGTAAAAGTGGCTAAATTTTGTGAGGAGAATGGCGTTGACTTTGTTGGGTTGAATTTTGTCCCTACGAGCAGGAGGAAAATTGATGGAAAACGAGCTCAAGAAATATCAAAATGCCTAAAAAACACCAAAAAGGTCGGTGTTTTCCAAAATCAATCGTTACAACAAGTGAATACGCTTTCAAGAGATCTGGATTTTGTGCAACTTTGTGGAAATGAATCAATTGAATATGTAAAAAAATGCAAAAAACCAGTCATAAAAACAATTTCTTTAGAGAGCCAAAAAGATTTAATGCTGGCCGAAAAGTATTATCCGCATGTTGCATATATATTTTTTGATAGTACCAAACCAGGAAGCGGGGAAACTTTTGACTACAAACTACTCAAAGACTTTACTCATCCATTTTTTATAAGTGGTGGGCTTAACTCTAGGACCTTGGGTTTGGCTCTCAAGATGTCACCACTTGGACTAGACGTGGCAAGTGGCGCTGAAACCAATGGGCAAATAGATCCAGCAAAAATTGAATTAATCCTTAAACAATTAAAACTATGTTAGTAATTACAAAAAAATACAAACTTGTAAGTAGAGATTTCTGTCCAAAAAATACTTTAGTTAAAGTTGGCAAAAAAATCGTATTTGGAGGTAAGGAACCGGTAATAATCGCTGGCCCGTGTGCAATCGAATCATATAAACAGTTACTGGAAATAGCGAGGGCCGTAAAAAAAATGGGGGCACATATGCTCCGAGGTGGAGCTTATAAACCAAGGACTTCGCCTTATTCGTTCCAGGGTTTGGAAGAAGAAGGTTTGATAATAATGAAAAAAGTGTCCGATGAAGTTGGCATACCAATTGTGAGTGAAATAGTATCAACGGATAATTTGGCTTTGTTCGAAAAATACATGGATATGATCCAAATCGGCTCTAGAAATATGCATAATTTTGATCTCTTGAAAAAAGTCGCCAAGTTGAATAAACCGATCCTACTCAAAAGGGGAATGTCGGCAACCATGGAGGAGTTTCTGCTCGCGGCAGAGTATATATTAAAAGAAGGGAATCCTAATGTTGTTTTATGTGAGAGGGGCATAAGAACTTTTGAGCAATCAACCAGAAACATACTTGACCTAAATACACTTGCGCTAATTAAACTGGAATCGCATCTCCCAATAATAGTGGACCCAAGCCACGCCGCAGGTAGGTATGACATTGTTGCTCCACTAGCAAAGGCAGGAATAGCAGCAGGCGCTGATGGGCTAATTATTGAAGTACATAATGATCCTGCGAATGCGCTTTCTGACGGAGGGCAGTCTCTAACTTTTGAGTCATTTAAATCACTAATTGAAAATTTATGAAAAACTTAAAAAAATATATTTTGAATAAATCAGGTCGTTTTGGCCAATACGGAGGTAGGTACGTTCCGGAAATGTTAATTCCGATAATGGAGGAATTGGAAGAATCTTTTTATAAATACAAAAAAGATCCCGGTTTTAAAAAAGAATTATCCGACCTATACAAGAATTATTCCGGCCGACCAACCCCTCTATATTTTTGTGAAAATTTGACTAATAAACTTGGTGGAGCAAAAATTTTTATGAAAAATGAAGGGCTGAATCACACCGGGGCGCATAAAATCAATCACTGCTTGGGGCAAGGGCTTTTGGCAAAGAGGATGAATAAAAAAAGAATTATTGCGGAAACTGGAGCCGGGCAACATGGGCTTGCAACTGCAACAATTTGCGCAAAACTTGGATTGCCGTGCACGATTTATATGGGGGCAAAGGATTACCAAAGGCAACTCCCAAATGTTTTTTGGATGGAAAGACTTGGGGCAAAAGTAGTAGTGGTAGAAACGGGAGGCCGAATACTACGTGATGCTATTAATACGGCGTTAAAAGATTTAATTTCAAATCCAAAAGATACACATTATCTACTTGGGACGGTTTGTGGTCCCCATCCATATCCGGCAATGAATGCTTATTTTCAGAGCATAATTGGGAAAGAAGCCCGCAAACAAATACTTAAACAAACGGGGAAGTTACCGGATTATTTAGTGGCTTGCATGGGAGGAGGAAGCAACGCTATCGGCCTTTTTCATGATTTTCTCGATGACAAAGGAATTAGGATGATAGGCGTGGAGGCGGGTGGTAAAGGAATAAAGGAGAATGACAAACAGTGTGACCATGCTGCCAGGTTTCAGACCGGGAGAACTGGCGTGGCGGAAGGATTCAAATCATATTTTTTACAAAACAAAGATGGCCAGCTTAAAAATACCTTTAGCATATCCGCAGGGCTTGATTATTCGGGAGTTGGCCCACAGCTGGCCTATCTTAAAGAGATAGGCAGAATAGGAACTTCATATGCCCTGGACGATGAGGTACTTAAGGCATACAAACTTTTAGCAAAAGAAGAAGGTATATTCGCAGCATTAGAATCGTCACATGCGGTAGCGGAAGTCATAAAACTGGCTCCAAAACTGCCAAAGGACAAAATCATAGTATTCAACTGCTCTGGTCGCGGAGATAAAGACCTTTTTATTTTGAGTGAAAAATTTAACTTCAAACTATTATGAAATTAATGACGCACATAGTTGCCGGCTATCCGACGACGGAAGAATCAGAAAAAATTGCGATGGCAATGTACGAGTCAGGAGCATCTTTTATAGAAGTGCAAATGCCTTTTTCTGATCCAATTGCTGATGGCCCCACAATAATGAAAGCGAATGAGATCGCTCTACAAAATGGTATGACCACACAAAAGTGCCTGAAGATCGTAAAGAGACTAAAAAGGAAAATTAAAATCCCGATTTTAATAATGACATACTTCAATATCGTCTTTAATTATGGCTTGGAAAAATTCTGCGAAGACGCTTCGAATGCCGGAGTGTATGGGCTTATCATCCCGGATATTCCGATTGATGAAGAGAAACATGAACACTACGTTGATTTTTGCAGAAAAAATAATTTACATCCGATACAAGTGATATCACCGATAACGTCATCTTTAAGGCTGAAGACTATAAGCAAGGTCGCGAGCGGTTTTGTGTATTGTATATCTACGCATGGAACGACTGGGGTAAGAGCACAAATGGATTCTAACTTAGGAAAATATCTCAAAAATGTGCGAAAATACATAAAAATACCTTTGGCGGTTGGGTTTGGCGTCTCTAGCAAGGAGCAGGTTGAACTTTTGGATAAAAGTGCCGATATAGTTGTTATCGGAAGTAAGATTATCGACCTCTATAAGGAAGCAAAAATGGACAAAATTGGGGCAATAAAAAACTTTTTAAAAACAATTATGAGAGTCAATCCGCTTTACAAAAAGCAAAACTTGTCATAAGATACCGCTTGCGTTGAAGACCGTAGGCGATTCCAGGTTAAAAGCCTGGGATGGAAGCCCTACCGAGATGCTTATAAGTCGTTTGCTCATGTAAAAGTGAGCTAGTGCAACATCTTAAGCCAGCGCGGGTTGAGATTTTTTGGTCGGCTCGGCTCTAAACTAAACAATTTTGTACATATGGCAACAACTCGCCTAAAAAAAGAAGAAGTCCTAAAAGAACTCATTGAAAAGTTTTCTCGGGCAAAATCCGTGGCTTTTGGCCAATATTCCGGATTAACCATGGAACAGCTTTCAAAAATGCGCAATGAAATGCGTAAAAACAGCGTTGAATTTAAAGTTGCAAAAAAGACTTTATTTAAGATTGCTGCTAAAGAGCAAGGGCTTGAACTTCCGGACGATATTATGGAGGGTACTTGTGGCGTTGCTTTCTCTTTTGAAGATAGCATCGCAGGTCCTCGTATTATCAAAAAAATGTCTAAGAATTTTGAAGCACTCAAACTTATGGGTGGAATCATGGAAGGAAAAGTCATGACAGTTTCACAAATGAAAGAAATTGCTGACCTACCGTCCAAAGAAGAACTTCTTACAAAATTTGCTCTACTCTTGCGTGCTCCTCTCCAAAGTTTTTATGGAGCATTGCAAACCCCGCTTGGATCTTTTGCTCGTGGCTTAAAGGCTTACGCAGAAAAGAAACCAGCTTAATTTTATTTAAATTTAACTTTTATAATTATGTCAGACGAAGCAAAAATCGAGCTTTCCAAAGAAGAAAAGGCTCTTATAGACGCTTTGGAAAAGCTAAACATTGTTTCTCTTAACAATGTTGTTAAGTTCATGGAAGAGGAATACGGAATCTCTGCTGCTCCAGTTGCAGTTGCAGGTCCAGCTGCTGGTGGCGCAGGTGCTCCAGCTGAAGAAGAAAAATCTTCTTTCAACGTTAAACTAGTTGATAGCGGAGCTCAAAAGATTGGTGTAATCAAGGTGGTTCGCGAACTTACAGGTCTTGGTCTTAAAGAGGCTAAGGATGTTACAGATGCTTGCGGAATGGTTATGGAAAATGTTGACAAGGCTAAAGCTGAAGAAGCTAAAAAGGCTCTTGAAGGTGCAGGTGCTAAGGTTGAATTACAGTAATTTTTGATTGTTTAGAATTTAGAAGACCCTCAGGAATGGGGGTCTTTTTTGTTAAAGTGCATTGATTGCCTCAGCGAATGCATCAACTTCTTTTTCAGTAGTCGCCCAAGATGTAACCCATCTGTAGAAATGAGGATATTCTTTAAACTTTGCCACCGTAATGTCATTTGGTTCAATATAATACATAAATTTTTGGCTAAGCTTTTTATTCATTTTCTCCGAGATTAATGACCAAACAAAATTTGTCTGTACTGGAAGTACAACTTGAACTTTAGGATTTTGTGCAATTTTCTTGTAAAGCCTTTTGGCCATTTCATTGGCTATCCTGGCATTCTTTAACCAAAGATTATTCTGAAGCAGAGCATTAATTGTGGCTGCAAAAAATCTTGATTTCGCAACTTCCTGACCAAATTGTTTGTAAATAAAATCTACATCTTTTGCCGGTTTTTGATTAAGGAAAATCAAAACATCTGCAATCCCACCATTTTTAATACCACCCCAAGTTAAAACATCGACCCCAACATCAACTGTCATTTTTTTAATAGAAACATTGAGAGCTTGAACTGCATTTGCGATTCTGGCTCCATCCATAAAAAGGTAACATCCTCTTTTTTTACAAAACGCAGAAATTTCTCTCAACTCTGAGATCGTCCACAAAGTACCAAGTTCCGTAGGCTGAGTAATGTAAACCACTTTTGCCTGTGGGTATAAATTCCCAGTCGGTTTTTTCTCTAATATCTCTTCGATTTGCGAAACTTTTATTTTGCCGTCTTCAGTAGGAATTAGCTCTAAGGAACATCCTGCAAAACGTGGCAAAGCACCAGCCTCATAAACATTAATATGCGCGGTCGCCGGACAAATAATCGACTGATAAGGCCCAACCAAAGCCGAAAGCCCAACAATATTTGCTGCCGTGCCGGTACTAAAATTTAGGGCTTTTACTTTTTGCCCAAAAAGCTTATTGAAGTTTTCAAACATCTTTTGGCTTTCCGGATCTTCCCTATAACTGGACATTTTTCCTCCATTCACTCTTCCAAGAGATGCCAAAACCTTGGGATGCATCCCCGGGTTGTGATCCCCTGCAAAAAATATTTGTTGAGTTTTCATGTTTAGAATTTAAAGGGTTAAATAATGTCGAATGATTTTTTATTTCTTACGTTTTCTCAGTTCTTCCAAAACATCAGTAAGTTTAACATTTTTTGCGATCAATAAAACCAATAAGTGGTATAAAAGATCCGCACTTTCTTCTACAATGCGTTTTTTGGATTGTTTCGTTGTGGCAATCACAACTTCCACTGCTTCTTCTCCGAATTTTTTTGCGATTTCGGTAATTCCTTTTTTAAAAAGCGAAGTCGTGTAAGAATTTTCGGGCATATTTTTTTGCCGATCTTTGATTAAATCATACAATTCGTGCAGGAAATTGACGTTAGATTTACAAGTACCAAAACAAGAATTAGTTCCTTTGTGGCAAGTTGGTCCAACCGGATCCGCCTGAATTAATATCGCATCTCCATCACAATCAATTTGGATATTTTTTAATTTCAAAATATTACCGGAGGTTTCGCCTTTCTGCCAAATACGATTTTTGGAACGACTCCAAAAAGTTACGTTGCCGGTTTTGATAGTTGCTTTTAAGGATTCTTCGCTCATGTATCCGAGCATCAAAATTTCGGCATTATTTACGTTTTGTATTATTGTCGGGATAAGCCCGTTCATTTTTTTGAAATTTAACTTTTTAGTATTAATCATGGCCGAATCATTAAATAATTTGATAAAAGAACTTTTTTTAATTCCGGGATTCTAATTTCTCCAAAGTGGAAAACACTGGCTGCAAGTGCAGCATCGGCAACATCGGCCTTCAAAAGTTCAACGAAATCTTCAATTGTTCCGGCTCCACCGGATGCGATTACAGGTATTTTAACCACATTTTTAACTGCCCTAAGAAGCTCAATGTCAAAGCCAAGTTTTGTTCCGTCACGATCCATTGAATTTAACAGTATTTCCCCGGCACCGCGTTCTTCAACTTCTTTTGCCCATTCAATCGCATCAAGACTTGTGATCTCACGTCCCCCTTTAATAGTTATCTTCCAGGAAGTGCCAACTTTTTTGACATCAAGCGAGGCAACGATACATTGTGAACCAAAAGCTTTTGTGGCTTTGTTTATTAAATCCGGATTTTTTACAATTCCGCTACTAATGGAAACTTTATCCGCACCGGCCATAAGAACCGCACTTATGTCTTCAATTGTATTTATGCCACCGCCGACTGTGAACGGGATGTCGATTTCTTTTGCGACTTTCTGCACCAAATCAACAATAGTTTTACGTCTATCTGTGCTTGCGGTTATGTCCAAAAAACATAATTCATCAGCACCTTGTTTTGAATAAAGTTTTGCGAGCTCAACCGGATCACCTGCGTCTCTTAAATTCAGAAAATTGACGCCTTTTACGGTTCGCCCGTCTTTAACGTCAAGGCATGGAATTATTCTTTTTGTAAGGAGGGAACCTTCATAGAAAATAGACCCCATAATTGTCGCCGAAACGCCAACTTCTTCAAGTCGCTTCACGTCTTGCCAAGTGCGTATTCCACCGGCTGCCAAGAATTTAATGTTAGGAAATTCGTTCACAAATTTTCTATAAACATCCGCATCAACACCATCTTTTAATCCGTCTTTTGTGATGTCAGTTAGTAGTACAATTTTAATCCCGATTTTGCTGATTTCTTTAAGAAAATTCTCGGGTGTTTTATCAGCTTTTTCTTGCCATCCTTTTATAGCAATTTCTCCGTTTTGGATGTCCATTGCAACGACTATTCGCTCTATCCCATATTTCTTGATGAGTTGAGGCAAAATTTTTGGATTGTTTATTGCGACAGTTCCAAGAATCACTCTATCAACGCCCAGATCCAGCATTTTTTCTATGTCTTTTATATTGCGAAGACCACCGCCAAATTGAATTTTCAATCCTGTCTCTGCGATAATTCTAGAAACTGTTTGAATGTTTTTTGGGCTACCCTCTTTTGCCCCGTCCAAATCAATTACATGTATGTATTTGTAGCCCATTCTCTTGAAAAGTTGAGCCATTTTTACAGGATCTTGCATGTAAGTTGTACGCTTCGAAAAATCACCGCATTTTAAGCGGACAGATTTGCCGTCCATGATATCTATAGCCGGTATTATCATAATTTCAAGAAGTTACGTAATAATTTGATGCCGAATTCGCCGGATTTTTCAGGGTGGAATTGTGTACCAAAAAAATTATCTTTTTGAATAATTGCCGTGAATGGTCCGCCATAGAATCCAACTCCGATTGTGTTTTCATCTACTTCGGCTACATAAGAATTCGCAAAATAAAAATATGAATCATTCGGAATGTTTTTTATTAACGGCGAAGTGCCGGCAAATTTTACGCTATTCCATCCCATTTGTGGAACTGGCAAATCTTTTGTCTGGAATTTACGTACTTTCCCGCTGAGTATTCCAAGACATTTTGTGTTATTTTCTTCCGATGCTTCAAAGAGCAATTGCATCCCCAAACAAATTCCAAGGAATGGTACTTTGGTATTTTTCAAAACATTTATAATCCCAAATTCTTTTAAATTTTTCATTCCACTACCAGCTGCGCCTTGTCCCGGAAAAATTATTTTATCCGCCCTTTTAACTTCATTTGGATCTGACGTGATTTTGTATGCAAAACCCAGCCTCTCAATTGCGTTCGTGAGAGAAGTTAAATTTCCGGCTTTGTAATCAATAATTGCTAGCATAAATAAATTTAAAAAGTTGTATATACGGCATCTATAAAACCTTCACTTTTTAGAGTAGACAGCTTTTCAGATGTAGCACTTCCAGTCTCCATTCCAACCAGATGCCATCTGCTTCGCACACCAAAGTTCGTAGACCCTGTATGGATTCCTCTCAAATTACTAGAACTATCTTCAACTGCCATGCACATGCCTCGTACTTCCAATTTTTCAGCTACAAACTGCCAAGGCTGGAAACTTGGTTTCCTATCAGTGACCCCAACTGTATTAGTGCCTATAACAAAATCTACTTCCAAAGCTCCACCTTCAGCATTGGCCAATATTCTTCGCAAATGATCCTCTAAATTTGTAGACACAATTGCAACCCTGCCCTTTTTACGACTCTTATCCAATGCATCTCTGGCACCAGGCAAAACGGGAAGAGATTCTGAAGTTCTTGCACTATTATAAGTCGCAATCATCCTTTCTTTCGATTTACTTAGATCGACCCGAGCAATCACATTTAAACGGGCAATAATGATGTCCCAAAAATCAGGTATGTTAACATGTATAAGAGGCCTTATAAAATCTTCTGTGAGCACTGCATTCGCTAAAATTTCCGCATCATTTTCCGAAAAATTTCTATTCTTTGTTAATTCCAGACAAAGAGCCAATCGACAAAGCTTTACATCAGATCTAACGGTATCAATCAAGACGCCATCTAAATCATATGCACTTCCATCTGTTTCTTCCGGTAATGAGAATTGTTCTTCAGTTTTCATAAAAAGTTTTAAAGTTTTCCTTTAGTTGACGGCAAACTGTCTTTTGCTCTTTCGTCATATTTCAAGGCCATGCGAAGCGCTCTTGCAAGTGACTTAAACATGCTTTCGATTCTGTGGTGTTCGTTTTCACCCGGATTCAAAAATTGGATGTGTAAATTTATACCTGCATTTTCTGCAAAAGATTTAAAGAAATGCTTAACCATTTCCGTTGAGAAATCGTTAACGGCCTCACGCACAGGCTGATAGTTGGTTTCAAAAGCAAATCTTCCAGCAAAATCAACTGCAGAGGCACACAAAACTTCATCCATTGGGAGCAACATGTAGCCGTATCGTTTTATACCTTTTTTGTCTCCAGTGGCTTCTTTGAATGCTTGCCCAAGTACAATAGCAATGTCTTCAATCAAGTGGTGATCGTCATAATTGGTATCGCCTTTGCCGTCTATTTTAAGATCAAAAAGGCCATGTTTCGCAAAAAGTTCGAGCATGTGATTTAGAAAACCAATATCGGTCTTCACATCGTATTTGCCGGTTCCATCCACATTTAATGAAACTGTGATTTGCGTTTCTTTTGTATCTCTGACGATTTTGGACGTGCGTGATTTCATAAAAAATTGGTTAAAGAACATGCGGAGTTTGTTTCCGCTTTATAAAATTTTATACCTAAATTATTTGCAAACTGCCGATCACTTTCACGGTCACCGTACATAAAAGAATTTCCTTTATCGATTTCATTTTCTTCCAAAAATTCTTTTAATAAACCAAGCTTCGGCTTTCTACATTCACAATTCTCAACAGGAAAATGTGGACAAACGAATATCTTGGAAAAGGATATTCCATTCTCTTTGAATATTTCGAGCATTCTATCCTGTGGAGCTTCAAAATTTTCAGTTGGGAATGATGGCGTCCCAAGGCCATTCTGATTTGAAACCATTATCAATTCATAGCCCTGTTCGAGTATTTTTTTTAGAGCTTCAATAACTCCAGGAAGAATTTGCAATTTTTCCAAACTATCAATTTGGAAATCTGTTTGTGGCTCAAAAATGAGAGCTCCATCACGATCTAAAAATGCATATTTTTTCATATATTTCTTTAAAGATATAATTTTTTAAAAGCCTTTATAAATTGTTTAGTTTGCTTAACGGTGCCGATGCTAACTCGCAAGAAATTTATCAATAATGGACTTTTTTGAGGTCTTAATCGGAAACCATTCGCATCCAATTTCTCTGCTAATTCTCTTGCATTATTCACTTGGAATGCAATGAAATTGGACTTGCTTGGCAAAAAACGAATTCCATTTTTTGTAAAGAATTCTTCAAGCATTGGCTTCGATTTATTCATCACTTCATCCACATAATTTTTCATTTCTTTTACGTTCTCTAAAGCTGCTTCAACAACCATGCAAGCCGGCACATTTACATCATAGGCGCCACGAACTTTTTCCAGTTCACAAATATTTTCTTTTGAGGTCAGAATGTACCCAATCCTAAACGCCGCTAATCCAAATGATTTTGAAAACGTTCTTGTTATTACAATATTTGGATTGTCTTTCAATAGTTGAGTTGCAAATAGACCACTGAATTCCGCATAGGCCTCATCGACCAAAACCACCGAGGATTTGGCTTTCTTCGCGATTTGTTCAATCTGCTTTAGTGGTACAAGAGTCCCGGTTGGATTGTTGGGATTACAAATGACAATCACGCGAACTTCATCGTCTATTAATGACATAACTTCTTCAAAAGGAAATTCGCCATTACTACCATAGGCAGGCTGTAAAATTTGATTACCCACTGTCCCGGCACATTGATAAAACATCGCAAAACTTGGGCTCGGAATAATCACCTTATCCCCTTCTCCGGAGAAGGTGCGGAAGATCAAATCAATGCCTTGATCAACACCGTTTGTAATCATCAAAGATTCTTCATTCGCTCCGGCATATGTAGCTATTTTCTTTGGTAAATCCATGTATTCCGGATAAACATTGAACTTTCCCCTTCTTGCGAAAGTGGCAAGTGCATCCCTAACAGCTTTACATGCCGGGACGGTGCGCTCATTAAAATCTAGCAATATACCGCCATATTTGCGCCTGTTATCGATTGGCGGACAATATGGGGTTAGTACCTGAATGTATTTTTTTGCGTAACTCATAAATTAAATTTGTTAGTTATTTATTGTCTTTTTTTTACTGCCTCTGCATGAGCATCTAATCCCTCCATCCTTGCAAGGCGCTCCACGGTATCTGCAAGTTTTTTACAGCCTTTCTTTGAGACACGTTGAATTGACATAACTCGTCCGAAAGATGATGCATTGAGGCCCGAATAACTTTTAGCAAAACCGGAAGTCGGTAGCGTGTGATTTGGTCCGGTCGCATAATCTCCAAGCGGTTCAGTGCTGTATTTACCCAAGAAAACAGATCCGGCATTTGTGATCAAACTTGCAAGACGATCCTCTTCCGATTTTTCTTTTAATACGATTTCCAAGTGTTCCGGAGCATATCCGTTTGTTATAGAAATTGCTTCTCCCCAATTTTTAACCACCACAATCAAACTGCGTGCCATAGATTTTTCAATTATTTCTTTTCTTTGCAAAGAAGCCGATTGTTTTTCAAGTTCTGCCATAACTGCCTCTGCAAATTTCTGATTATTTGTTATGAGAATGGTTTGTGAATCAGGCCCGTGTTCAAGTTGGGATAATAAATCGGCAGCTATCCATTCCGGATTTTGAAATTCGTCTGCAATAACGGCAAGCTCCGAAGGTCCTGCCGGCATATCAATAGGAACATACTTTTGCACAAGAAGTTTTGCCTCCGTCACAAAACCATTCCCAGGCCCAAAAATCTTACAAACTTTTGGGACTGTTTGCGTTCCAAAAGCCATAGCACCTATTGCTTGAGCACCACCAATTTTGAAAATATTTTCCGGTTTAATCCCACAAATATCCGCAACTACCAAAACAATCGGCGCACATTTACCTTCTCTTGAAGCAGGTGTGCAAATAAAAGCATTTTGAACGCCGGCCACTTGCGCTGGAACCGCCAGCATTAAAACCGTAGAAGGATATGTGGCGCTACCACCAGGTACATATAATCCAACATTTTCCAGTGGTCTAAACACGGACCATGCGCGAATACCATCACTTTGCACAATTCTCGATTTGCGCACCAGAGTTTGATCGTGAAATCTACGAATATTTTCGGCACATTTTTTCAAATCAGTTATTACTATTGGATCAATTATATCCATTGCTTCTTCCAATTCTTCTTGTGTCACTCTCATGGTCTCCGGCGTCATAGCCCAGCCATCAAATTTTTGTGTGTATCTGCATATGGCGCTGTCACCTTCCACGCGCACAGCATCTAAAATTGGTTGCACGATAGTGTCAACACTGTCACACAAAAGAGCCCTTTTGCTTTTAATCATTTCTAAGATTTCTTCCATGCCGATTTTTTGTTCTGATATTATTTTCATAATTTTATAAATCAATATTAAAAGGTTCAGGTTTTGCCCCTATGAGTACCGCTTGTGATTGCATAATTGTCAGCAATTCTTTGATTTGATTTTCTTTCAAAGTTCTACCTGTTTGCACTAAATCACAAATTGCATCGGCCAAGTTAAGTTTTGGTGTGATTTCAGTTGCCCCTCGTATTTGAATTATTGCCGCATGAATTCTATTTTTTTGTAAAAATTGCGATAGAATCCTTGGATATGACGTTGCTATGCGCATCCCATTCAAATCCCCAATTGTTTGGATGTCTGAATTCTCCGGGACTGCAACAGTTAAATTACAAATACCAAAATTTAAGTTTTCCAATCCAAAAACTGGGATGTCATTTTCAACAATGACGTTTTTGCCCACTATTCCAAAATCAACGGCACCACGAAAAATATATTCCGGAATGTCATCATCCCTTATTGAGATGATATCAATTTCACGACCCTCACAAGGAATAATCAAATTATTCGATTCCTCATCAAAAACCAATCCGCGAGATTGAAGAAAATTAATGCTTTCAGCTCGCAATCTACCACTTTTTTGGATAGCGATTTTTATACGTGAATTTTTCATATTTTTTTGAATCCGGTTAAGTATGAAACGAGTTGAGTTCTTGGTATGCTTTTCTGTTTTCCAATTTGCATTATTTTTACGTTCGCTTCATTTTTCTTGATTTCTTCCGGCCCACAAATAACAACGAACTGTATGCCTTTTTTATCTGCATATTTCATTTGTTTACCTAGTGAAGCAGGTTCAAAATAAATCTCCGTATTGATTCCGGCTTCTTGAAGTTCTTTTGCAATTTTAATTGATTCATTCAAAGATTCTTTATCAAAATAAGTCACAAGCACCTCGGCATTCAATTTGATTTGCTTTAGCATACCAAGCTCTTCCATGGCCAAAACGATTCTATCAAAACCAAAGGCCACTCCGACTCCGCTAAATTCTTTATCGGAGAAAAGTGAACATAAATTGTCGTAACGGCCACCGGCACAAACAGCACCAATCTCTATGTCTGTTAGATAGACTTCAAAAACTATGCCCGTATAATAATCAAGACCGCGTGCGAGGCTAATGTCCAAAATTAAATTCTTCTCCGGCACACCGAATGAATCACAAAGATCCAAATATTCCTTCACTTCTTCTATCGTTTCTTTAGAGGCATAGCTTTCTATGCTTTTAAGTTTTTCTTGATTGGAACCTTTTATATTTAAAATTCTCAGTAAATCCTCAACCGACTGTTTGGGAAGTAATTTTCCTAGTTCATTTTCTGTAGCTTTTTCGCCGATTTTTCCCAGTTTATCCAAAATACGTAAAACATCCGTAAATTTATCTTTTGAGATGCCGAGTGATGCAAAAATATCGTTGATTAGCCGTCTGCTATTGAACTTTATAATGAATTTTTCAAACGCCAAGGCGTTAAAAGTCGAATAAATTACCCGAGTTATTTCCGCTTCGCTAAGAAGATTTTTCGTTCCGATAATGTCTATATCACATTGATAAAACTCCCTGTAACGTCCCTTAGCCGGCTTGTCCGCTCTCCAAACGCGTGAGATTTGATACCTTTTAAAAGGCATCGGTAGATTTTGATAATTACTGGCGACCAAGCGAGCGAAGGGAACGGTTTGATCGAAACGAAGTGCGATTTTACGTCCGCCATTATCATCAAAAGAGTAAATTTGTTTATTGCCTTCATCACCATATTTACCAAGTAATGTTTTTGCATATTCAATTACGGGTGTTTCAATAGTGTCATAACCAAAATTAACGAATGTATTTTTTATTTTTTCCATTACATAGATACGCTTTGCCATGTCGGCAGGGAGGAAATCACGAGTCCCTTTTGGTATTTCCGGTGTTATTAGTGCCTGATTCATATTTTTGATAATTAATAGATATAAAAAAACCCGCTTTTGTTGCAGGGTAGTTACGTGGACTTTTGTTTATTTAGGATTTGATCCTGTCTAAGGCAAGCCTATAACCACCCATTCCATGGTGGAGCCAATGGGCTACTCTTGTTATTGTTGCGGTACTTACGCCGGTCTTTTTATTTATTTCGCGGTAAGAGGTGCCTTCATCTATTTTTTTAACCACATCGAAACGTTCGGACATTGCCATAAGTTCAGAAATCGTGCACAAATCTCTAAAGAAATTCTTACATTCTTCTTCGGATTTAAGTGTAAGAATGGCCCTGTAAAGGTTTTCCAATCTCGAATTGTCTAGTATTTCCTCCATAAGTTGTTTTAACGTGCTAAAACATTATAGTAGTTACGATGTAACGTCAATAGTAATTTGAATGTGGATTATTGATTCCCTTACTCTTTTCTGGTATACTTACTAGATTTAAAAGATAAAAACAAAAGGTATGGCTGACTCAGCAAATCCAGCAATGAACTCAGATAAATTGTTTCCAGGCCTTGGAAGCTCGGCTTTGGAACCTCAAGCGACTGTGCAAACAGGCAAAGAATCCAAAAACGTATTTACGGAACTGTTCGGCAACGATCAATCTGTAAAAAATACTGCAGTTTTGGATGCCGTACAGGAGAATCATGAAAAAAAGACCACTTCATTTTTTGGGGACAAACCAAAGGTGGACAGCCTTTCTCTTAAGAATTTTACAAAAGAGGGCGATTTAAAGGTTGGTAGTGCAGTTTTTAAAGGCGCCTCAGCCGTTTTCGTTCTTGTACTTGGATTTTTCTTATCTCAAAATGTTGCAAGTTTGTCATTTTTTGGAGTGAATCCTGCGTTGAGAACAGAGATGTTACAAGAGCAAATAAATACCGCAAATACAGAAGTGAGGGTGCAAAAATATCTTTCTTCCGCACTACTGCTTTCTGAGTATTCAAGCCTTGCCGATGAATATATTTACAACACCACTCAAGCCAATTCCGCTTACACCTCACAGAACAAAAAAGACGAATTTAAAGTGAAGGCAGAACTGGTAAAGCCCGAGTTGGCCTCCGTACTCACTCGCATCAAAGATTATTTAAGCGAACCACTTACAGATTTGGACGTGGCTGATGCCAGCTTAACAATTGATAATTTAATCATTGAACTTGGTGAAAAATCTGCATCTAACGGGGCTCAAACGGTTTTGTCTGATGTGCAAGATTTAGAAACCGCAAAAGTTTTGTTCCAAAATACAGAATTTAGAACACTTTTAGCCGGGCTTCCACTTGAGGCATTAACAGATGAACAAATCAAAGAGGTTTATGATACGTTTAGCACAATCAACCAAAGCACAATTGCTTTAATTGGTTCGATTGGGGCCAGTCGTACAAATTGGTCTTTTTACTTAGACACTTTGGAATCGTTAACAAAAAAAGTGGATCCGCTTTTTGGCACGGAGTTCCCCGGAAATATTTATCTTGATGATGTGAAGTTTAATGAGGATGGAACTGTAATGGTATCCGGAAAATCAAATACCAGCGATACAAAGAATTTTACGCTTGTTTCCAACTTAATCGATTCTTACGAAGCGAACGAATATTTTAAAAATGTTGAAGATAGAAGTTACAGCAAATCGAATGAAGATGAGGCTTATACGGGTAGTTTCCGAATTTCTATGCAACTTGAAACTAATCAATAATTTTTTATGACAGAAAGACATAAAATTTTCGCGGGACTTACAATCCTTTTAGCCACAGCATTAATGGCCGGATGGCAATTTATTGTTTTGCAAAATACAAAAGCCGACGCAAGCTTGCTGACTAAAACTTCTTCCGAATTAAGTAATTTGAGCCGTTCACTAACCGAGGAGTATCAAACAATCAAAGTCGATGTTTCCAAATACAAAGAAACTTCTATGCAGGAGCTTGCTCTTGTTTTCCCGGAAGATGAGAATCTAACCAGTCTTACTCGTCTTTTTGATGAGTTTGCTGTTAAAAACAACTTTGCTACAAATCCATTTTTTATAAGTGAATTGAAGTATGGCGATTTTGGGACTCCGGAAGGTGAAAATTATAGAATTTTGCCAGTGGACATGACCATTACCACATCGTCCAAAAATTTAGATAAGTTTTTGGAATATATAGAAACTTCCGGTTCGCTAGAGGGTGGAGTTAGAATGATGAGCGCGCAAAATGTAGATGTTACCTATCCAAGTGAATATGGCGGGACTTATGAAGTCAAAATTGAACTTAATGCTTACTTTGCTCAAGAAATATAATTATAATAATGAACGCTAAACTTCAAGCATTACAGGACGCGATTGTTGGGGGAAATATTCCTCAATTGGTCATGAATGCCGTTTCTTATGCAATTGATGGACGTGCATCCGATATTCACATCGAGCCTTTGCAAAATACAATTCAGATTCGTTATCGTATTGATGGAGCGTTGCAACGCATAGTTGAATATCCGCCAAATATTCATCCGGCGGTGGTTTCACGCATTAAAATAATGGCTAACTTAAAGATTGATGAACAACGTATTCCTCAAGACGGACGTGCGCAGGTAACAACCCAAGATGGGCGCGAACTCGATTTGCGTGTATCTAGTTTGCCTACCGTTAATGGAGAAAAAATTGTTATGCGTTTGCAAGATAGATCCAAAGAAATTCCTTCTTTTGACAAGCTTGGTATTAGCGGAAATGCACTTAAATATTTTGAACAAGCGCTTTCGCTCCCAAATGGTATTTTGCTTACAACCGGGCCCACAGGTTCCGGTAAAACCACAACTTTATATGCTGCGCTACAAACATTAAACAAGCCGAATGTTAACATTTTGACGATTGAAGATCCGGTTGAAATCCAAATGGATGGGCTTAATCAATCACAAGTACACCCTGATATTGATTACACTTTTGCGTTTGGACTTAGAACCTCGCTTCGCCAAGATCCTGATATTATAATGGTGGGAGAAATTCGTGATAGAGAAACTGTGGACGTTGCAATTGAAGCTTCGCTGACCGGTCATTTGGTGCTGTCTACAATCCATACAAATTCCGCTGTGGAAACGCTTACTCGTATTTTAAATATGGGCGTGCCGGCTTTTCTTATGACAGCCACAATTAACGCAATTATGGCTCAACGTCTTGTAAGAAGGCTTTGTGATAAATGTAAAAAACCAATGCAAGTTGATCCACAAACTTTGGAGCTTGTTAATACCGCCATGTCTCATTTGCACCCGGACGAACCGCATGATGCGGAAAAATTAAAAGCAATGCAATTTTATGGACCTGGGGGGGGGGATTGCCCTCAATGTAATGGAGTGGGATATTTGGGACGAGTCGGACTGTTTGAAGTGTTAAAAATGAACAATCAAATTCGTGAGATGATTTTGAAAAATGCGAATGTTATGGAAATACAAGACATTGCTATGAAAACCGGAATGGTTACATTGGAACAAGCTGGAATTCTTAAAGCTCTCGAGGGCATTACTTCGCTGGAAGAAGTTTATTCTGTAGCTAGACCGGAATCGGCTTAATATGGATATACAAAATTCTCAAACCGCTACGCATATTGATATAGGTCTTTCGCGGGAGGACCAAGCTAGAATCGAAGCTTTACGAGCTATCAATCTGGAAAATGCCGGCAAAAAAATCCACATTTTTGCACGCTTTAATGAGTATTTAATTGGGATTACAAAGGTGACTCTGCGCGATAAAGTTACGTTTTTCCAAATGCTTTCCGTAATGATAAATGCGGGCATGCCGATCATTCGTTCACTGGCCGTGCTTTCCGATCAGTTGCATAATTTGAGACTTAAAAAAATCGTTAGGGCGCTTGCTTTAAAAATGGAAAGTGGAGAGAGTTTATCGAATGCGATGGAAAGTTTTCCAAAAGTTTTTGGATCTGCCGAATGCGGAATGGTGGCGAGTGGGGAAGCTTCTGGGAGTCTGAATACAATTTTAAAAGATATAGCGGCGCAAGTTGAAAAAAATGAGAGTATTGTTGCCAAAGTGCGTGGGGCAATGATTTATCCTGCAACGATAGTCTCGATAATGATCGTGTGTTTATTTTTGATGTTAACCATGGTTGTGCCTCAACTTATGAATTTATTTACACAGGGCGGAAAGGCATTGCCTTTGACCACTCAATATTTAATTGCAGGCTCTAATTTTGCACAACATTATTGGGCCTTAATTTTGATATTAGCCGTGTTATTTTTTGTTGGAATTTCCATTGTTCGTAACAGTTCGTCCGGTAGGTACAGTCTTGATTTTGCACTTTTGCGCCTGCCGGTTTTTGGCAAGATTATAAGAAATCTTATGGTTGCGCGTTTTGCGAGACTGCTCGCGAGTCTTATGAACTCAGGCGTTCCAATTGTTAAAGCACTGGAAATTAATGCGAATGCCCTTGGCAATGAAGTTTATAAAAAACGTATCGAATTCGCGTCACAGGATGTGGCCCAAGGAATTCCGCTCGGCGAAAATTTGCTGGAGAGTGATTTTTTATTTCCTCCCATGGTTTCTTCCATGGTTTTGGTTGGCGAGCAAACTGCAAAATTAAATGAAGTCGCCGGGAAAATTGCTGACTACTATGAGAGTGAAGTAGACAACAGTGTGGCTTCTTTGTCCAAGTTGATGGAACCTATAATACTTGTTGTTATGGGCTCTTTGGTTGCCTTCGTTGTTGCCGCCGTGATGCAACCGATTATGGCACTTAGTGATTTGTCGGCAGTGATATAAGGTTGATGGATTACGTTGTGGCTGTGGCTGTGGCCGTGGTGATTTTAAGATTGGCGACGCAACGAAGATTGAGGATTCTATGCCGTGAATTGGTTTAGCTGTCACCGCTAAGCACTTTGCTTTTGTATTTTTGGTCGATTAAATGTGCCAGTTGATGATGTTCGTGGCAAAGTGGCGCCAAAAATCGTGGATCGTGAGTTTTTGCCAGTGCAAATCTTTGCGAGTGGTGGACTTCCTGCGCAGGTTTTGTACAGTTTGGAATTGAACATTTCGTGCCAAATTCCTGGTGGAGGATTTTGCGAACTTTGGCAGGAATATGCCTGGAAATAGTTTGCTTGGCTATTTCTTCTGCGATTTCTTCTTTTTCTTGCTCTATTTTTGCTTTTCTCTGGTCAAGCAAATCCGCAAGGATTCTGTTCACATCTTGCCCCTGCGAATTTAGGCGATTTAATTCCTCGGTAACTTCCGCAGAAAGTTCAAAATTCAGGGGTAAGTTGGTGTGCGCGCGCACAGATTTTGCTTCGAATAATGGCTTAGCTAAGCCATTTGACCCTTCGAAATACCCATCCATTTTTTGATCACGCACAAAAGTTTCCAATGTTTTTTGTGAAAGAATTTTTACCGTTTCCGCAAGTTCCCCCTCGTTTTCTTGCGTTGCTATCGAAACAATCCTTGCAAGTTTATTTACACTAACATTACCCGAAACCAACAGATTATGCAGTGCCGGTTTATTCACAAATTTTTCATCTAAGTTAAGTACCCTTTTTACTTGATCCTCGCTTAAGCCTGCGAGCTTAAATGCAAATTCAAAAATGCTCCCAAATCCGCGCTTTTCATAAAGCCTTCGCCTCTTTACCTCCGGCAGTAGTCCAATAAATTTCCTTCGCCAAAGTAGAGCATTACGACCAAATTCTTCGCAAAGTTTTAGGAGTTCTTTATCGCTAAGTTGGGTGCTGGAATTGTTGGATTGATGAATGGTATTTTTCATAGAATAAGAGGTTAAAATCTTGTTATAATCCTATCAAAATTTGCATCAAAAATCTTCACAAAAACATCCAAAAAACGCAACTTTAAGTGGCGCAAAAATCAAATCATTGCGTGGTGAGTAAGTGCTCACCCAGACGCGGGGGCTCGTACTCACCTAGCGGGTCCAAAATTCAAA
The DNA here is from genome assembly GCA_041658345.1 of Candidatus Altimarinota bacterium. GTDB lineage: Bacteria > Patescibacteriota > Gracilibacteria > UBA1369 > 2-02-FULL-48-14 > JBAZYV01. The sequence continues at coordinate 239,827 of JBBAAK010000001.1, forward strand.
AGTAAAAATTTTATCTTGGCAAAATAGAGCCTTCATTCCCCGTTTTATTGATTTTGATTTTTTTAACGTGTAAAATCTTTGCAGTTAATTAACCACGCCACACAATGAAAAATTATTTTTCTCCTAAGCGAGCTTTTACGCTTATTGAGCTTTTGATCGTTATTACCATTATTGGGATTTTGGCCGTTGCACTCTTGCCAAAATTAACAGGTGGAACCGACCGCGCAAAAGATGCTCAACGTAAAGCCGACCTCCAACAAATTGCAACTGCGCTTGAATTTTATGCGGATGACAATGGAGAATATCCGACGGATGCTGGTTGTGTTAGCACACTTGATATCGCTACTTACCTCACAACTATGCCGTCTGATCCAGATGATGCTGCTGCAGGTGGATGTACAGATGGCTATGGTTATGTTGCCCTAGGTACTGGTAATGGCTACCTACTTTTTGCCAACCTTGCTAATGTTGAGGACAAGGGTGATGGAGTTTATAATTATAATTTTATTAGTACCCCACTTATTGATACCGCTAGTACGCGCCTTTCCGAGAATAGTGATAAGCTTTGTAGTACAATGGCTGATGAGGGATGTACTGACACCATCTACGTGGTTGGTCGCTAAATTTTTGTGAGTTTTCACGAGAGTTTGTGAATGTTGCTTAATAGATTAAAAAGCCCTTCCTCTTGGGGGGGCTTTTTTGGTAGTATTTTGCCATGCGGAAAAACTACCATACGCCATGGTATATTAGATTCGTTGTCTCCTTCCTGCTTCTTACTATTTTTGCCGGATTTTTGCCGACTGTACAGATTGCGGATGCGCTAAGTTTGGTTGGACGGGCGGGCACAGTGCTTAGAGATAATCCCGGAGGAGGGCTTGGTGAGATACGTGACTTTGAGCAAGATGACACTCTATATGGTCTGGTTGCCATACTTGTGGACGCCCAGACTTGGAGTGCCTATTCAAGCGGAAGTGGATTCTTTTCTTTTTTGGGCAATACAAAAATCTCCGAGAAAATAGAAACTTATGCGCAAGACGTGCAACTTGCCATGCCTTATACAAAAACAATCATAGTAAGAGTCGCCGGCGATGAAGGCACTGTAGACGTTCAAAAACTTCTTGAAAAACTTTATTTTGAAGGCGATACAAATGATTCCGCACAAACAAAACTTTCCGGAGTTGTAATTGTTGGCGATGTGCCAGTACCGGTCGTTAATAAAAATGGAAATCGATTTTTATCCATGCTCCCCTACACCGATTTTGAGGAGCCTTCTTATGTTTTGGACGATACAAGCCAAGATTTTATTCCAAATGCGAATGCGCAAAATTTGCAGGCGGAAGTTTGGCATGGGTTAATTGTTCCTCCACTTGATGGCCAGGAAGGAATCGATCTAATTGCTTCTTATTTTGAAAAAAATCATGCATTTCATAGTGGCGACAGCGAATATACAAGTTTTGATAAAAAAGCCTTTGTTGGAGATTTTGTTACGGAGGAATCGACAGTGAACTCTGTTTCTTATGGAAGTTATAAAAGATTCACCGGGTTGTGGGAAGATTTGGTTTATTACAGATATACAAATGCTTTAGTGTCCGAACTTTATGCGGATATGCAAACTTCGGTTAGTTCCGGCGACGGGCTGGATAATGATGGAGATGGCTTCTTTGATGAAGAAGCTTCAAATGGAGTTGATGACGATAGCGATGGACTTGTGGACGAGGATTTGGGAGATGGCTTTAACGGAATAGACAATGATGGCGACGGGCTTACTGATGAAGACAATTCCGGAGACAACAATAATGACGCCGGTTGGAGCCTTGCCATGTATGGCGATGCGGGCTCAATGCTTTTTGCAGACAAAATGGTGGATGAGGATGCCCCTGGCGATTTAAATGGTGACGGTTGTCCGGGCGTTTGCGGAGTAGACGATAATGGCGATTCAATTGATCATGATGAGGACGGTTATCCCACCGGTTGGGAGATAATTGTGGGATCCGACTGGATGGATGAAAAAGTGCCATATGAAACTGTGAACTCTTATGTTTGCACGTGGTATGGGGAATGTTTTGAGAAGGCCACTCGGGCTACAGAATTTTTGGCGAATATGTTTGTGGACCAGTTTTATAATGCAGATTATAGAAATGCTACTTGTTATGCCACGGACGGCAGTTACCATGCCGAGTGGGACGATGATGAGGATGGATTTTGTGATGAAGACGGATCTACAGAAATGCAAGTTTGGTTGAGCCCGCTTGGGATACGCGCAACCGGCACTTGTGCTTATAACGATGCGGATTGTGACGGGCTTATAGATGAGGATCCAATTGGAATAATGGCTCAGGATATGTTTGCCAACCTGCCGGATATACAAGCAAAAACCGTGGTGGAAGGAATTATCAGTCGCTATGTGGAACTATTTGATAAACCCCAAGGCGTTTGGAATAGGCTTGTGAATGAGACCGGTCGTTATGTTACACAAGAAGTTACCGGGGAGGACACCGTAGAAAACGATTATGATTCCGCAATATCTTTGATTGCCAAAAAAGATGAGGTTACGCTCCAATATCTGAAAGTTGTGAATGATTATTTTGAAGGCCGGTTAAATACAATTGTGAAAGATAATTTGGCCGAAGAAATTCCGATTATAGGAATGATGGAAATCACCGGAGATTACACAACATATGATACGGAAGATGGAGTGAGAGTAGAAAATGATCCGGAAGATTTATGTAGGAATGTGTCCGTGGGGTTATCTGCAGATTTGGATACCGATTTGTGCGTTGAGTTTGTAAACCATAGCTACTCCGGTTATCCAACGTCGATACTGGATGTAATGATCCCCCCAGAAGATCCCTCTGATCCATTAGATCCTGATGTTGCTTTCCCGGAGGAAGTTTATGTTTATGGACAACATTGGGGGGGAATAGATGATCCGGCGCAGTGTACGATTTTTGCAGGAAGTGATGAGGATGGTGGACAACTTGTGCAGTTTAATAAGATGTATAGCACCAAACAAAAAGACTTAAGTACCAGTGAGGTACAGGATTATAAAAACTGCATACCGGAGTTTGCAAGCTACCAAGAAGATATCCCGGAAGTTTGTGCCCCGGTGCTCGCAACAGAAGATGTACGAGTAATTGGCGGAGCTCTTGACGCTCATGAAGTTTTTCCTGCCGATCCTGATAAAGATACAAGCGGATGGGAAGTTGGGCCTGAAGCCTGTTTTGAATTTAGAGAATGGACGACTTTTGGAGCTTATTCGTATTCTGTGGGGAGCTTCAACAACTGGTTATCCAGTTATATTCGCAAAAATCGTGAAGAAATAGGAACGAGTGCTGATTCTTCTTATGCGGATTTCTTGGCAGAGGTTGCGGGGCAAAGAGAAGAATATAGTCCATCCAGTTTTGTTTTGCGCAAAAATTTTAGCGAGCTCGATATTTTGGCCAGCGATGATGACCGCAAATATACAGTCACAAATTTGCTGGATGATTATGGGCTACATAACCTTAGTAATGACGATATAGATACTTTTTTGGCACTCGCGGACAGCCAAATACGTGTAAAAAATCCTAGCCATGGAGAAGGCATGGGTGACGTATCAAAAGTGGACGTGCGTTTGGATAGATATTATTTGCATGAAGACTCAAGCGCCGAGGCTAGCGTTTACACAACGGACATAAATGAGGCAAAAAAAATCTCTTCTTTTTATCAAAATACTCAGCCAAAGGATGCTGTATTAAATGCACAAATCAAAACTGCCGTTTCGGCTAATCTGCCTATTAATGAAACGCGCAGTGTGTCTTTTATCGACTCCGCAAAAATCTCACAAAAATTAAGATATGTGAATGTTTTTGATGCATCCACCTTTGCTGATATTACCGATCAGTTGTCCACCTTGTCTTCTGCGCTTGCCGGCGTGGCGGGCGGAGAGGCTTTTGCTTCGGATGTCCCGGGTTTTATTGATGCCTTTAATATTTATCAACTTGAAGATGCACTTGCTTGGTATCGCATGAGCATAGACGAAAAACATGAATACATTTTAACGCATTATTTGGGTGATGAGGAAGCAATAAGTTCTAAAGCTCGCGATGGTTACGAGATGGTATCTTTGATTGCAAATGGAGATGCCACAAACATGAGTTTTGGCTTTAACGGCGACACTCCACTTACTGAGGAGGATATTGAGTGGAATGATCCTAGCGGAGAGTTTGAGGAAGAAGAAACTGATGATGGTGAAGGTTCCGCTTCCGATATGGAACCGGTGGTTTTGTCTGAATGGATTACCGCTATTAAAGAATGGTTAGAGGAAGTTAAAAAATCTTTGTCCAGCTTAGATACTTATGAAGGCGGTGAGACGTGCGGTTACTCCGGAGATTTTGATTCCGGTGCGGATGGTGATAACAATGGCGTGCCGGACACAAGCGAAGCGACTGCTTCACTGGCGCTTACGAGCGAGGATAACAGTACTTTGCAATCCGGCGGGGCGGGTTATTTTGTGGTGAGTGTTTCTTCAAACAATGCGGACGGATCTTTAAACGTTTATGATTCATACACGGAAGTAGCTCTGGAAATTACAAGCGGAGAAAATAGTGTTTCTGTGAGCGGACCCTCGAGCATGCAAGTTTTCGGTGGAGTTGCCGTATTTACTTTACTTAGCGCCGAAGCCGGAGATTTTACTGTTGAGGCCGTGCCGGTTAATAGAAGTGATGTTTATAAATCAAATCCCTTGAGTGGTTTGGTTGCCAGCAAAATAGTTAAAGTTACAACTTATACCACTGCCGACCAAATAAATGATTCAAGTGACGCCCAGACCGGAAATAAAATTGAGATTTATGATGCAGATGGAATCGTTGTGGCCGTTTTAGATCCGTTGACCGGGAAATTAATTTTACGTGGTGCAGATGCACGCCTTGCCCCAGCCACTACCAGTTTGCCAACAAGAATTTTGGTTGAGGGCCCGGATGGTACGGTTTTTGGTACTATTTTTATGATCCCTACAGAAAAAGATGTTTCCATAGGAGACGGTGAAGCGGGAGTTTTTGTGCAAGAAATTGGCGAAGATTCTTTGGTGGTTACGGCGGAAAATGGTGTGGTTTTGCAAGATGCCGGAATTGATATTGGGATAGTTACAAAAATCGGACAAATTGCGCTAAGCGATGGCTACTCGCTAGCTTTTGATAATCCCGGCGAAATAAATGTTTACGATCCATTGCATGTTGTAGACGGTGCCGGTGAAACTATTTTTACAGTCACAATAAAATCTGTATTTACCAGTGGCAGTATTGTGGCTCCAACTGGTGCATATGAAGGCTATGATGCAGTTTCTTTTAGCCCTTTGGAGTGGATAAGCGGTCTGTTTAAAATTGCGCGTGCAGAATCCGTAATTGCAGACACAGATGAGGATGGGCTGGATGATTTGGAAGAATGGACAATCGGGACGGATATTTCCAAGGCGGATACGGATGGCGATTCTTATACTGACGGCACGGAAATTTTTTCCGGCTTTGATCCACTAGTGAGTGGTGAAAAACTTTTTAACGATATTGGGCCGGAACATTCCGCATACCATGATCTTGCGGTACTTTATTTGCGTGGAGTTGTTAAAGGATATGAAGATGGCAGTTTTAAGCCTGATAATCCAATCACTCGTGAAGAATTTGTAAAAATAGACTTGGGTTCCATTTGCAAACAATGTGACCACTATTCTGCGGATTATGAGAGCACTTTGCTTGGCGAATACAATAAAAATCCCTTCCCTGACGCTGATATAAATCCAAATCTTTTGGCCTGTATTGCGGAGGCAAAAATTGATGGAATTGTTTCCGGTTATGCAGGTGGCGAGGAAACCGGTTACTTTATCCCAAAAAAATATATTAGCCGGGCGGAGGCCACAAAAGTGCTTGTGGAAACTGCCGGCTTTAGCGTGGCCACATCTGCCGATTATATAAATTGGTACGATTCTTATGTTAGCACTGCAAATGCAAATAAATTGTTCCCGGAGGGGGCTCTGCTTACCGATGAATGGCTAAATGAATCAATTACTCGTGCGGAGTTTGTGATGATGGCGGTTAACTTAGTGGAGGCCAAAGACTGCAGAGAAGTTGATACGGATGAGGATTTACTGAGTGATACGGAAGAGACTGCAATTTATGGAACAGACCCGAATCTTGCGGATTCTGACGCCGGTGGTGTGAATGATTTTGATGAAGTAATGCGTGGAAGCGATCCGCTTGATGCAAGTGATGATTTCCCAATTGATGAGGTTGTTTCTGGTGCAGATTTTTCTGATTTTGGCGATTTGGACCTTGAAAGTGGTTTGTATGCCGTTTCCGATACCGCCGATTATGAAGAAATTGCTATTTCCGGCGGGGCCTCCATTGATTCCGTAAATACTTTTACGGATGAAGTGCCTGCGGATGGCGAATCAAGTTTATTTGTGCGTGCGGAAATACGCGACCAAGATGATAAAATTTATGTTGAGGATAGTAGCAGTGTGATTGAATTTGTGCTTTCCAGCCCTGAATTTGGAGAAGTTGGAAGAAAGCGTGTGCAAGTAAAAAATGGCATAGCTGAAACTGTATTTGCAAGTTCACAAATTGCCGGGGAAGTTAATGTTTCCGCGCTCATTACCGATGGATCATTACCTTCTGAAGATTCTGTGATTAAGGTTTATCCGGGTGCTACTGCGTCTTTAAAAATAAATGCTGATTCTTCCGCCCTGCCTGCCGGTGGTGAAGGAATTACCGATGCCAGGGTGCGTTTGCTGGATGCTTTTTCTAATTTGGCTAGTAATGATTTTTATTCAGTCACGTTGAGCACAGATGAAAATCTCACGCTACTTGATTTAAGTGATGAAGACGCGAGCACGGATGGTTTGCAAGTTACTACGCCGGATGGTTATTTGGATTTCCGTGTTCTGTCCGGATTGTCTGCCGGAATCGGCACAATTGATGCTTACTTAACTGAGAACCCAGAAATTAAAGCCAGCTTCCAAATTGAAATGTTTGAGGATATGACGATTCAAGTTATTCCACAAAAAGACTTTTTACTTGCTGGCGGAACGACAGGCGAAGTGCTTAGTTTATCTGTTATTGATCCAAATGTTGGGAGTGTTATTGAAAGATACCAAGGTGAAGCTAATCTTAGTTTGAGCGATCCTGCTTTTGGTTCTTTTGAAAATGAATCGGTATCTTTTGTGAATGGCCAGGCCCAAGTTAATTTGCTTCCCGGTACTTTGGCGGGAACAGGATTTATTATGGCGGGAAGCCCTGGGCTTAGCCCAGGTAGTGCGCCATTTATTTTAAAGCCAAGCCAGGCGTATGAACTTAGAATAAGGCAGGTTGAGAATGCAAGCATTTTGGAAGCTGATGAAATGGAAAAGTTTGTTGTGGAAGCCTATGACGAATATGGAAATTTTGCAAAAACCGATAGTAGCACCACAGGCACAATTCGTTTTACCGATGCAACTAAGGATTTTGGGATTTTATCCACCGGTACTTTTGTTTTGAATCAAGGCTCGGCCCGATTCACAGTTAAAACTAAAAATATAAGCGGAAAAATAAACTTGGTGGCTTCTGCGAGCGGGCTTATTTCCGGTACTTGGGGCGGTTACATTGAATACGTGGTAAGTGGAAGTGATTTTGCGCAAATGTCTCCGCAGATGCTTTATGCTTCCCTACTGGGTGCATCTTTTGGAGACTTCACTCAAGAAAATTATATTGGTGGATGGATGACTTTTAACGGTAAGACACAGGCCGTTACAAGTTTGGTTTCCGATCCTGCACCAAAAAAACGTCTGGTTACAATGGATGCAAACGGTTCAATAGATTTGTTTGAAGATTCGCTTCTCACACTAAGTGTTTCATCCGCAGGTAGCTCTTTGCCGACTGTGATTAGGTGGCGTTCGTTCCCGGATGATATTTTGCTTGGTGAAGCATTTTTTGTTTTGCCGGATGGGAATAATTCCGTTTCCGCGGAACTTCTTAGCGCAGATAGCACCTACAGCATTTCTCAAAATGAAGATGGGGGTTTTGTGCTTAAAGACGACTTAGCCAGTGCGGTGAAAATCAGAAAAGATGGGCAGGTCCTTGTGGTTGATCCCAGCTTTAGTCTTGGTGTTAATGGAGCTGCGAATGGACTTTCTTTTGTGGTTCTTAAGAATACCGAACAAGTCCTTAAAATCTCTTACAATTCCGCGTGGAATAAAGATGTGACACTGCTTGAAAGTGATTTTGATTTGAGCGATTTTAAAACGCTTTCTGCCGGAATTTATATTCGCCCTCAAGCCGACACTTTGCATAGATTTGTGAGCATGCCCAGTGGCAATAGTTCAAACGATGCAATGGGGCTCGGGCTCATTGATCCAAACGAACCTCTTTCTAATGAGATGTTGCCTTCTATGGGCTACAGTAGCATTGAATCCTCTGGCATTGATGGCACTATAGGATGGGAGAATGAGAATAAACATCTACTTCTTTTTTCCAGTGGAAACAGTGTTGGAAATTCAAATCTTTTCTATACTTCGGAAATTGGGGTGGTACTTGGGGATCCAAGTATCGCATTAACAAGTGCAAATGAAATAAATGAGCTTGGCTATAGCACAGATGTTGGCAAACAAGTTTATGCCAATCAAGATGAGCTTTTGACGCTTCTCGCTAACGATTACAACGGAGATGGTCAAAAAGATGTGCTCGCCGTTTATGAAGATGGACAAATCGATGTGCTGGAAAATTTAAAGAGCCCAAATCGATTAAATAATCGCGGAACAATACTTTCTGTTGAGAATGGAATAAGTTCAATCGATACCGGTGATTTTAATGGAGACGGGCTGGATGATTTGTTTATTGTTACAAAAGAGGCATGTTATGCGGAGGAAATGTGCTCCTATGTTTTTGAAAATATAGGGGGTGGGTTTGTGGCAAAAAATGCTCCGCTCGATATTGAAAGTATGCCAAAACAAGTTGAGGTTTTTGACCTCAATAATGACGATTATGATGACCTTGCGATAGTGGATGAGAATATGGTACTTTACACCGTCTGGAATAATCATGGGACGCTAGAGGATGCAACGAAAATTAAGGATTTTGGGCTCAAAATAGATTCTTCGGAAAATCTTTTTGGCGATACCATTTTGCATTACCTTGGTGTCTCTGACGGTTCCGTTTCTCTGCCAATAGAAACCACTGATTTTACAGAAAGTTCCGATGTTATTGATGAAGATTTGCAGGCCTTTATTGATTCGCTTGGAGTTGATAATGATTTTACCTTGCAAGTTAATGGCGTAAGTGATGGCGAGGCTGTAAGTCGTAAAGTAAATACTGATTTTGCTTATTCCGACTCTAGCGATACTTCAACAAATTTTGCCGTAACAAAAACGATGGTGGATGTGGACTCCGGTTCCGCACAAGTTGGCGATACTATTACAAATACAATCCAGATAAAAAATATATCTCCAAGAACTTTGTCCGATGTTTATGTTTCAGACAGTCTCGGGGATTACTTTACTTTCGATAGTGATTCCCTTGCGTGCATGGATTGTGGTGCCGGCAATAGTGAGGCCGGCAAATTACCCGGAGACATTTCTCATCCATTTATTTATGGGCCTTTGAGTTTATCCCCCGAGGAAAGCGTTACTTTAACTTATGTGAGCACTGTTAGAACCTTACCTGCGGTTTCTGTAATGCTAGGACAAGATTTTTACAGTGATTACAAGGATGATAACTATGCGGATATGGCAATTTCTTTAGATGGGAATAGTTCCGGACAGGTCATGCTTTATTATTCCGATGGATACAGCACGGGGGGAAGCGATTCTGCCATTCCACTTTTTGGGGATTCTTATAAAAAAATAAGTTATCAGGAACGTTCTTACACTTCTTTGGAAAGGGAGGAGGATTCTGCTGATAGCTCACTCAATCCTTTTTCCGATGCAGATGGAGATAGCATTCCGGATTTTGTGGAAGGTATGGACCCCGATAAAGGCATACCGGTTAGCTACACCGGTTATGATCCAATAAAAGAATTGCTTGGAGCAAACGATGACAATGGCGATGGTTATTACTCGGCTGATGAAATGTTTGTTAGCGCCAATGATTCCGATGGAGATGGATTAAATGACACTGTGGACACTTGGAATTCCGGAAATGATTTGATGCTGGATCCTTCGCTGGTTTTGGATGCCGGTGCTTCTGCTGATGTCGCTCCCGATGAAGTTACGCTCAGTTCGGAGGACGCCACGGATGCCACGCTTGAACTTGATCTCAAAATAAGCTTGCTTGAGGAAGAAATCAAAGGGCTTACCAATGAAGTCGAAAAAATTGTGTCCGTGCTTACCTGTAATGGAGGATGTCTTGCATTCCCCGGTAGCATTGCATTTTTTGCGCCAGGACTTTTCCACGATCCGGTATTTGGCACCCCGCTTGCTTTTGATTTTGGAACTCCGGTTTTTGGATTCTTGGCTTACCCGCCTTTAATTGCATCAATGTGTTTCTTAAAAGGCTGTTATGGCTCAAATATTTTCCGTTTTTATTTATCTCCAACCACAACTCTCGGGCTTGGAATGAGCGTGTGTTTTGGACCTTGGATGGGTGGGGACTGTATTTCAATTTCCGTTCCTGTGATGCAGGCACTTGGCGTTTGCGATGCAATAAATGGTTTTGTTACAAATGCCTTGTCCAAAGCTTCTGCATTCGCTACGTCCACAGATTCCACTTCCGCTATGAACGTGGATAATTCTTCACAAACAAGCGGTGGCAGTGGCGGTTTGGGTAGTGCTGTTTTCTCCGCTTATGTGCCACAAGTTGCCATAAATACGAACATTCAAGTGCCCGGCTTCCCATCAATTTTTACCGAATGGTGGAAGGCGCAAAAAATTGAGTTCTTTAAAATGCTGGATTTGCCGGATGTAACTTTTATCTATCCGGACCCAAAGAGCTTTACCACAGAATTCACTGGAATTGGGCAAAAGGCGCTTGATAATCAAAATGGCAACGTTATTGACCTCGACCAAAAAACAAAGATTGAAGTGTTAAAAAGTGGCATACTTGGCCTCGAAGACTTCCTTAATATGGCGAACGCCTTCCCTCTTATTGATATAAAGACGGAGTCCGTTTACATACGCTACCCAAATTTAACTAAAGAAGAAATCGAGCTTGTGCAAAAAGACTGGGAGGCTTGGGTAAATGATACAAAAGAAGGTTGGAAAAGATTTAAGGCCGAGTTTGATTTAAGGACAAATGTCACAGATGCCCAAAAAGAAGTAGTAAGGGAAATGGAATCTGCAGTCAATACCGGGATACTTGCAATTGAGGCAAATCTTGCAGTACTTGAGGGATATAAAAAAATCCCGGAAAAAATACTTATGATACGCAATATTGAGGCGTATTTTGCAAAATCGATAATATGTTATTTGGATGCGATTTTGGGATATTCAGCCGGCTATTTACTGGAGAATGCAAACCGTGCAAAAGCTTGGGCACAGTGGGCTGTTGACCTTAAAAAGATAGTGGATGGATGGCAAATATTGATTGACCTTGCCGGAGATTTTATGGACTCATGTGACAAGTGTACAAATCAACGTTGGAGCGGGCTTCAGTTCCTGTTCAATTTGTTGATTTTTATTCCGGACTTTCCTGTTATAGAACTGCCAAAATTGCCAGATATAATAATTGACGTTTCCAGCATACAGGCTGGTGTGGATATTGTTTGGCCGGACATACATTTTGTGCCGGAACGCATCGATATACCTAAAATCCCACGTCTTATTTTCCCAAGCGGAGACATTAATTTGGACTTTAATTTCGATCTTAATATCCCAACTTTACCTGAGTTTAATTTTGATTTTGCTCTGCCCGAGTTGCCACCGCTTTCACTACCAAATTTACCATCTCTGCCACCCCCCCCATCGATTCCAGAGATTGATCCTCAAATTAAGGCTAGCTTAAACATAGCGAGCAGTGTGCTCAAAATTATTTGCATAATCAGGCAGGGGTTTTGGCCAACACCGGAGATTATGCTCAAGTCCAAAATTGAGGATTTAACTGAGCGTTCTTCCGGAGCAATTATGGCTTTTGATACAGCGCTTACTGTTGAATGGCCCGCTTTAAATTATGATTTCTTAAAATCAATAAAAATCAGTACGTACTTAAACTTGGCAACGGATTTTAGTGGAATCTTTGATTTTGTTAAAAATATAGGTGACCAAACAAATCAATTTAGTGCAGATTTTGTTGAAGACATAAATCAACCAATGATTCTTTTGCAACAGGCCATTTTGAGAGCCATTAATACTTTTGATATAAATCTGGACGTGGACGCAGGAGTAGATATGGATGTAAATGAAATGGAAGTCACTGGCGAGGGTGAGGCGGAAGTAACAGGCGAAGGCGTCTCTGACGACGAAGCTTATAACTATTACGATGCAAAGAAATATTTGGACATGCCAATTGTTTCACAAAATTTAATTACATTTAGAGACACGCTAAAAAGTTTACAAAATGGTATTGATGCGTGGGCAGATACACTTCCGTCCGAGGTTCGTTTAACCGCAACAAATCAAGTACTCGCAAGCGATGATCCATTACTTAATCGTTATGATGAGATAAAATCGAACCCCTCTTCTTATGACTCAGAATTTTTGGCAAAGATTCAGGATACGCCACTTGCCTCTGTGTTTAAAATGCGTAATTCTTTGATTAGCTATACCGATACCTTGGATGCAGGTACGGAGAAGATGGGCTCTATGGATAGTGAGTCTTTCCTAAGTTATCTTTCAAATGAGGACGCGCATGCCGATTATTTGTTAGCCGGAAATGAGACTGAGGATGAATTTTCTAGGTCTTTTAATTGGGATCCGCAAGAATTCGTGGACTCCATGGACACGCTTAACGAAGAGCCAATTTTAGCTTCCGAATCCGGCAGTGTGCTGGATGATTTGAGTTTGGGTACTTCCGCGCAGGCATTTAATACCGGCCTTTATTTGTACAATTCCGAGCTTGGAATAAGCACTCGTTTAACGGCTTATACGGCGGAATCGGACGAAAAAACCAGTATTATATTTATAGATTTGGATGGAGATAGTGACGAAGATATTGTGTACTCTATGGGTGGCGATATTTATAGCAAGGAAAATCACACAAATGAGCCTTCCCTATCTTATGTTTCCAGTGATCCCGGGTTTTATGAGCTTGCGGAAATAGCACCACCGCATGGCAATGTTAAGGACTTAAAGGCTGGTCATAATGACTATGAATCATCATCGTTCTCCTTTAGTGCTCCGCCTACATCAGTTGGTTATGAACTCAGTTTGTATGATTCTTTGGATGCACAAAATGCCGATCCAAGAAACAATGTGAAACGTTTACTTTTACTCAATGAGGAAGAGGGTGCTTCCACACTTCCCAATGCCAAGGAGAGCCGTGTTTATGCTAACCGTGTAAGTGGCGATGCCAAACTCAAAAATGCTTATGTACGCACACTTGTAACTGCAAGTGGCGAAATGAGTACCAGCGATCCTATCACGCTACAAACTATTGAAGATACCGTGCTTATAATTAGTGTCGATTCTGTTGATACGGAATTTGAATTGCCGGCTTACACTTTGCTTTCTTTGGGACAAGAGACTAATCGCGTTGTTAGAATTGATAGTGGAAGCGCTTATTTGATTGATTTGTCTGGAAAAATAGATGAACAAAATTTAGAGACGGGTATGGAAATTTTTGCAAATGAATTTGTGGAAGTTTCCGGGCTACTTGGCTCTGCCGAAATTAAAACAAGTGAGGGCGCTATAATTGATTTGGATAAAAATGAACTCTTTGTGTTTGATAAATTAATCAATCCGGAGAATCCTTCTTCCAGCGTAGACGTGGAAAATGGGGCTTACTACACAGTTGCGCGGGCAATTTATTCCGATGGAACAATTGGAACACTGTCCGACAATATACTTTTAAATCCTCAAGTTTGTGCGGATGATTCAGCCCCATTCCCGGTAGTTTCCGATAGGGAAATCGATTTGGCAATTTTCTCCACAACTACAATTTCTGCAGAAAATTCTTTTGATGGCGAGAGTGAAATTGTGGATGCATATTGGGATTTGGATGCCTCCGTTGATGCGGATGGTGATGGGATTTTTAATAATGATGATGAAGTGATTGGGCTTAACGCAACAGTTGGCCCTTACACAAGCACCGATCCAAAAACCGTAACTCTTTATATAAGTGATTCCGCCGGCAATACAGCAAGTGCGGAGGTCACAGTAAATATTTTTGTGCCTGGCATAAGCATTGCTTCCGCTACCACCTCCAGTGTTAGTGGCACAACCGATCCATCTAGCCCTGTATTCCCATTCCATTTAGTGCGTGAGAGAGAGGGCGCTCAAATGGAAATTGGCGCAGGCTATACAACAGACGAAAATGGAAATTTTGAAATCACTTTAAGTGATTCTGATCTAATCGCGGTTTATGATGCGAATGGAAATAAAATCGCAGAATTTAACCCAACAACGCGCCAAGTGATGGTTTATGATGAGGCTTATGATGTGGAAGCTTTTGCTTCTTCTTATGATTGGCCGTCCAGGCTCACCGTGTATGAAAAATCTTCCGGCACCAGCATGGCAAATTTTGTGTTTGTGGCAGATAGCGATGGAAGCGTCGAAGAACTAAGTCAATCGCTCGGTACTTATGATCTTTCTTTGCATAACGACGTTACCGTTTACCTTCAAAATCGTGATGGTTATGAATTTACGGATAGTGGGCTGTTTGCAAAAGACAATTTTGGAAGTATTGAATTTATGGTTGGCAATAATGGAAATATTTCTATTTTTAATGACCGCTACACAATCAAAAAACGCGTGGCTTCTTCCCTGGATGAGTATCTAATTATAGAAATTTATGACAATGGAGTGTTTGATGGTGAAATTTGGCCTGGGTCACAACAAACTGTAACAATTGATACCACCGATGATATTGGATTCCCCGCCTCTCCTACCGTAGCGCATGAGTCTCTTGGTGCCGATATGCATTTGTACTTTGAGGATTTGTCTGCGGATGATGCTCTTTATACAAAGATTGCAGAAATGGTTGAACGTGGAATTTTAGAAGGCTATTTGGTGGATGGTAAACGCTACTTTAAACCGGACAATAAAATCAATCGCGCGGAGTTTGCAAAAATCGTGCTTGGAATACTTTGTATTGTGCCTTCCGATGAAGCGTATCTATCACCAAATGTATTCAATGATATTTTGGATATTGAGGCTTGGTATTATCCACACACCAAAGAGGCCTTTATTCAATCTTTGATTACTGGTTATTTGGGTGAAATCGATGTAAATGGAATGGCGCCATTTAAGCCGAATAATACGATCACTCGAGCTGAAGCTACAAAAATTATGCTGGAGGCCCTTAATTCTGAAGGCATTATTAAACTGCCGGATGATTTAAGCGGAGAGCCTTGGTATGTGCCTTATATGGAAGTTGCAAAAGATTTGAGTCCTTATATGACCGGTGAAACAACAGCCGGAATTGAAAACTATATTTTAACAGAGGAAGAGGCTTTAGATCCTACGCATACCGTTACTCGTTATGAATTTGTAGAGATGTCTGTGCGTGTGCTTAATGCTTACAATTGTTTTGATTTGGACAGCGATGGCGATGGCCTTATAAATTATGATGAAGAAGTTAAATATGGCACAGATGCTTACAATCCGGATACTGATGCCGGCGGTGTGCCGGACGGAACAGAGGTTCTGCGTGGTAGTGATCCACTTTATGCGGAAGATGATTTTGAAGATACAAGTACAGTACTTTCCAGTGGAATTTATGCACTTAGAGACGCATGCAGTTCTTGTCCTTGCCCATCTAATATCGATTTCTTAAAAGATTTGCTACAGGGCGACACAGTATTTGCTATAATCAAGAATGAGCTCGATGAAGTGCTTGGAATAAGCAATAAAGTAGAAATAACCACGCCATAATAAATTCCCATGTATAAAAAAATATTTTTAGATATTGCTCTCTTGATCGCTTTGGCCGTGTGTGGTGCGTTTATTGTTTTTGCGGAAGAGACGACTACCGGCACTGGCGATACTGCAAATGCCTGCGCAAAAAGTATGGTGGATAATGGCTATGTTGCCGTTACCGCATATGAAAAATTTTTGGAGGAATTTTTTAGGGTGGATGTGCCGTCCAGTGAACAAATGGAATCCGCAATGATAATGTACCGCGCCACAAAAGATTCAATAGATACAATTTATGTGGAAAGTTTAAATATAAATAGTGCGGAAGATCTTAAAACTGCAGCGGAAGAAGCTATTGTTTGCAGTGAAAAACGAGATGAATATTTGGAGTATATAAAAGTACTTTTACAAAGATATTTGCTTGGATCCTCTACAAGTAAAACTACATTCGAGATAGTGGATGGACTTAAAGCAATGAATGCGGACATTGAAGATTTATCCGAAGTTTTCCATTCCACTTTCCCAAAACTTTTTAATCAAATGGATAGCAATTTATATTGTTATGCTCGCCAATGTCTTACCCAATGAAAACTTTTTTAAAAAAATATTTTAGATTTTTTGTTCTCGCATTCGTGCTTGGATTTTTTGTTGAGTATGTGAACCCACAGCTCTTTAAAGCGGATTTAACGGGTATAACCGATGATTATTATGAGACTGAATTTGCAAGTCTTGAGGATGCAATTGTGGGATATCATTTAAAAGCTAACGAAATCACAAATACATATATTGAGTTACTTCTTGATGAAGATTCCGGTGAATATGGCTTCGTTAGTTTTCCTCCATCCGATGACGGTTGCGACCTTAGCAACTTGTCCACTTATTGTCTTGCCGTGGCTTTGAATGAGAACCTTACCTCTTTTGAAAAATATTTAGCGGGCAAAACACAAGAAATAGAATTTGACCCCGAAGAAACGCTGTCTTTAAAAACCGGCGCCACGTATGCCGAGGCGCAAAATACAACTCTTGAGGATCAAATTGCGGTTGCAAGTGATGGTGTAGATTTAACGCTTGCCGTCTACAATCAACTCCAAACTGTTTATCCACTGCATAGTGAACTTAGTGATTTGTTTATAAATATGGTTGATTATAAAAATAATCTGACAAAAATCCGCGGTATTTTGGAACTTTATCCATCAAAATTTAACGGCGCAACAACCGCTCAATGCAAATGAAAAATTTTGTTTTCGTTATAGTCGGAATTTTATTTAGTGCAGTGCTTGGCATGACCATTAGTGCGTATGCGCTTTCTACTCAAGATGAAATTACAGAAAGAATACTCACGGAAGCCGGTATAAATAAAACTTATTCCAGCGACACGAAGGAGCTTAAAAAATTATCTACCGAGGAAGATATGCCGTTTAAAAATCTTTATCTTTTTATGTACCAGAATGTGCTGTGGGCTCCGCAAGATAGCGCTATAGCGGAAATCGCCAAATGGACCGAGTATAGCGAAGATGATCTTAAAAAAATCGTTATAGATGGAGACGTCACACCAATAATCGACAATAAACAGGCTAAAATAGATGCAAGTGCCGGAGATATTGACGCATTGGCGGCTTCGCAGGAAGAGGATAAGGCGAAGGCAGATGAGACTATGGAGTCGTTTATTTCCGCTAATGATTTTAGTGCGGAGACAGAGGCTGTTATAAGAAACTATTATACAAAATATGCAAAGCCTTCTGCCGATGCCGAGGAAAATTTGAACTTAGTTTTGACCCAAGAAGTTGTAAAGGATGAATACACATATATTGTGGATGCTTACCAAGAAGAATTTGAATTGCAGCGCAGTAATCGCAAGTTGGGTTACCAGGCCCTTGCGAGTGAAATGTTTATAAATAACGATTTGTCGGATTCTGCAAATATAGATCTTTTGTATGACTTGGATATGATTCACTATGTGCTTTTTGGAGACTACATCACTTATCCGGATAGAAGCGGTGGAGATAGTGTGGATTTGGCGTCTTTGGATGAAGATACTGTTGATGAAGCCGTTGTGTTGAGCGAGGACACGGCTAGCCCTTATGCGTGCACCGGCGACAGTGAACTTGAAGAAGCAATCACTGCATTTGAAGAGGCTCCAACGGATACTGTGAGGCCAGGCTCCGGGCTTGATCTTTCCGTGATTATTCCTTGGAGGGATGGGCTCACGGGCTCCGCAGAAACCGTTAGTGATGATGGAACTTCCGACACCGTAACAAAAGTCCAAGCCAGCTTAGAAAGTCTTTCTAATTTCATTTCTCAGCTTGAAGGCCAAAAGGGTGATTTTAGTCGCTCTCTGCCTTGCGGAGATATATTTTGCATAACGGTTGATTTGGTTACAGAAACAGAAGATCCGGCCGTCCAGCGCGATTACACGGAAAGCGATGATTGCATCACCTGCCATCTGACTTTTATAAACAAGTATATGACGGAAACCTTGAGCCACAGTTTGGTTCCGGGCAAGCTTTCTATGAATTGGTTTGAAGATGCAACTTGTAAAGGAGCCGGTACATTTTTAAATTTGGATTTTAATGTTTATGCAATAAAAAAACCTATCGATTTGGATCCAGGAGATGAGACGGATGATGCTCCAAAAGAAGACACCGATGCCTTAAAAACAAAGCTGTTTACGGTTGCGGGTTTTCCACTCCCCGGTGGCTCTGATAACACATTCAAAAAAACTTTGTCCGATATGGCCTGTGAAAGCATTTTGAATTTGTATGATGTGGCCGGTACCGGTAGTACTTTGGAAGAAGTTCAAAAACGTTGCATTGAGGCTTCCAACCAAATTACGGCTACAAAAACAGAGGCTTACCAAGAATATGAATTTAGTGCGGATACGGAAAATTTAAATACCATGTACACGCAAGTTTCCGCCGAACTTTATACCATGCTAAGCTACTTTGAGGGATTTAAATCAGCCCTTGAAGCTACATATTTAATAGATCAGGCGCCACTAAAATCTCTTAATAATAAAACCTACTGCGGAGGATGAAAATTAAATATTTTTTAAGCATCGGATTATTTTTATTAGGACTTTTGAGCCCAAGTTTTGTGCAAGCGGAAAGTAGCATCAAGATGTGTATGGATGATTATTATGTATTTATTTTGGGTGTGCGCAGTGAGAACACCAGAACTCAAACTTTTCATGATTTATTCTCGCTCGGTTACTGCCAATTGAATGATATTCTTGAGCTGGATGCCGAGCTTGAGGATTTAAAAGATAATTTTAGAAGTGCCGCGTTTAGTTGCGCAAATACATCCGATTATAAAACCAAGTATCACGAAATTTTGATGGAAATGTATTTTGTGCGAAACATACAAAAATCAACAGCGTTAAATATTAAAACTGCAAAAGACTTACAAACTTTAAAGGCTGATAAACTCGCAAAGCTTAAAACGGATATGGAAAATGTTTTTGTAGTCAAAGAAAAGCGAGTTGGTGAAGATGTTTTAGCTGGATATTTTGCAAACTGGAGCAAAAAATATGATGATCGTATCATTAAATATTCCGGTTGTGATGAAGGCCCATGGGCGGAACTTACACAGCCTATTACGGACTTTGTAAAGACCTTAGAAAGCTTTAAATGGGAAATTGATACTGGCACAGAAAGTTCCTTTTGGGAATCTGTAAAAGAAACCGCTACGCCTTCTACCACAATAAAGGCCGATGAAGATATGACTGCAATTGGTCAAAGCATGATCCGGGCTTGGGACTATTTAACTACGGAAAAAGAAATCGCCGCCACAGAGGTGAAAGACCCGGAAACTCCTGCCAGTCTTTCTGGTTCCGGTGAGAGCTATACTCTTCAAAGTGCCTTAAATATTCTGAATGATAGTGAACTTTATTATAATCTTGAATCCGCAGGTACGGACCGCATGCAAAGATACAAAATGCTTTATGGCTATGGCGGAGCTGTTGCTTCAACGAATATGCAAAGTATTGTAGAAGCCTTCAATCGCTTGGTGGAAGAGAGCAACAACAAAGACTTCCCTAACATTCAGGCCTTACTTTCCGGGATCTACGACAAGCAATGTAATTAGCGAGAAAGTAGAGAGAAAAATGTGTACTTTCTTTTTACCGGTGCCACTTTTTTGCCTTTTACTTCCATTTCCACCGCCTCCCTCGCCTCGCCCAAATCCACCATGCAATAAGGACAAATATCCTTTTTTAGTGAGATTAACCTACCGCAGGAAAAACAATTAAATAACATTTGGCGTGGAGGGGGAAATAAGTGCTTGGCTCACTCTGTTTGTGTTTGTTTTTTGAGGAAATCTTGCAGGTCTTCTTCTCTAATTCTGTAGACTCGACCAAACTTAATGCACTTTAACCTCTTTCCCTTGATGAACTTTAAGACCGTCAAGTGGTGAAGCTGTAGAGCATTCGCAACCTCTTCGGGAGTCAGCAATCGCTGCACCATTTAATTTTGTTTAATCTGGGCATACTTTATTATGTTCTATTTTATTTTGCAATGCTTTTGTGCAATTTCGACGATTTTAGTGAGTTTTAGTATGTTTTGCTACGTTTAGGGCTGTTTTGGTTGGCTTTGCTATGTTTTGGTTAAGTTAAGGATGTTTTAGGCTATTTGAGTTAATTTAAGTATGTTTTGTTAAAGCTAGTTAAAGTGGATTTATTAACTATTTGAAAATCTGCTTTTGAGGTAAACTTTTTACTGATTAATTTGGCCTTATAATGACTGAGAATGTTCATGCCTACATTGATGGCGCAAATCTGCACAATGCAATAAAACAACTAGCTTGGGATTTTGATTATGCCCGTTTTAGAGTTTGGCTTAAGGACAAATACAAAGTAAGTCGTGCATACATGTTTTTAGGGCTTATTCCAGAGTACACAGCTCTTTATACGAAGCTACAAGAACAAGGCTATACTTTGGTTTTGAAGCCTGTCACTTACGATAAAGATGGCAAACCCAAAGGCAACTGCGATGCCGATTTAGTCGTGAAAGTGATGAGAGATGCCTATGAAAACAATTGTGATAAAATTGTTTTGGTTTCGAGTGATGGCGATTATGCCAGTTTGGTAGATTTTTTGTTAGAAAAGAACAAAATGAGGATACTTTTGTCCCCAAGTGCCCCACAAAAATGCTCCCTTCTTCTCAAGAGAACGGGTGTCCCAATAGCCTATGTTTGTGATCAACAGTCGGTTTTACAAAAAATAAAAGGTAGACCCCCGATACGCACAGAATCGTATAAGGGTTCTACCCGTAGTGACGAAGGAATTCTACCTTAACTTTTTAGGAAAATCAATAATGATAGATTTAATAACCTGGATACTCTAAATCAAAGGCCGTTAACTCGTATACTGTTTTACCTAATTTACGTGCAACTCCCTCAGCATATTCAGTAATTCTTCTGTCTACTCCAGCCCTACGAGTTGCCTCCTCATCTGCAATACGTTTATCAAATGCTTCTTGGCTTATACTTTTGCCAGGCTTGGAATAGTAACTCCCATCACCGTTTTCTAACCATCCCTGTTCGTTTAACTTCATAGAGTAGAAATGTTATGGATCTTAATAAGAATACTCCATCAAACTCGATTGTCAAAAACTGGCTTTAGAAAGCCAGAAATTGCCAGTAAAACACTGGTCAATTATTGATGAATATTAAACGAAAGAGTAAAATCAATTTACTTACAAAATACTATGGAACAAATAACTTGGAATGACTTCGAAAAAGTAGAGCTACGCGTGGGGACTATTGTGGAAGTGGAAGATTTTCCAGAAGCAAAGATGCCCGCTTTTAAAATCAAGGTAGATTTTGGGTCTGAAATCGGCGTAAAGAAATCTAGCGCAAGAATCACAGATTTATATTCAAAAGAAGATTTGCTTAATAGAAAAATCATTGGAGTAATTAATTTTCCTCCCAAACAAATTGGCCCTTTTGTTTCAGAATTTTTATGCTCAGGCTTCTACAGGGAAGATGGCTCGGTTGTTTTGGCTGTTCCAGATAAAGATGTTCCCAATGGAAGTAAATTGGGATGAATTTATTCGATCGTTTTTTTAAAAATTTAATGAAAGCTGATCAAAAAAAACTAGAAAGTAATATTTGGAAGTTCTATTTGTATGAGGTGCTATATAGCCTGATGTTTTTTACACCTATTATCGTTTTGTTTTATCAAAATAATGGGCTGTCATTAACGCAAATAATGATTATACAATCCATTAATTCAATCTTATGGATATTAATGGAAATTCCTTCAGGTTATTTTGCAGATGTTGTTGGGAGAAAACAGTCGTTAATTATTACTGGTATTTTTGCAACATTATCAATGTTGACGTTTGGACTTGGTTATAATTTTTATCATTTTCTTACTGCAAGTTTATTTTGGGCACTAGCGGGCGTATTTATTTCTGGCGCAGATGAAGCTTTTATATATGACACGTTAAAAGACTTAAACAAAGAGCACTTATACAAAAAAGTTTGGGGGAATACGGTTTTTTGTTATTTTGTTGGAGTTTCCATTGCTAGTATTGTTGGCGGATTTCTTGGAGGTCTAGATTTTAGATATCCATTTTTTGCGATGCTTCCATTCTATTTATTTTTAATACCTTTATCCCTTTCTCTCCACGAACCAAGTCATAATAAAACCATATCAAGCAAAGGCCACATTCATGATTTATTAAAATCAATAAAAATTTCAATTTTCCAAAATAAAAAAGTAAGGCAATTGTTAATTTATTCCGCAATTATTGTGAGTGCTATCGACGTTGCCTATTACCTCTATCAGCCATACTTTAAATTAATTGGCTTGGACATTGTGTACTTTGGAATAGTTTTTGCTGTTTTTAATTTAATTCAAGCTCTGAGTGCAAAATATTCACACCCAATCGAAAATAAACTTGGCAAGAATTTATCCCTAATTCTTTTGTTCATATTAACCGGTCTATGTTACATACTTATGGGAAATGTGATTTTTATTTTTAGCTTTATCTTTGCCTTTTTATTGCAATTCGTTAGTGGATTTTCCTCGGTGGTTATCTCCGATTATATTCACAAAGAAACTGATTCAAATGTACGGGCGATGGTGATGTCTGTGAAGAGTTTTGTTAGCCATATTTTTTACGCGCTTGTTGCTCCAATTGTTGGCTGGCTGGTCGACTTATACACTCTTTCGCAAGCTTTAATACTAATCGGAATAATAGTCGTAATCGCTGGATCTCTTTCCGTATTACCAATAGTATTTGGAAGGAACGTTTTAAAAATTAAGCCAGAATCATGCAAATAATACCTGCCCTAGCTAGTCATGCTAAAGAAATGCACAGAATACATACTAGTGCGGTTAGAGAAGCGTGCAAGGAATGTTATAGCGATGAGCAAATTGAGGCGTGGTTAAGTGGTAGGACTGCAGGTGGATATTTGGAGGGCATTAATAATGGCGAGATGTACACTGTGAAAGATGATGGCGAAGTAGTGGGCTTTGGGCATGCGATTCCGGGAGAAGTTGTGGCGGTGTTTGTTGATCCGGCTTTTCATAAAAAAGGGGCTGGCAAATTATTGCTAGATTATGGCGTTAAAATAGCGTCAAAAAATCATAAAAAAGTAAACGTTGAATCTACTTTAAATGCGGAAGGTTTTTACGAGAAATATGGGTTTAAGAAAATAAAGGATGTTGTCGTTACAAAAAATGGTATAGAGCTCCCGATGATTGTGCTGGAGCGTTTGGTGGCTTAAGAGAATTTTTTAATTTTACTTACAATATTTTTTATATTCCGGAAAGTTTTGTTTGATTTGATCTAATATCCATGCGGTTTCTTGTTGGTTTTTGGGAAGGTCCTCTTTGCCGTACACAAGTAAGATTTTTACAGTTTCTAGGTTGTTGGATAATAAAAAAATAGCTCTATTACCTGAACTGTGTGGAGATTGGTTTGTGCCTGCAATCCTAAAATCTAATTTAAAAATCCCGGCGTCGTCCTCTGAATGGAATTTAATAACACTAATTAATGTTGTTTTTTCTACTTCTTGGGCTCTCTCTAAAGTTTCCTCAATAGTATTCCTGGTCGCTATCCATTTTTTTTCTTTATATCTTTTATAAAATTTCTTACAAAAATGCGTTTCTGCATAGGCAGAAAATTCTACTTTGAACTTAGCATCTTTAATGAATTGCATATATGTATATTATTATTTGAGCACAATTCCGTCAATAAGTTTTACAAAAAGCCTATAAATCTAAAGAGATTGACGTGTAAAAACAATAATATTGACAGTTGTTTATATTTTTATATATACTTTGCTCAGTTTAATCACCACCATGGACCTAATAATCAAGCTCCGTAAATCTGCAAATATGTCGCAAGAAGAGTTGTCTAAAAAGCTCGGCATTTCGCGCCCTACGCTTATTGCGCTAGAAAAAGGTGAAAGGGATATAACACTTACGGAACTCAGAAGGCTTACAGAAATTTTTGATATTCCGTTCGACATTATAATAGATGAAGACATTAAAACTTCACAAAAAGTCGATTCACAAAATTTTAGTAAAAAAGCTTTTAATAAGTTTTTAAATCTTATTTTGCAATGCGTAAAATATGGGGCGGATGAAGATGGCAAAATAACAAAAACGAAACTAGCTAAACTAGTCTATCTTTGTGATTTCGCAAGTTACTACAAATATTTAGAGCCAATCTCCGGCTTTGAATATAAAAAACTGCCACAAGGGCCCGTGGCTATTGAGTTTTTTGACATTATAGACGGTAGCGAATCACTAAATGTTGAGTATAAAGGTAAATCGGTAATGGTTTCTCTTCTTGAGAAACCTGATGATTCTGTGTTTACTGCTCAAGAACAAAAACTTGTAAAAGCCATCTGTAATAAATGGAAGAAGGCTAATACTCAAGAAATAGTTGATTTTACGCACAATCAAATGCCATGGAAAGTATGCAAAGATCGTGAAACCATTCCTTATGCGCTTATAAACAACGAGGAGCCACAAAACGTCTATTAAATCCCCATCTTTTTGAGCCAAGCGCCGGTGTAAGACACTGCGCTTAGTTTGGAGATTTGCTCCGGGGTGCCTTCGGCTACAACAAATCCTCCGGCGTTGCCACCATCGGGACCAAGATCAATAACGTGGTCGGCACATTTAATTAAATCCAAATTGTGCTCAATCACAATCACGGTGTTGCCGGTTTCCACAAGTTGGTCCAGAACCTCAACAAGCTTTTTAACATCGTCAAAATGGAGGCCGGTTGTTGGCTCGTCTAAAATATAAAGTGTTTTGCCGGTTGAACGTTTGGAAAGCTCTGTTGCGAGTTTAATACGCTGTGCCTCACCACCGGAAAGGGTGGTTGCGGACTGGCCCAAATGGATATAACCAAGTCCTACTTTTGCAAGAGTTTCCAACTTAGTTTTTATACTTGGGATCGCATCAAAAAATTCGAGCGCTTCAGCTGAGGTCATATCTAGAACCTCTGCTATATTCTTGCCACGATAGGTTACCTCTAATGCCTCTCTGTTGTAGCGCTTTCCCTTACAAGCCTCACAAGGCACATAAACGTCCGGCAAAAAGTGCATCTCTATTTTTTTAAGCCCGTCACCCTCGCAAACTTCACAACGTCCGCCCTTTACATTAAAGGAGAATCTACCCGCTTTGTAGCCACGTAAACGAGCCTCCGCGGTCTGTGCGAAAAGGTCACGGATATCCGTAAATACACCCGTATAGGTTGCAGGATTACTGCGTGGAGTTCTACCGATTGGGGACTGATCAATATTTATTATTTTATCTAAATTTTCTATACCGCGAATGTCACGATGAGTGCCGGCTACAACTTTGCTTCTATTAACAACCGCTGTAACTTTTTTTACCAAAATTTCATTTACAAGTGTGGATTTGCCGGAACCGGAAACTCCTGTTACACAAGTAAATGTACCAAGAGGAATTGTTACATCTATGTTTTTTAAATTATTTTCTTCCGCACCAAGTATCTCCACTTTTTTGCCGTTGCCTTTTCTGCGTTTTTTTGGAGTAGGAATTTCTTTTGTACCGGATAAATATTGCCCTGTAATCGAATTTTTATTCGCCATTATTTCTTTGGGCGTTCCACTCGCAACAACCTCCCCCCCATGTTTACCTGCGCCAGGCCCAATATCCAAAATATAATCTGCAGAAAGCATTGTATCCACATCGTGTTCAACAACTATTACCGTGTTCCCCAAATCACGCAGAGTTTTTAAAGTTTTGATTAATTTTTCGTTATCATTCTGATGTAGACCGATTGATGGTTCGTCCAAAACATAGAGTACGCCAACAAGATTTGAGCCAATTTGAGTCGCGAGTCTTATGCGTTGTGCTTCTCCTCCGGAAAGAGTGTTTGCAGCACGCCCCAAAGTTAAATATGCCACACCAACGTGTTCCAAAAACTTAAGACGTGATCCTATTTCTTTTAAAATCGGCTCCGCGATTGCCCTTTGAGTTTTATTTAGCACCAAAGTTTTAAAAAATTCACTTGCTTCCAAAATCGAAAATTCTGTTACGTCCGATATGGATTTGTCATCTATTGTTATGGCAAGTATTTCCGGTTTTAAACGTTTTCCATCACATTTCGGACATCTGAGAACTCTCATAAATTGTTCAATTTTTGTGCGAACATAGTCCGAATCCGTCTCCAAAAATCTGCGCTCCAGGTTTGGTATAACTCCTTCAAAATTGGTTTGGAATTCGCCTTTAGAAAAGCCATCTCCGGAGGCCACCTCAACCAAATATTTTTCATCTCCAGTGCCATATAAAACCATTTTTAATTCTTTTTCCGTTAAGTCTTCTACGGGGTCATCTATAGAAAATTTGTGCCTCTTTGCAACCGATTCCAAAATTTTGTTATACCAAGATAAATGTGAGGTAGTAGCGGACCAAGGCAAAATTGCCCCTTCCGATATGCTTAACTTTTTATTCGGCATTACGAGGTCCGGATCAATCTCCAATTTAGTCCCAAGTCCGTGGCATTCTTCACACGCGCCGTGAGGGCTGTTAAAGGAAAAATTACGGGGTTCAATTTCCGCCAAACAAATTTCCGGATGGTCTTCACAAGAAAAGTTTTCTGAGAATTTTTGCACCTCGCCGGTCTCATTATCAAGCACCATCATAACCCCTTCTCCATGTTTTAGAGTCGTTTCCACGGAATCCGCTATTCGCGTTCTTTCCGGGTTTGGAATCTCCACTTTTTCTCCATCGGAAAGCGTTTTATACTCAATATTAAGCGATTTCACAACGAGGCGGTCTACCACAATTTCTATATTGTGTGAGTGAGTTTTATCCAATTCCGGAATTTCTGCGATTGAATGAATTTCCCCGTCCACACGCACGCGCACAAAGCCATCTTTTTTAATTTTTTCAAAAATGTGACTGTGCTCTCCTTTTTTGCCTTGAATGAGTGGTGCAAGTAACATTATTTTTCTGCCTTCTTCCATCGCAAGGACGTGCTCCACAATTTGGCTACCTGTTTGTCTTACTATCGGCTTGCCACATTTGTAACAATGCGGAATACCTGCGCGCGCAAAAAATAAACGTAGATAATCATAAATTTCAGTTACAGTCCCAACCGTTGAACGCGGATTGCGTGGGGCTGTTTTTTGATCTATTGAAATTGCAGGCGAAAGTCCTTCAATCGATTCCACGTCCGGCTTGTCCATTACGCCCAAAAATTGGCGTGCATAAGTTGACAGTGATTCTACATAACGGCGCTGTCCCTCCGCATAAATTGTATCAAAAGCAAGGGTTGATTTACCGGATCCCGACAGACCCGTAATTACGGTTAATTTATCGCGAGGAATCTCAACATCAATATTTTTGAGATTGTGCATTCTTGCACCTTTTACAACTATGTGTGTAGCCGACATTCAAAAACAGGTTAAATTAAAATTTTCCGTGCCCGTTATTTTAGCCCGGCTTTTCTATTCGCGCAAGGGTAGATATCTTAAATATTATCCGTTTGCCCTTTCCACATACTCCCCGGTTTCCGTATTGATGCGGATTAAATCGCCCTCTTCTATAAAAAGAGGAACTGCAATCATAGCCCCGGTATCCACTTTTGCCGGCTTTGTACCGCTTTGTGCGCGGTCACCACGAACGCCAGGAGTTGTTTCTATAACTTTTAGGACCACTTTTGGTGGAAGTTGGACGGAAATTGGTTTTTCGTTGTAGAGCAGGGCCATCATTTCTTTGCCATCTTGCAAATAATTAACAACATCGCCCAAATCACTCAACTTAAAGCTGAATTGTTCATAATTTTCCGAATCCATAAAATATGCCGATTCGGTATCTTTGTATAAATATTGAACATTCTTGCGCTCAATATCTGCAAATTCAAAATTTTCACCGGACACAAAAGTCTTTTCCATTACCCCACCCGTGAGCAGATTTTTAAGTTTTGTACGCATAACCGGCTTTCTTTGCGCGGTACGCATAAAAGATGTGGAAAGAATTTGATAAGGAGAATTATCTATATTTACAACCGCTCCTACGCGTAAGTCTGTAATTGATTGAGCCATGCAAAAATCAGGTTAATGCCTGGCTATTTTAAGGATTTAAAAGAAATAGTCAATCCTTGCCCCCTTGAATGCGTCTTAGTTTCGTCCAAAGCTTATGATGGAAGTGATTTCTTGTATCCTCCCCCTTAATAAGTCCGTAAGCCTTAAGATTTTCTTTTCGTTTGAACAAGTAATCCAGAAAGCTGTATCCAAGAACCAAGAATGGAACCATAAAGAAGGTGAGATTCATCTCAAGCATAATATTGAAGAGCGCGTGTAAGGTAACTGCAAGGCAAAGTCCTTCTGTGATTTTTTCGTTGGCAAATATGCGGTTACGTTTCATGTGCATTACCGTGTGGATAAAATTTACAATTGGGTGACGTTTTTGACGAATCTCCTCGGACCAAATTGGGTCTGCAAAATATGCTATTCCATAATAGTAGCCATAAATTCCGGAGAACAAAATGTGGGCGAAAGTCGAAAAAATCGCTCTGAATACAAAAGAAACCAATAGCACGTCCGTGCCTTGGTATTCCCAAATATAATAAAAATATAAAACGTTTTCTATAAAGGCAAAACCGAGCGCGGAAATGATAGAAAACTCAATTGCATCATCTATGCTACGGAAAAATCCATGATCCACTTTTTTAACAACAAGATGCTTCATGTATTCTTCTATTATTCCAACGAACATGAATGCAAATAACGTGCCTAGTGGCAAATAAAGCAGTGGTGTAAAAGCAAAAACATCCGCCTTTATGTTATTTGTGTAATTAAATACGTTGATTTGTGGCAAATAATCCCAAGCTGCTTTGTATAATAAAATCGGCAAAACAGATGCCATCCCAAGTAAGAATGTTTGCTTGGCTTTTGGCCTGTAAACGGGGTCTTTTTTATAGAAAATATAACCCCAAATGAATGCAGGTATAAGCGCCAAAAGTGTAGACAGTACTATTTGTGGCAGATTCATTTTCTTCTTTAAACAATCTGTTTATTATAACACAAATTGTTCGCTCGAGCAAGGCTCTATACCTGTTTAAGTTGTCCATCTCTCACCTCAAAAATCGTAAGATTTTTTAGCCCTTTCAGGTGGGCCTTTGATGTTGTGGTAACGATGCTTTGATAGTTTTCCAGCATGGCCCCAAGTGTTTTTTGACGCTGTTCATCCAGTTCTGAGAAGACATCATCCAATAGCAAGACCGGTTTTTCACCGGTTTTCTCTTCAATAAAGTTAAGTTCAGCAACTTTTAGTGCTAAAACTGTGCTACGGCATTCCCCGCGTGAGCCTGTTTCTTTAAGAGATCGCCCGCCTAAAAGTAAATCAAAATCATCCCTGTGCGGACCCACCCCGGTTGAGCCCATTTTTATATCCATGTCTCTATGTGCAATCAATTTTTCCTCAAAACGATTGCGGTGATTTATGTACTCTAGGGCGAGGGCCTCTTTTGTGCCTGCAATGTTTTGATAATCTTCCTCCAGTCTTTGCATCAAAAAATCCATGAAAACCTGTCTTTTTATCCATATTTTTTCCGATTCCTCAACCAGTCGCACGTCCCACAAATCAAGTTCCCACAAATTTGAGCGCCCTTGATTTATTCTTTTCAAAAGAGCGTTTCTTTGGTTCAAAATGCGTTGAAATTGAGAAAATGCATCAACATAACCACCATTTAATTGAAGCAAAAGTCTGTCCAAATATCTTCTTCGGTCTGCAGGACTTCCCGCTACCAAATCAAGATGATCCGGTGTGAATAAAACAATTCGCAAAGAGCCAAAAAATGATTTTGGACTTGCTATGCGCGACCCTTTTTTTACTTTTTTTATTTCCGGCTCACGTTGCATAAAAACTTCCAATTCAGTTTGTTTGCCATTTTTTTCCACTGTCCCACGAATCCTCCCGTGCGCTTTGTCCCACTTCAAAGTATCCAGGCTTTTTACGGAACGGAAAGATTTACCAAGCGCCAAAAAAGCAATGCTCTCAAGCAGGTTGGTTTTGCCCTGTGCATTTAGACCGACCAAAGCCGTTATGTGGTCGCTAAAATCGATATCAAGATCGTTGTAATTGCGAAAGTGCTGGAGTTTTAGGTGTTTTAAATGCATGTCTAGACTTCACTGATTATATCGAATCCTTTGAAACTGCCTGTTATTGCAAGCCCAATGATCTTGCCTTTGCACAATCCCTTTGATTTTATTTGTCCGGCTGTTTCATTCAACGTAGCGCCTGAGCCAACCGCATCATCTATTAATAGAATGTTTTTGCTCATTTTATTTTCATCTACAATTATTGTTTTTTGAGCGTTTTCCATCCTATCCGCAAGCCGATTCAAAGTTTTTTGTGGAACAGATATTTCTGTTTTCGCCTTTATGAGTGATATTTTTTTTAGATCTAAATCTAATTTTTTTTCAAGTTCTCTCATGAATTGAATCTCTCTTTTTACTGTAGGTGGTATGAAGCCAACACTGTCTATTCTATATTTTTTAATCAGTCTTTCTATTTTTGGTTTGATTCCCAAAATTAGCTCTTTAATTAAAATACGATTTTGGCTTTGCTTTGCATACAAAAGGGATTGACCCAATTTTGTTTTTCCAAATCTTTCTATGCTGTAAAATTCCAAATAAAAAATCTCATCCAAATGCACCTCTTTAAATGTCGACTGCATTTTTAACATTCCATCTATTAGCCCATCTTTTTTAAACGCATTATATTTGTTACAAGAATCAAGATATTCTTTTGCTGTTTTCTTAAAGGGTTGATTCGTTTTTTGGCACCAAAATGTAAACCCATCTATGCCATTTTTACGCCCCCCTGATGGCGTAATTATTGTAAAATTCTCTTCAATATTTTTCTTACTTATTTTGTCTAGTTCTTCTACTTTGTTGGTATTTTGTTTTTTTTGTTCCGCAACAGAATAGAAAACTTTTGGGGGTTTGCCTATTTTGCAAATCTTTTCGTTTTTTAACAGTTTTGTTAAATGCTTAAACAATCCCTGACGACTGATATCAAAATGGTCAGCCAAATCTTTAGCTGTGGTCTGGCCCTTCACCCTTATGTATTCTATAATTTTGTCTGACGTTTCATTCCTCATGTCCTCATGCTAGCATGGTTGACAGTTTACAGTCAACTGTCAACCATCAACGTATTCCGTCCAATGCGTGGGGATTGACAGGTTTGATCAGATTGTTTATAAGTTCTTTATACTTAAAATAATATATGGACCAAAAAGCTAACGACCCACTTTACGCAATGAGGCACTCGGTTTCACACGTGCTTGCGCAAGCTGTACTTGAGATGTTCCCGGATGCACAACTTGGAATTGGGCCTGTTATAGACAATGGATTTTATTACGATTTTATGTTGCCAAGAACCTTGGTGCCGGAAGATCTTCCAATCTTGGAAGAAAAAATGAAAAAAATAAGGCAAGAAGGCCAAACTTTTGAGCGCCATGAAGAAACTCCAGACCATGTACTTGAATTCTTAAAAGAGGCAAATCAACCTTTTAAAGTAGAGCTTTGCAAAGAGTTTGCAGATAGGGGCGATACAATTTCGTTTTATAAAAATGTAGCTAAAGACGGGACCGTTAAGTTTGTGGATCTTTGCGAAGGCGGACATCTTAATAGCACAAAAGAAATCGGTGCATTTAAGTTGCATAAAATCGCTGCCGCTTATTGGCGTGGGGATGAAAAAAGACCTCAAATGCAACGTATTTACGGGCTTTGTTTTGCCACAAAAGATGAATTAAATGCTCATTTGCTAATGCTCGCCGAGGCAGAAAAACGCGACCACAGAAAGCTTGGCAAAGAGCTTGAAATTTTTATGCTTTCCGATGAAGTTGGGGCCGGTTTGCCACTTTGGTTGCCTAACGGCGCAATCTTGGTGGAAGAAATCGAAAAGCTCGCGAAACAGGTTGAATTTGATGATGGATATATGCGTGTTAGAACTCCGCACATAACAAAGGGTGCTCTTTATCATAAGTCCGGGCATTTGCCATATTATGCAGAAACCATGTTTCCTCCGATGAAACTCGACAATGAAGAATATTATTTAAAGCCGATGAATTGTCCACATCATCATTTGATTTACGCGAACAAAACAAGATCTTATCGTGATTTGCCAATCCGTCTTGCGGAGTATGGACACTGCTACCGTTTTGAAGATAGCGGTGCACTTTTTGGACTGATGCGTGTTAGGTCAATGTGTATGAATGATGCGCATATTTACTGCACAACCGAGCAATTTGAAAGTGAGTTTTTGAAGGTGATAGATATTTACAAAAAATACTTTGAGATTTTTGGAATAGAAAAATACACCATGCGTCTTTCACTCCATGATAAAGAAGGTCTTGGTAAAAAATATGTGAACGAACCTGAACTTTGGCTGGAAATGGAGGAAAAAGTTAGAAAAGTGATGATAAAATCTAAAGTGAATTTTGTGGAAGTCGCAGGCGAGGCTGCATTTTACGGACCAAAGATTGATGTGGAAATTTATTCCGCAATTGGGCGTGAGTTCACTTTGGCAACAAATCAACTCGATTTTGCAGTGCCAAAACGCTTTAACTTAACTTATGTAGACAGTGATGGAAAAGAAAAAACTCCGCTTTGCATACACAGAGCTCCGCTCTCCACGCACGAAAGATTGATTGGATTTTTGCTTGAACATTTTGCAGGCGCTTTCCCAACTTGGCTAGCTCCGGTGCAAGTTACCGTGCTCCCGGTTTCCGATAAATTTAATGATTATGCAAATGAAGTTTTGTCTACTTTAAAGGGTGCAAATGTGCGTGCAACAATTGACATGGACGAACTGAGTTTGGGCAAAAAAATCCGCAATGCGGAGATGAAAAAAATTCCTTGGATTTTAGTGATTGGAGAAAAAGAAGTTGAATCAAAATCCGTTGCAGCGCGCAATTATCACACAAAGAAACAAGACACCGTTTTGCTTGGCGACTTTGTTTGCGCCGTTACCGCAGAAATTTTGGAACGAAGATTGCCGGAGAAGGCTTAGGATGTGAATACTAGGTTTTTGTTTTCCCATCTGAGCCTGTGACTTCGTTCACCTGAGCGTTTACTCCTGAAAGTACGTCCGCTACCGGGTCTGTACTGCGAGCTTCGCCACGAGATCCCCCTTCTTGATTTTGGCCTTCAGTTTTTGCATGGGGATTTTGTGACTCCACTGATTGTTTTCTTTTTCCACCATGCCTTTTGCGATTATGTTTATTCGGATCATATTCATCAGTTTGATGAGCGCGAGCCTCACGTCCTTGATTTGCAATAATATCCTCACGTTTTTGCCTTGCTGTTTCACGTTTTTGTCTAAATGATTCGCCACCTCTTGCCTCAGTCTCAAGCCAAACTTTTTCGTGGTCGGCTCTTATGCGGGCAAACATTGCTGCTATTCTTGTATTTTTTGTCTTAAGAATGGATTTAATAACGGCACCTGTAGCGCGATAAATATCGTCTAAAGAGTCTAATTTTGCAGTTTGCAAATATTCGGTCATTTCGTCCGGATACTCCGTCTTTAAATAAGTCGCCCATTTGCGTTCATCCCCTTTAATCTTGCCCCCGAAAATAGCTCCAAAGAATTCAGGGTCTAGCATCTTTATATATTCTTGTACTTGATTCATGTTTTTACGACATGTCATTTCTTTACCCCTTCCATACATGCCTGCAAGATCTCCCGCTGCACGCGGGCTGGCATCGAGTGACGTTGAATCCCATCTAAATATGTCTTTGTCACCTTCATACATTCTATTACCCAATATACTGTCAAAACGTACAAATGAATCCACAAAACGTTGCAATTGTTCCGCTGAACGGTCCGTACCTTCCGGATCAAGATTGCCAAAATTTTCCGCGATATTATCCATAAAGAATAACATTGCTGTGGTTGCATTTTGTATACCGGTAAGTGGCAGGCGATATCCATCTCCGTACTTTTTAAGCATAGCTTCCGTTGTTCCTCCACTCATGTAGCCAAGGAAGGCTCTAAGATCATCGTGATCCAGTTTGTTACCTTGCGTGAGTGTTTTATCCACACGTTGAGTAACTTTGGCATACAACATCCCCTTTGTATGGAACCATTCATTAAATGTGTCTTTGTCGTATGATGCTATAACTTCCAAATCATCCAAAGTCGGCCTGGCCGCACGTGAAGTCGCTGAACCAAAATAATCAAGGATAGGATAGGAATTTATTCTCTGGGAACAAAGTACGGAACCTCTGTCTGGCGCTAAGAGTCCAGAGGCAATACCTTGTATCAGGTAGTACATTTTTTCCTCCGCCCCTATCTTTCCCTGTTGAATACAATAATCAATTATTCCTTCGTAAAAAATTGGGTCCACCTTTGCCCCGTCTTCGCTATCTTTACCTGCCTTAAATTCCGAAAGCATTTTGTCCAAGTGGGATTGCAATCCGCCTTCCGCCTCAACTAACTCATCACATTGCTTGCTAAAGCCACCCCTTTTACTTTCGTAACTTGAACTGTTGGTGTTTTTTAGCGTGTTAAAGAGATCCATGTCATCCCAAATCGCCTCAATGGATCTCCTCAGTTGGCTGTTAAACGTCCCAGCATTTTGCATGTTGTACTTCTTACTGAGAGGTATCTTTATAATCTTTTGGAATTTATTGAATTGTGCCCAAAGTTTTGGGTTATCCCAACGAAGGCGTCCATCATCGGCAAGTAGATTCAAACAGGCCCTTAATTCATCCGGGTTGCTGGTGTGGTATGCAATATGTTCCACGTGCCATATTTCAAAAGCCCCATACATCTCCTTAAAGTGTGAAACTTCACTTGCTTCCGCTTGTTCTACCTGTTTATCAAATTCGGCCGGTATTTGTCTTAAGGAACTGAGTGGCCCCAACTTTCCAATAAAATCATTGTCCAAGAAAGACATTGCCGATTCACCGAACTCGTTTATGCGACCTTTTTGAACACGTTCATAACGGCGCGTTGCCCATTCGGAGATTGTGGCCCCAAATTGTTTAAAATCCGCAACTGCCAAAACGCTATATTTCCAACTTTTCCCTTCTGCTTGTTCCGGGCTTAAGCCCCTGCTTTGCATGTTAAGTTTTTCCCTTACAACCACTAATTTTTCTTGCAAGAAATTTTCCGTCCCATTTATTTCTTCACAAGCTTTATCTAAAGCCTGCTCTATACCAAGTGCCATTCGCTTCCTTTCTTCCGCATTAAAAGGAAGTTGATTTAATAATGCTATTTGGGCTTTTAGACCTTTTTTTAAAGGAATTTTAGGGCCTTCTCCCCCAAGTTGGATCTCATATGGTACTTTTCTGCCGGTTTTCCTCTTAATTTTTTTGCCCGGATTATTTGGATCGTCAACTTCCTCCTCTTCATCAACCATCTGAGGCTCTTCACTGTACAAAATGTCATTAAATACTTTCGAAATGTCCTTACTATCATTAAGAGATTTTTGTGCCTTTTTAAGGCTCTCAATCTCTCCGTCTATCTTCCTGAGTTCTCTCTCCTTTTCTTCGTCCGGCATGTTTTTGTCGGCCCTTATGGTTACCCTGCATGCTTCCAGCTTTGTTATATTTTTGCCTATTTCACCTATTATTGATTCCGATTCCTTCCTGTATGCTTCCGCTATTGGATCGATTTTTTCTTTTTTCGCTCGATCAAGTTCCTCGAGTTTTTGAGTCAATCTTTCCTCATTGTATTGGTAATTGGACCCCTCTTTTGCAACCTTGAATGAGTCCTCAAGCCTATCCATGTCATCCCAAGTCTGCCTGTAATAGGCAAGGCGTTTGGCTGGATCGGTCATGTCTGCCAATCTGTTTTTGTCCGTACTTGCAGGGTCCATAAGCTCTGGAATTTTGCCTATGCGCTCTTTTATGTATTTTAAAAGTTTCAACCAATTGTCTTTTACGCTTTCGTAATCTTTTGGCGTGTGTTTCTTCCATTGATCTTCCAAGTATTCAATCCTTGCTTCAAAGTCGAGACGCATCTGTTTTTCAATCAAAAGCAATGCTTCCGCACGAGCCTGAATGAGCGCGGATTCTATATCTTTTATATATTCAATAACTTTAGTTTTAGATTCGTTTTCTGCACCTTGTGTGATTGCTTTTTTTGTTTCAGCAGATATATTTTCCCAAATCGGGGTGATTTCTTGTAGATTCGAAAAAGTTTTAAATGTATCTCTAAACTTCCCTTGCCATCTTGGATTTTCCGGGTCAAAACTTGGATCCTCAATGGCTCTTTGTAAGCCCAAAAAGTGATCTAAAAGATTTTGGCTAACGTTCAACTCCCCGACTGCATTTTCCCATTCCATTTGCCACTCAGCTTTCATTTTTCCTTGCTTCGGTTTGTATTTTGTCTTTTTACCAGGCACATACATGCGCACTTCTTCAATTATGTCTGAGTAACTACCTTCACCATCTTTCCCATATGGAGCATAAGGTGCTCCCGGTGCATTTTTGCCACGTTTATCCGGAGAATTATAAAATGCGTCTGCTATGTGTGGCGGTAAGGCAAAACTTTCCATTGTCACGGAATTGTGATTCTCAGGTTTTGCCTCTGGACCTTCCGCTTTTTTAGCTCCTTCCGGCTGATTCGCAAAAAGCATCATTCCCTCACCTATGAAGAGATTTTTTTGCGTTTCCCGGAAATGGTCATTGTAGCTGTGGATCATGGGCAGAGTGATGTTGCTCTTTGGAGCGAGAGAAGGGAGTAGCTTAGGTGCCCTTTTGGGTCTAAGCGGACTCTCCTCTCACAATCACTGTCCATGTGTCCAATTTGGGACGCAGGAGAGTGAATGTAACATCTATTTTTATTTTTGTAAAGTTTTGGTTTTAATTAAGGTGTTCCTACTGGAGGTGTTGCTACTGCTGGCGTTGCTACTGGAGGTGCTCCTGCTGGTGGTGCTCCTGCTGGTGGTGCTCCTGCTGGAGGTGCTCCTGCTGGTGGTGCTACTGCTGGCGTTGCTACTGGAGGTGCTCCTGCTGGAGGTGCTCCTGCTGGTGGTGCTACTGCTCCTCCTGCCGGTGGTGGTGCTCCTGTTGCTGGTGCTGGCGTTGGTGCTGGCGTAGGTGGCTTTGGTACTTCAACTATAATTGTTGCCACGTCTACTTTTCGAAGTGCTTTATATTGATTATTTTTAAGTCCCCATCCGTCCGCACCTTCACCTTCGTATTTATTAACTAAAGCCTGCAATGCCTTCATGTCGTGTTTATCACCACTGGCGTAGATTTTTCTAACCCTTTCGATTTCTTTTATACGAGTTTCTTGGTCTGCCTTAGAAAGCTCAGAAGCCCCAACAGTCACCTTTAAACGCTCTAGCAATGTTTCTGCCTGTTTTGCGGTCAGCTGCGGAAGATCTGCACTAAACATGGAAGCTATCTCAGCCGCATTTGTTTCTGCAGATTGGCGTGATGGATGTGGTTCTCCAGCACCTCCGAACAACTTAAATATTGGATCGTTTGTCCCAAGATGCTCTCCCATTTCTCTTAGTTCTTCCACTGTTTTTTGTCCGCTTTCAAGGGATCTTAGCCCGGTGTCAGCCGCGTTAAGTGCCAACATCATAGATGCTTTTACAGGTTCGCCTCCACGAGATCCAACCGTGAGTGTTGGCAAATACAAAGGTGCCTTTAGGGCTGCTTCTCCTATTCTTTCACCAAAGCCTTTTATGCTATTTGTGATTCCGCCGGCGTAGGTGTCGCTTGCAGCGGCAAAAATGCCGAGCCAAATTATTACAACTGTGGCCATTGCGATTATTAATTGAGGTAAATCGTCTATGCCGGATACTAAGAAGTTAGCACCCATAATTTCACTGATTTTTGTGTTGTTTATGCTCAAGCTTGCAACTGTTCCCCAAGCCGAAGTCATTATGAATCCCATGCTCATCACAAGCCCTATTATCATTGGCGAAATCAAGTGTTTTACCACTTTTTTGGTGATATCTCCCCCGCCACCACCCAGCCATTCTTTTGCTTGTGGCACTACATAAAGGAAGACCGCAAGTGGTGAAAGAGCCAAAGCGAGCCAAATAACCATAATACGTGTGATCAAAACTATTCCGAGTACAAGAAAAGAGATTGCATAGACAAGATGCAAAACCAGGGAAAATATGAAACTTACCGTCATGGTTGTCCAAGAGTTTATTGCGTCGGTTTTGAGTATACCGAGGCTGGAAAGTCCTCCCATATTTACGGCCATAACCAATCCTATATTGTTTTTGTTTAAGCTTTGGAAGTAGCGCATTTCTATGGTTGGGTCCAATTCATCGTACGCACCTGTGGTTGAATTTCTTTGGCAGAACATTCTTGTAGACATTGGAATCGCATCTTTTTGTGCGGCTGTGGCTGCGGTAGTTTCCGTGTAAGGGGTTTTGCCATCCGATTTTAAACAAACTTTTGTAAAAAATGCTTCTCTTGTTTCTGCGAAACTGTATCCTTCCGTATATTCCGGCAATGAGAATGCTATTGTGGTACCAAGGTTAACTCCATCGAGCGCAAGCTTTCCAATTACCAAAGTAAAGTTAACGAGCACAAGCCCGATTATTATTCTTGGAAGTATTGTTTTGATTGCGAGTTCACCTTCGCCACCGAGCCCAATCACATTATAAAGTGCTACAAAAAGTAGAACTAGAACAAAGGCGATATTCACAAGATTGCGCATTTGTATCCAAATTGTCATCAGTTTTTCTTCCATGCCCGGCCCCAAAATAAGTTGCGTGTCCATTAGATCGCCCAACATAAGAAGGACAGGCCAAAGCAACATGTCTAAAACTTGGATAACAAGACTTACAACTCCCAAGACCGTTTTTTCCACACTATCATCTGCCGCATGGGTCATGCATGGCATGAACAACACGTAAACAAAAATGAGTGGAAGCACCACCTTTTTGTGTTTTATGAGACCCGCGATTATTTTGTTAAGCATTTGTTTCATGAAAGAATGTTGTTTTGAAGTACTGTAAAAAGTGTGAGTCCGGCTGTTCCGGCGAGTATTCCACCAGCCCCTGCCAAGGCTCCAATCCCAATTTTTGGACCTGTAGCCATGCTGGAGTTTTGTTGTTTTGCCTGCGCTTCCTCTTCTTTTAGTGCTCGTTCTTTTTGCTGTTTGGCTAAGTCTTTTTGATATTGGTCCTGTAATTCTTGTTGGTGGGCTTCGTTTTCTTTGTCTTCTAGAGCCTTTCTTGCGAAATGAGCGCCGACTTCTGCTTTGGCAGCCTGTACATTTCCACCAAACGATGGCTTTACGATAGGCTGTATTGGCAATTTGATTGATTGTTTTTGCTGTTTAACAGTTTTATTTCTGCCCATTGCATTCATCACACGTTTCAGATTTTGTATTTGGAGCGCTTCTTTGGACGCATTCATAATGGCTAGGCCACCTGCTATCCCCATCATTGCATAATTCATGGCGTTAGCTGTTTTTTTTGTGGCATCTCCGCCCTCTATGGTATGAACGGATTCCATCGTCTCTAGACCTGATTTCTCTTCCATTTCTTTTCTTGCTATTTGTCCATAGGCTCCTTGCAAAGCATTTTTTGTGATGTGTTGTTCGCCTTGAGTGTTGCTGATTATTGGCTCAAGTGTTGTCACGTTGAATACATGCAGTTCTGTTTCACCGGTTTTGGGCTCGGTTGTTTCTACTTCAACTTTCCCATCTTTTATTACGGCATTTTTAACCAGAAAGTTTTGCTCTTTAAGATTTTTTACAATATAAAGCTTGGTTTGTTCGTCCAAAACATCTTCCATTTTTAATGCTCCGCTTGTGAGTGTTGGGGAAAGAATCGTGTAGGCAATTGGATCGATTTTTTTATCTTCTAAATCTTGCCTTGTGATGAGCGTGTCAAAAGTTTTTCCACCGTCGCGACTGGCCAAGATAAGCTGTCCACGTTGATTTAGATTTTTAAGTTCCTCTTTTGAAAGATTCGTTTCTTTGAAATCTTTG
The DNA here is from genome assembly GCA_041658345.1 of Candidatus Altimarinota bacterium. Lineage (GTDB taxonomy): Bacteria > Patescibacteriota > Gracilibacteria > UBA1369 > 2-02-FULL-48-14 > JBAZYV01. The sequence continues at coordinate 280,191 of JBBAAK010000001.1, forward strand.
GCCTCTAAAATTTCTTCAACTTTTCCTTTGCGTTGTTTTTCCACAAAATCGGAAAAAGCTTCTGTGCGCTCTTCCGCAGAAAGGCGGTACACAACTTCTTGATTCTGATTTTCCCATAACTCATAAAGTTCTTGGTATGGCGCGTCAAATACGGGTTTTTGCCCGTGGATTTTTTGCTCCATGAGCTTTGTGAAGTTGTTCTGTGAATCTAAAGGCATCATTTTTATACTTTTTTAAATGGTTCAAGTGGCGTTTCTATGCCACTAATTTCCTTACGCGCTTTTGTAATAAAATCTCTCTGGCTTGCGCCACCAACAGATCCTTGTAGGTACAATTCTCTAGCCCAAAGGGTAATTGTTTCTTCCAATTTTTCTTTTGACAAATAGTCGCGTATTCTTTTCGGGAGCTTTGCGTAATCTACGTGCATGTCTTTCAGAGTGATTTGTGGATTTTGTATATTTTCGTTGCGCATTTTGTCGTCGTATTGTTTTGATATTTCATCTGCATAAGTGAAATAAAACAGTCTTTGAATAGGGTTGTATTCAATAATTTTTTGTAATTTTTTCAATTTGTCCGAAACTTCTTCGTTAAGTCCACGAACCGTGTCTTTTATGATTTTTCCTCCAACCTGTAATGGGGTCGGTACAGCTCCTCCAAAGCCCTTTGTGCCCTGCAATCCAACCAAAGTTTGTGCAGCTGCAAAATAGAAGGCCGGATTAAACGGAGCGTCCAGAGGGCTCACGGCAATATTTGCGCCCATGCTAAACAGACCATTCGTAGTAATTATAGCAGAGCCAATTCCACGCCAAGAGAGTAAATCTCTTGCAGAATTTCGGTGTCCAAATACACCTCGTTTTTTATATTTAACCCGTTCTTCTCGTACTTTTTCCTTTTCTTCGATTATTGTTGCCATTTTTGGATCGAGGACTTTTGTTTGCAGATTTTTAAGTGCTTCAATTTTTTTCTTATCTGACTTGTTGTCTTTTTCAAGAATAGCAATTTGCGTATTTAAAAATGCTTCCGCTTGGTTAGGTGTAATGTTTCCGTTCTCCACCATTAGTGGCAAAAACTCATCAAAATAAGGTTTATCTTTGATCCTAAACAAAAGTTCATTCTTAAGTTTTGGCGTAAGTTGAGATAACAAAACCACTCCAAGACTCAATTGGCTACGTGTTTTTGATGGGCTTGGGATAACAGCGTCCACTATCATCTTCCAATCTTCATCTTTTAGGTCCGAACCCAACACGATTTTTTCTAAAAGTTGTTTATTGTCCGGGCCTATTTCGTGACCGACTTTGTCCTCATACTTTTTTCTATCGTCGCCTTTAAGTGCATCTCTTACCAAGGCTTGTACGTCTGCGTTTTGGATAATTGCTATGCCGTTTTCAAACTGCATTTGGTCGATTTTTTCCATTGTGCCAATGTAAGTTTCGCTTCTGTTGATTGATGGGACACTAATGTCTTTTGCTCCATTATCCGAATACATTTTGAGCAATAGATTTAGTCTTCCATGCAAACTTTCCAGCATGGCTTTTTCATATTTCAAAAATGTGTTCTCATCCAAGATGTCTTTCATTTTGCTAAATTCGACACTGATTTCATTTGCTTTTGAGTAATAAGCCAATTCCAATCTGCTTGCCAGGTTTGCGCCAAAATCATTCCCATTGCGTAGGTCGGATGATATGTCTTTATCAATTACCAACTCTGTGGCACTAGTGGCGCCTAAAATTTGCTCCTTGCGTTTTTTTTCATAATTTGGTTCTTCAACTGACATAGAATTTGGTTAATTTAATCTTAAAATACGAATAAAAGTGTCAAAAAGAGTTGGCCCTTTGCCCTCCCACTCCGGCACTTGTGTTACCAAATACTGGCGGAGAATTGTTGGGTCGGCTCCCATGAGTTGTATCGTCAATTCCGGATGCACTCTGTTACCTGTTAAAACATGCAATTCATCGACTGCAGGTGGCAGATGTAAAATCCAGAATTTCTTGATATTGCTGTAAGGAATTCTCATTTCGCCAAACTTTATGCCATATTCCGAGATAATCACGTCTACGATTTCGGGTTTTTTATTGGTTTCCAAGATAATCACGAGGGGCAAAACCACAAATACCGCGATCATGGTGTATGAGTCGGTAAGATATCCGTAGGCTAAAAGCATTGCGTCAAGTAGCCCCATAAGCAAAAACCATAAAACTCCGCGATGGAACCTTAAAAACTTCGGCGTGGACCAAGAAATTAAGGCTTGATCGAACGCACTTTCATCAACAACATTTTGTTTTTGTTTTGCCATGCCGTGGATTTTTATTTTTTTAATCTTATAAGTCTAGCACAAAAAGGGGTTTTGAACAAGGGGTCGGCGGGGGACTCCAACAATGGGGCCAAACGTGGATCCGCCCCAAACAGGATCAAGCAATTTTCGGGCGTGGATTGATGGGTTGAGTTCGGCGTAAATTGATTGATGGAGAGCCTCTAGATGGGAGTGGTGGTTGATTTGATGCAGGCACTGTTCTTGACTGGCTGGGTGAGTACTTGCTCACCATGCAATATTATTGATTTTGCGCTATTTAAAGTTGTGTTTTTTGGATGTTTTTGTGAGGATTTTTGGTGCAAATTTTGGTAGGATTTAGGTGTCATTTTAACCTGTTATTTTATGGAAAATACAAATGGAAATATACTTAGCGCTGGTACGCAACTTAGCGACAAAGAGCTACTAAAACTTTGCGAAGAATTTGGTCGTAATGCGCTACTTTGGCGAAGAAAATTTATTGGACTACTGCCGGAAGTGAAGAGAAGACGGCTTTATGAGAAACGTGGATTTGGGAGCATTTTTGAATTTGCATTTAAGCTCGCAGGTTTAAGCCAAGATCAAGTGAAAAGGGTACTTAACTTAGATGAAAAATTTGTGAATAAACCGGCACTTCATAATCTGTTGGTTTCGGGTAACGTTAGTGTAAATAAACTTGCGAGAGTTAACTCGATAGCAACTGCGGAGAATGATTTGGAACTTGCGGAAACTGTAAAAATTCTTCCACGTGGGGCACTTGAAACTTTTGTTAGGGATGAAAAAAATGCAAG
>JBBAAK010000002.1:0-209421 GCA_041658345.1 Candidatus Altimarinota bacterium
TTTACCGAACCGCATCCACAAGCCTTTTTTTAAACATAGATTCCAACATTAGAATGTAAACTGCATTTAACAGCTTACCTGAGCCAAAACTAAACAAAAATAGCAACACTAAAATGCCCTTATCCCTGAATAAATGTGATGAAAAGTGGCCCTCCGGATGAGTATAAACCAGAAAAGAATCCGCCAAGAAAAGAGAATAAAAAGCCTAAGCGGTGGAAGATTTTGATGTCGCGATTCTTGAAAAATGAGTAGAGGACATAGCAAATAATGAAAATGCCAAGTAGTCGTTTAAGCACATCTGGGTCGCCGAATTGTAGCGTGTAGACTCCTATTACAAAGCCAATAACCGCGCCTATCGCCATTTTTAAAACTATTTTTTTGTCGATTAGTTTGCGATTTTGGTAGATTAAAATAAGGCTAAAAATCAGTAAAAATATTGATAGCAGGGCTATACCCTCTTGCAGAGTTGCCACCAGCATAATAATTGGCAATGACACCAGTGCTGATGCAAATCCCAAGACGGTTTGTACAAAAAATCCCAAGGAAACGCCAAGTCCAAGAATGATTAATGTGTGTAAGTCCATTTGATTTGGATGCGTTATTGAGAGAAGCTTACAGAATTTGTTCGAAGTTAGGAAGGTTTACAGGTTTTAGGGAGCGTTAGTCCCCAAAATAAGCTTAGAATGGGGAGCATGAGTCCCCAAAATTGACAAATAATGGGGGATTTGCTATACTTTTTGTATGAAAATACGAAGAGTTTATAGTCCAATTGAAAAGCTTTTAAAGCCAAATAAAGTTTTGGTAGTTTATGGACCTCGTCAGGTGGGCAAAACTACTCTTATAAAGGATTGCGATTTTGGTGCTAAAAAAGTTTTGTGGGATACAGGAGATAATTTTGAAACGCGCGTACTTTTTGAATCTGAAAATTTCAAAGCGATTCTTGCTTATAGTGGGGATTATGATGTGCTTGCAATAGATGAAGCTCAAATGATTCCCAAAATAGGGCAGGGTTTAAAAATCTTGGTTGATCACAAAGAAAACCTTTCAATTCTTGTAACGGGTTCATCTTCTTTTGCGCTTGCAGGGCAAATTGGGGAGCCTTTAACGGGTAGGCATCATACTCTTACGCTTTTCCCAATTTCGCAATATGAGTTGCTTTTTGGCAAACACTATAGTGAGTATGAACTTCAAAAAAAACTATCGGAGTTTTTGATTTATGGTTCGTATCCAGAGGTTGTTACCGCGCAAACTTTAATAGAAAAACAAACCTGTATAGAAGATATTGCAAGGTCATATTTGTTTAAAGATATTTTGGCATTTGAAGATATTAAAAATTCAAAAACTTTACTTGATTTGGTGCGTTTGCTTGCTTTCCAGATTGGCAATGAAGTTTCTTTGTCTGAACTCGGCCAACAAGTTGGTATGGATAAAAAAACTGTAATGCGTTATTTGGACATTTTAGAGAAGGCGTTTGTGATTTATGAAGTCAGGGGTTATAGTCGCAATTTAAGGAAAGAAATCACTAAAAAAAGCAAATATTATTTTTACGATACTGGCATTAGAAATGCGTTAATTTCGAATTTTAATCCAATTGATGTTAGAAATGATCAGGGGCAACTTTGGGAGAATTTTGTGTTTATGGAAAGGTTAAAAGCAAGGGCATATCAAAATCTTTCCGCCAACGTTTTCTTTTGGCGTACTTGGGGTGGGCAGGAGGTTGATATTGTGGAGGAGCGTGGAGGCAAGCTTTTTGGATATGAATGTAAGTGGTCTTCCAAAAAAGGTGAAAAACAAAAGGCACCAAGTGATTGGCTTGGTAATTATAAGGAAGCCAGCTACCAGACTATTACTCCGGAAAATTATTTGGATTTTGTTGGCGATATAAGTCGTGAAAAACTATAATTGGCGCCATGGACATCTTTTATCCCTTTGAGCTGTTTGCGAATTACATCACTTTTGATGTGTTCAATTTAGTTGCTGGTTCAAAGCCGGCGCTTTTTTGGCAATTTTTTATTTACGATTCGCTAAAGATTTTTGTGCTGATGATTGTGATTACGCATTTGATGAGTATTTTGCGATATTATTTGCCAATCAATCGCTTGCGAGATTTTTTAAAAAGCAGAAATTTTTATGGGCTCGATTATTTTTTTGCCACCGTGTTTGGGGCAATAACTCCGTTTTGTTCGTGTTCATCCATTCCGCTATTCGTTGGCTTTTTAGAGGCAGGAATTCCACTTGGCGTAACATTTGCCTTTTTAATAACTTCTCCGCTTATAAACGAGGTTGCTGTGGCACTTTTTATAGGTGCATTTGGGTTAAAGGTTACTGTCCTTTATGTTGTTTCTGGAATTTTGATTGGCATGGTTGGCGGAGCGATTTTGGGCAAATTAAAAATGGAAAAATATGTTGAAGATTTTGTGTGGAAAACGCATGTGCAAAATAAAGCAGGGCAGGGCGATAGAAAAACTTTTAAACAAGTGTTGCCGGAGCTTTCACGCGAGGCATTTTCTATTACGAGGCAAATGGCGTTTTATATTTTGCTTGGGCTTTTTGTTGGCTCGCTAATACATGGCTATGTGCCGGATGGATTTTTTGAAAAATATTTGGAAGAAGCAGGATTTTTTGGAGTTCCGCTCGCCACTGTTTTGGCGGTTCCAATGTACGCAAATGCAAGTGGTGTGATACCGATTATAGAATCGCTTGTGGCAAAAGGCGTTCCACTTGGCACCGCTCTTGCCTTTATGATGGGCGTTGTTGGCTTGTCTTTGCCGGAAGCCTTAATCTTAAAAAGAGTTCTAAAATGGCAACTCTTAGCAACTTTTTTTGGAGTTGTTACCCTTGGGATTATTGTGATCGGGTATGTGTTTAATGCGGTGGTTTAAATTGCAAAAAACTGAATTAGATATTAGTTTTTAATACTAAAAAACTAACATGGAGTTGACTTTTTAGTGCCTAAATACTTAGTTAGGCGCTATGAGTGTCTTTTTTAGCAAATACCGAGTATGGCCTTTTGGTAAGTAGTCCAGTTGGCCACAGATTGTGTAGCCATTTTTTTGGTAAAAATTAAGTGCTTGGAAGTCGTGCGTGTCTAAATGTGCATTATTGCATCCGCGTGCTTTTGCCTCGTTCTCAGCAAGTTCGAGCAACTGTTTGCCATAACCTTTGTGGCGCATAGATTCATCGATCCAAAGTGCGTCGATATAAAGCCAATCCCAATAAGTTCCACCCGTAAGCCCGCCTTTTATTTGATCATTTTCATCTTTTAAAAATACAGCTAATTCTTGATGGTTATCCGGCCCTGTGAATTTTTGATTATATTTTTTGAGATTATCTTTAATAAATTCAACGTCTTTTTTTCTCGGTTTTTTTGTTGCGATTAGTTGCATTTTTTAATAAATTATCTGCAAATAACATTTCTCACAATAAACTGTAGCTTGTTGCTCTGGAGGGTATACGGTTTTTATATTTGTGCCACATTTAATACATTTGCCATCCCAAAGTTTATAAAAATTATGTGATTTTAATCTGTTGTAATGCCTTTGGTCAGAATGGGCTCTTGGGATTGGCAATTTCATTTTTTTATAAAACACCAATTCTTGTGGAGTGATTTTATATTTTTTACCTGTAATTTCGCATTGAAGTACCTGATTGCAAATGTTCTCATCTACATTTCTTATGTCCTCTGGTGGTGTAAAAATGGATGGGGTCTCTATGTTTTCTTGTTCGTTTTTCCAAGTGGAACCCATGTGGGTAGCTTCGGCTTGTGTTATTGGGAAGTATTCTTGAGCGATTGTTTCGTTGTATGCAAATGGCGATATCTCGAAGGGAAAGTAATCTCCCCACTCGCCAGTTTTTTGCATGTGCTCAATTATTTTTGCAACAAGTTTGCCATATTCTTCCGGCGTATATTGCTTATTAAGAATGCAATATTTCTTGTTTCGTAATCCAACGCAGGCAAAAATGTCGTTGTTGTGGTGACAATTCATAGAATAGTAGTTGTTACCTCCATACCATACGAAGAAGTTGCTCATTGAATTCTCTAATCCAACAGTTGAACATAAATTGTAGCAAAATCTGTTTCCGTCCGGAGCACAAAAAGTATTGTCTTGTGTGTAGACTGTTTTGGGAGAGAAGGAAATATATTTACAGTCTTCACAATTTGTACAATCAAAAGAATTTAGGCAATTTTTTGAATTATAAATACTTTCACCGGTACAGTTTTCACTTGCATAAATGTGTGATCCAATATGTGGAAGCTTTTGCTTTAAAATGTCTAATTGCTGTTTTATAAAAGTAATTTTTGCAGGTGTGAGATATTCATATTCTTGTTTAATTTTTTCATATTCTTCACGCGAATATGCTCTGTTAAGTATGTAATATTGCTTGTTTCGAAGACCAAAACAGCCTATGCAATCATTACAAGCAGAGCAGTCTTCTATCATTATGCAGTCACTGCAATTTTTACAATTATTGAAGAATTTACAGTTGTAGCACCTTTCTGAAGCGACACCTTCGTAACATAATTCACATGAATATACCGCTAAACAATCTACAACGTCCTTGCAATAAACTATAAATTTTCCGTACATACAGTCCTCATTATTTCCTGCTCCAAATATTAAGTAACAATTTTTTTGATTAAGGACGAAGTTTGTATATTCGCTGTTTTCAATGTTGGTACTGTATAGAGCAACATGTGGAACGTCATGGTATAACTCCTTTAATTGTTGACTTAATGTTTTTGAAAAATCAAAATCACGGCCAAAGGCTAGCGCATCCCATTTATCACTCCACCATGCGTTTATGTCGTAAACTTTGTATGGTGATTCCGGTGCATAAATAGATAGAATTGGCTTTCCGGTTAAGTCACAATTTCTGTGATAAAGTTTGCGTTCATTTCTAAATGCGAGCCTTCTTTGTAGCCTGCATTCCGGGCAAAATTGTGGAGGTGGAATTGAGAATTTTTTGCCGTCAAAGACAGGTGAAAGTTTGTCGTAAAAAATGAGATCATCTTCTGTAATTTCGTACTGTGTTTGGCATTTTTTACAGGTGTGCATGAATCTATTTTTTTAAATACCAACTCTTAAATACTGGCACGGTTAATGTGGAAAGTATGAATGCCAAAGATGGTACGATTGCGTTTATAAAAGGGTGGGGGAGGCTGGCGGTTAAGAAGAAAATTACTACAACCGTGTATGTTAAAATTGCTATTAAGATTTTGCGAGTCATGCTTGTTTCCCATGCTTTGTCGGCCTCAACTTTTTTGTTGCGAGCTTTTATTTGGTCGATTTGGGATTGTAGTTTGGTGAGAGTTGGCATTTATTGTGTTAGTAAGTCTGCTGGCGTAACCCACCTTCCCGCATCCATTGCATTGCAGGCCATAGCACTATAGCTAGCTTCCTCTGCGGTGATTGGTTGTCCACCGTAATTGTAAAGCCAAGAGATACTTTCGCTTATGGTCCCAGGTGTAGCCATGCATCCGCCCAAGTCGGAATAAGGGCAAGCATCAAAAGAAAATGTGCCTTCCGTGCAAGATAATCTCATACGGTCTTCTGTAAAAACGGAGCCGATAAAATCAAAACAGGTGCTTTTGCTATCTATAACATTACAACTACCACGGACTTTATGGCCGGCTTCCGTTTCTTCGATAAGTGGTTTTACGTCGTCTTCGTAATCTATATTTTGGTCGTCTGGCAAATCACCACAAGAGGCGAGGAGGAGAGGTAGTAGAAATATTGAGGAGAGTTTGGTGTTCATGTGTATGGGTGAATTTATATAAAATTAAATTTTTAGATTTTTCAATGGCCGTTACTCCATGATCATTACTTCTTTTGCTTCTTCCATCACAAAGTAACCGCCAAAAGGATCGGTGGGATCCCCGGAAAGTAATATACTTCCTGCATAGGACATGATATTCCCTTTCTCCGAGTACTTAAAAATGGGATCGATTAGATTGCCTTGAAGGTCTCTATTTATCTCCATCTCCCAAGGGTGGGATAAGCCTAAAGTATGGCCAAACTCATGGCCGGAAAGGACGTAGCCATAACAGTTTGTGCCGTATTTATTAGTGATGGTACATAATCCGTCATCCTCCAACCAAAAAGAAGGGTTAAAAGAGATGGACCCGTTACTTTGAACAGAGTCTCCTTCTAAAAAAGTGCCACCGCCGTATGACCCTGTTGGGCTGTAGTAGTATACTTGGTAAATAGTATAATGGTCTGCAGTAGTTTGGCCCGCCAGTTCTTCTTTAAAAACCTCTTCATACATGGAAGTGTATTCTTCTACGTTCTTTTCCCCATAGCGGATTTCCGGTTCCTCAATAGTTATTTCGATTTTGTTGTCGAATTCTGCCTCATAGAAAGTTTTCATTTTTCCGAATATATCGATCATATTTTCGTTCCAATCGATTATGACTTCGTCGGTTTGGTTCTTTGCAACAAAGTAAATGCCTTTTAAAGTCACATGGTTGAGGCAATGTTCGCCTACATTGGCATTGTATGGGTCTTGATAGGTGTAGAGGTTACAATCTGAGGTCTCTTGGGCTGTTTTGTAATGGAGGCTGTAAATGATTTCTGCCATTTCCCCACGAGTGATTTCTTGGTTTGGAGCAAGGATACTATTTGGCGTTGCATTCTCTTGGGACAGAATTTCTTGGTAAGGTTCATACCAAGGGTCTCCCGCCACAACTTCATATCCAAAAGAATTGACGATGATTTTTGCAGCTTCGGCAAAAATTATGTTTTGATTTGGCTCAAAAAAACCGGTTCCATATCCCTCAATAATGTTTTCTCGTTTTGCTGCGCAAACATATGGCGCAAACCATTCTTCAAGAACATCCGGAAAACAATTTCCTGTTAAGAAAGCGTATTGCTTATAACTGCGAGTGGCACCGATGACTATTTTTGTAAATTCGGCACGATTTATGAGGTTATTCGCTTGAAATGTTCCGTCCGGGTATCCTGAAATAATGCCCTTTTCTTCAAGGTATTCTATGGCTTCAAAGTAAGGATCGTCCGTTGATACGTCGGAAAACTCTGTTTGAGTGCCGGAGAGTGCTGATGTTTTAATAAAAGGGCAAATACTTATAATGAGCAGAATGATGGAGAAGAGTGTTTTATTTTTCATAGAGGTAAATTATTGATTTTTTTATCTTTTTCCTACTGCTTCACTAATGCTTTTGAAGCCGTCGTTTTTTAGGAGCTCAACGAGGCCTAAATTTATTGAGCTTATTGATTGGGGACCTTCGTAAATCATTCCGGTTATCAGCTGTAGAAGGGAAGCGCCGGCGCGGATTTTTTTGTAGGCGTCTTGGGCTGTAAAAATGCCACCGCAACCAATAATCACAAATTTGCCTTTGGTTTTGCTGTGGATATAGGCGATTTGTTTTGTTGCCATTTCTTCAACTGCTTTGCCAGAAAGTCCACCATTGCCATACATGTGTTTTTTTGTGAGATTTGTGCAAATGAATCCATGCACTTTGTGTTTTTTTGCAACGCCAATAATTATGTTTATTTCTTGCTCGGAAAGGTCCGGTGAAAGTTTTAAAAATACTGGCTTGCGAGTTGTGATTCTGTCCAGTTTGCGGAGTAGTGAATCGAGCCTTGTTGCATCTGTAAAAGGCTGTCCGCCAAAGGCGTTTGGGCAACTTAAATTTACCGTAAAATATGCGCCGATTTTTGCGAATGCCTTGAATGCTTTTGCATAGTCCATAATGCCTTTTTCAGTATCCACAGTGAGAGAGCAATTTGTTTTTGCAACACTCACACCAATTGGGATTTTAAATTTTTTGTGATTAAGGCGATGCGCGATTTTTTCTGCACCGTCGTTCTTTAGCCCGTAGTAAACACGTAAGCTTTTGAATTCTTTATGGCGCCAAAGACGTGGCTTTGGATTCCCTTCACACGGTTCACCGGTTATTGAGCCAATTTCTTCAAAGCCAAATCCAACTTCCGGCATGATTTTTGTGAGCAATGCGTTTTTATCAAAACCGGCCGCAAGCCCTATTGGGTTTTTAAAGTGGATGCCAAGAATTGTTTGCTCGAGCATTTTATTTTGGTAGCTAAACATCAAGCGATTTAATACTCGTGTGAATGGATTTGAACCTAGAATTTGGCCAACAAACGTGAATAAATCGTGAATAAATTCCGGATCCATTGCAAAAAATATGTGCTTTAAAATGTGCACATATAAGAAGTGAATTACGGTGTTGCGAATTTTAATTAAACCATTCTTCATAATCTGTGATTCGTGGATCAAGTACGAGTATACGCTTTCCTTCCCAGTTATTGCCAAGGAATGTATCCAAAATTTTGTGGAATCTTATACTGGCATAGGGGAGGGCGAATTGTTTATATGCATTTTCATAGCGTTTTGAGCGTACGACTTTTATAGGATCTTCCGGGTTAGTAAATGGCAAACGGTGGATTGCTAAGAATGATAAGTTCACATTATCTTTTATTAAAAATTCCAAGAAATCCGCGTTTCCAATAAATACATTTTGTCCGTCTGTTGCTTGGGACATTTTTAAAATTTTGCCCATTCCTCCATTTAAATTTTGCACAAATAATTTGCGTCCTGCATTTTTTACGGCATCTGCGAGTTTGTAAAAAAACTGTTCCGCTACAACTTTTGAAGATACTTCAAGAATTATATTTCCTGTGATTTCCGGGAGTAAAACTGCCATTTGATGCACAACTTCCGAGATATTTTTTGGATCGTTTGGGCCGGAGATTCTATTTTTTGGGAAATCGAGTGGGAGTGGGTAAATATCTTTTGTGGAGACTGTTTCTAGATCATCCGGGAGTGCGAGCTCTTTTTTGAAAAATTCAAAATCATTTTTTAAATTTCCATGGTGGCAAAACATTCGTGCGTTTTTTGTATTTGCCCAAACTCGGTCTTTAAAAATATCTGCATAAAGTTCGGGGAAGGAATGCACAATCGGGTTGCCATCCGGCGTGAGTGTTAGCCAAAGTGCCGGGTCGCCGGTGCGTAAAATTTTTGTAAAATAAAGTAGTGTGCGGGCAAGCTCTTGGTTTTTTATGGTAGCCAAATCTTTTTCAATTGCTAACGCGGAATTTTTCACTTTATCCCATTCGTTTGTGTTCAAATGCCACTTCTCTATTGTGAGTGGAGCCAGCGATTCGGCCTCTGCATTTTTTTGCCAGAACATTCCAATCAATCCAAATAAAATTGATATGCGTGAGCTTAAATCCTCAAGGCCTAGGGCTTTTAAATCTTGTGTAAAACGGCTTTCCGTAAAGCGCATGTGCCAAGCGATTTCCAATGTTTCCACGAGGTCTTCCGTGTGGCCGATTACTGTGTTGTCTGTTTCTAAAATTTGCGGATTTTTTTTGCCAGCGTTTTTTAAAAAATATAAATGATTTAAAATTGTTAGTTTTTTTTGGTCTGCATTCTTGAGCGCTTTTTTAAAAAAATCACTTTCTGTGTTTTCTTCCGCGCAGATATTAAACCAAAAATCATTTTCTTCTTTGAGTAATCTAAGTTCCGATTTTTCTCCCGTTTTTGTATATTTTAGCCAGAGCGCTATCTTAACTCCTAGTAAGATTTCTACTACTGTTAAAGTTTCTTTATTTAGGAATTCTTTAAAGCGATTTTGATCTAAATATTGATTTGGGTGTTTTATGATTTCCATGTCTTTGTTGGAAGAAAAATCATCCACATTCGGCATTACCAGCAAAGTTTTTCCATTAAGCGAAAGCGAGTAATTTATTAAATCCAAATCCGTATGGCTACCTTCTTCAAAAAGGAATGGCTCTTTTAAATCTTTTGTTAATTCCGCCAAATTCGCATGAGTTTCATAGACCGGTTTTTCTTCGATTATTTCCTCCGGAATAAGTTTGCCTCCGTCTTCTTTTAGTAGTTGCAAAAAAGTTTCTGCGATTCCAAAATCTCCTTTTTTGAGTATTGGTTCTATGGCCTCCTTGCTGTCTTTTGGCAGTGCTTTTATGTGTTCACCCATCAGCCAAAACAGTTCAATATTTGCTTTAACGTCGTTCATTGCACGGTGGGCATTCTCTTGCATGATGCCGAGTTTTTTTGTTAGAACTTCCAGGCTGTAGCTTTTTTCTCTTGGCATAATCGCTTGTGCCATTTGGCAAGTATCTATTGTTTTGTTTGGCAGTTTCGCGCCTTTTTCCGTTAAAAAATTTGTATCAAAAAATATGTAATGGCCAACTATTACATTGTCTCCGATTTTTTCTTCTATGGTTGCCAGCATTTCTTTTAGCGTTGGCGCATCTTTAACCATCTCATTTGTGATCCCGGTTAAATGTGTGGAGAAAGCTGGAATTGGCACTCCCGGATTGATCAAAGTTTGCCATTCTTCGTGGATTTTTTCTTCATCAAAACGAACAATCGCCACTTCTATTACGTGGTCTTTTTGCGGATTTAAACCCGTTGTTTCTATGTCTAAACAAACAAACATGCCGGCATTCTACTCTTGTCCGTTCATATAGTCGATAACCGTAACAATCACTTTGCAGGCTTCCGCTCTGGTCATGTTGTTATTCCCACCAAAAGTTCCATCGCTGTAGCCTGACATAAGCTCGTGAGCCATTGCAAAGGCACTGTATTTTGCATACCAATCTGTAACCGTGTCTACATCGTTAAAGTTTGGAGTAAGAGTTGTGATTTCCGTAAATCCTGCGGTCTCTAAAATTATTTTAAGTGCTCCTCCACGAGTTACATATTCATTAGGCTTAAAAGTGTGATTTGTGTAACCACTTACAATCCCCGCTGTATATGCGTAATCCACATAAGGTTTAAACCAATCATCATTTTTAACATCCAAAAATGTCGACTTTTCTCCCGTGTCCACCGCTGTGTGTCCAAAGGCTTTAAGTGAGATTTTTAAGAGTTCGGCACGTGTAATTTGTCCATCCGGCTTAAAATCACCATTCTCATAACCGGTTACGTAGCCCATTTGGTAAAGATCGTCGATGTAGCCCTCCCCCCAATGTCCAATCACGTCGATTGGTAAAGGTTTTTCTGAGTCACCTTGATACGGTTCTTCTCCTAGGGTTTCTTCTACAGACTCATCTACTTCCGTTAACAAAACGGCCTGGTCTTCCTTAAATTTGTCTGCGAGTAAGATTGGAAGTCCACTAGCAATTCCGAATAAAAATGCGAAGAAGATGAATTTTTTCATGGCGTGTTTTTTAAGGCAATTTTACTTTAGAGCATGTCTACAAATTCATCAAAAAGAAACGCGGTGTCCACCGGGCCCGGATTGGCTTCCGGATGAAATTGTACGGAAAAGAAGGGGAGGTGTTTGTGGCGTAGTCCTTCCACAGTTTGGTCGTTAGCGTTCAAAAATGAGATTTCCCAGTCATCCTTAATTGTCTTTGCGTCTATTGCGAAGCCGTGATTTTGAGATGTTATGTAGCAACGTCCGGTGCGCGTGTCTATACATGGTTGATTTTGAGAGCGATGTCCATATTTTAATTTGTAAGTTTTTGCTCCTCCTGCGATTCCCATTATTTGGTGGCCAAGACAGATTCCAAAGGTTGGGATTTTTCTTTCAAAACACTCTTTCATAATTGCCACAGTTTCTACCATAAGTTCCGGGTCTCCAGGTCCGTTGGAGAAAAATACTCCGTCAAAAGGGCCGTAACCTTCGTTGAATGGACTTACATTCCAAGGGAAGCGCGTAACACGAATGCCTCTATGCAAAAAACTGCGTAAAATATTTAACTTCATGCCTGTGTCTATTATGGCTATATGTTTTTTGCCTTCGCCATAAATTTCAGGTTTAGGGGTGCTGACTTTGGCCACAAGATTTTCTTTGTTCGGGTCGTAAAAATCGTCGTCCGGTTTTTTGTCTACACCGTGGATTTTTCCAAGTTGCGAACCTCCGTCGCGTAGTAGTTCTGTAAGTGCGCGAGTGTCTACTCCACTGATTCCAGGTACGTCATATTCGCGTAGCCAATCGGACAAAGATTTGCCTGCGTTCCAATGTGAATAAGTTTCGCTGTAATCCGTAACAATCAAACCTTTTAAATGTATGCGCGTGCTTTCAAAAAATTTGCTTATTTTGTATTCGTCCAATTCTTCACTTGGTACTCCATAGTTGCCAACAAGCGGGTAGGTGAGTACCAGAATTTGATCTTTAAAAGATGGATCCGTAAGGCTCTCCGGATATCCAACCATTCCTGTTGTAAACACAACTTCGCCCTCACTTTCTTTTATTGCGCCAAAAGCATTTCCAGTTATAGATGTGCCGTTTTTGAGAGTTAAAGTGAGTTTTTCCATATTTGATTGCCACTTGCGTGTTTTTTGTAGTTTAACATGGATTTTTCGCCTGTGTAGTTTGAGAAAAGAGTAGGGATTGACTTTTGCGGGGAGGATGTTAAAGTGTGGCATCTTTTTATGAAAATTTATGTCTTGTGTACTTTCTGGAAGTGATTTTTCATCTCCAAATGATGGGCCTCAGCCCGATAGTCGTGGAGTCTCGTTGTTGGTATCAGTAGCAAACATGTTCGATAGGTATACCGATAGGAGGGGCTTTTTTGAGGAATATCCTATTGGTTCAGGCCGTAGTGTTGGCGAAGGTGTCACTGCTGATCTGCCACCACATGAAATTGTTTGTGATTTAATGCTTACACTTAAGGCATTCTTTGGAGACAAAATAAGGTCATATTTGCTTCAGAAAAACTCACCGCATTTTACTATAAATTCAAATTTTGGCCCTTTGGACAGATGGGCAATCCCTGACCCACAAAAAGAAGTTTTAAAAGCTTTAATAGGCCGGAATTTCCCCCCTGGATCTATGTTTAATATTGCTAAATCATGTGAAGTCAGGAATATGAGTGTCCATGGACGGCTTGGTAGGCCTATAAATTCGTCGGATGTTACTTCTCCGATTTGTGGTTTTGCCGTTCGTTTGAGTGATAACGTTCGTCGTGTTGTTGCTCCTTGGAGTGTAGATATGGGGGTTTTCCTTGTTGTACCCACCAATTATGTTTCGTTGCCCAAGAGAGATGCTGGAGTGAGTGTCGATGGATGGGCTATTGAGGTGCGTAACCTTGGCACTAATCTTGCTAAAGGGCCAAGTAGGCGTTAGGATTTAACGGATGAACCACTTAATTTCCTCTAAAGAGCTTGAGAAAGAAGATGTGCTGGAACTGCTTGCTTCTGCAAAAGGGTTTTTGCCGGTGGTGACGGAAAGGAGAAAATTAAATATTGCTGAGGGTAAAATACTCGCAACGCTTTTTTATGAGCCATCAACGCGTACCAGATTTTCTTTTGAAACTGCAATGATTCGTTTGGGTGGTAGTACAATTTCTAATTTTCAGATGGATACGGCTTCTTCTGCAAAAAAAGGAGAAACTTTGTTTGACACCGGGCGGGTGGTTTCTAAAATGGCAGATATTATTGCGATGCGTCATTATAAAGAAGGGAGCGTTGGTGAACTTGCAAAAGGCAGTACGGTGCCTGTTATAAATGCGGGTGATGGGATTTCCGATCATCCAACGCAGGGGTTACTCGATTTATTCACAATTCAGGAAGAAATTGGTCGTTTGGAAAATTTTGAAATTGCGATGGTTGGAGATTTGAAAAATAGTAGAGTGCTACATTCTCAGTGTGCTCTTTTGGCACATTTTCCGGGTGTAAAATTTGTTTTTGTTTCTCCAAAAGGTTTGGAAATGCCATATCAAATTACTGCTCCTTTGCGTGCAAAAGGTTATAACGTTACAGAAATAGAAAGGTTGGAGGAGGCAATTACTACTTGCGATGTGTTCTCTCATACAAGAATTCAAGAGGAGCGTTTTGATAGTAAAGAAGAGTATTTAAAATACAAAAGCGTTTACGTTGCTACGCCGGAACTTATGGTCAAAGCAAAAAAAGATATGATTTTGATTCATCCTTTGCCACGTGTGGATGAAATTGATTCTTTGGTTGACAACGATCCTCGTGCCAAATATTTTGATCAAGTTACTTACGGAGTTGCCATGCGTATGGCGATTTTGTCTAAACTTCTCAAATTATGAAAATCATTTTTAAACACGCAACAGTCGTATCATCCAGAAATAAAAAAGAAGTGGACGTTTTTGTGGAAGATGGGAAAATTGTGGAATCTTTTGTAGGCAAAGCCGATCGCACAATTGATTGCGCCGGGAAACTACTTTTACCAGGTGCCATAGATTGTCATGTGCATTTTCGCGAACCGGGTGGGTCGCAAAAAGAAGATTGGGTAACAGGTAGCAAAGCAGCGGTAATGGGTGGGGTTACAACAGTTTTAGATATGCCGAATAATAATCCGCCTATCTTAACTCAGGCTGATTTGGTGGCAAAACGTAAATTGGTTTTGGGTCGTAGCTATGTGAATTATGGATTTTTTGTTGGGGCGAGTGTGGACACAGATGCGTTATTAAAAATAGAAGGAGCGGTTGGAATCAAACTGTATATGGGATCTTCTACTGGTGATTTGCTTGTTGATGACGAAGAACTTTGGGAGAAAATTTTTGCAATCGCAAAAAAGAAAAATCTTCCGGTTACTGTGCATGCTGAAAATGAAGCGCGCATAAAAAGGCGAATGGCGGAACTTTCCGGCGATACTGAAGCCTGTGCTTATGCGCGCGCAAGGGATTCGGAATGTGCAAGGGAGGCAACTGAAATGGCGCTTAATTTGAGAAAAAGAATCGGCAATCAATTGCACATTGCTCACTTAAGTTCCAAAGCGGAGCTTGAGCTTATGAAGGAGTTTAGAAATCCAAAATTAACCTGTGAAGTTGCTCCACATCATTTGTTTTTTACTATGGAAGATATGGAGGATGCGTTTTTAAAAATGAATCCTCCACTTAGGACTTTTATGGACTTGGAGGCACTTTGGCGTGGGCTTAA
This sequence comes from Candidatus Altimarinota bacterium, assembly GCA_041658345.1. Lineage (GTDB taxonomy): Bacteria > Patescibacteriota > Gracilibacteria > UBA1369 > 2-02-FULL-48-14 > JBAZYV01. The sequence continues at coordinate 14,863 of JBBAAK010000002.1, forward strand.
TGATGGTACAATTTCTTGTATTGCAACAGATCATGCACCACATACTTCGGAGGAAAAAAGTGCGGATGTTTGGACAGCTCCTGCCGGCGTTCCCGGCGTGCAGTTTGTGCTTCCGCTAATGCTACATTCAGTTAATGAAGGCAAGCTTTCGATCGAAAAACTTGTGGAGCTTATGTGTGAAAATCCAGCAAAAATCTATAATTTAAAAGGCAAGGGTAAAGTTGCGCCTGGTTTTGATGCGGATTTGGTTCTAATCGACATGGATAAAGAAGCAACAATTACTCGTAAACAGGTGCTTTCTAAGTGCGGGTGGTCCCCTTATGAATACTTCACTTTGCAAGGTTGGCCTGTGCTTACTATGGTGAACGGGGAGGTAGTTATGGAAAAAGAAAAAATATGTGGGAAACAGATTGGAGTTGAGGTGGAATTGTGAACTTATATTGGATGCCCGATTTGACAAAATTGTGCATTAGTGCCTTAATAGGCGCACATGTTGTTCTGATTAAACAACAATTCCAGTCCCCTTAACCCCGTTAGCATGTCTTTTTTATCTCGATTCACGTCGAAGTTTGCTTTGTTTGTATTCGTGCTTTTTGCACTTGTGCCACAGACGTTGGCATTTGATGTTGATCCAATTGCAGATCAATATGCAGTAGTCGGGACTGAGGTAGATGTAAATTTTTTGGTTTCTGCCTTACCTGCTAATACCGGGCGTGTTGATGCTTATCTGTATTGGGGGGATGGTAGTGCTGAAAATTATGACGACTGTGCTTATGACATGATGACGTCCACTGCTGACTGTAGCTTCTCTTATACTTATGGAGTGACCGGTTTCTATAATTTGGACGTAATGATTGCAGCTTATGACGTTGTGACCGATGAAGTAATAGAAAATCGTGAATATGATGGCGCTAACGTTACAGTTGTCGATTCGCCTTCTTTAAGCGTAACAACAGATGGAGACCAGACTATTGTGGAGGATGATACTTTTTATGTGCATGCGACTGTTGATTCAAAGACAAATACCACTGAGTATGTTATGGCTTGTTGGCAAGGTGAAACTGCGCCAAGTGAAGCAACTTGCGATACAATCACTTCGAGTTATAACCCAGAGTTAGGAGAGGTCAGAGCGGAGGATGTTTTGTTCTCTCACATCTACGCTGATCCAGGTATGTATACGGTTACTATTTGGGCTAAGGATGCTTTTAGTTTAGTAAGCACTACTCTTTCACTTATCGTGGAAGGGCGTGGACCGGATTTAACCGTTTCATCGATAGCTATTGTTTCCGGTCATTTGCAATTTAGTGTATCAAACGTAGGGAATACGGCTGTGGATTCTTCGTTAAATGTTGCGACCACTTACGCTGTGGATGGAGAATCAATTGGTTCATATTATTCTTCCGTTTCCGGCAATGAATATTTTATAGTTGATGGTGTTAAAACATTTTTTACCGCTACAAGCTTTGCTCCTGGTACACATACCGTTACCGTTTGTGCGGACAGCGAGAATGCTGTTGCCGAATCAGACAGATCAAACAATTGTCTCACACAAGAATTTGTTACAACGCCTGATTTAACTGTTTCTTCCATCTATTTGGAATCATCGTCATATGGAAGTACATATATGATATGGTTTGATTTTGCGAATATTGGTTCCGCTGATGTGATTTTGGATGAGTATAGATTAATAGATACTTCTCTTTCGATCGATGGTGAGGATATTGTCGGTGGTGCAGATTGGTTGGAGGGTATTGGTGCAGGTGAAACCGTGGCTTATTATACTGGTCTTCTTTTGGAAGAGGGTGCTCATACTGTAGAAATATGTGTGGATACCGGTAGGATTATTTCTGAATCCGATGAATATAATAACTGTTTAACAGCGTCTTTGGGTGAAGAGGTTCCTGCTTCCAGTGTGTTTTCTGTTACTGCCGGTCTTGATCAAATTGTTACTTTAGGTGATGCGGTTACTGTGCAAGCTTTGGCCTCACTTGATCCAATGGAGGAAGGATTCATTTTGGATGACGCAACAATAACCTGGGGTGATGGGACAAGTAGCGATTACTTTAATGGTTTCGATTATGGAGATTTGTCACATAATTTTGTGCACACATATGGAGCAAGTGGTGTTTATGAGGCTTTAGTTACTATGAATGCTGGCGGTTATACCGATACCGATACGGTTTTAATAACTGTTAATGCAGATGCGGGAGGTGGAGATCAAGGTGGAGATCAAGGTGGAGATCAAGGTGATGATGGCTCAACCGATGGAACATTGCCTTTTTCTGTGGGTCCCGTGGCTGATCAATATGTAGTTGCCGGATGGGAATTGGCCATTACAGTTCCTGTATCTCAATTAGGGGTAAATGTTGGTGCCGTTGAAATGTATATGTCTTGGGGGGATGGCGCCGAGGATGTGGCTTCTCCGTGTTATTTAGATTCATCTACCAGCACTGCAGAGTGTGAGTTTAGCCACATATACCCTGTATCCGGCAGGTATGATTTGGACGCTATCGTTAATACTTATGACGTAGAGACTGGGGAAATGTTAGCTACTCTTGAATATGATGGGGCTGAGCATGATGGGTTCGCCGTGACTGTATTTGATCCGGTTGCTATTACAGTTTTGACTTCAACTACGCCAGCAGTGGTAGGCGTGGCTACAAGTTTGGATATTGACGTGACTGGCGGAATCGGTGACCTTACAACTCTTAGGATTGAATGGGGGGATGGCACAATTGATACAATTGATCCCGTTGCCGGAGAAACAAGTTTTGCTCCAACACATACATATGGTGGATCTTCTACTTATACAATAGTCGCCTCTACCAGTGATGGATATTCCAGAGACGAAGAGACGGTGTATTTGTTTGTGGCCACACCTGCTACTACAAATTCTGGAGTTCCACTTGGAGTCTCCGGACAAGGTGGTGGAAGTGGAAGTGGGCGTTCACATAATTCTGATGATTCAATCGTAGAATTGAGTTCAGATGAAGATGTAGTTTTAACTGAAGATGAGATGGAAACGTGTGGGACAATGACATTCACTGATGTGTCCGAAGACAGTCCTTATTATGATTCCGTTTATGCCTTATGGTGTGATGGAGTTATACATGGGCGCAGTGCAACAATCTTTGCTCCCGAAGACAATGTGCATCGCGATGAAGCTTCAAAGATTATCGCTCGTTTATTTGGATTTGTGACGATGGCTCACAGCGATATACCAGAAGTAACTGAGACTTCTTATAGCGATGTGTCTACAGATGAGCCTCTTGTTTACTATATTGAAACCTTAACCGATGAAGGCATGTATGAGGAAGAGTTGTCAGAAAACGAATTCCGTCCACATGAAGATATGACGTTTGAGGAAGTTATTGATTTAATTGAAGATGCGAGCGGGAAGACTGTTACAGACATCGGCGTTTTGGATGCAGATATCACAAAACGTGGAGGATTCGTGGATTTTGCACTTTCACTATTTGAGTAGTTTGTGATTTGTGTGAACTTTAAGCCCTTTGTGCCGTTTGGTAGAGAGGGCTTTTTTGTTGCGTTGCGCTAGGGCGTATGATTAAATGCCTGCGACGTTAACACACATTTATGGCCGATCTGTCTGTTGAATTTTGCGGAGTTAAGTTCAAGAATCCAATAGTGCTTGCATCCGGAGTTTTGGGTGTTACTGCAGATAGCATGGCGCAGGTTGTGAGGAATGGGGCTGGTGGAGTTACAACAAAATCCCTTTGGCCACGTGAACATATTGGACACAATGGCCCTGTGATTATTTCAACAGAGTATTTTATGTTAAATGCAGTTGGGATTCCTGATGCAGGACCGGAGAAAGCTCGTGAAGAAATAGCTCGCTATCGTGAAGTCTGCGGGGCGCCACTTATTGCAAATATAGTTGGGGGAAGTATGGAAGATTACGTAGAAATGGCAGGGATTGTTGCCGATTTAAAGCCGGATATTATTGAGATAAATATATCTTGCCCAAATGTGGAGGATGAACTTGGGAAACCAATGGCTTGTAGTTTGGTTAAAGGGGCGGATGTTACGCGTTTGGTCAAGGAGGTGCTTGCTAAAAAAGGCGTAAATATACCTGTTACCGTTAAACTTTCTCCAAATGTGGAGAATATTGTTGGCATAGCAAATAGTGTGATTTCCGCAGGTGCCGATGCCGTTACCGCAGTCAATACTTTGGGCCCGGGGATGGCGATTGATATTGATTTTGCCGAGCCAATTTTGGCAAATCGTGTTGGTGGATTAAGCGGGCCCGGCATGAAACCTCTTACCGTTAAATATGTGTATGACATTTATAAAACGCTGAAATGCCCGATAATTGGTACAGGTGGTGTGCTTACCGGACGAGATGCAATTGAACTTATGATGGCTGGCGCAACTCTTGTTGGAGTTGGTAGCGCGGTTTGGTTCCGTGGGCAGGATGTGTTTGGGCAAATAGTCGCTGAAATGAATGAATGGTGTGATAAAAATGGAGTCGCAAAGGTTTCAGACTTAATTGGTAAGGCACAAAAATAATCTATGCTAAAAATCAACAATAATCTTCCTCGCGTTGCAGTAATAAAAAATATTATTACAGAAACTGAACAAGTTAAGACTTTTGTTTTGGATTTGAGCCTTGGCGCAGAACCTGGGCAATTTGTGAATGTGTGGATTCCTCGCATGAACGAAAAACCTTTTTCTGTGGCAACGGATAACGGGCTTGAAACGCATTTGTCCATTGCATCCGTTGGGCCTTTTTCTCAAAAACTGCATGAACTTAAAGTTGGAGATAAAGTTGGGATTCGTGGGCCTTATGGAACAAAATTTACATGTGAAAGCGGTCAACATTTGCTTCTTTTAGCAGGTGGTTATGGCGCTGCTCCGCTTTACTTTTTTGCGCAAAAAGCCTCTGCCATGGGGTGCATGGTTGAGTTTGTGATTGGGGCGCGCAGAAAAGATTTACTTTTGTTCACAGACAGAATTTCTCAACTTAAAAATGTTAATTTGCATGTTGCAACAAACGACGGAAGTGCCGGTTATAACGGGTTTAATACCGATTTAATGACAAAGATTGTGGAGGAACAAAAAATCGACTGCATTTATACTGTTGGGCCGGAGATTATGATGATGAAAGCGGTAAATCTTGCTAAAGAAAAAGGCATAAATGCGCAAATTTCAGTTGAGCGTTATATGAAATGTGGATTTGGGGTTTGTGGTAATTGCGTTGTGGATGGGCTTGGGGTTCCAACTTGTATTTCCGGACCGGTTATGCCACTTGAAAAAGTGCTACAAATTCCGGATTTTGGAAAATATCATCGAGATAATCTCGGTAAAAAAATCTATTATTAATCTTTTATTTTATGGACTCTGCAAGAATGGTTGCCGAAGCGTTACTTAATAACGGCGCTTTTAAAATTTCTTTAAGCCCTTTATTCACTTGGGCAAGCGGAATTAAATCACCGGTTTATTGTGATTTAAGAGCTTTAATTTCTGATCCTGTTGTTCGCAAATCTATTGTTGAGGCTTTCAAAAATATGAAAGCGGATTGGTCTCAAGTAGATTATGTTGCTGGAACAGCTACGGCTGGAATTCCTTGGGCAGCTTGGCTTGCCGAGGCAATAGAAAAGCCAATGGTGTACGTTCGCGGAGAGGCTAAGGATCATGGCACAAAAAAGAGGATTGAAGGATTTTTGCCACAAGGCAAAAGAGTTGTTTTGATTGAAGATCACATTTCTACAGGTGGAAGTAGTGTTTCCGCAGTTGAAGCTTTAAGAACAGAAGGTTTGGCTACAGTAGATGAAATTTTGGCAATAAATAGCTATCAATTGAAGAAAGCTGACGATATGTTTGCGAGCGCATCTATTAAAACAACAACAATTACAGATTATCCAACGATTTTGAGCGTTGCAAAAGAAAAAGGACTTATTACGGAAGAAAATGAGACTTTGCTTGCGGATTTCCGTACCGATCCGGCGACTTGGGCAGAAAAACATGGTCTTTAATTTATATTTTAAAAAAGTTTTAATATGAATTTTGCAGATAAATTGATTGCGCAAATACGTGCAAAAAATAGCGTGGTTTGCGTGGGGCTCGATCCACAACTTTCCAAATTGCCAAAGTTTTTGGTGGAAAAAATGCGTGCAGAATATGGCGATACTTTAAAGGCTGGGGCAGAGGCATTTTTAGCTTTTAATAAGGCTATAATTGATGCGGTTAAAGATTTTTCTGTTGCAGTTAAACCACAAATAGCTTTTTATGAAGAGCTTGGTTTTGAAGGCGTTCGCGCTTTTGAAGAAACTTGTAAATATGCGAGTGAAGCTGGATTAATTGTGATTGTAGATGCAAAACGCAATGACATTGGTTCAACTGCTGAGGCCTATGCTCATGCGTTTTTGAGTGGTACTGATTTGTTTGGCAAAAAAGTTTTCCCGGTTATAGCCGATGCGCTTACTGTAAATGCTTATTTAGGCCTTGATGGTATTGCGCCTTTTTTGAAAGCCTGTGGGGAAGTGGGTAAGGGCATTTTTGTTTTAGTTCGCACATCCAATCCATCTTCCGGTGATTTACAAGCACGTGTTACTGTTGATGAAAACATGACGATTGCTGAACTTATGGGGCATTTTGTGGAATCTTGGGGTGGTGATCTTGCTGGAGATGCCGGCTATAGTGCTGTTGGTGCTGTTGTTGGGGCAACTTATCCAAAAGAAGCGCAAAAATTACGATCCATAATGCCTAGTAGTTTCTTTTTATTGCCTGGCTTTGGGGCGCAAGGCGCTACTGCTGATGACACTGCTCCAGCTTTTGATAAGGATGGTCTTGGTGCTCTTGTGGTATCTGCTCGTGGTATTATTTATGCATTTGCAGAAAATGGCGCAATGCCGAATGGAGAAAACTTTGCAGAAATTGCTCGCGAAGCCAGTCTCAAAATGCGTGATGAACTCAACGTGGTACGTCTATCGCGTTAATTAGCCGGCTCCATTCCTCAATTTTTAAATCTTCTGCGCGTATATCTTGGTCTATATTGAGTGATTTTAAAAGCTCTTTAATCTCTACAGGTTCTTTGCGAAACATAGCGCTTAAGTTGTTGCAAAGTTTTTTGCGTTTTTGCTTAAAGGCCATGTGTATTGTCCACATTATTTTTTTTAAATCTGCGTTGATTTTTGGTGTTTTATCCACGGTAATTTTTATTACTGCAGAATCAACTTTTGGCATTGGTATGAATGCTGTTTTTGGCACTATACAAACCAATTCCGGCTCTCCAAAGAGGTGAACTTGGAGTGATAGGACCGAATGTTTTTCTTTTTTCGCCACAATTTTTTCTGCCACTTCTTTTTGTACCATAATCACTAGAATCTTAGGCGGATTTCCCTGAGTAAATTGCTCCAATAAAAAGTGGTTTATTATTGGCGAGGTGATGTAATAGGGGATGTTTGCGACTATTTTATAAGGTGTTTTTGGTGGAGCAAATTTTAAAGCATCTCCATGTATGAGTGTAAAGTTCGGTTTATGTCCAAACTTGTGTTTTAGTTGTGGCAATAAATCCGTGTCTATTTCTACGGATATCACTTGTCCGGCTTTTTCTATTAGGTGGCGCGTTAATGCTCCCGTTCCCGGGCCTATTTCTATAACCGTATCTTCTTTGCTTAGATTTGCGGACTCCACTATTTGTTTAAGTACGTCCTCGTCTGTTAAAAAGTTTTGGCCAAGGTCTTTTTTTGCTTTTACCATTTTATGGGTGTGTTATCTGGTATTTCTATAAGTTTTAATCGGTCTGTTTTGCCATGCAAAATGCAGATTTCTTTTTGTGTTAGTTTAAGTGTTTTTGCTAAAAATTCAATTAGTGCCCGGTTTGCCTTCCCATTCTCCGGCGCTTCTTTTATGCGGATTTTTATAGTGCCATTTTGGAGCATTTCTGCGAATGCGGTTTGTTTTGCCTTCGGACTTATTCTAACTTTTATTATCATTGTATCGCGTTTAAAGAGTTTCTGTTTTTATATACTTTCCAAATTTCCAGTATTAAAATTGTGGCTCCACTCATGCTCAAAATTAATGACCAATCGGCAAAACTTAGTGGTACGGTTTCCAGTATTTTTTGCAATGGTTTTGTGTAGATCGCCAGAATTTGTATTAAAAAACTAAGTGCAACTGCTAGCAGTAAAAATTTGTTTTTAAAGAATCCTGTGAAGTAATTTTTGTTGGCAAATCTTACAGAAAAAACAAGTAAAAGTTCAAAGGTTACTACGGTTGTAAACATTATGGTTCTCATGTGTTCCGCCGAGTAAACGTTCACTGTTTTTAAATAAACCACCATAGACATAACAGATGAAATTACGCCCACAAATAGGCTTAATTTTATTATTTCTTTCCACACGCTAGAATGTTTTTTGGGGTGCAATGTCATTAAATTTTCTTCTACATTATCCATTCCAAGCGCCAGTGCCGGGAGAGAGTCTGTGAGTAAATTTATCCATAAAATTTGTAGTGGCAAAAATGGAATTGGGCCTCCGATTAAAAATACACAAGTTACTACAATCACTTCGTCAAAATTTGCGCTAAGTAAAAATCGTATGAATTTTTTTATGTTGCTGTATATTGCTCGGCCACTTTTTATGGCCTCAACTATTGTGGCAAAATTATCATCCGTAAGAATTATGTCGCTAGCCTCTTTTGAAACATCTGTTCCGCTTATTCCCATAGCAATTCCAATATCGGCATTTTTTAATGCCGGTGCATCGTTCACACCGTCGCCTGTCATTGCCACGGTGTGTCCTTTTTGTTTTAAGGCTTTAAGAATTTTTACTTTATGTGAGGGGCTAACTCTTGCGTATATGCTTATGTTTTCAACAATTTTTGCAAGGTCTGCCTGGCTCATTTTTTCGAGTTCTTCGCCAGTTAATATTCTGTCTCCCTTTTTAAATAAACCTATTTCTAATCCTATTGCTTGTGCAGTTAATGCATGGTCTCCGGTTATCATCACCACTTTTATATGAGCTTGTCTGCAAAGTTCTATAGCAGATTTTACTTCCGGTCTTGGTGGATCGCTCAAGGCCGTGAGTCCCAAAAAAGTTAGATTTTCCTCTTTTGGCTCTCCGTTTTTTTTGAGTTCTTTATATGCAAGCGCAAGCACTCTATATCCTTTTTTTGCAAATTCAGCATTCTTTTTTAGTAATTCTTCTTTCTCTTTTTTGCTTAGATTACAGACTTTAATTACAGAGTCCGGAGCTCCTTTTGTGAAAAGGAAATTACCATTTACTGTAGACATTAATTTCCTTTCCGAATCAAAAACCATCTCACTTTTTTTTGCCATTTTTTCTAAGAGTTCTTCTTTCAAAAATCCTCCTTTTTGCGCCAAAGTTATTAAGGCACCTTCTGTTGGATCGCCAATTATAGTCCAGGCAGATTTTTCTTTTATAAGGCTGGCATTATTACAAAGTGCGCCGGCCGTTAATAAAAGTTTTAACTCTTTTGAATCTGCGGTAAAACTTGGGGAGGGGTCGTATCCGGTGCCCTGTATTTCTATTTCTTTTCCATTTATATAGATTCTTTGCGCGGTCATCATATTTTGGGTGAGCGTACCTGTTTTATCGGTACAAATCACATCTGCTAGGCCTAGCGTTTCTGCGGAGGCCAGTTTACGTACTATAGCGTTTTTTCCGGCTAAATTTTGTACCCCTATTGCGAGTGTTAGAGTTATTATTGTAGCCAAACCTTCCGGGATAACGCTCACAGCAAGGCTTATACTTAGCATGAACATTTGCAGTAGTTTTTCTCCTTTTATAAAGGCAAGTGCAAATAAAAATGCGGTTATAAAAAGCACTATTATTATTAGTATTTTACTCAAGCGGGTGATGTCTTTTTGCAGAGAGGTTTTTTCTTCAGGCGCCAAATCCAGTAACTTTGTTATTAACCCAAATTCGGTTTTCATTCCCGTTCCTATCACAATGCCAAGCCCATGCCCGTGGCTGATTACAGTTCCCAAAAAAACAGTGTGCGTTAAATCTCCTATACCACTTACTTTTTTAAGTTCTATTACGTGTTTTTCTACCGATTGACTTTCTCCGGTCAGGCTTCCCTCCAAACTTTTTAGTCCAAAAGATTCTATTAGTCTTGCGTCTGCGGGTACGCGCATTCCTTCCTCCAAAATTATTATGTCTCCTGGCACAAGTTCATTGGCTTTAATTCTTTGCCCAATTCCGTCACGCAAGACCATTGCATATGGAGCGGTAAGTTTTTTTAGTGCTTTGACTGCTTTCTCCGCTTTAAATTCCTGCAAAAATCCTATAATCACGTTTAAAATTACTACGGCCAAAATTGCATAGCCGTCTAAATTTTCGCCAACTGCAAAGCTAATTATTGTTGCAAGACCTAAAATTAAAGTCATTAAGTTTGCAAATTGTCCTAATAATATGTGATACCACTTGGTTGGGTCTTTTTCTTTAAGTTGATTTGGCCCGTATTTTGCAAGTCTTTTAAGCGCTTCTTTTGTAGAAAGACCCTCCTTACCGGAGTTTAATTCTTTAAAAATTGTATTTAGCGGGAGGAGTGAGAGGTCGTTCATTTTTGTGGATTTCTACGATTTTCCATGCGCCAAGCTTTAATCTTCGCATGGTCTCCGGAGAGTAGAATGCCAGGTACACTCTTTTTTTTGAATAGCTCCGGTTTTGTATAGTGTGGATATTCTATCATCCCCTCCAAAGTATCACTAAAAGATTCTTCTTTTGCACTTTCTTTTCCACCGAGCACGCCGGGGATTAGTCTTGCGACTGCGTCCACTATGCAAAGTGCTGGTAATTCACCACCTGTCAAAACAAATTCTCCAAGTGAAATTTCTTCATCAATCAATAAATCAATAATGCGTTGGTCAATGCCTTCATAACGGCCACAAAGCAATATGACCCCCTTCTTTTTTGATAAAGATTCCGCTTTTTTTTGATTAAAGGTTTTGCCGGCCGGACTCATGTAAATTACAGGTCCTTTATTTAGCTTTTTAACGGCCTTTATGGCGTCGTAAAGCGCTTGGCATGCCATAACCATTCCATCGCCACCTCCGTAAGGCGTATCATCCACTTTTTTATGCTTATCTTTGCTAAAATCTCTAATATTATGAACGTGTACGGAGATTTTTTTGCTTTTGATTGCACGTGCAAGAATCGAATCTTCAAAATAGGGAAGGACTAGGCTTGGGAAGAGGGTTAGAATGTCAAAACGCATGAGATAATTATTATTCTTCTTCATAATAATACGAATAGTCGATTCCCTTCATGAATATTTCACGACTGTTGATCTTATTAGTCAGGGCATTTTTGAGCAGATTTTTTATGCCACTACTATTTGCTGGGCTTTTTGTCATGGCCTTCATATAATCGGTTTTTCCGATTTTACTCCAATCAACACACTTTTTCATGCGTTTTTTTAGTATCAAATCGAGCCAAATGCGTGTGCTTCTCCCGTTTCCTTCCATAAATGGGTGAGCAATGTTCATTTCTATATATTTATCCACAATTTGCTCAAAGGTATCTTCGGGCATTTTTTCAATCTGCTGAAGAGTATTATCTAAATACTGCGTCATGGCGAACTGAAACCCGCTTTTGGAAATATTTTTCTTCCTGATTTGCCCCGCAAAGTCATACAGGCCACCAAACAAATAAGCATGAATTTGTTGCAATCCCTTGGTGGCGCCGACTTCGATTTCATCAATTAAATTACTTTCAAAAAGCGCATAGGCCTTTTTCTTACTTTGCCCATCGATAGTATTATCGCTATATAAAAACCAATCTAAAAATTTCATTGCCCTGTTATTTGGGAAATGTTTTGCCAAAGCAATAATTCCATTACTATCTAACGTATCGGTTTGATATTTTTTACTGTCAGCTGCAATTAATTTCAGTTTGTGAGTGTGACTCACGAACTGAATATTTTCCTTAATCAATTTACGTTTAAGCCAACGCCAATAGTTTCCAGCTTTAATGTAATCAATTTCCTGATTTAAAATACCAACAATATCCACAACCGAAAACCACCATTTGGCATTTTCTTCGTCCCAAACAGCACGAACCTCCCGATCATCAAAAAAACGGATTGAAATTCTATGATTCATACGACCTACAGGTTAAGAGCTTGTTCCTATTGTATTCGTTTTCTCTCTATAAAAAAAGAATATTTCGGCTAACGTTTATGTATAGGCGACCTTCTAAACTCAATAATTTTCTTAACAGCAAGAAATACAAAAGCAATGTTTAGAGGAGCGAGCGTTAAATCAATCCTTTTTTAGGTCTTCTTTTTCAAATCCTGCCATTTTGAGTATGGATAATAGTGTGCCCTTTGGTATGTCGTTTGTGTGTATGGGTACAATTACGCGCTTTTTACTCTCATTATTGATTAAAACCATGTGGCTTCCAGACTGCCTGTCGGTAATGAATCCTTGTTTTTTAAGAAAAGAGACGAGTTTCTTTGGCGTAATAACCGGTAACTTAGGCATATAATGTTTTTTTTCTTTCTGGGATGTTTAATTGTAATGTTGTGATGAACATTTCTCCATCACTAGGTATGTTTTCGCCATTTTCTTCTAGGCTTTCTATGTACAGAGAGATAGCGTCTTCCGCCATTTCTTTTGCTTCTTCGATTGTTTTTCCGTATGTAATACAACCTGGCAGTGATGGTACCATTGCTGTATATCCACCTTCAGGTTCTTCTTTTAAAATGATGTTGTAACTAAGTAGTATTTTTTTCATAACTGTATTTTATACAATTTTTGTATTGGAGACAATGGTTATGGGTGGCGGTAAATCAGAAAGTATAGCCTTTAATTCATCCTCAATACTTCCTGTAACATCAATGTTTTTGCCATAATCGAACCGAGAAACGAGCGAATGAACAGCACACGCGGCACCTTCGCCATGAGTTTTGTTGCGCTCACTATCTCTTTTGATACAAAGTTCCAATGGTGCTTTTAGTGTAAAAACATAGTGCGGGAAGGGAAGGTTTTGAGTAAGGTGCTCGATAACTTCTTTGTGATAAAAGCAGGCGTCGAAAATGACTATTTTGCCATTTTGTAGTTGTTCTTTAACTTCTGGCAGTACACTTTCGCTTGCTTTTATAAAGTTTTTTGCAGGTATACAGCCTTCTTTTTCATCAACTTTATCTAACTCAAGATTTTCTAATACCTCATCTATCGCAATAAGTTTAGCACCGAGATTTTTAGTGAGTTTTTCGGATATTGTTGATTTGCCACTACCTAGTGGCCCACGAATGATAATAAAATAGCTCATGGAGGGGGTGATTAGGGTTGGCTAACGCGCTTTTGGGTGTTGTGCGCAATTTTCATTAATTCTTTCAAGGTGATTTTTTTAGTTTTCATTCTACCATCTTTGTAATAGCCAGATATTGGATCATAGGTTTCATTCTTATCCATCAGATTTAAATATTTTTTTGCCCAAACATTAAGCTCTTCAATAATATCTTTCTCAATGTTTGCTGGGTCAAGCAGGAATTCTGCAAGCGTTTGATTTGGATCTGTTAAAAATTTGGCTTTATTTTTATCCATACATTGGAGTCTTTCGAACCGAAATTTAAACTGAGCACCTTCTCTTGAGAATATCGGCGATTCAATGTGATGGAGTAGCGTTCTTATGTCAATGTCGATTTTGAACCATTCTTTTTGCCAAATTTTTTCTGAATAATTCTTTCCAAGCAGTTTATCAATTGCCAAGACCTCGTCACGGATGCTGTGTACTGTGTTTAAGTATGCGGTGAGGTGTGCTAAAAAAATTTGATATGGTTTGTAGCCACATATTTTTTGACGAAGTTTGGCTCTAAGAATTTTTTCCCCTAATTTTTTAACCTCGTTTGCATGGAACAAAAGTTGTTGGACCCTATTATCCAGTTGAATTAGAATTCTTTGCCTAGATTCTCTTATTCTTTGTTCATCCTCGTTCTTAATATCTTTTGGTCCTTTAATTAGTCCTTGGGCAAAAAAATAAAAAATCTCCAAAAAAGTTACCTTATTAGGATTTGTAGCAAAACTGTATACGCCGACATTAGGTGTTACAATCCACCATTCTTTTCCAGTTTTATCTTTGCCAGTTATAAGTTTACTCATAACAGTTTTGCTTTAATTGCGCATTCCACACAACGTGTTGTGAGAAATAATCTCTCAGTCCTTTTTTATGCAGACTTCAATAAGATTTTTACCTAGTGGAGTCATTGAAACTTCATCAGCACCCTTAAAAATAGTTAACGGCTCACGTCCCATCATTATTCCGCCTTTTACTATTGCTGGGGCAAGGCATTCTACTCTAAAAAGATTATATATACTGTCTAGATACTCTTCTCTTGAGATATTAAGTGCATCGCAAATTCTGTTTTGAGTATATGAATGTCTTATAAAGTTTCCTCTTTCAATCCCATCAGCAATTAATTGGTTATAGAAAAAATCTAGAATTTTCACATCAAGGGGCGTGAGCCCTTTAATAATTTCTATATAGGCCATTTTGAAAGAAGCTTTAAAATTTGGATCCATTGCATTGGCCATTAGCCTTATCCACATATCCTGTAGTTCGTCATCTTCTTCCAGGCTGGCATTTTCGAGCATTGGAAGAGCAAATTTGGGGGGGATTGTTCTGCCTTCTGAGACGTTGCGTTGTGTCAAAATTTGTTCTACTTGATCTACCATCCTGATTTGTCTTTGCCATCTAAGGAACTTGAGCTTATCACTTACAATGCCAGTCGCTTGTTCTATTGATTCATTGAATACTTTGGCAAGAAAACTGAGAATTTTCCCCGTTTCTTCGACTGATTTTGTTCCAAATTTTGAAGCTTCGGCTATTGCTTTTGCTACTTCTTCTGTATCAGGCATAAGTATTAAAGGATTAAAAAATTATTTCTCTTAACTCCTTCTTACCCTCATTCTAACCTTAAAACTGCCCAAGAACAAGTGCGTGTAGGAGTGTTGTACTACAAAAACTAGGCCTAAAGCCATAAGATACAAATACAAGCTCAAAACTAGGACTTTGTCCTGATTTGAGTGACTAGGCTTTTATTGTAAGTTATTCTTAGGTATAATTCATCCTTAAATTCATTTTATGAACAAGCTTGAGGATGGAAATTATGTTGAAGAACAAGGTTTGTTAGTTCCAAAACGGTTTGCGGGTTTAGAGGAGGCACTGGTTGGGCCATTTGTGATTAGAAGCGAGCATCCTGTAGAAGAGGGGATATCGGATCTTTTGATGAGTAGTATATGTAAAAGTTCTAATGCTATTGCTTTTAAAAAAAAGATAATGCAAACGGCTGGTCAAGAGGGTGTTGAAGTGGACTTAACCAATCAATCGCAAGATAGGATAAGTAGATATTGCTCTTTAATGGGCATGGATGAAGCGCAGTTTAAAGCACAAATTTCTTATAGTTATTGGCAATATATTCCTGGAATTAACTGTACAGTCGTAGCCGATAATGTCGTTTGTGGACGTCATCATGTTTTTTCAAGTGGGAAGGGCGTAGGCGTCGTAGACTATTTAGTTATTGAAAATGGTGTGGCCAAAAGCAACTGTGATGGTTTAACAGGGGCGCGATTAAAGGCTGTGGCACCTTGTCTTGTAGAGTTCTATGAATCAATCAGAAAACTATTTGACCCTCATCATTGTCCTATTGTTGAAATTCAATCTGGAGAAGATGGTAAAAATTATTTTTTGCAACGTCACATTGGGCGAGATTTAGAATCGGGTAGTTTCGAAATACCTTCAGATAGAAAGGCCAAAGATGGAGAAATTGAAGCTACATTAGTCAGAGGTGCTACACCTAAAGATGGTATTATTGTTGATGCAACGTTTTCCTATCCGATGGGTGATAATGGTCTTATTAGGTCTCTTCCTGGAGAAGAAGATGCATCTTTCCACTGTTCTGCAGTTGAGTTTATTTTTAATGAAATTATGTTGAGGCGTAGGCGGTTCCAATTAATATGTAAAGATCTTGAGTGTGGGCACCTTGGGGTGTCGGAGTTGTTTAAGCCTGAGATTAGTCTTGTTGTGCCGTTCAATAGATTTGGCTTGAGCGAAAAAAGACTTGATGACGGCTATTTGAAGGCACAACAAAGCGGGAAGCCTTTTAGCATTCCAATGTTTGTACTTTCGGATGGTAGGAGAGGGTTCGTAAAAGTGCTTCCGGAGTAGGCAAACACAAGCTCAAAACTAGGACTTTGTCCTGAAATACAAAATGCACTTTCGAAACTGGGATTTTATCCCGTTTCGAACTAACGTTTGGAGAACTGAGGTGCTCTACGAGCTTTGTGTAGACCAAACTTTTTGCGTTCCTTTGTACGGCTGTCTCGTGTGATGTAGCCTTCTGGCTTAATGGTTGCGCGTAGATTTACATCGAATCCAAGTAGTGCCTTTGCGATACCGTGCCTGAGCGCTGCAGCTTGCCCTTCAAGCCCACCGCCACTTAATACTGCGGAAATATCAAACTGCTTTGTTAGTTTTGTTAAAACCAGTGGAGCTAAAAATACATTAATTCTATCTTGAGTCTTAAAGTATTCTTTTGCGTCTTTTCCATTTACAACCACGCGTCCATTTCCTTTGTAGAGGCGCACTTGTGCAACAGAATCTTTGCGCTTTCCATTGGCATAAAAGTAAGTTCCGGAAAATTGCATTGCGTCAGACATTCTTTAATCGATGGTTATAGATTGAGGATTTTGTGGCCCATGTGGATGCTCAGTACCAGCATACACATAAAGACGTTCTAGAATTAATTTCCTTAAACGATTCCTTGGAATCATTCCTTTGATTGCTGTTTCGAGTATCCTTTCCGGATGTTCTGCACGCATTTTGCCTAAAGTTTTTGTACGTAGACCTCCTGGATATCCGGTATAGTGAACATATTCTTTATCAGTTTCTTTTTTTCCTGTTACGGCTACTTTTTCAGCATTGATTATTATTAAATTGTCACCACAAATTACTGATGGGTGAAAAATCGGTTTATCTTTTCCTCTAAGTATAATTGCAGCACGAGTGGCGATTTTGCCGAGTATTTTATTGTCAGCATCAATTATAAGCCATTTTTCTGCTTTCTTGAGGTCTGTAAGATGTGGGTGTGTTGTCTTCATGGTATGAGTTGGATTTGAACTACGATTGCTGCATCGCCTGAACGATTGCCAAGCTTTGTTACGCGAGTGTAACCGCCTTCACGTGTTTTGTAACGGTCTTTTAATACTTCTAAAAGTTTTTTACATGCATTGTCGTCTAGGACTACTTCATTTATTTGACGAATTGCTTCACGTGCTTCTAGGTTTTTTGCCTTTGAAATAAGATCTTCCACTACGGGCACAACAGCTTTTGCGCGTGCGGTTGTAGTCTTGATTTTCTCAAACAATATTATAGACGTAACCATATTGCGTATTAGTGCAGCACGATGATCGCGTTCACGATTGAGTTTTAGTTGTTTCTTTTGATGTCGCATAAGAGAATTTAGTTTGCGAATTTAACTTAAAGGATGATTATTGTCAATTATTCTTCCGCAGAAAGTGTGAGTCCGCGTTTTTCAAGCGCATCACTTACTTCTGTTAGTGCTTTCTTTCCAAAGCCACGTAAGTTAGACAATTTTGATTCGTTACATTTTGTGAGCTCTTCAATTGAGCCTATTCCTCCGTTGATCAATGCATTCAAAGTCCTTGGAGAAAGTCCCAAGATTTCGATAGGAGTATATGATTGTTGTTGTGGCTTTGTGCTTTCTTCTTCAGCTTTTGCTTTTGCAGCGATCTTTTCAAAATCGCTCATAAATTCAGGCTCCACAACGTCTTTGTCGCGGTTGAATATATTGAAGTAAGATTCCAAAACTTTTCCTGCAAATTTAACCGCTTCGTCTGGAGTTAAAGAACCGTTTGTTTTAACTTCCAAAGTAAGTTTATCAAGATCTGTTTTTTGTCCAACACGTGTTGCGTCCACACTGTAGTGAATACGTTTGATAGGTGAGAATACAGCATCTATTTCAATTATTTCAGCGTCATTATCGTGATGTTCGCCGATTACTGAAGCCCTGTATCCAACGCCTTTTTCAACGCGGATTTCCATCTCAATTGAACCTCCTTTATCTAAGGTCGTTATGTACAAATCCGGGTTGTGGATTGTGACTCCGGATGGAGTATCAATGTCTCCAGCCGTTACAACTCCAACCTGTTTTGCCTTAAGTGTAAGAGTTTGAGTTTGCGCACCTTCTGAAGATAAAGCCAATTGCTTTAAATTCAACATAATATCAAGCATGCTGTCTTTAACTCCTTTTACAGTAGTGTATTCGTGAGTTACTCCTTTTACTTTGATTCCTGTTACGGCGGTACCTGGTAATGAAGAAAGCATTACGCGTCGTAAGGCGTTTCCAAGTGTTGTACCGTAGCCTTGTGGTAGTGGGCTAATGGTAAACATGGATTCGTGGTCACCAATTTTCTGTTCAGAAATTTTTGGCAGACCTATTTCTTCTTGGATGATATGCATATCAAGAAGGTTATGGGGTTATTTGGAATAATATTCAACGATAAGCTGTGTATCGATGAGTTGATCGAGGTCTTCCGCTTGTGGCGTGGCGATTACCTCAGCCTTTAAAGCTTTTTGATCAGATTTTAACCACCTTGCGCAGGTAAAATCTTTATCCTCCTTTACAGCTGCGAAAAGAGGACTTGTTTTAGACTTTTCACGAACCTCTAGCACGTCACCGTCACGGATTTGAATTGAAACTATGTTTACACGACGTCCATTTAATCTCCAAAGACCATGACCTATCATTTGGCGAGCTTGAGCACGAGTTTTTGCAAAACCTGAACGGTATATTGCATTATCTAATCTGGACTCTACAGTCTTAAGCATCAAAATACCGGTTGCCTCTTTTTTTGTAGATGCCTTTAGGTAGTAGTTGCGTAGTTGTTTTTCCGTTAGACCGTACATCATACGCATTTTCTGTTTTTCAAGAAGTTGCTTTTTGTATTCAGAAGACTTTCCATGCGTGTCCATTCCATGCATGCCGGGTCCATGTGGTCGTTTTTCCACAAGTGCAGTCATCTTTGGTGTTCCAAAGATGTCTACTCCGAAGCGTCTTACGAGACGTCCTTTTGGTCCAGTGTATCGAGACATTTTAAACTAAAAATTAATAATTAAACTCTACGAATGCGAGGTTTGCGACATCCATTGTGAGGAATAGGCGTGACATCAACAATCTTTAAAATTGCGATACCTTGAGCAATAAGTCCACGAAGGGCTTGCTCACGTCCGTGTCCAACACCATTAACGTACACATCAGCCTTTTCAAATCCATAAGCCTTAGCCTTTTCTGCAGCATTTTCCGCAGCCATTTGAGCTGCAAATGGAGTCGCTTTTTTAGATCCTTTAAATCCACAAGAACCAGCCGTAGCCCAAGAAAGAGCTTTACCATCCGAATCAGTGATTGTAACTATCGTGTTGTTGAATCCGGCATTTACATAAACGCATCCGCTAATCACACTTTTTTTCTTGCTTCGGCGTACTGTTTTTTTCTCCTCACCAGCAACAACATCAACGGCGAGTTCAGCCTTTGGTTCCTTGCTTGGGGTTTGAGATTTAACTTGCTCTTCGGACATAATATGAATGTTATTTTGAAATTATTTTGAAGTGACTTTTACTTGGTCTCCTTTTTGCGTCCGCTTCCCATTGTCATACGTTTTCCACGTTTTGTACGAGCATTAGTCTTTGTGCGTTGACCACGTACCGGTAAACGTTTCTTGTGACGGTAGCCTCTGTATGAACCAATGTCTTGTAAACGTTTTACATCTAGTTGTACTTTCCTTTTAAGTTCGCCTTCCGTACGGATTTTTGCTAGTGCATCACGTAATTTTGCCAAGTCATCTTCAGTTAGATCTTTAATTTTTTTGTCAAAATTTATATTTAGCTCGGTAAGCATTGAGCGTGATAGTGGTCGGCCAAGGCCATGTATATAGGTTAAGCCTATTTCTACACGTTTTTCTAACGGCAATTGAACTCCACAGAGACGTACCATAATGATCTAAAGTGATGAGAGAAGAAAGAATAGGAGAGAAGAAGGGAGAAATGCAGACTGTAAACTAGGACTTTGTCCTGTTTACAGCGGTTCACAATCAGCCCTGTCGTTGTTTATGCTTAGGATTATCACAGATTACGCGCACTACACCTTTACGGCGTATCTTATGACATTTATCACAGATTGGTTTGACTGATGCTCTAACTTTCATTGTATATAATTAGTTACTTAGCCTCCGTTTCGCTTGGGCTTGCTGTTTGTTCTGGCACTAAAGGTTCAGCTTGATCTTTCTGAGGCATTTGTGGACCACCTTTCTTATGGCGGAAAACAATACGCCCCTTCGATAGATCGTAAGGCGTTAACTCAACTGTGACCGCATCTCCTGGTATAATACGAATGTAATTAATTCGCATTTTGCCTGAGAGGTGACAAAGCACAACGTGGTCCGTTGGGTAGGCCGGGTCATCCAGCTGAACTCGGAAAGTGGCATTAGGTAGACATTCCACAACCACTCCCTTAATCTGAATGACTTGTTTCATTTATATCCTTTTTAGGATAAAAGCACAGGGATTTTACATGCGTTAAATGGCGATTGCAAGGGATTTTTTATATATAATTTAGATATGGAATTTAGACGTAGTTTTATGTAGACTTTATCTCCATGAGAATACGATCCACTTTAGCCTATTTAGCACTTCTATTATTCCTTGTTTTTTGCGGGCTGTTTAATGAATATGTCCTTAACGGTCCGCAAGTAAATCCACTGCAAGTTGAGGCCATGAGGAAGTTTTTTTCGGTGTCTCTTTTTGAATTTGAATCATTAACCGAGCCGGAAACTGTTCTGTTGATGGGGAAGCAGGGTACTAATGTGGACACCATTATGTTGGCCCGAGTTGATCCATCCACTAAAAAAGTGAATCTATTTAGTATCCCGCGCGATTTATATGTTGAAGGTAAAAAAATAAATTCGTTTTTTGCGGAAAAAGGACTAGAAGCTCAAGTCGCGATTGTTGAGAATATTTCCGGCGTTAATGTAGACAAATATGTACTTGTCGACCTTGAATCTTTTAGAACTATTGTGGATTTGCTTGGCGGGATTGACGTTACTTTGACCAAAGATCTAGTTGATCCAAGTTACAAAGTTTGTGATGGGGAAGTTTGTTCGACTTTAAATTATCCGGTAGGAACGTACCATTTGGGTGGAACGGAAGCCTTGCGCATTGCTCGTTCCAGGCATAGTACTTCTGATTATGATAGGGCGGAAAGACAGCAGATTATAATTTCGGCAATTAAAAGCCGGTTAAGTGAGCTGTCTTTTAAAGATATGGGAACAATGTTTGAGATTACAGGTACCGCACTTAATTCGGTTAGTACCAATTTCACTTTCTCGGAAATCGCCGAACGGATGTTTTCTTACAGGACTTTTGGGATTTATAGCCAAGGGGTGCTCTCTACTGCAAATGTGCTTTCTGCGGTTCCGGTTCCGGTTGCTTACGTGACTTCGCATTTTGCAAAAACTTGTATAGACGACACAAAAGAAGATACATGCCAGGTCCAATATTTTATCGATACTCTTCAAGCTAAAAATGGAGACTTGGAAATCGTGAAAGCTTACGTGCAAAGCATGCTGTATCAATAAGACATTGATGTCGCTACGCTTCGGTTTGGGCTTGTTCTCCGGGACGAAGCGTTAAAACTTCACATCCCTTGTTTGTGATTAGTACGGTGTGTTCGTGCTGAATGGAAAGGGAACTATCACGCGTGACTATTGTCCAATCGTCATCCATGGTTTCTATATTCGGATTGCCCATGCAAATGATTGGCTCGATGGCTATTGTGTTGCCTGGGCTAAGTTTTTCACCTTCACCAGGGTTGCCATAATTTAAAACGTACGGTGCCTCGTGGATGGTTCTTCCAATGCCATGTCCAGTTAAATCCCTAATTATACTGAATCCGGCCCTTTCTACGACTTCCTGAATTGCGTGTCCAATATCGCCGAGTCTATTACCAGGTTTAGCCTGAGCTATTCCTGCCCAAAGGGCTTCTATACACGCTTTAACCATGCGTTCCGCTTGCACACTGGTTTCTCCTCCTACAATTACCGCAACAGCCGAGTCTGTATGCAATCCATTAATACATGCTCCACAATCTATCGATAAAATGTCGCCTTTTTTAAGCGGGAAGTCATTTGGGATAGAATGGACAACCTCTTCATTAACAGATGTGCACAAAATAGCAGGGTAGCCTTGATATCCTTTAAAAGAGGGAATTGCTCCATAAAGTTCAAACAGCTCTACCGCTTTTAATTCCAAATCAAAAGTGGAGATTCCAGGTTTAACATAGTCTTCAAGCTCTTTTAAAATCTTTCCCAAAATTCGCCCACTTGTTTTCATTGAGGCTATTTCTTGCGGATTTTTTACTTTTATCGCCATTGGAAATGAGGTTTGAGGACTTCTTCTATGTCCACAGTAACCTTTTCTATTGATTGTTTTCCGTCCACTATCAGCATTTTGTCTTGGGCTTTGTAATCTTCAATAACTGGCATAGTCTTTTGCGTAAATGTGTCTAGACGTGTGCGGATTGCATCCGGAGTGTCATCTTTGCGAATTACCAAGTTTCCCCCACACGCTTCACAAATATCTTTATCGTAAAAAGCCGGATATACCGCTTTGCATTTTTCACACACACGGCGAGTGGTTAAGCGGTGTAATGCTTCTTCTTCACTTAAGTCGATTAATAGTCCTTTAAATTCTCTTCCTTCACGAGTCATAAGCGCATCGAATTGTTCTTTTTGATCTTGGCTTCGAGGTATTCCATCGAACAAAGCCGAGGTGTTTGGAGCTAAGGTATGTAAAAAATCTGAGATAATTTCCATTACTACTTCTGTGGATACCAGATTGCCGGATTCTATAATTCCTTTTACTTTTTTTCCAAGTTCACTGTCTTCTTGAGATATTTGACGAAGTCGTGCTCCGGTTTCAAATACAGACAAATTACAGTGCTTACTGATTTCCGTACTTTGTGTACCTTTACCTGAGCCCTGTATGCCAAATAAAACTAGATCCATATGATTTTATCCTTTGTAAAATCTTTCGTAATGTTGAGATAGTAGGCGGGAGTTAACTTGACGAACAAGGTCGAGCACAACACCTACAATAATAATTATACCAGCGCCACTGATTAGAGTTGGGACGGAGCTTACACTAAATTGGGAGAATAACATTTGAAGTGCTATTGGTAAGACTCCAACAAAACCGATCATGGTTCCTCCGAATAGGTTCATTCGGTTGGATACTTTTGCAAGGTACTCGGCAGTTTCTTTTCCAGGCCTTAAGCCGGGGACAAAACCACCGCGTTTTTGAATGTTATCCGCGATTTCTTCTGGTTTGAAAACGATGCTTACATAGAAGAATGTGAAGGCGATCACAAGGAGAAAATATACCACGATGTAAGTCCAACTATTGGAATTAAATTGAGTTGTAGCCAAGCGTCCGATGGACTTAACCCATTCGGATTTTGCGTAGAGTAAGAATTGTCCGATTATTGAAGGGAAGGTTACTAAAGAAACGGCAAAGATGATAGGAATCATCCCCGCTTGATTTATTCTGATAGGCAAGAAAGATTGTTCCATTTTACCTCGTCCACGTTGACCCGCATAAGTGATTGGGATACGGCGTTGTCCTTCCGTGAAGAGCACAATCGCGAGAGTGAGTAACAAACTGAATAGTACTATAGCCATAAGTGGCAAAAGACGATCTGGTTCACTTTGAGCGAGTTTTAAAGTTGGTCCAACCATTGGAGGAATGTTCGCAATAATACCTGCAAAGATTATGATTGAGGTCCCATTTCCAATACCTTTTTCTGAAATGATTTCTCCAAGCCACATCAATACTATTGTTCCGGCACTTACGCTTAACATGATTGGAATGATAGTCCAAGGATCGCTTATATTTTGAATAATTTCCACTTGTGCCTGGGAATTTATCAAAGTAATCATTCCGTAAGACTGCAAAAATGCGAGTGGTACGGTAAGCCAACGAGTCCAACGATTCAAAGTCTTACGGCCTTGTTCGCCCTCTTTTGATATCTCCTCCAAGCGAGGAACAATTACTGTAAGAAGTTGAATTATAATTGAGGCATTGATATATGGGGAAAGCCCCATTAGCGCAATTGAAAAATTTTCTGCGCTACCTCCTGTTAAAAGGCTAAAAGCTCCGAGTAAAGAATTCTTTTCAAACACAAATTGTAAGGCTTCTTTATTTACTTCCGGAATGGTTATGTGCGTCATCAAACGGAAGACGGCAACCATAGCTAAAGTGAAAAGGATCTTGTATCTAAGATCTTTTGAGTGCCAAATTTGTTTTAGGATTTTGAGCACGAATTGAGGAGTTATTTAGATTTTTTTTCCTTTTTTTCTTTCTTTGCTCTCTTCTCAGGAAGGGTAACTGTTGCTCCTGCCTTTTCAGCTTTTTTGATTGCGCTCTCTGAGGCTTGATCCACTAAAATTTTAACTTTTACAGTTAGATCTCCACTGGCTAGCAATTTAATTTTTTCTTTGCGATTCATAATGCCCTTCTCTTTGAGAGTTTCCGCACTAACAGTATCTCCATCTACAAACTTTTGGTTGATAATGTTTAAGTTAAGAGGGAAGAACACTTTTTTAACAGGACTATTGAATCCCTTTAACTTTGGCATTCTACGTACAAGAGGTGTTTGCCCTCCTTCAAAAGCACCACGGACCCCACTTCCGGTACGTGAACTTTGTCCTTTCATTCCGCGTCCAGAATAGTTTCCACCGCTTTGTCCACGTCCGCGACGTTTGGAAGTCTTTGTGCTACCTTCGTATGGTTTTAAAGTATTTTGCTTCATGGATTTAGTTAATCAATTATTTAGAAATTGGCTTGGCAGGGCGAACTAGTCTTTTATCTGCATCTACCATCCTTTTAGCTTCGCTTTTTGCGATTTTCTTTACTTCTGGAGCAGATGTATCTAAGTCTTCACGCTTGGTTTTCTTTGTGTTGTCCATTTCCATATCTTTGCGTTCACGTAGCATTGTAAGTGCTTTATATGTTGCCTTCGCCGTATTGATTCTATTTGTTGAACCCAAAGATTTAGAAAGCACATTGTTTATTCCCGCTAGGCCCAAGATCTGGCGCATGGCGCCTCCTGCAATAAGTCCGGTTCCTTCGCTTGCCGGTTTCATGAATACAACGGAAGCTTTGAATTTGACTTGAATTTGATGAGGAATCGTTCCGTTATAAATTGGAACCACAAGGATGCGTTTGCGTGCTTTTGAAACAGCTTTTTGAATTGCTTGTTGAACTTCTGTTGCTTTACCAATGCCATAACCAACCCTTCCTTTTTTATCACCAATAACAACCGTAGCGCGAAAGCGCAAGCGACGTCCTCCTTTTACTACACGAGTAACGCGACTTACTTCAATAACTTCTTCTTCAAATTCCTTTGCTTCTCTTTTTTGGAATGGTTTTTTAGATGGTTTTGACATATTTTTAGAAAAATTTCAGGTTAGAATGTAAGGCCACCTTCACGTGCGCCTTCGGCTAGTGCCTTTACGCGTCCATGGTATCTGTAACCGTTGCGGTCGAACACACAAGTTTTTATTCCCGCTTTAATCGCCTTTTCTGCAAGAGTTGTTCCAACAGCCTTGGCACTATCCATTTTGCTACCTTTTTTTGATTTGATGTCGCTCGCTTCCGCTAGTGTCTTTTTAGCAGTGTCGTCTATAAGTTGTGCATAGGTCGAACTTAAACTGCGGAATACAACCAAGCGAGGGCAAGAGCTCGTTCCACTAACACGTGCGCGAATGCGGACATGTCTGCGGAAACGTTTGTGAGCTTTAATTTGATTTGTGTCCATAAAATTATAATTCTAGTTATATTAGGCGGCCCCTTTTGTTGCTGCTTTACCAGCCTTGCGACGAATGTGTTCGTCAATGTATTTGATACCTTTACCTTTATATGGCTCTGGTTTTCTGTAAGATCTTATTTCTGATGCAGTTTGTCCAACCAATTGTTTGTCTATTCCCGAGATGTATAAAAGATTTTTCTTTTCTTCATCGAGTTTAAATGTAATTCCATCAGGGATTTTGTATTCTATCGGATGTGAGAACCCTAGGTTTAGAACAAGTTTGCTACCGGACACAGCTACGCGATATCCGACTCCATTTATCTCCAAGGTCTTTGTGTAACCTGTTGTTACTCCGGTGACCATGTTTTGGATAAGAGAACGAATAAGTCCATGCAAGGAACGCTTTTCACGGCTATCGTCATCGCGAGTTACATTAACCTCTCCTTCGGTAATCGTTACAATCACAAGAGGGTTGAGTTTCATTTTTAACTCTCCTTTTTGCCCTTTTACAGATAGCATATCATCTGCTTCTTTTGTTACTGTAACTCCAGTAGGGATTATAATCGGTTTTTTTCCAATGCGTGACATAATAATAAAGTTGAGTAAATGTTAGTAGATTTCACATAGGAGTTCTCCTCCCACTTTTGCTTTGCGAGCATCCTTACCGCTCATTACGCCTTTTGGCGTAGATAGAATGGCGATACCAAGTCCATTTAGAACTTTTGGAATGCTCTGGCTTTTAACATAGATACGTTGACCCGGCTTGCTGATTGTTTTTAGTACCAATTCCTGGCTTCCTTCCTTCAATTCTATTAGGAGTTCTTTTGTGGTTTTTTCGCCAATTGATTTAACATTGTCTATATAGCCCGTTTCTTTCAAGACTTTGCAAATGTCTTCTTTGATACGGGAATATGGAACGTGCACGAGCAACTTTCGAGCACGGGTAGCGTTTCGAATTCGTGTTAGAAGATCTGCAATCGGATCGGTGATAGTCATTTTAATAAGATGATTAGATTACCAAGAAGATTTTTTAAGTCCTGTGATAGCACCACTGCGTGCCAATTCACGGAAACAAATGCGACAGATACCGAACCTTCTCATGAAGCCATGAGCGCGGCCACATTTACCGCAACGATTATACATTTTTACAGCTTGGCCGGGTAAGGGTTTGAGCCCTAGCGACAATCTGTGCATAACCGCTTTTTTTCTATTCGCTGTCTTGTTTTTTAATGAGAGTTTTGCCATGGTAAGAGAAAGTTCTTAAGAGATTATGATTTTTTTACGATTTTCCCATCTTCATTTATCACTTCTTTGAATGGGAAGCCCATAGCCTTCAAGAGAAGATATCCTTCACGGTTGTTGTTAGCCTTTGTGGATACATTTACTTGGAGACCATGTGAACGAGTGAGTGTTTCTTGATCAACTTCAGGGAAGATAGTGCAATCTTCGATTCCCAAACTGTAATTTCCTTGTCCATCGAACCCTTTAACACTAATTCCATGGAAATCACGCACACGTGGTAGGGCTATGTTTACAAGACGTCCCAAGAAATCAAACATGCGTTCTTTCCTTAGGGTAACAACTAGCCCAACAGGGAGTCCCTTTCTTAATTTGAAGTTTGAAATAGCTTTGCGAGATTTGCGTAGGGCAGGTTTTTGACCTGTGATTTCTGCAAGGCTTTTTTCTATGAAAGCATAATCCTTATTTCCTTGGGTAATCATACTACCGATTCCACAAGATACGCTGACTTTCATAACTCTTGGGAGGGAGAGTAGATTTTTTCTACCAAGCTCCTTCTTGAGCATTTCTATTGTTTCGCCGTGATTTTTAGTTTTGCGGGTTGCCATTATATGAATTAAATTAGAGTTTTACTTTTTTTTGCTACACGTTGTTTCTTCCCATTTTCGATCTTATAGCCCACGCGAGTTCCTTTCTTTGTCTTTGGGTCTTGTAACATTACATTTGAAACGTGAATCGGAGCCTCAAATTGTATGCGATCTCCTTTTTGAGTCTTTGTTTTACGTACATGCTTAGTTACTTTATTAATACCTTCAATCACAACGCGGTCTGATTTCGCAACTATGCGAATTATCTTTCCGGTTTTATTGCGGTCTTTTCCGGCGATTACAACGACAGTGTCTCCAGTTTTGAGTTTCATAGTTTTATAGAACTTCAGGAGCTAAAGAGATAATTTTTTGATATCCGCGTTCACGGAGCTCACGAGCGATTGGACCAAAGACACGAGTTCCTTTTGGTATGCCGTCTTTACCTACAATCACAACAGCATTTTCATCGAACTTAAGATAGGATCCGTCTTTACGTTTAATATTTTTTCTTACACGTACTATTACTGCCCTTTGCACAGATTTTTGCTTAACCGCTCCTTTTGGAGCAGCTTTTTTTACGCTCACAACTATTTCGTCGCCAACGTGGGCATAACGATTTTTGCTGTGGCCGAGAACTTTGATGCATTTAACTTCTTTTGCACCGCTGTTGTCTGCGACATTTAGAACTGATTGTTGCTGTATCATAATTTACTTTTTAGTAGGTTCTTCAGTGGTCCACCTCTTTAAAGCTGAGAGTGGGCGAGTTTCGTATACAGTTACGCTATCTCCAACTTTGTACTCGTTCTTTTCATCATGTACATGATATTTTTGATGAATCACATAACGTTTTTGGTACTTTGGATGCTTTTTAGAAGTCTCAACCTCAACTATTATTGTTTTGTCACCGGATTTTGAGACTACAAAGCCTTTTTTACTTCTCATTTTTTTTGTGAGTTAATGGTGTGTTTAGACGGGCTATTTGTAAACTTAGAAACTTTAACTTGTGGCTTTGCTTCTCTTTACCTGTCCTCACCGCAAGCTTCATAAGCGCAAGTGTGGATTCGGTTTCTCTTAGTAGACGTGTTTTATCAGCGTCATTCATTTTTCTAAGTTCTTCGATAGTGTAGATTTTTGCTTCTGCCATATTAATCGTTAAGCGTTATAAATTTAGTTTTAACAGGTAATTTGTGACCAGCTAGCTTTAATGCAGTCCTTGCTGTTTTTTCATCCACTCCATCCATCTCAAACAGTACTGCTCCAGGCTTAACCATAACCGTGTAACGATCAACCGCTCCTTTTCCGGAACCCATTGGTACTTCAGCTGCTTTTTGAGTGATTGGCTTGTGTGGGAATATGCGGATCCAAATCTTTCCAACGCGTTGAATGTGATGGGTAAGTACACGGCGAGCAGATTCTATCTGACGAGAAGATACTTCTGAAAGCTCTGTGCTTTTTAAACCATAGCTACCAAAAGATATTTGTGCGCCACCCTTAGTCGTTCCCTTGAAGGAACCACGTAGACGTTGCCATTTTCGATATTTAGATCTCTTAGGAAGTAACATAATTATTTAATGGTTGGTGTCGTTGTTATAGTAGCTTGATTGAAGACCAAACCTTTATTGATCCAAACTTTTACGCCGATAAGTCCATATGTAGTCTTAGCTTCGGCGAGGGCGTAGTCGATATCTGCTCTGAAAGTATGTAGAGGAATTTGGCCTTCTGCGTAGAATTCACTTCTGGAGATTTCCACACCATTTAAACGGCCACCCATACGAATCTTAATTCCTTTTGCCCCTGACTCTATGGCTTTCTTTACAGCCATTTTAGCAGCACGACGGTAAGAAACACGTCTTTCTATTTGCATTGCTATATTTTCTGCCGTTAGCCATGCGTCTAATTCCGGTTTTTTGATCTCTTTGATGTTAATTGTGAACTTGTGACCAAACTCTTTTTCAAGCTCTGCCTTTAGAGTTTCTACTGAAGACCCTTGTCTTCCAATTATTACTCCCGGTTTAGCAGAATGTACGTTTAGGGTAATATCTTTTGTGTTGCGCTGTAATTCGATTCTGGACACTCCACAGTCATTGAGTTTTCGTTTTACGAATGCACGAATTTTTACATCTTCATCGAGCATTTTTCCAAATGTTCTACGATTTGCATACCAGCTGGAATCCCAAGTGTGGGTGATACCAGTTCGCAGTCCGACGGGATGTACTTTGCTTCCCATAATTATTTAAGTTTAGAAGTTTTTATAGCTGATTTCTTAGCCTTTGGTTTCTCAGTCACGCCAGCTTTTAAATCAAGCGTAACACGAATTTGAGAAGTTCTTTTTAAAATTGGGTGTACACGTCCTCTTGATACAGACATTCCTCTCTTAAACATTGGACCTTTTGTAATAACTATCTCTTTAACATATAATTTTTCTCGATTTTGCTTTAGGTTCTGTTCAGCATTCGACATTGCGGACTCAATCACTTTGTAAAGAATTTTTGCACCCTTCTTTGGTGTGAACTTAAGTTGATTCAAGGCCGGAACCACCATAGCGCCACGAACCAATCCAGCAACTAAGTTTGCTTTTTCAGGAGATATACGGACGTTTTTGAGGAATGCTTTCATTATGAGGCTGATGTTGTAGTAGTAGTTTCTTTAGATTTAAGTGGGTGTCCACGGAACTTGCGTGTGTGTGCAAACTCTCCAAGACGATGTCCAACCATTGCTTCTGATACGAATACTGGAATATGTTCTTTACCATTGTGGACTGCGAATGTGAATCCTACAAACTCAGGAGCAATTTGTGAAGCCCGAGCCCAAGTTTTTATCACTTTTTTGCTTCCACTATCGCTCTGCACCTTTTTGAGGAGTTTTGCGTCAACGTATGGACCTTTATAACTGCTTCGAGACATGAGTTTAGATTAAATTGTTTTAAGTTCGGCAAGCATTTTGCCTTTACGCGTCTTAACGATCCAACGATCTGCATACTTACGTCTGCGAGTCGCAACACCAAGAGCATGTAATCCCCATGGCGTTTTTGGATATTTAAGACCGATTGGACAGTTACCTTCTCCACCTCCATGTGGATGGTCGCAAGGATTCATAGCTTTACCGCGTACTTCTGGCCTTTGACCTTTCCATCTATTACGTCCGGCTTTACCGATAGTAACATTTGAATGATCAATATTGGAAATACGTCCAATTGTGGCAAAGCACGTTTTTGGTACAAAACGCACTTCTCCAGAGGGGAGTTGCACTTGTGCATACTCACCATCCAGGGAAACAAGTTTTGCGCAGGAACCAGCCGTCTTTGCAAGCTGTCCACCTCCATTTAAATCTATCTGTACGTTATGGATGGCAAATCCGATAGGAATACTTTCAAGCATCATTCTATTCCCGATGCGAGCTTTAGCCTTTTTTGCAGTTACAATCTTGTCTCCCGCAACCATGCCTTCTGGTGCCAAGTGGTAACGATAAGTTCCGTCCTTGTAACATACAAGCATAATGAATGCGCTTCTATTTGGATCATACTCAATTGACCTTATAGTTGCTTCAATGTCCATTTTGTCACGTTGGTCGAAATCAACCACACGTATCATTGTTTTATTTCCTGAACCACGGTGACGTACAGTTATAATACCCTGATTGTTGCGTCCAGCATGTTCTTTTGTAGCCTTAAGCAAGCTCTTCATTGGTTTAACGTTTTTTGTAAGCTCCTCATAGGTGAGGGCCGTCATATGACGTCGTCCGTTAGTCGTTTTTTTGAATTTTTTGATTGGCATACTTATTTGGTTGCTGTGGCTGTCTTGGCCTTAGAAGGAGTACTAACCTTGCTGATGTCTAACTTTTCACCAGCCTTTAGGGTAACGATAGCTCTACGAGTGCATTCCCTTTTTTCCATTGGGTTCTTGTTTTTACCTAAACGGTATTTTGGGAGTCCCCAGAGAATGTTAACTTTAGCTACCGCCACTCCGTATAATTCATGAAGTGCATTTTTAACATCAATCTTTGTTGCGTCTTCGTGTATTACGAAACTAAATTTGTTCTTAATTTCTTGGCTAACGCTTTTTTCCGTGAGCACCGGTCTTAGAATTATTTGAGATAGATTCATAAGATTATTTAGAGTAAGTAGTTTCGAGGTCTTTTAACGCCGTTTCCGTGAATAAAATCGTTCTGTGATTAAGTAGAGCTTCAGGATTGATCGCTGCACATACTATAGTTTTTGCATTATCCACATTCCTTGAGGAAAGTTTTAACATTTTCTCTTCTTTACCTGCGATTATAAGTACATTTCTTTTAAGTTCCAATTTTGATAGAAATTCTGCAAAAGTTTTTGTTGTTGGTGAATCTACTTCAAATTTATCTAGTACAAGTACGTTTTCTTCTTTTGCCTTGTGTGAAAGAATTTGGAATAGAGCTCTTCTGCGCATTGCTTTTGGCATTCTAAGCGCAAATGTTTGCCATTTCTTTGGCCCAAAAGCTACTCCACCACCTTTCATGTGAGGGTTCCTCGTGGAACCTTGACGAGCACGTCCAGTATGTTTTTGGGCATAAGGTTTCTTACCTCCACCGCTAACATCGCCTTTAGTTTTTGTATGAGCAATGGCGTTACGTCTGCTTGCCTGTTGGAAAACAACATAACGTTGTACGAGTCCTTCGCCCCCCTCTATTTCGAATACAGCTTTGCTCAGGGAGATTTCACCCGTTTTTTCGCCTTTCTGATTGTATAGTGGTGCTTTCATTTTAATTAAGCGATTTTACGAATCATAACTAGTGCGCCCTTTGCGCCGGCAACTTGTCCTTTTAGTCCAAGTAAGTTTTTTTCTTTGTCTAGGTAGACAACTTCAACATTATCTCTTGTTACCCTGTCCACACCCATGTGACCGGCCATGCGCATACCTTTGAATACTTTACCAGGTCTGGCACGTTGTCCGATTGAACCAGGTTCACGTTTCATATGGGAACCATGAGACTTAGGACCTCCAGCAAAGTTGTGACGCTTCATAACTCCTTGGAAACCCTTTCCTTTTGAAGTACTTGTAATTTTAGCCCTGTCTCCGACCTCAAAAATATCAATGGTCATGCTGTCTCCAGCCTTTAGAGACCCGTCTCCTTCTGGTAGAGCGAATTCTCTTAGGAAGCGGAATTTACGGTTCTTTGTCGGTTTTTTTAATGCATCGAACCCAAGGACTAACGCCGGATATCCGTCTTTTTCAGCTGTTTTGAGTTGCACCACAGTATTTGGGGCACACTCTACAACTGTTAGAGGGATCACGCGACCGTCGTCTTGGATGAGACGTGTCATACCGATTTTTTTTCCTAGAATTCCTGACATATTTTAGAGCTTAGTGTTAATTGGAGATTTTGGACTTATTCCCGTTTGGGATCCCTCCGTTGCCTTTGCTTGCGCTTTGGCCGGGGAGCCACGTCTCCTGTTCTAAGGTAAATGCCCGAAGATACTACTTAAGGCCTACCTTTTAGTCAATACTATTTTTGCGCCTTTTTGCTTGCTTTCCTTGTAGCAGATGCCTTTTTTACCGTTTTCTTAGATTTAGAATCCTTTTCGTCAGAGTCTTTTTTTGATGATTTTGAGCCTTCTCCTTCTTCCATGATCAT
Organism: Candidatus Altimarinota bacterium; assembly: GCA_041658345.1. GTDB lineage: Bacteria > Patescibacteriota > Gracilibacteria > UBA1369 > 2-02-FULL-48-14 > JBAZYV01. Next base: position 48,162 of record JBBAAK010000002.1, read on the forward strand.
CTTTATTTCTATGTCCACTCCGGACGGAAGAGACAAGTTAGACAATTGTTCGATCGTTGCAGGTGTTGTCTCCGTGATATCAATTAAGCGCTTGTGTGTGCGCATTTCGTATTGTTCACGAGAGTTTTTGTGGACAAAAGTTGATTTGTTAACCGTAAAGCGGTCAATTTCCGTTGGTAGTGGGATCGGACCCATTACAATTGCTCCTGTTTTTTCTGCGGTTTCTATTATAAGGCGAGCTGCTTCGTCAATGACCTTGTGGTCAAATGATTTAATTTTGATACGGATTTTTTGCTTTGCCATAGTGGGGAAGAGTTAGGCTCGGAGTACCGAGTGAGATTAAAAAAAACCGAGATTTACACCTCGGGGTTTCGGCTTCCTTACGAAAGCCATTTAACTTTTGAGGTGTCCCGGCTCGCGCCGAGGAAGGTTCCAAAAACGGAACATTCAATTTTGTTGCGTGCTATTTTTAGTTTAAAGATGGTTGTTTGTCAACAGTAACCAAAGCAACCAGACCATTGATTGTTGAGACGACGTCATTTATAGATGATCTATCTTTGATAAAAGAGAACAATGTTTCGTAAAAATTAGGCTGTTTACTTGGTGGAATAATTCCGTGTAATACTTCTGAGATTTCCGCTCTGACTTCCAATAATTTGGCTCTAAAGTGAATGCGCTCTTTTAGGTTAAATTGTGCAATTGTTTTGTCCGGAGTTGGACTCTCAAACCTTTTGGTTAGGTCATCTATTGCTTGTGCCGTTGTTAAAGATGGACGCATAAATCAAAGTTATAAAAAAATCCTAATGTACCGTGGGGTCACTTCTTCGACCCTGTGTCAGTGCGATAACGCCCCGCGTGATTTTGATTTTTGTGCGGAGCAGTTCTCTATCTGCATTATCTTCATTTTTTTGCCCAGGTTGGTAGGCTTCCATGTATCCTCTAAACTCGTCTATTGTGCCAATAGGCATTAGTATTCCGTTCTTATCGTGTGGGAGATGCCCAAGACAAACTATTTCTGGCTCATCATTTAATATTGTGAATCCTGTGCTAAGGCCTTCGGGGATAATACTTAATGTGAATTCTGCCCCATTATGAGTGATTGTGGCGTTAGAATATCGGCTGGCAAGAATCTCATCTAATGTGGCTCTGATCCTTGTTGCTTCTTCAGTTGTAAGTTGAATGCCTCCGTTTCTTCTGAACTCAATCTCTTCTCCTCGTATATAGGTAAGGTGTTCTCTTTTCCGTTTTTCGCAATATTGGCTCCAATTGTTTGGTAGTTGCCATCCTAGGGCAAGAATTTCCTTTTCGATTTCTTCTACAGTCATAGTGTCTACACTCTTGTCTTTCACTTGTACTGTTTCTCCTGAATCGGTCATTTTTTGTGCAAGTTAATAGTCGCGAATATTACACAACAAATTCTAATAGCACAATGGCTGTTAAGGTGCAGGGCTTTAATGCTATACTTTTTTTCCTTTAAAACTTAAGTGTAGCAATGATGTCTTTTAATTCATTGCCATCTCTTTCGTTTTGATAGACGCGGAAGGCGACTACCTGGTTGTTATTTTTTGTGTAGTAGCCGGTTACGGTAAAAAAGTCTTCAACTGTTATTTTTATAAAATCATTTTCTCCAATGGTCATTCTACTGTATGTGACACCGTCTTGGTTTGATGCTTGGTCGAGTGTTTCACCGGTAAGATTAAAATCTTCTATGATATATTCCTCTAAAGATTTGAGGGTTTTTTCTGTTTGGATTTGGTAATATGGGATGTGGCAAAGGCTACATAGATCTGGTGGATTTAGGTGTTTTTGGTAACCTTCTTCCGTCCAAAGTCCTTTTTCATCTGCTGTGTAGGCTATTGGATAAGTAAATGAAAAGTTTTCATCCTCCCATGTTTTTGAATCCGGTGTGGCGATAGTATCAGCGGGGTCCGTTGCAGGGGTGTCGGCTACATCTGACGGTGTGTCTGTGTTAACGCTTGAGTCTCCAGCATCTGTTGTATCAGAAACGTCAGTATCCTCGACTTCCGTGGTTTGGGTGTCGTCTCCACATCCACTCATTCCAATTGCTAATGTAGTTAAAATTATTGCTGTGACTATTTTTGATGTATGTGAGTTCATTTTGTGAGTTTGTTAATTGTTTATTTAGTCTAGGCTTTATTTGGCTTATGTGCAAACAAAGTCTTTTATTTACAAACAAAAACCCCACCGTGAGGCGGGGTTTTAAAGTGTGACTTAGATTCAAAACTAGGACTTTGTCCTGTTTTGAAGATTACGCGATCATCTTAGAAACTACTCCGGAACCAACTGTGCGTCCGCCTTCACGCATAGCAAAGCGAGTTCCTAATTCTAGAGCAACCGGTGCTCCAAGTTCTACTACAACCGTGATGTCATCTCCAGGCATGATCATCTCTACACCTGCAGGAAGTTCAATTGTTCCAGTTACGTCAGTTGTACGGATGTAGAACTGAGGTTTGTAACCCTTGAAGAATGGAGTGTGACGTCCGCCTTCTTCCTTTGTAAGAATATAAACTTGTCCTTCGAATTTAGTATGAGGTGTGATTGAACCAGGTTTAGCACAAACTTGTCCACGTTGTATGTCTTCGCGCTCAATACCACGCATAAGTAGTCCAACGTTGTCTCCAGCTTGACCTTGATCCAAAGTCTTGCGGAACATTTCAACTCCAGTAACAACAACTTTGCGAGTTGGTGTGATACCAATGATTTCAACTTCTTCATTGATTTTTACAATTCCTTGTTCAATACGTCCTGTAGCTACAGTTCCACGTCCTTTAATTGAGAACACGTCTTCAACAGCCATCAAGAATGGTTTATCTAGAGCACGTTCTGGGACTGGAATGTATTCGTCGAGAGTTTTTAGAAGTTCAACAACTGGTTCTGATGCTGGTCCTTTTGGATCTTCAAGAGCCTTTAGAGCTGATCCTTTGATGAAAGGAGTCTTATCTCCAGGATAGCCATATTTGTTTAGAAGTTCGCGTACTTCCATTTCTGAAAGTTCTGCGATTTCCGGGTCTGCCATATCCATCTTATTCATAAACACTATGATGTATGGCACATTTACTTGGCGAGCCAACAAAATGTGTTCACGAGTTTGAGGCATAGGGCCGTCCGCTGCTGAAACTACGAGAATTGCTCCATCCATTTGAGCCGCACCTGTAATCATGTTCTTTACATAATCCGCATGGCCCGGACAGTCCACGTGAGCATAGTGACGTGTGTCCGTTGAATACTCTTGGTGAGAAGTTGCAATGGTAATACCACGTGCCTTTTCTTCAGGAGCGTTGTCGATTTGGTCATAAGTAACCACCTTGTTGTCAGTCCCACCGAAGTGAGCAGCGGCAACAGCTGTGATAGCCGCTGTGAGAGTTGTTTTCCCATGATCAACGTGACCAATGGTACCTACATTCACGTGCGGCTTAGATCTGTCGAATGTTGGCATAATCTAAGGGTTATAGAGTTACGAAGGATAAAGCGAAGGAATTTTAGATGAAACGAAGTGTGCTTGCAACACAATTTTAAGTTCGGAATGCCGTTTTTAGGCTTTTACTCCACGATCTGCCTTGATTTTAGTGGCAACATTTGCCGGAACTTCCGAATAATGACTGAACTCCATACTGTAGCTTGCACGTCCTTGAGACATGGAGCGAAGATCGGTTGCATAGCCAAACATTTCTGCCAATGGAACCGTGCAACGAATGATTTTTGCCATTCCACGATTTGAAGTTTCTGAAATTTGTCCACGTCTGGAAGAAATATTACCCATAACATCTCCAAAGTATTCTTCAGGAGAAATCACTTCCACTTTCATAATTGGCTCAAGAAGTACCGGACTTGCTTGGGCTGCACCTTTTTTGAATCCCATGGAAGCTGCCATTTTAAATGCGAGTTCGGAAGAATCCACTTCATGGTAAGATCCATCAATAAGTTCTACGTGTATATCTACAACAGGATAGCCAGCTTGAATTCCACGAGTAAGTGCTTCTTTAAGACCTTTATCAACAGCCGGGATATATTCACGAGGAATTTTACCTCCAACAATTGAGTTGATAAATTCATAACCTTTTCCGCGTTCTACCGGAATTAATTTCATTACAACGTGACCATATTGACCACGACCTCCACTTTGTTTTACATATTTTTCTTCCACTGTAACTTCTTTTTTGATTGTTTCTCTGTATGCAACCTGAGGAGCACCTATATTGGCTTCCACTTTAAATTCACGTTTCATGCGGTCCACAATAATATCCAAGTGAAGTTCTCCCATACCAGAAATAAGTGTTTGTCCTGATTCTTCATCTGTTGCAACGCGGAAAGTAGGATCTTCTTCGGATAGTTTTTGTAAAGCAAGTCCCATCTTTTCTTGATCCGCCTTCGTTTTTGGTTCAACCGCAATCTGAATAACTGGCTCTGGGAAGGTGATTGACTCCAAACGGATTGGGTGATCAACATCGCAAAGTGTATCTCCGGTGCGTGTGTTCTTAAGACCTATTGCAGCCGCGATATCTCCGGCCTCAACTTCCTTAATTTCTTGGCGTTGATTTGCATGCATACGTACAAGGCGTCCCACACGTTCCTTCTCTCCGCTGGTTGCATTTAGAACATAGCTACCTGCTGCGAATTTTCCTGAATATACACGGAAGAAACAAAGTTTCCCCACAAACGGATCTGTTGCAATTTTGAAAGCGAGTGCTGCAAATGGTTGATTTGGCTCCAGAGTGCGGTCTTCTTCTTGGTCCGTATCAGGATTGGTTCCTTTGACGGATGGAACATCCAACGGGGAAGGCAAGTAATCGCATACTGCGTCCAGCACTAATTGAACTCCTTTATCGTGTAAGGCGGAACCGCAAAGCACAAGGAATATTTTACCGGAAACAGTTCCGATTCTAAGTCCACGCTTCATTTCTTCGATTGTAAGATCTTCTCCATTTAGATATTTTTCCATAAGGTCTTCTGCATGTTCCGCAGCGTTTTCCACAATCTTTGCACGATATTCTTCAACTTGTGCTTTCATGTCTTCCGGGATTGGTATTTCTTTAATAATTTCTCCGTGTTTGCCCTCAAATTCGTAGGCTTTTCTTTCTATAAGATCAATCACCCCACTAAATGTACTGTCTGCTCCAATTGGCAATTGGACTGCAATTGCACTTTTTGAGAGACGTTGATGGATTGAAGTGAGTGACATGTAAAAATCTGCACCTATTTTGTCCATCTTATTTATAAAAGCTATGCGTGGTACCGCATATTTGTCCGCTTGACGCCAAACTGTTTCGGATTGAGGCTCAACTCCTTGTGATCCGTCGAATACGGCAACGGCTCCATCAAGTACGCGCATTGAACGCTCAACTTCAACTGTAAAGTCAACGTGGCCAGGGGTGTCAATTATATTAATCAGTGAATCTTTCCAGAAACAAGTTGTTGCGGCAGCCGTGATCGTAATCCCGCGTTCGCGTTCTTGTTCCATCCAATCCATAGTGGCAGCGCCTTCATGCACTTCACCAATTTTGTGATTGCGTCCCGTGTAAAAAAGTATGCGTTCGGTTGTGGTGGTTTTACCCGCATCAATGTGTGCCGCAATACCAATATTGCGTATATGTGCTAGGTCGTACTTTTGTGTTGATGGATCAGTCATAAATGGGTCGATTAAAATGGTCAATTAAAAGCGTTGGCATTATAGGGAAGCGGAATAGGAAGTCAAGGAGAGAGAATGAACGAAAGTTAATGATGTGTTTTTTAGAGAGATGCTTCTTGTCCATCGTCTTCTTCATCATCGTCATCTGGGGTGTAATCTTCAGATAGTTCGTCGAAATCTTCATTCCATCGTTCTTCTGGGTCCTCCTCTTCATCATCCTCTGTATCTCCACCCCTCCATTCTTTATCCTGGGCTCTGAGTTCATCACGGCTCAAAAATCCTCTTAGACCTTCTTCCTCCCATAGAGTTGCCGTGTCCTTCTCTTCCCCGTCGGTTGTCCACGCCTGCACGGACTTCTTTGCAAGAAGGATAGGATTCTCTTGTTCTTCAAATTTTCTATCAAAATTCTCCCGTTCATGCTCCTCTCTTGCACCCTCTCTAATTGCTTCTGCGTATAGTAGTTCCAATTCTCCATCGCGTCTGCGATATGAGGTCCTACGTTTTAAGTTTCGATCCTTATCATGCCGATCTTCTTGATGATAGTGACTATACGGTGGACTTATTCGTTCTTGGTTGTAATTTGAAGCAAATATGCGGGTAGCATTGGGTTCTCTTTCTCCCTCATCATATTGGACTTTAACTTCTTGATAAAGTTGCTCATATGGCGCTTCTATGACGTCGCTTGGCTTCGTGTGATCTGATAGTTCTTCTTTGTACTTTTCGAGTAGTATATCCAAATCACTTTGAGAAATTGTTGGGTCTTCAGGTTCTTGTAGAATTTTTTCTTCGTAGTCTAGATATATCCGCTCCAACCCGTCCAATACGTCCCATATGTGAGTTTTGACCTCCTTCTGGAGGCTAATTAGTCCTGCATCAAATCTGCATGCATCGATACATTCTCTTGCACCTTCTTTATCCGCTTCTTTCCATAGTGGTTTTAATTCTTCGCCACGCCTGCGATATGACGTCATGTGTTATCGGCTTATAATTAAGAGAGCATTCTAGTACGCATTTCCTATAATGCAATATCGTTTATATTTAAACTATTTATATTTCACGGTCCTTTTCTCTTTCAAAAGATGTGAATTTTTTTCCTTTCAAACATCCTCTTAAGGATTTGAGAGGTTTTATTGGTATAAGCTCAATTTTTTTCTCGCGTTGTGGAACTGTAAGTTTTTGTGATGGAGTTGTTTGTTTCATAAAAATATGTGCACGTGCACAGTTTATTATTCTTCTTCTATAACAAAGCTATCTAGAGCTTCAACCAAATCGTTGTTGGCTTCTATAAAAGTGGTGTAAGAGGTGTGCAAGGATTCGTCGTAGACTTCTACTTTTGTGACATCGTCTTTGTATGTGCTGTTTGAGTAGTAGACGATCACAGTGTTGTAATTTTCTAAATACAATTCACCGGCGCTTAAGTATGTTTGCAGGGCGGTTTGGACTGCGTTTTGTTGTTCCAGGTTACGGCTTTCCATGTTGAGAGCATCGTTTGTGCCTTCCAGTGCTTTTGTTGCTTCCTCGTAGGCAGTTTCCATTTGGCTTATATCGATTTCGTCCTGTTCGGTTACTTTGTTTGGAATGGTTTCGTTATATAAAGTTGCGGTTTGTTCGATTGCGGTTGAGGCCAAGTTTGTTAATTCTACAACGCGATTGTTGTATTCCACTTCGCTTAGTCCACTAAAAAGCGAACAAGAGGTGAGGAGCAACGCTAGTGGTAAAAATTTTAAAAGTTTCATGTTGGCGTGGGGTGATTTTAAATTGAGATAAATGTACTTTAACAAAAAAACTTGCGTTTATTAAGTGCAAGTTTTTTAAATTGAGATTTCTATTCGGCCTCTTATTTTTTCTTTGTGAATCTTGCGTAGTGAGCAAATGCGCGATTTGCTTGTGCCATGCGTTCCACGTCATCTTTTTTCTTTACAGCTACGCCTGTTCCTTCGGATGCTTCAAGAATTTCCGTGGTTAGACGTTTGTACATTGGCATTCCTTTGCGTCCATATGCGGAAGCGATGATCCAACGAAATGAAAGCATTTGTTGACGTTTTGGGCTGACTTCAAACGGCACTTGATAAACAGATCCTCCAACACGTTTTGGGCGAACCTCCATGGTAGGTTTAGCATTGTCTATAGCTTTGAAAAATACTTCCTTCGCGTTTTTGTTGCCGCGCTTTTCTAGTTCCTTAAGCATGTCGTTAAAGATACGGCGGGCAGTTGCTTTTTTACCACATTCCATTATGTAGTTGATAAACTTTTCACTAACTAAGTCTGATTCAGGTGGGATGTATGTTGTGATCTTAGTTTTCATGGTTTATTTCTTAGGTTTTTTAGCACCGTAAAGTGAACGACTTTGTTTGCGGTTTTGAACACCTTGCGTGTCTAGTGAACCACGAACAACGTGATAACGTACTCCAGGTAGATCTTTTACACGTCCTCCACGTACAAGTACGATTGAGTGTTCTTGTAAATTGTGGCCTTCTCCTCCAATGTATGCTGTAACTTCAAATCCGTTGTTTAAACGAATACGGGCAATTTTACGTAGAGCCGAATTAGGCTTTTTAGGCGTCATCGTTGTTACTTTTGTGCAAACACCACGTTTGAATGGGCAGTGAAGACTGCGACTTTCTGAATTCAAAGTATTAAATATGCTTTGTAACGCAGGTGCCTTGCTCTTGAGAGCTGGTGCTTTGCGTGGCTTACGAATTAGTTGGTTGATAGTAGGCATAAAGTTGTTATTGCGTGCTTAGCTTGCGGATTTTAGTAGATAAGCCTTGTCTTGGCAAGGTTTTTTTAATAATTACTTAAAATTAATCTTCACGAGTGTCTATTGCTTCGCCACGAAGTTTCTTTCTGAATGTTTCTCCAGCAGGTATAAGACGGCCAATAATCACGTTTTCTTTTAGTCCGTCCAGCATGTCTACACGGCGAGTTGTTCCAGCTTCAACAAGTACACGAATTGTTTCTTGGAACGAAGCTGCGGATAACCAACTGCGAGTATGTAGGGCTATGCGAGTTAGCCCAAGCAGTAAGCGCTCGAATTGGATTTCTTCTTTTTTACTCTTTGAAAGATTTTGATTTTCTTCGAATACCGTTTGATAATCTACAACTTCACCCGGTAAGAAATCACTGGCTCCGGACTCGACAAGACGAACCTTAGAGAACATCTGTCTAGTAATAATCTCTATATGCTTGTCATTAATAGATTGTCCTTGTGATGCATAAATGCGTTGTACCTCACTCATTATGTATTTTTGAGTCGTGTAAATGTTGGTGAGCTTCATCAATTTTCTCAAATTTAGATGTCCACTTGTGAGAGGCGTTCCCTTCGTAACCAAATCACCGGACTTAACTTTAATGCTTTTGCCTGAATCAATTTTGTAAATGTGCTCCAGTATATCCGGGTAGATAACGATTTCTTTTTTCCCTGTTTTAACCACTACTCCTGCTATTGGTGAACGTAATTTTTTACTTCCTTTCTCTGCAATTACGTCTTTTATCGCAACGCGATCATCTTTGCTAACCGTAGCCTCCATTCCTTCCGGGATTGTGAAGGTTTCTTCTGTGGCATCGGTTGGAGTAATTGTTATTACGATCTGATTTCCTTTTGAGGTTACTTTAACTTTACCGTCAACTTCAGCGAGTACAGCAGGTTTTTTTGGAGTGCGAGCTTCAAAAAGTTCTTCAACACGCGTTAGACCTTGAGTAATATCGTCTTCGTTAGCAATACCTCCCATGTGGAAAGTACGCATAGTAAGCTGAGTACCAGGCTCTCCAATGGATTGGGCTGCGATAATTCCAACTGCCGTACCCATTTCCACGGATTGGCTCGATCCAAGATCGCGTCCATAACATTTTTGGCAAACTCCGTTTAGAGTCAAACAGGTCATAACAGAGCGTACTCGAACTTCATCTATACCATTTCCTTTTATAATTTTGATTGTGGCTTTGTCTATTTCTGTTCCCTTTTTGATGATTACTTTTCCTTTTTCATCAAGCACGTCTTGGCCAAGAGTGCGTCCGAATATACGGTTTTCGAACGGTTCTCCGATCTGATTTGATTCCTCGCGAGTTACACGGTGAGTTTCTTTCGATCCGCAATCGTCTTCTTTAATGATGATGTCTTGAACGGCGTCCACAAGACGACGGGTTAGGTAACCGGCTTCAGCAGTTTTAAGAGCTGTATCAGATTTACCTTTACGTCCTCCGTGTGTGGCAATGAAGTATTCAAGAATTGAGAAACCTTCTTTTAGATTGGATTTGATTGGAAGTTCGATTGTTTTACCAGCAGGGTTGGCAACGAGTCCTTTCATACCACAGAGCTGTGTAATTTGCCCCCAGTTACCACGAGCTCCACTGTCTACTTGGTAGAAAATGTCGTTTTCCGGATCAAAAGACTTAGTCATGGCCTGAGTGATATCGTTTTTGGCTTTTGACCAAATCTTAATTGCTTGATTGTAGCGTTCGTTATCGGAAATAAATCCTTGTGCGTAGAATTCTAGTACTTGGTCCAAAAGAGCTTCTGAATCCTTCATAATTTTGACCTTTTCTTTTGGAATAATAAGGTCTTCCGCAGACATAGAAATTCCGGAAATTGTTGCGTATTTAAATCCTAGTTCTTTTAAATCGTCGCAAAGTTTTGCAGTTGCTTTTTTACCGAAGCGTTCAAACACAGTACTTACAAGTTCCGCAATTTCCTTCTTTTTAAGAGTGAAATTTTGAAACTCCATTCCTTCCGGCAATACAGTGTTTAAAATTGTGCGACCTAGTGTGGTCTCCAGCATTCCTTCTTTTGTGCGGATTCTAATTTTTGCTTGCAGATGAAGTTTATTGAATTGTTCTGCGATTAAACCTTCGTCTAGATCTCCAAAAACTTTACCTTCACCGGTTTTGTTTTTTTGCATAACCGTTAAGTAGTAAAGCCCAAGCACCATATCTTGCGTTGGCACAGTTATAGGTTCTCCGGCAGATGGTTTTAGAAGATTTTGCGCGCTACACATAAGTTCACGAGCTTCTTCTTGCGCTTTTTGTGAAAGCGGTACGTGTACAGCCATTTGATCTCCATCAAAATCCGCATTAAATGCCGCACAAACAAGTGGGTGGACTTGAATAGCTTTTCCTTCTACGAGTATTGGCCTAAACGCTTGGATTCCAAGACGGTGAAGTGTTGGAGCACGATTGAGAAGTACGTAACGATCTCGAGTTACTTCTTCGAGTATATCCCAAATTATTTTTTCACCCGATTGAAGCATTTTTTCCGCGCTCTTAATGTTATGAGCGTAACCGTCCGAAATTAGTTTTCCGATTACGAATGGTTTAAATAATTCAAGGGCCATTAGTTTTGGAAGTCCACATTCATCAAGACGAAGTTTTGGTCCGATCACAATTACGCTACGTCCTGAGTAATCCACACGTTTTCCAAGCAAATTTTGGCGGAAACGACCTTGCTTACCTTTGAGCATGTCTGAAAGTGAGCGAAGTTTGCGTTTATCACCTGAGTTAAATACAGTTTTTCCTTGTCTTGCGCTGTTGTTTATTAGGGTGTCCACAGCTTCTTGAAGCATGCGTTTTTCATTACGACAAATTACTTCCGGAGCTCCAATTTGGATAAGTCTTTTTAGACGATTATTACGGTTGATCACACGTCGATATAAATCGTTTAAGTCGGATGCGGCAAAACGTCCTCCATCAAGCTGTACCATTGGACGTAAATCCGGTGGTATGATTGGTAGAATGGTCAAAATCATCCATTCAGGATTGATTTCCGCTTTAATCAAGGAGCTTATAAGTTTGATACGCTTCATGAGTTTTGTGCGTTTTTGTCCTGTGGATTTTTCTATTTCTCCTTCCAGCTTCTTGCTTTCTGCTTCCAGGTCCATCTCTTTGATGATTTTGTGTAGAGATTCAGCTCCGGTTCCGGCCTTGAATACGTGTCCGAATTTCATGGACATATCTCGGTAATCAATCTCAGTTAGAACTGTGGCTTTTTCTACCGATTCAAGATCTTTCTTGGCTTGTTCTCCTGTTTCTACGAGTTCGGTAATTTTTGCAGCTTGCTCTTTTTCTAGCTCCTTTGTGTTGCCTGTAAGTTTTGCACGTTCTTCATACTCACGAATGATGTCTTTTTTGTGATTTTTGAACTCTTCTTCGAGTTGCAAAATAGCCTCCTCTTTGGCCTTTTGATCAACTTCCGTGATTATGTATGCTGCGAAATAAACAATTTGCTCAAGCGTTTTTACCGGATGATTTAGCAATAATCCGATACGGCTTGGGGTGGAACGTAAAAACCAGATGTGAGTTACCGGCACGGCAAGGGTTATGTGCCCCATGCGAGTACGGCGCACAATGGCGCGAGTTACTTCAACTCCACATTTTTCGCAGATTACACCTTTATAACGGATACGTTTGTATTTTCCACAAGCACATTCCCAGTTCTTGGTAGGACCAAAAATACGTTCGCAGAAAAGACCGTCTCGTTCCGGTTTTTGAGTACGGTAGTTGATGGTTTCCGGTTTTTTTACTTCGCCGTGAGACCAGGATAAAATTTGTTCCGGTGACGCCACAGCAACCGATATGGCATCGAATAGCACCGGCGCTTTTTTTGGATCAGACATCATAATAAAAGAGGAGGATTAAAAGATGTTAAAAAGTTGACCTAAAAAGGTTAAATAGATTATTAAAAATAATATTCCATCGAACGCAGATAGTTTTTCTTTAAGAATTGCGAATGCAAATAAAATCAATGAAATCAGTAAAAATGGTACACCAAGGATTAGCGTGTCAGAAGTCACATTTAGCGGAGCTATTAGGGCCGGGATTGCCATAACTAGCGTTGCATTAAAGATATTTGAACCAATGATGTTTCCAACCGCCATTTGGGTTTGTCCTTTTTTAAGGGCGCTTAAAGTGACTGTAAGCTCGGGTAGGGAAGTGCCGAGCGCGAGAATACTTGCGCCAAGCATGCTAGGCAGAATTTTTGTAAGTTCGGAAATTTCTGTTAATGAATGCATTGTTAAAAATGCGGATGCGGTTACAAGAAGCCCCGTACCTATTAGCATTAATAAATTTTTTGCCGTCCATTTCTCTTGGCTTAGCCAGTTTTTTAAGATATCAAAACGGCCGGCTCTGTGTTCTGAAATTGCAAATAATCCATAAACCACATATACGGCAATCATCACCAAAGCTTCCATTCTGGTGAAAATTCCGTCGTAGCTTAAAATTATAAGTAGTGTTGATACGCCAAGCAGTAATCCGGTTTGCCCCTTAAAGCCTTCGTCTTTTAGAGATATATTTTTTGCAATGTATGCACCGATTCCAAGAATCAACAAAACGTTAACTATGTTGGAGCCAAAAACATTTGCCGGAACAACAGAGGTAAAGCCTTGTGCGGAAGCCAATATCCCGCTCATAAGTTCAGGTAAGGAAGTTCCTATTGCAAGAACCGTAACTCCAATAAAAAGTTTGTTTATTTGCAAGGCACGACTCATTTTATCCGCATTCTCTACAAAGAGTGATGAAGATTTTATGAGTACTGCCAATGCCAGTACGAAGATGATTAGCCACAATGCGATTTGCATGTTTTATTTAAGGTGCTTGAATAATTATTCTTCCTTGTCGTCTTGAGATTTTTCTTCGCCGAGCATTTCTTCAACAATCTCTTCTTCGTCTAAGCTTAAATCGTCAGCTTCTGCAACAAGTTCCGCTTCCGGCGCTTCAAGTGTTACTTCTTCCTCAAGTTCCGGTTCAACGTATTCTTCTTCCGGATTTACATTTTCGTCTTCTTGAACCTGCAATAGATCTACATTTAATCCAAGTGATTGTAATTCTTTAACAAGTACATTGAAGGATTCCGGTGTACGAGGTTTGCGAATAGATTCACCCTTGATTATTGATTCGTAAGCCTTTGCGCGTCCATAAACGTCATCGGACTTTATAGTCAACATTTCTTGCAAAGTGTGTGAGGCACCATAAGCTTCAAGCGCCCATACTTCCATCTCTCCAAAACGTTGTCCTCCATGTTGAGCTTTACCTCCCAAAGGTTGTTGAGTTACAAGAGAGTAAGGTCCAACGCTACGAGCGTGAATCTTATCTTCAACCAAGTGAGCAAGTTTTAATATGTAAGCTATACCAACAGTACAAGAGTGATCAAAATTTTCTCCGGTTTTCCCATTAAATAGTTTAACTTTACCATCTTCCGGTAAGCCGGCTTTTCTCAGCATGTCTTTGATTTGTTCTGTTGTAATACCGTTTAAGGCAGGTGTGGCCATGTACAAGCCCAAAGTGTTGGCAGCCCAACCCAAGTGCGTTTCCAATACCTGTCCAATATTCATACGGCTGGAGACTCCAAGAGGATTTAAAATTACATCGATTTGGGTTCCGTCCGGCATATATGGCATGTCTTCTTCCGGCACAATGATTGAAATGACACCTTTATTACCGTGACGACCGGCGACTTTATCTCCAACTTGTATTCTGCGTGTTTGAGCCACAGAAACGCGTATTTGTTGTATTACTCCATTCTCAAGTTCATCACCGTTTTCACGAGCGAAGATTTGTACACTTACAACTTTTCCTCCTTCTCCGCCAGGGAGGCGTAGGGAAGTATCTTTTACATCACGAGCTTTGTCTCCAAAGATTGCGCGAAGTAGACGTTCTTCCGGAGTAAGTTCGGTCTCTCCTTTTGGAGTGATTTTACCTACCAAGATATCACCCTCACGTACAGATGCACCAACGCGAACTACGCCGTTGTCATCCAAGTCTTTTAGGCGCGCCTCTCCAACATTTGGAATGTCACGAGTTACGATTTCTGGCCCAAGTTTTGTGTCTCTTACGTCTACTGTAAAGTCTTCTACGTGGATTGAGCTAAATCTGTCTTCTTTTGTTAGACGGCTAGACAAAATTACGGCATCTTCAAAATTGAATCCTTCCCAAGGCAGGTAGGCAACACGTACGTTTTGACCTAATGCCAATTCACCTTGTTCAGTTGCCGCTCCATCTGCAAGTACATCGCCTTTTTTAAGCTTTTGTCCTGCGTTACATCTTGGACGTTGATGGAAAGCTGTTCCTTGGTTCGTTCTGCGATAAATGTCTAAGTGGTAAGAAATTTTGCGTCCAGAATCGTAGATTACGTCTATTCTTGATCCATCTGAGTAAGAAACCGTTCCGCCTTCTTCGGCAATAATTGTTTGATTTGTATTGCGAGCGGCATCTCCTTCCATTCCAGTTCCGATGACTGGAGCTTGTGGTTTAAGTAGAGGTACGGCTTGGCGTTGCATGTTTGATCCCATGCTCGCGCGAGTGTTATCGTCATTTTCCAAGAAAGGAATGAGCGAAGTAGACACGGAAATAATCTGTTGTGGCGAAATGTCTATATGCGTTACGTTTTTTTCCGGAGTGCTCATTGGCTCTCCATTTTTACGTGCAATTGCCGTGTCTTCTAATAATTCTCCCAATTTATTACGTTTTGTTCCGGCCTCGGCATAGACAATTTCGCGTTCGTCTTCAGCATCAAAGTAAGAAATCTTGGTTCCCATGTACGAATGCACAGGGATGTCTTTTAAGTCTTTAGCTTTAGACAGTTCTTTTGCGAGTTTCTCGTCTAGAATTGTTCCTCTTTTGTGTCCTTCAACGGATTCAGAAAGTCTATGTCCAATTCCTGCGGTTCCATCGTTTTTAACTGTATGTAAAACTTCACGAAGTGGCATTTCTATAAATCCGTATTTGTTTAGACGTGCCTGAGTTGCCAAGTGGACAACTAGACCAATGTTTGGTCCTTCAGGTGTAGCAATAGGACAAATTCTTCCATAGTGAGATGGATGCACATCACGGACATCAAAAGAAGCACGCTCGCGTGAAAGTCCTCCAGGCCCCATTGCAGATAAACGACGTTTATGTTCAAGCTCAGCAAGTGGATTTGTTTGATCCATAAACTGTGAAAGCTGTGAAGACGCAAAGAATTCGCGAAGTGCAGCTGTGATTGGGCGAGAGTTAACCAATTGAGTTGGCGTAACCGTTTCCAAATCCATAACTGTCATACGGTCTTTTGCAATACGTTCTGTACGAAGCAATCCAACGCGGAATTTGTTTTGTACAAGCTCTCCAACCGGGCGAATACGACGGTTTGAGAGATGATCGATATCATCCGGTTCAGCCTCGTGATTATTCAGTTGAATTAAATGTTTGAGAATCAGAATAAAATCATCAACTTGGAAAGTGTGGAATTTGCGTTCGTTTGGAGTTTTAAGGTCAAAACGACGATTGATTTTGTACCTGGCTACAGAGCCCATATCGTACTTTTTGTATTCGAAGAAAAGTGATTCGATTAATGCCTTCGCATTTTCGGGAGTTGCCAAATCACCCGGGCGAATTTTTTTGTAAATTGCTTTATAAGCCTCATCTGTAGTTTTTGCAGGATCTTTCTCAAGAGTGAATAACATGTAGTCACGGGTCACATCGCGGATATCATCTTTAAACAAATCCAGGATTTTTTTGTCCGTGTCAAAACCAAATACACGTAGCATTGAAGTTACGTAGATTTTGCGTTTACGGTCGATTTTCACTGTGATCACGCCTTTTTTGTCCGTTTCGATTTCCAGCCAAGCGCCACGTTTTGGAATAATTTTCGCATTATTCATTCCTGGAGCAATTGGGTTTTTTGAGAAGAACACTCCGGGGGAGCGCACAATCTGTGAAACCACAACACGCTCAATCCCATTAACAAGAAAACTTCCGTCTTCAGTCATAAGAGGGATTGGACCAAGGAACACATCTTGCTCTTTAATTTCTCCGCTTTCCTTGTTTATAAGCTGTACGTGTACTTTTAAAGGTGCTTCGTATGAAAGATTTTTAAATCGGCATTCTGCAGGTGTGTATTTGCATTCGCCGAGTGAATGCTCGAGGAAATGAAGCTCCAATTTCTTGCCGGAAAAGTCCGTGATAGGGGATACCTCATCTAGTAGCTCACGTATTCCTTCGTTTAAGAACCATTTGTATGAATCTGTTTGAACTTCAATAAGATCCGGAAGATCAATATTCCATTGATTATCCACAAAAAATTGACGTTCGAGTGGCTTGATTAAAGAGCGTCCCGGCGTTTTTTCTTCCGCTTGGGGCGTTTTGGATTTTTGTGCGGTTTTGGACATACCGTACTTGGATTTTAAGAGAGTAAAGTTTTTGTCGCTTGCGCGACTATTGCTTAGCACTAAGGAAACAGGTGTACAATCAACTTGAGGCTTAGTAAACCCAAATTCCTCGACTGCCCCCTCTCTCAACTCAATCTGTAAACCGAGAGCAACGTCGCAATATATTCTATTTATAAAAAAGATTACGTCAAGAGGATTTTTGTGCTAACCTGTTTCTATGAAAAAATATACAGGCAAAACAATTCGGTATTTTTGGCATCAAATCTTGCATTACAAGCTTTTATCTTGTGTGGCTTTGTTTGGGCTACTTATTGCAACTATCGGCGACTTGTTTATACCTGTTATTCTTAAAGATTTTGTGAATTTGCTTGCAGGGAGTCCGGACGCTGAGACTGTCCATTCCGTTATGCGGATTTTTGTGTATTTTATCTTGATTAATGTTTTAAATTGGGTTGGTTGGAGGATAGGCACGTTTACTTTTACGATAATGGAGGCGGGGGCGATGAAAGATATTGGTGAGGACTGTTTTAATCATTTGCATAAACATTCTTTTCAGTTTTTTAATAATCAATTTGTTGGCGCCTTGGTTAAGAGGGTAAACCGCATGGTGCGATCTTTTGAGGAAATTACAGATAAAATTTTCTTTGAATTTTTGCCACTTTTTGTACGCACAGTTGTTACAGTAACCGTTTTGTGGATTATTGACGCCAGGATTGGGGCGCTAGTTTTGGCGTGGTTCGTTTTGTACATTGTTGTGAACATCGTGATCTCCAGGTATAAAATGAAAAAATATGATTTACCCAGGGCCGAGGCTGATACTGCGGTTACGGCGATGCTTGCGGATACGGTTTCAAATCACTCTACAATCAGGCTTTTTGCCGGACTAAATTTTGAAAAAAAGCGGTTTGCTAAAACTTTGCAAAATTGGCGCGAAAGATTGCTAAGTGCGTGGTTTTTTGAGATTGGACTTGATGCCATATTTGGCGTGCTTATAGCCGGAATAGACATTGCGGTTATCTATATTGGTATACAGCTTTGGAAAACCGGCGATTTTACACCCGGGCACTTTGTTTTGCTTCAAAGTTACATGCTTGAGCTTTATCATCAGCTTTGGAGTTTTGGGCGAACGCTTAGGCGTTTTTACGAACTTTTTGCCGATGCAAATGAGATGATGGAAATTATAGAAAAGCCTTCGGATATTGTGGACGCGCCAGGAGCCAGGATTCTACGGGTACCTAACGGGGAGGTTAGGTTTGATGATGTGAATTTTTCTTATACCGGTCAGGAAGAACATGATGTTATAAAAAATCTTTCTTTTAAAGTTAAATCGGGCGAAAGGGTTGCGTTGATTGGTCCATCCGGAGGTGGAAAAACCACAATAGTCAAATTGCTTCTTAGACTTTTTGATGTTCCTCGCGGAAAAATTTTTGTGGATGATTTTGATATTTCCAAAATCAAACAAGATAGTTTGCACGCAAATATTGCTTTGGTGCCTCAGGATCCGGTTTTGTTTCATAGAAGCTTGATGGAAAATATTCGTTATGGAAGGCCTGATGCTACTCGAAAAGAAGTTATTTGGGCCTCAAAGTTGGCGCATTGCCATGAATTTATCTCACATTTTCCGGATGGATATGAAACTTTTGTTGGTGAGCGTGGGGTAAAACTTTCTGGTGGAGAACGCCAAAGAGTTGCGATTGCACGTGCGATTTTGGCGAACACAAAGATTTTGATTTTGGATGAAGCCACATCCAGCCTTGATTCCGAATCGGAAAAATTAATCAAAGATGCGCTTAATAATTTAATGAAAAACAAAACTGTTTTTGTTATTGCGCACAGGCTTTCCACGGTAATCGATATGGATAGAATTTTGGTGCTGGAAAAAGGCCGAATTGTGGAAGAGGGAAATCATGGCGAACTTATTAAAAAAGACGGTGGGCTTTATAGAAAGCTTTGGGAATTACAAGTCGGTGGGTATTTGGTGGACTAAGCTTTTGGTGTTTCTTTTAATGTTGCGATTTCCGTCTCGGTTAGTACGCGGAACGTGCCTTTTTTAAGATCACCAAGCTCTAGGGCCCCAACAGCAACCCGTTTTAGTTTTAAGACCGGATGCCCGAAAAATTCCATAACTCTACGAATTTGTCTTTTGCGACCTTCTTTTAAAATAAATTTAAGAAGTGTGCTTTTGGGGGATTTGTTTAGGATTGAAACTCGCATTGGTTGCAAATAATATCCATCCAAAAATAGGCGTTTTTGATTGAGTCTTTTTAAATCGTTATCCGCAAGTACGCCACGTATAAGCACTTCGTAAATTTTTGAATGTTCGTAGCGCGGATGAGTGAGCTCGTTCAAAAGTTCTCCGTCCGAAGTCAATAAAAGTAAGCCTTCACTATCTTTATCCAGCCTTCCGATTGGATTTAAGTATTGCATGTTTCTTGGCAAAATTTCCATTACGGTTTTCTCACCAAACGGATCAAATTTCGTGGTAACAACTCCTGCGGGCTTATTTAGAATTATTGTGGTTTTTTCCGACTTTGCTTTAATAGGCTTGCCATTGATTGTGATTTTGTCTTCTTCCTCCGCCTTTGTCCCAAGTTCAGTAACTGTGTTCCCGTTTACGGCAACTCGCCCCTCCGTTATAAGTTTTTCCGCTGTACGTCGTGAACAGTATCCACTTTCCGAAATGAGTTTTTGAAGACGGGTTGGCATTGGTAGGTTGTTCTTTTTAAGGTTTAACGGTATAATTGTGAGATTGAATGATACTATTTAAATTCTAATTTGAACACATGAGGATTTTTGAGAAGGAGCTGACTACAGTTAGCGCAAGGGAAATAATGGATGTGCGTAGAATTTTTGAGCCCGAAGGAGTTATTTTGGATAAAGAATTGGGCGGACCGGCAAACTTTGTTGTAATTGATGGATTAGCCATTGAGCTTGATGATTTGCTTTTAGCTATTATAGGAAATTTAGTCAGGCCGGTTTTAACTGATGCCGAAATTCTTGCTAAGGTTATACCGGATTTGGGCAGTGAAACTCATAAACCTCGCGTGTTGTATGAAGTGTATGCTTCTTCCCCTGGTGCAGAATATAGAGATGATGCACGCAAAGATGTCGCAAAAAAGATAGAGGCTACAAGGGCTAAGAAACTTAAAAAAATACAAAAATTAATATCAAAATCTACAAAAAGTGGAAGTTTAGCATTACCAAATCGTGCACAAATTTTATTAGCACTTGGGCGTGGCGAGCTTATGTATAACAGTTTGACCGAGTTTTTGTCCAAATTTGCTCAATTGAATCAAATTGGTGTTGAAGCCGTAGGTGGTGCTGTGCGTGAAGTTCTTGGGGACGAGCATTCTTCGGAATCAGCTAGCTATGGGAGTGGTGGCCTAGACTTGATTGGACGTTTTACTGATGATCGCTGGGTTGTTATGACTGAAGAATTGCTTGGTTTGGATTCTGATACTTTGAAAGGACGAGTGCCTGTTATGGTTTTGCAAAGGAGCTTGCTTGATCAGCCGATGGGTAGTGATATAACAAAACAATTAGTCGCTACGCGTGGGGACATGGTTTCCGTCAATATCCCATTTGGCGTTGATATAACTGTCCCTTTTATGGTTTCTGTATTGTCCGCTGCGTCTATTATTCCTGCGTTAGCCGTACTTGGTATGAACAATGGCGTTGTCATCAATTCTATTTTGGATGTTGGCCTTCCTCTTCTTGTGGCTGGTGGCACAGCTAAGGCAATTATTTCAAAAACTACAGGTTGGTTACCGACAGAACATTTTCTCCGCCATCTAGCGGTTAATCGTGCTACTCAGCCTTTTGTGAATCAATATATGAAAGCATATCAAGTTTTAGCTGAGAAAGTTTCTACTCTACAGACATCGAATTTGGGCAAATTAAAACTTGCACTTTTGAGAGAGCTTTGGTGTCCGATTACTAGTGATTCGATTGGTTTTGTAAAGCGTTTGAAAACATTGATTGATGAATTCTTCGGTGACGCGGAATTGCTTGAAAAATTCAATACTTTTTGTGGCGGAAGGACTGGTGATGACTTTTCCAATTCGGTTAATGTCGAAAAGTTGTTAGGCGATTTTGGTGTTTATCAGTCTGCAACTGGGCAATTTGATGGCGAATTTGATCTTGTGGGATTAGGTACTGTTGCTCGCGTGGATCAAGAAGCGGATGATTTTCATGAGCGTGCAAGAATGGCAATTAACGCTCAAAAAAAACGTCAGTAGTTTAGGTTTTGATGTTTTGCTAGAATGGCTTCATGGACGTAAAAATTCATGAGTCTTGGAAAAATCAATTAAAGAATGAGTTTGAGAAGCCTTATTTTAAAGAACTCACGGAATTTGTGCGTAAAGAATATATTGGCAAAAAAGTTTATCCATCGCCACAAAATATTTTTCGTGCGTTTGAACTTTGCCCTTTTGAAAAAGTGCGAGTTGTGATTTTGGGGCAGGATCCTTACCACGGGGTAGGGCAGGCGAACGGGCTTTGTTTTTCTGTTAATGATTCGGTTTCTTTACCGCCAAGTTTGCAAAATATTTTTAAAGAAATGCATGAGGATTTGGCTATGCCGATTCGAAAAATCGGAAATTTGGATGACTGGGCGAGGCAAGGAGTTTTGCTTTTGAATGCAACTTTGACTGTGCGTGCGGGGCAAGCTGGATCTCATCAAAAAAAAGGTTGGGAAGAATTTACGGATAGTGTCGTGGCACTTTTAAATCAAAAAAAAGAGCATTTGGTGTTTTTGCTTTGGGGAAATTATGCAAAAGAAAAAGGCAAAATGATTGATACCACTCGGCATCTTGTTTTAACGGCTCCGCATCCATCTCCATTCTCCGCTTACAGTGGATTTTTTGGATGCAAACATTTTAGCAAAGCGAATGAATATTTGGAGCGGTGTGGGGAGGGAAGTGTGAAGTGGTAAATATGGTGGAATTTTAATTCAGGGAAAATTCAGGTTTTTTGTGAAATAATGGTTCTATGAATATAGAAATGTCACATTTTGTAGAAAAATTTATTTTAAAATTGGAGAAGCCAACGATTGCTAAAGTTTTACGCACGGTTGATTTGCTCGAAAAATTTGGAAATGATTTGGGCATGCCTCATAGCAAAAAAATAAGGCATAATTTATTCGAACTTAGAGTGCGTGGCGGTCAGGAGGTGAGAATTTTTGCGTTTAAATCTACTTGTTAAGAAATAACATATGCGTTATGATTTGCGTATGAAAAATTATTCCAAATTTAAAAAAGCAGTTCTGAGCGATAGTGAGGTTAAAAAGGCTTACGACGTTTTAGGTACTGAGTTTGCAATAGCAGAATCTATTATCAAAAAAAGAATTGAATGTGGTTTGACCCAGTCAGCATTAGCTAAAAAAATTGGCACAAAACAGTCGGCTATTTCACGGCTTGAGTCTGGTAGTTACAATCCAAGTATAGGTTTTCTTGGAAAGATTGCAAAAGCTTTAAAACTTAAGTTGGTAGTGAAATTTACGTAAGTTTTATTTTTTCCTGATCACTTCTATTCCGCTCATGTAAGGCTTAAGTACTTCCGGAACATTTACTGAGCCATCTGCATTTTGGTAGATTTCGAGTATTGGAATCAAAATGCGAGGGGAGGCGATGCAAGTGTTATTTAAGGTATGTACAAATTGCATTTTGCCATCTTTGTCTTTGTAACGCGTATTTAAACGGCGGGCTTGAAAATCCAAAAATGTTGAACAAGAATGAGTTTCACCATAAGCCTTGCGTGAAGGCATCCAAGTTTCTATATCGTTTTTATAATATTGCCCAAGGCCCATGTCTCCGCTACAA
Source organism: Candidatus Altimarinota bacterium (assembly GCA_041658345.1). Lineage (GTDB taxonomy): Bacteria > Patescibacteriota > Gracilibacteria > UBA1369 > 2-02-FULL-48-14 > JBAZYV01. The sequence goes on from JBBAAK010000002.1 coordinate 70,763, forward strand.
ACCGCAACAACGCGGTAAGGTAGGCCTAAATCTTGCAAAACTTCTTCTGCGTTTTTTAATAAAAATTCATGCAAGCGAGCGCTTTCTTCCATATCGTTTTTGCAGAGCACAACTTGTTCCACTTTTTGAAATTGATGAATGCGGTAAAGTCCGCGAGCGTCTTTGCCGTAGGTCCCAGCTTCACGCCTAAAGCAATATGAATAACCGGTGTAAAGTTTTGGCAATTCGTCTTCACTTAAAATCTCATTGCTGTGGTATGAGGCAACTGCAACTTCACTGGTTCCAATTAAGAATTTCTCATCTCGTTCAAGTGCGTAAGCCTGTTCTTCTCCACCCGGGAAATATCCCGTGCCTTCCATGGCTTCGCGGTTAACCATTAGTGGTGGCAAGAATGGGGTAAATCCTTTTGCGACTAATTTGTCTATTGTGAACCTTAAAATGGCAAGTTCAAGAAGTACACCCGCGTTCTTCAAAAAGTAGCTTCGGCTTCCTGCAATTTTAACTCCGCGCTCTACGTCTACTATGTCTAGTTCTTCGCCAAGTGTTATGTGATCTTTTGGCTCAAATGGTTTGCCGGCACCGTCTAAAAATTTTGGCAATTCTCCCCAAGTGTACATTTCTACATTTTCCGTATCATCTTTGCCTTCCGGGCTTTTCGGAGAAATTAGCCCCGGTGCCAATAAAAGTAGGTTTCTCCAGTCTTTTTCTATTACGTTTAGTTCTTCCGCAAGCGGTTTCTCTTCATCTCCTTGTTTGCGCATTTCTTCGATTGCTTTTTGTTTTTCTTCACCTGTTAATTTTTGGATTTTTTCACTTGCTGAGTTTTTTTGCGCCCTTAAGTCGTCCAACTTTGCCGAGGTTTTTCTGCGTTTTTCGTCGAGTGCAATAAAGGCATCGGCGTCGAAATTTACATGTTTTTTGCGTGCAACTTCTGTAACGATTTGTGGATTTGCCACAATGAACTTTGGGTCTAGCATAAGGGAAAGTTAGGCCCGCCTAGGATAAAACAGAATTTTGTTTTTTACTAGGCTTTCTTGTCGTCATTTTTGTCTGCATCTTTGCCGGCATTGTCTGCGGGCTTTTCTTTGCGTTCAACTTTAACGACTGGGAGTCTCTTAACAAAAATCTGCTTTCCATCAAGTAGGATTTGAAGTTCAACAGGTTCCCAAGTTTCTATTTTAAGACCATGGATTCCCCAAAAATGGTTGTGTGCAGCAAGCTCACTTTCTACATTTTTTTCAAAACTGGATTTTGCAAGCACCTTGTCTTGTTGCATCAAAGTAAACGTGATGTTGTGTTCTCCTTTTGGCAAAATCATTTTTGTAACAACGTACATCTGTGGATGCATAGCAGGAATTTTCTCCGTCATTATGCGTTCAAAAATTCCGTTTAAATTTAGTTTTCCGTCAATTGACATGCTTGCGTAGTCGCAGAAGATTGCAAATTCTATAGGTTGGATTGTCATGAGTGGTGGGTTAGTTTTTGTGTGATTTGACGGAATGTGTATTTGTCCTCTTGCTTGCCGCGCGCGGTAAGGTTTGCAATAATTTTGGGATGTCGCAAGGCCTTTACAGGATGTTAGTTCGTTGTGGGATTCACTCTCGAGAGTGAAATAAGAAATGTTTTTATGTTTTGTGAAGGCCTTGGTCGTTTAGTATTGCACTATTTTGCTTCTTCGCCATCTATTGTTGGGCCTTTTGGGGCATCGCCAGAGTCGCCCTGTGATTCATCTTTTTTATCTTTTTCGTAGACTTTTACTTCTGGATCTTCTTCTGCGCCAGGTTGGTTAGCATCGCCGGCAGTTGCGCCCATTCCATCTGCGCCAGGTGCACCAGTTCCGTTAGGAGCTCCTGCTCCCGGTTGATTGTACATCGCAGAACCAATTTTTTGTAATTCGGTAGAAAGTTCATCTGATTTTGCTTTGATTTCTTCCGGTTTTGCGTCTTTATTTGCGAGCAAATCTTTTAGATCTTTAATTTTTGCTTCGACTGCGGTTTTGATGTCTGCCGGAACTTTTTCTCCAAGGTCTTTTAGTGTGCGTTCGGTTTGGATCACAAGTCCATCAGCACCAACGCGGATCTCAATTTCCTCCTTCTTTTTCTTGTCTTCTTCCGCAAACATTTCCGCCTCTTTTCTCATCTTTTCAACCTCATCTTTAGAAAGTCCACTGTGGCCCGTGATTGTTATATGTTGTTCTTTGCTGGTTGCTTTGTCTTTTGCTCTTACATTCATAATTCCGTTGGCATCGATATCAAAAGTCACTTCAATTTGCGGTACTCCGCGTGGGGCAGGTGGCAAGCCATCAAGTTGGAAATTCCCCAAGAATTTATTATCTTTTGCAATCGGACGTTCTCCTTGGAAAATACGTACGTCTACGGAAGGTTGGCTATCTCCCGCCGTTGAAAAGGTTTGAGATTTTGAGGTCGGGATTGTGGTGTTTCTTTCAATTAGCACGGTCATTACTCCTCCCAAAGTTTCGATTCCAAGTGAAAGTGGAGTTACATCAAGTAACAAAATGTCTTTAACATCTCCTTGTAAAACACCTCCTTGAATTGCAGCTCCAAGTGCCACAACTTCATCTGGATTTATTCCACGGTGAGGTTCTTTTCCAAAGATTTCTTTGGCTTTTTCTTGCACGGCTGGCATACGAGTCATTCCTCCAACAAGTACGATTTCGTCTATGTCGCTAACAAAAACTTTTGAGTCCGCTATTGCTTGTTTGCAAGGTGCAACCATGCGTTCAATAAGATCCGCGCAGAGGTCTTCAAGCTTGCTACGAGACATTTTCATCACCAAATGTTTTGGGCCATTTTTATCAGCTGTGATAAATGGAAGATTGATTTCCGTTTCGTGTTGAGTGGAAAGTTCGATTTTTGCTTTTTCGCCGGCTTCTTTAAGACGTTGTAATGCCACGCGGTCTCCCTTTAAATCGATTCCGTCTGTTTTTTTGAATTCATCCGCAATCCATTCAATTATGCGATTATCAAAATCGTCTCCTCCAAGGTAGGTGTCTCCGTTTGTGGAAAGCACTTGGAAAACTCCTTCGCCAAGTTCCAAAATTGAGATGTCAAAAGTTCCTCCTCCAAGATCAAATACAGCGATTTTTTTGTCTCCGGCATGTTTGTCTATTCCGTAGGCTAGGGCAGCTGCTGTTGGTTCGTTGATTATACGTTCAACTGTAAGCCCCGCAATTTCTCCGGCATCTTTTGTGGCTTGGCGTTGTGCATCGTTAAAGTATGCAGGCACTGTGATTACAGCGCGAGTTACGCTTTCACCAAAATATTTTTCTGCATCCGCTTTGATTTTTTGTAAAACCATTGCAGAGATTTCCGCAGGTCGTTTAAACTGGCCATCGAGCATAATCTCCACCTCTCCGTCTTTATTTTCTTTGCATTCAAAAGGGAAGCGGGCAAGAATTTCTTTAACTTCTTTGTATTGGCGTCCAATTAAGCGTTTTGCAGAAAAAATAGTGTTTTTTTCGTTCATCACCATCTGGCGTTTTGCACTTTCCCCAACCATACGGTCGCCGTCTTTAACGGCTACGATTGATGGAGTTGTGCGTTTGCCCTCCACGTTTGTAATAACGGTTGGCTCTCCACCTTCCATTACCGCAAAACATGAATTTGTAGTTCCAAGATCGATTCCTATTATTCTAGACATATTTTGATTGGTTAGATTGTTGTGGCTAAGTGTGCGTGCGCACAGTTTTGCTTTGTATGTTGCACGTCAATTTAGCACTCGCTATGTTAGTGTGCTAAGCACTGGTGGTCAAGAGGAATTTTAGATCGCACGTTTTAAGGATGATTTGCTAAGTACAGTTCTTAAACATTTTTGTTAATAAACTGTATTTACCACTCTTCTTTCTTCCCAACGCTAACCTTGGCGGGCCTTATTGTTTTGCCTTTAAAAGCGTAGCCTTTCTCAAAGATTTCTACTACTTGGCCGGCTTGTTCTGGTGCACTTTCTACTTCCATTAAAACCTGGTGTTTTTGTGGGTCGGCGGGGATGCCAACCTGGTCGATTGTTTCTAGGCCGGTGCTTGTGAGTGCGCTTAAAAGATTTGCTTCAATCGCCATGATGCCTTTGGCCCAGTCGTTATTTTTTAAATCTTCCGGAATTGTGGCAAAAGCGCGAGTGAAATTGTCGAGCGCCGGGAAGATTGCAGAAAGCATATTCATGTTTGCAAAAACTTGGAGTTCACCGCGTTCCTCATCCGCTCGGCGTTTAAAGTTTTGTAAATCGGCAAGAGCGCGTTTTGCGGTGGCGGTCATGTTGTCTAGTTCCTGTTGCAAACGAGCGAGTTCATCTTGTGGCACAGCCCCATCGTTGGAGGTGCCATCTTGCGGTGGATTTGTTTGGTCGTCTGTCATAGTAAATTTGATTCAAGTAAAGTGCGGACTTCCGTTAAAACGGCGGAATTGTAGGCGTAAGGCATGCGTTTTGGGCCGATTATACCGATTACACCTTTGTAGCCATCATATTCGTATGCGGTAACAATCAATGAACAGCTTTCTATTCCGTGGATGATGTTTTCTTCGCCGATTAAGATTTTTGGTTCGGCGCCGATTTCTAAATCGTTAATGGTTTTTAAAAAAATATTTCCATCTTCAATTACTTCCATAACTTGGCAGGCTTGCATTGGTGCCTCCATAAATTCCGGCTGGCGGAGCATTTTGGAAAGTCCCATAAAAAATGTGCGATTGTTTTCCGGGATTGTGGCAAAAGCCATATTTGGGCTTGCTTGAGACAAAATATGAACGGCGTCGTGGACGCGCTGTTTTGCGCCTTCGATTCGTTTTTGGTCTAGTAGACCACTTAAAGTTGCGCGAGCGAGGTCGCGGGCAGTGTCAAAATTGGCAAGTTCATCCACGTAAAGCCTGTAGCCTTTGTCTGTTGGGATTCTGCCTGCGGAAGTGTGTGGCTGAGTAATTAGCCCAAGCTCTTCAAGAGTGGCCATATCGTTACGTACGGTTGCCGGGCTTATTTTAAAATTGTAAGTCAAAATAATCGTCTTTGAACCAACAGGTTCAGCAGTCTTAATAAAATGCTCAACAATTGCGTTTAGAATCTGTTTTTTTCTGTCGTCAGACATAAGTAGTGGTTATGCTTCGCTTCGGCTTGCCATATAGGCGGCTAGATCGAGACAACGCATTGAGTAGCCCCATTCATTATCATACCATGCGAGTATTTTTACCATATTTCCTTGCTTACCAAGCACTTGAGTTTCGAGTGCGTCAAAGATTGAAGATCGGCTGTCTCCTCTAAAATCAGTGGAAACAAGTGGCTGGTCTGAGTAGCCCAAAACGTCTTTCATATCGCTCTCGGAGGCATCTTTCATGGCTTTATTGACTTCTTCGGCGTTGGTTTCTTTATCGAGTTCAACCGTTAAATCAATAAGTGACACAACCGGGGTTGGAACGCGGATTGCGATTCCGTGCATTTTGCCTGTTAATTCCGGCACAACTAGCCCGATTGCTTTTGCGGCGCCAGTTGAAGTTGGGATCATGTTTAGGCCGGCTGAACGTGCCCTGCGGAAATCTTTATGATCGTTATCCATCAAATTTTGATCATTTGTATATGCGTGGATTGTGGTCATTAGTGCGCGCTTGATTCCAAAGGAGCGACTTAAAACTTTGGCAACCGGAGCCAAACAGTTTGTGGTACAGCTTGCATTGCTCACAATGAAATGTTTTTGTGGATCGTATTCCGTGTGATTTACGCCAAATACGATTGTTTTATCAATTTCATCTTTTGCCGGAGCAGAAATCATTACGCGCTTTGCACCTGCCGTGATGTGTTTTTGTGCACCTTCACGGCTTGTGAATACACCGGTGCATTCAATCACAAGGTCTATATTTAAATCTTTCCAAGGTAGTAAAAGTGGATCGCGATTTTGTACCAATTGATACTCTTTGCCGTCTACGGTTAGCTTTCCAGGCTCGCCTTTAACATCCATTGGCAATGTTCCATAAACTGAATCATATTTTAAAAGATGTGCGGTTTGAAGCGGATCGCCAAGATCATTTATGGCTACGATTTCGATTTTAGGATTCATTAAATTGGCGCGGAAGACCATACGGCCTATGCGTCCAAAACCATTGATTGCTACTCGCATTTTTTCTGGGGTTAGGGGTAGTGGGGGCTTAACGCAGGCCAGTATAACCATTTTTCGCAAGGGTTCAAATTATTTTATTTATGGCATCTTGGATAAAGAATCAACATCTGATAATTTATGTACGTTAAATAAAATATATGAACGATCAACTTATTACAGCCGTTAAAACTTTGCACGAGGGGGGAGTGGTTGCGCATCCAACCGAGACTTGTTACGGGCTGGCAACTGATATTTTTCAGCGTAGTGCTATCCAAAAGCTTTATGCGTTAAAAAAAATGCCGTTTAGCAAGCCGGTTAGTATTTTGGTGCGTGATTTTGATGAGGCAAAGCGGTATGGAGTTTTTTCGCCACTTGCGCAAAAGCTTGCTCTTAAGTACTGGCCGGGTCCTTTGACGATTATTGTTCCGCGCACAAGTGCTTTGCCCAAATGGATTAATTTTGGCATGGAAACTGTGGGCTTCCGCGTGAGTTCAAATAAGTATGCCCGCAAACTTATGGAGGCTTTTAGGAGTCCTTTAACCACAACCAGTGCAAATGTTTCTACTTTGCCACAGGCTTATAGTGTGCAGGATTTTTTGGATCAAGGTCTTGTGCCCGACTTCATCTTGGACTCTGGCAAAATAGGCGAGGAGTTGCCATCCACAATTGTTGAAATTATTGGTGATAGCGTGAAAATCATAAGGCAGGGTAGTATAGTGATTGAATCATAACGCCATTCTTATGAAATTTTTCAAACGTATTAAGCAGTTTATCTCCAAAAGGGAGCCATCTTTTGTACGGATATTATTTGAGGCTTTTGCCATTGTTATGTTTTGGTACGGCACTTGGGGTCTTGCTGAAAAGTATCTTTTCCCGGAAAATCCAACTTTGTCTTATTGCACGGCCATTTTAGTGGGGCTTGTGGTTTTGTTTGTGGATGATATGAGCATATCGGAGATACATCCAGGGCATTAGTAGTACTTTGAAGCTTCTCCGGGAGCAGGCCACTAAAAAATCTTTCAGCAGTCCAAGGCCGTGAAGGCAAGTGCTATTGGGCTAGTTTTAAAATGCAAGTGGCCGGGGCTTACATGCGAGCGTTACGAGTGCATTAAAGCTTCCTGCAGGCACGCTACTTAGGATTTCCTGCCTGCCCATCGGGGCTTTACGCCTGCGCTTTTCCCCCTTTTCTCTTGGATTTTAAGATTTACGCTGTGCGCAAGCGTGTGGTGATTTTTGCAAAGAGGCGCGAGGAATTGCGGATTGTGTGCGTGGCTCAGTGCAAACATTTGCGTGTGGTGAAGCTGTTCCGCCGGCTTGTTGCAGTTAGGAATTGAACATTTTGTGCCGTGCTCTTTTTGTAGGATTTTGCGGACCCGGGCGGGGATGTATCTCGACGGTTTTGTGCTCTGCGCTACAGGTTGCCTTGCCTGGTTTTGTTCAATCTCTTCTGCAATTTTGGCTTTTTCTTGCTGGATTTCCTCTTCACGTTTGTCCAGGAGTTCCGTGAGTACTTGGTTTAAATCGAATCCTTTGTTTTGTAGCTCAAGGAGGCGTGCGGTAACTGCGGAATTTAAGTTGAGTTTGCTTAGTTCAAGCAAGCTTGCAACTGTGCCGGGCACAGATTTTGCCTCGATTTGTGGCTTAAATAAGCCATTTTGGTTTTGGTTCACAAAATCTTTTCCGCCGAGGTTGGCACAATTTAGCGCAAATTTTTCATCCTTCACCAAAGTTTCCACGGCACTCCTGGGAAGTGTTTTTACCACTTCCGCTAAACTTTCTTGATTTTCCAAGGTAGCAATGGATGCAACTCTGGCCAACTTACTTACACTCACCTCGCCGGAACTAAGTAGATTTTTTAAGCTTGGCATCTCGTTAAATCGTTTTTCCAAATGGAAAACACGCCTAACTTGGTCTTCGCTTAAGCCAGCCAACTTAAAAGAAAATTCATAAATGCTATTAAATCCTTTTTTCTCGTAAATTTTGCGTTTAGAAATTTCTGGCAATAATCCTATAAATTTCCTCCTCCAAAATATTGCTCTTTTGCCATAGATTCTGGCCATTCTATAAAGTTCGTTGTCTGAAAAACGAACGGTGACAGTTGATCCTGGATTTTCCGTAATTGGATTTTCTGTAATTTGAGTAGTTTTGGAAAGTAAGTTAGTTTCCATAAATCATTGTTAATATGCCCAAATCCTAGCACAAAACCAACCCATTTTACAGATTAAAATCACCATTTCTGCTGGACAAAATCACAGGTGAGTGCGTGCTCACCTTTCGACCCCAATTAATGCACTTTTCAGCGTCAATCAATGTACTTGCCACCATCAATCAATGCATCTTTCGGCGCCAATCAATGTACCTGCCATCAACCAATGCATTTTTTGCAACCATTCAATGGGACCTGCCATGCACAATCGATTGGCCTCTCGCCGTGATCGGTGGTGCTAAGGACACATCGCAATTAGAATCGGGCACAGAAGAGAAGTATATGTTCCCGGCATTTAGTATGAGTGAGCACCCCCTCACCACGACCGGTTGTGGCAGGCGATAAAATTCACCCACAACGGAGGCTTGGTGTATACAATAGTTGTGCAACAGCTCGTAAAAAACGCAAGTATATTTTGTTGAAAATCCGTGCACCACGGTAACAGATTCAAAATCGCAAAAAACCGCACGACCGTGTATAAATTTTGTATGCGACTTTGGCATGCCAGCCATCAAAAATCTTGACGCATTCTTTGTACAGTCCTAGCGTTACAGCACTTCCACGTTCGTTTAGAGTTCGTTTAAAAAACTTATTCAAGGTTGTGCAAAAAAGTTGTACAAGTTCAGAGCCACATCACGAGCCGGTGCTTCTTACAGAATGTTTAGAATTTTTAAATCTTAAAGAAGGATCGGTAGTAGTTGATGCCACACTTGGGCTTGGTGGACATTCAAGCGAAATCTTAAAAAGGATAGGTGCAAGTGGATTTCTATACGCATTCGAAAAAGACGAAGAAAACTTAAAAGTCGCAAAAGAGAGACTGAATAAAGTTGCAAGTGAGATGAAAACACCGGGAAGGTTCAAAATTTTCCACGATTCATTTAGTTCTTTGACAGATCGGCTAAGGAGGGAAGGGGTATCCCAAGTGGATGCATTTCTCTTTGATCTAGGACTCTCGTCCCCACATGTTGACGATAGTAGTCGCGGGTTTTCTTTTACAAAGGATGGCCCGTTGGATATGCGATTTGATCGCAGTAAAGGTAAGACAGCAGAAGATATTTTAAACAATGCCAGCCAAGAAGAGTTGGCGGATATTTTTTATAAGTTTGGAGAAGAAAGATTCGCTCGCAAGCTTGCGAGCGCGGTTATTTTGGACCGCAAAAAAGAAAAGTTTGTATCTACCTTGCAGTTTGCAAGTTTTGTAGAAAGGGTGCTTGGGCGCGGTAAGCCCGGCAAACATCGTGCTACACAAATATTTCAGGCATTACGCATTGCCGTAAATGAGGAACTTTTGGCCCTGGAGCTTGGTCTCAATCAAGCGATTGAGCTTTTAGCTCCTCACGGACGCGTGGTTGTGCTCAGTTACCACTCTCTTGAAGACCGCTTTACAAAGCATTTCTTCAAGCAACTCGCCACAGACCTCCGCGATCCGAATGATATATTTGGACGCCGAGTCCTCAGATCAAAGAGACTTTCCCTCCTTACAATTAAGCCGATCAGGCCAACAGAAGAAGAAGTTGGTCGTAACTTCCGCGCTCGCAGTGCACTACTTCGAGCCGTGGAAAAATTATCATAACCAAGCCAAAGCGCAATATGTCTCAAATCCTATCTCAAATTCGTTCGATTTTTACTCGCAATGAACGCCTAAGCCTTGCATCTGTTGGCGGACTTTTGTTGCTTGCCACTTTTGCGATGGGGCTTGTGTCTTTAACTTCGCTCAACGATAAAGCCATGAAGGGGACTCAATTAAGTCGACTTGAAAATGATAGGCAGGAGCTTGTTACAGATGGGGAGGTTACGGATATGCTTTCACTTCGCGCAAGGGCCATTGCCACTATTGAGGCGGGTTCTACGCATATGATTAAGCCGGGCACTACCGATATTACTTACGTGATGCCAATTTCCGTGGTTGCAGTGAATAAGTAGGTGAATTTTTTACAAATGAACCCAAATCTTTATTTGGGGTTAAGGGGAAATCACATAAGGCCCTTTCCACGCTTAAACGCCGGAGGGGGTTTTATGTAACAGATTGAATTTTGCATTTGACAAAGTAGACAAAGGATGTTAAGCTCGCATCTTTTAATAAATTAATAATATTTTTATATGAGAATCCTCAACCCAGATGGCACGTCAGTAAGTTCACCAGACCATGATGAAGCTAAAAAGCCTGAGGCTGAAAAGGTTGGAAGGGATAAAGGGTTATCTGAATTTAGTTCGCCTGCTTTTGCTCCTCGTAATACGGTTCAAACTGTTGCTAAAAAGCTTCTAGATGAAGTTTATGGTGGGGTGGATGACCTAAGTGATCGGGATGCTCTTGTGTCATTTGATGTGCCGGATTCTCCGGTATTGGGATGGGGTGATGAACCAGAACCAGAACCAGAACCCGAACCAGAACCTAAAGTGCGGAATTCTATCTATGATTTTTTTGGCCATAAAATGGAGTTACCGTCGCCTCTTCCTCAACCACCTCTTGTTCGCGGTGGGTTTTTACTGTCGCCCAGTGCTACCATTCCTAGTGGAGTTAGGCCTCCATCTCTTTCTACTCCACCACTTCCTGCGCCACCAGCTCCTCCTCGTCTCCCATCTACTCCACGTCTTATTGTAGCAAAAACTCCTGAGGAGTTTGATAGCCTTGTTGGGACACTTGCTGTGGATAATCTTGTGCAACAAGCTCTTACGATGCTTGATGGCTATCAAGCGGAATTTGCAAAGCTCCTTACCGTGGAGTTTTCTCAGGCATTTATGGCTGGGTCGGTTAACCTGCCTAATCCTGCAATTAACAATGCTAACGCACAGTATGTGGCTGTGAGTGATCTTCTTCCAAAAATACGGACTTTGTGTGATAAGGTGGTATTGCCAGCTGTTAGAGTCAACCGTGTATTTGATGTCGCGGGTTTAGAACGTACTCAACCGTCTGATGCGTATGAGGTGGACGTTAGGACATCAGCCAACGGCAATTCGGATAAACTGACGGCTGAGTTGGGGAATGCTTTTGTGACTCTTAATGATATTTTGAGGGGGTTCAGAACTCCTACAAGAGCAGCCACTGCGGAGCAAATTCAAAGTTCTTGTAGTAGGCTTGTGGCTTCTTTTGAGACAGTCAGATCGTTTGTTTCTGTTAAATCTAAGGAAGCATTAGTCTCTTTAGATCAAAAATTGGTTGTGGATGTAAGAGGGCGTTTTGTGGACCAAATAGAAAAAAAGAATAGGGCAGAAGAGCGCAAGGGGAAGGAAGAAGAGTTATATAAAACTATTAAAAATGTCGTGTCTCAAGCACATCGTGGTAGATATGGTCTTTCTTCTGCGTTTGGGGGAGAGATTGAGTCAAAAATTAAGGAGCTATATGGTGTGAATGTTTCTTTTGATGGAGTCTTAGAGAATCTTTATGCGGGTAGTGAGACTGGCAAAAAGATTCAAGAATTGTGGCAATTACTTTCGGAATACAAGAGCAATCCTGTTCTTGAGTATGCTTCATCAGATTATGCCGAGCGTGCCCTTGAGCTTGAGGAGCTGAGGACGTCTTTTGTGAGAGAGCTTTTGGCTGGTTTTGGCGCCCGTGTTGATGGTGCTATCTCCAGTGGTGAAGCTCCTGAAGGGCTTAAAGAATTTATGAACCGTGTTGACAGTGATTTGTTGGAATACGGTCAAGGACGTTTACTAGAGGCCGAACGAAATGCAACGAATGCGCGAGCACAAGAAACTGCCAACGCTGTTGCTCCTAAATTTACCGCTATGGAAAGGAGTCTTGGAGGCAGGCTCGATGGATTGCAGGACATTGCCAATGCGAACTCGGCTACTTTGGGCAGATTAAAAGATGTGCTTGGTAATGTTGCTGTTGCTACTCGTGTCTATGGGAAAAATGTTGGGGACAATGTTGATTACTTGGCCACCACTACAAGTGTGAAAAATTTAGAGAAATCGTTGGGAGCTAAAATCCCTACACCGGACGCTATTGCTGGTGCTGTTGTGTCTAGTTTGGACTTTAATGGCTTTGTAGGGCAAGGACGTAGTGGTTCAATTAAGTCCTGGGCAGTGCCACTTTTTACTGGTGCTCTTCTAGGTGTGACGATTTCTAGGTGTGGTGCGGATGATAACGTTCAAACAGTTGGCTATACGACGGTAGATCCTGCGAATTTACAAGCAAATGGCGAGTTAACATCTAAATTTATAGCAGATGAATTGGAGGATGTTAAAGCACAAAAAGGCGATGGGTTTATTCATGTAAAGTGTGAGGCCAATGGGAGTATGAGTTATACTCCTCATCCAGTTGATGGGAAGGGCGATCTTGCTATAAAAGATGGTGCTTATCGATTAGGTGGTAACAACTATTTGCCTAACATTCCGCTTGCAGATAGATGTGCTGGCAAAGAGGCGGATTACATTGTTGATTTCCAATAAATTTAGATTGCTTGTAGTACAGTTTAACTTGCCCCCTTTACTCCGGATTTAGGAGCATCAGGTTGGGCAGGCTCTGGGGAAGGGGGTGTAGTTGGTTTGACTGGCTGGTTGTACTCCCAGTATCTATTTAAACTGTCGCAAATATTTTGCTTGTCCGTTAGAGCTTTGAATGGAGGTGTCCAGACAGGGGTTGTTATAATAGAGCCACGAATTGATACTGTTGGGTCTTCTATTATTCTATCTGCAAAAGCTAACGAACCGGCGTCATTTAAGAAAAATGGCCAGGATTTATAATTGGTTACGTTTTTTGTTGGTTTTCTTCCGATGTATTTGGATAAGACGGCGTCCTTATATTGGTACTCATAAACCTTTGATAGCCCTTCCCGTACTGCTTCTAACGGGCTTTTAGCCAACAAATTACCCAAAATCTTGGTATCATTTCTAAGTTCATAGCTTTCGAAGCCCTTGTCGTCGGTTACCTTCTCAATACTGAATTTTTTTACAAAAACTTCTTCAGGAGGTATGGAACTTTTTTTATTAGTAAATTTTATTCCTGTGATTTTGTTATTTTTCATCGTCGCGTTTATTGTATACAAATCATTTAGAGTTTTGTCTTGATCTGTTTTTAGGTCGTATATTTCCATGAACTCTTTATTGGTGTTTTCTATTATTTTAGTCGCATCCTCTTTGGGGATTTTATTATCCTGCTTTTTATCTGTAGGTACTGGCGTAGGTAGCACAACTGCTGGCCTTGGCCCTGATTTGGCTGGTGGTGTAACTGGTGGAATTGGTTGTGGTGTTGGGCTTGGTGTGTTTGGGGTAGCCGTTGAATTGGCTGGAGGTTGCGGATATAAATAAACAGGATTTTTTGGGTCGGTTCCTATGTCGGCCAATTGCTTCTCTTTTCCTATGGCTCCTCTTATGATTTTAATAGTTCCTTTAAATAATATAATTGCGTCTCCCGGTTCAATTACGTTGATGTCGTGTATTAGCTGGTTATCATATGTGTTTGCATTTACTTGTTTGAACAGGTTGGCGTATGCGAGTTTTGCCATTCTAATATCATCCAATTTTGTTTCCGACTCTCTTGCCAAAATACTTAATAATCCTTTTGAATCGTTCGCGTATATTGTAAGAGCGCCTTCTCCTTTTAAGTCTTTATTCTCTGGTATAATCGTTGTTCTTGCCAATTCTGCACGTGCTTTTTGTAAATCTCCTACGCTGTTCGCAACTTCTTTGGCGTGTTCTGTTGAACGGCCTTCTGATACATAAGCATCCATATTTATTTGTGTTTGTTTTAAATCTTGTAATTTTAACATAAAAAGGCTCGAGACTCAATGCCAGTTGACGCTGTTGGCAATATGTTATAAAATTCCTCCTACATTTTAATCTTGAATTATGGAAATTGAAGACATGGGATTCGGTAGAGATAAAAAATCAATCTCGGTTGCAAAGTTCGACAAGCTGGTTCAGGCTAATCCAGAATTGAACCAGGTGGACTATGATGTTGATGATGGGGCACTAAGCATGCTTTTTAAGGCATTGCAATCTTATAGCGATGCAATACATGAATTGTCTTTGGCGGATTCTAGAAAAGCTTATCCCCTTAAAAAGGGTATGATTGAATTACGCGAGCACAATCTAAAGGAGGCACTCGGAGATGTTAGATTGTCTCCCCGTCAAGTGAAATTGGCGTTTATAACCGCGGGGTTAGATTCTGATGGATCCTCTTATTGGAAGTATTGTGCGTGTTATGATTATAATAAGAATAGAATTTTGAGTGGATTACTCTCTGAGCTCTGGGATGTTTATGATGGTGCTTGCGGAATTGCAGAAGAGCGTAAAGGAGCAATATCGCCCGCTGAGTTAGCTCTACAACTAAAAAGTTTGACTTCATCGATATATCAATGGGCATGTGCCTTACAAGCACCAATGCTGGAACAGTTGCGTGAAGAAATGATTACAGATGTTAGGGGAAAGCTTGGCCAAAAACTTGAAAAAGATAAATCGCGAAGTCCAAGAGTTGTTGCTCCTAATCTTGATTGTACGCGAGACTCCAACACATTCCGTCCTGTTGAAAAAACTATAGCCGCTTTTGCCATTGGGCTTAGTGCGATACTTTTTGGATTGGCAGAATGTAATCCTGACGGTAAGGGCCCCAAAGAAATAGCGCCCAAGGTTGAGACTGTTTCTTCGCCCGAATAAGATTGGGCTTCCAGGAATTGGTGAAATCATGCGGACGTTAGCCATGATTTTTATCAATCTTATATAATCTTATGTAGTTAACGTATAAGATTCTTTATCAATAAAACTTTAGCCAATCACAATCTCGCCTGCCTTATAATCAACCTTAATGTTTGCGCCTTCTTTGATTTTGCCTTCTATAATTTGGAGGGAGAGATCGTCCAGAATTTCGTTTTGGATTAGGCGTTTTAGGGGGCGGGCGCCAAAGGCTTCGTCGTAACCGGCTTCTGCAATGTGAACGATTGCGGATTTGGTAAGGCTTAAAGTGATGTTCTTTTTCGCCAATCTATCCTCAACTTTTTTGAGTTGAATTTCCACAATTTTTGCAATGTTTTCTGGCGTTAAGTGGTTAAAAATCAAAATATCGTTGATACGGTTTAAAAATTCGGGACGGAAGGTTTTTTGGAGGTCGGACTCCTTTAAATTCGAGGTCATAATTACGACTACGTTTCTGCAATCAATAGTGCGACCTTTACTGTCCGTTAATCGGCCGTCATCCAACATCTGCAAAAGTACGTTAAATACGTCCGGATGGGCCTTTTCTATTTCGTCAAAAAGCACAATCGAATACGGATGAGTGCGGAGTGCTTCCGTTAGTTGTCCACCTTCTTCGTAGCCAATGTACCCGGGAGGGGAGCCCAAAAGGCGGGCAACCGAGTGTTTCTCCATATATTCGGACATGTCTAGGCGAATGATGCGTTTTTCATCGTTAAAAAGTTGTTCTGCAAGGGCTTTTGCAAGCTCTGTTTTACCCACGCCGGTAGGTCCTAAAAATATAAATGAGCCAACCGGGCGAGTTTCATCTTGAATTCCTGCACGGCTTCTTCTTACGGCATTGCTCACGGCTTTTATGGCTTCTTTTTGGCCGATCACCCGTTTTGAAAGTTCTTCTTCCAGTTTTGCGAGGCGGGCGGTTTCTTCGGTGAGCATTTTTGACACTGGGATGCCCGTCCAGCGGGAAACAATTCCAGCGATGTCTTCTTCTGTTACTTCATCGCGGAGGAGGTGATTTTCTCCCTGCTCTTTGATTAGGTTTTTTTTGAGGGCCTCGGCTTTTTTCTGCAGTTCCGGAATGCGTGCATATTTGATTTCTGCAACGCGGGTTAAATCGCCGGCACGTTCCGCTTTTTGAGATTCGATTTTGAGCTCATCGATTTCCTTGTCTATCGATTTGAACGAGTCGATTATCCCTTTTTCCGCCTGCCATTTACTCATTAGTTCTTGATTCTTTTCTTTTAAATCAGCGAGGGATTTTTCGAGCTCTTTTAAGCGATTTACTGAAGCTTCGTCCGGTTCTTTTTTAAGGGCTTCGCGTTCGATTTCCATTTGGCGGATTTCTCGCTGGAGGCTGTCTATTTCGGTCGGCATGCTGTCGTTTTCTATCCTTATCACGGAGCAGGCTTCGTCCATTAGGTCGATTGCTTTGTCTGGCAAAAATCTGTCCGTAATGTATCTGCTGGAAAGATTTACCGCGGAAACAAGGGCGTTATCGCGGATTTTTACTCCGTGGTGGAGTTCGTATTTTTCTTTAATGCCACGCAGGATGGAAAGTGCATCTTTTGGGCTTGGTTCTTCCACTTTAACAGGTTGAAAACGGCGCTCCAGGGCTGAATCTTTCTCTATGTATTTTCTGTATTCTTTAAGAGTTGTTGCTCCAACCGTGCGGAGTTGTCCACGGGCCAGGGCTGGTTTTAAGAGATTTCCGGCATCCGGGCCTCCGCCTTCTGCACTTCCCGCGCCAACAATTGAGTGCAATTCATCTATAAAAAGTATGATTTTGCCGTCACTGTTTTCTATTTCTTTTATGATTGCCTTTAGGCGTTCTTCAAACTCACCGCGGTATTTTGTGCCTGCGAGTAGCGCGCCCAAATCCAGCCCTAAAATACGTTTTCTTTTAAGGCTTTCTGGCACGTCGTTATCTATGATTTTTTTGGCCAGGCCTTCTACGATTGCTGTTTTACCGGTTCCGGGTTCACCAACAAGTACGGGGTTGTTTTTTGTTCTGCGGGAAAGAATTTGCATCACACGGCGGATTTCGTCATTGCGCCCGATTACGGGATCAATTTTTCCTTGGCCGGCTAGGGCTGTAAAGTCGATGGTGTATTTTTCCAGGGCTTTAAATTTGCTGTCCGGATCATCGTCGGTAACGTTTTGTCCGTTGCGAAGAGAAGCAAGTGCCTTTAAAACATCGTTTTTTTGAATCGGCAGAACTGTGTGGACGCCTTTGTCTTTTAAAAGAGCCAGGAACAGGTGTTCAGTGCTTATGTATTCGTCTTTTAGTTTTGTGGCTTCGTCCTCGGCTTCTTCCAAGATGTTTGTGAGCTCTTCGGTGATTTGTGGCTGGTATTTGCCGGTGATTTTTGGATATGTCACAAAAACTCCCTCTATTTTTTGGGCAAGGGCTTCCGGCTCAAGATTTAGATTTTTAAGAATGCCCGGAACAATTCCATCTTCTTGTGTTACAAGTGAGTAAAGCAGATGGAGTGGAGTTAGGGCCGGATTGCGCAATTTTTGCACCATCTTCCCTGTGTTTTCTATGGCTTCCTTAGCCCTTCTTGTGAATTTATTTAGGTCCATGGCATGGTGTTTTTAAGATTTTTTGAATCTGCAAACTGGCACTTGCTATTGTAGAGTGCTAGGGGGTGGGTTGTCAATGGGGCGGTCTGAATTAGGCTGTGTATTTTGGCTCGGTTGCTTCCGGTAGGTCTTTATCTTTTTCTGCAAAATATATGCATCCTTTGCCTCCTTCTCCGTTAGATAGTGCAACATGCATTCTGGCATCTCTTAGTCCGATGGATTGACCTAGCTCTTGTACAGGAATCCATTTTACGAATGGTTTAAGACTGTCTGGGATCTCGATATCAGGCCCATCTTCTTTTTTAGGTAAACTGTTATGTCCATTTGGAGCATTTTTTAAGATATCCAATTCACTTTCATTCTCTACTCTTACAGAAAAGCTTAACATTCCAGAGTTTGTCATATTTTGGAAAGCATGGCTTCCATTTGATGGCGTTGTGTCTTTAAATCTGCCAACTCCGCTAAGCTCTGTTACACCGGCGGCTTTACTGTAAGCTGAAATATCTATGCCAACTCCAAATTCGCTACCTTGATTATCTCCCCATCTACCTGGAGCCATTACATAGTACGATTTATCTGAAACGCGATCGTTTATTTGGCGAACTAGTTCTGGAATATGTCTTTTTAAATCATCAAATCCACCTCCATCGTATACGTGCGGATCTATGTAAAGTATGTGTTCTATATTTTTTGCTTTTCCACAGTTTAAGCTACTGGCTTCAAATAATTTTCTGTTTTCTGGAATGCTACTTGGGGCTTTTGTTGGCGTAAAA
This sequence comes from Candidatus Altimarinota bacterium, assembly GCA_041658345.1. GTDB lineage: Bacteria > Patescibacteriota > Gracilibacteria > UBA1369 > 2-02-FULL-48-14 > JBAZYV01. Next base: position 89,052 of record JBBAAK010000002.1, read on the forward strand.
TTTGGATGTATTTGGTGTGGCCTACATTGGACGATGTTTATCTTAAATTTGCCGTTTGCGTCTACATCAACGGTGAATTCTACGTCCACAGGCCCTAAAACTCTTTCTAGTTTTTTAACGTAATAGCGAACTAGTGTAGGCAGGTTAAACATGCCTTTTTGATTTACGAGCTTGCCGAAATCAAACAAAGTTTTATCAGTTCGTGATCTTGCCAAATCTAATGCCTGTCTCATTGCTTTGTGTCCTTTTTGTAATTTTGCTCGGTCTGCTTCATCTATTAATTCTTGTAATGGTATTGTTTCTGTTTTGCAGGTTGCTGTGTTAAATACCGTTACTTCTGTTTGCGGGTTTTGTCCCTCTAATTTGTAGTTTGGAGCTGCAAGCCATCTTAAATGCCCTCTTCCATCTACTACTCCGTTTCCAAGCCCAAGTACTATGGTCATAGAACCCTTGCTAGGGTCTGGTCCTGGTGAAAAATGTGTTGCCGAAAGTGCAACACCGGCCATATCTGGGTAGAAATATTTTCCATGATGATTGCCGTTTAACCTTTGTACCAAAATGCCCATTTCTTCATTGTTTGTCATAAGGCCTTTTTCCATTCTATATTGCATTACCTCTTTACTGAATGCAGATCCAAAAACCTTTTTTATTACATCTATGAATTCTTTGAATCCTGGATTTTTCTCCAAGAATTTTTTGAAGTCTTCACTGCTTTTTGGTTGGTCTTCTGTGGAAACTCTTCTACCGGAGAATATTTCACTTGCGTATCTTCCGGCAAAACTTTCTCCTCCGCCATCTGCGCTTTTTGACCTATCTTCCAGCTCCGATGAAGACCTCCCTATAGAAGGATTGTCTCCAGTTTCTTTAGTTAATGATTGGTACATGGCAAGTAAAGAGCGCATTACATCTTCTGGGAATTCGGCATTTTCGAAGTTTGTTTGTAGGGCAAGCTTTTCGTAGGCGTCTGAATCTTGCTCGTATATATATTTTGCTATTGTTATTGCAAATAAGTCACGATTTTTTGCAACAAGTTCGTGTAGTATGCTTGAACCTATAAAAAGGGAGTGATTTTCTTCTAGAGTGCCGTTTGAATATTCATTCCATTTCCTTTGTGCAAGGTCATCTGTGTCACCTACTGGGATTAGTCCTGATTTTCGTAGCGATTGTAGGAAATCGCCGTCAAATTCGGGGTTTTCTTTTTGCAAGATTGCGTATGCAAGGAGCACTCCTGCAGCTTTTCTTCCAATTCGTCCTTCGCTGAGTGCCGTTGGAGATTGTTTTAATATTGCATCGTAGTACCTGTATGTAAAATATTCTCTGCCTGTTTTTATCCAAGTTGGATCGTCTGTTATAAGCGCTTTTATTAACCGTTCGTGCGCTCCTTTTGCCATTGCTTTTATGAGCATTTTCTTTGGTTCGCATAATTTTGCCATTTTATCTTCGTCTTCAGTTAGTGCGATTATGTCCATGCAAATATCAAATGGCATGTTTTCTATGTCTATGTTTCTTTTTAACCTATTTTTTTCGTCAAAAAAATCATTAACTATTCTGTCTGGATTTGGTGCTTCTCTAAATTTTGCGATTGCCTCACCTATGATGCACTCTCTTTCTTTACCGTTTAATATTGCTTTGAGCGCGAAGAACGTTCTCCACCTTCTTGCTCTTATGGTGTATTCGGGAGAATTTTCTTGTTCCATTGGGCGCTCCATGCCTTCTACTTTTGTTTGTTCTCGTCTAGAAGTACGGTGTCCATCCTTGGCAATTTGCTCAAATCCTCCTTTCAAAGCTAAATAAACTTTTCTTCTGAAAAATCTTGCCATTTCTGCTAGATTTTCTGGACTAGCTTCTGTTAAACGGTCTTTAATTTTCGTAGTTGCTTCTCTTGTTTCTTGGAAAAAGCCAAGCTTTTCCAAAACTTCTTCGCTTGGGATTAGTTCGTTTGCTTTTGGTGTTTGGCTTGGTCGTTCTGTATCCATGGAAATTATCTCCTATTCCTTTATCGTTGATCGAAAAATCCTTGCCACTTCCAGTCTTTTTTCCGCACATACTGGCAATATGTCAGATGGAGGCTCTTCATATATGTTCCCACATGGTGATTCGCAACCCGAACATGTTTCCTTATTTACTACTACTATTGGTTTACTATTTCGGGTTTGCATTATTCGTATTGAACCTTCGGCATTCGAAACTGATAATGCAGGGGAGTGTTTTTGAAGAATTATTCCGCTATTTCCTGTGAATTCACTTATGGTTTCGAACAATGTGCTTTTACCATTCATATTTATTTTTTAAATTTGTACAAGCCTGAATTGTTAGCGAAAATTGGCATTTTGTCAATATTGCAAACACGTATTTGGCTTTGGGATTCATAAAATTTTTTTTGAAATTTTAAAAATCTGCTATAGTGGGCGGGCAAATATTTAAGATTTTCTTTTATGAATCAACAAACTTTAAGTTCAGTCGCTAAGGCGATGGTGGCCCCCGGTAAAGGTATTTTGGCTATTGATGAAAGCCATGCAACCTGTAAAAAGCGTTTTGATGCGCTCGGTGTAGAGTGCACCGAAGAAACTCGCAGGGAATATCGCGAGCTTTTGATTACGGCTCCCCAAATCGAAAATTATATAAGCGGGATGATACTTTTTGATGAAACGCTGAGGCAAAGCACGGCAGGCGGAGTGCGTTTTGTGGATATTTTGAAAGGCAAAGGAATTTTGCCCGGAATTAAAGTGGATATGGGGCCAAAAGAACTTGCTTTGCATCCCGGCGAAATGGCTACGGAAGGCCTTGATGGGCTTCGTGATAGGCTAAGTGAATACAAAAATCTTGGAGCCGAGTTTGCAAAATGGAGGGCTGTAATAAATGTTTCTGATGTTTTGCCAAGCCCGGCTTTAATCAAGGCAAATGCTCACTCGCTCGCTCGTTATGCAGGTCTTTGCCAAGAAGCAGATATTGTTCCAATGGTTGAGCCAGAAATTATTATGGAGGGTGATCATACAATTGAACGTTGCTACGAGGTTACTGCGAGCGTTTTGCAGGTGCTTTTCTCAGAAATGGCTGAGCAAGGAGTGTATTTTGGCGGAGCAATTTTGAAGATTAGCATGGTGCTTCCCGGTAAGGATTGTCCAGTCCAGGCGGATTTGAAAACTATCGCGGAAATGACGGTGAAATGTCTTAAAGAAAATGTGCCTGCCACTTTGGCTGGCGTTGTGTTTTTGTCCGGTGGGCAAAGTAGTGAGGAGTCAACGGTACGACTTGATGCAATGAATAAGATTGGAGGAATGCCTTGGCCACTTAGTTTTTCTTACGGGCGAGCAATCCAAAAACCCGCGTTAAATGCTTGGGCTCAAAATCGCTCAGACGTTTTAGGTGCGCAAAAATTGTTAGTTGAGCAAGCCCGCGCGAATTCTGAGGCTTCACTTGGACAGTACAATAACCTTTAAAATATGCTATTTGATTATCTTCAAGAAAAAGGTGCCTCGCGTGAACTCGCTGAACTTATAGTTGAAATTGCTCGTGCGGTTGAAGAAATTTCTATCAAACTTGTCCACACCGATACCTGCAAAGCGGGCAGTAAAAATGTTTATGGCGAGGAACAAATCGCAATGGACACTGCGTCTGAAGAAATTATGAGTCGTTATTTAAAAACAAATCCTTATGTTTTTGGATATTGTAGTGAGGAACTGAATGAGTTTGAGAAGGCGAGTTCGGATGGAATTTTTAGCGTGTTTTATGATCCGCTTGATGGCTCCAGCTTGTTTGATGTAAATCTTTCTGTTGGGACGATTGTTGGAATCTATAAAAGTCGCGATGTTTTTGGTGAAACTCCGCGATCTCAGGTTGCTGCGCTTTATGCGGTTTACGGTCCAAAAACGACTTTGGTGATTTCTGTTGGCAATGGCGTGCACGAATTCATGTTGACTGCGGATGGATTTACGCTTGTTTGCGAAGATATGAAAATTGATGGTGAAAAGAAATATTTTGCTCCTGGAAATTTGCGTGCAACTGCGGAGAGGGAAGACTATTTTAAATTGGTTACGGATATGATGCGTGAAAAATACACACTTCGTTATTCAGGTGGAATGGTGCCGGACGTAAATCATATTTTAAAAAAGGGTAGCGGGATTTTTATGTATCCCGGCATGCCGTCCGCTCCCAGCGGGAAATTGAGGCTTTTGTATGAATGTGGACCACTCGCTTATTTGGTTGAGCAGGCCGGTGGAGCGTCGAGTGATGGTGCTATGGATTCCGCGTGTTGTAGCAAAAGCTGTGAATGCGACGGTGAATGTGATAAAGGCTGTTGCTGCGGTGATGGGTGCAGTGATGGCGAAGGCTGTTGTGGCTCCAGGTGCAATGATGGCAAAAGCTGTTGCGGTGGGCAGGATTGCCACGATTTTGTTTCAATTTTGGATCTTGAGATTAATTCCCTCACTCAAAAAACGCCAATTTTCTTGGGCGCTAAAGGGGAGGTTGAGAGAGCGGTTAAGGCTTTGAATGCTTAGGAGCCGTAGCGGGTTTGACAATTTATGCTAACCGACGGGGCAATTGATTGTGCATGGCAGGTCCCATTAATTGATGGTGGCAAGTGCATTAATTGGTGCTGAAAAGTGCATTAATTGGCGCCGAAAGGTGAGCACGCACTCACCTGGGAATTTGTCTAGCAGAAATGATGATTTTAACCTGTAAAATGGGCGGATTTTGTTGTAGAATTTGGGCATATTAACAATGATTTATGGAAACTAACTTACTTTCTACAACCACCCACGTCACGGATCAGGATCTTTACAGGATGGCCAGAATCTATGGCAAAAGAGCAATATTTTGGAGAAGGAAATTTATAGGATTATTGCCGGAGATTTCTAAGCGCAAAATTTACGAAAAAAAAGGATTTAATAGCATTTATGAATTTTCTTTTAAGTTGGCTGGCTTAAGCGAAGACCAAGTTAGACGTGTTTTCCATTTGGAAAAACGATTTAACGAAATGCCAAGCTTAAAAAATCTACTTAGTTCCGGCGAAGTGAGTGTAAGTAAACTTGCCAGAGTTGCATCCATTGCTACCTTGGAAAATCAAGAAAGTTTACCGGAAGTGGTAAAAACACTTCCCAGGAGTGCTGTGGAAACTTTGGTGAAGGATGAAAAATTCGCCATAAAAAACCTGGAGAACTCAAACCAAAATGGCTTATTTAAGCCACAAATCGAGGCAAAATCTGTGCCCGGCACAGTTGCGAGCTTGCTTGAACTAAGCAAACTCAACTTAAATTCTGCAGTTACCGCACGCCTACTTGAGCTCCAAAACAAAGGACTCGATTTAAACCAAGTTCTCACGGGACTGCTGGACAAACGCGAAGAGGAAATCCAGCAAGAAAAGGCGAAAATTGCAGAAGAAATCGAACAAAAACCTGCCTCTCGCTACATCCCAGCCCGGGTTCGCAAAATTATCCAGAAAGAACATGGCACAAAATGTTCAATCCCAAACTGCAACAAGCCGGCGGAACAGCTTCACCACACGCAAATGTTTGCACTGAGCCACGCACACAATCCGCAATTCCTCGCGCCTCTTTGCAAAAATCACCACACCCTTGCGCATTCCATCAACTTAAAAGTGCAAGAAAAACGACGTTAGCCGGTGTGCCATTTCCGTAGCAGGCGTAAAGCCCCGATGGGCAGGCAGGAAATCCTAAGTAGCGTGCAGGCAGGGAAGCTCGGAGAAGCATACAGATATGGATCTTTAATGCGCTTGCATGCTCTTCCCAGGCCACTTGCATTTAAAAATCAATAGTTCAACGTGGCCTGTCTCCATGGCCTTGGACTGCTGAAGGATTTTTTAGTGGCCTGCTCCCAGAGTGGTTCCAAATCTTTGGTGTATTTACATCGCTTGTATTAGACAAAAAAGCATCGGATGCGCTAGAATTCGCCTACGCCTATGCAAAGTTCAGTTACGCCATCGCAGTTTGATATTGATGCAATCATCTTGTCTGCAAAAGAGGGTGATAAAGATGCTTTTGCAAAAATTTACGATATTTATTTTGATCCGATTTATCGCTATGTGTATTTCCGTGCGCCGGCAATAGAGGCGGATGATTTGGTGGAAGTGATTTTTATAAAAGCCTGGATGAATCTTGAAAAGTACGAGAAGCGAGATGTGCAATTTTCGGCATGGCTTTTTAAGATTGCGCACAACACATTAATCGATCATTTGAGGACTCATCGTTCAATACAGCCCGTTGACGACGAAATGGAAGACAAATCCGACAAGCAAGCTCCAAAAGTTTTAACCGAGAAAAATATTATGGGGAAAGTTGTGAGAGATGCGGTCTCCAAGCTAAAAGAGCCGTATCGTCAAGTTGTAACGCTAAAATTTTTAACGGGGCTTTCTAACGAGGAAATTGCTGAAGTGCTTGGTGAAAGAGAGGGAAATGTGCGGGTGCTTCAATTCCGTGCGCTTAAAGAACTTAAAAAAACTCTTGCAGAAACCGGCGTAAAGCAAGAATTTTTGTAATAAAGTCCCTTAATTCTCGTTCTATACATAGATGATGAAAGAACTTAACACAGATATCGCCAAGAAGAGGATCTGGAACAGCTTAAAAGACAAGCTTCCGGATCGAGGTTTTTCTGTGTATCAAAATGAATTATCTTCCTTACGATTAGGTGTTTCGCAGGTTAAGGTCTCTCGCCTCAAAAAAGTTCAAAGTAAGGAAAGTTTGCTGGATATTTTGCCGGATCGCGTTCCTGCTTTTACACCTGTGCGGTCGTTTTTCCCTAAAAAAGTTTTTGCATTTGCATCTTTGTGTTCTCTTTTCTCAATTTTGCTTGTTCCTGTGCTTAGGTTTGCACCAAGTGTTTCCGCAATGCGTGAAAATACGCTTCAGGTTGTTGAAGGTGAAGTTTATGTAAATGAATCTCTTGTTTCCGGCACAGTGGCTTTGCAAGTTGGGGATAAAATCGCAACAGGTGACGATTCAATGGCTCATATAATGTTTATTGATGACAGCAGGCTTACAATGGGACCCGGCACATCTATAAATATAGTTAATGCGGATTTAGATCCGGAAAATAGAGCGCTTACCAGGGTTTCTATATATCAAGAAAGCGGTCGTAGTTTTGCACAAGTTGTAAATTTGGTTTCACCGGAATCTTTTTTTGAGATAGATTTTTCCGGTGGCTACGTGTCCACCTCACAAAAATCAAGTTTTGACGTTCAGGTTAGCGATAGGCTTGATCTTGTGGCGGTTGCACGCAATTTTGTGAATATGGTTGTTAATTCTGGAGAAAAAACTTACTCCGGCTCGTTGGGGCAGGGAGCTTTGGTAACAATTTCCGATGGAATAAATTTTTCAGAAATTTCCGAGGCCATGCAAGAGGACGTTTGGTGGTCTTTTAATCTCGCTTACAGCAAATCTTACGCAAGGCAATTGGATGAAAGTTATAAACAAGAAAACATTGAAAGAGCACTTATTTTGCCCGGCAATCCGCTTTATTTTTTAAAGACTTTCCGTGAGACGGTACAAGTTTCTTTTGCCTTTACGGATTCCGCGAAGACTGAACTTTTTGTGGAACAGGCGGAAAGCCGTTTAAATGAAGCCCAAACTTTGATTGCTCAAGGCAATACCGAGCTTGCAAAACAGACTTTGGATGTTTACAAAGATACAGTTGATAAGGCACTTGCTAGCTCTGGGGAGACTGCGAATGCCGATTTAATTGCGCTTGTTGATGAGACCCAAAAAGAAGTTGCCGTTTCTCCAAGTTTTGAAGAAAGTGATGTGCTTTTGAATGCAGGGATTGGCTCCGCATCACAAAAGTTGCAACAAGTTCCGGAGCTTATAGATGCCGGTATGTTGGACGAAGCAATTCTGTCTTTGGAATCGTATCAAAACGAATCAATGTCTATGTTGGCCGCGTTGCAAGATGTGCCAATGGAAGATCGTGATGCGATGCTTTCCAAGCTACTCGAAGAGAAGCTCGCTGATTTGCAAATGTTACGAGTGGTTGCTTCTTTGCCTGAAATTCAAGGTAAAGTTGATATTGAAAACGCGATGCTGGAACAACTTAGCGTGATGGTTTTGAGTTTACGTGAACGTGAACTGCAAGATTTATCCGGATTCTTTGCAACAAACGATGCCACCGGGGATTCTTATGATTTATATTCCAAGTTAAAAGATGAGGCTCAAATGACGCAAGATTTATCTGATCAATTTGATTTAGTGGAAGAACAGATAATCACTCCTACGGAAAATGTTGTGGTAGACGTTGAAACTGTTATCGATCCACGTTTTTCAGATACCCATTCCAATTAGCCCAAGGATTAATCCAAAGGTCGCAACAAGTCCTCCTATTATCCAAAACCGCATAACAACTTGAGTTTCGGGCCAGCCGATGTGTTCGAAGTGATGATGTATTGGCGCTATGTGAAAAATCTTTTTTCCAAATAGTTTTTTTGAACTTAGTTGTGCAACAACACTGAGTGTTTCTATTACAAAAATAAAAGCAATGAACGGCAAGATTGCTACGGTGTTAGTCAACATTGCAATTACGCCTAAAGTTGCCCCCAGGCTAAGTGCGCCCGTGTCTCCCATGTAAAATTTTGCGGGGGCTATGTTGAACCACAAGAATGCAAGTGAGGTACCGCTTATTAGCGCGCAAAATGCAGATAGGATAAGAAGGCCGTGTGCGTAGGCGAGGGCGCTGTATGCGCCAAAAGCTATGATTATCAGGCCTCCGCTCAGTCCATCCAAACCATCCGTGATGTTTACCGCGTTTGCACTAGCGGTGATTATAAAAATGAAAAGAGGGATGTACCAAAATCCGATTGTGAAATCTCCTATGCCCGGCAGATGGATTTGGTTGTAGCCCAATTTGAAATAGAACCAAAGTGCGCCAAGTAGTGCAAAAAGCGTAAGTGTAAAAAATTTTGGTTTTATGTTTATTCCTTTGCTTTTGCCCCAGCCTTTTATATTAAAAACGTCGTCCAGGGCGCCAAGTAAAGCAACCGCTACGAGAGTCAATATGGGTAGATAGGTTTCTTTGCGGTTTAGAAGTGAATGTTCAAAAAAGCCCGTGTAGGAAAGTATGCGTGACATGCCGATTGTTAACAAAACGCTTCCCCAAATTAATACTCCACCCATGGTTGGGGTTCCGGATTTTTTTTGATGCAGTGCATTGAAAAGAGTCGCCGGTTTTCCATCACTTGCGGTTTCACGAATATTTTTACCAATTTTAAAATGGTGCAGTAATTTTATGAATGGTTTCGCCAAGGTTATGGCTATGCCAAATCCAATAAATGCTGATCCCAATATAAATATTAAATGGCGAACCGTGTCTGTTATTGGAAACATTTTTTACCAGGTGAAATTATTGTAGATCCAATCCGTTAGGATTTTGGTGTCCATAAAACGATTTTGACTGCCGAGTACAATTGTTAAAATTTCGTGGTTGTCCGGGGTGTCTGCTATTACTGCGAGACATTCACCGGCGTTTGGCGTTTTACCGGTTTTTAAACCTTTTATTCCGCTTTCGCCAAGTAAAATATTTGTGTTTATAAGTTTGTGTGTTTGTCCGCTTAAACTTGTGATTTCAAAACTGCTGTTTTTTACTATTTCTCTTATGGTGTTGTCTTTTAATAGATGAGTTGCGAGCACTGTAAGGTCATGTGCGGTGGAGTAAGCATTCTCATCATCCAGTCCGCTTGTGTTTGCATAGTGGGTGTTATTCAGGCCAAGAGCGTTGGCTCTTATGTTCATTTTGTTAATAAATTCCGATTCGCTACCGGCATTAAATTCGGCCAGGGCAACAGACGCATCGTTTCCGGACTCTATCAAAAGCCCATAAAGTAAATCTTTTATTGTAATTTGTTCGCCTGCTTGGAGCCCCATTCTTGAACCTCCGGTCCCGGATGCATTCGTACTAACATTCACAACACTGTTTGGATCATTTTCTTCTAAAATAATGTAGGCCGTCATAAGTTTTGTTAGGCTTGCGATAGGTCTTTTAATGTTGCTGTCTTTTTCGAATAAAATAGATTGGGATTTCAAGTCTATTGCTAAAATACTTCCTGCGCTCATTTGTGCCGGTTGTCCGGCATTTTCTTCCTCAATCGGTAGAGGAGAGACGCCAAGCAAAATAGAGTCATCAAACTGTGGAGATGCATCGTTCGCATAAGCCAAGTGTAGGGTACTTGCGAACAAAAGTGATAGTAAGCTTTGGAAAAACATAGGTTCAGTTTACCCTAGTATAGGCCTTCGTAAAAGTGCTCTTCGTTCTCTTTGTAATAGTCAGCAAAATCTTGGCCGAGAATTATTATTATATCTGCCGTAGTAGGTCTGTTTAAAATGGAATATTCTGTTGGGATTTGTGAAATAATTTCACCGAAAGTCAGTGAAGGTAAGATTTCCAGAGTTTCATTTGGCAGTGAGTTTTTCTCGTCAACTTTGAAAATTATCGTATCCGGAGTTTCTCTATTTAGTGCGTTCCCAAAATCAACCACATTAAATCCATTGCGAACCAAATACATTTTTGTAAGACCGGCCAGGCTTGCTTCTTTTGTGCCATTTAAGACTTCAATTTTAATTTGGGCTTTATAAATTTCCGGATGATAGAAAAATAATTGTGCAAAAGTTTGCACTTCAGAAAAATCTCCGGCGTATGGTTTTAAATAAAATGGATCGCCTTCTTCACGCGGAGGGGTGTATAAAAATCCGGCCATTTCGTAAGCCAAATCATTGAGCACGGCTGAATTTATTCCTTCCAAATCAATATCTTTTGCTTCTCCCGCAAGTGCCAAAATTTCCGAGAGCGAAAGATTCGTTTGAAAATTGTTTGCGATTGCAAAATATAAATCTTTTATTTTGCTTGGGCTACTAAGCATGCCAAGCGATAAAGCTTTTTCTTTTATTGCACTTAGAACTTGTTGTTGACGACTTGCGCGGTCGAAATCAGAAGTTGTGTGGCGACTGCGTGCGTATTTTAATGCCGTTTCTCCATCTAATATTTGAGCCCCTGCGCTTAAGTAAAATGGCTCATAAAAAGTTGCCGAGCCGTCGTCTGCGGGATAACTTAAATCTGCGATAGAGTCTTTTACGTCAACAGTTATCCCGTCCATTGCGTCCACGATTTCCGTGAATCCTTTAAAATCTATTTTTGCATAATAATGTATGTCTACTTTTAAGATTTTTTCGATTTCTTTTTCCAGTTCGGCTTCAGCTTCAATCGGGTCGTCATTTTGGTCTAGAACGTATTCGTAAATTCCATTTATGCGCGTGCCCCATCCAACTTTTTCGTTTTCCACATAAATATCACGCGGGATTGAAAGCATGGAAACCGTATCGTCCGCACTATCTATTGAAGCCACAATCATTGTGTCCGTTAAGTTCGCTCCATCGTGACCCTCACCGCCAACCCCGATCAAAAGGATATTCGTGTGCCCGTATGCATCTGTTTCGAGTCCATTTCCAACGGCAGAAATAATAATTCTTTTTACGGAAAGTGGTTCGCCCGTTCTTATTGCCCCAACTACTCCGCGTAAGGTTAAAACTCCGAGTATTAAAGCAACAATACTTAAGAAAATATGGCTTTTAACCCACGTTTGGGCTTTATTGGTTTTTGCCTCTACGACGGCTTCTAAACCTGAAATGGCATGTTTTTGAAATGCATTCATCTTGGATATTTTACGCATTTTGACCAGGAATGGAAGGGAGATTTTGTAAGGAATATTTAAGAAAAAATTAAGGTTTTTTTAAGGGATTTTTAAGGTCGGTTTGGTTTATTTTATTTTGTATGATTTTTTATGTGCTTTTTGCAGTGAGTTTCTTAATCGGCGTACTTATGCGCGGTATTTTTGAATTCACGGTTTGGCCGATTTTTGTGCTTGGTTTTTTTGTTTTTTTAAAAAATCGCATGGCTGGAATTTTGGTTTTAGCATTTTTAGTTGGTGTTTTTCGAGTCTCATATTATATGGATGAAGCGGATAGGTTTTGGCCGGTTCAAGATTTTGTTACTTTAAGCGGAGTTGTTTCTGCTGAAGTTGATAAAAGGGAGGATTCACAAAAAATTGTGCTTAAAACCGAGTATGGGCAAGTGCTCGTTTCTGTTTCTATTTATAAAGATGTACATTTTGGGGATACGGTACGGGTCGCCGGGGTTTTGGAAGTGCCATCCAATGATATTGAGGGCTTTAATTATTTTGCATATTTAGCTATGCGTAATGTTTGGCGAACCATGCGCGCAAATTCTTTTGAGGTGGTTTCCAAAGCAGGATTTTCCGTGCGCGGGAATTTATATGCGGTTAAAGAAAAAGTTGAATCGCGTTTGAATGAGCTTTATTTTGAGCCGGAGGCTAGTTTTGCGGCGGGGCTTTTGGTCGGCAGTAGGAAGGGTATGCCGGAAGAACTTTCCGAAGCATTTAGGGTTGTTGGGCTTATGCATATTGTTGCGATTTCCGGGTCCAATATAAGTTTAGTTATTTATATGGTTTCTTTTTTGCTTGTTTTTTTGCCCTTCAAAAGGCGAATGATAGTGAGTTCGATTTTTGTTTTTATTTTTGTGTGTTTTGTTGGCGCATCGGCCGCGGTGGTGCGTGCAGGCTTTATGGGCATAATAGGGCTTTTTGGTCTTTATATCGGAAAGCGGAGTCAGGCGATTTTTGCTTTGCTTTGGGGTGCGGTTTTTATGGTCATGTTGAATCCGTTAGTTTTGCTTTATGACACAGGGTTCCAGCTGTCTTTTTCCGCCACCCTTGGGCTTCTTTGTTTTGTTCCCATCTTAGATAAAATGATTCCAAAATTTGAGCAAAAATCAGAAAAATTTTCTTTTATTCGCGAGGCACTTTTAATGACTCTTTCTGCGCAGATTGCAGTTTTCCCAATCAGCACTTTTGCTTTTGGTACGTTTTCTTTTATTGCGCCAATCGCCAATGTTTTTGTGGCTCCGTTTATTTCGTTTGCAATGCTTTTTCCGGCGCTGTCCGTTGTCTTTGGTAAATCGATTGCGATTGTTGGTACTTTTTATTTAAAAATTATTGAATGTTTTGCCTTATTTTTTGCAAAAGTTCCATTTGCAAGCTCCGATCTTGTCATCGGGAGGGCTGGGTTTGCACTTATGGAAATCGGGCTTATTTTCTTTGTTCTTTTATTTTATAAATCCAAATTGGTCCGAGCCTTTTTTCGCGTAAGCGAGGTAAACTCCTCCAAGGTTTTAAGCCTTCTATCTGGAAAGCGTGAGATACAATAATTGCACCAGGTTTTAATTGTGGGATTAATGTTGTTCGCATGTTCTTCATAGAATATGGCAAGAGGTAGCAAACAATAATGTCTGCATCTTTAAAATTTTGTTTCCAAAAGTTTCCATATCTTAATTTGGCTTCGCTTCTCCAGAAGATGCTTAAAAATTTACTCCATATATATACAAGCGGGGAAAATTCATATCCGATTGCTATTGCGCCATATTCTTTCGAGGCCTTGTGAACCAGTCTTCCATCTCCACTCCCAAGATCGTAAAGACGCATCCCTTTTTTAATATTTGCACTTTTTAACATTCTGTTAACTTGTTCCATTTGTGTTGGAACAAAAGGAGCCCCGGCTATCATTGCATAAACCGTTGGCACAAAAATTATAATTAGAATTATTAATTCGAGAGTTGAAAAATACTTAAGCATGGATGTAGGATACGCCCAAAGCGATTTATGGACTACATTCTTTTTTTTATTTTCTTTGTATTAGTCCTAATCGGCTATCCTTATATCCTTAACGCCCTTCACGCATGTTTTTCTTTAAAGGCAAAGCGCTCTCAACGCGCCAAACGGCAGTAATAGGTTTTGTACTTGCGGTACTTTCTATGCTTGTAACCGCTGTAACAGTTTTTGTTTTCCCACTTTTGGGAGCTTGGCTTAACCAAAACGGTGTTTTATCTTTGGATTTATTCTACTTACTGTTTTGCGTTGTTTTCTTTTGCTCCTTGCAGGGGCTTATTTTGTTTGGATTCCCACTTTACTATGCGCAAGATCAAAAGAGCCATATGACCGGCTTTAGGATTTTGGTTTGTGCGGTACTTTGGATGATCCTTATGATGGGACTTTTGGCTATTTCCATGGTTACTTTGCAAAAACAATCACTTTCTACTGCAGAGTACGATATGTCTGATTTTAATGTTTCCGGTGATTACGTTGAGGTGCAGGATGATGCTACGACTTTGCCTACTGAATAAATTGAATTATAAGTTTTAAGTATAAAAAAACCCCCGCATGCGGGGGTTTTTTATTTTATTGCTTAGAGCAATTATGCTTTCTTAAGCATTGGAAGTCCTGTTCTCTTATTTTCTGTTACTTTGTATCCCGTTGGAAGAGATTCCATAACGTCTGCCTTTTCCGTGCGAGCAAAGTAATAAATTTGTTGTTTGCGGCCTCCGCGAAGGGTAACCATCTTTCCATGTAGGAAGTATGCTTGACCTTTGCTGTTGGTTACAGAGTATGCCATATAGCTTTTGTTAAGGGGTAAAGCTGGCATCAGTATAGTAACCTGCTATCAGGTTGGAAAGCGGAAGGACTTGCTTTGGCACCAGATTATGGTCTTTTTAAGATTGGAGCCCTAATTTTTTATGACTTCTTTTTTAGGTTTTTTCGCTTCTATTGACTTCAAAAACGAAGTAAATATACTAAGCGTACTTTGCCGAATAGGGTACGGTCTCATCGTCTAACGGTTAGGACAGCAGGTTTTCATCCTGTAAATCGGAGTTCGACTCTCCGTGAGATCACCATTTTTGGTGTTTTTTGTTTTTGTGTTATACTTGGCAAAGTCTAACCCGCCAACCATGAAATCACTTAAGATAGTTTTTTTACTTCTGTTCTTGGTAGTGCTTTCCGCATGCCAAGGCCCAATGTCTGTCTTTAGAAGCCAGGATTCTACGGTTTCAAGTTATGGCCCCTATGTCGAATCTAGTTATTCTGAGTATACGATGTCTGATAAGATGATGGCGACAGGATCGGCAAATCTTTCCGAATCGTCGGCTTATTCGCCGGAAGTTGATAGACAGGTTATAAAGACAGGAAGTTTGGGACTACACGTCACAGATGTCCGTGATAGTTCCGTTCAGATTAAAACGTATGTGGATGGCTTAAAAGGTACAATTTCCGATATGAGTATTACGCGTGGAGATAATTCTTATAGTGGGTCTTTAACGGTTCGTGTTCCTTCAGAAAAGTTCGAGGAGGCGATGACCGGCTTAAAGGATATGGCGGTTTATGTGGATTATGAATATAACAATGCAAACAATGTAACCGAGTACTACACGGATTTGGAGCAGAGACTTACGAACAAAAAAGCGGAAGAGCAACAATATTTGGATATTTTGGATCAAGCTGTAAATGTTACAGAGATACTTGCCGTGACTCAATATTTATCGAATGTAAGGTATGAAATAGAAAATCTACAAGGACAAATAAATTCTTATGACAGCCAAATCAATTATTCAACAATTTCCGTTGTTTTGTCCGAGGATGAAAGTATTAGTGCCGTTACGGAGACTTGGAAGCCGATTGCAACCTTAAAAGAGGCAATGAGCAATTGGGTGGTATTTTTACAGGGCAGTGTGGATTTTGTGATTTATCTAGTTATTTTTGGATGGCCTTTGCTTATTATTGGATTTGGTCTTCGTTATTACTTTAGCAGGAGGAAACGTGGTTCCAAGAAATAAGTTTTTTTGAGGCCAAGCACAAAGTTTAAATAAAGAACATGCACTGCATTTGGGATTCCGGGCGGTGCATGTTTTGCGTCCATGTGCGATAAGTTGCAAGTGTAAGCGATTCCAGCTTTCTTTTGGCACTATTATTTTGAGCTGTTTCTCGGTTTTTTCTCGAACTAGGCCAGAGTTTGCCAAGCCTAATCTGTTCGCCACTCTGTGTACGTGTGTATCAACAGGGAAAGCCGGTATTTTAAACCACTGGGATTCTATTACTTGTGCTGTTTTTGGGCCAACTCCGGGTAGGGCGGTGAGTTCTTTGAAATTGCTTGGCACTCCTTTGCCGGATTTTTCTATAAGTTCTGCGCTACCGTAAATTGATGTGGTTTTGCTGTTAAAATAACCGGTGCTAAAAATTGCTTTTTTGAGATTTTCTTTACCCATTTCTAAAATATCTTTTGGCTCAAGCGGGCGAGTTTTTGGAAATAGGAGTGTAGTTACACGATTTACTCTTTCATCCGTGCATTGGGCGGATAGAATTACGGCTACGAGCAATTCAAAAACACTGCGAAACTTAAGCGTTGGTTTTGGGTGTGGGAACTCCTTATTGAGTAATGTAAGCAGGTGCTCCACCTTCGTTTTTTGCAAAAGAGTTGTCTTTTGTGTAGGAGACTTGTCCATCATTTGTGTCCATGTTATTGACTGTGTCCGTTTCCTGCAAGTTTACAAATGATTGTGCTTCTATAACTTGTTGATTTATTTTGCGTAGATCGGATTGTAGTTCTTCATATTCGGCTTGCAGTTGTTTAAGTTCGTAGCCTTTAGCTGGCTTTAAAGTATTTAAATAGAGATATGATCCCATTGTGGCGAGACCCAGAACCGCAAGTGTGATTGTCAAAATTTTATAGGTTGAAATTACCTCCTGGGAAAGGGGTTTGAGCTTCTTTCTATGTTCAATCCGTTTAACGGCGCGAATAAGTGGGTCTTTCATCTGGCGTATTCTACGGCTAGTTACTTAGGACTTCAAGACGTACATTCAGTATTCCTGCGCTTAGTTGGCCTATAGCTTCAAAGGCAACTGGGGTTAAATCCACTATACGGCCCTCTCCATAAGGTCCTCTGTCTACAATCTCAATATCCACATAAGTGTTTGTGTCTATATTTATAACGCGAACTATGGTGCCAAAGGGCAAGGTTTTGTGCGCACCCATGTAGCCATAAGCTTCCAGTGGCTTGCCTGAAGCTGTGTTTGCGCCATCAAAACTATATCCATAATAGGTTGCTTTTCCATATTCGCTTTGGCCGGTATATGGCGAATCTGCCCATCTGTATAATAAGTCGCAAAGTTCACCTCTTGTTAGTTCGGCACCAGGTAGAAAATCATTATTTGCATCCGGGCTGATTAAGGCTTTTTCTTCGCCGTATGCCATATATGCGCTGTACCAATAATCACTTGAAATATTTGGCAATTCTGATTTTAAATCCATGGCCAAAACCAGCATTTTTAAGGCTTCGGCTCTGTTTATCGTTTCTTCGGGACGCAGGGTTCCGTCTTCGTTGCCTGTTAAAATATTGCTCACAAAAGCGGTTCTTACATAAGGCATGTACCATTCATTATCGTTTGCATCCGGGAAAGTGATTGGGGAGACTGTGCTAAGCCCAAGTGGTGTTTTTGCAAAACTTAAAATCATCTTTAGGGCTTCCACTCGATTTATTTCTTGCATTGGCAAAAAGTCTCCATTTGGATAGCCTTCCACGTAGCCCAATTCTGTCATATAGGCTATGCCGTCCGCATAGATATGGTTTTCTGGAACATCCGTATACTGTCTTTCTTGTTCTTCCGCGTACGTTCCAGCTACCGTTTGAGAAAACAGTATTATTACAGATATCGCAATCAGCCTTGAGGCTTTCATGTGTTGGGTTTAATCACTACTTGTCGGTAGTTTCCTTCACCTATACTTTCGGTTTTGAGGTCATCAAGGCCGTTTTCTTTGATGTAAAGGTGGATTAAGCGTCTAAAGTAAGGTGACATTGGGGGAAGTGCAGCTTGGATTCTGGTTTCTTGCACCTCTTTAATCTTTTGTTTCGCTATAGTAAGAACGTTCTCTTCTTGGCGATTCCTATAGCTATCCACATCAAAACTTATAGTTATTTCTTCTCCAAATTGTTGGTGGAAGGCAGCTGTTAGGATTTTTTGCATTGCTTGTAGATTTTCTCCATGATGACCAATAAGAAGGTTTGGTTCATCTGAAATAACGTTTACGCGGTAGTTTTTGTCTCCGCGTTCTTCAACCTCCACATCGGTAAAATCGATGCCTAGTTGAACTAAAA
Source organism: Candidatus Altimarinota bacterium (assembly GCA_041658345.1). Classification (GTDB taxonomy): domain Bacteria; phylum Patescibacteriota; class Gracilibacteria; order UBA1369; family 2-02-FULL-48-14; genus JBAZYV01. The sequence goes on from JBBAAK010000002.1 coordinate 107,043, forward strand.
ATTCCGATACGAGTTTTTTAATTTGTTTTTCCATGTTTATGGTTAAGGACGCGAACTTGGACTTCCTCATCGGGAGAGTCCAGTTTTGAGCTTTCTTTATTTACCACAAATTGTTGGACTATGCCATAGAAAGTGCTAACTCCCCAGTATAATCCCACTGCGGAAGGCAGTTGTGCCGTAAATACGGCAATCATAACCGGCATTATGTATTTCATCATTTTGTTCGCGGCTTCCATTTCTTGTGGCATTGATTTTGTGGTTTTCTCTTGTGATTTAGACTTTTTGGTCATCATTAGTTGCATTTGTCCAAACTGGAGTAGTCCGATAACTATCGGGAATACTATGAGGCTCTTCGCCATAAGGTTAAATCCTAGGAATGACGCGTTTATTTCGCTAAGTGAAAATGCCGGTAGAAAGCTGTAAATTAGCACCTGTCTATCCGGTGATAATCCTCCATTTACTGCGTAAAACAGCGCGATAAGTATTGGGAACTGTATAAGTAGTGGCAAACAGCTGGATAGCGGATTCACTTGGTGAGTCTTCCAAAGTAGCATGGTTTCTTGTGCAAGGCGTGTTTGGTCTCCGGCATGGCGTTTTTTGAGCTCTTCAAGTTTGGGTTGAATGTCTTGCATACGGCGTTGTGCCTTCATTGCCTTTTGAGATGGAATCAAAAGGATTGTACGAATGATTATTGTGAGCAAAATTATTGCGATTCCGAGGTAGTGGCCCGGTATGTAGATAATTAAGGCGACAAGTATATTTAAAATAGGATTGTATATAATGGTTCTCCATAGATTTTTTATAATCCCGGGTTCAACTATCTCAAATTCCTGAGTACTTAGGTCTTGAATTAGGTTGTCTTCATCCTGTGGCAGGGTGATTTTATATCTTCCGGCTTCTCCAAAAAGTGAATACGAGTAGTCCAAAAGACTGACCACGGTTTTATCACCAGATTTAACCGTTAGATCTTTGCTTTGCGAACAGTCGCGCTCAAGCTCGTTTTCTACCTTTACAAAAGCTTCATCTTTATAAAGATAGACATCAAGTGGGGCCAGTGGACAGCGGTTTTTGATTATTAGGTCTTCCGCTGTGTTATTTTGAATTTTAACCTGGATAGCGGAACCTATTGCGTATTCGTCCTTTACTGTTTCCAGCGACACTGTAGAACTGGTTGCCACCGTGTCTTTTGCATCTTTATTTTGAAAGAATTGTAGTACAAAAAACGTTATCAAAAATATAAAGACGTAGGGAAGGAAATTGAATTTTTTCATAATAACTTAAGGAGAGTGGATTTTTTGGCGTTCAGCGACGCTTTTTTGCAAGCGTTCCGTACGAGGATGACTGTATCACAGGATTCCATGTTTTGCCGAGGATTTTCTTTTTCTACGAGCCTTATGGCTTCGTACATCCTTCTTCTATATAGGTTGCGTTTTACGGCCAGTTTTTCACTTTTTTTACCAATAATCACGGCATATCTGTTTATTCCAAGTTGGTTCTTTTGTTTGAATAAGATAAAGAGAGGGCATTCCATCTTATGGCCTTCTTTTAAGATTGTTTGTACGATTAAACGTCCAGAAAGACGCTTATTTTGTTTTAACACGACGAACTTTAACGGTAAGTTGATGACGTCCTTTTGCGCGACGACGGTTGATAACCTTTTGTCCGTTACGTGTAGACATGCGCTTTAAGAAGCCATGTGTACGAACGCGTTTTAGTCTTTTTAGTTTACCTTGCATATATTATTGGTGCCGGATGATTTTAGGAGAGAGATGACGTTAAGTCAAGAAATAAAAGTTTGATTGTTTTCAGGCCACACTTGCCAATAGGCTAATTACTTTGTAAAGTAGCCTAAACGAACAAACCTTTTTTGACTATGTTTCTTCAACTCCAACAACAATCTTTACTACTTGGGCGCCGTCCTCTTGGCTTTACAGAGCACTATTATACGGAATGGGATGATGGGCTCGGTAAGGAGAAAATCTCTTTATTTTTATTGATTTCCGTTGGTAGCACTCAAGTCCCTTCCGCAGAAATTGCAAAAGAGGCTTTCCAATTGCTTCAAGATCATTTTTTGGATGATTTGACCGGAGATCCATACGATCGTTTTGAGAATGCTTTGCGTGAAATCAATCATATGGTGAATGCAAAAGAGCGGGAACTTGAGGTAAAATTTATACCAAATGTGCAGGTTTTGATTGGGGTTTTGCAAAAGGACATGCTCTTTTTGTCTCAAAGAGGGGATGCGCAGGGTTATTTGATTCGCAAACGCCATTTAAGTTCAATTACAGATGGGCTTTATGATGAAAAAAACAAAGAAGATTTATTCCAAAACATAGCCAGTGGAATTTTAGAGGTTGGGGATGATGTGATTTTTACGACTGGACAGCTTATTCAGTACGTTCGCCCTTCCGATATTTCAAAGATTTTTGCAGAACAGAGCCTTTCTGAGGCTGTAAAAGAGTTAGACGATCTTTTAAAAGATGAGCTTGAAGATCAAATGGCTTTGCTTTCTTTTGAAGTTTTGGAGAAATCGGTATCGAGTGCCTCTTTAGATGAAGATGCTAATTATTCGGAAGGTTTTGATGGGGATTCTTTGGCTCCAAAGAAAATTCGTGAGGTTTTTGAGGAGTCCGAATCAAAGGAGGAAAAAAAGAGGGATCGTATTAAAGAATCTTTATCTTTATTAAGAGGATTTGCGGAGAGGCAAGAAATATCACAATTTCTTGGTGGATTTTTGGGCAAAGCTCAGAATTTAGGGCGCAAAAGGTTACTTATGCTTATAGGTGGACTTGCAATATTTGCCGTAATCTCCATTGGAGTGCTTAGTGTTACGATGGGGAAACAGCGTGCAATCAATGATATGCAGGCAAAGCTTGATTCTGCCGAAGAAAATATTTCCCAGGCGGAAACAAAAGGTACTTTTGATAAAGATACGGCCAGTGTTTTACTTGATTCTGCAGAAAAACTTGCCACTGAAGTCTTGGATAGTGGTTATTTGGGTGGACAGGCCAGCCAGGTGCTGGATAGCGTTAAAGAGCAACGTGATTATTTGGATAATGTCTTCCATGTTACAACGGAACTTAAGATGGTTGCCGATTTAAGTGGAAGTTTGAATGGAGAAAAATTGCTTGGTATTGAGCCTGGGAATGGGGATTCTTATGAACTTATTACTCAAACCGGCGCTTTTGAAGTGCTTACGGATACCGTGCAATCGCCAAAAACTTTTGATGATTCAGATAAAGTGATTGCAGCGCGTGCTTTCCCTGATTACAACACAATAGTGCTTTTAACATCCGGTGGAAAATTGATGGAGTATGCGGATGGGAATGCTCAATTTGCGGATACTGCGTCTGTTACGTGGAGTAATGGGGTGGATCTCGCCACTTATTCAAGCAAGCTTTACATTTTGGATCCCGCCAATAATCAAATTTGGAAATATCAACGTGGGAATACCGGTTATGGTTCTGCGCAAGAATATAATAGCTCCGGTACGGATATATCGAGCGCGGTTTCAATTGCAATTGATGGTAATGCGTGGGTGCTTTTAAACGACGGCAGTTTGCTTAAATTTTTGAGTGGTGAACTTGTGGACTATGCAATCAAAAAAACTCCGCTTACGGGTACCATAGGCGCAACTCAAGTTTATACCGAGCTTGAAATGAATCAGTTGTATTTGATGGATCCAAGCGGAAAACGTGTTTTGGTTTTTGATAAGAGCGCAAAGACCGGTGACTTAACGTATAGCTCTCAATATGTATTTGATGATTTAGCCGGAACGATGACGGATATGTACGTTGATAAAGACCGCAATGTTATATTGTTTACTACGGAGACAGCGCTTTACGAACTTAGTTTTTAGTGATCGCTTTTGCGATTGCTAATTCCTCATCTGTTTTCAGCACGAGTACTTTTATTTTAGAATTTTTTGCGGAGATAACTTGTGCGTTTTTGCGATTTTTTGTTTGGTCGAGTTTAAGGCCAAGCGGTTTTAAATATTCGCAAATTTGTGCGCGTAAATAGTAGGCGTTTTCGCCAATTCCTGCAGTAAACACTATTGCGTCTGGGCTAGCACCAAGTGGCGCAATCATGCTTAAAATAAGCTTTGCCATTTGGTAGCTGAACAGTTCAAAAGTGCGGATTGTGCCTTCGGATTTTGGTTTTGCAAATAGTGTGCGGACGTCTGATCCGATTTCCGAAACGCCCAAAAATCCTGATTCTTTTTGTAAAATATTTTGGAGTTTTTCTTGCGAGATTTTTTTGAGCAAATGCAGTAAAAGTCCCGGGTCTATTGTGCCGGATCGTGTTCCCATAATTGGGCCTTCAAGTGGAGTAAATCCCATTGTAGTATCCATTGCTTTGCCGTTTTTTGTGGCGGTTACGCTAACGCCGTTTCCTATGTGGCAAGTTACTAGCGCAAGATTTTTATTTTTTAAAATTTTAGTAGTTTCGCTTACAACAAATTGATGGCTTGTTCCTTGGAATCCAAATTTTCTTACGCCGTCTTTTTTGTAGTAAGAGTAGGGGAGTCCGTAAAGGAATGCTTTTTGCGGAATTGTTGAATAAAATGCGGTGTCGAAAACCGCATAATGTTTTGCATTTTTTAAGATTTGCTGGGCACTTTTTATTACTGCTAAATTTACCGGATTATGTAGTGGCGCAAGAGGCGAAAGTTTTTCCAAATTCTTAATCACTTTTTTTGTGATAAGTATTGCGTTTTTGTATGTGCTTCCGCCATGCACAACGCGATGTCCTACAAGATTTATTTCTTTTAGATTTTTTATTGCGCCATCTTGCTCAAGGCGTCTTAGTGCATATAAAACCGCCTCGTGATGATTTTTTATTTTGAGTGGAGTTTTTTCTTCTTTCCCATTTTTTAAATAGTTGCGGTAATGGCACGTTTTAAGTGCAAGTGCATCAATATGTCCACGATAAATTTTTTCAAGTTTTTCATTAAAAAGCGTAAACCTTAATGATGATGACCCGGCATTAAAAACGAGTAGGCGCATAAGTTAAGTTTAGCTACTTGGAGTTGAAGTTGGAAGGGGTTTTAAGTGATTGAAAAGTTTATTAATTTAACTAGTCCTTGTTAGTGGCTGATCTGTAATATCATCAATAAGGTGATTCCACAAAAAATTTACTTGCTTAAAGTAGAAAGTGCTTTGTCTACGTTGTCGTGGTTAAACTCATCACTAATTACTATATATTTCCCGTCTCCGATATAGATATATGCTTCGTAAACATCCCCGATTATACCGAAGAAGTCTCTCTGATGAATTACTACGTTGAAGCCATTTATTTCTTTACGTTCAAAAGAATAGCGTCCTGTGTATTTCTGTAGCTCGGATTCAACTTGAGAGTCTGTAAGTTGATTTTGTTTATTAGCCTGAATTAAATTTTCAATTAAATTATTTTCTAGATCATCTGCAAATGTATCAAAAGAAGTAAATGGCGTTTCGTTTAACATACACGGAGAATCAAATGCCGACTGAAAACTTATACCATCACATTCGACTAAAAATGAACCTGCCTGGGTTGTCTCCTCTTGATTAGGCGAGACTTTTGGAGTAGAAATCTCTGTCGTTGTGTTTGTTGTACAGCCCGATAGTAACAGGGTGAATAGTGCTGAAATGATTATTGCTTGTTTCATAAGTTTGATTATTTTTAAAATTTCGCACAACGTTCGCGTGTATGCGATGTTTGCCGTAGCGTAGCGGAGGCAAATATGGATGGAGCGACCGTAGGGAGTGTGACCACGTACACGCTGTTAGGCGATGTACCTAAATCGCGTCCTTGAAATAATCGATAAACATTTTTTCTTTCACTTTAGCAAGGGTTTGCTTTGCAACATGTCTTGCTTTTTTCGTGCCCTCAAAAAGTATTTCTTCAACAACTTTTGGATTTTTTTCGTAATAAGCTCTCTTTTCTCGAATTGGTTTTAACTTTTGAATAATCGCTTCAGCCAAAAACGGCTTTAGTTCAGAATATTTAATGGTGCCGTCTTTGAATTGCTGATTAAACTTTTTTATTGCTTCATGATTGTCCGAAAATTGTTCAAATAAGCCTAATAGATTTTTTCCGCCAATTTCATTCGTCACTGCCACTTTGAGTTTGCTTTTGATTTCTTCTTCAGAATCTGTAAAAGTGATAGAATTACCTAAACTTTTTCCCATTTTACGTCCGTCCATGCCGAGTACACGCGGGGAATCACCAACTTTTGCTTCGGGTTCTTTTAATGTATCGCCATAAATAGCATTAAATTTTCGGACAATCTCTCGCGTTTGCTCAATCATCGGCAACTGATCTGCTCCCACAGGAACTAAATCCGCTTGAAATGCGGTTATATCCGCCGCTTGGCTGATAGGGTATCCTAAAAATCCAAAAGTTACATCGTCTTTAAACAAATCTTTCTTTTGCTGAATTTCTTCTTTTACAGTTGGATTTCGTTTAAGACGGGCAATAGTAACCAAATTTGAATAGAAAATGGTTAATTCTGCTATTTCTGGAATTAGGGATTGAATAAAAATGGTTGATTTTTTAGGATCAATGCCTACGGCAAGGTTATCCATTGCAACTTCGTAAACATTTTTTCTTACTTTTTGAGGGTTATTGAAATTATCTGTTAAGGCTTGAACATCTGCAATCATTACATAAGTATCGTATTCATCTTGCAAAGCAACTCGGTTTTTTAATGCTCCGCAAAAATGTCCGATGTGTAATTGACCTGTTGGTCTGTCTCCTGTAAGTATTATTTTTTTCATAGTAATTTTTTGTTATTTAGTACTGACTCGTTCTTATGCGAACTCGAACCTGTTGTTTCAACTTAATGTTGCATAAGAACGTGGCAAGTATAGTGCGATGGGTTTGGCTATACAAAGATTTCTTTTATCTTCCGCCTGTAAAATTATCTTTTGGGATGGATATGGATGTTTTGTTTTTTGTTAATTAGTGTCATTCGAAATGGTGATTTTAGCTAACGCGTGCATGCAATGTTTTGCGAATAAACCAAAATTTACTTTTCTTCTATTTCTATTTGAAGATAGGTCTTCTTCTTGGTGAAGCGAATAATAAGGTTCTCTCTATATACAATCCACTTTCTTTTAACTTCACTCGAGTATGGTGAATCGTAGGGAGGGCAATCATTCCCCTCAACTGTTGCGACTATGTCATCTTCTTTTTGGTCATCGTGATAATGGTAAATTGGTTTGTTTTTGTGATCATGATCTTTAAAAAAATCACAACTGATTTCGTATTTTTTGCCAGACTTCTCATGAGTTTTTACTTCACCAATTTTTAAATCGAATTTTTGTATCATAAATTATTGAAACTTTTTGAAAATATTCTCTAATGGGATTGTATTTTTTGCTTTTTGTTTGAATTGTATTTCTAGATTTGAGTCTGGATACCGTGGAATAACATGAAAGTGGATATGAAATACGTCTTGTTGGGCATCTGCACCAGTAGAATGGACTATGTTAACACCCGTACAGTTTAGCTTTTCTTTACAAAGACGGGCCATTTTTTGGCAAATTCTAATTAGACTTTCTAATGTTTTTTCTGGGACATCAAATATATTTTCATAATGTGTCTTTGTTGCTACTAGCAGATGACCTTCTGAAGCTTGAGACCTATCTAGAAATACAATGATTTCATCGTCTTGATAAACAACATAGGCTTTCTTTTCGTTGTTGGATATTTTGCAAAAAATACAATTTTTCATACTTTATTATTTTACATAAAAGAAATATTCAAGCTAATGCGAGCGTAAGCGAAGCGTCATTTTTTCTTTTTATAAATCCCGTAAAAAGCAGAGGCGATGTGGCTTTGGTATTTGTTCTTTTTTAGCAATAAATCGGAATATTTAATCCAAAATGTAAACCAGCCCCAAAAGTGTAGGCCGAGTTGGTAGAGTTTTGTGTTTCCAAACGAAGTTAGAATTGCGAGATATTCACGAGTAATCCAAGACATCATTGATCCGCCACCAACGGCGATGCCAAAATCCAGTTCTTCGTAATCTTTAAATAATTCTTTAAATCCGCATTCACTGTATCTTTGAAAATCGTCCGGCACCGCATGGAAAGGTTGCAAAAAAGGAATTTTTACATACAAAATGCCATCTTTTTTGAGCACTCTATTTATTTCGCTAAGTGCTTTTGATGGATTTTTTACATGCTCGAGCACGTTCTTAAAAATCACCATGTTGAGGCTCTCATTTTTAAAAGGCAAATCGCAAACATCTGCAATAAAATCAATATTAGGATATTTGCAAATGTCTAAATTTTTAATTCCTTTGTGTAGCGTTTGTAGGTTTTTTGATAGGGAACCGATGTTGATTATAATGGCATCCTCCGGCATTTTTTTGAGCAAAGAAAGTAGCTCCTTGGGCTCGCTGTGGGAGCTTGTTAAATCGCTATATATTGAGTGGTGCGGTGGCAAAAGTATTTTTTTAAGCACGGATTTTAGAACGGATTTTTTTGCGTTGTGGCTTTTAACTTCGTTTTGATTAAAATTTTCTATAAAAATAGGCGCGCCGTTTTCCGTTAGTGGCACGGTGTGTTTGCAAGTGTTGCATTCCAGCATTTTAACGTCTGTTTTTGTGCTGTTGCTTAGGTTATTTCCGCAACTTGGACACTTCAAAAGATTGAGCATTTAGAATTTGTTATGTGCTGAGTATAGTGTTGAGATTTTATTTAAACAACGGTAGTATTTTTTAAGTTATAATTCACGCCACATTTCCATGAATCAAACTGATAAAAAAGCTTTAGCTTGGATAGAGGAATATTTGCGGTACAACGATTATATGGCGGTTGCTATGCTTTACTTGAAGGCGAATTATTTGATGCAAGAAAGTCTACAACCGGAGCATATAAAAGAAAGAATTCTTGGGCATTTTGGAACTGTTCCGGGGCTCAACTTTATCTATGCGAATTTAAATTATTTGGTGTGGAAACATAAATGTGAAACGCTTTTTGTAACGGGTCCGGGTCATGGTGCGCCGGCGATACTCGCAAATCTTTTTACGGAAGGTACGCTTAGTGAATTTTATCCGGATTATAAGCATGATTATCTTGGTTTTTGTAAATTAGTGCATGATTTTTCTTGGCCACATACACCGTTTCCAAGCCACGTTACGCCAACTGTTCCGGGATCCATTTTGGAAGGCGGGGAACTTGGTTACAGTTTGTCTACTGCGTATGGAGCGGTGATGGACAATCCAAATTTAATTGCGGTTACGGTGGTTGGTGATGGGGAAGCGGAGACCGGGCCAATTGCAACGGCTTGGCATAGCAATAAATTTTTAAATCCAAAAACTTCCGGTGCGGTTTTGCCGATTGTGCACATAAATGGTTACAAGATTTCTAATCCAACAATTTTTGGAAGGATGGATGATAAAGAACTTACGGCGCTTTTTAAAGGTTATGGCTACGAACCGATAATTGTGAGTGAGCCAAATATTGAAGAAAAAATGATTGAAGCGATGGAACACTCTTATCAAAAAATCCGTGCGGTGCAGGCTAAGGCTAGAAGGCTGGTTGGGTCATCGATTTTGAAGCCTGAGTGGCCTGTGATTTTGTTACGTTCAAAAAAAGGTTGGCATGGAATCCAAAAATTTCATGGGCATAGTGTGGAAGGTTCTTTCCGTGCACACGGGGTTCCGGTTGGCCATCCAAAAGAAGATCCAAAGGCACTTTCTGCGATTTCTGATTGGCTAAAACTTTATAAAATTGAAGAGCTTGTAGACAAAAAAGGTGCGCCAAAAAAAGATCTTTTTAAGTTTGTTCCGCGTGGCAAATATAGGGTTGGAATGTGTAGGCATGCGGTTGGTGGCAATATTTTAACCGAGCTAAAAATTCCTGCACTTACAAAATATGAAATCAAAGTTAAAGAGCGTGGGGCTGTGCATGCGAGTAGTACAAAAGTTGGCGCAAAATTGCTTCGCGATATTGTAAAAAATAATCCAAAAAATTTCCGTATATTTTGCCCGGATGAACTTGAATCAAATTTATTAACTGCGATTTTTGAGGCAACCGGTCGCGGATTTATGTGGCCGATTGAAAAAAATGATGAGTACATGGATCCAAAAGGGCGAGTGCTAGAAATGCTTTCGGAGCATACTTTGCAAGGTTGGATGATGGGATATTTGCTTACCGGTCGCTATGGATTTTTCTCCAGTTACGAGGCGTTTTTAACGATTATTGCGAGCATGGTGGACCAATATGCAAAGTTCTTAAAACAGAGTTTTAAAGTTGAGTGGCGCAAGCCAGTTGCGAGTGCGGTTTATTTGGTAACGAGTGTTGGATGGAGGCAAGATCACAATGGTTACTCGCATCAAAATCCAAGTTTTGTGAGCAATGTTTTGGCTAAGCATGGTGAGTTCTGCCAGATTTATTATCCGGTTGATGCAAATAGTTTTTTGGTGGCTCTGGAAGAGACTTATAAACGCAAAAATTCTATTTGTGTGATTGTTGCTGGCAAGCGTGATTTGCCACAGTGGCTTAGTTTAAAAGAGGCTCGGGAGCAAGCAAAAACCGGTATTGCGGTTTGGGACTGGGTTACTTCTAGCTTGGCGTCAAAAAAACCTGACGTTGTGCTTGCGAGTTGTGGTGATTATATGACTGAAGAAGCGATGCGTGCCGTGCAAATTTGTAAGGAACTTGTTCCTGCGATGAAGATTCGTTTTGTTAATGTTTCCGAATTAACTTCTATGTGTTTGGGAGATTATATGCCGGTGAAAAAAGCTTGTTTAACCGAAAATCAAATCAACAAATATTTTACTGCGGATAAGCCAGTTGTGTTTAATTATCACGGTTATGTTAGCGACGTGGAGCATATTTTGTGGCCATACGAAAGTGGCAAACGTTTTAGTATTCATGGTTACATGGAGAAGGGTTCTACAACCACACCGTTTGATTTAAAGGTTGTGAACAAAGTCGATTGTTACCATTTGGCGATGGATTTAATTACGCAGGCGAGTCGCACAAATAAGGCGATTGCGAGCAAGCGTGAAAAATTGATTGCTTATTTGGAAGGCAAAATTTTGGAACACCAAAAATACATCGCAAAGTTTGGAGACGACCCCGCAGAAGTTAAGGGGCTTAAGTGGGGGAAGTAAAATACATTTTGGCTCAATGGAAATACTTGCGCAAAATATTTGGGTTTTGCTATAATCTTAGTGTTAAAGCTTTCGGCCGTGGTTTATAAGCCACAATCTGGCGGAGAGCTTTTTCGTCATTTGCCTATAGGGAAGATTGATATTAAGTACTTGTTATTGTTGTTTTTATTCTCTTTGATTTGTACAAAAAATATTTCATTTTCAGGTGTGATGCCTGTGAATCTGTGTAGTATCTCTGTTTTTTTGTCTACGTTCTCTTTTGAAATAGGCCCAAATCTGGAATTTTTAATTAATTCAAGCGCACAAGGATAGAATTTAAGCCTGCGAGATTTATCCCTGTGGCTAAATTTATCATTTAAGTGATGCCAAAATAGACTTAAAAATATTTTATCTTTTTTAAAATATGCAGATCTTATGTAGGTCCTGCGTTTTGAATTCTTTACAATTTGATTGTAAAGAGTAAAAGCTTTTTTGCGTATTTCCCCGTAATTTGAGCCTGTTAATCTCCTTGTTTTAGTTTGGTAGGCTTTTGTAAGCATGTACTGACTTTAGAGGTATTTGCGATTGTATTTGTTATATGTGAAAGCTTCAAGTCCCTTTGGTTTTAATTCAGGAAAAATTCAGGGTTTTGTCAGGTGTGCGTATGCAGCAACCTTATTGTGTAATTGTTGGATTTTCGAAATCATTATTGTCTATTACCAAGTTGGCTAATTCTTTTGGGTTGGCTTCTTTAAGATAAAGTTTTTGGCCTGGGATGTAGCGTTCATTATATTTATCAATAATTTCTTGTTTTGAGCCAAGATAATAACCATCTCGCTTTATAGCTCTTTTTATTGTTATTGCGAAATCAGCTTCGATAAAAATTTTAAAATCCCAATATTTTATAAGTTCTGGTCGGAATAAGAACACGCCATCCATTATCAAAATCGAGGTTGGCCGTGCAGTCTCAACTGGGGAAGTAACTTCTGTGTCGGTTCTAAAATCAAAAATTGCTTTCCTATATTTTAAATCACCATTTTTACCAAGTGGTGCGAGCAAATTATTTATGATTGCTTGATTGTTGAATGAATCTTGGTAGTAACCTTCTGGTGAGTTGTGACCTTTTTGATATCGGATTGATTTTGGATTGTGGAAACCATCTATAGAAGCTCGAATTACATCTTGATTCTGTGTTTTAAAAAAGTCTGCGAGTGCGTTTGCCAAAGTTGTTTTGCCGGAAGCATCAACACCATCAATTCCTATGCGGATTGGATGATTTTTCTTGACCTTTAAAATGAATTTTGAGATACGTTCTATGAGTTCTTTTTGTTGCATTCGGATTACTGTTTTTTAGCAATTGTGGTGATTGAAAAATCTTTTGTTTGATTTTTTATTAGATCGAATCCGGTCAATTTTAAGAATAGTTTTAGTTCTTCTTTAGTAAAAGATCTTACAACTGAGCTGTCTTTTACAGTTTTGGTTTTGCCGTTTGTTGTTACAAAGTATGTTGCATCCCATTTCTCCGTCCACCCTTCGTTTAAAGACAATGTTTTTTTGCTGACTCGTTTGTATTTAGTGTCGCCGACCGTAGATTCCTGCACGGAATGTTTTGTCTTTCTATCGATTATTATTTTTTCCGCATTAAAATTATCAAAAATCAAAATGCCATTTGTCTTAAGATGCTTATGTATTTGCTCTAACGCCATCATTACATCTTTGTTTTTTGTCATATAAGTAAAACTTCTGCCCGGAATGATTATTGCGTCGAATTTTTGTTTTAAATTAAAACTTCTCATGTCTGCTTTTATAAACTTTGCTTTTGGTGCGACTTCTTTTGCAATTGCTAGCATTTCTTTGTTTAAATCCAATCCGAGATAATTGTAATTAGATTTAAGAAAAAATGGTGCCAAGTTTCCACTACCGCATCCTATTTCTAGTATTTTTTTGCATTTATATGTCCTCAATAATTTATTGAAAAATTCAAATTGTTCTTTGTAATCAAAAATCGTTTGATACATTCCGTGATAGGTTCGTGCTAGTTGTGAATATAGTTTAGTCATTGGTTCGTTGAGATTTTAATCTTAAGTTTTATGATTATATACTTATTTTACCTTATGTTAAAAAATGTCAGGAAAATTTAAGGAAAAATTCAGGGTTTTCGTAAGGTTGGTTGTTTAGAATAAGTCTGCTTAGTCGGGCTTAGACCGGTGCCCACAAAGGACTTGTCAACCTTTTGTGCCGGGTTCGACTCCCGGTGGGTCCACCACTAAGCAAGAGACAGCAAAAAGCCCTCTCCATATGGAAGGGCTTTTTGACTATTGGGCCACAAAGGACTTGTCTTAGTTATTTTAGTCTTTTAAATAATTTTTTCAACTTTTTCTCTGGCTTTAGCAATACAAAAATAAAACTTCCTGCAATTAAATATTGTACTAAAAAGAAAAATAAATTTGCGTAGGTATATCCAACTTGTGGTCTAGCAAAACCATCTTCTTCGTAGCCATTCCAATATTCATATGGGTCGCCGGAAATGGCTTCCATTTTGGATGTAAAAATAGATTCGGCTCGTTCTATAATATTACATTCACCATAAGTTTCGTTGATTTCTGCCTGGTAGCTAAATTCTACTTTTTTAAATGGATTTAGGTAGTTTGGCTTTTTTTCTTGGCAAAGTACAAGTTCCGGCAAGTCCATTGGCGCATCTGTGTAGCTTTGTAAAAACGGCACTGTGCCGGATGTGTTATTTAAATAAACGAAATAGTGAAGCAAAAGAAATGTAGCTACAAGTAGGCTTGCAATAATTGTGGTGGACTTATCCTTGTATGAGAAGTGCATCTATTTTGACGTTAGAGTGTTGTAATTGTATAGCTTATTCGCCTTATATTAAAGAAAATGTGAAATCTCAATATTAAGCTCGCAAAAGTTGCATTAAAAATCATTTGCATCTAATCCATTTGGGACCAGTCCAAAACATGGGGTTTCGCAGGTTTTGCATTGTTCCATTAAGGACCCTCTGAATCTGAAGGTTTTGGAATCAATTTCCGAAATATGTTCGGCGATTACTATATCTTCAATCACGCGTCCTGGTTGATATTGATATGTTGGATCGTTTGTGTGGTTATCTCCGTCATCATATTTAATAAGTCGCAATCTTCCGTCTCCATCGAGTATTAAAATAGGATTATTTTCCCCATTTGGCCCTTGTCCTGTGATGATAATGACTTCGCCTAAAATTTCCGTTAAGTTGTCTCCGCGTAGAAGCCTTGTCCCTTTTTGTAAGCCACGATATGGGACTTCGGTTTGGCAATTTTGGTGCTCGTATGTAGCCAATAGACTTGCTGTGTTAAGTAGCCCGATTGGAGTTAACCTTAATCCGTTTGTGTTTGTGTGTGACATGCTAGATTTGGCTTTGCCTAAAGTAGCATCGGTGCCAAAATAATGGACTCCAGCGCTCTCTGGTTTCCATTTTGGATCGGAGTCTCGAGTTGATTTTCGTAATACTCCTCCATATTCGTTTTCTAAACTTTTTACACGAGCGGAATTTGCACTGGTGTGGCTTACTATAATGTTACCATGTAATCCTGGTACTTGAGCGAGTTCTGAGGCGACCGGTTGGAGTTTGCTTATTAATTCAGTTACGGTTTCATTTGTTAGATCGATTCCCTCGAGTTTTACTCCTAACGTTTTTTCTACAACGTCACGGCATTTGGATACTGCATCTTCAAGATTAAAACCGGTTATCTTGGTGGCTTTTGACAATCCATATAAGCGGTCAGTTCTCCTGCAAGTATTACTAATTAGTAATGTTTTTTCAGGATTTTCCAAATAGGCTGCTATATTTATATCAATCTTGAAGTGCGTGAGGGCATCACGAATTGATGGGAAAGTATTTCCACAATTATCAACTACTAATTCCGTGATATTTATTGGTTGTGAGCCCTCCGCGCTGGAGCTAGACATGCTTTCAATATATCTGTTTAAGATATGTAGTGTTGCAGCATATCTTGCGGCTTCAGTTAGTTCTTTAAGTTTTTTTTCTACGTCACTAAGTCTAAGTCCAATGTGGGTTGTTTTCTCCGGTTCATCACTTCCCGAGTAGAATTCCAAGGATTCTCTTAGTTCGATTAGCCTTTTAAACATATTAACTGCTTCTGGAGGAGTCCATCTTTCTACTTTTTGTTGTAATGCAATGGCTTCAAAAATTTCTTTTGTCGTTTCTGTAGCGTGGACAGGCAGGGCTGTTGGCATAGTAGGTGTAATCCCATATGTTTTGTACAATGCAATGATTTTCTTTATTACATCCGGATGTGATAAAGGATCTCCCATCTCCCAATGCCTTATATCTAGGGCTCCTTTCACAAGTTGTTCTTTTTGCTCGTGTTCTCCCACAACTTTACGTGTGGTTGTTGCTATCTCAGCCATGAAATGCATTTGTTGCTCTAGAGGCATGTAAATTACGTCTTTTGCGTTCATTCTTGGTGCGTTTGCGCAACACCAAGAACAGCCGTTTGGGCATCCCAAAGAATCGTCTAAGGTCTCTATGTTTAGTATTATTGCGGTTCTTTCTAATCCTGGTGGGAAGATTTCATACCTTAGTGGGTATGGTGGTTTGTCCTTAGGTTCTGATGCGTTATATTCATCAACCCTTCTTTTCATTTCTGCAAAATAAGTTTCCCACAAATTTCGGTTCGGTAGAACTCTTTCGTGCCGTATTAGCAAAAAAAGATCTTGGTCGGATAATGATATTGGATCCGGTTTTTCTGCAAAAAAAGCTTGCACGTCCGAGGTTCCATATGTTGTAAATTTTCTAGCAGAAGTTTCCATTCTATGCGTAAAGGTATTATGTAAAATAAGCCTTTACTATAAAATAAACTTGGTAGAACGTCAAGACCTCGATAGGGTCTCGATTTTACGTCAACTATGCTCCATGGCACTTTTTATACTTTTTTCCGCTACCGCACGGGCAGGAGTCGTTACGGCCGGGGGCAACAAATTTGTCTGATTTTTTTGCCTGAGCGGTCCCATTTGAAGAAGAAAAACTAAAGGTAGTATTCTCCGTTGGTTGTTCGGGTGGTTTTGAAATAATTTGCACATTAATTTTTACGTGGAACAAGTTGAGTAGAATTGTATGGTCTATTTGTGCGATTAAATCTTCAAACAAACTAAAAGATTGATTTTTATATTCCACAAGCGGGTCGCGTTGGCCATAGCCGGAAAGTGAAACTGCTTCACGCAGATCTTTTAATTCGTCGATATGGCGCATCCAGAACATGTCTATTGTTCGTAGCATTATGGCTCTTTCTGCACTGCGCATAAGTTTTGGATCTGGGAGTGCGGATTCTTTTTTCACATATTCATCTTCCAGATATCTTTTGAGATGGTCCATTAAATCTTCCTGCGCAAGCCCTTGCAAAGATTCAAGTGCAATCGGTTCAATTGGATCCTTGTGAATTGCATTGATTGATTCCCAAGATTCTTTTAAATCATGCGGGTGGGAAAGGACGATTTGTTCAACTTGGTTTTCAATCAACAAAATTGCCTCGTTACGCAAGTTTTCATTTTCCAAAATGGTGCGACGGCGTTTATAGATAATATCGCGATGTGTGTTCATTACCGTGTCGTATTCAACAAGGTGTTTTCTTATGTCAAAATTGTGGCCCTCAACTTTTTTTTGCGCACTTTCAATTGATCTTCCTATCACACCGTTTTCAATCGGCATGTCTTCCGGCAAGCCCAAGCGTTCCATTAATGATTTCATTTTTTCTCCTCCAAAAATGCGCATCAAATCGTCTTCCATGGAAACGTAAAATTGGCTTAAACCCGGATCTCCTTGGCGTCCTGCGCGTCCACGTAGCTGATTGTCTATACGCCGTGATTCGTGGCGTTCGCTACCTATAATTACAAGTCCACCGAGCTCCTTTACTCCTTCGCCAAGTTTAATATCCGTTCCGCGTCCAGCCATATTTGTAGCGATTGTTACGGCACCCATTTGGCCCGCTTTTGCAACAATTTCCGCTTCTCGCTCGTGGTGTTTTGCATTTAGAACGCTGTGGTCTATTCCGTGCGCGGAAAGTATTTCGGAAAGGCGCTCAGATTTTTCTACAGAAATCGTACCAATCAAAACCGGTTGGCCTTTTTGATGTAGTTCTTCAACACGTTTTGCAATAGCATGGAATTTCCCATTTTGTGATTTGTAAATTACGTCCGATTGATCAATGCGCACAACTTGGCGGTGAGTTGGAATTTGTATTACGGCAAGTCCATAAATTGATCCGAATTCTTCTTCTTCTGTTTTTGCAGTACCAGTCATGCCAGCAAGTTTTTTGTACATGCGGAAATAATTTTGGAAAGTGATTGTGGCTAGCGTTCTGCTTTCACGTTTAATTTCCACACCTTCCTTTGCTTCAATCGCTTGGTGTAAGCCTTGTCCATAACGTCTTCCTTGCATTAAACGACCTGTAAATTCATCTACAATAATAATTTCGCCGTCTTTAATCATGTAATCCACATCGCGCCTATAAACTGCGTTTGCACGGAGGGCCTGTTCTATGTGGTGGACTTCTTCAAAGCCCTTTTCCGTATAAATATTTTCTATGCCAAGCAGTTCTTCCATTTTTCTAACGCCTTCTTCCGTGAGGGTCGCAACGCGCTGTTTTTCATCAATATTGTAATGAGTATTGGCCTCGAGCATGCGCACCAATTTGTCGTAGGTACTATATTTTTCCGTTGATTCTTCTGCCGGTGCAGAAATTATGAGTGGAGTGCGGGCTTCATCAATTAAAATCGAGTCGACTTCATCCACAATTGCATAAGGAAGTTCTCTTTGAACCAAATTTTCCAGGCTTGGGGCCATGTTATCGCGCAAATAATCAAAACCAAATTCGTTATTGGTTCCGTAAGTTATGTCTGCGCCATAAGCATCCCTTTTTTGATCGGTATTTTGTCCATGGATTACAACTCCAACTTTCATGCCCAGGAATTTATAAAGTCCGCCCATCCATTCGCTATCACGTTGAGCTAAATAATCGTTAACCGTAACAACGTGCACGCCTTTACCGCTTAGGGCGTTTAAGTAAACAGGCAAGGTGCAAACAAGGGTTTTCCCTTCTCCGGTTTTCATTTCTGCAATGTTGCCTTCATGCAAAACAATTCCTCCGATAAGTTGCACGTCAAAAGGCACCATGTCCCATGTGTAATCAAAACCGCGAACTTGCCATGTTTTGCCAACGAGCCTGCGAGATGCATTTTTAACAAGCGCAAAAGCTTCCGGTAAAATACTGTCCAGGCTTTCTCCGTTTTGTACGCGCGCACGGAATTCAGCTGTCTTTTTTGGGATGTCTTCATCCGTTAATTTTTGCTGATACTCAATTTCAATTTTATTGATTTCTTCAACAAGTTTTGCTGAACGTTTTATGGTTTTTTGTTCGGGATCACCGATTATTTTGGCGAGAAATTTTTCGAGCATGTGTTTTATAAAAAAAGCTTTGCGAGTTTAACATTTAATCTGCGGCATGTCCTCTAAAAACTACAGCAATGGTTTTTGCAAGAATTTTAAGGTCTGTTATGAGCGACCAGTGTTTTATGTAGTAGCTGTCCAGGCGCACTTCTTCTTCAAAATCCAAATCACTGCGACCACTTATTTGCCCGGGTCCTGTTATGCCCGGCTTAATCGCGAGTAAAAATTTGTGATGTTCTTCGTATTCCGCTACTTCTTCCGGCAGGTGTGGGCGTGGTCCAATAAGGCTCATATCTCCTTTAAATACGCTCCATAGATTTGGCAATTCATCGAGGCTAGTATGGCGCAAGAATTTTCCAAATCTGGTTACACGTGGGTCATTTTTGATCTTCATTAGTGGGCCTTTTCTGTGGCTTAAATTCTTTAATTCCGCTCGCATGTGATGCGAATTATGTTTCATTGTGCGGAACTTATAGAACTTGAATTTTTTGCCATTTGCGCCAATTCTGTAGGCTGGCGAACCATCTTCTAGGCGCGCAAAAAACACAGGGCCTTTTGAGTCTATCTTTATCCCAATTGCTATGATTGCAAAGGCTGGTGATAGAATTAAAAGGCTAGTACCACTTAGTACTAAATCAATAATTCTTTTTGTGATTTTCCCCCAACCATCCAGTGGGGTAGGTTTTAAATGTATAAGTGGATAATCGGCGATTTGGTTGATCTCAAAATTACTTCTTTCCATCTCTAGCACATCCGGTACAAAGCGATATTCAACGTGATTTAAATTACAAAAATTCAAGATTTGATGGTCCTCATATCCCTCCAGATTTTGCGTGGTTAAAATTATTTCTTCTATATTACAGTTTTTTACAACAGATTTTAGATTTTTAATCGACCCGAGTAGTTTTACTCCTTGTAAATTTCCGCCTTTATCTGCCAGATAACCAATAACCCTGTAATGGGGATCTTCTCTTAGGCTGTTTGCTATTCTTTTACTGATTTTGTTTGTGCCTATAAGTAGTACTCTTCTTTGTCCAATCCCCAAGTTTAGTAATGAGCGCTCTATTCTGCGTAAGATTAGTCTGGAAATTGCTATGAGTATTACGGCGATTATTGCGCCATAAATAAGCACAAGACGTGAAAAGAAAACCTTATGAGTCACAAAAAAGTAAGCCATCATTACGAGCACCCAAACAATAGAAAATTTTGCTACCCCGCCGAGTTCTTTTAATGGGCCTTCTGTGTTTTTTAATTTGTAGAGTCCAAAAAATGCGAATACTGCGACTAAAAGCCCTCCAAAGATTAGGCTGGAATTCAGGTATTCATCAATCGGCATTAGGTTTGCTCTAGTGATTATCAGTTTTACGCCGGGGATAAAATCGCCCTGTAAACGTAAATAATAGCCGAGCATTAAGCCAAGCACGGTCATCACAAAATCTGTAGGGATTCGTAAGAGCGAAAAGGCAACTTCTGAACGTTTCATGTCCCCATCTTATAATAAATGTTATGGCTTGCGCCATGTTATTGTCTAGCACTAAAGTGCTTGGCTCCCTTGTAAGCCGAGTTCTGTCATTATGTTTGCACATAGCGAGTGATCATCTCTCTTGGCCAAACATTGCTGATTGGCTCTAGCGGTGGGCGATACGGGGCATAAGGCTAGCCGATTCCGAATCTCCATCCCACCTTGCAAGTGAAAGGGTTTACCATGCATCCGCCTTGCGGTGGAGCACCCCATTCCAGTGGAAGAGGGGGCGTTTCATATTACTCGTCTCTGTGGCACTTTCCCTATACCTGGTTTTTTGGATCCAAGTACGGCCGTCGTTAACGGCTTTCTTGCCTTTCTTGCTCGGACTTTCCTCATGCGATCTTTAAAAACCGCATGCGATCACTAAGGGAGCAGAGATAGTTTAGGTGAGGTCTTGGGATTTTGCAAATTGCTAAATGTTTAAAATTGTGTTATAGTATTACGATTTAATCAATAATTTTATAAATATGAATCAAGAACGTTTGGAAAGAAAGGCAGAAAAAATTGATTACAAATTAGAGAAATCCAAATTAAAAGGTTGGATTGATAAACAAAGTAAGGAGGGGATGTTGACTCACGAGCAGGCTAAAAATTTGAGTTTAAAAGAGGAGGATTTAAAAAAAACTAAAGAATGGCTTAATGCAAATGAGGAAAAATTCGGAACGTTAGGAGTAATGAAAAAAAACAATGTGAATCCGAAAATTCAAGAATTTGTATCGAATATGGATCCTGTTGAAAAAATGCGAGAAATACAGAATTTGCGCACCGTTATGATGATGTTGTTTTTTGCTTTTGATAAGATCGCAAATAGTGATGATAGGAATGTGGTTCTCATTAGTACTCTTAAAAATACTTTCCAAAAATCAACGAATCCTGCAGATTATAGTAAGTTGCTTGACCCCGTGTATTCGCTTTATCCACTAGAGCGCGAATTTTCTGCGGAAATTGTAAGAAATTCCTTCAAGGAAGGTGCAATTGACGCGAAATTGCAATATAGTTTACTTCAGAGTCTCGAGAATTTCTCCCGTAATGAAAATCCGAATAAGTTGACTACCGAAATTTCAAGCTCTATTGAAAAAGCTAGACGGACTAAGGTTGAAAACAATGAGAAGGAACGTGCTGAAATTCAACTTGAGGCTGAGTTAAAAGAAACAAATGCCAAGGAAGCAGAGGCACTTAAGACTTTAGGTGATTTGAAGCCATTTATAAGTGAAAAAGCTTATCAAAATATTTCCAATATGAGTTTGGAGAAAGGTACTTCTTATATGAAGGCTGTGCAATATGCACTAGACTTTATAAATGAGGCTGAAAAGAGCGGTTTATTTGATCCAAAACGACTTGCTACTATGAAGCAAAATTTGAAAGGATCGGAGACTCCTGATCGATTCTGGGCCTACTTTGGTAAAGAAGTTTTTCCGGTGCTTTTGAACAAAGCTATTAGTGAAGGTAAAATAACAGAGGAAGAGGAAAAAGTCCTTTTGGATGTTGCTAATGGTTTTGGCAATTCATGGGCGGCGATGCAACAATTGAACAAAAAGATTGCCGACAAGAGCACTAAGTAGGATTTGGTCGATCTTTGTTAGTTTTAGCTTCTGCTTTCTTTCAGCTTTTTGAATTCGCGATCAAAGAATTTTGCGGTTTCCAAGCAGTCTTTTGCTTTTTCGTTGCTTGGATCGTAGCGTAGGGCCTCTTCTAGTAATGCAATTGTTGTACTAAATTGTCTGTCGTTGAGGTAGCAAACTGCCAAATCACAAAGGATTAATGCGTCTTTTGGAGCCATTGCGCGTGCTCTTTCTAAGATTACAAGCCCGCGTTTGCGGTCTCCTCCGTGGAAAATTGACCAACCCAGGCATCGTAAAATTTCCGGATGATGAGGTTGAACGTGGTTTGCGAGTTCAAGAGTTTCTACAGATTTATCAAATTCTCCGGTTGAAGAATATAAAAAGCCCAATAAATATAGTGCATTTGGGCTTCCAGGTTTGAGTTTTAGGGCATGTTTTAGAGCTTTTGAGGCCTTTTCGTGCTCATGAAGGCTCAAATAGTTGTCACCGATTTCCTCGTAGGCTTCCACAAAATCCAAATCCGCAATAAGCATCTTGTTTGCGAGGGCTATTGCCTCCATGTGCTGTCCGGCAAGTTTTAATGCGTCCGCCTGTTTGAGTAAATCATCTTGTGACATGTGTTTTTGTTTTTTAGGTATCTTGTTATTGTAGCAGAAAATCACTCCTGCAACAAGGAGGGAGGACTTGCGATGTTTGTAAAATGTAGTGGAGTTCACCGCGCGCGGTTTGCGGGTCAATAAATTGGGATTTTGTAAAGAGTCTTGACAGGCAAAAATATGTTTTGGCGCAAACTCTCGAGAGTGAACCTGTCAATAAAAAGCAGTTATGTAAAGCGCCTATAGCGTAAATTCAGGTTCTTCATTAATTATCTAGCATCTCTTTTAGGCTTTCTTTTGTAGATTTGTCTTTAATTGCAAAGTGTAGATTTGCTTTAAGCAAGCCAAGTTGATTGCCTGTATCAAAGCGTTCTCCTTCAATTTCTAGGGCGTAAATAGGTTTTTTTGCGTTGAGATAGGTGCGAAGACCGTCTATAAGGCGGATTTCGCCGTCTTTGTGGCCACTTTTGCTCTTTTTTAAGGCTTTTAGTATCTCCGGAGTACAGATGTATTTGCCAATTATTCCAAAATTTGATGGGGCTTTTTTAGGAGATGGCTTTTCCACCAGACTTTTTACCTTAATAGTGCGGTCTTTTTGCGATTCTATTCCTATTACTCCATAGGAACTCATGTCTTTTTTGGATACTTTTTCTACGCAAATAACAGGTGATTCGGTTTTTTTGTAGACTTCCATCAATTGTTTTAAGGCTGGGATTTTGGCATCTATAATGTCATCTCCAAAAAGTACTGCAAAAGGTTCATTTGCAATTAACTTTTCGGCACACAATATGGCGTGGCCATCTCCGAGTGCGTCCTCTTGGTGTACGTAAACAATTCTAGCTTGTTTTTCCAGCTTCCTTAGATCTGCAAGAAGTTTTAATTTTCCACGAGTTCTAAGCTCATGTTCAAGCTCGTAGCTACGGTCAAAGTGCTCCTCAATGGCACGTTTTCCAAAACCGGCCACAATAATTATTTCTTTTATTCCTGAAGCGATTGCTTCTTCAACCAGATACTGAATTACCGGTTTGTTCAAAATCGGCAACATTGCTTTTGGGATTGCCTTTGTCATTGGCAAGAAGCGGGTTCCTAGTCCGGCCGTTAAGATTACGGCTTTTTTTACTTGTTTCATTCTTCTCCGTTAATGTGGATGATGCGTGTTTTAAAATCCTCTGTTTTTGGGATCGAGATAATTAGCATGTGTTCGTGGACTTTTGCCTCGATTTTTTTGCGGTCTATGTGGTCCGGTAAGACTATGGAACGGGAGAAGACTCCCCAAAAGAGTTCGCTCACTATTGCTTTTTCTTTTTCCATACCAGGGATGCGTTTTCTTTCTCCGCGGATAGTTAGAACATCATCTTGGATCGCAACTTTTATCTCGGTTTTATCAACGCCTGCAATCGGGCAAATAATTGTCATTTGATCTTCTCTGTGAATTATATCTACAGAAAGTTGACCTTCTTCGATAGGGCTCTCATGTGGGCGTACGTTAAACTTTTGAAGCGGTTTTTGAGTTTGTTGCGTTACCGGCTTTGAATTTTTGAGTTGTCCTATTCCAATTTGCGTCATAACGTCAGTGTAAGGCAAGTTGCGTTAAAAGTTAATCTTTCTTTGTGCTTGGCTTTTTGCCTTCAAAAAGTTCTACAAAGTCTTCACGAGTTAGGGTTTCTTTTTCTTGCAAAACTTTAGCTACGTGCTCAAGTTCTTTTTTGTGTTTTGTGAGCAAGGTAGTGGCTGTTTTGTGCGCTTTATCCACAAAGCTTTCTACTTCGGAATCAATTTCTTTGGCTTTATCTTCGGAATAATTTTTAACGTGTCCAAAATCACGTCCCAAAAATACTTCATGATTTTTTTCCCCGAATACTGTTGGACCAATTTTTCCGCTCATCCCATATTCCGTAACCATTCTGCGAGCCATATTTGTGGCGCGTTCGAGATCGTTTGATGGGCCGGTTGAAACTTGTCCGTAAATCAATTGTTCTGCAACGTACCCTCCGAGTAGTGAGGCCATTTCGTGTTCAAATTTTTCTTGCGAATAAATGTGTTGATCGTCTTCCGGAATAAACCATGTGGAGCCCAAGGACATTCCGCGGGAAATTATTGTGATTTTGCGGAGCGGATCGCATTCGGATAGTAGATATCCAACTATTGCGTGGCCGGTTTCGTGGTAGGCGGTTAAGGATCTTTCTTTATCGGAAAGCACTCGTGATTTTCTTTCCGGTCCCATTTGTACTTTTTCAACAGAACTTTCTATATCGTGCTGGGTTATTTCGCGGGAATCATTTTTTGCAGCGAGTATTGCGGATTCATTCATTGCGTTTTCAAGATCAGCGCCGGAGAATCCTGGGGTTTGGCGGGCTATACGTTTTAAATCCACGTCCTTTGCCAATGGTTTGTTTTTTACGTGCACTCTTAAGATTGCTTCGCGGTCATCTATGCTTGGGCTATCTACCACAACGCGTCTGTCGAAACGGCCAGGTCTAAGTAGGGCAGGGTCGAGTACGTCGGGCCTATTTGTGGCGGCCATAACAATAACTCCGGTGTTTGTTTCAAAGCCATCCATCTCTGTTAAAATTTGATTTAGTGTTTGTTCCCTTTCGTCATGTCCTCCTCCGACTCCGGCTCCACGTTGGCGACCAACCGCATCAATTTCATCTATAAAAATTATGCACGGGGCATTGCGTTTTGCCTTTTTAAATAAGTCGCGTACACGGCTGGCTCCAACTCCCACAAACATTTCTACAAACTCGGACCCGCTTATACTAAAAAATGGTACGTTTGCTTCGCCGGCAACTGCGCGTGCAAGCAAAGTTTTACCCGTTCCAGGTTCTCCAACGAGCATAACTCCTTTTGGAATTTTTGCTCCCATGGAGGTGTATTTGGATGGATTTTTTAGAAAGTCCACAATCTCTACCAATTCATCTTTTGCCTCTTTAACTCCGGCTACATCCGCAAAGGTTGTGCGTTCTTTCTCTTTATCATGCAAGCGGGCGTTGGATTTGCCAAAAGAAAGTGCTTGATTGTTGCTATTTTGTGCTCCGCGCATCATAAACCATAAAAATCCTACTATTAAAAAGATTGGAATTATTGCAAGCGCGATGTTTACCCAAAGCCCGTCGCTTGAGGTGTCTTTTATGGTTATATCCAGCTTTTCTGTAATTAACGGATCCACAGTTTTCAACACGTCTTGGATACCTTGGCTATATTCTTTGTATGCAAATTTTTTGGTTTCGTCGGCAAGGGCGTATTCCACGCGATTGTCTTGGATTAGCACTTTCGTAACCGTACCGCTTTCCACATCACTTATAAATTCAGTTAAAGAGACTTCGGTTGCCGGCACAGTCGCAAATGGGTTCCAGATTGAATATATTCCGGATAAAAAAAGCGCTGTAATAAGAACTACCACGAGCGCACTTGGACCTTTTCTTTGAGTTGTTGTTGCCATGCGTAGATTAAAATTATTTGGCATTTATTCTAAATGTACTTTGCCGAGCAGGCAAGGCAGAGCTTTTTATAAGTGTGCGCAGACTTGACATTTTGCATGGATTGTTTTATAAGACTGCCTAGTTTAAAAAAATGTTTTATGAAGAGAGAAATGGCAGATTTAGATTCGGATGGGATTGTTGAGGCTTATGGGGCTGGACCTGTTACGCCTTTAACTTTGGATGATAAATCGTTTAATGCTAGGGGTTCCGTTTTAGAATGGATGCAGGCAAAGTTACTTAGAGAAGCAGGTTTACATGCCAGTAATGTTTCTTCTGCTTTGGCTGGTGTTAGAGGTCTAGCTTGTAGAGAAGTTTTGGAGGTTTGTGATGGTGAAGAGGAAAGGAAGGGAAAAAATGCTTGTGGGCCTGGTGGAGTTAAGCCTATTAATGTTTGTGAAGTTGGCTTGCAAGTACCGGATGTAGATGGCTTGGCGCCATTTTTTGTGGGTGGGATATTACAATGTTTTAGAGGCGAAAAGTTTGACGTCCAAATGGCGCGTGGCTATGTTAGTTTAGTCGTTAACAGATGGGCAGTTGTCCCAAGCTCAATTGCTGTGCCGGTTGATTTTGGGGTGGAATTTGGTATACCAAAGGGCGTTCCTGCTAGGGTAGTTATTTCTGACCAATGTGGTGTTAGACAGTTTGACCGTTCAAACCTGGACGGTCCTTTCGTGGAGCTTGCTCCCGCCGTTTTTTGTTGGTTTGATAAAGGTGCTATTATAGTGGCCAATAACGCCTTACCGGAGAATGGTAGACCTTGGGTACATGTAATTAAAAAGCCCGCATAGGATTTGTGGCTCAAATAAGCTGTTTTGCGGAACTGCATCCTAGCTCAACTTAGCCCACTCTTTTGTCATCATCAGGAAGGTTTTTTCGTACCATTCGGTTTTTTTGCGAGGTTCAAAAGTGAGGATGGCGGTGTCCCAGCGCTCGATGGTTTGGCTATCTGGAATCATTTTGCCGGTGGTCTCTTTAAACCAAAGTTCGAGTACGGTTGCGCGGAGTGGAAAAGGTAACTTTTTGTAGGCGATGCGGTTGAGCCCGTCTTTTTTAGTCAAAAATTCGTCCATAAATGTTTTTGCGGAGCCTTCCAGCATATCTTGCAAATCAAACCAATAATTTTTTTGTCTTTGCCAACGTTCCGCAAGACCCGGGTAAACATGGTTTAAAACCGGAATTATTTTGTTGCGCAAAAAGTTACGAGTGAGTTCGTCATCCTCATTTGTTGGATCGTCCCTATATGGAATTTCTTCCACACCTACATAAGCATCTATTTCTGCACGAGAAGTGTAAAGCAGAGGACGCAAAATTGTATCTCTGGTTAATTGCATGCCGGATAATCCTTTTACTCTGGTTCCGCGGAAAAAGTGCAACATCATGGATTCAAAATCATCATCTTGGTGATGGGCCGTTAATACATGGCTGGCCTTATATTTTTTGCGGAGTTTATCAAAAAATTCATAGCGTTTTTGGCGACCCCAATCCTCAATATTTCCATCTTTTGGTGGGCGAGGAGCGAGAATCTCACATGTGATTTCCCAACGGAGCATCATTCCTTTAACAAATTCTGCATCTGTTACGGCGGAATCGCGCAGGCCATGATTTATATGGGCGACTATCAAATTGAGATCCGGCCTTTGGTGTTTGAGTGCGTGGACTAGGGCCATAGAATCTCTCCCACCGGAAACACCGATGATAACGGTGGATTCTTTTGGTATGGGTTTGGTTTGTAGAGCGAGTTTCATTGGGTTGGGTTACGGCTAAGTTCTGATGCGAGTACCATATTATCATCATTTGCCATTTTATTGCGATTGATTGCGCCACATTTTGTACATTCGTGCAAGACAATCCATCCCTTTTTGCCCGATTGAGTTACTCCGATTGGCTTCATAAGCCCCTTGCATTTAGAGGCTCTATCGCCCGGGAATACCGCATCCACATGCATAGAATAGAGGCAAGCCGTGCAGTGATTACGGCAAGTTCCTTGCTGGGGCGGAATTTTGGCTTTGCAGTTTCCGCATTGAAAACCCTGGTTTATGACTGTAAAATTCATGCTCGAAGCATAACTTCTCTACGCCACAATGGACAAGACATTTGAAGCTCCCTCCAGCCGGTTTCTTCCAACTTTAGTTGTTTTTGTGTTTGTTATCGGCTTACTTTATACATTTTTTTTGGTTTTTGAGAGGGTGAGTTTAAATAGTTCTGTTGCGTCTATTGAAGAAAACAAGGCTGAGCTTCAAGATAAAATGAATGCACTTAAAGATGATAAAATAGCGGAACTTTATAGCGCGCAAGAACTTAAAACCAGTATTGAAGAAGCAACAACTTATTGGTCTCAAGTCCTTAATAATCTAAATGGCTTGGTTCCGGTTGGGGTTTTTGTAAGTTCTTACTCGGCTAGTGAGGATGCCAGTATTCAAGTTAGCGGAGTTGCGGATTCTTTTTCCGCGGTTGCTGACTTTATAAGTGCGCTTTCCGGTTCAAAAGATTTTGAATCCGTTTTTGTGCCATCCGTTACTTCCGGTGTTACCAGTGATGGACAAGATGTTGTTAGTTTTAGTTTAAATGCTCATAACTCCTCCAAATGAAGCCAGGCCAATCTTCACAACTTGTTTCTATAATTCTTTTGCTACTTGTTTTGGTGGGCACGTTTGTTTTTGTGCTTCCTTTGAGAGCAAAAGTCCTTGAATTGAAAGTGCAGAGAAGTCTTGCCACGGAGGAGCTTAGCGTTCTAGATGCCGAATATAATTCGCTTTCTGCTTTGTCTTTGGAGGTTGCAAAAAGTGACGCTACAAAACAAGCGCTTTTGAGTGCAGTCCCGGTTGGCACCGCTCAGGATGAGCTTATTTTAGAGCTTTCAAAAATCGCCAATGAAAGCGGTTTTGACTTAAATGCTGTTAATTTCTCTGAAGGGGTGGATGAAAATTATGGAAAATTTCTTACTACCACTTTGAATGTTTCTGGCGGTGGCGACAAGTTGATCGCTTTCTTACAACAGATTGAATCCGCTCAGAGATTGATGCGCGTTAAATCAATGAGTTTGCAAAAGACCAGTGAGAAAGCAGTATCTTTCAATCTTTCCATTGAGGCTTATTATCAATAAACATGGAAATTACTCCTTCAATTATTTTGCGCCAGTCGGAAAAGGAGACGAACGTTGTTTATGGCGTTTATGATTCTTTGGCACAGCCGTTTACTGTGCGTGTGCAGGATTTTTTTATTGATCGCAAAAAAGTTTCCGTTGCGGAAAAATCATATTTTTTTCATTTGCTTGCTGTGATGCTGGATGCGGGCATTCCCATAATGCGTGCGCTTAAAGTGCTTTCTAAAAAGACGGGCAATTTGCGTTTTGCTCGTATAATAAATACGCTTGCTTACGATGTTGAGAGGGGGAAATTGCTTAGTCAATCGATGGCAAAGTTCCCTGATATTTTTAGAGAATCGGAGATTGGTATAATAAAGAGTGGAGAATCGATTGGTAATTTATCCAAGTTGCTTTTTAAACTTGCAACGCAAACCCAAAGAGCACATGCACTTTTTTTAAAGGCTCGCTCTGCGCTTGTTTATCCGGCTACTGTTCTGGTGGCGCTTTTTATTTCCGGAGCGATTGTGGTGAGTGTGGTTATCCCAAAAATTGAGCAATTTTTTATGCAGGCCAATTTTGAAATGCCTCTTTTGACACGGATTGTACTTGGGTCCGGTCGTTTTATGATTAATTTTAGTTGGCTCATAATGGTCCTTTTGGTTTTTGTTTTTTTGCTCGGGTCTTTTTATGTAAATACGTTGGATGGCAAAAGAAAAGTGGATCAAATGCTTTTGACTACCGTTTTTGTGCGTGACACGGTTAGAAAATTAAATGTTGCGCGATTTGTACAGATTTTGAGCTTGCTTGTGGAAGCCGGTGTGCCGATACATGAGGCGATTAAAATTTCCGGAGGGGCAATGGATAATCTTTTATACAAGGATTTCTTGGCGGTTTTGCAGTTTAACGTTGAACGTGGAGAGAAGATTGCAGATAATTTGGCCAAAGCTCCATTTTTGTTTCCGGAAACTGTTGTGGCGATGATTTCTGTTGGTGAAAATTCCGGGCAACTCGGAGCTATTGCGGAAAAATTGGCTTTGCATTATGAGGAGGAAGTTGAATCCGCTCTTATTAATTTCACCACGTTGCTCGAGCCGGTGGTGATTATTTTCGTTGGAGTTGCGGTAGGAGTTTTGGCCCTCGCTCTGCTCGGGCCCATTTTCTCTCTATCCACTCTTGTTTCGTGAAAAAATTTGCTTTTAAAAAACCGGCATTCACTTTACTTGAACTACTAATTGTTATAACGATAGCAGGTATTTTGACTTCCGTTTTGGTTATGAATTTTAGTGGCGTAAAAGAGAGGCAAGAGCTTGCATTGCTCGCGGATCAAAGCGTTGCAATGTTGCAAAAAGCAAAGGCGGATGTTAGGGCCGGCAAGATAAATGATGTAGGTTATTTGTGTGAAGGCGCTTTGTTTGAGGTTGGCGAGGCTCCGGTTTTTATTACCACAAATTATGATAGCGCGCAGAGTTTGTGTGATATTGATTCTTTTGTAAGTGAGCAATATGGAATTTCCGGCGGGGACTCCACGGTTACTTCCATTGAGGCAGGTGGCTTGGCGACTTCAAGGCTCTACGTTTTTTTTAGCCCCAAGGATGATTTTTTTAAATTTTATAATGATTCTGAATCAATAATTGAAGGCGATGCAAAGATTTTATTTTCCGGCTCAGCTTCAGATTCCAGCATAATTGAGTTAGATTTAGCTTATATGAATTCTACTGTAAGTTTGTTAGTTAATCCTCAATCACCAGAATCACAAGATGCGCAAGAATAAAGCTTTTACATTAATTGAAACTTTAATAGCAGTAACTCTAACTACGGTTGTGCTTACTGCAGTTACAGGTTTGATTTTGTCTACCATGTTGGCAAATCAACGTAATTTGCATACTGTGCAGGCACTTTATTATGCAAAAGAAAGTTTGGAGGCGGTGCGTTTTATGCGTGATTCAAATTGGTTGCAAAACTATTCTTGGGATGGTGGTGCGGAACTTTGGCAGGCTGATTTCCATGTGAACGAATCACGTTCCGAGAAGGAATTTTATTTGGGGAGCTACTCCGTTTGCTCCGCCGGGAATCCGTGCTTTTATTTTTCTACGGATGAAACGGATGGCACTGTCGCAAACGCAAATGGATTTTCTTTTGTGCGTAAAATTGTTTTAAATACCGTGCCGGACGAAAGCGCTCCATCTAAAGTGCGAGAAAACAGTGTGCAAGTGAGTGCCGTTGTTTCTTGGGAGGAGCGAGGTAAAAGCAAAGACGTTACTTTGTCTACATACTTAACTGATTGGCAATGAAGCAAGTTGTAAAAAAATCGCGTAAGGCATTCACTTTAATCGAAATGATTATAGCGATTACCGTGTTTACTATTTTTATAGGCTTTGCGATTTCTTCTTATTTGACTTTTCATAGGGCGGATCAAGAGGCACTTGTAACTCGTGGACTTATTATGGATGCCGAGTCATTGATGGACACTTTGAGTGAAGCGATTCAAGAAAATAAGATTTTTTATGATTGCGATAGTGGTGTTTTGTGTTTGGTGAGTCCGGATGGCGAAAATTTATATACTTATACTTGGGACGCCGAGGAAGAAACTGTTTCTAAGCTGGCCTATGATAAGTCCGGCGTGCCACTTGCCGGTTATGAAAATCCTGTTTTGTTACACTCTGCAAATGTGCAGGTTTCATATTTTAATTTTAGTATTTTCCCTGGAGTTAATCCTTATGATCCTGAAAATAGGGGGATTAATGAGGTGCAGTTTCAGCCGATTGTTACTGTGGATTTTTCTATTTATAGCAAGGCGAATTCAAGAGAAGATGCCAGAGTTAATTTACATACTTCTATAACAAGTCGTTTTTACCAATGAGATTTAATTTTTTAAATAAAGGATTTTTGGAACGCAAAGCAAGTGCGATTTTGCTCTCATTCTTTATGATGACAGTTTTGATTTTGGTCGCAATCTCTGTGTCCATTTTGGTGGTGCGTGATTTAGCTACTGTGCGCACAATAGTTGCCGGTGAACAAGCGAGCTATTCTGCAGAAGGGATGACTGAACTCGGGCTTGCGATTGTTAATGAAAATTTGCCAGGATATGAAGTTAGTTTGGATGGGCTTTCTTACCTCGATTCTGCTTTGGCCTCAATGAATATTATTGCACAGAATCATAGCTCAGAGAGTGTTTTACCTTGTGTGGGGCAAGGAGATACTTGGAGGGCTCTTGCCAGGAATGAATCGATACAAATTCCATTATTTATTCAGACTGATCCTGAGGATACAATCGCAAAAATCGATGGATTCCGTGTTGAATTTTATGTTGGAGATGCGGATGGAAAATCGGCCTCAAATCCTCCTGGTTCCGACGTACTTAGGTGGAAAGTTTTGGGATTGGCGGAGAGTAAAACGGAAGCCATGTCCGAATATATTTCTTTAATTTCGGAAAAGCATGATGAGACTAATCCATCTGTTTTTGGAACTGATGTTACCGGAGAGCCTGAGGAATATTCTTCAGGCAAATCTTTTATTTCCGGGGCGGGAATGTTTTCTGTTAAGTTTAGGGTTTATCCGATTTTGAATTTTTTGATGAGTCATTCCTATAGTTATTTAGTGCTTACAAATGTGGTTACAGAAGATCTTAGTACCGATGGGTCACAAAGTTTTATACATTTTAGATTTGTAAGTACGGATACTGATGCAAATGCAGTTTGTGAATATGTTAAAATTGCATCTACCGGTGTGGTCTCTTTGGGTGAGGTTAGAAAAGAGCTGATAACTTTGGTTAAGGAAGGCGAAAATCTGCCTGTTTTTGATTTTGTTTTGTACCACACTACCGGTGAGAAGCTTTAAAGTGGTCTTAGATCTCAATTTATGTTAATTTGGTGTCACTTTTTTAAAATTGTCAGATTTTTATGGGAAAATTTTATCTCACAAATGCTATAGCTTATGTAAATGCCGGTCCGCATATGGGGCATGCACTTGAACTTTGCCAAGGTGATGCGCTTACAAGATACAGACGTTTAAAAGGTGATGATGTTTTCTTTTTGATCGGCACGGATGAGCATGGTACAAAAATCGAACAGGTTGCAAAAACTGCCGGGGTTGCGCCACAGGAATTAGCAGATAAAAATAGTGCGCTTTTTGTTGAATTGGCAAAGATGCTTGACCTTAAAAACGATGGTTTTGTGCGAACTACGGATGATTTACATAAGCGTGGGGCACAAAAATTTTGGGAGCTTATAAAGGATGATTTTGAAGAACGGGAATATGAAGGCAAATACTGCACGGGCTGTGAGGCTTTTGTGCTCGATAAAGATTTAGTGGATGGTAATTGTGCAACTCACAAAAAACCACCGGAGCTTTTAAAAGAAAAAAACATCTTTTTTAAACTTTCTAAATATTCCGATGCTATAAAACAAAAAGTGGAATCCGGAGAACTTACAATTTTGCCCGAATCACGCAGAAATGAATTTTTGAATGTGTTGAATGATGGACTACTTGATACCAGTTTTTCACGCCCTAAAAAAACTTTATCTTGGGGGATACCCGTACCTGGCAGGGAGGATCAAGTTATGTATGTTTGGTGCGATGCTTTAACAAATTATATTACTGCCCTTGGTTTTGCGGATGATGCCGATTTGCTTAAAAAATATTGGCCTGCCGATGTGCATTTAATAGGGAAGGACATAATTCGTTTTCATGCAGGAGTGTGGATTGGCATGTTGCTTTCTGCAAAAATGCCTCTGCCAAAGGCGATTTATGTGCATGGTTTTGTAACCAGTGAAGGGCAAAAAATGAGTAAATCACTTGGCAATGTTGTGGACCCAATAGCACTCATAAATAAATACGGGATGAATGCTGTGCGTTACTATTTGCTTAGAGAAATTCCAAGTGATGGCGATGGTGATTTTTCTAACGAGCGGTTTTGCGCGTTATATAAAGATGAACTTCAAAATACCATCGGTAATTTGGTGAGACGCGTGCTTACGCTTGCTGTAAAGAATTTTGATGGACGGGTTTTGGAGGGGAATGCAGAAGTGGATGGGGAAATACAAACTGCAGAAAAAAACTACGATGCCTGTTTTAATCAATTTAAAATCAAAGATGCGCTTGAAGCTATGGTCTCACTCGCACGTTTTGCAAATTTGTATGTAGACACAAATAAGCCTTGGCTTCTTGCAAAAACAGATACGCAAAAACTGGAAATTGTTTTGGGTAATTTAATAAAAATATGTCGAGTGCTCGGTCATATGCTTGAGCCAATAATTCCGGGAATCGCACAAAAAATCCTCGCCCAAGTTGGTGAGGATAAATTGATTGCTTTAGAACCGCTTTTCCCGCCACAAGTTGATGCGTGAACGTTTGTTTTACTGAGTAACCATTGCTTCGGCTAGATCTGTAGCTGTTACTCCATTTGCCGTTAATGAATCTCCACAGGTGTCTTCCAAATGTGTACGGGTGGCTACTGAGACTTGGTTCAACTCTTCAGTTCCTTGTATTTGCGCTAGGTAAGTGTCTATATCTGCAGGAGTAGACCATCCATATTTGACCATTATGTCTGTTGTGAGCGTTTCTATGTTCTCCATGTCTGTTGCGTCATCAAAAAGCAAACAAGCCGTTTCCGCCATTGCTTTTCCTGCATTCTCTGCCTGGCTGTTAGTGCCTCCGCAGGCTATTAAAGCGAGTGATGAAAGTATTATAAGTGATAATAATTTGCGCATGGAAAAAAAATTAGAGGTAAACGAATGTGGGTTTATCCTACTATTATTAAGCCTGTGAGTCTACCCTTAAAAGTATGGAGATTATTCCTTGTACTATTGCATATGAGAGCAAGATCATAATGAGTCCAACAAGGGACCATGTTAATCCGCGTTTTCCGGCTTCTATACGTTGATCTTTACCAAATGCAAAGATGTAATTTCCGCCGGCAATTATCAAGAAAATGATTGTTGCAGATGCGGTAAAAAGCAGAATTTGGCTTATAATTTTTCCTACAAAAAGTATTACGGTTCTAGTGGCTGCGGTTTCCGGGTGTGCCGAATCCACGGCCTCGGATGCTTCTATAGTTGGCAGGCTATCCGGTCTTAGAGCATCGTCTAGTTGGATTACCGCAAATGCGCTCTGGCTAAGTGACCAGAACATTGTTGCTGAGATTATTGTGAGTAATATTTTTTTGATCATAAGCCTGGGTCTGGGGTTTCAGTAAATACATTATCATCCTCTGTTGAGGTGTCTTGAGAAAGTTTGAGTGTTGCAATACTGTATATAATTGCGTATCCGAGTGAGATAAGTGCAAGGGCTATACCGGCATATAAAATAATTGATTTTGCCTTTGTAAGTTGTTCTTCATTCCCACGTCCTATTACCACCATTGTGCCACCGTATACGAGCGCTACAAAAATCAAAAGACCTGTGAGATACATTACATTACTGACCAGTGCTGGGACTATTTCGTTCAAAAAATCCCCGCTTGGTAAATTAACGCGCCCCATTTCATCTTGTTCATAAATAATTTCCTCCGTGCTTGGAAGTAAAACATTCAAATCGTCCGCGGATACGGCATAAGCACTTGGCGCAAAGAAAGAAGTTGCAGTTTCCGGCATTTCCGTTGAAGGCAATGCTATTGAGACTACAATAGAAACTATTGCATAAGAGAAAATCACTATAAAAAATCCCATTATGCTGTAACGCAAATTTAATTTTGCTCTATTTGTTTTGTCTTCATTCCCGTATGAAGTGAGCATTTGTATCGCGGAAATTAAAATTCCAATAAATGCGCCGATTCCAAGTATCCCTATAGCTATGTTTATTGCTCTTGGTATGCCTGTATTTAATAAGTAATTTTGCAAATCTCCACCAGTATTTCCTGTAGTAGGACCGGGTAGAAAATCCGGTTGTGGGATCCCCGGCATTGTGACCGTTTTTTCCGTTGGGGTAGTTGTTGTATCCGCAGTCACAGCATTTGCATGTTGTATCGTTAGTGCCAAGGTTGGCATTAGAGCTAATACAAGTAGGATTGAAAGTAAGAATTTTTTCATTATCCGAAGAAGGTTGGATTTATTGTGTAGAGTATTAAGCCGGATAAAAATAGAAGTACGATTGCGGTGATTGCTTGCAAGATTTTGTCTTTTGATGCAGAAACATCGCCACTTATTCCGGAGATTGAGATTTTTACGCCGTTATAAATTATTGTTACAACAGCTATCAAGCCAACTATTCCCGCAGTCCATCCATAAAGATATTTTACAGAAAGTTTAAGTAGGCTCATGCCATTGTCGCCAATAACCCAAGTGCGTTTTTGGCAATCTGAAGCAACGTCTGAACATTCTTTATAGGTTTTTGTATAGATTGTTCTCACGTCGTCGCATACAAGAGTGTTGTCTGTTTTAAGCATTCCTACAAGACAACAAGTTCCGGCGTAGACTGTGGTCACAAAATTATGCGCTCCTTCGCTACCGCTTAGTTTTGTTTCGCCCGCATTGAATTCTGCAAGTTCCGTGATTATTTTTCCTTCTTTTGTACAATCACCTTGTTCCAAAAATCCGGTTGATGTATTAGCAACCATCCCGCAATTATCCGTTGTGGCATGCTCATCCGTAGGATTGCTAAAAAGTGCTCCAATGCGGTCGTTGTATCCTTCGGTTGCGCTTGTAGTTGTGGTGGGGGTGGTGGCGGTAGTTGTAGCTGGCTCTGTTGTAGCACCTGTGGCTGGTTCTGTGGTTGTTGCAGGCTCTGTTGCCTCTACTGTATCTTCGCTTGTTGCATCATCTCCTTCATACCATTTTTTTATCATTGACTCTTTCATGTCTTCATCTATTTCCTTTGTTGTTACTGCTTTAGAGCCTGTTCCAGTCGTGGTTGTTACAGTCACCTCTGATTCCTTATACTTGTATGCGTATTCAGTCTTTGTGCTACACATCTTCAAATTCATTGTTGAGTCGGCAAAAATGAAGGGAGCGGTGATTGCAAGGATGTAGGTGGCGAGGAATATTCTTAGTAAAAATTTTTGCATTTAGTAGAAAAATGATTGGACAAATGTGACTATAAAATAAGACATAAAGGCTATTACGAGCCCCATTATTGATTGGGTCAAAATTTCTTTTGAGCGATCGATTTTGTTTTCTTCTCCGCTCATCATCATAATTCCGCCGTAAAATAAAGCTATAAATGCAAAGGTTCCAATCAATAAAGTTAATATGTTTATAACGCGCATTATGCCTGCAACAAGCGGTGAACTAACTTCTCCATTTGCATCCACTTGGCCTTCCAGCGATTTTAAAATCGAACTGTCTTGCCCGGAACTTGAATCCGGTACAACGAGTATTTCCGATACATCAAAATTGCTTGCTCCGGGGATAAGATTAAGATCTTCCGCATGTGTTTTTTGTACGCCAGGTGCAAAAAGTGCAATTAATAAGGCGAGCGTGACGAGTAGTTTTTTCATTCTGGCGTGATTCAATAAAACTAACTGTTACCAGTATACCTTTTTTTGATTTTTTCTTCAACCTGATTGACGTGCCTTCCAATCTGTTCGCACGAATGTTTCTTTACCTGTTCCAGTTTTACAGTGCCGTTTGTTTGAGGTTTATCCACTTGGAGTTGGAACAACGGAAGCCTTTGTTGGTTATATAAAAATTTTGCATAAGCGCAAAACGGCTGTAATTCCGTTAGATCTTCTTCTATTAAATTGAAGTACGGGGCCAGGCATTTTGCGTCTTCATAGCCGACGCAAAAGCTTAAAATAGATCCTGCATTTCCAAGGATTGAATCGCTGATCTCTTCCGGCAGTTGTGTTAAATATTGATTTGCAACCGTTAATGCCAGGCCGTATTTTCTGGATTCGGAAAACATTGAAAGCAGAGTTGCTGTTGTGAAGTTTTGGAATTCATCTATAAAAAGTGCCACCAAATCACGTTCTTCGATTGGGATTTTGGCCCTTTGCATAAGAGTGTTTTGGATTAAGGCGATTATTATCATTCCAAATAATCTACTTAAATCTTCTCCCAAAATGCCTTTTGGAAGTGGAACCAGAATTATTTTTTTATCTTTAAATGCTGTTTGAAAATTGAATTTATTTTTTGGTTGGCCAAATATATTGCGCGAAAGTGGCGTGCTTAAAAGTGGACCGACTTTATTTAAAATGGATGCGGTGTGTTCGCTACGTGTTGCGGGATTTATTCCAAGAAATTCTTTTTCAAAAAAACGGTGGAGTTCGGTGTCGTCCACTCGTGATAAAAATTTTAGGCAGGTTTTTGGGTCCGTGAGGACCCTTGGGAGGTCTAGTAGCGTGGTGTTTTTGGCCAAAATGAGGAGTAATAATGTGTTGCGCAAAATATATTCGAGGCGTGGGCCCCAACTTCCGTTGGCAAGGGTTTTAAACATTTCCACAATTTGTGAGGCTTTTAATCCGGCATTTTCTCCGGGTAAAAGTTCAAGCGGATTTAATGCTGGTGGATAGGCTGTGTTTGCTACATCAAAAAAAATGGTATCTTTCTCTCTTTCTTTTGGTATTAATTTTATTGCATCATCAATTAAATCGCCATGAGGGTCCAGCATTACAATTGTGCGATTTTGAATGATGTCTTGTTGAAAAATATTTAACATTGCCGTGGATTTTCCCATCCCAGTTTTTCCAATTATATAAAGATGTCTTTTGCGGTCTCCTTCAGGCAATTTTAGTGGATTTAGAAGTGGGGCTTTAAGATATGTGCTTTTTTCGGTTTCGAGCACGGTACTGCATGATTTTGCATTTGGCGGAGAAAGCAGGCTTGTCAATTCTTCCGCACTTAGTATCATTTGCGATTTTGTTTTTGTGAGCTCAAGTTCTCCCAAATAGGGGAGTGTAAATCCGTCAAAAAACTGGTTAAATTTATGTGAAAGTTCAATTTGAACTTTAAAAATTGGGCGGGAAAGTTTGTCTAAAATTGCGTGGCGCGGATCTTCACGCTCATGCAGTGATTCCATTTGCCCCTCAATTGGTCTTAACGTTTCTTTGCTCCTTAAACTTATGCGGATTAGTGGCCCTAAAATTGTGCGCAACTTTATAGAAAACCAGCCGTAGGTTTCCCACTGATCAAATTTTCTTTCCGGTTCAAACCAATATTGTTTCGCTTTTTTTAAAGCCTTTGCACGTACCCTTTCTTTAATTGGTTTAAATCTAAAAATTACGAAGGCATCTTCTATTTGTGCCATTTCTTTTATTAAAGTATCCAGCGGTGTTAGATGAGTTTTTTGTATGCGGTCTTCAAATTGTCTATAACGTTTTATTGGCAGTAGTACTCCCTTTTTTTGTCTTACAAAATATTTCGTTTGTGTATGCGTGGGATTTTCTTCTTGTATGAATCGACTGCCAATGAAAAAATCACTTAAATCGTCGCTGGTTAGGATTTTAACCTTCCCGTTTTTGCTATGAAGAATAAATTTTTTACTTATATGCGATTTTTGTATGGTATGAAACCAATGTTCCAGTACATTTGGCAAATATTCTTGGGTTTCACAAAATCGCAATAAAAACATGCTACAAGTTTAATTGTATAACTTGTTTTTTACGGTTAGCCGATTGTTTTTTTGAGGTCTATTTTGCTTGTTGTGGCTCCGACAACAGTATGAGTCTATAAAAGCGCGAAAGTTCTTTTATCAGGATTTTTTCACGGTCGGTAAGTGCTATTTCAGCTATGCCAATGATGTTTGCATGCAGGTCGCCGGCTTCCTTTAGCCCTTCTCTTAAAGTGGAAAAATGTAAGTCCAATTCTTTTTGATGCACTAACCCTTTTGGTTCCAAAATGCGATATTTTATAGCTCTTTCCAAAGATACTATTATGTTTGATTTTTCTTTTGCCAATTCTTGCAAAATGCTTATGTAGATTTCCATGTCGTGCACTTCCAAAAATCCGCCTACGCGTATCCAATCAAAAACTTGGCTTGGCCAAGCTGTTTTTTTTGGTAGTTCTTTGAGTAATTCGATTGTGAAAATTCCGCCCTCTGTGTTTTCTGTTAATAATAAAAAGAAATTTCTATTTTTGAAATCAAAAAGTGCGTGTTTGCCACGCAAAAGATCCTCTGAAATCGTTGGCCCGAATGTTTTTTCTGCTTCTGTTATGATTTCTTCCACGGTTAATTTTGGACATGTATTTATTTCCGTCCATTTGTTTCTGCGAAAAATCCTGGCCTTTTTTCCGGCTGGAATTGCAATCAATTCGGCTTGGTACCTTAGTAAGGTATTAAGCAATTTCTCCAGGATTTGTTGTTTTGAGTTTGTCCGCGAGGTCATAAAGAATTTTTTTAGCTTCTTCCAAAGTGGATATATTTACAACGGAGGCGCGATATTGGCTCGCTCCTTCAAAGCCTCTTAAAAGACTTACAAAATGTTTGCGCATCTCTTTTATCCCACGCTCTTCGCCTTTGTATTTTACGCAAAGTTCTGCATGCAAAATGTAGTATTTGAGTTTTTCTTCAAAAGTTTTTGGTGAGACATACGATTCATTAAAAAATGCGCTCGCGATTTCCGCCATTAGCCACATATTTGTTTGAGTTGCGCGTCCAACCATTACTCCGTCTAAATTGTTGATTTTATTTATAGCATCTTCTTTTGTGCGTATGTCGCCATTGCCTATCACCGGTATTTTTATGTGCCTTTTAACCTCATAGATTGGCTCCCAGTCGGAGATTCCCGTGTACATTTGTTTGGCCGTTCTACCATGCAATGTGATTAGTTTTGCGCCGGCACTTTCCATTGATTTGCAGAGTTCTATTAAAGCTTTCAAATCTACCTCTTTTACGCCTATTCTTGTTTTTACGGATACTGGTAGGGAGGTGGCCTTAGCAGTTTTTTCTATTATTTCGAGAGCCAGGCGAGGATTTTTAAGCAGTGCGCTTCCGTGGTCGCTTGAGACAACTTTTTTTGCAGGACAACCCATGTTTATGTCTATCGCATCAAAGCCAAGCTCTTCAATTTTTTTTGCTGCTATTGCAAAATTTTCCGGTTTTTTGCCAAAGATTTGTGCTATTAAAGGGCGTTCTTCATCCGGATTGAAATCCAGTTGTTTTAATGTGTTTTTGCTCTCATAAACTAAGCCATCCGCACTTGTGAATTCGGTAAAACAAATCGTGCGTGGTTCAATAATCTTTATGAGTTGGCGGTAGGCCGTGTCTGTGTAACCGGACATTGGCGCCAAGGCCAAAATTGGACGCGTAGTATTTTCCCAAGAGAATGCCATAATTATTTTTCTTTGCTACCCACAAAAGTGACATTGTTCCCTTCAACATCCCTGTAAGAGGCATAGTTTTTTATACTTTCTCCAACTGTCCACGGGTATCCAAAGCCCTTACTGTCTTCAAATAGGGCGGACAGAATATACACAGAATTGTCTCCGGCGATTCCATCATAAACTGCGTATACATAGCCAAATTCTTTGCCAGCCTTGTCGATTTCTCCGCTTCGCGGATCAGATGGAACTTTTGTAAAAAGACCACTTTCCATAAGTGCGGTTTCCATCTCATCCGCTTTTGGATATGCTCCGAGTTGATTTTCGTATTTCTTTAAAAAATCGCCCATTTTGCTTAGGTCGGAAACTCTTGTTTCGTTCTCTTCCAAATAAGTTCTATCTTCGGTTGGCAGAGTGGTGATTGAATTTTCTATTAATTCCGTGCGGTCTTTTATAGACATAAACCAAATTGTGCTTCCACCTAAAACCACAACAGCTATTGCCGGCAAAAGCATGGCTAGAAATAGTTTTCTTTTTTCAATATGCATTGGCTCCTTTTGTTCGAATGGATTTGCCACCGAAGGGCTTTTTTCTACCTGTAAACTTGCGAGAGGATCTATGTCCGGTTCATGGCTTGGCGTTGCTGGGACTACTTGTGATTCATCTTCGGCAATGTCCTCCGGTTCGTTTTGCATTTCATGGCGTTTTTCTTCTGCAAGACGCATCAGTGCCAAAGCGCGTTGATTCCCAGGTTCGATTTCCAAAATTTCTCCGCAACCTTGAATTGCATTGTCATACTCTTTTGCGTTTAGCCAAGACTGTATGCTGTTTAAGGCTTCGGATATGCTGATTGGTGAGTTGTCCATGGCTTCAGCCTAACGGATTTTGTAGTTTGGGTCAATAAAGTTCAGAAAGCCTCTTCTTCGTTAAACCTACTACTTTGTACCTGTGGGATTACGGCCTCAATTGTACCCCAGGCGGATTCACGGTCTTTTGGGGTGATTAGGGTCACTTCATCTCCGGCATCGCCTTTGTAATAGGTTACGGAAGCAAGTAAAACACGGTAGTTTTTTCCATTTGCCACAACTTTGAATTGGCCGTCTTCTTTGAGCAAAGTTCCTCGCACAAATTCACGATCAACAGGTGAGATTTGTTTGTATAAAAAGGTTCCGTTTGGCAAAATTGTGAGTTTTAATCTATCGCCTTCAACCAGTTTTGATTTGCTGGCGTAGTTTGCTGGTACGGGGTAGACTTTTTCATTTGGTCCTATCATATTTTGTCCATCAAAAACTCCTTCTATAACCTGGTTTTCTCCGGATTCGTAAGCTTTCCCATCCTCTGATTTTAGGTGCGACTCGGCCCTTTGATGTCCGGGAGCCAATTCTTCTAAAAGGCTTCTTGCAGATCTCAAAGAAGCTTCGGCGGTTTCTATAAGGCGAAGTACTTTACCAATATCTTGGTTTTGATCCATGGTGTTTTTGTTAGTATTTAGGTTTTTCGCTTGCGCGACCGTTATTCTCTCAACATGTATATTACTTTTTCTCCGTTTTGTCCAGAAATTCGGAGGTCCACATATTCCAAGTTGGCCTCGTAAATATTGATTACGGAAAGCGATTTTTTGAGTTTTATGAGTTGGGTATCAATGTCTCCCGTTAGGTCCAGCCAGATATAAAAATAACGCTCTGTGTAGAGGTGGATTTCTCGTGCTTGCTTTCGGTAGTGGATTTCTAGAATTTGCATGTCGAATTTATCTTCAAAATTCTTTGCGGTTGCAAGTAGGGTTTCCAGTGTGTCTTTTGCTATTAATTCTTCGTTTATGGTTGGTCCATTTTGTAAATCGATTGAACTGCCATTCACGTCCATTATTATGAGTGGTAGCGATTCTATTGCTTCAGTTCCAACAATGTAACCTTTTTCATTGATTACAAAGTATTTGTTTGAACCATCCTCCAAGTCGATTCTTATGTTTGCGATTTTTGTGTAGGTTTCTAAAGTGATTTTTAAGGTGTGGAGAGGTATTTTGTTTACCGAAATTGTTTTTAAGTATGGATATTCTTTGATTAGCGATTCTTCCAGAATTGAACTTTTTACCAAAAATAAATTTTCGCCCAGATATTCTTGTAGTTTTGTATTTAAAGCAGTTTGCTCTTCGAGCGTGTCTTCGCCTCCTTCTACGTCGACTTTTTGTATTTCAAAAGTATTTGTTAGAAACAGGATATAAATTCCGCCTAAAATCAGTGCAAGTATTAGGATTAGTTTTAGAATGCGCAGTGCTTTTGCAAAAAGCCCAGTTCGTTCTTTTGATCTGGCTTGTTTCGTGGGTTTTGGATTGAATGGTTTCCTTGTTCGCGAACTTACCATCCTATAAGATGAAAAGTTGCTGTTGCCTGTACGGCGCTTTCTCCTAAAAAGCGACAAAAATCCCATGGCGTGTGTTTTGGGGATTAATTACCTTTTGCTAGAGCTTCTTTAAGTGCAGTTTGACGAGCTACGCTGGTTATGCGTGCTTTTGTTTTGTTTCGGCGTTTCCAATCTTTAGATTTTGGTCTAAATCCATTGGAGTCTACCATGCCGTGGGTTTTGCTGTTGTTGTTCATAGTTCAAAGAAAGTAAGGGGATTGTAGAGCGAAATAGGGCTTGCGTCAATAAAAAGAGAGCCCGTCGTGGAGCGGGGCCCTCTTTGAATGGATTAAGTTGTTTTCTACGCTTCGTTACGACATCAGCTACACCCCATGCTGTTTCCGCAGTTTAGACATTTATAGCAAGTTGCGTTGCGTACTGTCACATGGCCACAAGTGTTGCAAAGTGGAGCATCTCCCATCATTCCTGTGAGCTGTTTGTCTAGGCTGGAATTTTTACTGGCAGTTTGTTCATTTACGGTTTCTACTTCGTTTGTGACCTCTGCTTCTTTTAAGATCGCCTCAGTAATTTTTCCTTTTGCTGTATTTTCTTCGAGTTGAGTTGAAACAGGTTCCACGTGTACGAAATCCGTTCTACCAAGGTATTCCATGCCAAGTACTCTAAATATAAAATCTACAATTGAGGTGCAAGTGCGAATATTCGGATGAGTGGTAAATCCACTTGGTTCAAAACGTGTGAATGTAAAGCTATCCACATATTTTTCCAGTGGCACTCCGTATTGCAATCCCACTGAAACGGCTACTGCAAAACAGTTTAAAAGACTTCTGTAAGATGCACCTTCTTTAAAGGTATCTATGAAGATTTCTCCCAATTTTCCATCATCATATTCACCGGTTCTTATGTACATTTTTTGCCCCGCTACGCCGGCTTCAATGGTTATTCCGCGTCGTTTTAGTGGTAATTCAAGTTTTGATCCACGCATTAGTCCGGTTTGTGTTGGTACAATTGGAGCTTCTTCTTTGGCGTCACTTTTGTTGGAAAGCGGTTGAGAATGTTTACATCCGTCACGGTATAGGGCTATGGCCTTAATCCCATGCCTCCAAGATTCAAGATAGGTATTTTTGATGTCTTCCACGGTTGCTTCATTTGGGAGATTTACAGTTTTTGAGATTGCTCCGGAAAGGAATGGTTGTACTGCAGCCATCATTTTTATGTGGCCTATTGGTGCAATAAAACGTTTGCCCGTTCCGCATCTGTTTGCGCAATCAAAAATTGGGAGGTGTTCTTCTTTTAAATGAGGGGCTCCTTCCAGGGTTT
Organism: Candidatus Altimarinota bacterium; assembly: GCA_041658345.1. Lineage (GTDB taxonomy): Bacteria > Patescibacteriota > Gracilibacteria > UBA1369 > 2-02-FULL-48-14 > JBAZYV01. Next base: position 151,704 of record JBBAAK010000002.1, read on the forward strand.
GTGAACCTTCCACGTGCAGTTTTGCTAAATTGATTTGTTCACGAGTTAGCCCTTTTGCTTCTAAATTTTTTGGGTTTATATGCACGGTCCATTCATCCAGATTCTTGGACGCCTCTACATGCTTTTTGGCTTCTGCGATTTCCGCGTCAGTGAAGCCAAGTTTCTTGAGTGCGCTTGGGTTTATAAATGGAGCATTCTCGATTGTGGTATGGCCAAGTACATAGTCGATTATTTCGGTAATTTGGTCTTCTGTGTATCCTAAATTTCTAAGGGTGGTGGGGATGGATTTGTTGATAATCTTAAAATATCCTCCGCCAGCAAGTTTTTTCCATTTTACAAGTGAGAATTCAGGCTCGACTCCGGTTGTGTCGCAATCCATAAGCAGTCCGATTGTTCCCGTTGGTGCGAGTACAGATACTTGTGAGTTTCTGTAGCCATATTTTTCTCCAAGCGAGAGTGCATTGTCTGCGTCCTCACAGGCTGCTTTATATAGTTCTTGCGGGCAAAGTGTGGCGTCTATTTTGTATGTTGCGTCTTTGTGTTTGCGGATTACTTGCAACATCGGCTCTTTGTTTTTTTCGTATTCTTTGAAGGTGCCCATTGTTTTTGCTATTTCTGCAGAAACGCTGTAGGCATGCATGTGCATAATAGCCGTGAGTGCACCTGCAATAGTGCGACCTTTGTCGCTGTCGTAAGGCACTCCGAGAGTCATAAGCACGGTGCCAAGATTTGCGTAACCGATTCCAAGTGGACGGAATCGATGGCTGTTTAAAGCTATGTTTTCCGTTGGATATGAAGACAAATCAACAATAATTTCTTGTGCGAGTAGGAATATTTTAGTTGCGTGCCTGTAGCCTTCCACGTCAAAAGTTCCATCTTCGTTCAAAAATTTCATCAAGTTAAGTGAAGCTAAGTTGCAGGCTGAATCGTCTACAAACATGTACTCGGAACATGGATTTGAACTGTTTATTCGTCCGCTATTTGGGCAAGTGTGCCAAGTGTTAATAGTTGTATCAAATTGCAGGCCCGGGTCTGCACAGCTCCAAGCCGCTTTACAGATTTCATCAAAAAGTTCGTTTGCATCGAATTCTTCAAATTTTTCTTTTGTGGTGCGCATGCGCGTCCAGAACTTGTCTTTGTTCTCTACTGCTTGCATAAATTCGTCCATTATACGCACTGAATTGTTGGAATTTTGCCCGGAAACCGTTTTATACGCTTCTCCTCTCCAATCACCATCATAGCCCGCATCGATTAAAGCTTTTGCTTTTTTTTCTGATTCAACCTTCCAGTTAATAAATTCTCTAATTTCCGGATGGTCTATATCAAGTACAACCATTTTTGCCGCACGCCTGGTTGTTCCACCGGATTTAATAGCCCCGGCGCCACGATCGAGTACTTCCAAAAAAGACATAAGGCCAGAAGAAATTCCTCCACCAGACAGAGTTTCGTGTTTGGATCTTATTTGTGAGAAGTTTGAACCTGTTCCTGAACCATATTTAAATAGTTTTGCCTCATTTTTTGCCAAATCAAAAATTCCCATAAGTGAGTCTTCTACCTTTTGGATAAAACAGGCGCTACATTGAGGACGGGCATAGGCATTTTCTATTTCTGTAATTTGTCCTTTTTCAAAGTCCCAAGCGTATGAGCCTTTGTCCCCAATTATTCCGTATTCGTGGTAAAGTCCGCAGTTAAACCAAACCGGGGAATTGAATGCTCCGCGCTGAGTTAACATAAGATAGGAAAGTTCTTGCTCAAAATTTTCCGCATCAATTGGGCTGGCAAAATAGCCATGTTCTTCTCCAAAAACGCGCACTGTGTGAGAAATTCTGTGGATTGATTGTTTTGCGCTGTTTTCATGCTCGATTCCAGGCACTCCTTTTTTTCTAAAATATTTTTGGGCAATTATATCTGTTGCGAGTTGAGACCAGCTTTTTGGCACTTCCACATTAGTCATTTCAAAAACGATTTTTCCGTTTGGTTCTGTGATACGTGATTCTCTTAATTCGTAGTCAACCATATTAAAGGCATCTATTCCTTCCACTGTAAATTTGCGCTTTACGGTTAGCCCGGATTTTTTGGTTTGAATGCTCTCGCGGGGCCTGGCTATTTTTTTATCGCTTTGCTTGGTTTGTGTGACTAGATCGGGAAGGTTGATAGCTTGTGCCATACGCTAGATTAGCTTTAGTAAAAGAAATAGAATTATGGCTTGCGCCATGTTAATCGATTGACCTGGATTAGTAGGGGGTATCTTTTCAGCAGGACACAAGATGTTGTGCTCATGCCTTCTGTGGAACACAAGATATCGGAAAACGCCTAAACGGTCAAAGTGATTTGGTCAACAATCGTTTGACGGCGAGGTACTAGATTTCAGTTTGATATTATTGAAGAGAGAGGAATGATTTTAGTATGGTTTTTCCTCCCAAAGTGCCTATAGATTCGGGATGAAATTGTACGCCAAAAGTCAAATATGTCTTGTGGCGAATTCCCATAATTACGCCGTCACGGGTTTTTGCAGTAACTGTGAGGCTGGGTGGCATTGTTTTTGGATCTAGTGCGAGTGAGTGATAGCGCATAGCTTTGAACGGATTCGGCAGGCCTTCAAAAAGATTGTGTTTGTGGCTTTTGTGGTAGACCTGGCTGATTTTTCCATGCATTGGTTTTACGTGGATGATTTTTGCCCCATAATGCGCACCGATTCCTTGATGGCCCAAGCACACGCCAAGTATTGGGATTTTCCCCTCAAAAGTTTGGAGGATTTTATGCCCGATTGCAAAATCTTGCTTGTTTTCTACGGTTCCCGGACCAGGTGAAAGCACAATATGGGAGGGTTTTAGCTTCTTAATTGCTGTGATGTTGGTTTTTTTGTGATTTAAAATGGTAGGTTTTTCTCCTGTTAACTCTGCAAAATAATCTGCCAAAATGTAGGTAAAGGAGTCGTCGTGGTCTATGAGGAGGATTTTGTGCTGTTTTTTTGATGGCGTCTTTACAAAACCGCCCTTTGTTGATGAATTCACTCTCGAGAGTGAATTTGAACATGTATTTTTACGCGTCAAGACTAGACGGGATTTGGATTTGCCGTTTGGTTCACCGTTGACGGTGAACTTCACAACATCCAGCAAATTGCGCAAGGGTGGCGTTCCGCTAGTGTTGGAGATTTGCGTCTTGACTGTTGACAAAGTAAATAATAAGTGTTATAAAGCTGTAATCCGATAATAATATTACTATGATGCGAGAGAATAATCCAACGGGGGAGGCTGAAGGTCCTGAAACGGCTGGGACAGAGCTTGCTCTTAGTGATACATTGCCAACGCGTGAGAAGAACGGTAGGCCGGTTATTGACATTCCTCCTTGTGCGGTTGAATCAAAGATTGAGCTGGCCACTATTCCTCCGGTCACTGAGACTCGATTGAGGCTTAATGCCGGGCTTGCTGAGGGCGCGCAAGGTTTTGCTGAGGTAATGAGGTTTATTAGACCTATAGCAAATATAGTGCCTTGTGTTGGTCCGGTTTGTGCTACAACGGCTTCTACCGCGGTTTTCGTTGCTAGGGGATTTCAGATGGATGCGCCGTCCGGTACGTTGGCGCACATCTTAGTCGTGCAGTTTGGCGCTTTCTTAACAGGGATGGTGCCCGTTTTAGGTGCTTTGCTTGCTACTCACGAATCTTATATGCGTACTGATGCCGATGGGGTGTGTGCTAATGATTTACGTAAAGTGGAACAGGATTTTAAAGCAAGGTTATCTGCCGTTGGGCGCGGGCCCGCAGTAGAAGCCGTTATGGGGGAGTTGCGGGAGGAGAAGGCGCAAGGAAGAGAGGATGCTCAAGAAGCCAGGCGTGCTGTTGCTGTTGAGGCGATCCAAGCTGGCGTGAAAGGTGCTGTTGGTGCTGAGCGCGCTGTAAATTTTGTTGGTTCTGTTGCGAGGAATGTGAAGGACTATATGCATAGGCAAGAAGCTTCAAATAGTCGCCGTAGAATCGGTAAAAAAGATGACTGTCAGAGCTAGTCTATTCTTCACACGAGCAAGAATCGCCAGTTTTACAGGCGCAATCGCTATTGTAAGAAGGGCTCCAGATTTTAAAACCGGAGCCGTATGGGCTGTCTATAAAATCAATCTCTGCGCCTTGCAGGTTTTTGAATGATTCCTTGTCCACAAAAAGCGTAATCCCGTTCACTTGGAGTATTTGGTCTCCGCGGGATGGTTTCACTTTAAATTCCATGCCGTATTTTGGCTCTTTACCCCCGTTATTTTTCGCGATTACTTTAAGCCCGTGGCCTTCTTCTTTGTCCTCTTTTGCAGATCTTAAAATTTCTTTAATTGCAGATTCCGTAATGTTGATTTGATCCTTTTTTATGTGGGCTTGTTTTGCAATAAAAATATCGTTGATTTTTTGTATCAGGCGCGCAACGTCATCCTCAGAAATCCCGTGTGAAAGTGCGCCAAGCCCGATAGGCTCAAAAGCATTCACCGAACAATCCAGGCAATGAAGTCCGTAATCCATCATCACCTCTGCAGATTCAGGAATCAAACTCAAGATTTCCCCTATGAGAGTATCTTTATCTATAAGTTGTGGCTGTTTTTTCATGCCTGTTTAGATCAATTGAACATCTATGTAAACAAAGGCTAAAACCATAAGTAAACCAATAAATCCAAAAATTGGAATTCGGCTTTCTGTAAGTAGGCGCTCTCTAAGTTTGGCAACTTGTGGAAACATACAAGCGATACCTTTTACCGCTATTAAAACTCCAATCCATGTTATTAGGCTTTCCCATTTAAATTCTAAACCACTTCCGCTTGTTAAAAGAATCAACATGGAGAGCCCAAATAAAACTACCGTGCCAATGAATTGGAGCCCTCGTGAATCCGCCCAATCTTCTATAATGTCTCGCATGCCCTCCGGGTCGAGTACCATTTTAAGAGATAAAGGAAGCAAAAAAAGTGCGAGTAAGGTGAGTGTCATAGTGGCGAGTTAAGTGCCATTATTTTACTCGTGTTGTTGGAGCTGTGACAACGTGATTTGATTTGCCGGTTTTGTTGGCATATGATAAACTGTATATGCTTTAATATATATTATGACAAGTATAATAACTACATCACAATTGCAAAAACAGATCGGGAAAATTTCTGATGCGATTTCTACCAAAGCTTTTATTGTTACAAATAATGGGGAAGGGAGAATGGTCTTACTTCCTTATTTTGATGGTTGCGATGATAATATCGCCGATTATCTTGAGGATTATGAAATGATGAGAAATAAAGACAAGTTGGTGGTCGAATTTAATGCTTCGATTCGCTCTGGTAAAAGTGATCTTTCTATATAATTGCGTGAGCACAACGTTATGAATACTTTTATTTTTACGGTTTACGCAAAGAAACAATTTTTGAGTTTGGCTCAGGTAGATCAAAATAGGATGCTTGCTAAATTGGCTGTGCTAAAAAAACACCCGGATATTTTTGCTGTTTTAAGATCACTTATTGATTTTTATCCTGCTACTCATAGATTAAGAATTGGATCGTATCGTTTGATTCTAAAACTTGAACCAGCTCAAACGGGTGAAAATACTTTTCTTGTGCTTAAAGTCGGGCACAGAAAAGATGTGTACCAATAAGGACTAATTTCTTTTGCGATTTAAGCTTCTTTAAGAGCTTCTCTTGCCTCGTCAAAGCTTTCCTCGAATTCTTCCATTTGAGTTTCGAGTGTAGCTTCTATTTCTTCAAAGCTTTCATCGTCTGCTTGTTCTAGTTCATCGAGAGTTAAACGCAAGTTTTCGAGTTGCATGCGTAAATCACGCACGGTTTCCATCTCTGAATCGTTATCATCTTCTTCGTTGCTTGAAAGCATCTCTTCAATCTCGTCGAGTTCTTCTGCCCATTCCTCAAAGTGTTCTTTGATTTCTTCAATGTATTCTGTCCTGTCCATAAGTGAAAGATTATGTGTTAAAACGTAACTTCCGGAAGAATATCACAAAGATTCCCCATGCCAAGAGGATTATTCCGGCGGATACCAAAGTTGGTAGATTTTGTCCAAAAGTAATCAGTACGCCGGCGATTAACGGAGGGAGGGCTTGCCCCAGCGCACGGAGCGATTGTGTTATGCCAAGGACTTCGCCCTGATCTTCACTGGTTGCCAGGTTGGAAATTATTGCAGTTGAATTTGGGAAAGAAAGCCCTTCAAAAATTGCGAGAGAGGCTTGGAGCAGGTATAAAATCCAAATTGCTTGGGGAAGTGTCATTGCTACAAGTGTGAAACTAAGGCCCAAAAGTGAAAATTTGAGGACTTTTTCGGGCACAACGTATTTGCCAACGATTCTTGTAACAAATCCCTGGCTTAAAGCTATACAAATTCCAATGTAACCAAAAAATGTGCCGATTTGTGACGGTTCGAAAGCAAATTTTTGAACCAAGAAAACGGGGAAAAACTGTGCAAAAAATGCGAAACCTGCGTTGTGTAAAAATGTTACAATAAATGCAATTCGAAGCTCCTTCATGCGCCAAGCCTTTGCAAGGTGAGTAAATCCTATAAAAGGATGGATGTGCTTGTGGACTTTTTTTGCGATGGTCTCTTTAAAAGAAGTTCCGACTAAAATCAAATTTGCCATAGAAAGAATTGCCGCGAACCAAAATGGCGTTGCGTGATTAAACCAAGAAACCAGATGTGGGTCTGATAAAATTCCTCCTAAAAATGGTCCCACAATAAAACCCATGCCAAAAGCCATACCTATAAGGCCAAAGTTTTTGGCGCTTTTTTCGCCTTGGTTCATATCTGCTATTGAGGAGTTGGCTATGCTCAAATTTCCGCCCGTAAATCCATCAAGCGTACGGCTGACAAAAAGCAACCAAAGTTGATTTGTAAGTATTCCTATTGCAAAAAGTACGTAGCCAATCAAGGTCCCGAAAAGCGAAATTGCTAGAATTTTTTTGCGTCCGTGCCTATCTGAGAGCGTGCCCAAAATCGGTGCTCCAAAAAATTGTGCCAGTGGGTATGAGGCCACAAGCAATCCAAGTGCCATATTTCTTGTAGCTTCGTTCCAAGCTGTTGGCACGATTTGACTGGTTGTATCCAGCATTAGTGGCGCCAAAATTGGAATCAAAATTCCAACGCCAATAAGGTCTAAGAAGACGATTAAAAAAAGGATAAATATGTTGGATTTTTTCATTTAATGATTTTGTACGAAGCTAGTTCAAAATGGATATTTGCCAGGTTAAAAATGTGGCGAAAACTATCCAAAGCGTGTAAGGCAGTAGGAGTAGGGATGCGGTTTTGTTTAGTGGCCACAAAATGGTGTGCAATGTGAGAAGTGTAAGTTCTAAAAACATCATTTCTATTAGTGAGGCAATTATTAATCCTTTCCCGAAAAATAGGTAGCACCAAAGCACGTTTAGGATGGCGTTTAGTCCAAAAAGGATTAGTGCAAAAGTTTTAAGCGAGTTTTTTTTGATTTTGTTATAAACGATTAGCGCAGACGCTGTAGTTAGAATAAAAATAATGTTCCAAGCTATTGGGAATGCCCATGCTGGTGGCACGATTTCTGGCCGAACTAAAGTTTGCTTATACCAGTCCATTCCTGCGCTTGTAAAATAACTGCCGAGTAGGGCGGTTGCTATTGTTATTAGTGGGATAATTACGAAATTTGGGCGGAATTTTTTTGTGATTGGCATGGTGATGTGGTTGTGGTTAGAATGCTTTGCAGATTCTAATGATTTTTATGGGAAGACAAAAGCAAAAACATTTCGAAGAGATGAAGGCGTGGGAGCACGTTTTTGAGCCTGATATTAAACAAGGTGCTGATGTGATTGATTTAAAAGGCACTTGGGGCAAAAAAGTGATTTTGGAATTGGCTTGCGGGGGAGGTGATTACACCGTTGCGCTCGCCAAAGCTTTGCCTGATGCAACTGTTGTTGGTGTGGACATTAAGGGTTCAAGAATGTGGATTGGTGCAAAAATTGCGCATGACAGTGGGGTTTTGAATGCAAAGTTTTTGCGCACTCGCATTGAAAATTTGGCGGATTTTTTTGCAGAAGGCGAGGTGGACGAAATTTGGATCACTTTCCCAAATCCTCATCCAACCAAAGGCAACGAAAAGCGTAGATTAACTTCACCAAGATTTTTGGAAATGTACTCCCGGCTTTTAAAACGTGGCGGATTTTTGCACTTAAAAACAGATAGCGAAGAACTGTTTAATTATAGTTCGGGGGCTATGAGAACGTGCGGATTTAAGATTGTGAAAGTGATTGATGACGTTTACGCGTGCCAAGATTGCGATGACTTTGTTCGCGGTATTCAAACTTGCTACGAAAAAAAATATTTGGATGGGGGGAGGAAGATTAGGTATGTGAAAGCGGAAAGTCTGTTGGCTTAGTATCCATAACTAACAGTTGTCCGCACGCGGCCTCGATGTCGTCGCCCATGTTGTGACGGAGGGTGGCGAGGGCGCCATCGGCTTCTAAAATTGCTTGGAATTTTGCGATGCGATCATCGGTGCTACGGCTTAAATCCATGTTCGTAAAATTGTATGGAATCAGATTGATTTTCACCTGTCCCAAATCTTTTGCTAATTTTGCAAGCGCCTTGGCATGAGCTTCCGTATCGTTTACTCCATTTAACATTACGTATTCAAAAGTAATGTGATGATGGCGGTTTCCGTGCTCCTTAAGATAGCGTGCAACCCAATCTTTTAGTTTTGGGATAAAATCTTTTACCGTGCTGGGGACAATTTTCGCGCGAGTTTCCTCTATTGCGCTGTGTAGTGAAATTGCTATGCGGACATCAGGCCAAGTTGGATCATTTAGCAGATTTTCTAGTGCGGGCAAGATGCCAACTGTAGAAACAGTGATATGAGTTGGTCCCAAATCCGTATATTTAAGTAACGTGATTAGCGCGGTCTTCACATTTTCGTAATTTGTCATTGGTTCGCCCATGCCCATCATTACCAAATTGCTGATTCTTCCCTCTGCAAATTTTTGCCAAAAACGATACTGATCTACAATTTCGTCTGCATTTAGGCTACGAATCAGCCCCATTTTGCCGGTTGCGCAAAACTTGCATCCCATGGCACAGCCAACCTGTGAGGAAACGCAAACTGTCCATTGTCCTCGCGCGTTTTCCATAAGTACGGTTTCTATTTTGTGTCCATCTTCCAGCGTGAGCAGAGCTTTAAATGTATCTTTGCTTTTGCTTTCGAAGGTTTTTGAATCTTTAAACGCGTACCATTTTGCTTCTTTTTGCATGGCATCTTTTATGTGGTTTGGGAGATTGCTTATGCTGTTAAAATCCTCTTTTTCAGGTTTAAAAAGATTTTCTTCTATTTGCTTAAATCTAAAGTGTTTTTCTAGCGGGAACAGTTCTGTAAAGATTTCAAATCGAGTTTTTGGCACTTGCATACTGGAAAGATAATGAGGGCATCAGTATAGTGTGCATCATGGACAAGGTCAAAATTGCATATATCGGCAAACATTTTGGGGAGGAACCGCCACTTGTGGGTGAGGCGTGTGCAGGTGTGCCTGCGGGTGCTGGCGTACGTGCCGGCGCAGGTGGGATTTTTTTTACGGGCTGTAATTTAAGATGTGTTTTTTGCCAGAATTATCAAATTTCTCACGAGGGGATGGGGAAGGATTGCTCGATTTTGGAGCTTGCGGAGGAGATGCTTAAGTTGCAGGCGGATGGCGCGCTTAATATTGATTTGGTGACGCCTACAATCTGGCACAAACAGATTAAAAAGGCTGTAATTTTGGCGCGGGCGGATGGGTTAACGATCCCGATTGTTTGGAATTCAAATGGTTACGAAAAAGTTGCTTTGTTAAAAGAAATGGAAGGGATTGTGGATATTTATTTACCCGATTTTAAGTATGGCATTGATGAAATTGGTCTTAAATATTCCGGTGTGCCGGGCTATGTGGCGGTTGCGGAAAGTGCGATTCGCGAGATGCTCCGCCAAGTTGGGAATTTGCAAATTGATGAGGACGGAATTGCGAGACGTGGAGTTTTGGTAAGGCATTTGGTTCTGCCCGGGCAGACCGAGAACAGTAAAGAAGTTCTGCGTAGGCTCGAGAGCATTGATAATCAACTTTTTATAAGTTTGATGAATCAATATTCGCCACTTTATGGTGCGCGTGATTTTCCGGAAATAAATCGAACTGTTACGGCAGAGGAATTTGATGAAGTTTTTGACGAACTTAGTCGTTTGGGTTTTGAAAATGGCTTTGTGCAAGACGGAGAAAGTAGTGAGTTTTTGATTCCGGATTTTAGAAAAGATGAGCCGTTCGGTTTTTAGTTTTTGTACAGTGAATTATGGCATCGGTTAGCCATTCCACCCTTGACTAATTTGCAGTTTCGTTGTATATCTTGGTTGTAATTGTTCAGTCTCGATTTAACCCATATTTTTATGAGTTCAACATCTAGAAATGAAGATTTACATGTAAGGCCAGGAGGTGGTGGTGAGAGGGAAACGGATGGAAGGATCCTGAATTTTGAGTTTACAAGAACACAGTTGTTGGAATATTTGGTGGCTACGCTCAAGCTGCCAATGCCTGTGGTTACCTTGCCTGGTAATGGCAGTACGTTTAGAGAGGATATAGTGCGTGCGAATACTTATACTAAAGAGGAGTTTGGGAAACTTTTGCAGACGTTTGGAGTAGATCTTACCACTGTTGATCTGCCCGGTCTTTTTAGGGGGTTCGTTGATTATGTTAGAGAGGAAGATGAGGAGGCTATAAGTGAAACTTTGGGGTTGGATGCCGGTGTTGAGAGTACGCCTCGTGGCACGCCTAGTAATGGGTTTCATCTTCCTCCGATTAAGCCTAGGGAAACTGAGGGTTTGCTTGAGCCGGTTTCGGTTTCGCCTAAGACAGTTTCGCCCAAGAAGGGCGGTAGTGTGCTTGGTGCTAGGTTTGGGTTGGGGACGGCTCTAATGTTTGGTCTTGTAGCGGTTGCCGGCCTTGTGAACAAAGTCATGCATAGTGGTGCAGATGAAGTGGCTCCTTCCAAAAGTGCTGAGTCTGTGTCTGTTAGTACTATTCCTGTTGGTAATGCTCCGGTTGCGCCTACTCTCGTTACGCCTAATCCCGTTCAAAGTCCAAGTGTGGACACTAATATTTGGACTGCGGTTGGTTCTGTTTTGGACGATTTTGAATCAGTTAGTTGGGAACCTAGTTCAGATCAAGAGAGGGCATTGATTCACGCGGTCGCTACAAATAGTTTGGCGCTTGTGGCCTCAGAGGATGCAAATGTTGTTGGCTTCACCGAGGGCTCAAAAGGGGCAAAAGCTTTGCGTGGTTATTTGAAGAGTTGGGGTGGTTATAAAGCAGTTTTAGATAGTCTCGATGCCTATGCTCCAGCTGATTCTTGTAAATATAATCCTAATGAAAGTATAGCCAGCACACTCGGCTACATTGAAGAGTGTTCCGGTTTGCCTAGGGCAGGGGCGGTTAGAAATCTTGTTGAGGCACAGGCCCATCTGATTGTAGATTCAAGAATCAACACGGACTTGTCTGATGTTCACGAACGGTTAAGTGAGGCTAGTCGTCCAGTTGAGATTAAGGGAGTTGTTCAAGATTTGGTAGAGAATCCACCAAAAGTTCCAAAGCCCTACGTTTATGAAAAACCTACTACTAGTGGATCTGCCAGTTACTCTAGCGGTATCGATGCTCCGGACCGCTCAGTGGATTCCTTTGCTTCTGATCTAGGTGAAAATCGGGAATTTAGAGCTTTATCGCAAGATGTGCAAAATAATGATTTGGAAGACCCAACCAGCGTGCCTGAACCACGTTACGTTAGGCCAGTAGTAGTATCTGCTTTTGCGTCTGAATCAGCCGTTGATGCTCCGGACCGCTCAGTGGATTCCTTTGGAGATATTGATGAGCTTGTTGGAGAGAAGGTGGCGATGTCTAAGAGTGATGAAGTTGTGAGTTCTAAGTTTGTTTCGAGCTTGGCTGACGCTACCGACGTGCCTGATCCTTTGTATGTTGAGCCTGTAGCTGTTGGCTCTGTTGTTGCTGACGGCCCAGTTACTCAGGTGAAAAAATCAAGTTTGTTTGAACGTGCTAAGGCGGGCGTTGCTCAAGTTACGGGGGGGATTGCAACAAGGGCTAGGTCTTGGTTTGGAAGGTAGAAGATTCGTAAAAAATACAGCCTCTGAACTAGGGCTTTGCGTAAAAAAAATACGTCCTCGCAACAGGAATTTTATTCCGTTGCGAGTTTGGTGAGTGGGGTGTCAAAGGTTACACCGTGCTCGTGGTCCCCATCGTACTGAAGAAGGCGGGCATCGTAAAGGGCGAGGGATGTCACCGCAAATACACGGAGGAGACGTTCGTGGAGGAACTGCGAAATTCACGATTCTAATCTGTTAATCCTGCTACTGGTTTTACTAAAGAGCCGGAGGTGTTAGAACTTACTCCAAATTTTCTTTTATCTTTCGTATGAGGTCTACAAAAGTTTCTGCATTAGCACGCACGTTCGCTTCAGAAGAAGTTAAAGCAGGTTCAGCTGCTTGAATAAGTAGATCTAATCTGTGCTGAATGGCTTCGATTCTCATGCTTGGGCTCATACCTATAAGTCGAGCTAACTCCCTTGAACCTTCAGCAACTTTTACTTTCGCATCTGTTAAGGGTGAATACTTGTCTTGAAATTGGGTGCTGTCAAACTCTGCAAAGAAAGTAGATATATTTTTAGGATCAAGTGAGCCCAATTGGGGACCGAGCTCGTCGTAATGGACTTCTAGTCTAAACTTTACCGCTTTCGCTACACTGTCAACTTGACCACCCACGACGTCATCTTTACCTACAGCTGTAGTAAGTAAGTCATTATGCTTAATACCTCCGTCTTGGGTTAGGGCGTCCAGTAGTTCTTGTAGTGTATGTGGGTTTTTTTGATTTGGCATAAATATAAATCTAGAAATCAGTGAATAATAACATTTTTCTGGTATTATGTCAATGGTCGGAGTGGTGGGACTTGAACCCACGACCTCGGCGTTCCGAACGCCGCGCGCTAGCCAACTGCGCTACACCCCGATTTTGTGTGAAGGCGCGGACATTATGCCAAAGTCTTATTTGTTAAACAAACAAACAGGTTGAACAGGATGGACAAAAACTATAGATAATGTTATTATGGTCTAATGTTTTTTTAAAGATATGAGCGATTCAATTGCACCTGAAGAAAAAAATCCGGTTGAGGCTCCTGTAGATTTGGCGGGTAATTTGAGGAGTAAGGTTGAAGCTACTGCCTCTGATTTAATTTTAGGTGGAGTTGCCGGAGATGTTTTCGCTGTCTCAGCAGTGGTATCTGCAACTATGAAAAGAATAATACCTGATGATACTGCCGATAAAGAAGGAGATGTGGATGTTCCAGCGGGAGTTGATGTAGTAAACGATCAAGAAGAGGATACAGAATCAAAAGAACCAGTACGATCTGCTCCTGTTTATAGTGAGGTTGGTGCAATAATTAGTAGGGGAAAGTATACGCATGAACTTGAAACCGGCGGGATACAATCAAGATTTATAGAGCTTTTCCGGAAAATTTTTGAGACTAAGGGGGACTATGCTTTTTACTTTGATAAATATGGAGAACTGCTTTTGCAGGTAGAGTTTTCTCAGAAGCTTAAAGATAATCGTGCGAAGGCAAAACTTTTGGCGGGTGAAATCTTGCAAAATAGAAGGTTACTATCTCGGTTGAAAGGTAAAAGAGAGAGGTCTGCTTTGAACTCAAAAATCACAGAATTGGAGCGAAAGCTACGTGCGCTAAGGCTTGGTAATGAAAGAGAAACGCAGGATTGGCACAATAAAAATCGCCAGCGTTGCCACAAGGACGGGGAAATTGTGATTCCAGAGAATTATAAGGATTTGGGTTATCCCTTTGTTGCTACTACGGGCCCTTCTGATAAAGAAGCTGATGAAAATCCAGGTTTGACGATAGACGAAATTGTATTGAATCGTTTGGATGAGATGGTATCAAGTGGTTCGAAGAAGCCGATCTATTTTGACGGCAAGGAAAAAAGACTTTATGACGCAATTGTAGAAATCGCTACGGCATATGACGTTCCGCGTGCAATAGTCCTTGGTATCCCCGCTAACGAAAGCATGTTTAGAAAAGAGGCAGAATCTGAAGCCGAAGCGAAGGGGATATATCAAATTACGAACAGTGCATTTATAGACGGAAAAAAATATATAGCAGCCCATCCTGGATTTGGAAAGAACTTAAGAAATGGACTTATAGGGACTTATGAGGAGTCGTGGCCTAATCGTTTTGTAAGTACGGAACTGTTTTGCGCATATTACAGGAGCATTAAAGAAGGTTTAAAAAATCCTATTTTGGAATTGGAAGAAAGAATTAAAAAACTGGATCCTTCTTTGCCGAGCGGAACTTTTGATGATCTTGTGACAATCACAGCTTACAATGCAGGTGCAGATAGAATGAAGAAGTGTTTAGCAAGGTTTATTGCGCTGAGCGATGAAGATATCAAAAAATTGATTGGGGAGCCTCAATATGGTGCTGATGTTTGTATTGGATTGGTAGCTTATTCGTTTGGTATGCAAATAAATAAAAAATTAAGTACCGGGGTTGGTGCGGATGTGTTTATGTATGTGCAAAAGGCAATTGCTATGGGTTTGATAATCCGAGATGAAGAAACTATAGTGGAAGGTTTCAATAGAGATAAGTCCGGTTTTGTGGCTGAGCCTAAGGCAGATGAGGTAAAAGAAAATGGGCCTGTTGAGGATGATGCTCCCGATAGGCGTGGTTTGTTTAGGAAATTAACCGGTCTTTTGACTACGGTGGCTACGGTCATGGCTGGGGCTGATGTGGCTTTAAGGCGAAAGCATATGTATGAAACCGGCCCTGATGTTGATCATACTGCGCAGGCATTGAGCCGTAGAGATTTATTAAGAGGTCTATTGGCGGTTGGTGCTATGGCGAGCTTACCCTTTTCAAGCGGGGCTTCTAGCTCTGAGCCTGAAACTGAAACAAAAACAAAAAACCATGAATCTGGCGATGCAGTTGATGCAAAATATATTTATGAGCAAACTCTTGAGCAAGGAAGAATAAAATTGGATCTCATATATGCTGATTTGAAAAAACGTATAAAAAGTAGGGAGAGCGGTGGAATCATGGATTACACTCCAAACGAAATAGATGATTTGAGAAGATATCTTATGCCACAACAGACGGCCCTTCTAAGAGGGAGGTTTAAGGACATGCTTGGTGAGGAACTGGAAGCTAAGTTTGAACGTATGACAACCAGCCAGATTGATAGAGAGGTACGCAAAAATCCGGATGGGAATAATATGTTAAGTTTGGCACAGGAAAAACAAAAAGGATATATGGCCGATCAAATCAAAAAAGGGGAAGTGATACGCCTCTCCGCTGATGATCCTAAAAAGCCTTATTTTTGTGAACAAATTGGGAAGTCCGCTGGGCTGGAAAATAATCCTGACAATATGTTCATCAGTAAAGAAATGGAAAAAATCATGGGGACGCTTGTGATGCTTGTAAATCATCAAATCGATATATTTAATGGTGATAAGACCGCGTATGGGATTATGGATAAAAACTTTCCCGATTTGCCAAATATTTCGGCGATTAGGGTTACCGGTGCGTTGCGTACACCATTGCAAAGTCTAGGGTTTTTAAGAGGCAAATCGCCATTGCCCGCTACCTTGGATTTAAGTTCGCATTGGGTGGCTCATGCCATAGATATGGGAAGTAAAAAAAGTGCGAATGGTAATATGGTGAGGTTGGCGAATGATTTAGTGGATCCGCTTTCCGGTCTTCAAGTTAAGGCAGGAGAAAAACTTTCTAATGGTGGCTATGGGAAACGTATAAGAGAAATGTATTCGCACATGATTGGACGTGCGCTGTTTGCAATGGAAGATCCGTTAAAGGCAGATGGGGTTGTATTACAGCCACTGTGGGAACAAAAGCAGGGGAATTGGCATTTAGCTTGGAATGCCAAATAAATCGTACTCGCTTGCACTGGTGATTTTGACTTGTTTAAAACATGGCAAGGTAAGGAGCATGCTACTTTTTACAAAAATCGTTCCATCAATTTCCGGAGCAAAGCCTTCGCTTCGGCCCATGTAGATTTTGTTTTTTGGATCGTAAGATTCAATGAGTACGTTGAGAGTTTTTCCAATAAATTTTGCCAATTTTTGCGAAGAAATTTTTTGTTGAATTAACATGATTTCTTTGCGACGCGTTGACTTGGTTTTTGCGGGGATTTGACCTTTTAATTCGTAGGATTTTGTGCCCTTTTCACGCGAGTATTCAAAAACACCGGCGTGATCAAAATCTATTTTTTTTACGAATTTTTGCAGATTTTTGAAAGCACTTTTTGTTTCACCGGGAAAGCCGGTAATTAGGCTTGTGCGCAACGTGATTCCTGGAATTTTTGTGCGAATTTCTTTGATGCGTTTTAAAACTTTTTCCGTGTCATTCGGGCGGTTCATTGCTTTTAAAATTTTTGCATCGCCGTGTTGAAGTGGGATATCCAAATATTTGCAGATTTTTTTTGATTCGCCAATTACGGCAAGTAGTTCTTTATCGACGGTTTCGGGATAGATGTAAAGCACGCGGATCCAAAAATCACCTTTGATTTTTGTGAGCTTTTTAAGCAATGTGGCGAGACTTTTCTTTTTATATAAATCAATTCCATAAAGTCCGCAATCTTGTGCAACCAAAATGAGTTCTTTTACTCCGTTTAAAACTAATGATTTTGCTTCATCCAAAATGTCTTTCATCTCGCGACTGCGGTAATCGCCTTTTAAGTTTGGGATCAAACAATAACTGCACATTCGGTTGCATCCTTCCGCGATTTTTATGTACGAATAAGCGCCATTTGTTAGGATTGTTTTGCCATGTTGCGTTTGGAATTTTGTTGGTTCTTTTGTTACTGCGTAGATTTTTTTGCCTTTAGCAACTTGATTAAAAATTTCTTTAATATTTTGGTAAAATCCTTCGCTAACAAATGCATATACGTTTTTGAATTTTGTAAAATCGTCTCCTGTAAATTGTCCTGCAAGGCAGCCTGTAACAATCAGTTTTTTGTTTTTTAATTGGTTGATGTTTTCAAAGACTTCATCACGCGCAGTTTTTAAAAATCCACATGTGTTTAAAAAAATTACGTTTGCGTTTTTAATGTCTACAATTTCAACCTTTCCAAGGCTCGCCACAATGCCCTCCAAGTCCGCGAGATTTTTTGGACATCCCAGTGAAATAAGTCCGATTTTTATTTTTGTCGCCAAGTGATAAAGTGTTAGTAAATTAATTCCATGCTTATGCCAAAAGAATGTACACTTCCTGCTTTTAAGACGCAATTTAAGGTGTCTATTATCGGGTGCGGAAATGTTGGCGCAACCGCCGGCTATGCGATGCTTATTGATGGCACTCCAACCGAGCTTGTGATGATGGATAGAAACAAAGAAAAAGCGGAAGGATTGGTGCTTGATTTGGAACATTCCATGGCGTTTTTTAATGCGACAAAAGTTACTGCCACTAACGATTTTAATGCATGCAAAGGGTCGCATTTAATAGTTGTTACGGCTGGTGTTCGCCAACAAGAGGGTGAGACTCGCACAGATTTGATTACAAAAAATCGTGCACTTTTTAGGGATATTATTCCAAAGATTGCAAAAGTTGCTCCGAGAGCCATTTTGTTAATTGTTACAAATCCGGTTGATGTTTTAACGCAGGAAGCATCGAGGCTTTCCGGATTTCCGGCAGGGCGAGTTTTTGGTACCGGAACTATGCTGGATACTGCAAGGTTTAGGTTTCATATTGGCGAAAAACTTTGTTTGAGTCCAAAGAGTGTGGAAGCGTTTATTTTGGGCGAACATGGGGATACATCTTTTCCTGTTTGGAGTAGCGCAAATGTTGCCGGCAAGCCACTTGTTGCCACTAAAGGTTTTAATAAAAAAGTTGCGGATGAGTGTTACAAGGAGACTAAAAATGCCGCGTATAAAATCATCCACGATCTTGGATTCACTTGTTACTCAATCGGCACGGTTATTAAAGAAATCATGGTGCATATTTTCCAAAATTCACGAGTGGTTTTGCCACTTTCAGTTCCGTTAAAAGGCGAGTACGGGCTTAAGGGCGTTGCACTTTCCGTGCCTTGTGTGCTCGATAGCAGTGGTATTGCCAGCATTCTTGAAGTTCCTTTGAATTTTGCGGAAAAAAGGATGCTCAAAAAATCTGCGGAGGCACTTAGGAAGGTGTAAATAATGTGTCTCGGATCTAGAAGAACCTCTGAACTAGGACTTTGTCCTGTTCAGAGTATGGTCGGAGTGATGGGACTTGAACCCACGACCTCTTGCACCCCATGCAAGCGCGCTAGCCAACTGCGCTACACCCCGATTAGTGATTTGGTTTTTGCGATTTTTCTCATTCCGGCAAAGGCCATAAATCCTTCTGCCAATATCGCAGATATGATTACTAGAAATACTTTTGTTTGTACAGACAAAATGTTTGCGCTTATAGCGTCAAAATTGATTGTTGCAAGGATTATTACTGCACTTATTGCGAGGGCAAAAAGTTCTCGTTTTAGCCACCATAAATCTTTGTTCATTGCAAAAAGTGTAATAAAGGCAAGATCGTAAAAATAAGATACAACTGCGAGCACAAGTAACAGCGGAAGTAAGAATTCAAAACCATCAATCAAAAAGGTTTTGTTGCTTACGATTTGTATTGCAAATGGCGCTAAAATTGAGCCACAAATAATTGCGAGTAGGCCAAAAATGAATAAAGTTTTTTTTGCATTCTTGAAGATTTGTTTTGTCTCTTTAAGATCATTTTTCACAATTGCAAGCCTTAAAGCGGGGAGGGCGGAGAACATTAAGACTGTTGAGAAAATGCTAACCGTGCCGGCTATTCTCATACTTATTTCGTAAGAACCAAAAGCCTGGTCCGTTAAAATTTTTGCGATTATCGCGCTTGGTAAAAATCTAAAATACAGATTGTTGATTATGTTGATGATTCCAAATGGTAGGGAAGAGATGAGTAGTTCTTTTTGCATTTGCCAGTTTAGTTTGAATACCGGGCGGATTTTTTGCATAACAAAATAAAGGCTGAGTGCCATGCTTAAAATCGAACCGAATAGTGGTCCCAAAAAATAAAGTGGTGCGACGTGTATTCCAGAGTAGCTGATTAAAAAAACCGTTCCAACGTTCAGGAATCTTCCCAGTGTGAGGGCTATTGTGGCGCGTCCCATTATGTAATTTGCCTGCATGGCGGAGTCGCAAATAGAAACGATGTAATCAAGCAAGAGACTTGCCATAAAAATTATCGTTCCCCACAAAAACATAGGATCTTTGATCGCTATAAGCGCAAAAATAAGGCCTGCTCCAAAAAACAAAAGTGCCGTTCCAAACCTTAGAAACAAGGCATTTATAAAAATTGAGCCGTCTTTTGGGGAGGCAGACATTTTGCGAACTGTGTTTCCAAAAATTCCTAAATTTCCCGCGACGGAGAAAAATAAAGCAAACTCAGAAATCTTGCCATAAATTCCATAGTTTTCCGTGCCAAGCGCATTCGTGATTATTTTTACAGCAAGAATTCCGCAAAAAATTTGTATGCCTTTGCCAAATAATTGCACAAAAGTTGACCACGCTATTTTGCGATTTGTTTTAGACAAAATCATTGTTGTGGAATCACTTCAATAAAAAGTTTTTCCCCAAGTGTCATGTCTGTGTCGTTCCAATCGTGCAGGGCATTTTCAATTATCGTCCAATCGTAAACATAATTTTCTCCGTTGCGAGTGCCAACATCGTGAGTAACTATTTGCATTTTTTTGGAATCGTAACCCTTTATTACAAGCATGTGATAGTTTGGCCCGCCATTTTTAAAGTTTGGGTTGAAAAGCAATTTTCCTGCAAATGGCGCAATGATCAAATGGCCGTTTGAGAGGATTGTTTGTAAGTCTGTGAAACTTGGATTTTCGTGGATACTGGTATCTAAGTTGTAATTGATTTTTAATATTTCTGCGGTTTGGGCAACGGTTGTGTGTTCATAGGATCCAAAATAAGATTTTTCCCATTCAACTAAGCGTAAAAGCTCATCGTTAAAGGCCGTTCTGTCCAGATTCAAATTATTATAAAGATTTGCTACAAGCAATACACTGGCTTCCTCACAAGATTCTTGCCAAGGATAATCCCAATTGGAGAAAGGTGCTTGTGTGTAAAATGGCATTTCTACGTTGAGGCTTGCGGGTAAGGCGTTTGTTTTTGTGGTTAGCTCCTCAAACGAGATTGATTTTGGTGCAACTGGGCTTTTTAAGGATTCGATTTGCCAAAACTTATAAGCAAAGAAACTTATTGCAAGTACTGCAGATATGCTTAAGGTGATTAGTAGTATGCGTTTTATTGATTTTTGCATTATCTTGTGGGGTGGGGGCTTGACTAATTTAAAAATTAATGTATAGTTCCAGATGTTTTATTCCTTTTGAGGTTATTATGGCTGATATTGAGAACAAAAGTCCAGAACAGATTGAGCCAGATGCTTATGATAAACTTGTTGATGGGTTCAGTTTTGATATGGAGGGGCTTGCAAGTGCAGAAAGTCTTATTGATGCAAACAATCCTAATAATACAAAGTTTGTTGTTTTGCGTGATGCTGTATTGAAACAGATCCAAGATGCTGATTTGATTCTGCCCTTTGGAGAAAAAGGTACAAATATAATGCAAGAGCTTATTATAACATTTCGCCAAGCTTTTGCTGAAATCTTGGATTCTAGAGCTAAAGATGAGAACAAAACTAATGATGAGATTAGAGCTGATTTAGATAGGATGCCATTTGCAACTTTGGTTAAAGGTCAAATTGCTAAACTTTTTGTAATAAATAAATTTCGTGACAAACTCAAAAGTTTATTTATGGAGTATTCTTACAGGGGACTTTTGAGGGAAGTAGTTAGTGGAGACTTAAAAGACGGTACTGATGCAGTTAAGGTACAAGTTAAAGAGACGATGGCTGATTTGCGACGTCAGTCCGATTTCGAGGTTGGAACTAATTCCTTGACCCGTTGTGGTTTTGACAGAGCGGTATCGTTGAAGCTCCCTCAACATCCTAACTCTCAACATGTTGTTCTTATGTTCGATATCGATCATTTTAAAAAATTCAATGATACTCATGGGCATCCTTTCGGGGATAAAATTCTTAAAGCATTTGCTTCTATATTGCGAAAATGTATTGGTACTAATGGAATTTTTTGTAGATGGGGCGGTGAAGAATTTCTTGCTGAATTTACGCTCACAGATAACTTCACTATTTCTGATTTAAATCAAATCGTTATGCAGATGTTTAGTGAAGTGCGTGAGTACAAAGAGGTATTGCAATATGGAGACGAGCCTTCTTTCGAAGTTGGCATTACTTTTTCATGTGGAGCTAATATAGGTAAGGCATCAAATCTCGCACAAATTGGAGAATTGATTAAGGTAGCAGATGAAGGTTTATATCGTGCAAAAGATGCTGGACGAGATCGAATCGATTGGGGAAATGTCCCGGTCAGTGAGGCAGTTGCCGGTTAAAAAAAGAGAGAAGCATTTAGCCCCTCTCTTTTTTAATTTAGAGTTGATTTAAACTAGTCTGCGTAGAATTCGTCGTAGGCGAGGCTTACGATTTTTGCAGCTGCACCTCTATCAATGTAATCGTATGGGCGGAAAGAGCTGTCGCTGTAGCCGTCAACGATGTTGTAGTCATCCGCAAGAATTACTGCGTATGCAAACCAATCGTATTTATCTACATCCCAAAAGTCGATATCGCTTTCGTCAAAGCTATAAAGTGTTTCTTCTGCAACGCGCATTAAAATGGTGACTGCTTCCGCACGTGTAACGTAATTATTTGGCTTAAAATCTCCATCGTCATAACCTTCAACATAATCTTCCGTTGTTGCGTAGGTCACATAATCGTAGAACCAATCATGGGAATCTACGTCATCATAATGAACACTTGTTACGGCATAAGGATCGATATCTGCGTTCAAAAGTACCATCTTCAAGAATTCTGCACGAGTTACGTAGCCGTTAGGGGAGTAGGTTGTGCTAGTTTTACCGCTTACTACATCTCGATCAAACAAATCACAGATGTAATCTTCTGCCCAGTGGCCATTAATGTCGTAGAAATTTCCACAAGATTCTGAATCGGTTTCTTCTTCTATGGAGTCTTCGTCTACTGTCATACAGTTGTTGCTTTCGCTTTCTTCGCCATCAACTGTTTCCGTGGCATCAACGCAAATCTCAATTTCATAAGTACTTCCGTGACCATCTATAAGGTCATCAAGATCACCTACGTTATAAGTATCTTCTTCGCCTTCATCCAACCAGTTTGTTGTAGAAGAGCTCTGTGTTGCGCTTTTTGACCATTCTTTGTCTCCATCCACATAAGCGTAAATCCAAACTATTTCTCCGCTGTCTACATCATCACCTCCTGTGTTCTCTACAGTTACCATTACGTCCCCATTGTCTTCGTCTAGGTATATGTCTGTTGTTTCAAGGTCTACATCGTCAGGGCTCACAGATGGTGATTTTTCTTCTATTGAATCTTCATCCACAGTCATACAGTTATTGCTTTCGCTCTCTTCGTCAACCGTGTCTGTTGCGTCGGTGCAGACTTCAATTTCATAAGTGCTTCCATGCCCTTCTATAAGATCATCAAGATCTCCGATGTTGTAAGTTTCCTCTTCGTCCAAATCGAGCCAAGTGTTAGAGGAAGAGCTTTGGGTTGAGCTTCTTGACCACTCTTTATCGCCGTCAACATAGGCGTAAATCCAAACTATTTCTCCGTTGTCTACATCTTCGCTTCCGGTGTTTTCCACCGCTATCATTACGTCACCCGTGTCCGAGTCAATGTATACGTCATTTGTCTCAAGATCAGGCTGATCGCTTGTGCTGGTACCGCTTGTAGTTAGGTTCTCTGTTCTGCAGTTATCGCCTTCGTCAGTTTCATCAACTGTGTCTGTGGCATCTATACAAACTTCAACTTCGTAAGTTTCGCCGGATTCGTCAAAGGTGCCATCAAGGATAGTGAAGACATGGCCCTCATGTGCTTCAAAGTAGGTGTAGCTGTAGGAATCGGAATATTCCAAATTCCCATCTATGTAGGCATAAATCCATACACTGCTGTCACTGCTTAGCACGTTTCCTTCACCTTGGTTGCCAACGTCTATTTCCAGGGCATCGCCTGTTAGATAGATGTCGTTAACCGTTAGGTCTGGGTCGTCGGTTGTGGGTGGTGGGGTTGCTCCGCTGGCATCCATTCCTAACGTGGTGAGCGCTTGGTCATCAGTATTTGCAGTTCTATTTGGTAGAGTGAAAGTTTCTGAATCGTATCCACTCGCGTAGGCAGTTGCACTTGAGTTGTCTTCATCTTCCGGGATTGCACAGTAGGCATCTCCTCCAGAAATTGTACAGGATGTGTTTGCAGTTCCGCCTGTAAGTGAAGTTAAAGTAACATCACTACTTGTGGCTGAGTCTTTTGCGCTTATTTTATGTGCATAATGCATAGTTACAAGTTTTTCTTCCGTGACCTTTGAGAGATATAAATCTGCGTCAACAGATACGAATCCATCTGCATTTTGCTCTAAAGAATATAATCTTTCAGTCGCGCTGTCTGTTGTGAAGAAACCATATTTGTATAATCCGTTCCCCGCGTCTTCGTGGATGTAGTAATGAGCGTCGTATAAACTTGTGAAAGTGTTCTCCATGTGGCTTGTTATTGCATTTCCAAGTTCGTCTTGGAGGGTAAGTTCTAGGTTGTACACCTTTAGACCGATGCGGGAGGCTTTGATTGTATCTAAATATCTGTCTGTGATTACAATTTTTACAAAGTAAAGCGAATCTGTTGTGCTTGTACTGCCACTTTCCATTCTTACGCTGGGAATGGTTGTTTTAGCCCAGTCTGAAGGTCTATCCCATTCTTTTGTGAATGCATTTGAGGTGCCTGGTATTCCGGAAGCTGATTCTGCCACTAATGCGCTCCAGGTTGATCCATTGTAATAATCTATTCGATAAGCTCCACCATCAGAGCCTTCGCCACTTTCAAAGCCCATAATGAATCCATCAAATTTTTCATCGAAGCCTATGTAGAATGCATTATCCACGTCTGCTCCAATTTCTACGTCTTTTATCCCCACGTCAGATGCGTCAGTTGTGTCTTCAGTTTTCATTATTCCATTGTAATTTACGACAATATCCGCATAGTAATTTGTGTCTGCGGGGCCGTCATACGTTGGGTCCGTTATTGCTAGTGCTGAGATTGGGCTGGCTAAGAAGCCTGCGGAGAGGCCTAGCAGTCCTAAGATGGATAAGAGTCTTTTCATGCGAGTTTGGGTTAAATTTTAATTAAAAGTGACTTTGTTCTGCTGTATTCTAGTGTTTTTCGACTAAGAACACAAAGCTTTTAAGGTATTTGGATTCCGGAAAGTTGATTGAGAGCGGGTGATCAGGACTTTGTTTTATTGAATAAAGCATGTGTAAAGTTGTGCCGGCCTGTACTTCTGCACGTCTTAATAGGAACATAAAATCATCTTCCGATAAAAAGTGGGAACAGCTTGAAGTTACAAAAATCCCACCGTCTTTTACCATTCTAATGCCTGCGCGGTTTAAGAAATGATAGGCTTTTTTGCCGTTTTCCATGCTTGCGCGTGATTTTATAAGGGCGGGTGGGTCCAGGAGCACCATATCGTAAGAATCTGACTTCGCCGTGCTGGTGAACTGAAAAGCATCTTCTTCAATAGTCTCAAACTTTGCGTTTTTAAAGTTCTTTTTTACATGTTTTTCACAAAAATCGAGTGCCAGGCGTGATGAGTCTACAAAGCTTACTTTTTTTGCTTTTCCTCTTAATGCATAAATGCCGGCTGAGCCGGTATAAGAGAATATATCTATTACTTCTTTATCTTTAGCCAGTTCCTCAATTTTTAGTCTTAGGTCTTTTTGATCTAAGAAAAAGCCTGTTTTTTGCCCTTCAAGTACGTCTGCATAAAAAGTTAGCCCGTTTTCTTTGAATTCTGCGCCATTTTTGCCTGTTACTTTGCCATAAAGTAGCTCTTTTATTTCTGGCAAATGCTCTTCTTGGCGTACCTGCATATCACTGCGTTCCACAATTGCTTTTGGATTGAGTAGTTTTTTTAAAGCTTCCACAACGTCTTCTCTGAGTGCGTCCATGCCTGCGGTCGAAATTTGTATGACTATTTGAGTTGCGTAAACATCCACTACCAATCCGGGCAATTCATCCGCTTCGCCAAAAACCAGGCGATAACCTGAGGTGGAGGTTCCTTTGCCATAGCCGAGTAATTTTCTTTTTTGTAATGCGGTACGTAATTTTTCAGCAATCCATTTTTCATTTATTTCCGCTTTTTTAAAATCAAATATGCGAATTGCGATTGAGGAATACTTTGAAAAAGTTCCTGTGCCAATTATATTTTCTTGGCTATCTTGCACGTAAACCAGGGACCCCTGGGGGAGGTTGTTTGGAATGTACTCTATTGCTCCGGAAAACACCCAGGGATGTCTAAAAATTACGTTTCCTTCCTTGCCTTTTTTAAGCTTTAATATGGGGTAATCCATTGTTTTTATGTTTATGGAAAGACACTATAGCACTTTTTTAATAAAATAATGAATTTTCTCTTGCTCAGATTCTAAAATGGGAGGATTATTTTGTACGAATTTAATTCTTAACCTACCTCTCCATGCCAGCAAAGAAAAAACCAGCCAAGAAGGCAGTTAAAAAAGTTGTAAAGAAGGCAGTTAAAAAGGTTGTAAAGAAGGTTGCAAAGAAGTCTTGCAAGAAGTGCAAGTAGTTTTTTGAAACTTCAGTGCCTTAATCCTCATCCCTAGGATGGGGATTTTTTTTATAAATTTATTGTATTGCGAGTGGGAAATATGCATTTGAATATCCACCGGCGATCCATTTAACTTTAACATTCAAAATTACATTACCCGTTTGGTGAAATGCATCAGTTGTTGTATAGGCGCCGGCGCCATCGGCATTATATGTTATGTTGTTTTGTATTGTTTTCCACTCCTCGTCTTTTAGAGTTAGAAATATTGATTCGACTTTTGTATTGTCTGTGGCGCTTAAGTTTACAGTTAGTGGTGTGCCATTCGTGTAAGTTGTGTATTTTAGCGTTGCCGGATTTGGTATGCCTTGATCAAAGCAGAGTACGGCTGAACAAAAACTGCCGTTTGATCCGTTTAATATGGTGTTGCCCAAAGAAAGTGTTAATTTTGCTTGATTTTGCATTTCTCCGGCAATATCTACCGGATCTTCTTTGGGTTCACCGCAAGAAATCAGTACAAGGGAGCAAGCAATTAAAAGTGTTATGAGTTTTTTCATGTTTTTTTGTTAATTCTAAAGTAATAGTACCTGAATCTTTTGTTCCATTTCAACCAAACTCCTGTTAAAATCCGCATAATGAAGCCACAAATATTAGCTCCGGTAGGTTCGTTTGAAGCTTTAAGCACTGCGATTTTGGCGGGTGCGGACAGTATTTATTTTGGTGTGGAGCAACTCAACATGAGGTCCAGATCGTCTCATAATTTTACTTTGGATGAGATAAAGGAGGTCGTTAAGCAGTGCCATAAGGCTGGAATTAAAGCTTATCTAACGTTAAATACCATTTTGTATGACCATGATTTAAAGCTCATGCAAAAGATAGTAAGTACTGCAAAAAAATGTGGGGTGGACGCTGCGATTGTTCAAGATGTTTCGGCTCTTCAATATGCCAATTCGATTGGCCTTGAGGTTCATGCGTCAACTCAGCTTTCCATTTCAAATTATGAATCTGTTAAGTTTTATTCCAAATTTGCAGATACGATTGTGCTTGCGCGTGAGGTTGATATTAAGATGATAAAGAATATCTGTGAGCGTATTAAAAAAGAAAAGCTTTGCGGGCCAAAAGGCGAGCTAGTTAAGATTGAAGTTTTTGTACATGGAGCGCTTTGTATTGCGCAAAGTGGACGGTGCCAAATGAGTTTGTTACAAAATAATACATCTGCTCAGAGGGGAGCTTGTTTGCAAGAATGTAGAAAAAAATATCGTATTTTTGATGATGAAACCGGCAAAGAAATGATGCTTTGGAACTCATATGTTATGAGTCCAAAAGATTTATGTGCACTTCCATTTTTAGATCTTTTATGTGATGCGGGAGTATCGGTTTTTAAGATTGAAGGGCGCGCTCGCGCGCCCGAGTACGTAGATACCGTAGTCCATGTATATAAGGAAGCAGTTGATGCAATCGGTGAAAAATCTTTTACAAAAAAGAAGATTTTGGATTGGATGAAGCGACTATCAAAAGTTTATAATCGTGGATTTTGTGATGGATATTATTTGGGGAAAGAGTTGCCTGATTTTAGTGGTTATAGTGGAAATCATGCAGTTGAAGAAAAGGTATATATTGGAGAAGTGTCTCATTATTTTCCACGTCCGTGCGTTGCAGAAATCTCTGTTCTCGCACATGAGCTTAAAAAAGATGATAAAATCGTAATAATCGGTCCAACTACAGGCGTAAAATATGGCATTGTTAAAAAAATTGTGATTGATGATAAAGAAGTGGGAGTTTCCGGGAAGCCGGCACTAGTCACTATTCCTTTCGCGGAAAAAGTGCGTGTGCATGATAAAATTTATATCGTTAAAACTCGTGAACAAAATGAAGACGATTAAACTCTCGCATGATCGTAAAAATTGTATAGGATGCCATGCCTGTGTTGCCATTGCTCCTCAGACTTGGATGATTAATCCTCAAGATGGTAAATCGGACTTGGTTGGTGGGCATAAAAAAGGGCGAGTTTACATGGGAGAAATCTTTGAGTGCGATTTGAGTGACAATGAGAAAGTGGTAAAAGCTTGCCCCATGCGTATTATTAAAATTTTAAATTCTTAACCGTATCAATTATGTACGTTTTGATTTCGGATTTGGCCTCTCATAACGGTGAAACCGTAACTTTAAAAGGTTGGGTTTATAATAAACGTGGTAGCGGAAAAATTTATTTTTTGGAAATGCGCGATGGCTCCGGTATGACTCAGTGTGTGGTTTCCAGTGGGGGAGTTACTGAGAGTGTTATTGAAAGTGCGGAAAAAATTCAAATGGAAACTTCTTGTATAATAACTGGCATTGTTACAAAGCATCCAAAGTTTGAGGATGTGTTTGAAATTCAGGTTAAAGATATAGAAATCATTCAAATCCCGGTGGAGGAATATCCAATTTCCAAGAAGGACCATGGCCCGGATTTTTTGCTTGATAATAGGCACCTATGGCTCCGGTCCAAAAAACAGTGGGCAATCCAACGTATCCGCGACAGAGTGATTATGGCTGTGTTTAATTTTTTTCATGAACGCAACTTTATTAAAATCGATACTCCGATTTTGACTCCAAATGCTTGTGAAGGCGCAACAACTCTTTTTGAGATTGAATATTTTGACGAAGGGACTGTTTATTTATCTCAATCCGGTCAGCTTTATTTGGAGGCCGCGGTTATGGCGGTTGGGCGAGCGTTTGATTTTGGTCCGGTATTCCGTGCCGAGAAAAGTAAGACTAAGCGTCATTTAACAGAATTTTGGATGATGGATGCAGAAGCTGCTTTTGCTACACACGAGGATAATCTTCGCACTCAAGAAGATATGGTGGCTTACATCGTTGAGGATATCCTTAAAAATTGTAAAAAAGAGCTTGTGATTTTGGAACGCGATACGGCTCCGTTAGAAAAAATCAAAACGCCATTCAAGAGATTGACTTACATGGAGGCTATAGAGGAACTCCATGCAAAAGGTTCAGACATTGTTTTTGGGGAAGATCTTGGAAACGACGACGAAGTTTTACTTACAAAAGACAGTGATGTGCCTGTATTTATTCATAAGTGGCCGGCTTCAATCAAGCCTTTTTATATGAAGCGTGATCCCGAAAATCCGGAGCTTGTTTTGAATGATGATTTGATTGGCACAGAAGGCTCCGGCGAACTTATTGGTGGCTCACAACGCGAGGATGATTACGAAACTTTAAAATCAGCAATTGAAAAAGAGGGCTTACAAGGGCCGGAATATCAGTGGTATTTGGATTTACGTAAATATGGAAGTGTCCCTCACAGCGGTTTTGGGCTTGGGCTTGAACGTATGGTTAGGTTCCTTTGTGGGATTGAACATATTCGTGAAACTATTCCATTCCCAAGGATGCTAAGCAGAATTAGACCGTAAACTCTAAGTTTATGAAGAATAAATTTTCTGTTTTTATGATTTTTCTTTTGAGCTTTTTGCCGGCTCTTGTTTGGGTTTTAATGACACCACTTTCTTATAGATTTACAGATTTTTCTGTTGGCATGGGAAGTGTTGGCCAAGTGCTTGGGTTAATTGGAGCAATTATGTTTGCAATCAATATGATTCTAAGTGCACGCCTCAAGATTTTTGAAAGAAATTTTGATGGGCTTAACAAAATGTATGGTAGCCACAATTTTTTTGGACAACTCGCGCTGATTTTGTTGATTTTGCATCCGTTGTTTTTGTTGCCAAAATATGCAGGCAATTCTTACTCGGCAGGAATTACATTTTTGTTTGGCAGTAGCACTGCTGTTTTTGTTGGGACTATGGCTTTACTATTAACGATTTTGCTAATTGTTTTGAGCATTTATTTTAGGCCAAAGTATAATGTTTGGAAGATTACACATAAGTTTTTTGGAGTGGCTTTGTTCTTAGCCGGGTTACACATTTGGTTAATTCCAAGTGATATATCTTCAAACGTTTTTTTGAGGCTTTATATGTTGTTTTTTTATGCCGTTGCAATAGTAGCCTTTTTATATAGAGCAGTTTTTGGGCGATTTTTTGTCCCGAGCTATAAATATATTGTAAAAGAAGTCACGCAAATTGCACCTGGAGTTACCCGTGTTGTAATGGTGCCTCAATACAAAAAGATGGATTTTTTTGCCGGGCAGTATGTGTTCGTTAGATTTTTGAGTAAAGGATTTTCTTCCGAAGTGCATCCTTTTAGTATAGCTTCCGATCCTGCGGATAATGCATTAACAATCATTGTAAAAAATTTAGGCGATTACACGGCGAATGTTTCTCAACTTTCGCTTGATGCTGTAGCAATAATCGAAGGCCCTTATGGGTCTTTTATATATAAAAATGCGCCCTCAAAAAATCAAATTTGGATTGCCGGTGGGATTGGTATAACTCCATTTTTGAGTATGGCGAAAGATTTGAAATCTGAAGATTCTTATAAAATTGATTTTTATTATTGTGTACGCGACGAGAGTGAACTTGTAGAAATGGAAACACTAAAAAACTCGGTTGCTCCGCTTGAAGATTCATTTGAAATCGTGCCTTTTTGTTCCGCCGTTTCCGGGCGTATTAGTGCGGAAGTTATCGCAAAAACTTCAAATGGCTTAGACGACAAAGATATTTTTGTATGTGCACCTCCAATGATGATTGCTTCACTGCGCACACAGTTCGCCGATTTAGGTGTTAAAAAATCCTCCATTCATTCTGAAGAATTTAATTTTTAACAAATTTTTATGAAAAAACTCACAGCATTCTTTATAATTTTCTTTGGCGCAGCGCTTGGTGCACTTTTTATTTTCGCGATTTTTAATTTCAATCCGGTGAGTTATTCCGACTTGCAACCAACAGATACTGTTGCAACAGTGGATACAGTTCCAGGCAGTTCTGCCCCAAATGTTCCGGTAGATCCGGTTGTAATTGAACCTACCCCTACCGTGCCAGTTGAACCTCCGGTAGTTGTTCCTTCCGGTCTAACAGCAATTGAAGTCGCCACTCATAATACTGCAAGCGATTGCTATTTGATTGTTAAAGGTAAGGTTTATGATGTTACCAATTATATTGATCAACATCCCGGTGGTAAGCAAAATATTTATAATTATTGTGGCAAAGAATCCAGTACCACTTTTGCAAACATCCATTCAAATTTTGCCTGGAATCTTTTGGCAGATTACTATGTTGACGATTTAGCTCAATAAATTTATTGCTATGAAGAAAATCATAAAAAATTTATTTTTGGCCATTGCAGTTTTTTTATTGCTACTGATTCTTTTTACGCGGTTTTGTTATCAATATATTTTGTATCCATCGCCAAAGAATGATGGACCAATTCAGACTGAAAGTTCTCAAATTTTGAATTTTAAAAATGAATATGGGCAAAACGTTGAGGTTTTTTATTCGCCCGTCCAAAATCCTAAAAAAACAATTGTGTATTTTCATGGGAATAATGAAACTTTGAATGGGATTCAATATTTGGCAGAAAAATATAATGAGTATGGATTTAGCATTTTTATGATGGAGTATCCGGGTTATGGAGATAGCGGTGGTGCACCAAGTGAAGAAAATATTTATGCTTCTGCAAATTCCGTTTTAGATTATTTAATTGATAACGGCACCACAAATGATCAAGTAGTGATTGTTGGTTATTCGCTTGGCACGGGCGTCGCGACTGAAATGGCTTATAGGGGTTTTGGAAGTAGTCTTGTGTTAATTGCGCCGTACACTTCAATCACAAATATTGCATCCAGATTTGTGCCATTTTTGCCGATGGGACTTTTGATCCCGGAGCATTTTGATACTGCGTTGAAAGCTAAGACCATTGCCATCCCAACCTTAATAGTGCATGGCACAGCTGATCTTACAATACCTTATGCCATGGGCGAGGGATTAAGTGGAATTTTTGAGAATGCCACACTTGTTACTCAGAAAGGCAAGGGCCATCATGATTATTTTGATGATGAGACGGTCAAATTGATTGCAGATTTTTTGTAATTGCAAAATTTGATTTATATGTACCTTTGCTATTTCAAAGCAAACAATGTAAGGTGGGCTTCTATTAAATAAACCCTTAAGGGTTATAATCTCACCCTTGCGGGTTTTAATCTCATGTTCAGAAAAAAATTCACTCATTATTCCAGTAATAGAAAGCCAGGTCATGGAGGCCGTTCACAAGGTGGGCGTCGTCCTTCTCGAGTAGGTGGCTCCAGTATTAATCCAGCTCTTTTAGTCTGTAAGGCTACCGGTATTGTTGAAGAAGATACATTTACGCCGTCTTTTGAGTTTAAAGATATACCTGTGCACCCTCAATTACGTGCAAATATTCTAAAAAAGGGTTACACAACGCCAACTCCAATTCAAAATGATACTATTTTGCCAATCAGTGAGGGGCGAGATGTGCTTGGTATAGCAAATACCGGGACGGGGAAAACCGCAGCCTTTTTGATCCCACTTATTCACAAGGCTTTGGAAAATTCTCGTGAACGTGTGCTTGTTTTGGTCCCAACGCGTGAAATAGCTACGCAAATTCAAGATGAATTTGTTGATTTTACGCAAGGCACTCGTCTTTGGGCGGTAGTTTGTGTGGGTGGGATGCCAATCAGCAGGCAAATTCGTAATCTTAAAATGGATCCAACTTTTGTAATATCAACACCCGGGCGTTTAAAAGATCTTATTGAGCGTAAAGTTATAAATTTGGGACGTTTTAATCGAGTAATTTTGGATGAGGCCGATCGCATGGTGGACATGGGCTTTATTAAAGATATTCGATACCTCTTGGGGCTTTTGCCTAAAGAACGTCAATCATTGTTCTTTTCCGCCACACTCCCACCTGAGGTTAAGGATCTAATTCATTCGTTTTTGCATAATCCACTAACTGTGTCTGTTAAAAAACGAGATACTGCGGCGAATGTTGATCAAGATGTTATAAATGTTTCTCCCGGGCAGAATAAAATGCAGATTTTAAAAGAGTTACTTGGCAAAGAACATTTTAGTAAAGTTTTAGTCTTTACTCGTACCAAACGTGGAGCTGATCGTCTTACTAAATATTTAGAGGAGGAAGGGTTCAAAGTTGCTTGTATTCATGGAGACAAGGAGCAACGTCAAAGGCAACGTGCGCTTGATTCGTTTAAAGAAAACTATATTCAAATTTTGGTAGCCACAGATGTGGCGGCACGTGGACTTGATATCCCGAACGTGAGCCATGTTATTAATTTTGATATTCCGCAGAGTTATGATGATTATGTGCATCGCATTGGTCGTACCGGCCGTGCAGATAAAAAGGGCCATGCATTGACGTTTGTGGAAAGGTAGAATAGAATCCTTTGGTAATCACCACGAAGAGCGCCTCCTAAGGTTCCGTCCTTACTGGGTTCTCTTCTTTTTTTTGTAGCTTAATTTCGTTTTTAAATCACTTATAAAGGCCAAGGATTCCGATGGGAACTTTTTTAATAAGGCCGAATATGTTCTTTGGTTTGGAATAAGCAATTTTTCCAGTTTTCCTTCTTGGATAAGGTATTTTACAACGCAATGAAAATCGCCATCTCCAGTAACAAGAACAGCTTTGTTGTAGTTGTTCAGTTCTATCATGGTTTGCAAAACAAGTTCAGCATCACAATTTCCTTTTGTGTGGCCATCCTTATAATTTAAAGTTGGTTTAAAAATCAGAATAAATCCCGAATCTTGCAAAGATTTATATAAGTCGCTGTTTTCCGCTATAAAGCCAAGAAATAAAAAAGCTTTTGATACTTGATATTTCTCCGTTAAATAAACTCTAAATTTTTTAAAATCCAAACTCCAGCCTAAGTTTTTAATGCTTAAATTTAGGTTTTGACTGTCGATGAATGCGTAATTGTTTCCCGGCTTCATATGTATTTATTCTATACTTTTTGAGTGGAAGCTCAAAAGATATTATTGAAGCTTTAGCATTTTTGTGATGCCGATTTTTTTTACAAAATGTGAATCGTGAGAAATGATGCACATTGCAACGCCTTGTTCCAATAGAAAGCGTTCCAAATCTTCACGCAAAAATAAATCGAGATGATTTGTTGGTTCGTCCAAAAGCAAGAGATCAGGTTTGTTTGTTAGCAAAATCGCAAATTCCAAACGGCGTTTTTGCCCGTAGCTCAGCGTTTTTATTTTGCTATCCATGAACTCGGCGGGGAAGAGATAGCCGGCGAGTGTGCTACGTCCTTGGGTATATTCAATGCTCGTATTTGTTCCAAATTCGCCGATCACGGTTTTATCGGGATCTAAGCGTGAAAACTGTCCCAGGTAGCCGATTTTAAGGTTGGCGCGTAGGGTGACTTGGCCAATGTATGCGGTATCGACTCCACTTAAAATGTTAAGCAATGTGCTTTTGCCGGAGCCATTTGGCCCTTCAATAAGTACGCGATCTCCTTGTTCAATTTTGAGCCGAATGTCTTTTAAGATTTGTCGATTTTCGTAAGTTTTATTTTCTATAAAAGCATTGAGCACTGTTCCTTTTTGTCCTTGTTCCAAGGCTTTCATTCTCACGCAAGGGTCTGCTACTGGTGCGGGTGGAGCTTTTTTCTCCATACGTTCCAATGCTTTCTTTTTTTGTGCCACAGTGGCTGTAAATTTATATTTTGGGTGATTTGCGTTTTCGGCCAACCATTCTTCCAGTTCCGTTACTTCACGCTGGCTGAACTCATGTAGTTTTAAGCGTTTTTGGTAGCGTTCATAGCGTTCAAGCAAAAATCCATCGTAAGTGCAACCGTAAACTTCAATATTGTGCTCAGCGGAGATTTCCCAGATTTGATCTGCAACTGCATTTATAAAACTGCGATCGTGTGAGACAAAAGCCACAGTCCCGCGGAAATTACGCACAAAATCTTTTAACCAGTCAATGCTAGCCGTATCTAAATGATTCGTTGGTTCATCTAAAAGCAGTATGGTTGGTTCGGAAAGCAATAATTCTGCAAGTGCCACGCGTACACGTTGTCCTCCACTTAAGTTTTTGAGTTGCAATAAGGTTGAATCTTGATTTAGGCCAACTTCGGCAAGTGCAATATCTATTTGGTAGGTCATCCATTCTTCTTCCAAATGGCTTTCCAGGTAGGTGCCGACCAAATCTTCTTCATTAGGGAAGGATATGTCTTGAACAAGATACCCAATTATTTCTTGCGAAGAGCTTACAGACCCACTACTTGGCTCCAGTTCTCCTTTAAGAAGCTTTAAGAGTGTTGATTTTCCACAGCCGTTTCTGCCAACAATGGCTACACGTTTTTTGCTGGCGCTATCCAGTGAAATATTCACGCCCTCAAAGAGCTGGCCGGTTGGGGCGTCGAATGCGAGGTCTTTTGTAATTAACATTTTTAGATTTAAGCCGGGACAATATAAGGTAAGAATTGCTTTAGTTCAAGAAAAATCCCCAGGTTTTATCCCGGGGATTCTTTTTAGACTAGTTTTTTAGAACTAAGCTGCTTCTGATTCGTCTGTTTCGTCTGATTCTGGAGCGGACTCATCGTCCATTCCGTTATCAAGAACAACATTAACTGCTTTAGGACCTTTGTCGGAAGATGCTGTTTCAAAAGAAACGCTGTCTCCTTCTTTCATGTCCTTGAAGTTACTGTTTGTACAGTCATTAGCGTGGAAGAAGATGTCCTTCTGACCTGCTAACGTGATAAAACCGAACCCACGTTCGTCTAACTTTTTGATGATACCTTTCATATTATGAAGGTAAAAAAATAAATGTCCTCTAAGTGTGATTTGAGGAATTTATTTCTAAAACCTTAAAACTCAACCTATTGGAAGTCCACTATACACTTTAATTTATGCTTGTCTATAGCTAAAATGAGATAGTTTAATTTCTATTTTCCTCTTCTTTGAAATTGTTTAATATGTAAATGAACTTTTAGACCATTACCACACCAATTTATGGCAAAAGGATTGAACGCACGTGCAAACGTAAAAAAGGCTCCTAAAATGAGCAAGGATGAAAAACGCGCTGCAAAAAGAGCTAAACAAGGTCGCTAATTATTTTTCTAAATCCAGAGTGTAATCGATGCGGATTTGACTTACAAAATCCCAAACGTGTGAAACAAGTACCATAGCTCCTTCATATTTATCCAGTGCTTCTGCAATCACAGGAATATGGCGGAAATTTATGTGATTTGTTGGCTCGTCTAAAATTAGTAAACCCGGTTCTTCCAAAACCAGTCTCGCAAAAGCCACCAAACCTTTTTGTCCTTCGGAAAGACTGCCGATTTTTCTATGTATCACGTCACCTGTGATCAAAAAGCTTGCTGCAATTGAGCGGATTTCTTGTTCGGTTTTTTTGTTGGTTGCGGAATTTAGAGTATTTAAAACAGTATCTTCAAAATCCAAATTGGAAAAATCTTGGCGATAATAACCCACTTTTATACCTGGCTGAATTTTTGCTCCGGGAGCGGTGCCTTCCGCTAGCCCTTCAAGTAGCGTGCTTTTACCAATTCCATTTGGGCCAGAAATTAATAAATGCTGAGTTTTCTTTAGGGAAATATTTACCTTTTTGGGTACTTCTTTATGATTTTGGTAAGTTGTGAGAGAAGTGATTTGGAGTATTTCTCCGATCATGTCTTCTTGTGCCGGAATTATAAAAGAACGGATGGCTTTATCTTCTCTTCTAACATCTACCATTGCTTCTTCCAATTCTTCTGCTCTATCGCGCATTTTTTTTGCAACTAAACGTAATTTTCCTCCTTTGTGTGAAAATACATTTGATTGTTCTTTATTTTGAATTATTTCTTTTTCAAGTTGTGCATTTTTCATGTTTTCTTTTTCGATTCGCGCTTTAATTTGTTCAACAACATCGTAATAATCACCAACATATTGTTCCACTTTTCTTGTGTGTACATCCAAGTATAAAACACCTTCCGTGAATGCGTTTAAAAAATCCGCATCATGGGAAATTACGATGCAAGTTTTTGGAGAGCATTGTAAAAAATATGTTAGGTGAGCGATGCCTTCCGGATCCAAATTATTTGTTGGCTCATCCAGCAGTAAAAGGTCCGGGTCTTCAATTAATGCAAGTGCGAGTAAGAGGCGAGCTTGTTGTCCGCCGGAAAAGGATTTTATTTTGCGATCATGTGGGGCCACTAAATTTACAACTTCTAAAATTTCATCAATTCTGCGTCCAATATCATATTTTTTTTCTTTAAAACATTGGGCAAAAAATTCCTCTACTGTTTTTTCGCGATCTTCCGCTCTCATTGTTTGGTGAGCGGTCCCAATTGTATATCCGGGGAATACATTTACTTGCCCATATTTTGGTTCATAGCCACCGGTGATCAGTTTTAGAATGGTGCTTTTGCCCGCACCGTTTTGTCCCATTAATGTGATTTTTGCTCCTTCACGTACGTTAAAATTCACGCCATCTAAAAGTGGTTTTTTCTCATCGAAGCCAAATGTAACTTCGTCGAAACTAATAATTGTATTATTTGCCATATATTTAAAGAGGTCGGCATTCTACAGCCATGCATCCAGAGTGTCAAAAAAGACCCCGGTAAAGGAGTCTTTTTTTGAATTTTCGAAACGAACTAACGAGTCACAGAAATTATTTCAGAAAGTTCAGCAGTAGGCGCTGCTACAGTTACACGTCCATCTGCTCCTTCCATAATTGTATAACCTGAGTCATAGGTAGTACAGTCGGTGTAAGCGCCTGTTGCATAAGTTGGGTCAAATGGCATTTCTGCAAGATAAGTTGGGACTAGGTCCGTACAAATATCAATGCTCGCATCGCCAATCATTAAAGCTTCACCTGTAATCGCAGCAGGAAGTGCTCCGCGATTATCTACGGCATATTGGTGTACCGCATCCAAAATAGAGCGTACATCGCTGTCACGTTGTGCGTTGTTAGTTTGTGCAATTTGTCTGGCTGGATTTACTGCAATAATTACAATTCCAGCAAGAATTGCAATGATAACTACAACGAGCAACACTTCAATAAGTGTGAAGCCTCGTTTCTTAAAAGAGTAAGACATGGGCGTGGGGTAAGAATAACAAAAAAAGTCTATATTATTTTGGTTTTTTTGACAACTCCAAATAGGTATCCCAAAGGATAACCGGAAGGCTAACTTCCACTTCGGTTCCATTCGGTGGCGTGTCGTTCCAGTGAATTTTTAACCAAGCCAAGCTAGCTATTGTGATTAGGAAGAGCAAAAAGATTGCCACAAAGGTAAGCATTAGTTTGTTAATTTTATTTAACATAGAGCAAAAAATTAATTGCGATATTAGGTGGGATGGTGTCCCTCTCAGTTGCATAAATACTTAGATCGCTATAAGAAAGATTTTCTATTCTTACGTAATACGGAAGATTTTCCAGGCCTGTGAGAAAATCAATTAAGCGACTTTTGCTACCATAAAAAGTTGCTAAAAAATGGAGTGCGCCTTTACTACTACTTAATGACTCCAAAGTTAGATCAATCCCCAATGATTGCCCAAGATCTTCAACTTTTGAAATAAAGCCAATGTATTTAGTTTCGTTGTCCGGTTGCAATGTGTCCACAAACTCCATGGCCGATTTTGTGTTTTCTGTGTACATGATTAGGCTTTGCTCGAAATCGGATTGAATTGTGCTGGCGTTAGAAAGAAATTTGGTCAAATGCCCATTATCAAGGTGGGCCTTTAATAGAGAATAGCTGAATGCCACTGTAATAAAAGTGCTAACGAAACTTAGGACAAGGCACAGCCTGGCTATAGTTACAATGTTGTTTTTATTTTGTGGAGTTTCCATATGGAGGGAGTTGAGAAAAGTTCAAACTCAGCGTTACGGTAAATGAAATATTATTTTTTTCATCAAAATTTGATAGAGGTAATTCCACAGTTTTGATGGCACTGTTTGCTTTAAGAATTTTTTGTAGTTCCAAAAGATCTTCACGCGTGAGAGCTATACCGCTCATTTCCAATTGAAGTTCGTTGTCTTTAAATCCAAGTGTGGTTGGGGTGATTCCCGGCGGTAGCTCGGCATAAATAGTTTCAATGAAAGTTGGGAGTGAAAATAAACTGGCTTCGATTTCACTTAATGTTGTGAGCTGGTCATTAAAAGCACTAAACAGTTGTTTGATGTCTTGGTACCTGGTTCCATATAGTGTGTTTTCAACGGCGTGCATTTTTGTTTCCATCCGTGAACGTTCAAAAGAAACATCTTGTAGCTTTATAAATAGAAATCCCATTATGACGATCCCAATTAATGTTAATGCAATGGAAATTCCGGAGCCGAGCACATCCAATCTCCTTTGTTTTAGTTGGGATTTTATATGGGTCGGCAACAAATTTAATGGTGTGAACAAATCTTTCCTAAGTACTGCAAGCGCCATGCCAATTGCATTGGTGAAATAAATGGAAAGGGGTATTTTCCCACCTTTTTCGCACTGTTTTGACGAAAACTTTTTACCATCTACTTCCAAACTTTTTTTTGGGTCACCAATGACTATTTTTGTTTTTGGGAAGCTACTTCTTGCGAGCCCATAGAAGACCGGAAGGGATGCATATTCTCCAGCCAAAAATAGTTCACTTAATGGCTCCGGATTGTTTTCTGTGCTTAGTGTTTTCAAATGATCATAATTTCTTTCGATAAAATTTATGAGTTCTTTAAGTTGAGTTTGATCCAAGGCATTTTCTTCCCACTTTTTTCTAAAATCTTCTTCCGAACATTGGTGTTCTTCTTGCAAGCTGTGCATGAATTTTTCATAACCATCATTGGAGCTAAAAAAGCTTCTTAGCTTTTTCCCTTCCATGAAGCAGATTTGTGTGGAAAGTGGGCCGAATGAAATAGCCGCATTGTTGCCATTATCTTCCAAATCAGGCGTAATTATTTGTAGTAAAGCATCTATGGAAATTCCAAAGAGTTCGGAGTGGATGCCCATGGATTCGAGTAGAGATGCATATCCGTCCGCTAAAATCTTTTGTACACCGGCGAAGAGAACGTATTGTGATGCATGTTCTTTGGTGGAATCTTCTTTGTCTAGGATCCTATAATCCCAATACAAATCTTCCAAAGCAAAAGGGACAATGTTTTCCGCCTCATAACTAATGGCTTGATGCACGTCTTTTGGACTCAATTTTGTTGGGAGCTTAAAAATGTGTATAAATACGGCCCTTGAGGGGAGTATCACGGCAATATGTTTGCGTGAAATTGCTCTCGGGTTGGCATTTTCAAAAGTCTGGTTTAGAACGGTTTTAAGCGCTTCCGGATCTTTAATCTCTCCGTTTTCTATTAGTCCAAGTGGAACCGGCATGCGTTCAAAAGCTTCCAAACTTATGGTTTTCCCGCGTTTGCGCAGTTCAACAATTTGGACCCATTGGTCGTGGAATTCAACGCCGACTCCTATATGTAGAAAAGGATTGATCATAATTCTTCCCAAGAATTTAAGTGGATGTTGTGAGCTTCTCCGTCTTCAATAATTCCAAGTTCGGCGATATAATTTTCCGTATAATTATCATAGCTCATTTCTACGTTAACCGTGATAGGATTTGTTCCGGTTGCCGTTACTTCGCAGATTTTATTCGTGTCATAAGTTATGGTTTCCGATGCAAAGGTGGGATCTTGTTCCAAGCGGATAATGGCTTCCTCCAGGCATCCCTCCGCCCCATAAAGCGATTCATTTTGTGTGGATGTGTTTAGATAATTGTACGATCTTGTTACGTTTATTTCGGACATGGTAAGTACCAAAAATAATGTAAAAGCGGAAATTATTAGTATGCTCATAAGTGCGATGCTGGCTTTGCGATTTTGCATAAAGAAAGTCTAAAAAGATCTTAAAGATATTGTGATGTGGACCGGGATTTGATGATCCAAATTTGCCAGGTCAGAATTTACCGTTTTAAATATTGCATCCACGCTGATTTGGTCCGGATTTTTATAACTTGTGATGTGATGAAAAGTGAGTTCGGTTATTGTGACAAATGGGGTGTTAAGTTTAAGCGATTCTCCGAGGCCTTCTTTAAAATAAATGTCTCCTCCGCTGAGTGAAAAAACTGTAGGAGAAACACCCGCATCATCCATATTGAGTGAGAGCACACCACTGGGGTTATCAAATATGCTTCCTCCGGTATTTACGCTATCTGCTTTTTGAATAGATTCCGTGAGTTGGTTTGCAAGTTCTCCTGCGCTGTATTCCAATTCATGCATGTTCCCGGAAAGGGTGCTTATGTTGGATATTTGGAGAGCAAAACTCATTGCCACCGCCAAAAATATTGCAAGAATTGCAAAATATAAAATAATTTCGATTAGAGTGGTTGCTGGTTTTTTAAAGGAGGTTTGCATTATCAAGGTGTGTAATTAACAGTGATGCTTTCCACTTGCGTTGAGTTCACGCCATCCGAGCCAAGGTAAACTTTAACTTGCAAATAACGTTTTCCGCTTGCCGAGGGTGCCAATGTGATGGCTATTGGTTCGGCGTGGTAATATGTGTCTGGAGTTCCATTTGGCCCAACCCAAGTTGCGCTACTTAAGCCTCCTTCTGTGGATGCGGTTCTTATTTGAAATATAGCTGAACCGCCCGCGGCTAATTCAACTTCTGCGTCAAAATAATTATATCTTACGTCCTCACTACCTGCATCCAGGATAGAGCTGATGTAATTTCCTATTGTAGCCAAACTGCCCGTTCCAACGTCTATTATCACGAGTCCCATGTTTGCCACATCAATAGTAAAAAATACGTTGGTCCCATCGCTTTCAACTGAGCTTGCTTTCCCTTCAATGTCACGGGCGTAGGCGAAGCTCATACTTGGGCTTTCCGTAATATTTATGGCGGCCATTCCCGGATTATTTTGGTCTAAGGCCACGTAGGCATAATCACTGTCTACTGAAACGTCTTGTACTTTTGCTCCCGCAGGAAATGTGCCTATAACGGCTGGGAATAGTGGGTCTGCGATGCTCACTATTTTTAAATTGTTTCCGGTTCCAATGTAGGCATAGCTTCCAATGATATCGATTCCATTCACAGAACTATCAACGTTTAATGTGTAAACTAAGCTGGGACTCGCAGGATTTGTTATGTCCACAACTTTGAATCCACCACTTGCGTTACTTGTTCCCAAGTAGGCATAGTTTCCACTTATTTTTACTACGTTTACATAGGTTCCAAGGCTCATTGTTGCGGTTGTAGCAGGCGAGGCAGGGTTACTAACATTTACAATTTTAAGGCTACTTGTATTACTGTTGACTCCTGCAAAAAGATAATTTCCGGACATATCCATTCGGTTGCCGTAGCCACCTATACCAAAGGTACTGGTTAGGTCCGGTTCGTTTGGGTCGGACACGTCTACAATGGCAAGACCTTTACTTCCATTTTCCACGCCAAGATATGCATAATTGCCGACTTTTAGGACACTGCGTCCTTTACCTCCAATATCCACATCCTCAGCTACTTCGGGGTTATTAATGTCCGATATATCCACAGTAAAAAAGCCCTCGTGCATGTGAGTGGCTGCCATGTAGGCCCAGGTCCCATCTATTGCAACATCGTTTCCATGGGATCCTACATCGGCCGAGGTAAAGAAATCTCCCGGGCCTTCTACAACTTCAAGCATGAGTGCACAGTCGCCAGCTGGTGGGTCTGCAGTTTCTATGGTTTGAGTTGTGCTAAAAGTTCCAGCCGTCCATTCCGTACAGGTGGTTTTAATCCAGTCATCTCCTGTCCAATTGCTGAGATAAGTTTCTAGTTCCACGGTTTTGGGGATAAGGCCTTTCCAATCCCAAGTAACTTTGGAAATGATTTTTTTTGTATTTGGGTCGAGAGTTCCAATTTCGGAAATGTTTCCCTCAGGGTCTCTTTGAACGTCTTCAATGGTTATAGTGCGTTGATAGAAATCATCAATGGTTTCCGGGCTGGCCACAAAACTCCAAGTATCGCTTGTAAAATTTAGCCCGTATTCTCCCGTTACCAAATCCCAATAATCTTCGGAACGAATAGCTCTGGTTGCTTCCAAGCCCTCCTGTGCATATCTCAAAGATTCATTCTGGAGCTCCACTTTGGCATCGCGATCAATTGTATCAATTGATACGTAAACCACTCCTGTGGAGAAAATTGTAAAAATAAATACGGCGAGTAAAACCTCAATTAATGTAAAAGCTGTGTTCGTTTTTTTAGTAAGTGACATTTCCAAGAGAGGTGATAGTGATAAGTGTGATTTTGTCTACGGGTTCAGAGTAGAATTCCAAAGTTCCGTTTTGTGCGGTTCCGCCATGTGGGGAGCTGAATATAATTTCACTGCCCGCTCCGTTTAAGTTAATGTTTTGGATTGTGATAGTTGTAGGGAGGAGAATGGCTCGATTTAATGGGTCCTCTACGTTATAGGTGTCCCCTTCAAAAAGTGTGTAAGAGTTTGGGTCCAAGTGAACTCCAAAGTCCCCTGGATTTTTCCCGCTACTCGCATTGCTTTGAAGTAGCCGAAGTTCGGCCACAAATAAGGAAACTTGTGTGTTTAGGTCGGTTCTTACGGTGGTGCTTTGATTGTACAAAAGTGCAAGGCCCATAAAGATTGCAAGAAGCGTAATGACCAATACCAATTCGATCGCAGTAAATGCCTTCTTTATTCGTGCCGATGGTTTATGGCAGTAAGTTTTCATCGTTGGATGAGGTTTGGGATCTGATAAATTGGCAAAATTACCGAAAGGGCAACACTACCAACCATTGCCCCCATAAAAACCAACAAGATCGGTTCAAGCATTACGGAGAGATTTTTTGTTAGATTATCTACTTCACGTTCGTAGAATTGTGCCAAATGTTCCATTGCACCCTCCAGTTTTCCCGTTTTTTCTCCCACTTGAACCATTTTTACCATCATGCCCGGAAAGAGTTTCTCATCGCCTTTTAGTGCTTCGAAAAGTTTTGAGCCTTGTTCTACTTTGCTAGATGCTTCTTCCACTTTGGCGTGGTAGTAGTGGTTTGTGAACATTTTGCTCGTGATGTTTAGGGCCCGTGTGATTGGGACTCCGGCCTTAAGAAGTGAGTTCATGTTTCTGGCAAAGCGAGCCAAGTTTACGTTGACGAATATTTTTCCTAAAACAGGGAAGTGCAAAGCCAAGCTGTCCCAAAAAGGTTTTAAAGCTTTAAGTTTTAGCAGGGTAATTGCTCCGGCAATGCTACCGCCAATGAGTAGTAGAGTTTTGAACGGATGTTCAATCATAAATGAGCTGGTTGCGATCATCACTCTTGTTGGAAGAGGGAGTTGTCCTCCCAGGGCATCAAAAATTTTGGTTATTTTTGGAATGATGAATACAACGATCCCGAGTGTTAGAATTAACGTAATCGAGACAATCACGCCTGGATAAATAAAAGCGGAGGCCACTTTTTTTCTTATTTCATATTCTTTTTCCATTTGGAGTTCCAGGTATTGGAGTGTTTCGCTGAGCGTTCCACTTTCTTCGCCAACAGCGACCATGTTCACATATATATCTGCAAAAACGGATGGGTATTCTTTTAAGCCGGCTGCAAGGGTTTGACCCGAAGTGATAGTTTTTAATATGTTCTCAAACATTTTTTTATTATTTTTTTGGGTTTCCTGCTCGGCAAAGGTTTGAAATGTTTCTGTGAGCGTGATACCCGCTTCCACCATGGTTGAGATGTATTTGGTGAGCATCAATTTGGCTTCAAAACTAAGTGATGGGCCACCGAAAAGCCCGGGTTTTCTTTTTATGTCTTCGCTTACATTTAGGACAATTCTCCCTTCTTGTTTCAAATCGCGCAGAGCTTCTTCTTGGCTGGAGGCCAAAATAGACCCTTTCTCTTTTTTTCCATTGGCGTTTGTGGATACGTAACGAAATTGTTTCATTG
Source organism: Candidatus Altimarinota bacterium (assembly GCA_041658345.1). Taxonomy (GTDB): domain Bacteria; phylum Patescibacteriota; class Gracilibacteria; order UBA1369; family 2-02-FULL-48-14; genus JBAZYV01. Next base: position 196,216 of record JBBAAK010000002.1, read on the forward strand.
TGTAGAGATTTATGAGCGCATTACCCTTAGCACTTCTTCCAGGGTGGTTACTCCATTTAAAACTTTTAGCATTCCATCTTCAAATAGGGTAGTCATGCCTTCTTTTCTTGCGATTTCTTCAATGATTTTTGGGGTCTCATTGTCTAAAATAGTTTTTTGAATATCCGGAGAAATTTCCATCACTTCCGAGATTGAAGTTCTGCCTTTGTAGCCACTGTTGTTGCATAGTGGGCAACCTGTGCCTTTGTATAATGTGAATTCTTGTTTATCTGGATTGAGTTTTTCAAAGATGCTTTTGATGTCCTGGCGGATATTGAATTTTTTGCTCATGGATTCCACTTTTTTGATATCTATGGTGTAGGAAGTTTTGCAGGATTCACAGATTTTTCGAACCAGGCGTTGAGCAATTATCATCTTAACCGTAGCTGCCAAAAGAAAGCTTTCGATATCCATTTCTAGCATACGGGGGAGTGTGGTTGCAGCGTCGTTGGTATGTAATGTGGCCAAAACCAAGTGTCCCGTTAGGGCTGCGTTTATGGCAATTCCGGCGGTTTCCGCATCACGGATTTCTCCCACCATCACGATGTCCGGATCTTGCCTGAGTAGGGCTCTTAATCCATCGGCAAAAGTAAGATTTGTTTTTGGATTTACCTGAATTTGATTGATCCCCTCCATTCTGTATTCAATTGGATCTTCAATGGTGGAAATGTTTACTTCCGGTGAATTTAACAGATTTAAAATTGTATAAAGCGTGGTTGTTTTTCCGGAGCCGGTAGGCCCTGTCATCAAAATAATTCCGTTTGTTTTTAAAATATTGGTTCTAATCAGCTCCAAATTTCTTGATGTGTAGCCAAACGCTTCCAAGTTGAGCGATTGATTTGTGGAAGTGAGTAACCTCATAACCACTTTTTCGCCTTCGTAAATAGGGACAATGGAAACACGTAGCGTGATTTCTGTCCCCTCTAAGTCGATCTTAAAACGTCCGTCTTGGGCAGCTCGATGTTCATCAGTTCTAAGGTTGGAAAGAACTTTTATGCGTGTTACCACAAGGTCTGTGATTTCCAGCGGGAGTTCTGCAATGGTACTCAAAATTCCGTCGATTCTGTAGCGAACATTTAGGAATCGTTTTTGAGGTTCAAGATGTATGTCTGAGGCGTTGTTTTGATAAGCAAAAAGAATGATGCTATCTACAATTTTGGAAGTCTCTTTTAGAGATTCGATTTTGCTCGGATCGTCCAAAGCGCCTTGGAGCAATTTGGCAAATTTTTCGTTCACATCGCGGTTGTAGGCCTTTAGTGCCGCTTTAATATCCTTTTCTGTGGCAAAACTAATTTTAAGATCAAGACCGGTTTTATTTTCAATAAAGCTAAATAATTCATAATTGCCAGGTTTACTGGTGGCAACGTGTAATTCATGGTCAACTTGCTCAAAAGGGATTACAGATTGATACGAGGCAAGGGAGTAAGGGATGATAGGGAGCAGTTTGTCTGAAATGGTTTTCTCCGAGAGTTTTACAAATGGGACGCCATAAAGTCCCGCCACAACTTTCCCCAAATCGGTATCAGGAATGGTGTCTGAATCAAAAAGATAATCTTCCAAGGCTTGTTCGGCCTTTACGGCATGTTCCTCCGCAACCTGTAGTTGTTTCTCATCTAACAGGCTAAGTTCAAGCAATTTCTTTTTGAGATCTGTAATAAGAAGAGCCATATCAGGTTATAAAATCTTGTAATTATACCTGATTTGGACCTTTTCTTCAATAGGCTAAGAAATCTTGTAAACGTAAAGGTGCGCTTTCTCGTCCGTGGCCTCAAGTTTCCATCCATGAAAGCGGAAAAGATGAGTGACTACGCGTGTTCCCGGCTTTAGCATTTTTTGGAGTATTGGCGCGAGGCGTTTATTGGTTTCCGGGAAGAGATAACAAATCACCACATCAGCATCACTAATATTGTAAGTAAAAATATTTGCGCGGACTACTTTTGCGTTCTTTTTTAAGCCCAGCAAAGCGATGTGTAAATTGCTCCACCAAACTTGGAAAGGATTTATTTCGATTCCCACAGCTTTTGCACCAAGCTTGGCTCCTGCAATCACAAAGCGTCCATCGCCAGCACCCAAATCATACAATTTTTCGCCTTTTTTGAGATTTGCGAGTTCAAGCATGCGTTGCACTTTGGCCCTGCCGGTTGGAATAAACGGGCCTCCCATAAAAAGTGGAAGCATAAGGCTCACTGCAAAAATTGGGAGGAGGATTGTAAGTGCGATTAGAGCCACTAAAGAGAGAATATCTTGCATGAGCCAATTGTCTTGGAATATCTTGAGCTTTGCAATGTTATTTAGGTTGGCATTTTGAGCTGTCTAAAAATGGGATGGTTTTCCCGGCAATAGAAACTGAGTTTTCCCTTAGATTAGGTATTCCTGGCACCGTAACTCTGGCGAATGGCCCTTGTGGTATTTCCCAGATTGCTTGATTGCTCGGATCCAATAAGATTGCTTGTCCGGTTAGCTTTTGTTCTATAGAACCTGCATGAAGGTGACCATTAGGGGTACTTGTGGGTATGGATGTAAAATTAAAAACTGAGAACTGAGAGGACCCTGTTTCAACTGCATATAGAGCAGTTTGAGCTTCAATAGGTTTTATCGAGGCGCCAATGGAATTGTGCCATCCCTCAAAATTCGGCTCGGCTTGTTGTGCCATTTGCCATAGTTCATCTCTCGAAAAATCCAATTTTCCTTTTTTTCTTTCTTCTAAAACCAGGCTAAAAAATCGCTTAGGAAACTCCGGGTGTTTTGAGATAAAATCTCCCCAAACAATTGCCCACTCTGAGTGGATGAGTCTTTGTAGCCCTTCGTCCGCGATTCCTTCGCCAAGTGAACTATTCACCGAGTAGTCGTAGTCCCAACCTTTTTCAAATAGCGTCGCCACACATTTTTGACGCACCACATTCAGGTGGAAGTCCGGCAATGAACTGTAATAGTTTGGGTAAAGGTGGTTTATTAATCCATAGACCATTCCTTCGTAAAATGCTTCGGACCAGAAGAATGAACCCTGAGCAAAGAGATGTATAAATTCATTGGCAAGATTTGGGTCCGAAATTTCACCGATATTAAGCCCGATTTCTCCTAAAGATTTATTTTGGAGCTCTGGTTCTAAATTTTTATTTAATTTGATTTCTGCCTCTCCAAATTCTACACTTCCTCTGTTGATTTTTGGATCTATTTTGTGAACTTTAACGGTTTTGTGTTCGGGGAACTGCATGACTTCGTCACCAAGTGTTTGGCTCAAACGGGCGTAGGCTTTTTGCATGCAATCTTCTACCAGGCTTTTTTCTCTTTCTGTAAAGCCTGAATCTGCCTCAAATACAAAATCAATATTTCCAAGAGAAACCTTTGTAATGATCTCTTGTGGTGATTCTACCTGGGCTTGTTGGGTTTGCGCCTCTTCATTGCTTGGCTTACAGCCACCCATTAGGCCCAAGATTAGTAGTGCTTTCCGCATGATTTAAATCTTATGATAGGCGTAAAATACAACAAAATGATTATTTCGTCAAATCGGACTGGGCTGAAGCTGGTGGTTGTTAAATTTTAAAAAGAGGGAAGTGAAGTGTACGAAAGAATCGTACGGTTGAAATTGTTTGCTTCTGACAGCAAGAATCGTGAGACAGACTGTTCCCCTATGAAAGATCTTTAAGGTATGGCTGGCAAAGGTTGGTTATGAAAGGATTGAAGAGACTGAAGATCCGGAATTGTCTATTGATCGTGCAATGAAGACTTATTTGCAAAAAGGGTATTCAAAAGAGTGGATAAATCAGAGGCTTAAAAGTATTGAAGTCCGTAAAGATTTAACAGATGAGTGGCAGGAAAGAGGTGTAAAAGAGGGGCATGAGTATGCAATTTTGACTGGTGATATCTCTCAGGCTTGGGTTGGCATGAGTATTAAGGATTATAAGGCATTTAAGGGCCTTAAAAAACAGAACTTGCGTGACAACATGACGAATCTTGAACTGGTTTTGAATATGCTTGCTGAAGCTACAACGACTGAAATTTCCAAGAAGAAAAAGCCAAGTGGTTTTGTTGAAAGTCGTATTGTCGCAAAGCAGGGTGGTCATGTCGCTGGCACTGCCCGTAAAGAAATTGAACAACAAACTGGCGAAAAACTTATTTCATGCAAAAACGCTAAAGATCTTTTGGAAGAGAAGAAGGCGAGGAGATTAAAAGGTTGAGTGGCTCTCTTTGTTTGATAGAGTTCGAGAATTTGTGATGAGCGAGGACTCTTTTTCTTGTGGAAGAGCATGAAGGACAGGTTATATTTATATATAATGGGAGATGAGTTACAATGTTGGCTGTTAATGTAGGAAAGCAAATTAACTGATTGCCAAATATGAAAACTATTAATGAGCTAACGGAAAAAATCGTCACGTTTAGGGACTTACGGGATTGGAAGCAGTTTCATAATCCTAAAGACATGGCACTTTCACTTATGCTTGAAGCAGGTGAGGTAATGGAGCATTTCCAGTGGAAAGATATCTCTGAAATGGATGAATATATAAAAACTAACAGTGACGATATCGGTGAGGAACTCGCTGACGTGCTTTATTGGGTTTTATTAATGAGTCATGATTTAAAAATTGATATTTTTCAATCTCTCCAAAAAAAACTTAAAAAAAATGAGTTAAAATACCCCGTGGATAAATCGAAGGGGAAACATTCAAAATATAATCAACTGTGAATTGATAATATACCAATCTACAAAAGAAGATTTTTTAAAAGATGTACTTGTTAATGATATCGAAAAAATAATTCTTGATGTTTATTTCAAAAAAACCGGTAAAAGAGTTGGCCTGTCCGAACAAAATGCGTGGCGGAAATCGATGAGGTATATGCGTGACGTGTTGCATGATGAGGAGATACCTGCCTTGTCTGGTGTTTCTATCGAATATCAAATTCCGCAAACATCAAAGAGAATAGATTTTATCTTAACAGGTCAGAATGATGATGGTGTTGATCACGCAGTTCTTATTGAATTGAAGCAGTGGTCTGAAGGTGTAGGAATCAGTGGAAAGGATGGAGTTGTTACAACAAGTTTTTATGGCGGAGGTGATACGCCACACCCTTCCTATCAGGCTTGGTCTTATGCTGCTTTGATGCAAGGGTTTAACGAAACGGTATATGAAGAAAATATCCAGCTTAAACCTTGTGCGTATTTACATAATTATATTGAAGATGATGTTATTAAGAATGATCTCTATTTGGATTACCTTGAAAAAGCTCCTGTGTTTCTCGAGGGTGATTTAGAAAAGGAAAAACTTAGAGCTTTCATTAAACAATTCGTAAAGCACGGAGATAAAAGTAAAATCATGTACCGGATAGATAACGGTCGGATTAAACCATCTAAAAGCCTCGCAGATAGTTTAGTGAAGATGTTGAAAGGCAATCAGGAGTTTGTGATGATAGATGACCAAAAAGTTGTTTATGAAACCGCAATGGCTTTAGCAAAGAAGTCTTCAGTGGCAAATAAAAATATTCTAATTGTTCAAGGTGGTCCTGGTACAGGAAAGTCTGTTGTTGCAATAAACTTACTGGTGGCATTAACAAAACTTGGGTTTGTTAGTCAGTACATAACAAAAAATTCTGCACCAAGAGCCGTCTATGAGAGTATGTTAACTGGAACGCTGAGGAAGACTGAAATTACCAATCTTTTTTCCGGATCAGGTTCTTTTATTAATGTTGAGAAGAATATATTTGATGCTCTGATTGTGGATGAAGCACATAGGCTTAATGAAAAATCTGGGATGTTTAAAAATCAGGGAGAGAACCAGATTAAGGAGATCATTGAGGCTTCAAAGTTTTCTATCTTCTTTATAGATGAAGATCAAAAAGTTACATGGCATGATATTGGTGAAAAAGAAGAGATTGGGAAATGGGCTACTCGTGGCGGTGTTAAGGTCCAAACTTTAAAACTTGAGTCTCAGTTTAGGTGTAATGGTTCAAATGGATATTTGGCTTGGCTTGATGATGTGCTTCAAATTTCCGAGACGGCAAATCCAGTACTCGAGCTTGGTGGTGCGGGTGAAGAGTATTTGGAATGGGTTAATGAAATTACAGAGGGACAAATTCCTGCAGACCCGATGCTTGATACTTCCGAGTACGATTTTCAAATAGTAGATTCTCCGGAAAAACTTAGGGAAATTATTTTCGAAAAAAATAAAGAAAAAAATAAGGCTCGACTTGTTGCAGGATATTGTTGGGATTGGGTGACAAAGAAAAACCCACACGTTAACGATATCGTAATTCCCGAGCATAATTTTGCGATGAAATGGAATCTTGCAAGCGACGGTAATCTTTGGATATTAAAAAAAGAGTCTGTTAGTGAGGTTGGTTGTATCCATACCTGTCAAGGTTTGGAAATGGACTACGTTGGAGTTATTGTTGGTCCAGATTTGATAGTCAGGAATGGAAAGATCATTACCGATCCAAGTAAGCGTGCAAAAACAGACTCATCGATTAAAGGCTATAAAAAACTTTCTAAAGAGAATCCAAGACTTGCTAAGAAGAAAACCGATTTGATTATTAAGAATACTTACAGAACTCTTGCCACTAGGGGGATGAAGGGTTGCTACGTTTATTTTACGGATAAAGAAACTGAGGAGTATTTTAGAGGGCGCATAGGTAGAGTCTAAATTGAATTCACAAATACCGTAAGTGTCGCAAGAGGCCTTTACAAAACCTCAATTTGTTGACGCGCAAACCGTGCGCGCGGTGAATTCGCCAATAGATGGCTGTTTTGTAAATAGCTGTTTCTTGGAACAGTAGTGGTTCATTTTTTAAAAAAGTTTAATATGAACTTGTATCATTAGTCTCTAATCATATTGCCATGAAGCCATTAAAAATATTTCAGATTTTTGTGCCTGTTTTGCTTGTTACGGCTGTAATTATTGCCGTTACTTTAAATTATATTGGTGGATCTACCATCGTTGTTAGCCCCAGTTCGCTTTGTATAGAAGAGGGTAAACAGCAACAATTTGAGGCATCTCAGCCTGACGTGATGTGGTCTTTAGAATCTTCATTTCAAAATCCTACTACCGTTCTTGGCACAATTGATCAAAATGGTTTGTTCACTGCACTAAAAAGTGGTTTAGGGCAAGTTGTAGCTACAAAAAATGGGGCAGAGGGATATGCAATTTTTGCCGTAATTCCGGCTGGAGGTTCCTGCAATATTAGCGTTGTTGATGAGGAAGACGATGTTGATGAAGACGATGTTGACGAAGACGATGAGGAGGAAGGCGCTGATGAAAGTAGTGCAAATCTAAGTGAAGACAATCCTTTTTTTGGTGATTCCGTGGGTGTTACAAATAAATGGTTAGCTAGTTTTGATGTGACTATGAACCACGATGTAATTAATGATTCCGGCAAAATAGGTGATGCGACTTATAATTTAAAAGGGGAGTTTAAATTCACTGTTGATTATGCGACCGGGGAAATTACATTAGTACCATCTTCCGGCTTAGTTGAGGTAAAGGAATCTACAGATGTCTCTGAATGTTCAATTACCCCAATTGGTGAAGCAAAAATGTCTATTGTTGGTATTGATGCAAAACTCCAAGATATGGAATTTGTTTTTGGTCCATCTTTTATCACAACAGATCATAAAGAAGGCATGAAGATGGCTTGTTTGAGCTATAATTTTACTGACGAGAATGCCTCGCTTGTTGATTTAATAGCTTATAATGCTTTCCCAGTTACTGTTGATGCTATTGATGGCAGGTCGTCTGCGGTGCAAGGATTTATACATTTTGCCGACACAAGAGAAGCTAAAATTACTGGCACTATGACTGTGTCTAGAGTTAATGAGTAAAAAACTGGCCCCTAGGTTTATTTAATAACCGTTGGCCGAGCACCACTGTTTATCGTAGTTGTAGAAAAGATATACCACGTCGCCTCTGGTCATTTTTTCATTTGCCTGGAAAGAACTTTCTGTGCTGTCCGGCAAAAGTCCGTAGGCTTTTGAAAGTTGTGCATATGGGCAGTACCAAGAATCTGTGGCTACGTCAGGGTATGGCGAGATTGCGCCACATGCGTTTGGTGTTACTCCCGATGCAACTACGAACATTTTTAAAAGTTCACTTTTATTTACAGTATTTGCAGGTTTCATGGTTCCGTCCGGGTTCCCGGTCATAATCCCATTTATATATGCGCTGTATATGTATGACATGTACCACTGAGACGGATCAAGATCCGAAAATCCTCCATTAGTTCCATCGCTTTCCTCAACTTCATAACGGAATCCTTCCAATATAACTTTTGTAGTTTCTGCTCTGGTTATTTGGTTTTCCGGACGAAGTGTCCCATCTGTGTAACCTCCAAAAATCCCAAAGTAGCTGGCAAATTCGGCAGGTAGGTAATAAAAATTATTTGAATCTACGTCCGAGAAGCTTTGTCTCCCATCCATCCAGCTCAAGTCGGTACAGACAATGTCCGTGCCGTCATCTTCGGAGTCGGAGTCGTCGCTGTCCACGTCGGAACTTGTATCGTTTACATAGGCATCGTAAAGACTTGCTACATCACTTGGGCTTATTGGATCAGAGAATACCGACACCTCGTCGATTTCCCCTGCGAAATATTCGTCGGAAGAAGTCGATGGATTGTCTCCAATGTATAAATTGTTCTGGTTGTTACTGTAACTGATTGTTCCGGAAACATCCTCTACGCCATTGACGTAAAGTGTGGCCGTACCTTCATTAGGATCAAAAACTCCAACTACGTGATACCATTCGTTAAAATCATATTCGCTTCCACTTACACTCTCTTTTCCCGTGAAAATCGCAAAATGATGTCCTTCGACCAGAATTGACCAGTCGTGGCTCTCTTCGTCCGTACTTATTATTTGTCCTTGGGCTTCGTTGCCCTTTGAATAATCTTTTACCAGAATCCATGCGGAGAATGTTGCTCCAGGGCCGGAGCTTGATTCATCAATACTTAGATCTGTACTTACAAAGTCATTTTCACCGTCGAATGCGAGCGCATAATTACTTTGATCGCTAGCTCCCGTTGTCCAGGCGGCATCTGATATGCTTCCATCATAACCGTTACCTGAACCATCGGATAGGGTTTCCCCTGTTCCTTCTTCCATAGCCCAGTAGCCTAGCAAATTGTAAGTTTCTGAATCGGATGATGCCAAGCTCGTTGCCACTTCAAATGGATTTGTGGCTGAAAACGGATAGGCGATTTTTATTAGAACGCCCAGCGCAAGGACCACTGCTGTGAATGTTGTTGCTACAAGGATTTTATGTTTGCGACTTTTTTGCATTTTTATTTTTGTTAAAAATTTATCGTATTATAATACCATAAATTGCTTGACTTGACAATATTGCCATTAAATTTCGAGGACTTCCTTCTTTCTGTTTTCTAAATTGATCGAGTAAAACTTGGTGAGTCCGAGAAGTTTAAAAAGTACGTAACCCAACAAAACGGTGAAGATACTTAAAAACCTGAAGATGTAAAAGAGCGTTAAGAAAATCGTAGCTCCCAGTACGAGAACGATAAGAAGCATTATATTCGTGTCGATGTTTCTAATGGCTGTGTCCATTAAGCGGAAGGTGACATCTTTTAAAAGTTCTTCCGGATTCAAAACGACTTCCGTTTGGAGTTGTTTGCTTATGCTTGTGTTCAAATTGCTAATGGCGGATTGCACAAATTGTTCTTTTTCAACATCATTTTTAAATGTAGTGCCTTTGGCGCTTGCCCCATTCAAAACAAAATCTCGAATGGTGCTGTCCCAAGTTGTTCCGGCGGAAATAATATTCAAATATGTCCCGGTGTGGCTTATGGCGTTTGTGAAAATAGGTTTGGTGAAGGCGGTGTCTTGGATTGGGACTGAGACCATATAAAGCACGGTCAAAAGAATCGCGAGGGCCGTGCATGCCGGCTTTATTACGTATGGGCCCATGTGCAACCATTTGAATCGCAACATGTTATCGTAGACTTTTTTACCCGAGTGATTTGCCAGCCAGAAAAGAAGTAACGTGACTATAAATGTTATCAAAAGAACAAGCACACTCGTTTTGGTGATAAAAAAAGAAAAAAGTGCAATAACTGTAATTGCCATTGATGCTATACAAATTTTTTGATTTGGAATCAGCACGGAAAAAGTGCCTATAACAAGTGGGAAGAGCGTGATCCAAACTAAAAGCCAAAGGGCAGTGTTGATGTTTGGGGCCACTGCAAATTTTAAAAGAGAATTTGAAACGGCAATACCAAGCGCAATGCCAAAGACAGTCAACGCTATAAGTTTTGCAATAGATTTTTTAGATTCAGTCGAGGCTTTTGTGGAGGTGAGGAATTTGATTTTCATTTATTTTCTAAGTATGTTCCATAAAAAAGCAAGGAACCATCCAAGTACCAAGCCGATCAAACTTGTAAATGCAACCAGTAAGACAGCGGTTAAGATATTGAACTCTTGGATCACAAAAGGGTTGCTGAGGAAATGGATTTTGTAAATAAAATCAAGAATATATTGAGCAAATCCTACCGCAACAAGAATCGCCCAAACTAGGTGGAACGTACCTAGAAAAGCGCCCAGAATCATTCCGGCGCGATTTTTATTTATTTCTACGTTTTTCATGGCGAGGTGGGTTAAAGTTTATTCTTTGCCAGTGAAGGATAACTTGAAATAGTCTAGCATAATTTTGTTTTATCTACAGTAGTGAATTTCGTATGTTTTTCATCTCTATTTGATGTTTCTTCGATGATTCTCTGGGGGTCAGTTTGAGATGAGCCACTAAGTGCTTGTTCAAATCCTTTTATTCCCATATATCACAAAAATACCTAATAAGGGTATGGCTCAGTTTGGGGTACCGGTAAACGTGTTTTAGTAATGCGCAATCATATACCTGTCAAAAGGTTTGAAGCCTAAGGTTTTATACACTTTGATTGCGGATTGGTTGTCATTGCCTGTGAATAAGATTCCTGATTTCCCCTCCGCGAGGTAGGTTTTGCAAAGTGCGCTTACGACTTTTTTTGCTAAGCCCTGCCCACGATATTCCGGAAGTGTGCCAACACCACCAATTTGGAAATAGTGTTTAGAAAGACCACTGATTTTTGCTTTTGTAATAATTTTGCCATTTTTGCGAATGACGAATTCTTGGGAAGGAATGATTCGATTGATTTCCGTTTCGGTGACGGGTCCGTCACTTTCGTTTCCGAAGCAAGTTCTTTCTAGCAAAATTAAAGCCTCGCGGTCAGACTCGGTTGATTGTTCTTCTTCGCCCGTAGAAAAATCGATAAAATTTTCTGCTAGCAGTTTGTATATGCTTTTATCCTCGACTTCTTTTGCTTTGATGCCGAGCTTTTCAAGCTGATCCATAATCACGTCCCCGTAGCGACGAAAGCAAGCGATGTCTTTGATTGGATGACCTTTTTGTACGATGTGATCGGTGAGGGCGCGAATTACCGATTCCTCTTGAGAATGGACGTTGAAATTATCCCATTCTTCAAAATAGACTGCTAGACCTGTCATTTCATCTCCATCAAAATATCCATAGTAGGCGTTGTGTTCAAAAGGATTCTTGGTTCGTTCAAACGCGCCCGTAACGAACATATTTTCCTCTTCATGCTGGTAGGCAAAGTCGAGGATGAGGTTTTGATCTGACGGTGTGAGGGTTTTGATCATGGCGCTAGTATAGCAGGTTGGAGACAAGTGTAGCTTATTGAAAAGTGTGATGTGAATAATAAGCGTTTAAATGTGCGAACACATCAGAGTCAGAAGCGTAGTCCTCTAATGTTTTTTTTGGGTCATAGCTGGCATTTTTCACTATCCATGCTTCACAGCTTCCTCCGTTATAGTCAGACACCTGAAGCACAGTGTCTTCATATGGGATTATTTCATTGCTATCTTCATTATATGCATAACTGCCATTTATATCGTAAACAGGGCTTACATTACAGGTTCCAGCTATGATGCCATTTACTAATATATCGTTGATTTCATAAACGAATGTGATGTGATGTGCTTGATCGATCTCATCTAAATAAAAGCCTTGTGTGCCTTGATTTGGGTTCAGGGGTCGGATGGGCATGTCATCAAAGTGCCAAATTTCCTCGTGTCTATATTCAGGTTTGGCTATGTAATAACATAGATGACCATTTTCTAATGCTAAACTGCTTAAAGTGCGTTCGTCATTGTTGGATTGCCATATACGAGCTTCGATACTGTCGGGAGAGTTGGTTTGTTGGTTCCATTGAAGTCCTAGGCTTGTTATTTCTCCAGCCATTCCTGGAATTTCTTGGTATAAATCAATGTCTCCGTTTTCACTTTCGCCGAGAATAACATCTGCCCAATGAGTTACTAATCCATCTGGATTAAAATCTGAAGATTCACCTGTATATGGGTCTTGCGCGTTTCCAAGTATTTTTACTAATTTATCCGTAAACTGAAAATTATCACATTCATGTTGTGTTGCTTCTTCTGGCACAAGGTTCTCAGGTGGTTTATCACTACAACTTAGTGTTAAAGCAATGAGTAGGTGATTCATAAATAGTAGTGAAGCAGGATCTTTTTACGTTAAAATAGATATTTTATCAATAATTTGCGCTTATACATTGATTTCTACCACTGTCCTCGGCGTTTCTTCGCAATTAATCCATCAAGGATCGCATTCAAAAGGTCTTCACCCACCACTCTTTCTTGTTGTCTGCCTAGTGCTTCTGCGAGAAAATTCCCCTTACTTATAAATAATGTTTGTCTTCCTATTGGTACTATGAACGGTACTTCTGTTGGATCTACTTCATGATAGTTGGTAGAAGTCATCGATAGCACTCCACCTTCACTTAAAAATCCAAAAGTTCTTTTATGTAGGTCTTTTGATCTGGTGTGAAAGTTTGGACCGTATCTCTCATACACAATGTCATAGCCTCCACTTTTTGGAATGAAGCTGTCGGGATTTCCAATATGTTGATCTTTGATATATGGGGCCTTAACTACTTCAAAAACCTTGAGATTAGGTTCGGTTTGGGGTGATTTTAAACTTTGTAGTCTGTCTGGATGCAAAATTGTATTTGGGGTCGCTAGCTCCGGCCATAAGAAATATAGGGATAAGGGCATTTTAGTGTTGCTATTTTTGTTTAGTTTTGGCTCAGGTAAGCTGTTAAATGCAGTTTACATTCTAATGTTGGAATCTATGTTTAAAAAAAGGCTTGTGGATGCGGTTCGGTAAA
>JBBAAK010000003.1:0-131630 GCA_041658345.1 Candidatus Altimarinota bacterium
TAGTTCCGGCGAGGTGAGTGTAAGCAAACTTTCCAGAGTTGCATCCATTGCTACCTTGGAAAATCAAGAAAGTTTAGCGGAAGTGGTAAAAACACTTCCAAGGAGTGCGGTGGAAACTTTGGTGAAGGACGAAAAGTATGCACTAAATTGTGCCAACCTCGGCGGAAAAGATTTTGTGAACCAAAACCAAAATGGCTTATTTAAGCCACAAATCGAGGTAAAATCTGTGCCCGGCACAGTTGCAAACCTACTTGAACTTAGCAAGCTCAACTTAAATTCTGCAGTTACCGCACGCCTCCTTGAACTCCAAAACAAAGGCATAGATTTAAACCAAGTTCTCACGGGACTGCTGGACAAACGCGAAGAAGAGATCCAGCAAGAAAAAGCCAAAATCGCGGAAGAAATCGAACAAAACCAGGCAAGGCAACCTGTAGTGCAGAGCACAAAACCGTCGAGATACATCCCTGCCCGTGTCCGCAAAATCCTACAAAAAGAACATGGCACAAAATGCTCAATTCCTAACTGCAACAAGCCGGCGGAACAGCTCCACCACACACAAATGTTTGCACTGAGCCACGCCCACAATCCCGTCTACCTTGCTCCACTTTGCAAAAACCACCACACGCTTGCGCACAGCGTAAATCTTAAAATCCAAGAAAAAAAGGGGTCAGGCCTGTAACAAGAATCCGTGCACGTCTAGGCCTAACTGAAGGCAGGAAGTTTGAGGACTTGGAGCTATGTTTCGAGGACAAAAGGTCACTCCCACTCAATTGTAGCGGGTGGTTTGTTGGTTACGTCGTAAAAGACGGCGGAAATGTTCTGGTCTTGTAAGATTTGCTCAGCGAGTTCTTGGACTTTTGGGAATGGAAGTTCGGCAAAATTTGCAGTCATTGCTTCTTCGGAAACAATTGGGCGGAGAACAATTGCCTCTTTGTCATCTTGGTTGATTGAGACCGGAATTAGTACTGTTGGCATCTGCCAAACATATTTTTCTTGGCCGATTTCTTTGAGCCAATTACGGGCAAGTTCATCTGCTTTCTGAAGGGTAGAAACTCTCTGCCTGGTTAAATCGCCGGAAGTAATTGTTGCTGAAGCGATTTGATTTGGACCGTTCGACTGATCGACTTTGTAAATCACGCGATTGATATCGTGAAAGCGGTTGGTGATTGCCGGGGCAATTTCACCAAGTTCTTGCCAAGTCGCTGTGCCCGTGAGTGCCAGTGGGTGGCGATAAGTTCGGCAATCTCCTTGTACACCAACAGATTTGATTGGAAGAATTGTGGCTTTAAGATTGTAGCCACGTCCCAATAGAAAAGTTTGGATTTCTTGTTCGATTTCCGCTTTGTTTTGAGGTTCGTCCGGCTGAGTTGCACAGAGAATGCGAACGGCAAGCCCCGGGCCCGGGAATGGATGGCGCCAAACAAGTTCTTTTGGCAGGCCTAGCTTTTCGCCAACTTCACGCACTTCATCTTTATAAAGATCTTTTAAAGGCTCTATTACCATGCCTTGCTTAATAAGCTCTTCTATTTCCGGCACACGATTGTGATGAGTTTTGATTTTATCTGCATGGCGAGTTCCGCCGGATTCAATTGTGTCCGGATAAATTGTGCCCTGACCAAGCATCCAATCTTTTGGATTTAGCCCAAGTTTTTCGCTGGCTTTTTTTTGAATTTCCAGGAATTTACGGCCTATTATTTCGCGCTTTTTTTCCGGTTCGATTACTCCGCGCAAGGCGTCAAAAAACTCGTTTGCGCCATCATAAATGTGTAGCGAATTTATGCCTTCTTCTTTGAGGGCTCGCTCGACTTCGTCTCGCTCGCCCAAGCGCATAAATCCCGTGTCTACAAAAAATCCATAAACACGTTCTTGGCCAAGTGCACGGACCAAAAGTGCATAGGCAACCGTGCTATCTACACCTCCGCTAACCAGCATAAATACATTTTTGTCTTTAACTTGAGAGCGAATGTTTTCTTCCGCCTGAGCGATAAAAGACGCTAAATCCCAATCGCGAGTTACGCCTGTTAAATTTAGAAAATTTGAGAGGATTTCATTACCTTTTACAGTATGCAAAACTTCCAAATGGAACTGGATTCCGTAAATGTTGCGGGCAAGATTGCCTACTGCGGAAAATTGATCGTCTTCGCTGGAAGCCAAAATCTCAAAACCGTCCGGAAGGCGCGTTACACGGTCGCCGTGGCTCATCCACACTTGTGTTTTTTCGCCTTGCGTAAATCCTTTTAAAATTCCGAGAGGTTTTTTGATTTCGATTTGGGCCTTGCCAAATTCCGCACCGGTTTTTGTGCCCGGTTCAACTTTTCCGCCAAGCAAATGTGTGATTAATTGGTGCCCGTAACAAATTCCTAAAATAGGTTTGCCGAGATCAAAAATCTTTGGGTCTGCTTTTGGAGAATCATCTGCATAAACCTCGTTTGGGCCACCAGAAAAAATAATTCCAGCATAATCTTTTAGCGATTCTGCGGGGGTGTCGGATGACACGATTTCGCTGTAAACTCCAAGTCTACGAATACGTGTTGCAATCAAATGTGCGTATTGGCTTCCAAAGTCTAGAATTGCGATTTTATTCATTTGCGGGTTCAGGAATCGTGGCATCGATTACCACTGTTAATGTTCTTGGTGATGGATTTATAAGGTTTCCGGAGGAATCCGTCAATCCTTTAAGCGTAATTTCGTAACGTTCACCTGGTTGTGATGTGATTCCGGAAGTTGTTAAAATAATTGCCGAGCCATCCACCCTTACATTTGTGATTTTTACTTCATCTGTAACGTTGGGATCGGTGTAATTTAAATCCATAATCCCATAATTTGCCGAGTCTGAGGCGTGATCAACATTGAGGGGTTCGTTGAAAACAATTGTGATTTGGTTATCGGCCGTTAATTCCTGAGAAACAACTCTTGGTGGATTTTGATCTTCCGTAAGTGCAAATTCCAAGTTTTGGTCTGTGAATAAATTGGTTTGATAAAATGCCACGTTCTCGCGGACGGAAAAGCCCGGAGCATCCAAACTCATGCCTTGTGGAGCGCGAACAATAACTCTGTAATTGTCGCCATCCGTGCCCGGCTGTTTGTGTAGATGCAAATAATACATTCCGTTGTTCCAAACGTATTCCGGCAGTTTGTAAGAGTAGGTGTAAGAGATGGATTCACCCGGATTTAATCGTACAATTTCGCCAAGCACATAAACGTCATCGCGATCTTCCGTAATTTCTGCGCCTTCTTTTATATCCGACCCAAGTGGAATCATTGTGCGCAAATAACCTGTGTATGGACCGCTTAATGGGATGTTGTAGCCACCTTCGTGTGAAAGAGTTACGGAAACCGTTGCGTTAACAATCGGATTACCACGAACGTCTCTTTTGTTAGTGATGTCCAGTTCGTACTGCACGTCACGAGTAATGTAACGATCGCTTTTCATGCCTCCGTAGTTTGCTTCATTAACCGCAATAAAATCACCAAGATCAGATTGTGGAAGTGCACCGTTCCACCCGCGGGCATTAAACGAGCTTTCTATTCCGCTACGATTAAAGCTTGCAAGAACGTGTTTTTCTGCAAAGCCTCGTGCCAGGGCATCCAATATTGTGCTAATGCGCCAAGGCAAAATTAAGGTTTTTGTGATGATTTTTTGAACAATTGGGGAGGTGATATTTTTGCGATTTGCCAATGCTTCTTCGTTGTGGCGGTCTATATCTGAGGAAACTGTTGTTAAGGTTTCAAAAAGATTTTGCTCTGTGAGTTCGTGGCCATCCACGGAAAGAGGTTCGTAAATGCCGACTAAAGTTTCCAGAAAAGAGAAATCCATAGCGACTGCTCCATCTATACGAGTATCCGGATTTGTGATGCTGTAAAATTCAATCAAGTCGTCTTTAGAAAGGCGAAAGTCGGGATCAAAATTGGCATCGCGGAAAGTATGGCCAGCGTAATCTTCGTTCTCAAGAAGAGTGCTTAAAACAAGTGGCGGTTCAATATATTCGTGATCGTCGATAGCACCATAAACATCGTAAAAATCGAGTCCGGCGTAAAGGCCATGGCTAAATTTTACTACTCCGTAAGTTGAGATAAATCCTCCTGTTGGACGGAGTTCATAATTGTTTTGGAAAAGCACAATGTAATTGCGGGTGCCAAAAGGGAAACCCGTAAAAGATGCATAGCGAAACAGCATAAATCTAAATGGACCCAAAAATAGCCAGGTTAAAAAGAGTACTACTCCAAAAATGGCAAGTGCCCAAATCCCGGCTTTTTTTAATGGTGGCGTTTTTTTGGGTGAACTTGGAGCAGGCTTTTCCCGCTTCTCGCTCACATAACTTGGTCTGTAGTAGCTTCTTTCGTACATGAGCAAATCATAAGGCGGGTTGAGGTTTTAGTCTACTGTAAACCTTAGTTTGGTTTTACTGTAAACTTCTTCGCTTTATCTTTGGCCTTTTCGCGCATTTTCTTTTCGGCTTTTAGGTCTTCTTCGAGTGGGCGCATGAGTGGGAACAAAACTGTGCCCTTGAGGTTGTCTTGGCCGGTTAAGAGCGCGACTATTCGGTCGATGCCCATGCCCCAACCTGAGATTGGTGGCATTCCGTGTTCCATGCAGGTCAAATAATCATTGTCTATTTCGAGTGCGTCTTCGTCCCCGCCAAGGCGTGCGCCTGCTTGTTCCATAAACCTTTCGCGCTGATCGATTGGGTCTACAATTTCGGAATATGCGTTGATTATTTCCCAAGTGTTAACCAGCAATTGGAAAGTTTCGCAAACCTGTGGATTTTTGTCGCTACGGCGGGCAAGTGGTTTAGTAGATGCAGGATGATTTATTACAAAACAAGGTTGAATCAAATTGGGGCGACTGACTTTTTTGTAGAGTGCGTCGCAAAGATTGCCAAAGCCCATTTTATCCATATCTTCAATTTGGATTTTTGCTTTTTTAATGGCGGTGCGGAGGGAATCGGCAGAAGAATTGTGGTCGAAAATTTTGATTCCGGAATCTTTTTTAATAAGTTCAGCAAAATCGAGGCGTGGCCAAGGGGCTTTAAAGTCGATTGTGATTTCTTCGCCATCACGCGAGGTAAGTGGGATTTTTAAGGTTCCAAAAAGTTCTTTTAAGATTGTTTCGAACATTTGTTCGGTAAATTTCATGTTGTCCTCGTAGTTCCAATATGCGCCGTAATATTCGAGCATGGTAAACTCCTGCAAATGGGAAGGGTCCATGCCTTCGTTGCGGAAACAGCGAGCAAATTCGTAAACGCGTTCAAATCCACCTGCGATGCAACGTTTTAAATAAAGTTCAGGAGCAATGCGTAGGTATACGTCTAAGTCGAGTGCGTTATGATGGGTTTTGAATGGGCGAGCGGTTGCACCGGAAGCTTTTGGCGCGAGAATAGGAGTTTCTACTTCCAAAAAATCATGCTTGTTTAAGAAACGGCGGATTGCTTCTATAAATCTTGTGCGGAAAATAAATCTGTTTTTGGTTTCGTCATTCATTATGATGTCTAAGTAACGTTGGCGACAACATGCTTCTTCATCCTGCAAACCGTGCCATTTTTCTGGGAGTGGACGCAGAGTTTTGCCAAGAAAAGTCCAATCTTTAATAAGTAGCGTGAGTTGACCGTGTTTTGTTAAAAAAAGTTCACCGGTTATGCCAATAAAATCACCCATGTCCAGCTTGCGAAGAAGTTTGTAATTTTCCTTGCCAAGCAATTCCTCCATAAAACAGATTTGGATTTCGCCGGTTACGTCTTTTAGATTCGCGAAAGCAAGTCGCCCGTGTTCACGGAAAGTCATCATTCTTCCACGAATTGTGATGGTGGCTTTTGGGCCGGTTTTTACGATTTCTTCAGTTTCGCGAAGGGGTTTGTTCTTGCCGTCTACACCAGGTTCACCAAGTGCGATTGCCTCCGCAATGCTGTGAGTGCTCTCGAATCTTGCCGGATACGGATTTATTTTAAGGTCGCGGAGTTCGTTGGCTTTGCGTAGACGATCTTGGAATTCGTTTTGAGGCATGAGATGGCGCTTTTTATTGGATGGCGAAGCCCAAAGGAAGCTTCTCTGGCATTATACAAAGTGCCAGCTAGGTTGGCGAGGGGAAGATTAACAAGAGGGTAATGATTGCAAAATCCTCATTTTATCAGGCCTCAACCAATTTTGCAGAGGTAGCTACTCAGGACTTAAAGGCCCCGTTTTCCTCCCATGGAGTAAGCCTGCATGCCATTCTGTATGCATACCAATATGCTTCCATTGTGTCGTCTGGAGAATCAGCAGAAAGGATGCTATCAATCTGTGCATATACCTTTCCTGCCACAGAGTATATGTATGCTCTTCCTTCTTGTAGAAGTCGGACATCTGGATCATCCGGCGGAGTGAGATTATCTATTAGAATTCGATTTTTCTCCGGGTCATTAAAAATGCCAGGTAAATCTTTCATAGATGCTTCAAACAATAATCTATACATTTCTACTGTATCTGCTAAGCATCCTGCTCCTTGACCATGCTGAATAATTGAGCTCAATTCCTCAGGTAAATTGTTCTTCACCTTTGCTTCCCTCTCCTGTTGTTCCAATAGATCATCAATTTCTCTATCAACGGCTCTGGCTCGTATTTCCCCCCGTTCTATTCTTTCTCGTTCCTCTGCCCCCTGCTGTTCTCTTCTTACGATTACCTCCTCTGTTACTTTACTTGCCAATCTGTCTTCTCTTTCACGACTTGCTCTTTCTTTAGCTTTTGCTTCTTGAAGCTCTGCAAATTGCATTGTGGTCGCATGCTCAGGTGAAAAGTTACTACGATACTTCATTATCGCTCTGTAGGCGGCCTCTGATACAATTGCAAGCCTTCTCTCTTTCAATCTTGCTAGCTCAATTCTTGCTCTTTTGTAGATAGGATTAAATCCCCCATAATTATGCTTCTCATAATAAGCCACGCTCATTTCGTAACGGTCAATTTCGTCCTGCACCTCATAGGTTTGTTGCTCTACTACTAGCGCCAAATCGGCAAGCATGATGGCCTCATACCTTGCCATATTATCATCATCACCGTCTGCTGATTCTCTAAACTGAGTGTATCTATCTAAATGATGCAGTAAATCCGATTCTGATCCGATCAGTTCACTAAGTTGTCCTTCGAAACTGGCAGTTTCGGCCTGCACCTCATGGGTTTGTTGCTTTACTACTGATCTACCCTCATCACCACCGTCTGTTGCGTTTCTCAACCTGGACCAGGCGCGTGTTCTTTCGTAATGCAGTGCTTCCTCTTCTTTTTCCTTTGCTTCCTTTGCTTCCTTTGCTTCTCTGCGTTTTGCTCCTGCCCACTCCCAATATGCTACTTCCCCCGGTCGCGGGTAATCATCCCCAAACCGATAAGATCTATCCGTAGAGAATCTTGTGCCAGACTGGCTAGTATGGTAACCCATAAATTTGGTGTATTATTTTGGTGCGAACAGGTTTAAATTTTACGGGATGAGTATTTGCTAAGCTCCCATATCTGGTTTAAGGCAGTGGAGGGTGAGTTTGACATGCTTTTATGCATAATGCAATCCAAATTTACCCTCCAATTTGTGGCGTAAAGGCGCCTTCGACGGTGTGTTTGCGGTCGATGTCGAAAAAGCGCATTTGTTCTTTGCGGAACATAAGTTCTGCGCGACCAACCATTCCGTGGCGGTGCTTCCTTACATAAATATCTGTAATTCCTTGGCGATCCGTATCTTCCTCATAATAATCTTCACGATACATCATCATAACCACGTCTGCGTCTTGCTCGATTGCTCCGGATTCACGCAAGTCGGAAAGTTGAGGAATTTTAACCGGACGTTGCTCAACCGCACGAGAAAGCTGTGAAAGCGCCATAATCGGAATGTGAAGTTCACGAGCGAGCTGTTTTAGCGAGCGAGAAATCTCCGAAATTTCTTGCACGCGATTTGTTACGGAGATGCCCGGCTTGCCCATGGACATAAGCTGGAGATAATCCACAATCAAAAGATCGAGCCCGTTTTCCATTTGGAGCCTTCTGGCCTTTGCACGCATTTCTGCAATTGATGCACCCGGAGAGTCATCAATAAAAATTTTACAATTATTCAATTGATCCATAACTTGGCCCATGCGCATAAAATCATCCTGCGTTAACTGGCCATTTTTCATCTTCCAACTGTCCACACCAAGCATCGCAATAAAAAGACGTTCAACAAGTTGCTCTTTGGACATTTCCAGCGAAATCACACCAACTGTTTTGCCCTTGAGCGCCACATTTAATGCGGTATTTAAGGCAAAAGCGGTTTTACCCATGGATGGGCGAGCTGCAAGAATCAGCAAATCCGAGGGTTGCATCCCCGTGATAATGTAATCGACGCTGTTGAATCCGGTTGAAAGGCCTTTGTGTTTTTCGGCGGCTTCCGGATCATGAAGATCTGAAATTTTTTCGTAAGTCCCGGCAAGAATATCTTTAACGTGCACAAATCGATTGCGCATAAAAGTCTGCGAAACCTTAAAAAGTTCTTGTTCGGCTTTGTCTACAAGCTCGTCCACATCTTCCTCTTCTTTGTATCCGAGTGCGGCTATGTTTCCACCGGATGAAATCAATTTTCTGAGTGTGGATTTTTGCTTAACAATGAGCGCGTATTGATGAACGTGTGAGGCGGTAAGCACTTCGTTACAAAGCTCTTCCAGGTAAGTTTGCCCACCAACTTCGTCTAGTTTTCCGTTGTCTTTAAGCCAAGTCCCAACTGTTAGAAGGTCGATTGGGGAACGTTTTGCAAAAAGCTCGAGCATGCCGGTGTAGATTGAGGCGTGCGTGTCGTAATAAAAATCCTCCGGATACAAAAGATCTGCAATTTTTAAGATTGCGTTTTTTTCTATCATCACGGAACCAAGTACGGATTTTTCCGCCTCGATGCTATGCGGGGGTATGTGGATGTCTGCCATGTTGATGTTAGGTTATGGCTTACGCTACGGCTTGGGCTGAAAAGTGTTGCACAAGTTTTTGGCAAGTTCAAGACGAGCGAAGTATAATGTTTTTTATGGATTCATCTCAACTTGGACACTTTGGGGAAGAACTAGCAAGCCAATATCTGGAATGCGTTAAGGGATGGCGAATTATTGGCAAGCGTGTGCGGTTTTATAGAGGTGAGATTGATTTGATTGCGGAGGATTTTGGGGAAGGGCTTGGTGGCCAGGTTGAGCTTAGGTTTGTGGAAGTTAAGTGTAGGCGGAGCACAAAATTTGGGGGTGTTGTCGAAGGTCTGACAGCGCAAAAATTAACGCGGATTTGGCGGGCGATTTGCGAGTGGCGAAAAACGAGTGGCGACTTTCGAAGCGGGAAGGTTTGGTTTGTTGGAGTGAGTTTACGTAGCACTTCGGACGTGGCAGGCGGTTATGGTTTGGATCACGGCACCACCGAAATTGAGGAGTGGGAGGTGGGGTAAAATGCCTCCAAAAGTGTTATTTCCCTTATTGTTACAATGTAACAATAAGGGCTTTTAAGAAAAATGACACCTCAACGAAAGGGCATGACCAAATGCATTCTGATTGTTGGGGGATGGAGGCTAAGCCGTTGAGAAAGCTTTGCCCTCTACATCTCCTTCAAACTAGGCAAAACTTTTGTCATGCTGTCTATGATTATAGTGGCCTGAGAAAGGTCTTGATTGCTGTTTTGGTTTTGGAAACCGATGCATTTAATGCCTGCGGAATTTGAGGCGGTAATGCCCGCACTGGAATCTTCAATAACTACGCAATCTTCCAGATTCAGGGTTGGGTCAATTTCTTTTAATTTTAAGAAGGCTTTTGTAAAAATTTCGGGGTCAGGCTTGCTACGCGTTACATCGTCCGCAGAAACAATCACATCAAAATAAGAAGTGAGGTCGAGTTTTGTGAGAACGAAATCAATAAGGCCTCTGCGTGAGCTTGAGCCAACCGCAAGCAGTTTGCCATCCGCTTTGAGGCTGTGGATCAAATCAATAACTCCCGGAACCGCCTCGCCTTTTGAGGTTAGGGCGGGCATAAAAAACTCGCGTTTTTGGTCTGCAAGTTCTTTTGGAGTAATGCCGAGCTTGTATCTTTTGATCAAATCTTCGAACATAAATTTGGCGGTTTTACCGGTGTAGGTTGCAAGTTCATCATCCGAAATTTCCACGCCAAACTTTTGCATGGCGAGCTTTTCCGATTCTATGTGAATCGGTTCGCTGTCTATAATCACGCCGTCCATGTCGAAGATTATTGCGGTGGGCATAGGATGATTATGTAAATAAATCGTTTGTAGCTTTGGACTCCATATCAATCCATTTTTTGATTTTTGCCAGATAAACTTTATAAGTGCCTTGCATTTGTTCGCACATAAATCTGTTAAATTTATATTTTGATCCATCCATTCTATTTTGGAACGCGTTCATCTGTGCAATGCGATTTTTTTCCCAAACGACAATTGGATGATATTTATGCTCCCTTAAAACAAAATTCATGAGTAGTCTTCCGGTACGCCCATTGCCGTCAACAAATGGATGGATGCGTTCAAAACGATAATAAAATTGGAAAGCCAGCTCCGGCGGATACATTTTATGGTCCATTTTTTTTGCCCACGCAAAAAGTTCTTTTAACGCCTTTGGAATATCTTTAAAGGGAAGCGTTTCTGCGTTGCCAACTATTACGGGTTCTTTCCTTAGCCCATGTTTTGCCGGTTCGTGTGCCAATAAAATCTTGTGCAGGCGTATTAACTGGCCGGTATTCGGTAGTTTTTTTAAGCCTTTTATGTAAGCAAGTGCATTTAAACTGTTTATTACTTCTTGGTTCGATTTGCCACCTTTCTTGATGATTTCTTCGATTGTTTTTTTAGGCACTTTACTGCCTTCAAGTTTGTTTGAATTGTAAATAAAATCCGTATTAAAAGTTGCCTCCACATATGCTTTACCCACCTCACTTAGGCTGATTTTGTCTCTATAAAGAACGCTCCTCATTTCTTCCAGTTTTTTCGGGGAAGTGAAGGTGAACCCTTTTTTGTCTAGGATTTTAGGCGCCCAATATTTTAGCCTCGCAGAAACTTCTTCTGTAATCACTTTTTTCTTGAAGGCTCTCATTTTTTGCATTCGTTTTTCTAGCGGTGCGTTTAAACCACCAATCGAGGCATTGGCCTTTTTGTTTTTACCTCTAGCAACGTATATGTAATCGGTTACGTATATGTAGCTTTTGTTGTTGATTTTTTTAACCGAAGAATGCATGATTTTTATTAAATTTTTAACCGCTTTTTTGATGATTTCATCATATTACAGGTTGAATTTTGTGTCAATTGTTAACCTTAAACAAGTAGCAAGTGAACGGCAAATCAATGGCTAATCGTCCACAACTGGTATTTGCATTGTCTTGTTGTCACCGCTCCAACACGCAAAATTAGAGGTTTGTGCGCTTGGCTGGTTTTGGCTTTGTGCAAGGTGTGCGAGGATGATTTTGGCATGGCCATAGTTTTATCTTCGTATTCGTTAATTGGGATTACTGCATTGCCTGTGAAAATTGAAGTGGAGGTTTCTTCGGGCATGCCGATTTTTTCGATAATCGGAATGGCGGGAACAAGCGTACAAGAGGCAAAGGATAGGATTCGAAGTGCAATTCAACATTTTGGATTTAGATTTCCGCTGACTCGCAAAGTTGTGAATTTGGCACCTGCGGAATTGCACAAGCAGGGGAGCCATTTTGATCTGCCAATTGCACTTGGATTTTTGATGGCGACCGAACAAATGGGTTTGATTGGCAAGGACGTGCTGGTGATAGGTGAACTTGGGCTAAATGGCGAAGTTAGGCCCGTTCGCGGAGCGTTTTTGGCTACGCTTTTTGCAAAAGAAAATGGTTTTAAAGAGCTTGTTTTGCCACGAGAAAATTTGGCGGAAGCAAGCTTGGTTGATGGCGTGGATTTGATCCCGGTTACAAGTTTGGAAGAGGCGGTTAATCATTTTTGCAAGGCAAGGCGTATTCCGGAAAAGGTGCAAATGGATGCTGTTGATTTTGCGTGGCCACTAGATTTTTCCGATATTGCGGGACACAGTTCTGTAAAAAGGGCCATGTTGGTTGCCGGAGCCGGAAATCATCATGTGCTTTTTAACGGGCCACCAGGAAGTGGTAAAAGTTTAATCGCGCAGACTTTTCCGTCTATTTTGCCTGCGCTTTCAAAAGAGGAAACTATGCAGGTTTTGCGTGTGCATTCGGTCGCCGGTGACACTTTGCATTCCGTGGAATTACGTAGACCTTTTAGAAGCGTGCATCATCGGGCTACGGCCTTTCAGTTGTTTGGCGGAGGACCTGCGCTAAGCCCCGGCGAGGTTAGTTTGGCACATCGCGGAGTGCTTTTTATGGATGAGCTACCGGAGTTTGATCGATCTGTTTTGGAAGGCATGCGTGAGCCAATGGAAAGAAAAACTTTAACGATGAGGTTTGGGCACCATGCGTGTGAGTACCCGTGCCAATTCCAAATGATTGCGACTCAAAATCCCTGCCCGTGTGGGCATTTGGGCGATCCGGAAAAACGATGTGTGTGTTCCGGTGCAGAAATTTCCAGATACAAGCGCAAAGTTTCCGGCCCAATTTTGGATAGAATTGATATCCACACCGAAGTGCCGAGGCTCCCTTATGAGGATTTTAAATTAGGTGGCAATGAAAATTCCGCACAAATGCGAGAGAGGATTTGTGATGCGCGTGCAAGACAAATGGCGCGCAATGTGGGGACCGGTAATGACGCGATTTTAACAAATCAAGAAATGACTCCACGAATGATAAAAGCCGAACGTCTCGATTTAAAAAGTGAGGACCTGCTTGCGACCGCAACGAAACATTACGCACTTTCTGGGCGAGGCGTTCACCGAACTATAAAAATTGCCCGCACCATTGCAGACTTGGAAGGTTCCTCTTGGATTTCTTATGAGCACTTAATGGAGGCGCTCCAATATAGAGCGAAGGGGTGATTTTGTGCTACAATTGGCAACGATAAAACTTAAAAAATGATTTATGAAATCGACTTTAACTCCTTCTCAGAAGGAGAAGCTCAAAAAGGAGCTAATGGCTATGGCGCTCGAACATCCTGAAGAAGACAGGAAAATGGCGGAAGAGGGCATGGCAGATTACTGGAAAATTGTTAGGGCGAGTATTTAGCTAGGCTACGGGGAATTTTGCAAAGTCAACTGCGTGTGCGCGTGCACAGATTTTGAAATATAGTTGACTATGTTTTTGAAAATATAGTATGCTATATTTGTATGAAAAACTATCTTATAGATTCTGCTATGGAAGAAATTTGCGAGAGCATATTGTATGCTAATTCCCCATGGCTTAAGGACACCAGATATTTTAATAAAAATAATCACAAGCCGGAAAATTTCCACAGGCAGGCTTATTGGGAAGTAGAAAAAAAAGTATTACACGAAAGGCCTTGTGGCATTTTCATAAAAGGCCCGCGAAGGGTTGGGAAAACCGAACTCCAAAAACAACTTATATGGCATCTTGCCGAGGGTGGTAAATCTCACACCAAGTTGAATCCAAAAACTATCTTGTATCTTTCTTTTGATGATGCGCGAATTCAATCCGAGCCACCTTTAAAGAGAGTGGTTTTTGTAAATCAAATACTTGACGTATGGGCAAGAAAATTTTTAGGCGCTGATTCTTACGAGGAGATTTCAAAGAAGGTATTTTGTTTTTTTGACGAAGTGCAATCTGTTGAAAATTGGGATGTGCTAATAAAAAATAAGCTTGAAAGAAAGCCTGAAATCCCAATAGTTTTTTCCGGCTCCGCTACTCATACGCTTTTTAAAATGGCGGAAAAAACTTTACTTGGACGGCTTAACAAAATCATAGAACTTGGGCCGTTTTCTTTTAATGAATATCTACAAAAAAATAGTGCGTTTGGTAATGGATTTGGCATTGGCGTTAAAGTACCACTACATGTGCGCGGACAGGAATTCAAAGCGGATTTTGATGTGCCTCGGCTATATCAACATTTACATGAATGGAGCAAAAATCACATTATTTTATCCACCAAAATACAAAAGAAATTGACTGATTATCTTTTAGACGGTGGCTTCCCACAACTCTGGAAAATGAGGAAAATGAGTGGATCTTCTTTGCTTGAGCAATACCAATTTATGGATGAAAATTATGTTAAAAAAACCACTCTGGAAGATTTGATGTTATTGCAACAAATTAAAAAACCGGAACTTTATGAACGGCTTTTTAGACATTTATTTGCAAGGCCCGGACAAGAATACAATCTTAATAAAACCGCCGGAGAACTGGGCACAACCGCAGTTACAATGGCGGAAGCAATGCGTCTTTTGGAACAGACCGATTTGTTTATTTTTGCAGAAAGATATTCTTCTAAGTCCGCGCCAATCAAAAAACGTAATGTAAAAATTTACCCTGTTGATTTACAACTTACGACCGCTATCACAAAAAAAATTGCATCACTACGGGATGATAATATGAAAGGCGCTATAGCCGAATCGCTGGTTGCGCAGGCTTTGCGTAGGCTGTTTGGAAGCTCTTATCGCTTGGCTTTTATGAGGTCCGACGCTTTTGAAAATGCCGGTGAAGTTGATTTTTTGTTGCAACATGAAGCCGGCAGTATTTGCCCGATTGAAGTTAAGTACCAAAATAATTTAAATCCGGAAGATTATGTTTTTATGAAGAACATTTTACAATCCAAAAATGCTCTTGAGATGACGTTTTCTTCAATGTCTTGTGGCATAATTATTACGCCTAACAAGTGGGGCTATATAACAGACGGTTGCAATATTTTTTGCATACCACTTTGGGCCTTTTTGCTGATTGCGTGAAATGTAAAATGGCTTATTTAAGCCAAAAAATGACTACGCTCGCTGGTGTTGTCCTGCTACTGCAGAATTCTTAATTAATTGAAGCAATGAATTCTTTTAGGCAATCAAGGAGAGCCGAGCGCTTTTCATATTGTTGCAAATCATGGCCTTCTAAAAGTTCCATGCCACCTGTTGTGTTTAAATTTATACCAGCCAGGAAATTGCAAGCAGGATCGTCCAATAGTCCGATAGCGTCGTTGAGATTGTTGGTCAAAATGGGCTTTGCATACGATGGATAAACACCAAGAGCGTCGGGGGCCGATGCCTTGCGCATATGCCCTCTGCGAAATGTAAAAATTAATCCTTCTAGATCCGCGGTCTGTATTGTGGCTGAAACTTGCACGCCCAAAACCTCTTCCAGTAATTTTCCACTCAACCCTTCAAGCTTTTCGCGTGTCGACAAAAAAGCTTCCATACGGCGCCTAACATATGTCAGTACGTCTTCGTTTCCTATCAATTCTTCCATGCCTTTTAACTTTTTTTTCAACACATCTTGTGCAGTTTGCCCAGGATCTCTTCCCATCTCAATTTCTCTGGCGATGTGGGTGTGTATAAACGCTCTTATTTCTTCTAACTGTGAACATCCATCTTGCTCCACACACAAATCATTGGCTGGGGTGAGCGTTAAGCCTTTATATCCTTCAGGATTTGTCGACATTCGTCTCAACAAATCAATACGCCATGCCGAATCAACATTCTGTGTTATGTCGTAGATGGTGAATTTTTCGCTTTGCAAGAGACTTGTTTTATCAGCTTTCATTTTTTCCGCGGTAGTTATTAGTTATGTTATATAACTACATTATGTCAAAGGCGTCAGTATTTGTCTAATACCCTTTTGCCATGCTTGACTTTTGAATCTGTAAATATTATAATTTAGCTGTCAGTTATCGATTGACAACACATGGAAGAAATATTAAGAATCTGTGGGCTCACACACACAGAACAACAAATCTTGGATCAACTCTCAATATATGGGCAAATGCTTGCCAGCTCTATTGCTCGTAAAACAGGCATTAAAAGGCCGACTGTTTATGCCGCTCTCAACAAACTAACAGATGAAGGATTCGTAATAAAAGTATTAAGGAAACAAAGTACTTTTTTCACCCTTGTAGATGCTGATGTACTGAAAAAGATGCTGACATCCCAAGCTACGTCACAATACAAAGGCAAATTACAGGCTATTGATGAATTGGCGATTTTCCTAAAAAACAAGAAAATCTTACAGAAACAGTCAATTTCAGGTTTCGAGATTTCTATGATTGAGAAGTCTGAATTAATATACCTTGGCGTGGCTTCTGCGTTTAAATCCAGTAAAAAGATTAAATCTGTTTTCAATCCACAACTTGCTATCACAAATTCTCGTTCAAAAAAAATAACAAGCGAATTCTTGGAGCATTCGAAAAGAAACGGGACTCAAATCCAAGAAATTGTGATTAGTGGAGCAAGTGCAAACTGGTATCTAAAACAGATAAGCAACCCGAATCATGTCGTAAAAGAAATTAGTCAGGCAAGTGAAATTTTGACCGACTTTATTATAGCTGACAATGAATTATATTTTGCAAAGTACGACAACAGTGAAGGCGCCGGCATAAAAATCATGCGAGATGATCTCTTAGTTACCATGAACACGATCTTTGACCTGTTATGGGAACGCCTTTGAATGATTCTCTTCTAAGGGGCCTCACTGTCTCCGACCGGTAACGTAAAGCAAAAGTCTAGGTCCAGGCGTATTTAGCAGGCCCCGCTTGTTTTGCCCGGGCAGACGCGAATGATGCGATAATTAGTGTGCCTTTTACCCAATCTTCACGCCTTTTTCTGCAACGATTTCGCCACAGATTTTTGCGTTGACCCCATGTGCGTTTGCAATGGCCATGGCTTTTTGTTCTTCACCTGGAGCGACAATTACGAGCATTCCGTTACCCATGTTCCAAGAGCGGTAGGCTTCGTCTAAAGGCACTTTGCCAATCTCAATTGCGTGTTTCATGAGGGCACAAGGTTCAAAAAGTGCATCCAATTTTGCACCAAGTCCGGCACGATTTAAAACTCGCCCCAACTTACCTGGAATTCCACCGCCGGTAATGTGTGCAACTCCGTGAACATCTACTTTTTTTTCGCCGTTGTAGCCACCAAACATATCGCAGACCGATGCGGAATAAATTGTGGAAGGCGTGAGTGCAAGATCGCCCATTTGCACACCGTTTAATTCTTTTTGATGCCACTCGTCGCCGTAGTTATCCTGCATTATTTTACGTAAAAGTGAGAGCCCGTTTGAGCGGAAACCTTTTTCTTCTAGTGCGATTATTTTGTCGCCAACGCTAATTTCTTTACCTGTAAAAAGCCTATCTTTATTTGCGAACCAAATTACTGCGGAACCCCAGTTGTAATTAAAATCTCCATAGCCACTTATTCTTGCGCCGAGTTCTGCAATCTCTCCATTAATTACTGCAACACGCGCTTCTTTTGCGGCTTCTATGTATCCCGTTGCGAGTTGTTTCATAAAATCTATGTGTGATTTTTCGCCAGTTCCGAGCGTTTTAACATCCAAAATTGAACCTACTAAAACCGGTTCACCTCCATAAACAACTGCATCGTCGCAAACCATTGCAAAAAGATCAAAAGCAACTGTGCTGTGATTTTGCATACGTTCCGCGAGTTCAACTTTTGTACCAACTCCATCAAAACCCATACACATAACCGTGCCTGTGGGGAGTCCGCCAACATTTATTACGCGCACGCCGGAAAAATCATCTTTTGGAGCAACAACTTCACCAAGTAATCCTGCACGATTTTGCCAAGTGATTTTGGCGGCTTCATACATTATCTTTGATGAATCATCACCAAGTTCGATGTTTACTCCGGAATCTGCGTAAGTTGTCATATAAAGTAGTTTACAGCATTTTCAAAAATTTGCATGCCGGGGCCTTTTTCGTCGAGAGTTTTGCCTTCGCGCAAAGCTTTTTCTTTAAGCATTGTCCAGTCATTTTGATTGTAAATAATCCAGTTTCTTTCCGGATGAGGCATTATGCCAAGCACGCGCCCGGTTGGGTCGCAAACTGCAGCAATGTCCATAACCGCACCGTTTGGATTAAATGGCATTTCACCGTTCGCAGGTGAGCCATCCGGCTTTACATAAGTAAGCACAATTTGGTCGTTTGCAATCATTTGATCGAGCACTTTTTGATCTGCAAAAAACCTTCCTTCCCCGTGTGAAACTGGGCAATGCAAAGACTGTATCCCATTAGTCCAAACACATTTTTTGCTAACTGTTTTCATGTCTATCCATCTGCATTCGTAGTGAGCCGTGGCATTGTGCATAAGCGCGAGTGAACGTTCACCATATTTGCCATCAAGCGCGGGGACCAATCCTAAATTAGCCATGATTTGGCACCCGTTACAAATACCAATTACGAGTTTGTCTTCCGTAAGAAATTTTAGTACGTCATCCCAAATATTGCTCTTCATTTTGTTTGCATATGCATTGCCGGAACCGGTGTCATCCGCATGAGCAAATCCTCCCGGGAATGCCATTATTTGGTAATCAGCCAGATTTTTTTTGTGATCGATTAAATCGTTGATATGCACGATTTCCGCTTCCGCACCGGCTAAATTAAATCCATAGGCTGTTTCTTCTTCGCTGTTTACCCCGTGCCCTGTAAGAACAATTACTTTTGGCTTCATATTTTTGGTGTTATTTGTTGAAAACTGAACGGTATGCTTTGTTCAAAGTTGCTACGTCTGTTTCTACAATTGTTTCCCCATTTAGGCCTTTGACTACGAATGATTTGTCTGCGCGAACTTTTCCGATTTGTGCGATGTCTTGGCCTTTAAATGCTTCTTCAAATTGCGCTACAAGATTTGGATTTACGGTTACTATTAAACGGCTCTGCGACTCAGAAAATAGCGTGTAATCGTTGCGCGTTAGTGGTGAAATTGCAGGTAGATTTTGTAGTGAAATTTCCATTCCCAAATCGCCGGCAATTGCCATGCGTGCAAGTGAAATTCCAAGCCCGCCCGCACACACACTTTCTGCGGAGGCAATTAAGTTTTTCTTTGTTGCTTCCGTGAAAGATTTATAAAGTGCGAGCGCCTTTTTTGCATTAACTTGTGGTGCGCCGTTTCCAATAAATCCAAGTTCATCAAAATATTCGCTTGCCCCAAGTTCTTCGCCGGTGGCACCAAGAATGTAAACTAAATCGCCGGCAAATTTTGGATCGATTGAAACGCAAGTTCTATAATCTTGCATTACACCAAAAGAAGAAATTAAAAGTGTTGGCAAAACAGAAATTTTAACTTTATTTCCGTTTTCATCGTATCCTTTAAAATCGTTGAACATACTGTCTTTACCGGAAACAAAAGGTGTTTTATAAGCGGTTGCGTAGTCGTAACAAGCACGACCGGCCTCTTTAAGTTGACCAAGCCTTTCCGGTTCATCCGAGCTACACCAACAGAAATTATCAAGAAGGGCTAATTCATCCAAAGATCCACCAACAGAAATCGCGTTACGGATTGCAGTATCGATTGCACAGGCCGACATGCGGTAAGTGTCTATTCCGCTATAACGTGGATATAAACTTTGTGAGAGCACTACGCCTTTTTTGGAAGTAAGCACCGGCGCTATAACTGTTGCGCGAGCATTGACTTGGCCCTTGCCATGAAGTGGACCTAAAATCGTTCCGCCTTGCACAACATAATCGTAAAGGTAAGGCAAGAAATCGAAACTGCATAAATTTGGGCGTGCGAGCATTTTGTTTAGCGTTTCTGTAAGGTTTGCCGGGCATGCAACGCTAGGTTCTTCATGCGTAACTTTTGTGTAAGTTGAACTTAAGGTTTTGTGTGGAAGCCCGTCGTGCAAAAAGTTTAGATCAATATCCATGATTTTTTTGCCTCCATGAGTTACCGTGCAACGACCGCTATCGTTAAAATCTCCAATTACGGTTACCTCAACTCCACGGCGATGCATTAAATCTACAAATTCATTTAATTTTTCAGGTGGAACAGCAAGTGTCATACGTTCTTGGGATTCACTAATCCAAATTTGCCACGGATCCAGACCCGGATATTTAACAGGAATGCTATCCAAATCTACTGCGCATCCGTTGCATTCCTTTGCCATTTCCGCAACTGAACAAGAAAGCCCGCCAGCACCGTTATCTGTAATGCTGTTGTAAAGACCTTGATCGCGAGCTTCTTTAACAAGTGCGTCACTTAATCTTTTTTGAGTGATCGGGTCTCCAATTTGCACTGCAGTGGATGGGCTTCCGCTATCCATAGCTTCGGATGAGAAAGTAGCACCATGAATTCCGTCCATACCTACACGTCCTCCAACCACAACTATTTTGTCACCAGGTTTTGCTGATTTTTCCCAGCTTGGTGCGCCATTTACAGTTTTGGGGATTAAGCCGACTGTGCCAACAAAAACAAGTGGTTTGCCTTTATACGATTTATCAAAAAACATAAAACCTTGCGGTGTTGGGATGCCGGAACAGTTTCCTCCAACTTTAACACCTTCAATAACTCCGTCCATAATTCTACGTGATGAAAGCATTTTTTGCGTTTTATTCGCGCCTTTGTAGAGTGGCTTTTCGTCACGAGGATCCGCGAAACAAAATCCATAACGATTCGCGATTGGCTTCGCGCCCATTCCGAATCCAATTGCATCACGATTAACTCCAACTATACCCGTAATTGCGCCTCCAAATGGATCTAGTGCAGATGGGCTATTGTGGGTTTCCACTTTGTCTGTTACTAGCCAAGCGTCATCAAAATCTATTCCGCCGGAGTTGTCTTTAAATACAGAAATACAAAAATCTTTTTGCCCAAGTGATGCGCGAATTTCGTTTGTTGCGCGCTTGATATAATATTTGTAAATTCCATCCTTAATTTCGTCGAGTGTGGCGGCAAAAATGGTGTGGTGGCAATGCTCTGACCAAGTTTGTGCGAGCGATTCCATTTCTATGTCTGTTGGCATGCGCCCTTCTCGCGCAAAATATTCTTGAATCACTTTTAAGGAAGGTAAATCTAGTGCGAGCGGACCACGCCTTGTTCCGTCTTTATTTGGCACGCCTTCTTTACCAAGTTTTTGCAATTCTTCGTCCGTTAAATCCAAAGACACTTCATCGATTTGCGGTTCGTGCGCAAGATTTACTTTTGGCACACGAATTCCCATTCCACCTTCTTTTTGAAATTCCTCTGCAGTTTTTACCAAAATGCGCTGAATAAGTGGATTCGCCATATCCTCTCCAATTTCTTGACCAATTTCTTTTGATAAATCTCCATCTATAAATGTGATTTGAGAAGTGTAAATTGCTTCCCCTTCTGCAAACTTTAACTTGAGTAAATCCTCTGCAATTTCTTTTGCAGTGTGCCCAATATTGTCTGTTACTCCCGGCATAAATCCAACTTCAATCGCAATATTAAATGCAGGAACTTTTGCCGGCGTGTCCACAGAAAAACCTTGTACAACCGGATTTGCTAGCGCCGAACCGATCTTAGTTAAATCGTCTGCAGAAATCTCTTTGTCTATTGTGTAGGCATCTACAACATAAACTTCTCTAACAGAGTAAGCGTTGCCAAGTAGCTTTTTTTTACGTACTTCTGCACGCGTGTCTGGGACTGTTGAGTAAACTTCAATGCGATGTGCCACTTTTTTTTGGGGTTAAATAATTGATTTATTTTGCGTCTTTTTCAACTTCGTAAACCGGATTTCCGTAGCTCCAGCCCTCTATATTCACCATATAATCTTCACGCGCGAATTCCACTTGAGTGCCTTTTGTAAGATCTATCACAAAGATTGCCGTAATTAAATCATTCGTGGTGTTTGCGGTCTCATAACCCATATCCGCAGGTGCCATTGTGGATGCATAAGCTAAATATTTGCCGTCCGGAGAAAACAGACCTTCACCTGCCTGGAAAAAATCTGAGCTAACCGTGTAGACTTTTTTTGTCGGTAGATTTGGCAATTCGGGCGAATTTTTGCTTAAGTCGTAAACTCCGACCTTTAACCCCGTTTCGTCTTGATAAAAAGAGACTAATGAGGCTCCATCGTCAGAAATGTCCGTAGCGAAACCTTCAAAATTAAGTTTTTCAACGCTGGTTGTTACGAGGTCAACTCGATACAAATTTTGTGCGCCGGTGTAAAGAATAAAGCCACCGAGGCCAGTTGGATTCACCGCTATATAAACTGCATCCTCTTGGCTTTCAAAAATCGAAACATCGTAACCGTCTGCGGGCCAAGTTTGATTTAAATCCGCAATTTTTTCTCCATCCATCAAAACGGAAATTACGTAAGAATCATCCGTTTGTGTGTTTTCAAAAGTTATGTTTGCGTCTCCGAAAACGGTGGCACCTCTATCAGTAGCCCAACCATTATCATCTACTTGAGTTGCTCCATCTTTTTTACATCCGTTCAGGGCTACAAATGTGAAAAGTATTACTAGAATCGCTGTAAGTTTCTTCATATGGCATTGGGTTATTTGCGTGAGTAGTTTACGGCCCATTTATCTCTTGCGCAAGAAATATAGAATCGTTAGACTCACTCAAAGAATGGCTACAAAGACTCCAAATAAGCGTCTCCCAAAAAAAGTTCTGATTCTGGGATCAGGAGCTCTAAAAATTGGCGAGGCGGGTGAGTTTGATTATTCAGGTTCACAAGCGATTAAGGCCTTAAAGGAAGAAGGAATTACCGTAGTCTTGTTAAATCCAAATATCGCTACTAATCAAACTAGCAAGGGGCTGGCCGATAGTGTTTATTTTTTGCCAATTACTCCTTATTTTGCCGAAAAAGTAATCGCAAAAGAAAAACCCGATGGGCTACTGCTTAGTTTTGGTGGGCAAACGGCGTTAAATTGTGGTGTTACTTTAAACCGTAGCGGTGTACTCAAAAAATATAATGTGAAAGTGCTTGGTACGCCTGTTACCGCAATAGAAAAAACCGAGGATAGGGAACTTTTTAACAAAGAGCTTCAAAAAATCGGCGTGAATGTGCCAAAAAGTTTTGCGTGCCAGACCCCGTCCGAAGCACTTAAAGCCGGTGAAAAAATCGGCTACCCTGTTTTGGTGCGTGCGGCCTATGCGCTTGGAGGCAAGGGAAGTGGATTTGCAAAAGATGAGAATGAACTCGCGGATATTGTAAGTAAGGCTTTTGCATACTCTCCGCAGGTGCTTGTTGAGGAAAGTTTAAAAGGTTGGAAAGAAATTGAATATGAAGTGGTAAGGGACGGCGCTGATAATTGCATCACCGTGTGCAATATGGAAAATATGGATCCGCTTGGAATCCATACCGGTGAGAGCATTGTGATTGCGCCTTCGCAAACTTTGAACAACAAAGAGTACCATTTTTTGCGAGAAATTGCGTTAAAAGTTATTAGACATTTTGGAATTGTTGGAGAGTGTAATATCCAATATGCACTTGACCCTGCATCTGATGAATACCGCGTGATTGAAGTGAATGCCAGGCTTTCCCGCTCATCCGCTTTGGCGTCAAAAGCTACCGGTTATCCGCTTGCTTATGTTGCTGCAAAACTTGCACTTGGCCACAATCTAACTGACTTAAAAAATGCTGTAACCGGAGTTACGACTGCTTGTTTTGAGCCTTCGCTCGATTATGTTGCATTAAAAATCCCAAGATGGGATTTAAATAAATTCCGCAAAGTTTCACATCAAATCTCGAGCGAAATGAAATCCGTTGGCGAAATTATGGCGCTTGGAAGAAGTTTTGAAGAAGTTATGCAAAAAGGACTTCGTATGTTGCAAGTTGGGCTCATTGGACTCACGGGAAATGCAAGACTAAATATTGATACGGAAAATCTAAAAAATCTAATTTCCAATCCAACGCCAAAACGTATTATTGCGATTTGTGATGCGCTTGCAAAAGATTCCAGCATTGAAGAAATCTATAAACTTTCCGGCATTGATCCTTGGTTTTTGGGTAAGTTGAAAAATATTGTAGATATGGATAAAAAATTGGCAAAAGAAGATTTATCCGCCGAGCTTTTGCTTGATGCAAAAAAGTGCGGTTTTTCCGACAAACAAATCGGCCTGATTAAAAATATTCCCGAAATGGAGGTGAGAAAGTTAAGAAAAAAAATGAAAGTTTTACCGGTTGTAAAACAAATCGACACTATGGGTGCGGAATATCCGGCGCAGACAAATTATTTATATTTAACTTATCACGGCACAAAACATGACACGGAATTTAAATCAAAAAAGAAAAAAGCGATGATTTTAGGGAGTGGCGCGTATTCAATCGGCTCTTCTGTTGAATTTGACTGGTGTTCGATTAATGCGGTTAAGACTTTTTCTGCGAATAAGTTTGAAACGATTATGGTCAACTACAATCCGGAGACTGTTTCGACCGATTACGACATGTGCGACAAACTCTATTTTGACGAGCTTTCACTCGAACGTGTGCTTGACATCTATGAACTGGAGGGACCAGAAGGGATTGCGGTATCTACAGGGGGGCAAATCCCAAATAATTTAGTGATGAAACTCGCGAATGCGGATGTGCGAATTTTTGGTACTGCGCCGGCCAGTATAGACCGAGCGGAGAATCGCCATAAATTTTCCAAGCTCCTTGATGAACTTGGGGTAGATCAGCCAAAATGGCAAGAGTTTGCAGAAACCAGCGATGCTTTTAAATTTGCGGAGGAGGTTTTGTACCCGGTTTTGGTGAGGCCTTCTTATGTACTCTCCGGCGCGGCGATGGCAGTGGCGCAAAATCCTGAATCATTGCAGGATTACTTGGATAAGGCTGTAAGAATTGGGAAAGATGCACCCGTTGTTATTACAAAATTTGAGCTTGGCGCAAAAGAAATCGAGGTTGATGCGGTTGCGCAAAATGGCGAACTTATGATTTATGCAATTGCCGAACACGCCGAAAATGCCGGTGTGCACAGTGGAGATGCCACAATTATTTTGCCACCACAAAAGCTTTATTTGGAAACAATTAAGCGTGTTAAAAATGTTACAAAAAAGATTGCCGAAGCACTAAAAATCAGTGGCCCTTTTAATCTGCAATTGTTGGCTGTAAATAACGACATAAAAGTTATTGAATGTAATTTGAGAGCAAGCAGGAGTTTTCCTTTTAGTTCAAAAGTTACCGGCTTTAATTTTGTTGAAATTGCTACGGAGGCCATGCTCGGAATCGCAAAAAAACGTGATTATAAAACTTTGGATTTGGATCATGTTGGAGTTAAAGCGCCACAATTTTCTTTTTCACGGCTTAAGGGCGCGGATCCGGTGCTTGGCGTAGAAATGGCTTCCACCGGGGAAGTAGCTTGCTTTGGAGATGATTTGCATGAGGCGTTTTTTAAAGCGATGCTATCTACCGGCTTTGAAATCCCACATGAAAATATTTTAGTTTCGATTGGAAAAATTGAAGACAAAGCTGACTTTTTACCATCTGCACAAAAGTTGGTGCAAATGGGCTTCCGATTATTTGCAACTGAGGGAACTGCTAAAGTTTTTGCGGAAAATGGCATCCCGGTTTCCGAAGTGCACAAAATGAATAGCGACCTGAGCCCGAATTTTATTGAATTGATTCGCAAAGATAAAGTGGATTGGGTTATAAATATTCCTCGCAGTTACTCGCATGAAGATATGACAATCGGCTACACAATTCGGAGACTAACAATCGATAATAACATTCCGCTTACCACGGATTTAAAAGTCGCAAAATTGATGATTGATTCTCTTGAACGCTATAAAATCGACGACTTAAAAATCGAGCCGTGGACGCACTATGTGGAGTAGCCTCCGTTACACTTTGGCTTGGTCAAAAAATTCACCCGGATCTGTTGCGAAAACGAGTTTTTTAACTTCGATTAAAAGTGCCAATGCAAATATGCCAAGTGCGATGACTAAATTTGGCGTGCTCGGATTATATTGCATCACCGTTTTGGCCGTATATTTAAACATCACGTAGGTGGGAAGTAGTGGAATTATTAAAATTGTTGAGGATACGAGCCAGTAAATTGCCCAATCTTTTTTGTTGCGGTTTAGAGAATAAAATGGAGAAATCACCATGCCCACAAAAAGTGCGAGCATGCGCACGGTGAGGTAATAAGCGCAAAGCATAATTATTGATTCCAAAAGGCTTGTGCCCAAAATTATTGACTGCAAAATCGTTGGTATCACCGGCAAGAATAATAGTTTTAACATTTCTTTGTTTGACTCTGGAAGTCCACCGCTAAATTGCTCCATTAGTTGCGAAATGTTTAGCACAAGTAAGATAAAAATCGCCACTATACTTAAATCTCTTAAGATGTCTTGTGGAATGTTTGGCGCAATAAGTAAAAAAGCAATCGGCGGACAAAACATATGCAAGAGTGCGTACACCACCTGAAGAATTTTTAATGCTGAAAATGTTGAAGCCCGGGTGGTCATAGTTTTATTAATTTTATTTGTAGGTTTTTTATTTTTTTAAAATCTTTGTCTGCAGTTACGAGTGTGAGTTTTTCTACTTTTGCAGTTGCTGCGATTAAAAGGTCTT
Source organism: Candidatus Altimarinota bacterium (assembly GCA_041658345.1). GTDB lineage: Bacteria > Patescibacteriota > Gracilibacteria > UBA1369 > 2-02-FULL-48-14 > JBAZYV01. The sequence goes on from JBBAAK010000003.1 coordinate 26,313, forward strand.
TAAGTTTAAGTTTGGGTGTTTGTTCTTTCCCCATCCTTACCGCTTCTACCATAATGTCTTTATTAAGTTCGAGTGGCACACATTTATTTAAAAGTTGTATAGCTAAATTTTCTTCCTTTAATGTTTTTGCACCAACAAGTAATTCGAAATAAGATAAGGCAGAAACGAAAAAATACCCTCTGTGTAGTGATTTGAGGGTTGTTAATACGCCATCATTGCCCCCTAATGTGTAAATGAGAATATTTGTATCTAAAATATATTCTGTTCCCATAAATATTATATAAAATCAAAAAGATCTGCCTTCGGTCTTTTAATATTAATCGGGTGTTTTTTTACCTGTTCTACCATAGCTTCAAAGGCAGTTTGTGGTTTTTCTTTTGGCTTCATTATTAGGCTTGAACCATCCGACTGTTTGATAACTATGCATTTAATCTCTCCGCAAAGTAGGCGGTTTTTGAGCTTTTTATAACCCCTGAGTAGCTCCCGATTTGTTACTGTGATTGTCATGCTCGCATTGTGGATTTGTCTGACAAAAATGTCAAACAATTGTCATTTCTGTAAAGGTTTGTTCTTGCGCAGGGAACAGGTTTGGTATAAATTTGCGTGGCTATGGACAGACAAAAATTAATAAAGCAGTTACTCGAAACAATTGAACCTGATACGGATAGGGAAGGGCTACGCGAAACCCCGCGTAGGGTGGATGAAGCTTTTAAGGCTTTGTTTTCCGGGTACGATCAAAAGCCGGAGGATTTGTTAAAAGTTTTTGATGGAGAAAATTATGATGAAATGATCGTACTTAAAGATATAGAATTCCACTCAATGTGTGAGCACCACATGCTTCCATTTTTTGGCAAAGTCCACATCGGTTACATACCAAATGGCAAAATTATTGGACTTTCAAAGATGCCACGCTTGGTGGAAATTTTTGCGCGCAGGCTACAAAATCAAGAAAGGCTTACAACTCAAATTGCAGATGCCATGCAAAAAATGCTTAATCCAAAAGGCGTTGCCGTTGTAATTTCTGCAAAACATTTTTGTATGATGGCACGCGGTGTGCAAAAACAATCCAGCGAAGTTACAACTTCCGCTTTAAAAGGATTGTTCAAAAAAGATGGTTCCACTCGCAGTGAATTTTTGAAACTGCTTGGAAAAGTCTAGCCTCCGCTTCGGAGTAGCTAATTAAATTCCACTTTGAGCGAGTCTTTGATCTCTGTACATGTTATGCCAACAGGTTCTTCAACGTATGCTCCAGCACATGCAGTGCCGAACATAAGCCAATCATTATTCATGCGGATTGGGTAAATTCCACCCGCATCACAAACGTTAAAATCTGCCTTAAATTCTTCGAGTGATTTGTAAGCGGTGGCATTTGGCACAAGCATTAGTGTGTAGGTTTCACTTTGATCTGCTTTGGCCGTAAATACATACTTGTAATATTGGTTTTGGAATGCGCCTTCTATGGCAGTTATGATTTGCTCAAAATATCCATCTGCTAAAGTTGCCGTGTCTACCCCACAATTTTGTGCGTTTTTTTTAAGTGTTAGTGCGTCCCAATCCACAGAAAAAGTCTCCGTTGTTTTTGCAACAGAAAGTGGTAACTCGCTTGAGTCTAAATTATAAAACAGAGGTTCCATTTGTTCTGCTTGGTACGCGATTATTAATTCCATTTCCGGATCATTTGCTTTTTGTGACTGGTACCAAGCGTCTCCGTAATAATAGTAGGCCACGTATCCCGTGCCACCCAAAATTAGAAGGCCAAAAAATAGTCCGAGTACAAAAAGGGCAAAATTTTTCATGTGTGGCGTTTTTTAAAATAGTAACTTTTCAAATTTATGCGTTTCCTTTGCCAAAATCCAGTAAATCTTTAAAATAGCGCTCATGGACTTCCTCCCGGACTCAATTAACGATTTAATAGAAGAATTGTCACGATTACCTGGCATTGGGCCAAGAAGTGCGCAAAGACTCGCTTTCCATATCTTTAAAAATCCAGATGCTTACGTTAAAAGTCTTGGTGATTCCATCCTAAATGTTAAGCATGGCGTGAAAGAGTGTGAAACTTGTTTTGCCCTAACAACAGAGAGCCCATGCAAGATTTGCTCCGGCAGTTCCAGGGATAAAAGTTTGTTGTGTGTGGTGGAGAGCACGCTGGACATGATCGCACTTGAAAAAACCTGTGAATTCAAAGGCATTTATCACGTTTTGCAGGGTAGAATTTCTCCACTTGATGGAGTTTCGCCGGATGACATCCGTTTGGACGAATTGTTTGCAAGGCTTGGTGTGGAAAATTCGGAAATTAGGGAGGTGATTTTGGCTTTGAATCCGGACCTGGAAGGGGACACCACCGCCCTTTTTATACAACAAAAATTATTTGCGCTTTCCGGATTTAATGTTACACGCATAGCCCGCGGAATCCCTTCCGGTGGCCATTTGGAATATACGGACGATGCCACTCTAATAAGAGCGCTTCAAGGCCGTCAACGTATGTGCTAGAATCCATGCATGGTTCTCGCGCCGGAGTACACTGCCTACCAAGAATTAAAACGCCTCATAAGAAAAAAATTGCCGGGGGTTGATCTTGAACGTATAGATAAAGCTTATGAATTTGCGAATAGTGCTCATGCCGGCCAATTTAGGATGTCCGGAGAGCCATATATTTGTCATCCGATTGAGGCTGCAAAAATTTTGGCGGATTTGCGGGCGGATGAAGATGCCATTATTGCCACACTGCTACATGATGTGCCTGAAGACACAACCGTAACTATTGCTGAGGTTGAAAAGGAATTTGGCAAGACCGTTTCCAGGCTTGTGGATGCCGTTACAAAACTTGCAAAAGTGCATTACCAGCACTCCATGGATGAAAGAGAAGTTGATTCGCTCAGAAAGATGTTTTTAGAGACTGCAAATGATGTGCGTGTTGTGATTATTAAATTGGCAGACAGACTCCACAACATGCGCACAATCCAATATTTGCGCCCCGATAAACAGCAACGAATCGCAAAAGAAACTATGGAGATTTTTGCTCCGCTTGCAAATTTGTATGGAATATTCCAAATCCGAAGGCAGCTTGAGGATTTGAGTTTTGCAGTTTTACAGCCGGATGAATATGGACGGATTGAAGCTTTTGTATCCGACCATGAAAAAAATCGCTCACAGTTTGTGCGTGACACAATTGCCGTTCTGAAAAAAGCACTTATAAAAGCTGGTATTCCTGCAGAATTTGAAGGCAGACCAAAACATTATTATTCCATCTACCAAAAAATGGTTGCACGCCACAAAGTGCTTGCGGATATATATGATTATTTTGCCGTAAGAATAATTGTAAAAAATAGTGATGATTGTTATCGGGCGCTTGGAATTGTGCATGCATCTTTTCATCCAAAACCTGGTCGTTTTAAAGATTATATCGCCTTCCCAAAACCAAATGGATACCAATCGCTACATACAACAATTATTGGGCTTGAGGGCAAGCTTTCCGAAATACAAATACGGTCCGTGGTGATGCACGAGGAAGCTGAGTTTGGGGCAGCCTCCCATGCAATTTATAAAAATTGGAAAAACACAGTACTTGCGCAAAACATTAATCGACTGAAAAAATACAAACTACCTGGCAATTTTATCAAAAATTTACATGAAGATATTTTGCAAAATCGTATTTATGTTTTTGCATCCAATGGCGATATTGTGAATTTGCCGGTTGGCGCAACCTGCATAGATTTTATATATGCGGAAGATATACCAACCGATAAGCGCGCACTAAAACCAATTGTAAATAATAAGCAATACTCTCTATTTGGAGAATTGCAGAGTGGGGATCATGTGCAGATTTTATTTTTGTCCGGCGAACAAAACGGCCCTGAGCGTGGTTGGTTGGACCATGTTAAGACCGCGAAAGCCCGAGAGAAAATCCAGAACTTTTTTAAAAAGAAAAATCGGTTTTTAAAAATCGATATTGGTACCACGTGTTTACAACAACAGCTGGACCATGAGAACCAAGTGCTAGTCCAAAATCTATCCGAATCAAAAAAGCAATTGGTGATTAAAAAATTTAGATTTAAGACCTTTGAAGACGTTTTAGCTTCTATTGGAGAGGGCACCTTGGAGGTAAATGAAGTCTACAAAGTTATGTTCCCGGAATTGCCACTTGGGTATCTTATGGCTTGGAGAAAACGCATTAATGAATTTGGTAAACGATTTAATTTTGGCAAAGAAGAATACAAATATCGCATTAGAATTGTTATTGATGCGTATGATAGGCGTGGACTCTTAAAAGAGATAATTCATCCATTTTATGATCTTAAAATTCCAATTATGCACATAAGAGGCACCGGACATGATGCCAAAACCGATCGCATCTTTTTGAGTGATGGCACGCTGGCAAATATGGATTTTGTGAGCAACATAATAATTGATGTATTTGTAGAAGACCATGAAGGGCTCGTTGCCCTATTTGACAGGCTGGAAAAAATCCCCGGCATGATACGTGTAAGGCGCTCGTTCCGTGAGAGTACGGCTCCTTTTATAACGCTTTGTTTCTTTATAGGCGGATATTTGCTTTGGCATCCGTTCGCCATCAATGTACTTCTCAAAAGCCAGGTTGAGAATAAGTCTTTTTGGCTACATACCCTGATTTATGTGGGGCTTTTTTCCTTGTTTGCAATGATGATTTGGCTACGCACAATGGGCAATAAAACTTTCCCGCATTTTGAAGAAACCAAGGCTTTTTGGCCACTGGCTTTTGGGCTTTCTTTCTTGGCTATAGGCGTCGTCTTTATTGATAATCTTGCCTTCGAGTTGCATTTGCATTTGCCTCTTACGATTGCATTTTCTTTCTCGATTTTGGTGTTTTTGATGGTGTCTTACTTAAGACATGTAAGACAGCGTAGGCGCCACCTGAACCGGCTAGAATCTTCGCACCAAAAGAGCGATGTTTTGGAACAGGCGTGATTTGTTCAAAGTCGTTGTGTAAGTTTTGTATGATTTTTTTTGCGTTGTGATTTTTTATTGCGCTAATCATTTGCGAGATTTTTGCGGTGTATTTATTATTTGTATCCTTTGGCCTGTTGAGTTTATTTTGCGCGTCCCATTTTGCGTAGGCGGTGCGTGTGGAAACTTTTTTATGTGAATGGCAAAGTGTGATTTGTAGATTTTTTGGAAGAGAGGGCAGGCGAGTGATTTTTTCACCATAATGTGTGCCCTTTGCCGTACTAAATTCGGATACAAAAAATGGCACGTCCATGCCGATTTTAGCCCCAAGTTTTAGGAGTTCTTTCTTTGTGAATCCAAGTTTTTCTGTTTGATTCAAATAAATTAAAATGGAAGCCGAATCGCTTGAGCCACCGCCAAAACCGGAAGCCACCGGAATGTGTTTTTTTAATACAATTTTGTACAAGAATTCTTTGCCTGTGATTTTTTGCAAAAGCTCAATTGTTTTTAAAACCGTGTTATTTTTTTTTGGCACGCCGACCGCTTTAAAAGAAAACTTTTTTGCCTTGGTTATTTCTATTAAATCGCAAAGAGAATCAATGCGTGCAAAAACCGTATTTATTTTGTGATAACCGGATGGCTCTTTTTTTTGGATGGCAAGAAATAGATTTATTTTTGCCGGGCAAACTAAAGTTGTCACGAGTAATGAATTAAGGCGCGACAGTAAATTCCTTCGCCACGACCAAAGGCTGTAAGCCCTTCGCCGGTCATCGCGGAAATATGAATTTTATCTTCCGTAATGTTTAAGATTTTTGCGAGCGAAGATGTTAGTGGAAGCGAATCGATTTTTGGTTTTAAAGCTTCAATGTGGATAGCGACTCTTTGCAGTTTTATGTTTTGCAAAAGTGGTTTTAAAAATTCTTTGCTATCGCGAATCCCGCCTTTAAGAAAAGGATCCGCAACGCTAGAAAAACTTTGGCCTTTTATTTGCGCGAGCGCCCTTCCGATTGCGTGCAAAACCGTGTCGCCATCAGAATTTGCTTGCATTGCCGGAAGCTCTGTAATTATTAGCCCTCCAAGTGTGAGAGCACCGCTATTCCCAAAGCTGTGAGAATCTTCGCCAAATGCAGTTTTGAGCGACCAAAATTCGATGTCTTCTTTAAATGTAATTTTTCTGTTTTGTGGGCTCGCCTCAACCGTATGCACCGGAGTAAATGGGAGCAAGGCAGAAACCAAATCCGTTTCTTCCGTTAAGTCCACACGTTTTAAAATGTCTCCGCGCACGGCCTGCGGGGTTTGCATAAGTCGCAATGTTTCTCGATTTAGAGGACGGATATAAAAATTATCGTACGCCTCAATAACCGTGTCTACACATGGGATGGACACTGCACTGGCACCATAAGTTTGAGCCGTGCTTATGGCCTCTGTAATCTCGCGCTCTGTAACACCAGGATTTGCGGAATTATGATCAATCAAAATGTCGTTATCGCCCCACGTAAGCCCTTGTAAACCGGCTTTAAATGATGCCATGCGTGAATTTCCTCCTGCAACAATAACGGTTTTTGAATCAATAAAAGGCCTGAATTTTTCTTCATCACCGGCGCGAACAACAAGTACAATCCTATCTATTAACGGATGATTTTTAAATGTTTCGTGGGAAAGTAGCCAAAGTGGTCTATCCCAAACATTGGCCCAAAGTTTATCTGACCCCGCTCGAACCGATGAGCCCGCCGATAGAAGTATGGCTATGTTCATAGTATTGCTTAGCTAAAGTGCTTAGTTATGCGATTATGAAATTCTATTAACTCCGATAATGATTTTACAGGCACTTCCCACAAAAAGCGATCTAGTCCTTCTTCAATAAAATCGTAAATCCCTAGGAAGCTGAGCTTGCCTGCAAGAAAATTCTTTACTGCGATGTCGTTTAAGGCGTTTAAAACAATTGGAAAATTGGGATTTCCTTTGTGCAAATTAAACCAATTAAGTGGGCGGAAAGTTTGGTCGTCCGGCGAGGCAAAAGTGAGGGTACTTTTGGGAACGCGTTTTATACTCCAGGGGCAGGCCGGTTGGGCCGGGTAATTCAGCGCGTAAGAAATAAAAAGGCGCATGTCGTTTTGCGTTATGTGCATGCGTGTTGCGGATGATTTTAAATGAATCATGCTGTGCACCAAACTTTGCCTGTGGATTACAATGTGGATGTCTTTTAACGGGATATCAAAAAGATTGTGAACTTCGTAAATCTCCAGAATTTTGTTGATTAGCGTGGCGCTATCCACCGAAACTTTTTTTCCCATGCGCCAGGTTGGATGGGCGAGGGCTTGCTCCACTGTTACATCTTTTAGGTCGGTGTTTTTTTTGCCGTAAAAAGGACCTCCACTGCAGGTTAAAGTCACCGATTTTACATTTTCTTGCCCAAAGTCGTGCATGAGTTGCCAAATTGCAGAGGCTTCGCTATCCAGCGGGAAGATTTTTGTGCCAGTTTTTTTAGCTTCTTCTTTTAGGTATTTGCCTGCGATTGCGAGCGATTCTTTGTTTGCGGAAAGCAAGGTTTTTGGATGTGCTTTTGTGGATGCTTTTATGGTTGCGAGTGAAACCTCAAGCCCTGCGAACCCAGGCAGTGCATTAATAACGTAATCCGATTTCTTTACAAGCTCTGTGATTTGTTTTTTTGTTGGGGCGAGGATGGCGAATCTGTGCCCGGGCACAGATTTTGCCTCGATTTTTGGCTTAAGAAAGCTATTTTGTAAAAATTCTTCCGCCTGCTTGTGGAGAAGTTCTTTGTTGGTGAGGCCGGTTAAGCCCACAACTTTAAATTTATCGGGGAACTCGCGCAAAACTTCCAGCGTTTGGCGCCCAATTGAACCTGTGGAACCGAAGATTACGATGTGTTTCATATAACTCCATATTACTATGTATTTTGGAGTTGGTAAGAACATTTTGCACAAATTCAACATTGAAAGTTAAATTTGGATGGTTTGCCTTTTTGGATATTTATGGATATAATGTCTGTGTAATATCCAAATATGTCCATAATTATCCATAAACTGACGGCGCTTAAGTGGCAAATTGACGATTTGCGCCCTCTAAGCGAATCACAAAATAGGGCGATCCAAGAAAGGCTCCGCATTGAATGGACGTATAATTCAAATGCTATAGAGGGGAATACTCTTACTTTTGGTGAAACTCTTTTCTTTTTGCGAGAAGGTTTAACTTCCGAAGGGAGGCCCCTAAAAGACTATTTGGAGGCAAAAAATCATGCCGAGGCAATCGAGGGATTGGATGAGATTCTTAGAAGCGAGCGTCCACTCACGGAAAGCGTGATTAAGGAATTGCACGCAGTCCTTATGCGTGGCACAGAATATAGCATGGCAAAAGGTGCGCGAGGGCAAATGATCAAAAAAACAATCAGTCCCGGGAAGTACAAAATGCTCCCAAACCACGTACTTACCTTGTCCGGGAAAATTCATCATTATGCAGACCCGCTTCATGTTAAAGATGAGATGGAAAAGCTTATGTCTTGGTACCATTCAACAGAAGCTCTAAATCCCGTTGAGAGGGCGGCGATTTTTCATTACCGTTTTGTGGCAATACATCCTTTTGATGATGGAAACGGAAGAATGGCGCGACTGCTTATGAATTTGATTTTGATTGGGGCGGGATTCCCACCGTGTATTATAAAAAATATTCATAGAAAAAATTATTTAAAAGCGCTCGAAGAAGTCGATCAAAAAAAGAGCTTTGAACCTTTTGTAGAATTTGTTGCCAAAGAACTTTTAGGCACTCTGGAAACTGTTATTTCTATTTTGGAAGGCAAAGAAATTGCCGTGGAAGAAGTCGGAACGCTTAATCGAACAGAAAGAGAACGTATGATTTTGGACGTTTTTGGTGCTGATGGCCTAAGTATTGGGCAAATTTTTGCAAAACTAAACCGCATAAAGCGCCCAACCCTAAAACTTGACTTAAAGGCGTTGGTAAAATCACGCAAACTCAAACACAGTGGAAAGGGGAAAGGGGTGACATACTATTCGCCACACTCACAAACCGTGGCCTGACTTGCATTTGACATATTTGGGAATACATGTGTAAACTCTGTTTTTACCTTATAGGTTCTTACTCCTATGGATAAACGTGCGGATGCTGAGATTGAATTGCGTAGGATGGATAAAGTCCCAGCGGTCGCCCTTTATGTGTTAGGGGCAATAGGCCTCCTTGGCGGTGCTGTTGAAACCAATCATGCAATGGCTATGAAAACCCTGACTGCTAACTGGGAAGGGACTGCTCTTAATAATGGAGATACTTTGGATGAAGTGTTTTGGAATAAGCGTGTGGTTTGTGAGCCTGCGGACGAAACTGCCTGTTATTTAAAGGTCCAAGCAAGGTCAGCTGATGGGAAAACCTATGGAGTTGTTGTTTCTACTACCAATCCAAGCCAAGTCTTGATGGCTGATGATAAAATTGTCACTAATATTGTGAGTTGTGATGGTTTTTATTCTGCCTGCGGACACATGTCAAAACATCCTGGGATTGGGTTTGAGCGTGGCAAAAAATTAAGTGTTCACTCTCTGGGGCAGAGATCTGACAGTTTGTGTGATCTTAAAGACACGACTAAAACGTGGAAATATGAAAATCCGGAGATAGGATTTACCTGTAAATAAGGTTTGCTATAATGATCTTAGTCAATTTTATTTGACATAAAGCTAAAAACATGTGTAAACTGCGGACTTAAAAAAGTTTACCCTTATCCCAAATTTTATGAGTGATATGCCTGTTGACTTGGATTATGAGGCACCTCGGAATACGTACCCAGGTGAATTGCCTCTACCTATGTCTAATACCACCCCCCCTCAACGTACTTCCCCTGACTATGAGAATTGGCAGGAGGAATTGGGGGATGTTGCAAATACCGTAGGCGGTGCAGCTTGTATTATTGGCGCAGTTGCTGCTTATTCTGCTTTTATTTTGGCACTTAACGGTGGAATTCGCCACGATGTTCTTAATACTTTAGATGCTGGAAGCGCGCCAACTACAACTTCTATGTCTTACGAAGATACGACAGAGGAATCTTCCGCAGAATAAATTTAATTCAAATATACATTTTTACATTAATTTATGGGGCATATAGAGGGTGGGAATGAAGGGCATAGTGGACGACATGAGAGGCCACATGTACTTGTGGTAAGATCGTCTGAGGCGAGGACTAATTTTAGCGGTGGGCATGCGTACAATTTTGTAATGCCTGATGCAGTGTTTAGGACGGAAGATCAAAACGTCGTTGATGCAGTTTGTGCAACCGCAAGAGTTGCGCATGGCCACAATACTCCTGGCGTGAAGCCTGTAGTGGTCAACCTCCCAGCAGGGTTGCGTGAAAGTTTGGCCTGGTTTCTTGGTGGGCTTGAAGCCGATGGGAATCAAATGATTGTGAAGTCAAGGCCGGATATAGACTTTGCCGATTCTGGTCGTTTACGCTCTTGTGGGCTTAGTTGTGTGGACAGGCGTTTGAATAATGGTGGTGCGGATTTAGGTACTGGCACTTGTCCAATCACTTATCCCGGTGGCGGACTTGCTTTAGACCCTAAGCTTAAGGGCAAAATCCCACCATACCACAGGGTGGCTTTGCTACGTGGACTTAGAGAAGCTAAGGAGGCCGGATGGTCCTTAAATACTATTGATTATCATGGAGCTTTTGGTGAAGCCAAGGGTTGTGGAATGCGAGCATTTTTGGCAAAAAGTGATGAAAGCATTGGAAGGGACTTATCACGTCCACAGCAAGTAGTCGACATGTTAAAGAGGGGAAGGGACGAACTTGGTGCTCTCAACTTATGTGGCACAGATTGTCGCCTTACCTTTACAGGTCTGACTCGGCGCAATGATAGCACCGTTTACGATTTTGAGGATCCTGGTGACCTAGAACACATTCTTAGCGTGCAGAGATTGGCCTTGTAAAGTTAATTCCAACGACTCAATCAATTTCATTTGACTAAGTGCGGAAAGTTTTATATTTTAGGTGGCGAACTGGGTTGTGGCGTAGAAGCGGGACCACAAAAATATCTTTTTAAAACTATGTTCAAACTTCTTTTAAAAATATTAAGGACCCCAAGCAATTTAATTTCAATAAGTGATGAAGACCGCGAGCAAGCGGAAGTTTTGGCTGTTGGTAAAAAATTAGAAGACAAGGTGAAGGTTCTATTTAAAGGGTCTCTTGCTATAAGGCAAGTAGATGCCGGTTCCGATAATGCCTGCGAGCAAGAATTGGTAGCTCTATCAAACAGTTTTTATGATATTGACCGTTTTGGTATCCACTTTGTGGCCTCTCCAAAGCATGCAGATATGCTTATGGTAACCGGGCCTGTGACTCGCAATATGGCAGAAGCATTGAAAAGAGCTTATAACGCAACACCAAATCCAAAAATTATAGTGGCGGTTGGCGATGATGCCATTAATGGAGGTTTATTTAAAGGCTCCTATGCTGTGCAGGATGGAGTTGGTGAAGTTATACCTGTGGATTATTGCATCCCCGGGGACCCGCCTAGCCCTAAGACGATTATTTGTCATTTATTGAATCTCTTGGAGGTAGTCCACGCTAAATCGTTATCAAAAAAATAATATGATAGACACAATTGTATCTCCGGCCGGTTTTATAGCTTTACTATCTTTTTTCTTCGTTGGAGCGCTTGGGTCTTTTGTTTTCCAAAAGAATGACCGCCTTGCCAACTTATGGGGCAGTTTATTTGCAATCGTGGGGTCAATTTGGGGAATATTGTTTTCAATTCTGTTGCTCCGTTCTTCCTCTGATATATTTTTTACAACCGGAACTTCTGTTTTCCCTCTGCTTTCAATTTCTTTCAATTTGGATAAATTGGCCGGTTTTTTTGTTTTTGTGATTTCGCTAATTGCTTTGTTTTGTTCAATCTATGGCCTTGGATATGTAAAGCATTATTACAGAAAATATAATATTGGGGCGTTAGGATTTTTCTACAACCTATTTATTGTTGGCATGCTTGCGGTTGTTACGGCCAGCAATGGTTTGTTCTTCCTTATAGCTTGGGAAATTATGTCTGTAGCATCTTATTTTCTCGTGGTTTACGATCGCGATGACGAAGACAATGTTAAAGCTGGGTTTCTCTATTTAATCATGACCCACATTGGCACGGTCTTCATTATATTGGCTTTTATTCTTCTTTATCAATCCACCGGTTCTTTTGATTTTACCAGCATAAAGGCGAGCGTTGCGCTTGTCCCATTATCGGTCAAAAATATTATTTTTGTGTTGGCGATGGTTGGGTTTGGCACAAAGGCCGGTATTGTTCCTTTCCATATCTGGCTTCCTAGCGCTCATCCCGCCGCTCCATCTCATGTGTCTGGTTTAATGTCCGGAGTGATGATTAAAACCGGTATCTACATGATGATCAGAATCTTCATGGACATGCTCCAGCCGATTCCTGCCTGGTGGGGTCTTACTATTTTGATTGTTGGATCAGTATCTTCATTATTGGGGGTTTTATATGCGTTAACAGAGCATGATATCAAACGATTGTTGGCTTATCACAGTATTGAAAACATAGGAATTATTTTACTTGGACTCGGAAGCGCCCTCACTTTTAGCTCGTTAAATATGCCGACCTTGGCCTTGCTTAGTCTTGTGGCTGCGCTTTTCCACACTCTTAATCATGCCACCTTTAAGTCACTACTGTTCTTGAGTGCCGGTTCGGTTATAAATGCTACACATACCAGAAATATGGAGGAGTATGGTGGTCTTATAAAATATATGCCACAAACGGCATTTTTCTTTTTGATTGGTTCCATGGCTATCTCGGCCTTGCCACCATTTAACGGTTTCTTTAGTGAATGGCTTACTTTCCAGTCTCTTTTCCAAGGGTTGGCAGGTTTAGACTTCCCAAGCAAAGCGATATTTATGGCATCAGCCGGAGCTTTGGCCTTTACTGGTGGCCTCGCCTTAGCTTGTTTTGTTAAGGCTTTTGGCGCAACTTTTTTGGCACGACCTAGGAGCAAGGAAGTGGAACATGCTAAAGAATCTTCTTTCCTTTTACGTTTTGGCATGGGCGCGTTAGCAATACTTTCTCTGTTGTTTGGAGTGTTTTCCGGTTATGTAAGCTCTGTGCTTGTTGAGATAGGAAGAGGCTTTGATGCTCTTAGCACCGCTCCGTCCTTTCTTTCCGTTTCTAAAAACTATGGGCTTGGGACCGGGACTTTCTCTTTTGTTTCCGCTCCAATGATCTTTGTCTTTCTACTTATAGCGATTGTGTTGGTCTTTTTGGCAACAAAATATCTAGTGCATAAAAAACAGGAAGTTATAATCGGGGACACTTGGGACTGTGGCGTAAATTTAAATCCACGAATGGAAATTACCTCCACGGGTTTTGCACGCTCTATAATCCTAATTTTTAAGGGTGTTTTGAAGCCAAGTATTCAAAAAGACGTGGAATACCATGACGATAAAAGCAGATTTTTGCCAAAATCCAGAACTGTTATTCTTAGCGTAAATGACGTCTACCAAATCTATTTTTATCTACCTTTGAGTAAATTTGTGGCTTATTTATCTGAGCGTGCAAAAACTATTCAAGGTGGAAATGTAAATTTCTATATTTTCTATATTTTTGTCGCAGTCTTAGCTTCATTATTTTTAGTACAATAATCTATGTCTATTATCCTTTGGTTGGTTCAAATCATCCTGGTTCCGGCGCTATCACCGCTTGGCGTTGGTTTAACCAGAAAAATGAAGGCAAAACTGCAGAATCGTAAAGGGGCCAGTGTTTTTCAACCATATTATGATTTATGGAAACTTTTCCACAAAGATGAAGTTGTTAGTAAAGATGCCTCGTGGGTATTTAATATTGCTCCAACCATTATTTTTGCCGTAACGCTTTTTGTTGGGGCAAGTATTCCTCTTTTTGCTTCTTTCTTAGGTAATGCTTTAACTGGCGACATGTTGGTGATTGTTTATACTTTAGCTATCGGCACATTCTTTTTAGCACTTGCGGGTATGGACACGGGAAGTGCCTTCGGTGGATTTGGTTCCAGCCGTGAAATGACTATTTCCGCCCTTGCCGAGGGAGGGTTTATATTTGCACTTTTGACAGTTGCTCTCCGGGGGAATAGCACAAATGTATTCACCATTTCCGAAACGGCTTTGTCTTCGTTTAGCTATGATTCTTTGCCGATAATTTTGGCATTTTTAGGATTTTTTGTGGTACTTCTTGCCGAGACGGCGCGTTTCCCTTTTGATAATCCGGCAACTCACTTGGAATTAACTATGGTGCATGAAGCTATGATTTTGGAATATTCCGGAAAGAAATTGGCGCTATTGGAATGGGCATCTGCAAATAAGCTTTTGATATTTGCCACCTTGGGAACAAATCTATTTTTCCCGCTAGGAATAGCACAAAGTGCCGACCCTAAAGCAATATTGATTGGGGTCATCGCCTTTTTAGTAAAAGTGTTTGTTGTTTACGTGGTGATAGCAATGATTGAATCATGTATGGCAAAATTCAGATTCTTCCGATTGCCCGATCTTCTAATAGTTTCTTTTATTCTTAGCTGCGTGGCAATAGCCTTATTACAATAATATGGACCTAACACTCTTTCAGTTTATATTGGCACTTTTCTTCCTCACTGTTTTCTTTTTGCACCTTGTGAAAAAGAACTCTGAGGCTACCGTCCTTTATGGATTCCAATCCCTTTTGGTTGTGATCTTGTTGTTCGTTTTTTACTTAGAGACGAATAATATTTATTCATTGTTCGTGGTGATCTTGATGTTGCTGGTTAAAGTAATTCTTGCTCCAACATTTATTTTCCGCCTTATAAAGAGGGATGGTTTAAAATTTTCGGCTAGTTCTTTTGTTAGCACTCCACTTGCCCTCATTATTGTAACGGGTCTTACAATACTGGCCCATTCGTCTGTATTCTCATCCTTGGGATCTATTGTGCCTGCCAATCAAGAGCTCTTGTCTTTAACTCTTTCTGCACTTTTTGTTTCATTGTTTTTGATTGTGAATCGCAAAGGAGCTATTTCTCAGATTATAGGGGTGTTGTCCTTGGAAAACAGTATTGTAACCTTTGCTCTCTTTGCCGGTTTAGAACAGTCGGCAGGTTTACAAGCTGGAATTCTGTTCGATATCTTTATCTGGATTTTTATAGCCACTATTTTTATATCCAATATCTATAAACATTTTGGAACGCTTGACGTGACCGAAATGAAAAACTTAAAAGATTAATACTATGGAGCTTATCCTCATTTTCGCAGTTATCATCGTTTCAGCTATCGCTTGTCTGATGTCCAAGAACAGAATTGTTATGGAAGCTTCTTCAGTCATTGCTTCTTTAGTTGCATTTTTCGGGTCAATGGTTATCGCAATGAAGGTTGCTACCGTTGGAAGCTACAGTCAGTGGTCATTTTTTTCCGTAGATGCCTTAGGAGCGATTATTATGATGATAGTTGCCTTTGTTGGGCTTGCGGCTACGATATATTCCGTACGTTATTTGCGAGAAGAAACTTCTAAAGAGATTATTGGATATAAAGAGGTCAAACAATATTTTATTTTGTTGAATCTTTTCTTGGGGGCTATGTTCTTGGCCTCCACTTCCAGTAGCCCTATTTTTACTTGGATTGCCATTGAAGCCACTACGCTTTCCACCGCTTTCTTGATAAGTTTTTATAATAAACCAACGGCTATGGAAGCTGCTTGGAAATATTTAATTATAAATTCCGTAGGTCTCTTATTAGCATTTTTTGGGACGTTATTGTACTTTACCTCGTTTCAAATTGGTGCGGAGGCTGTGACCTGGACTACCTTGTTGTCTAATGCAGTTAATCTCGACCCCACGATTGCCAAAATGGCTTTTGTGTTCGTATTGGTTGGTTATGGTACAAAAGTGGGTCTTGCTCCTATGCACACTTGGCTCCCCGATGCGCATAGTAAGGCACCGGTGCCTATAAGTGCTTTGCTTTCGGGAGTACTTTTGAATGTAGCATTTATTGCAGTACTAAGGTTTAAGGCGGTTACGGATTTGGCTGTTGGCTCTGAGTTCTCACAAAAGTTGTTAATGGCATTTGGTTTGCTTTCCGTCCTAATCGCCGTCTTCATCATCTTTGGCCAGAAGAATTATAAGCGACTTCTAGCGTATTCCAGTATTGAGAATATGGGTATAATCGCGCTTGGATTTGGCTTTGGTGGCCTTGGCGTATTTGCAGCCATTTTCCATCTTATTTATCATTCTCTTATTAAGTCTGCGCTATTTCTATCCGTTGGTAATATCTTCTTAAAATATAGTTCTACAAAAATTATAAATGTAAGAGGGGTTATAACTGCCTTGCCGGTTACCGGTGTGTTGTTTTTAACTGGTTTTTTTGCTATCACCGGTACTCCACCCTTTGGGATATTTTTGACTAAAATCTTTATTATTTCCGCTGGAATACAGGCTCATCCATTCTTGGGTGTTACTACCATATTGTTAACAGCGATTCTTTTTGTGGGTTTCTTCAAACATGTTGTTGCTATGACATTTGGGGCTAAGCCTGCGGAGATTAAAACCGGAGAGATAAGTGTTTGGCTCATTTTGCCTCCACTTGTACTTTTAACTGTTGCTTTGACTTTAAGTTTTTATGTTCCACAATTTTTACTTACGTTAATAAATACAGTAGTTTCACAATATTAATTTTATGAACAAAACAATCACAAAATATATTCCTAGCGATACTGAATCATTGTCTTTTGGCAATGTTACGATTTTTGAGGTGCAGATTCCGGAAATCATTAAAGTTGTCCAAGATTTGCATGAGGATAAAAAACTCACATTAAAACTAATTACCGCAACCGACGAGCGAAAGGAAAACGGCTGTTATAAGGTTTGGTATGTGCTTGGATTGCCGGAAGAAAATGGGTTCCTTGTCCCATATATTCAGCTAAAAGACATGGAAGAATTCCCGTCACTTTCACCTTTCATGCATGAAGCCTTGGGCTATGAGAAGAGAATAAAGACTTTTTTTGGTCTTAAGCCGGTAAACAATCCGGATGAAAGGCCATTGATTCTACATGAGAATTGGCCAAGTAATGTCTATCCACTTAGAAAAGATTTTGCTTGGGATTCCAGGCCCGCGTTGGCGAGTGGTTCATATGAATTCCAGCGAGTTGAAGGCGAGGGTATTTATGAGATCCCGGTTGGACCGATTCATGCCGGTATTATTGAGCCAGGCCATTTCCGTTTTAGTGTGGCAGGTGAAGAAATTATGCTTTTAGAGGCGAAACTCGGTTTTGTACATAAAGGAAGTGAAAAATTATTTGAAAAATTGCCGTTAGCAGAAAAGTTACGTCTTTCTGAAAAGATTTCCGGGGATAGTTCATTTGCTCATTCCTTGGCTTTCTGCCAGGCAGTAGAGCAGTTGAGCGATATAAAAGTTCCCAAGCGTGCTCGATACCTACGTGTTGTATATGCCGAACTAGAACGATTGGCGAATCATTTTGGAGATATCGGCGCAATGATGCTGGATACCGGATTTAATTTTGGTGGAAGTAATGGCCCGCGCTTACGCGAAATGATGATGCAAATAAATGAGAAACTTACCGAGAGCAGGTTTTTGAGAGGTGTAAATGCTATCGGCGGGGTGAAAAAAGATATAATGGAAGAGGATGCTAAATTTTTGAGTGAAAATTTGAAAAAAATAAGCAAAGACTTCTCCGAGGTGATTGAAATAGCGCAGAACAGCAGTTCTCTTTTAAATCGTTTAAAAAGTACCGGTAAGTTAGATAGGGATGTTGCCATATGCCAAGGGGCGATGGGCATGCCTGCCAGGGCCTTGGGGATGGCTAAGGACACACGTGTTGATTTTCCTTATGCGGCTTATGATGAGCTTGGTATAGGGGTTGTCGCGACGGAACAAGATGGAGATGCCTATGCCCGATTCCTCGTTCGAATTAAAGAGGTTTATGGCTCTGTTGCGATTATCCAAAATGCATTACGACAATTGCCGGATGGTGAGATCATCAGCAAGGAGGATGTTGTGCTTAAAAAGAACGCTTTGGCTGTAAATTGTGTGGAAGGTTGGCGTGGAGAGATTTTGTATTTTGTGGCTACCGATTCTCAAGGTGAAATCAGCAGGGTGTTCCCACGTGATCCATCTTTTATAAACTGGTCTCTTCTTGAATGCGCCGGGCCTGGAAACATAGTGCCAGACTTCCCCTTGATCAATAAAAGCTTTAACTTGTCGTACTCAGGGAACGATTTGTAAGGATTTTAGCTTTTCTCTTCGATCAACTTGATCAGCTCCTTCACCAAATCTTTTTCTGGGACTCCAGATTTATAGAGCTGGCCTTTGTAATAAAGCGCGCCACTATGCTTACCGCCGGCCAGAGCAAAATCTGCCTCGCGAGCCTCTCCGGGGCCGTTAACAACGCATCCCATAACAGCAATGCGGATTGGTTTTTTAATGTGCTTGATGGCTTTTTCCACTTTTTTGACCATGGCCGGAAGATCAATTTCTGTGCGTCCACAGGTTGGGCAGGCAATTAAATTTGGCTCTTTTGAATATAAGCCGAGGGATTTTAAAATTTCTCGGCAGACCATGACTTCATCCGCAATACTGCCAACCGTAGACACGCGAATTGTATCGCCCACGCCTTGCGAAAGTAGCGTTCCGAGGCCAACTGCGCTTTTAATTGCGCCCGGGAGTAGCAATCCGGCTTCCGTTACGCCGAGGTGCAGTGGAATGCCTTCTGTCTTATGTATTTTTGCGTCTTGCTCGGCAAATTTTTGGTAGGCCTCTATCATTGTGCGCACGTTTGAGCTTTTGAGCGAAACTACAAAATTCGTAAAATCCAAATCTTCCATAAATTTTACCCAGCGGATGGCGGATTCGGTTAAAGCATCTGCATTTGGCGCACCATATTTTGCCCATAAATCTTTTTCCAGCGAGCCGGCGTTAACTCCAATGCGAATTGCAACTTCTTTTTGCTTTGCGAGGGTGACAACCTGTTTTAAGGCTGAGAGGTCTAAGAAATTGCCTGGATTTATGCGGATTTTATCGGCCCCGTATTCCATGGCTGCGATTGCGAGGCGGGGGTCAAAATGAATATCTGCAACAAGTGGCATTGCGATTTTTTCTTTGATCAACGGGATGGCTTTCGCGTCTTCTAAGGTTGGAATCGCCACACGGATTAGGTCGCAACCACTATTTTGGACTGTTTTTATCTCTTTGATGACCGCGTGGATGTCGTGAGTTTTGGCTGTGGTCATGGTTTGAATCGCAACGGGATAGGCGGACCCAATTTTGACTTGGTTTGCGCCGTGGCCAACTAGGCAGGTTCTGGTTTTGCGTCTAGGAATTTGCATGCTTAAGGTGATTAGTCGATGATGTGCCGGAATAATAGCTGGCTGAGAATTTTTTGCAATTATTACGATGAGGGTTGTGTAGGTTGCTTTCTGCCTTCGCCACCCGGAAAAACTCTACTTTCCCTTATTGTTACAATGTAACAATAAGGGATTTTAAGAGAAATGAGACGCAAAATATTACTTTTTGCAATGATGGTCGTTTTGGACTTAAACTTGTGGTATGAAATTTGATTTAAGAAAACTGGGTGGGGAGGTGATAAGTTTTTTGGGGGCCGGGCTAATGAGTTTTTTACTGACGCTCGCGGTTTTAAATTTTTGTTTGTTGGTGCATGTACCACTTTTTTGGGCGTCTATTTTAGGGTATGGGGCCGGCGTCGTGAGTAGTTTTTTATTAAATAAAAAATTTACTTTTCACGTTGGTGCGGGTGCAAAAAAATCATATGTTTTGTTTATGGAGTTTTTGGCGTTCAACATTTTTATGATGGTGGTTTTTGCAAAATTGAATTTAGTTTTTGCAACATTGTTTGATATAAAGATTTTCGCCCAAGTGAGTTCCATTTTTATTACAACTTGTGTAAACTTTGTGGCTTATAAGTTTTTAATTTTTAGACCGCGCAAATGAGTGAAATTCTTGTTACCGGCGGGGCAGGCTATATTGGCTCCAATGTTGTAAAACTTTTGATCGACTCCGGTTTTGAAGTTATTATTGTGGATGATTTGAGCACGGGCAATGAAGCGCTAGTTCATCCACGGGCAAAATTTTATAAAGGCTCAATTTTGGATAGTGATTTTTTGCGCATGGTATTTAGTCGCCATAAATTTTTGTGCGTGTTCCATTTTGCAGCTTTTAGCGTGGTTAGTGAGTCTGGGCTTAATCCGGAAAAATATGAAAATAATAATGTAAATGGTGGAAAAATGCTTCTTGAGGCCATGCTTTCTGCGGGTTGCAATAAAATGATTTTTTCTTCTACTGCATCTGTTTATGGGGCGCCAAAAAAATTACCTATTGAGGAAAATCATCCGCTAAATCCCGTTTCCGTTTATGGAAAAACCAAAGTTATGTTCGAAAAAATGCTCACGGAATATTCGGAAAATCATGGGCTAGAATTTATTGCATTTCGCTATTTTAATGCTGGCGGGAGTTCGGATGATTTGCGATTTGGTGAAATGCACGAGCCGGAAACGCATTTGATCCGTTCAGTTTTCAAAAGGCTGATGGCTGGCGAGAGCGTAAAAGTTTTTGGGACGAATTATGATACTTTTGATGGCACGTGTATTCGTGATTATTTGCACGTTACAGACATCGCGAGGGCGCATATTTTGGGCATGGAATATCTGCAAAAAAAGGCCAGTCAAAGCCAGTTTATCAACCTTGGGACGGAGCGTGGGCATTCCGTATTGGAAATTATTGACCTGTGCGCAAAGGTGAGTGGCATTAGTGCAAAAATTCAAGTTGAGCCGGCGCGAGATGGAGATGTGCCCGCCCTACTTGCTTCTTGCAAAAAGGCCCGCGATTTACTCGGTTTTGTTCCACAAAAAACAATTGATGATATAATCCAAAGTGCTTTTGAATTTGAAAAAGCGCAACCAAACAAATAAATGCTTTTATCTATCATCATTCCATGTTTAAACGAAGAGCAGACTCTTGCGATTGTTATAAAAAAAGCTCTTTTGTCTTTAAAAAGATTGAACATTAGCGGAGAAGTGATTGTTGCGGACAATGGATCCACGGACAGAAGTGTGGAGATTGCAAAAGGGTTGGGGGCACGTGTTATTTACGTTAAAGAGAAAGGTTATGGCAATGCGTTAATAGCCGGAATGAGCGAGGCGAATGGCAAATATTTGTTGATGGGAGATGCGGATGATTCTTATAATTTTGAGGAAATTGATGAGTTTGTTAAGTATATACAAAACGGTTACGACTTAGTGATTGGAACTAGAATCCGTGGAAAAATAGAAAAGGGTGCTATGCCTTTTTTGCATCGTTATTTGGGGACTCCGGTGCTAACTTTTATTTTAAATTTACTTTTTAAAACAAAAATTTCCGACTGTAATTCCGGGATGAGATGTCTTACAAAAGAGGCTTTTTACAGATTGTGTTTGGACTCACAAGGCATGGAATTTGCATCTGAGATGTTAATAAAATCCGGACTACTAAAGCTTAAAATCAAAGAAATCCCAATCACTTTATACAAAGACAAACGCAATCGTGCGCCACATTTAAATACGTGGAGGGATGGATGGAGGCACTTAAAATTTATGTTTTTGTACAGCCCAACTTATTTATTTTTGATGCCTGGATTTGTTTTTATGCTTGCAGGATTTTTGCTGATGTTTGCTTTGCTTGGTGGTCCTTTGAATTTGTTTGGAATTACATTTGATTATCACACGGCGTTGCTTGGAAGTTTGCTCGCTATTTTGGGCTACCAAGTTTTAATTACCGGCGTGCAAGCAAAGGCTTATGCACAAACTCAAAAGTTTAAATTTAAAGATTCGTTTATTAAAAACTTTTATAAAATCTTTACGGTTGAACGCGGACTTGTTTTTGGTCTGCTACTTTTTTCTTTTGGATTTTTTATGGATCTCTACGTTGTGTATGAATGGGTGCAAGCTGATTTCCAAAACCTACATGAGGCGAATGTTATTGCGCTATCTTCATCGCTTATGATTTTGGGGATTCAGAGCCTGTTTTCTTCTTTCTTTTTGAGTATTTTAAATCCAAAAATTTAGTTGATTGCGTATAGACTGTAGCGGGTGGTTTTTAATATTTGTGTAAAAAGATTTGGATTATTTTTTGCCCACTCTTCCTCTAACATTTTTATATTTGGTTCATAGCTCACGTAATCCACTAAAAGATAATCCACGTTGAGTAAATTAAGTGCACTTTCCCAGTCTTTTTGCGATGGATATGTGCGTATGGATTTTTGTGCATTTTTATATGCGGGATATTTGCAAGTTGTGCATCCGTCTATGTTTACGTAGAGAGCTATGAATCCTTCTTTTTCGAATAATGCATATGGCGTTAAACCTGCCAGTGCGATTGTTGGTGTGGCGTCTTTTTCTTGATTTCTGAGCGCCGTTAGCACCGGCAACAATTCTTTATAATCCGGCAATTCTATGCTTAAAAATTGGTCTGTGAGAGTTTGATTTTGTGTAAAGCCTTGAGCCAAAACGGATGTATATGTGGGATTAAAAAGGAATGAGTTGCTAAAGATTTGAAATGCCAATATAAAACTTGCAAAGGTCAGTAAAGCTTTGCCGGTGTAATTTGATTTAAGTGCGCACAAAACAAAAATGGTGGGAGCCAGGGCAAAAATCGGGCTGGCATAACGTATTGTTTGATTCCAAAGCGTAAAAGTGTATGGGGAATTTAAGTAATAAATCGATTCTAAAATCGCTACAAGAAAAAGTGTAAGTCCAAGTGCAAAATTCCTTTTTCTCGCCATTAAAAAAATCGTTCCAAGTAGTGCTACTAATAACAAAACTATTGGTGCAATTCCAAGCTCATTGGTGAATTCTACGTTTGTGCTTATTTGATTTAAAACTGCGCTTAGGCCATCGCTTTGCAAATGACTTAACATGGAAGTATTTACCGTGTCCGATACAAAAGATGCATGCCCCGCAAAATGTAAAAATCCAAAATCAATTCCAAAAGGGTAGAGAGGATTGCCCGCAACAATTGTATTTCTTAAGTACCAAAAAAAACTCGGTAAAATAATTAGTCCGGCGTAAATGCCATATTCTTTTAGGCGTGTTTTTAGATTAATCGCGAGCGATATTATAAATGGTATTAAAACCAAAACTTGCGGGATTGCGTTGTACTTTGAACCAAGGCATAGGCCCAAAACCAGCATCGCTTTGGCCATGTCTAGCTTGTCTTTATTTACATATGCAGAGGCCAAAAATGCAATCGCACTGCCAAAAAGACAAAACATAAAAAGATCAATTTGGAAGTCCAAAAATTGTCTAAATAAAAATGGAGTGATTGCGACACTTAATGCAAAAATAAATGGGTAAATTGATGAGAGTTTGTTTTTTGCCAAATCTTTTAAACTTAGAAATAACAACAAAAATGAACCTTCCGTTACCAAAAAATTTAAATTATAGGCGCCCGTTTGAATTGCAAAAAATGCCTGCAATGCCTCGTGGTTCGCGGGAAAATATGTGTTTGGCCCAACAAATCCTGCAAAAAATACGTCCCAAACTCCGTGTGTTTTTAGTAACTGGCTCACGATTGGCAAGTGGTAGCCAAAACTATCCGTTTCTGCCAATGGAATTATGCTGGCAAATATCGCGATTAAGATCAAAAACAGTGCAATCCCAAAGTATTCTATGCAGGCCCTCATGCTGATTTTTCGTACTGTAAAATGGCTAAAAGTTTTAAACTCCAAGCCTATTGCCATGCATAAAAAAATGCCTGCCAAAACGGCAAGGTTGCTTAGGGTGAAGGCATTAAAAGCCCCAAACATTTCCACCGATAAAAGTGCCAATAAACCAAAAAGAATTATGCCAAGTGTGCCATATTTTGTGCCATCAATGCGTCTTGCCAGTGCAAACGCCAAGCCAAGAAAAGAAAATGTAATGAACGCAAATGCAATCATGGGCTAAGTTTGCCGTTTTAACCGGTTGTTCGCAAGCCTTGCCATTTTATTGACTTCTTATCTTAATCTGTTAAAATTCCCCCGCTAATAATCTATCTTTATAAGTAAGCAACTCAGAAAAAACGAGGAAATTCGTGCCCAAACCGTTAGGCTAATCGCCGAGGATGGGGAGGATTTTCAGGGGGGAGTTATGGGAATACAAAAGGCCCTTGCCCTAGCAAAAGAGATGGGACTTGATCTGTTGGAAGTGTCTCCTACCGTGTTTCCACCCGTGTGCCGTATTATGGACTATGGGAAATACCTCTACAGATTGAGAAAAACCGAGCAGAAACATAAATCTTCCCAAAAAAGTCGTGAAATAAAGGGTATTCGCTTGAGTATTAGGACCGATAGACACGATATAGACGTTAAGCTAAATCAGTCCAAAGAATTCCTAAATGAAGGTAATTCGCTCAAATTCGCCTTGATTTTCCGCGGAAGAGAGGTTACACATATGGAACTTGGGTACGAGAAAATGAATTACGTTAAAGAGCAACTCAAAGAAATGACCAAAGTCGACCAGGAGCCAAAAAGACAAGGGAATTCCCTTACAATGATTCTTTCACCCCTAAAATAATGCCTCGCAAAATTGGAAATACAGGAAAGCAAAGGACCCATACAGGTGCAAAAAAACGCACTTCTATAACGGGTACCGGCAAGGTCCGCATGCAAAAAGCGGCTCACAGCCATCGCCTTAATCAAAAGGCTACTCGTCAAAAGACAATGGGAACTCATCAGTCTGTTGTAGATTCAACAGATATAAAGAGATTGAAGACTTTACTCTGGAACTAGTTTTATTTATTCCTCGGTTGGATCCGGGCATATGCCACGCCTTGAGGTCCTCCGGTTGCACCACCTGGTGCTTTAATTTTTAACCCCATACCTTATGGCTCGCGTGAAACGTGGAACCGTCCAAAGACGTCGCCACAACAAAATTCTCAAAATGGCCAAGGGGTATCGTGGGCTCTCAGGCAGTTTGTTTAGCATCGCTAAACGACGCGTGATGAAAGCGGGCATGCATGCATATTCACATCGAAGGCGCAAAAAACGCGACTTCAGGAGATTGTGGATTGCGCGTATGAATGGCGCTTTAAGAGCACATGGTATTTCTTACAGCCGTTTTATTTACTTGGCTTCCAAAAAAATGGTTGTCCTTGACCGCAAAATGCTTTCTGAAATGGCGATTCATGAACCTGCTGTTTTTGAAAAGATTGTAGAGACAGTAAAAGCAGAGGCTTAGGCACTTTAGATGGCAAATTTAAAAGCCCCTCAGAAATGAGGGGTTTTTGTTTTATTGGCTAGTGGGTGGAGATTTCGGACGAAAGGGAAAATTGGATTGTTTATTTTGCATAAACATATATAATCCTCTCTTATCATAATTTCTAACCTCAATACTAATGCCAAAAGAGACAGAAGCACCAGATACTCCTGCTGATGGACCCATTCAACCTGTTTTTCAATCTGAGAATATTGTTGGTACGTCATTAGATTCCGCTCCTAACGAGCCTGAGGTCATTGCAGATGGTGTAGCTGATGAAGTGAATGCTACTGTTGAAGGCGCTGAAACAAGCCACGAATTAGATCCTGAAACACGGGCGCTACTACTTGAGGCTGTTAAAGCTAATTTTGATGCACATCCTGAAAGGCATAAGTGGACACAATGGGCAGATTTCCAGAGAGCCCTTGAGGCTGATGCAGATGCTTTGTTGTGCTTGAGCCGGATGCAAGAAGCCGGTCATTCCCCAGATAAATACCTAGAAGATGATACGTTTTACTATTTTGGAACGTGTACTGAAGAGGCCCCGGGAGTAGGACGGAACACTGTATATGATCAATCCGCGCAAGAGTATCTAGATACAAACTTCCCGGTGAACGAGTTCCCAAATGAAGCCCATAACGGCAATGCAGTTGGACTGGCCGCTGATATGGGCGCTGATGGTCTGATGCCTATAAGTCATTACGAGCATTTGCAAACCCTTGGGACTTTTGATGCCCATACGTCTAGCTCGCTTGGAAATAGTAGACTTCCAGGTCGCGCACCTTATGGAACTCGCGTTAGCGGGTACGTCTACATGGATCCGGCGCTTCCTTCACATCTTCAAAAGGGGTCTGTCCGCGTGGATACTTGTGCTGGCTATGTCCACCGTGAAGATCAGGGATGTCGTGTTTATAAAAAAGTTCGCAAGGTCCCGGCTTAGGCCTTCGTTTTGTCCCAACTCAGTTGTCTTTTGCATCAGTTTAGGCTAGAGTGGTGCCCTCAACAAATCGCTTATGAAAGCCGTTTTACGCATGTGGGTACTACAAATTCTGAGGTTTCTTGCAAAGAGACGTCTTACGCAGGTTAGGCCTATGATTATTGGCGTTACCGGTTCCGCCGGAAAAACCAGTTGCAAGGAGGCAATTTATGAGGTTTTGAGTCGTAGGTATAAAGTCAAAAAAAGCGAAAGAAATTTAAATTCCGAATTTGGGACTGTACTCACTATTTTGGATCTAAAATCCGCATATTCATCTGTTTTTGGTTGGGTTGGCGTGCTTTTTAAAGCCTGCACAGATGCTTTAAAAAAGCCGGAAGTTTATGACATGCTGGTGCTTGAACTTGGCGTGGATAAACCTGGAGACATGGATGAAATTTTGGAAGTTTTTGCTCCGGACGTGCTTGTGTTTTTGAATGTTAAAGGTGTGCATATAGGTGAAAATCAATTTGCAAATCGCCAGGCGGTTTTTGAAGAAAAATCAAAAGCTACGGTTTCCGTGCCAAGTGGCGGTTGGGTCGTTTTAAATAAAGATGATAATTTTGTACGTCAACTCGATGGCAAACTCCCCGCTCACACCTTAACAATTGGGGTTAATGAAGAGTGTGATTTGCGTGCGGAAGAAATTTCCTCAGATACGGATGGCCTTAAATTCACCCTTGTGTATGAAAACAAACGCTTGCCGGTTCATCTCCCAAAAGTGCTTGGCGAATCTCATACAACTCTTGTGCTTGCAGCAATTTCCGTTGGATTTATTGCCGGCATACCATGGAAAGCAATCGAGACTGCGCTTAATGAATTTGAATTGCCACCCGGGCGCATGAATAAAATAGAGGGCAAAAGCGGGTCTTTAATCCTGGACAGTACCTACAATGCTTCTCCAGATACAATGGAGTCGGCTTTATCCATTTTGAGCCTTTTCCCGGGACGCAAAATTGCGGCGCTTGGGACTATGAACGAGCTTGGCGAATTGAGCGAAAGTGAACATATAAAAATCGGTAAACTTGTGGCCGAATATGCAGATATGCTGATTGCCGTTGGAGACCGTGCAAAAGATATGATTGAAGGCGCTCAAAGGGGAGGGATGTCTGCTTCCATGATTCATTCTTTCCGTACCTCAAAAGAGGCCGGCGTGTTTTTGGCTAATGCCCTAGAAAAACATGACACTGTGCTCGCGAAAGGTTCACAAAACAATGTAAGGATGGAGCATTTGGTCAAACTTTGTATGAAAAATCCCGAAGATGCGCGAAAATTATTGGTACGCCAAGAGCCTTATTGGTTAACTCACATGTAATGCTAATTGGACATAAGGCAATTTTTGATCGACTAATGGGCGAGGCGATGAGTGGAAAATTGCATCATGCTCAGCTTTTTTTGGGACCGGAACATATTGGAAAAACGCGTACTGCTATTTTACTTGCGATTTCTTTGCAAGGTGGAGATGAAAATGTATTAATCAAAAAAAATATTTTGGAGGGCGTGTCTGCGGATACAATTTTGCTTTTAGACAAAGGCGAAAATTTGTCTATTGAGGAAATCCGCAAGGTGAGGGAAAGGGCTTCCCAAAGCCATAACAGCCCATATTTAATCGTGATAATAGAAAATTTGGGCAGAATGAAGTCTGAGGCAATGAATGCGCTACTTAAAAGTTTGGAAGAGCCAAATCCGGATATTATTTTCTTTTTAACCGCGAATAATGAGGATGATGTGTTGCCAACAATTCGTAGTAGATGCACGGTTACGCGGTTCCAAACTGTCGCGGATAATTTTATGAGAGAGGCTTGCGATGGGCATGTGCAAACTGAAAATCTTTTGTTTTTTGCTATGGGCAGGCCGGGGAAATTGGTGCGACTTATGGAAGATCCTGCTTATTTTGAAGCGCATCAATCAATTTTAAGTGACTTGCTGGTGTTTTTGGAATCGCCATCCGCTCCGGGTGCATTTGAGCTAACCCGCAAATACGAGGATAGTCTTTTTTTGCCGGAATTTTTGGATATATTGTTACGGCAGGTAAGGGCATGGGCACCTCCGGCAACTCTACCGCAAAATCGCGCGTATCTTGATATTCCAGAGATATTGGAGCAAATTGAGGATGCTTCGCAGTCAATACGCTCTAACGTAAACGTTCGCCTTGTACTCGAAAATCTTTTTCTTTTCTTTGTCCCATAAATTATGATTGCTTGGATTTTACTTACGCTTTCTATACTTGCCGCTTTTGTGGTTTTTGGCAGAAGGCTGATTTATACCCGCCAGGACCTTTTATTCCAGCAACGTTTGGAGGAGGAGGAAGTGGCCGAGAAGGAGGCTAATGGGGAAGTGGAAGAGAGTGCTTCTGAGACTGTTGATGAAGAGGAAAATCCTGAACTTTTGGGGACTGTGCGCAAAACTTTTATGAAGGCGGATGCACACTTTGCCCGCAATGAGTTTACTGATGCGGAAAGTTTGTTTTTGGCTGTAATTGGCGCGGAAGCGGACCACATGGAAGCTCATAATAAATTGGGGCTTTTGTATATGAAAAACAAAGATTTCCCAAATGCGGAATTGTATTTTTCCAAGCTCGTGAATCTAAAAAAGGATCCTGTGTATTTTAGCAATTTGGGAGCATCTCTTTATGCACAACAACGTCTTATTGAGTCGGCAGAAGCTTATGAAAATGCAGTGGCTTTGGATGATCGCAGGGCAGAAAGATTGCAAAGTTTAGCGCAGATTTATTATGAACTCGGGGAGGACGAGAAAGCGCTAGGTTATTTTGAACGCGCATCCCGCAGAAAACCAAAAGATCTCGAATTAAAACTTATTTTGGCTGATTATTATGAAAGAATGGCTCGCGAAGAAGATGCAGTGCGCATATTAAAAGAAGTCCTTGAGGCTGATCCTTATAATGAAGAGGTGAAGGCTAGGCTTAAAAAGGCGAAATAGTGGCTTTCCCTTCCAAGTATTTGGCTGGGCGGGCTTCGTAAACGCTGTGGATATTTTCACGTTCGCTTGTGGTGCCATCGGCATAAAAAATTGTGCGGAACCAATCCGTTGTAAAGCCGGTGTGGGCTGGCGTATCTAATTGTCTTTCGCCCGGTGCAAGTTCATCTGTATATTCAATAGTTGGCTCTGCGATGGAGTTGTAATCGTATGAATATGGCCCTTCCATTTCCACTCTGCGCCCATCATTTGTGCCATAAAAAACGAAGAAAGCGCTGTTGCCGTCCGTATAGGACTGAATCAAAATTGAGGCTGGAGTGTTGTTTAAAAATTTAAGATCCGGGGCCGGGTCATAAACGGTTGCGTCTAGTCCATAACCAAAAGGGCGTGCGTAATAAGAAACTGCATAAGAGTGATTTGTGCGAGCTACAATTGGCAAGCCGGTGTAAATAATTGCGCGGAACATTGTGGAAGAAATTTGGCATAAACCTCCGCCGAATTCTGGAATGGTTTCATCTCCTTTAATTACGAGTTCAGGCAAAAAGTCGTGCTCGGCATCCACCGGGCTCATTTGGCTCATAAAAGAAAATGTTGCATCTTTGTCTACAATTACACCGTTAAACTGCGCTATGCCGATTTGGATGTTGTGAATGCGGTTTGCTGGGGAGCCACTAAAGTCTGAATAGCCAAACTCAAGAAGGTCCGTTACGCCAAGTGTTTTTAAAGAATCCGGCACGGTGATTTGGGGATCGATTTGTGTGAGAGGGATTTGGATCGGTTCTAGGACTGTTGGCTCCGCGCTTACGTCTGCGTTTACAAAAGTTTTAAGTGCCGTTTTTACATATGCGCGCAGGGTTTCTTTGTCTATTTCTATCCCAAAACGAGCGCTACCGGAAAAACTATAAGTCCCATCACCGTCGTCTGTTATTGTTGCCGGAGACGGATCTTTTTCTATATTTGGTACTAAATTAAGTTCGGCGTAGGTGATAAAATTTTGCTCGGAAATATCAAAATTATCTTCCGGTTTTTCTCCGCTTGGTGGCACAATCCAAGAAATGTAATTTGCCATTGGTACGTCCCAATCATTGCCATAAGAATCGGTTAGTAAGATTTTTTCTTTTGCGATTTTTGTTGCCGTTTCCAGTAAAGGACTTAGTTCGTTTTGTAAGATTTCCGGGCTACTCGTACGCAGTTCCAGCGTTGCATTTTGTCCTTCTGGTACGGCAGTGCTTAACCATATTTTTTCGATTTCTTTTTTAAGTGCGTCCGTGTCTATTCCATAGCCAATTTGTTCTGGTTGAATTGCGACTTCTTTATCTTGAAAAATAAATTTTGCGTTGTCGTTGCCTTGTTCGATTGCAAAAGGCATTAGTGCAGTTTCTACTGCTTTCTCATCTACAAAAAATTGGTAGCCCAGGCTTTGGCCAAATAAATATGTTTTGATTTTTTGTAATTCTGAAGCTTCTTGCATAAAAGAATCCATTTGATTTTGGACTTCTAAAAGTGAGCTTGTTACTCCCAAATCTTTTAAAGAAAGCGTGGCTGTGCCATGCTCGGAAACCCATGTAATTTTTGTGGAAAGACGTGCATTCTCCCAGTTGGCAAGCTCAGTGATCGCGTCTGCAAAAGTGTTAAATTCATCAAAAGAAATTTGCTCGATACTGAATTTTTTTACGAAAACTTCTTCAGGAAGTTTGGATATTTTATAAGTAACTGCAAGTAAAAAGATTATCGCGGAGGTGGTTGCGAGCGTAATTAGAATAATTAAACTTTTTTTGTGCATCACTAAGGCTTAGTTGTTTTTAATAATTTTTTAAGCACAGCTCTGCCTAACTTAAATAATCCGATTGCTGTTTCTTTGGTGAGCGAGCCCGCATCTTTGCTTTTTTCTTTTAAAATCTCACGCGTTTCTATTCCTTTTTTTGGCGCAAAAGTAAGCCCCAGTGCAGAACCAATTGCGGTACCAATTATCGCGCCCATTATAATTTTATCAACTGTGGATTTTTGATCTTCACTCATAAAGATATTGTTACTTGTGTGTGAGTTGTTTTTCACGCGCGTAATCCACTGATTTTGTAATGCGGATTATGTTCACTTTTATTTTGCCCGGGAAGGCTATTTCTTCCGTTATTTTGCCAGCCATTTGTTTTGCCATTTCGTCCATATCGCCGTCTCTCACACGGGCTCCATCCACTATTGCGCGCATCTCACGACCTGCGGACATTGCGTAAACTTTGCTAACTCCGCTAAAAGACATTACCGCCTGCTCCAATTCTTGAATTCTTTCAAAATAATTTGTAACGGATTCTTGGCGCGCTCCGGGACGACTGCCGGATATTGCATCCGCAGCTTTTACAATAAAATCTTCCGGGCTCTCACACGGGACTTTATCGTGATGAGCAAATGCGGCATGCACAATTTTTGGATCAAAATTATATTTTTCGAGCAGGTCTTTTGAAATATCGTCATGGGCTCCGCCTATATCGTGATCTATTGCTTTACCAAGATCGTGGAAAAGTGCCGCTTCCATTGCAACGCGCGGATCTGCACCAATAAGCTCGGCGATCATTCTTGAGGCAAAAGCCATTTCTATTGAGTGGTTGCTAACGTTTTGCCCGTAACTGGTTCGGAAATAGAGCCTGCCCAAGTCATTTGTGAGTTCTGCAGGGATTTTTTTTGGATCAAGGCCCAAGCTTTTTAGAGTTTCTTCTCCCTTCTTATCACAAATCGCAAGGATTTCCGCTTCACCTTCTTCTATTGCAGTCTTTATCATTTCTTGTGTCAAATTGCCCGATTTTTTTGCGCGAAGCTGGAGTTTGTCTATGGCTCGCTTTGCCATGTTTCTTCTTAATAAATTTATGCCTCCAACGTGCAAAGTTTCCGGATCGCCAAAGTTAAATATGAGCGAAACCGGCAAAAGACTTTCAAAATATTCCACATTTATTCCGTTTTTACCAACAAGCATCCCTTTGAATTTGTCGTCTTTTATGGTTACTGCCGTAGAGTTTTTGTCTATTGAAGTTGGTACGGCGAGGCGATGCAAAACAACCTGTAAAATGGACTTTGCGTGGCGTGCCGATTCTTCTTGAAATTCTTCAAGTTCTGCGTTTTTGCGAGCATCGGCATTTTTTGTTATCAATTCTTTAAGATTTTCTTTTGCTTTTTCCAGTGCCTGCTCGCGAGAGAGCCCACTTTGGTGACTTAAGTTTTTTGCAGTTTCTATCGCGATTCTTGCAACTTCCTCTTTTAGCGTCTTGATTTCTTCGTTTTGTTTTTTTACGATTTCCTCCTGTGATTTGTTGCGCTCTTCACGGCGTTTTAGGATTTCTTCTTTTTGCGCCAAAGTCTCTTCCATTTTGGAAAAGCTTTCTTCCATTGTTTTTTCTTCCGCCTCCATGGCCCTTTTGATCCGCAAAATTGATTCTTGATTCTCTTTGCGTAAATTTTCTGATGCCATTTTTGCTTCTTCTATTGTTTGCTTTGGGTCTTCAGATGAGTACTCGTTTTTGGGGTTCAAAAAAAAGTAGGTGCCTCCAGCAGAAACTGCGATCCCGAGAATAAAAAGTATTATGCCCATAAGCAAAATGCATTCTAAAGTGTTAGTCCGGGTTCGTCAAAGGGGCTTAATTTTTATGGCAGATAGTATCTCTTGTTTTGTGGTGGGCCTGCCAAGAGTAAGTCTTATGGATTCTTCTGCTGTTTTTTTTGATACTCCCATTGCAAGGAGCACGTGGGAAGGGCGGATTTTACCAGAGGAACAGGCCGAGCCGGCGGAGCCGGCGAGGCCTTCGATGTCTAATTTCATCGCCAATGTTGCACCACTTATGCCCGGTATATGGATGTTGATATTGTTTTCCGTCCTATTTTCAATTGATCCGTTAAGTGATGCGCCTTTAATTTTAAGTAGTTCTTTTAATAGCTGATCTCGCAAAAGTTTTATGCGAAGCGCCTCTTTTTTGCTGTCTTTTAAAATCAGTTTTAATGCCTCTGCAAAGCCAACTATGCCGGCAACATTTTCTGTTCCGCTACGCATGTAAAATTCCTGCCCGCCACCATGTAAAAGTGGCAAGATTTTTGTTCCGGTGCGTACATAGAGTAGTCCGCTTCCTTTTGGTCCATAGATTTTGCTTCCGTTCAACGTGAGCAAATCCACGCCGAGATGTCCAACGTTTATATCTGTAAATCCCGGGGCTTGGCAAGCGTCTGTGTGGAATGTTATGCCTTTTTTGTGGGCAATTTTTGCGATCTGTCTGATTGGCTGAATTATTCCGGTCTCGTTATTTACCGCCATTACCGAAATTAAAATTGTGTCTTTTTTGATGGCTTTTTCTATTTTTTTTGGGTCGATTCGCCCGGTGCTGGAAGGTAGGACTTCTGTCACTTTAAACCCGTGATGCTCTTTTAAATATCTTGCAGATTCAAGTACCGCGGGGTGTTCAATCGCAGAAATAATTATGTGCTTGCCTTTAGCTTTTTGTGCAAAAGCCGTACCCAAAATCGCCATATTTGCCGATTCCGTCCCTCCGCTTGTAAAAATAATTTCTTTAACCGACGATGCGCCGATCAATCTTGCACAAATTTTTCTCGCCTCATCTATTCCTTTGCGTGCTTTTTGCCCAAATTGATGAACTGAAGATGCATTCCCAAAATCATTTGCTAAAAATGGCAACATTTTATCTAAAACACGCTTATCTATTGGGGTCCCCGACGCATAATCCAAATAAATCATTTCTTAGCGGATCATGCTTCTACCATTTTTTTGAAGTGCTTGCGCATTTGTTGTTCCATTTTCTCGGTAGCCAAGTCCATCGATTCGGTAATCGAGTGCTTAACCTCGCTTGAAACAAGGCGCGTTTTTGGAAGTTCAAAAATATACTCGAATTGGAAAGCGGAATGCTTATCAAATTTTTCGATTTTTGCGTCCACGAGGACCGTATCTTGATCTGGATAATGGGCATCCACGACTGTAGAAAGTGTTGCGAGCTTTTTCTCCAAATAGTTTTCGAACTGTTCTTTTTCCGGTTCCGTGAGGTTTTTGATGTGCTTTCGTATTTGCATATACTGTTTGGTTAAAGAATACTTTTTGATTATACCACAAGCGTTTCTTCTTTGTGTTTTTTTATATTTATTTGGTGGCTCAACAAAAACAAATAGTCGGAAAGGCGGTTTAGATATTTTAAGATTGATGGGTCCGTGTTCTTTAAGGCGACTATGTATCTTTCTGCGCGCCTGCAAACGGTACGAGCAATGTGCGCATTAACTGCAAGTGTGTGCCCTGATGGTAAAATAAAGTTTTTGAGTGGTGGTAATTTTGCTTCCAATTCTTCCAGCTCTTCTTCCAGTTCAGCAAGCTCTTTTTGCATGTTTTCTTTTGAAGACGGGTTCGCGATTATTGCGCCGAGTTTAAAGAGGTCTTTTTGAATTTTGCAGATTATTTTTGTATTTGGAGTGGTGGCTAAAAGCCCAAGGTGTGCATTGAGTTCATCTACTGCGCCGAGCGCCTCAATTCTTTTGTCATTTTTTTTTACTCGCTCGCCATTAAAAAGGCTGGTTGTGCCGTTGTCTC
Organism: Candidatus Altimarinota bacterium; assembly: GCA_041658345.1. Lineage (GTDB taxonomy): Bacteria > Patescibacteriota > Gracilibacteria > UBA1369 > 2-02-FULL-48-14 > JBAZYV01. The sequence continues at coordinate 60,953 of JBBAAK010000003.1, forward strand.
CTGTTTTTGTTGCAATGCTAACTTTATTAGTTATCATGCCTTAATTTTACTCAAACTACTCTAAAGTGACAATGCGTCGGCAATACATTCTCCATCACTGGCCATTAAATCCCACATCCCTCTAGCTGCACCTAATGTCATTTCAACTGGCTCATGAGCGATTACCCATCTTGTTTCTGGGAATGGGCTCTCTCCACTGAACCATACTTTAGGGCTTGAACCATTTCTTACTCCTGTAGCAATGTCACGTGTTACACCTCTATCTCTATATGCATCTTGCAATATTTCTACATGGTCTGTATTACAAGCAGCATCTATTCTTTCTCTCACAATAATTGTTAATTCTCTAACAGCTGCTACACCGAGCCCTACTAGCATTGCCATCGCGATTGGACCTGCAACTGGGTGATTGACCATTTGACCATCAATACGTTCTATAGTGCCGGGATCGTTATTTGATTTATGCATGATCACAAGTAATAAAGGCTAATTTGCCCGCCTATTTTATGACATATAGTAGCTTTTGTCAAGTGGTGTTTTTTCTGTGGGCTGGCTATGTGCCGATGCTTACGCCTGAGTGTGATGTATTTGTGCAAATTTTGACGCAGGCTCCAACTCTAAAAATAATCAAACTCGAATTTTTGCTCTGTGCCTGTAAAAATATCCTTAACAATCACCGTGTCCTTTGTTAGCATCGTGCCTGTTGTGCCTATGGTTTTGCCTGCTTGGTCAAAAAATACCTCGTCGTAGCCGTAGAGGTAGCGATCTTCCTCTGTTTTGCCCGCGTACCATTCTTTTGGATGCGCAAAATACATAGTGGTGTGGAGAGTGCGAGTTGATATGTCTGCGGATGAGGTGCTTGTGCCTAAAGGGACGGCTTGCGATGCACCGCTACACGCAAAAACATGCGTAGTGTTGTCAAAAGTTTTGATTCCTGTGTCCAGTGCAGGATTGGTATTCCTTTGTATAAGCATTTTTTGATTTTGTGCGTCAAGAAGCCGGAGCATTACCTCGATTGTTTTAGGGCTATCCACTTCAATAGTGCCTGTGCCTTCACCAAGAAAGCTTGTCAGGTCGCCAGTGCGAATTATGTCGATGGATCGTAGGTCGTGAATTTTTGCAACGTCGCCAGGCAAATAGTGTGAAAAATCCACGCTAAAAACAAATAAAGTAGATGTGTTGTTGACTAGCGTTTTTACAAAATCTGTAATTTCCGCCTCTGTTGCATTGGTTTTTATCATATAGCCTTCCACATTTGCTTCGGGCCAAAAATCTTTAACAAAATCTCTGTGAACCGTGAAACCGTGCTCTTCTTCTGTTGCCGGGCTTATGTGGCTTTTGCCAGCATAAAAATGGTCGGGGCTCACAATTACAACATTCTCCCAATCGTTCACGGCAAGAGATTCGTACATGTCTTTTATAATCGATTCAACCAAGAGGTGGTGTGGCATGAGCACAATCTGATCGCCTGTTGATGGTGCAATTGCACACTCTGGAAAAGCCAGCTCGTTTTTGGAAACGAGCTGGCATCCAATTAATCCAAAAATGCTAAGCCCAATAAGGCTTAATACAAAGTTCCGCCCCATTCTATAGCTGTAAATCCATTACGAATCACCGGCGTGTAGGCTGGCACATCTGCACCTTGTTGATTGACGCCTTTGTAGTACATAAATACTCGCAAAACCGTATCCGGTTTTGGCAAAATTGTAAGAGGCGCAATGGTTTCAAAAACCTTTTGATCTATAAAATTAAATTGCACGTATGGCGCATTGACTGCCACAAGTTTTGGCAACCAAAATTCCATAAAATCGCTCGTTTCTTTTTGGTTTAAGCCAATGTTTTGCAAGATTGTTGGCAAGGTAGATTCAATTTGATCTTTTTCCAGAGTAAATCCTTCATCAAGCATAATGGTTTTGTCTGACTGTCCTTCCCAAAACAGGTAAGGGTAGGTGAGGCTATCCACAAGGTTCTTAATAAGCCCGTTTGGATTTGCAAGTACTGTCCATCCGTCTTGTTGGTAAGTTGGTTCCGTTTTTGTAAATTCATCAATGCCAACCTGCACATTTACAACCGTTGATTCCGTAGGGTAAAGATAAATTACCGGCTTGCCACATTCTGCAACCGGACCATATTCATTATTGAATGTTAACACGTACACGCCATTGTCCATTTTTAGGAAAAATATGTTTCCGCTATCGGCAAAATCTTCGAGGCTCATTGGCTCGCTTGGAGTTTCCGCATAATTTAGACGAGTTACGTAAGAGTCATAATTGGAATAAAGTGCGCTTAACATGGAGCCGTCTCGAGACCCATTCCAATCCTCCGGCTTGTCTTCAACGGCGCTTAACATGTACGCATCTTCACCTTCAAACGTACCTATTTTTGTGATTAGTTTTGCTTCTTTGCTGGTAGGTGATGATGCGCCCATCATTGTGTAGCCACCGCAACCTCCTCCAAAAATCGTATATTCGGCTTCAATATCCGCATTATTCAATCTTACAAGTGTGTGTAATGAGCTCGTTTGCGTGCCAAGTACCGTATCTGCAAATGGAGCAGGAACAATTATATATTCGCTTAAAATGCCGTCCTTTGATTCTGCGTAAATCTGAGTGTTTGGCGTTTCATACTTGGCGCTTGCATATACGCGCTCATAGTAATGTGCAAAGCTTGTGTTCTTGATGTCCAAAAGTTCTTGATACGATGAGGTGTCTCCAATTTCCATCATAGTTCCGCCAAATTCCTCTTCAAGTACAACTTTTGTGGAATCATAAATTTCTAGTTCTTGTGGAACGTCTAGGCTTGGGATTGAAATCTCTGAACTCGCATCTGCATGAATCGTTGTGTTGTCCACGGTTAGGGTGTTGGAATACTTTGAAAGTAATGTCCATTTGTTTGATCCTTCCTCTACCGCATAACGAATATAGCTTGCAGGGCATGGGCCGTCACAAGCTATTTTTGCGAGCACTAAAGTTTGCCCGTCAAATTCTCCATTTTTGATTATTCCAACTTTCCAAAGATGGCTCTCTGTTATTTCCCACTCCTCCAAAATATGTTCGATGTATGTTTGGCCTTTTGCCCATTGCTCATTTTCTAATGGAACGTATCTGTCCTTCTTTGCCTCCACAACTTGGCTAAATTGTAATTCAATCGGGTCTGTATAGAAATCAACGCTTACTGCGTCGTCGGTTACGGCGTCGTCGCTCACGGGGTCCGTTGCGTCCGGAATCACATCGTTTTCATTGCCAATACCACAAGCCATCAAAAAGAGAGTGGCCGTTAGTAATAAAAATACGGTTTTGCGCATTATGATGGGGGTTATGTCAATTGAAGTTATAGCATTTTGACATGGAAAGTGCACTTGTTTTGCGTTAGGGTCTTTGCGATTTAACAAAATTTTTATGGCAGACACGATAGTCCAAGAACAAATTCGTATTATTATGGCAAAACAGGACGAGCTTAAAGAGCTTAAAAAATTCATGAAAGACATTGAAGATGATATCCCAATGGAGCTTGAGGACCTTTTGATTAGCCTGCGCGATTTAAAGAAACAGGCAAAAGATCGCAAGGATGAACATATAAAGCAAATTATTGAAGAGAACACCGACTACAACGAGTACCGTGAAAAAGTTCAAGCCGCGAAAGAAGAAACTGCGGAAGCAAAACTCAAACTATTCACAGAACTTGCAAACCAAAGCCGTGAAAGGGGAGATTTGGACGAGACTGTGACGGTTGCCGGCGCACCTTTCCGTTTGCAAACTCAAAAAGAACTTGCAGTTTATTTGAACGGCAAAGTGATTAAATAGTTTGGCTTCTTAGCTTAGTATTGTTAATGCTTTTTTGATCACTTCAATTGCGATGACGCGACTTTTAAAAACGTCACCGTCTATTTGAAATTTGAATTCTTGTTTTCCTTTTATCACGATTTTTTTGCCTGCAAAATGTTTAAGGCGATGGCGCGCAGTCACAATAAACAAATCTGCTTTGCCGTCCGCCGGGTTGATTACAAAGTGTGGGATCGGCAATAAATTTACAGCCATCACAATCTTTGCAGAAACATAATGTCTAGCACCATCTATTGTGATTTTGTATGGCTTTGCGCGGTAAAAAAATATGGTTTTTAAGATTGTTAGAGCATAGGCAACAAATCCAAATTTGCGCTTTTGCGGGCGAGTGGTTTCTTGCAAAACAAATGCATCGTAACCACGGCCGACTGCAATTATTCCGTAATGTTTTTTATTTATGCACATTAAATCCAGCTGTGTCGGTTTGCCGTTTAAGGATTTTTCGAGCAGACCTTTAATGCTGATTGGCAATATACTCAGGCTTGTGGCGAGTAAATTTGCGCTACCGCATGGGATTATTATGAGTGGGGCGGTAATGCCCCGGCGCATTAAAAATGTTACAACTTGCGCCACAGTTCCATCGCCACCAACTGCAATTATTTTATCGAATTTTTGCCGATGCAGGCTCGAAAAATCCTGTTCTTTTTTTGCACAAGTTTCAAACCAAGTAAAAGTGTAGCCGTGCGCATGCAGAGTTTCTTTGATGGCTCTTGGCACATCTCTAAATTTTTTTGCGCCGGAAACCGGATTAAAAACAACAAGTGCGTGCATAATGGGAGTATAGCAAAATCAGCGCCTCCTTGCCTACAAATCTACATAAGCCTATAATTGTAGAACTTTCTTGATGGCCCCGCTTAAACAACAAATTATATGGTGTTTTTGGGCTCAATACTCTCATTGCAGTTGATCTCGATATTGTTCACGCTGTTTAGCGTGAGGCGTCTTTATGGGTATGTTCGGAGGTATCGTTTCGACGAATCCATTTACACATTGCTCTTTGGTTTTATGCGTCTTAAGTATTTTGTCACTCTCTATCTCTTCCTTGTGGCGCTTACCGTTTGTGTACAGATTGTTTTTGCTTTTTTATTTTTTGTGAACTAAAAAATGGACACGCCTATTCATAAAAATTTTAAAGGACAGCTCGATGATGAAATCGTCATCTGTTATTTCCGTCGCCATTGGGCCACTTTAATACCTACTTTTTTTGGGATTTTGTTTATACCCGTCGTGTTGGTTTTGATGGTTCTGTATCTTCCGTTTTTTGATGCCGGAAACTGGTTTTCCGCCACTGCCGTGGTGCTGTTTTTTATAGGTTTGCACATTTTTATTCAAAGGCAATTTTTGAAGGTTTTTTACTTTTATTTGAGCACGGTAATTTTGACCAATTATCGCGTTGTTGAGGTAGATAAATCGGTCTTTTTAAAAGACTCTAAAATCGCAATCGAACTTATAAACGTCCAAGATATAGAAAAGAATCAATCCGGTTTTTTACAAACTATTTTTAATTACGGATCGCTTGTGATTTATCTTTCCGGGTCTCCAATGCCAAATATAATCAAAATGGTTCCGCGTCCGGAATATCAGTATAAAAAAATAAATGAGGTAAAGGCGGGAGTCACCAAAGTGACGGGGATGGGCCCCTAACCGAGGGCGAGTGGACAATGTGCATCTTTGCTGTTATAGTCTTGGACTGTTAATCTAATCTGTTGGAAACTGAAAATATACCTGAAGATGTGCCCGTAGAAGATTTTGAATCTTTGCGCAAGCGTTTTAATGATTTTATTGCTTATGTTTGTGGCCAAGCCAACGGACGTGTTGGTGGTTCTTCAGATACTTTTGCTGAAATTCGTCAGGAAGTGGCTATATGTTTATTTAACGCCCAAAGGTCTTTTGACTCCTCTAAATCAAATGGCCTATCATCTGATGGTTTTTTACGCGCTTGTATAAAGCGTCGCGCTAGGGAAGTTGCCCGTACGATGGCGCCCATCCCTCTTCCGCGGAAGCAATTGAGAGAGGTCATAAACTTTGTAAGACATTTTAAACGTGAATATGGGCGTAGTCCTAATGGGGAAGATTTGCTCGGGGTTTTCCCAAAAATGAATGCTAAACGAGCTCGTGCACTTTTGCATGCGTTAGACCCCGAATCCTTTATTTCTTTTGATGGAGACGAAGAAGACGGCGACTGGGGAGACGATTCTTCTCGAAGCCCCTTGGAAGAAACTTCTTATGATCTTGAGGGTCTTGAGGCCAACCGTGACGTGATGACGGCTTTTCGCCATCGCTTGAATATGTTAAGCCCTGAGCACCGTATGATTATTGTGCATACCTTTGGCTTAAATGGCGCGGAAAAATTGACTGACGTTGAGATAGCCAGGCAAATAGGCGGTACCTCATCCAATGTTAGACTGGTTCGTGCTCAAATTTTATACCTCTTGCATACGGGTGATTGGGTTAGCTCTGATTGTGTCTCCCCTCAGTATTTTTATAATCGACTCCCCATAAGGCATACCGGTGGGGCCAGGTCTATTAAAAAATCTGCCTAAGCTGTTCGCCAAAGTGGCGGGATGAACGGGGTTCGAACCCGTGACCTCTGCCGTGACAGGGCAGCGCTCTAACCAACTGAGCTATCACCCCACAAATGGCTTGCTATAAAAGCGGAGGCACTTTAGCAAATGGGGCTTATCATGGCAATACCTTGTGTGCTAGAATCCCGCTCGCACTTCTTTTTAGAATGCACTAAAAATCTTTGTTTATGCGAATTGGAATTGATGCACGCATGTATAGCACCGAGTTCACAGGCATAGGTCGCTATGTTTATGAGCTTACGAAACAACTAATCGCAATCGATACAAAAAATGAGTATGTGCTTTTTATGAACAATCCGGAGTACGAAAAGTTCGAGGAGCCAAATAAGCGAATCAAAAAAGTGCTTGTGAACGCTCATCATTATTCACTAAAAGAGCAGGTTTCTTATCTTTTTGCAATTTATCGCGCCAGGCTGGACATTATGCATTTTACCCATTTTAATGCGCCGATTTTTTACAAAAAAAGGAGTGTTGTAACTATTCACGATTTAACGCTTTCATTTTTCCCTGGCAAAAAAATGAACTCTTGGTTTTATCGCACCGCTTATAATTTGGTACTTAAGTCCGCAGTCAATCATTCAAAAAAAGTGATTGCCGTTTCCGAAAATACAAAATCCGATTTGATCGATATTGTGCATGTTAACCCGGGGAAGGTGGAGGTGATTTACGAGGGCGTTGGCGAAAAATTTACTCCGCGTGCAAATAAGGAAGAGCTTCTGACGGTTGTAAAAAAGTACGGCATCAATAAGGATTTTTTGCTTTATACCGGCGTGTGGAGGGGGCACAAAAATTTAGTCAATCTAATTAAGGCGTTTGCAATTTTGCGTGAAGGCCCCGAGGGCTTGGACCTTTCGCTTGTAATCACCGGTGAGGAAGATCCTTATTATCCTGAGGTTAAACGTACTGTTAACGAGCTTGGGCTTGAACATAATGTAATTTATACGGGCATGGTGCCGGAGGATGAACTTGTGGCCCTTTATCAGAGCGCAAAAATTTATGTTTTCCCTTCTCTTTATGAAGGATTTGGCTTGCCTCCACTTGAAGCTATGAGGTGTGGAACGCCGGTTGTGGCATCAAAAACTTCTTGTATCCCGGAGATTTGTGGCGAAAATAATGCGATTTATTTTGATCCTTACGACCCGGAAGATATCGCAAATAGCTTGAGGCGAGTTTTGCTGGATGAGGGTCTGCAAGAGGAGCTACGTGGCTATGGGCTAAAGCACAGTCTCTCTTTTTCTTGGGAGAAAATGGCGGAAAGAACTTTGGGCGTGTATAATGAGGTCCTCGATAAAAAGATCAAATGAATGATTTTGTACACTTTAAAGATTTGATTCCAAAGGCGATTGCTCACTACAAATTGGAGCGTGAGGCGCGTGCTGCTTTGATTTGTTGTCGTTTCCGTGAGCTTTCCCCGAGCATTGTTGGACGAGATGTAACCGCGAATGTAAAACCAAAGTTTTTTAAGAATGGCACTTTGATTGTGAGCGTCCCTTCCAGTATTTGGGCGCAACGAGTTTACGTGCACCGCCATGAACTTTTGCTAAAGATGAACCTTGGCCTGGACAAGGCTTGGGTGAACGATATTAGGACGTATGTGGAGGGGTAAATGTTGATTTTTTAATCGTATAGTATGGAAACTGGCGAGCAAACTGCCCCGTTGGAATCCCCACTCACACCAAAGGCTCCAGAAGTCCCTGAATTGGGTGAGGTCATGGCGTTTTTCAACATGATTGTTGAGGGAGTACTTAATCCTTGTGAGATTCCTGATTCTGCTAAGTTTATTGATCAAATTGTTAAAGGTGTGCGTGATGCCATCCCCGGTCCAACTGAAAAACAATTAATGGCTTGGTGCCATTCCTTTCTTGATACGGATGGTTGTTTAGGAATTTTGGCGAGAAAATATGACATTGATGAGGCTTTTTCTTTTGCGCAAGCGTGCCTCACAGCTAAAAGTCATCCTAATCCCCATAATCTTTTGGTGGAGTTTTTAATACATGTGCGACGGTTGCCAAGGGGTACGCGACCAGAGTCTGTTACAAGCCCTATACCATGCAGTCAGCTAATTCTTAAATGTAATGCTACAAATTCTTTTGCAGATAGCTCTAAAAGATGGAAGAAGCCTGCCAATAAAAAATTCAAAGCCCAATTGGATGATGCGGTCCGTTGTCCTATTGAGGGTGGTAAAGCCAGTAAGGAGCAGATTGCCGGTGTATTTAGCCGTATTGCAGTTGATAGTTGCGTGGAGATGCTCCGACTTACGGATGCCGATTCCGCCTTTTTATATGGGATTAATCTTTTAGATGACCTTGGGGCTTTTAACATTGATCCTGTTCTGTTTTTGGAAGCGAGTGGAATTTATCCTGTTCCAGCCGATACACCAGAAAATGAACGCGCCGTACGTGAAGGTGTTGGCCGTGCCGTTTATGAAGTGATTTTAAAACTTTGGCGTTTCCGTTTGGCTTTAGTGCTAGCGTGTAAAGACGTCTTGCCTAAGGATGAATTACAAAGGCTTTTACATAGTGGGTTTTATCAACATCAGCCCGATGCAAACCTGTTCCTTGTGACCTTTGATGTATTTTGTGCCAAGCTTAAAGCGGTGGGGAAAGTCCAAGATCCTGCTGGGTTTTTGCGCGAAAAAGGCGTTGATTTGTCACAATGGGTTTAATGTTGGCGTCCATGTTGATGGCCTGCGTGGCGAGACGGTCTTGCGCCGTCTCCCAGATGTGGTGAAATTCACTCTCGAGAGTTTGCGCGTCAACAAATCGTAATTTTGTGAAGACTTGACGTGTGGAAATATGTTTTGCAGTTCACTCTCGAGAGTGAATTCGACGACAAATTGTATTTTTGTGAAGGGTTGTTTGCGCAATAGTGACGCTGAGAGTGCGGGCGAGTAAGCGCTTCAAAGTGCACGTTTTTGGCTTTAAATGCGACTTCCGAGTCTTTTAGCTTGACAATTTTGGGACTCTAACTAAAATCGTAACGCTATTTAACCTAACTTCTCTGTGCTCGTAATCCGCTTAACCCGTATTGGAAAGACTAACGAACCTGCTTATCGCATAGTTGTTGCCGAAAAAGCACGTGCCGTTAAAGGATCTTTCTTAGAACTTATTGGATTCTACAATCCATCTGAACGCAAGAATGTTGAATTTAAAAAAGACCGTGTGGAGTTTTGGATCGGACATGGGGCCAGACCGTCCGACACCGTTGCATCTTTGTTTAAAGCAAAGGGCATGACCGGTATGGAAAAGTTTATTGCTCCAAGAGATCTAAAACGCAAGAAGAAGAAAGCCGGCCCAGAAGAAAAGGCTGAAGCACCAGTCAGCGTGGCTCCGGTCGCCGAAGCTCCGGTTAGTGAGGCTCCATCTACAGTTGCTCCTGCTACCGACGAGGTAGCTCCTCAATAAATCGTTATTTTCTAACGTTTTTTCTATGCCATCTGATTTAACAGGGACGGTTGCTCGAGATTTTATCGAGTATATAGTTACTAAAATTGTTGGGTTCCCGGATGATGTTGTGGTCACGCAGACTGTTGATGACCTCGGTGTTTTGATCACTTTAAAGGTGAACAAGGAAGATATGGGTAAAATTATTGGAAAATCAGGACAAACGGCAAAGGCGCTCCGCGTACTACTACGCATGATGGGTTCCAAAGCGGAAGCTCGCTATAATCTAAAAATTGTTGAGCCGGAAGGAATGTAGGTGTAATATCTTTTTGCCATGAATATTCTCCCATTTATTATCGCCACTGTTTCCGAGGGTTCCATTTTGGACGTTGCTCAAAGTTATAACGCTATGGAAGTTATAAATAGGGCGATTGCATACGCCATTATCGTGGCTGGATTTTTGAGTGTGGTGTTTATTTTCTTCGGAGGTATATCTTTTATTTTGTCCGGCGGAGATGACGGAAAAATCAAACAAGCCGTATCCACGATTCGTTATGCAATCATCGGGCTTATAGTTACTTTGCTTTCCGTGGTGATTGTTGGATTTGTGGGAAGTGCACTTGGTCTAAACGTGATTGAATACATAAATTTGGGTGAGATTTTTGATCTCATCTCCAATGTTACAACGCAAAATGCCGGTCTTGGTTCCGGTACTAGCTCGCTTGACTGATTGTGAGGGTACGTCCTTGGTCACGCAGGTTTTCCCAATCGTAACTAAATGCGAAGTTTTCTAGTGCGCGAACCATCGCTCCATAAATATGCCAAGGAGTTGCTTTTTGAAATAAGAAAGCATTGCCCTCTTCCGCTACCGGATTGTAGTTTTGTGCTTCTTTATGCAGGCCGTTTAGCATTACCGGGACAATCCCGCGATCTGCAATCATAGAAAATTCGCTCGGCAAATGAGACCCCAAAATAATCCAGATGTGGGCTTCTTCCATGGCTTCTTCTGCAGAAAATACGTGTGGAAACGCTTTGGCTCCAACGCCAATCACCCTAAAACGTGCATCCAGCTCCTCTATGCCCGGCAATAAACTTTCCACTAATTTTGGGTCGGCCCCACGAACGTCCAATATAACATGTGGGATTCTTATTTTGAGTTTTAATTGCGGTTTTGTTTTTGCCATACTTTTTAAGCGATTTGTTAATTGTATCACTTTTTTAAGGTTGTTTCAAGGATGTTTAGCGACTAATCTTCATCCATGCAGACTTTTGTTCTTATTGATGGCAATGCGATTGTGCATAGGTGTTACCATGCCGTGCCTCCAACTTTGACCGCTCCGGATGGCACGCCGGTGAATGCCGTTTATGGTTTTACCAGTATTTTGCTTGGCATTTTGGAGGTTGAAAAGCCCGATTATTTGGCGGTTGCGTTTGATATGAAAGGGCCTACATTCCGCCATGCCGAGTTTGCCGATTACAAGGCCACTCGTGTGAAAACGGATGATGCTTTAATAGTGCAGTTTCCTTTGGTTAAGGAGGTTTTGAAGTCTTTTTCCGTACCAATTTTTGAAAAACCCGGGCTTGAGGCGGACGACTATCTTGGGATTGTTTCTCATGAGCTTAAAGAAAGACTGCCGGATTTACAGATATTAATTGTTACCGGGGACCAAGATGCCCTGCAACTCGTGGATGAGCAGGTGTGGGTTGTGGCGCCCGTGAGTGGTTATACAAAGGTAATCCGTTATGATAGGACTCTGGTGCACCAAAAACTTGGGGTTTGGCCGGAACAAGTCGCCGACTTTAAAGGCTTGAGGGGAGATAGTAGTGATAATTTGCCGGGAGTGCCTGGCATTGGAGAGAAAACTGCGGTTAAGTTGCTGGAGCAATTTAATAGTGTGGAAAATCTTTATGAGCACCTCGAGGAAGTTTTGCCCGAGCGGATTCGGGCCCTGCTTATAGAACACAAGGATCAGGCGTTTTTATGTAAAAAAATGGCGACTATTCTTAAAAAGGACGGCGATTTGGATCTTAGTTTGGATGACTGCGCCGTACACAATTTTGATATAGAAAAAGTGCGTGACTTGTTTTTGAAATTTGCTTTTAAGTCTTTATTGGTGCGTACGGAAAAATTAAATCTGGCATGGGAAAAGAAGCGGGGGAATGGCGCGCAAATTAGTTTGTTTTAGCCCGCCTTTAATCTGGTGTTTTGTGAGTGGCGTACACAAAATTTGTTCATAGCTCTTTGCATGCACAAAGGCTTTGTTCAGCGAGTTTTTGGGAGGGGCGTTGCTTATGCGACGGTTTTTGGCTTTAGCAAGCCCGATTTTTTTAATCAAGATTTTTGGCGATTTGGAGCTTTTTTAAGCTGTTAAAATTGTATAAAAATTTGAGTCAACCTTTAAAGATTGGCTTTCTTAAGCGGATTTTTGAATTACATTCTCTTGAAATCCTTTTTTTGGTGGTTTAAAGTCTTGCCATGCCAAAACATCGAATTATAGTTGGTCTTGACGTTGGAAATTCAAAAATCCGCGTGGCGATTGCCGTTATGGACGAGGGAAGTGCGCTCCCAAATATAATTGGGGTAGGCGTTTCTCCTTCCGGAGGGCTACGCAAAGGTAATATTATTGATGTGGAAGAAGTTGTTTCAAATATTTCTTCCGCCCTTGAAGATGCAGAGAGAATGGCCGGCGAGCCGGTCCACAATGTGTTTTTGGGGATTTCCGGAGATCATATCTCTTCCATGGACAGCAAGGGAGTTATTGCTATTTCACACACAGGTAATGAAATTATTGAAGATGATGTAGACCGCGTACTTGAAGCGGCCCAGGCCGTTGCCATTCCAAACAATCGTCGTATTTTAAGAATCATCCCAAAGGGCTTTACCGTGGACGAACAAACCGGCATTAAGTACCCCGTTGGAATGACGGGCATTCGTCTTGAAGTGCTTGCCCACCTTGTTACTGGGCTTGTGCCTGCAGTTAAAAATATAGAAAAATGTGTGCATCAAGCCGGAGTTGATATTAACGATATAATTCCTTGCGGACTTGCGGCTTCAGAAGCAGTTATAAGCAAACGACAAAAAGAACTTGGCGTGGTGGTGATTGATGTTGGCGCTGGTGGCACAAATGTTGCGGTTTTTGAAGAAGGAACTGTTTTACACACGGCCTCTTTGCCTGTTGGCGGAGACAATGTTACAAATGACATAGCTATTGGACTTAGGACCTCAATAGACACTGCCGATAAGATTAAAATTGAGTATGGTTCTTGTATTCCGGAAGACATTCACGATAGAGAGACCATCGACCTTTCTTTGCTTTCTAAGATAGATACGCAAACCGTTTCCAAGAAACAACTTGCTGAGATTATCCAGGCCAGATATCACGAGATTTTTGCCATGGTTAAAGATGAACTTGCCAAAATACAGCGCGATGGGATGCTCCCTGCAGGAGCAATTTTGTGTGGGGCGGCGGTTAAGATGCCAGGCGTTATTGATTTGGCCCGCGAGGTATTAAATTTACCTGTTCAAATTGGTTTTCCAACAAATTACGAAGGCGTGGTTGATAAAATTGAAGATCCTGCCTATGCAAGTGTTATAGGTCTAACAATTTGGGGGTCCAGATTCCAAGGCGAAGGCTATTCACTAAATTTGGATTTTAAGAATTTCTCTGTAGATAAAATGACCCAAGGGCTCAAGAACTGGTTCCGAGGTCTTCTTCCTTAATCTCTTATCTTTTTTATTATGACTAATCAGTCTCAACAACAACAGGATGACGCCCTCAAGACTTTGTTTTCACACGCAAAACAGCGTAGTAAAAACTTTGAGGTAACTCCTTCTGATGTTACTCCAGTTGCGCGCATTAAAGTTATGGGTGTGGGTGGAGGAGGAGGAAATGCTCTTAACAGGATGATCAAGTCCAATATTAAGGGTATTGATTTTATTGGTGTGAATACAGACGCGCAGGCGCTCTACCATAGCGAGGCCAGTGTTAAAATCAATATTGGTAAAGCTACAACTCGTGGTCTTGGGGCCGGAAGCCATCCGGAAATCGGGCGCCAAGCGGCAGAAGAATCTGCTGAAGAAATCAAACAAGCATTAGATGGAACAGAAATGTTGTTTATCACCTGTGGACTTGGAGGCGGAACGGGCACGGGAGCTGCGCCAGTTATTGCGGAAATTGCTCGTGATATGGGTATTTTGACCGTTGCCGTTGTTACAAAACCGTTCACTTTTGAAGGCCACCGTCGTCGCACACAAGCTGAGGAAGGTCTAGAAAATCTTAAGAACAAAGTTGATACCTTAATTACAATTCCGAATGATAAGATTTTGTCTTTAATCGACAAAAAGACCCCTCTTACGGAAGCGTTTACGGTTGTGGATGACGTGCTTCGCCAAGGTGTGCAGGGCATTTCTGATCTTATCACCGTGCACGGAATGATTAATGTGGATTTCGCGGACGTAAAAGCAATTATGGAAAATGCTGGAAGCGCTCTTATGGGAATCGGTTATGGAACAGGAGAAAATCGTGCTACCGAAGCTGCTCGTGCGGCGGTTGAAAGTCCTCTTCTTGAACTTGATATTCAGGGGGCAAAGGGAATTTTGTTCAACATTACGGGCGGAAGCGATCTATCTATGTTTGAGGTTGATGAAGCTGCTCGTATTATTACGGAGGCTGCAGATCCGGAAGCCAACATTATCTTTGGAGCCGTTATTAACGATTCTTACACTGGAGAGATTAAAATCACTGTTGTGGCCACCGGTTTTGATGACATAAAGCGTGGCGTTTCAATCACTCGTCCACTTGGCGAATTTAAGCCTGTGGGAGCTCCTGCTCGAACGATGTCTCAACAAATGGACTCCAGGCCTATTTCCACTCCTTCTATGCCAGCAATGCCTACAGCAGACGATGGCGGTAGCGAGTACGACATTCCTGCGTTCATTAGACAGAAGATGCAAAAGTAAAGAGGGCGGACTTGTGATGGAATTTATTTTTAATTTTATTTGCTATGGAGAATACTGAATCTTTTGTTAGGAGCCCGGGATGTAAGCCCGAGTTAAACAGGGTTGTTATGCCTCGAGATTTGGTTGACCAAGAGGCTCCTATGTCCATGCCTGATTTTGTACGTTTGTTAAAGAGTTTGCGGGGTCAAGATGTTGTTACAAATGCTGACGGTGAGTTTGATCGGCTTGCTGGGATGGTAGTTGGTCGTGCAGAAGGGGCGCCACTTGATAATGTTAGTGGTGCGGGCGGAACTGAGCTAAGCCCGAGTGGCAATAGATTGGTTTTGGTGTCGGAGTTCCCTCCAAACCTAAGGCGTCGTGATTATGGCCTCAGTGGTAGTCAGGTTTTTGAAAGTGTCGATTCGTTAAAGCGTCAGTTGAAGAATGCTGAACGTAATGTGGCGATTGCTTCGCCAACGATTGAGAGCAGGCCTGACATTCTTAATGGTATTGTAGGAGATATTAGGCGTTATATTTCTAGTTTGGATAATCATTTACTTTCCTTTCTTTTGTCCGGTCATGGTGACGCCGACGACGACCATGAAATTGCACTTATGTTCCAATTTAGAAGGAATTCTACAGTGGCTCGCTTTGAGAAAGGTAAACTCTTAAGGACTTTTCTTACGGGCGAATTTACAGAAAAAGACGACCTACGAAAAAGGTACCCCGCCCTTAACTCTCAGGACCCTAGTTCCTCTCTTTATTTCCATCTTAATGCTGGCCAAAGGCCTCTTTCCGGACTTGGTCTTGCGGAAGTTCGTTGTCTTGATAATGGGAGGGGCATTACCCCCACCAGTTCACGTGGGGAATGGCTTGAGGAAAAATTTGCGCCTGCTGTAGCGAATGAATTAGCCCAAACGCCTACTTCGGGTTTTGCGTGCAAAGATGATTGCTTTTCAGTGAAAAATGCTTTTCAGGGCGTGCGGGCGAACGTTGTATCTGCTTCTGTCGCTGACTGTTCTTTGCATCTTTGCGTTGCCTTCCCAAACCAGGGTTATGCGGCTCAAGTGTTTAACGTCGGCATGGACGGCTAAGGCTAGGATTTTGCCTTTGAGTTCTATACGCCCCTCTTTTTTGTTATACTCACTGCATGCACGTTCGATTATTAAAATCTTCTGATAAGGTTTTGCTTGATGAGTTTGTTTCTGGCCATAAAGATGGTTCTATTGAGCAAAGTTTTGCGTGGGGAGAGGTGCAAAAGGGTATCAGTGGGCGGGATGAGTTTTTTGTGTTTGGAGTTTTTGAAGATGGTGTTTCCGGAGATGGGGGCGGGCTTTGTGCGAGTTTGCTTGTGATTAGGCAGACGGCGCGGATGGGCAAAACTTGGCTTTGGGCTCCGCGTGGACCACTTTTGCCTCCTGTTGGCGAAGGTACTGGCGAGGATGCTCATGGCGAGGCTGACCTTGCTTGTGGGGCGTGGAAGGGGCTACTTAAAGAGTGCAAGGAGTTGGCAAGGCGTGGTGGCGATATGTTTTTGCGAATTGAGCCTGGAATGATAGCTGGTGATGATTTTGATTTTGGCGGTGTCTTGGCGAACGAATGCTATGAACCAAGTTCAACTTTGGTTTTGGATTTGTCTGTGAGCGAGGAGTCGATTCTTAAACAAATGTCACAAAAAGGCAGGTACAATATTAAAATCGCGGAAAGGGAGGGCGTGCGAGTGCAAAGCTCTTGTATTACGTCCAAATGCGTGGATTTTGATGCGTTTTATGAGGTTTTGATTGAAACCGCCAAGCGCGATGGGTTCGCCGTGCATAATAAATCTTTTTATGAGCATTTTATGGGGGTTTTGGGCGAGCGTGCCGTACTTTATACTGCTTACATTGGTGATGAACTGGTTGGCGGGCTAATTGCCACCCATTTTGGAGATACGGCTACTTATTATTTTGGCGCATCTGCAGGGAAGTACCGCAATGCAATGGCTCCTTATGCCATGCAGTGGTTTGCAATTTGCGAGGCTAAACGACTTGGTTTTAAAAAGTATGATTTTCTTGGGATTGCGCCGGATGGTGAGGCTGGCAAAGACCACGTGCTTTCCGGAGTAACTCAGTTTAAGACTCGCTTTGGTGGCGCGCGCGTGGATTATAAAAAGGCGCGGGTTTTTGTTTATAGGCCTGTATGGGCATGGCTTTACAGGTTGGCAAAAAGGTTTGTGTAGGGATTTTTGCGAGGGTGTCTGCCCGCTCCTTTCTTTTGTCATCCGGAAAAACACTACTTTCCCTTATTGTTACAATGTAACAATAAGGGATTTTGAGAAAAATGGGACGCAGAAGCTGTGTACGCACGCCTGCCCGGGCGGACGCTGAGCATCTGTGCACGTGCACAGATTTTGTCTCGATTTTTGGCTTAGGGAAGCCGTTTTGGTTGCACTTTTCCGCGAAAATGGCGTAATGTTATGCATTATTAAATAGCGAGTTTAATCATGATAAAGCCCGAGCTAGATTACAGACAGCTTAGGAGTGAAATCCTAAAGGAGCCGGGCGTGGTTGATAAAGCCGAGGGATACTTTTCGGATGGGAGTGTTGTTTTAGGACAAAGACATAAAGTGGTACTTGCTATGAAAAAGGCCATGCCATTGAGAGATGAGATAACTATCCGTGGTCTGACTGCCGTTATGAGGGATGATGACTCTTATGTAGCGGTGGAAAGGCCTATTTTCGTGTGCCCTGAATGGAGGGTACTACCGTTAGTTAGAAATGCAGAGAGTAGGATGTTTGAAGCGCGAAGAATTGGGAAGAGAATGGATCCCCTAGATAAGCTTCTTGTGAAATGGTACTTGGCAGAAAGATTGGAACATGAAATGTTCAGTGCATACGTTGCCGGACCTGCTTTATTAAGCAATAAATTAGGTAGAACTTTCAGCGCAAAGTTGCTGAAGATCCTTGGTTACGATCAACTCTTCGCTGGCACCTATTTTGACACAACTCCAGAAGCCCTACTTTATGAGCTCGGAACCAATGCCGTCTCTCATGGAACTGATTATGGCAAAAATGGGGCCGTAAAAGTAGAGTGGTTCGGGCGCAAAGAGCAGGTGCTCGTGGGGTTTACTCAGCCTGGAGAGTTTAATCTGCGGAAAGCTCTTGCCGGGGCTAAATCAAGACCTGCCAGGCCAAAGGTGGAAAATGCGACTGAATGGAATTATGTAAATGAGGCCTGCCGTTTAAGAGGCAATGGCTTTAAGAATTTTGTTAAATGCCCTTTTGCAATTAACGCCTCTTATTATCCGGATGCGGACACTACTACAACTTTTATGCACGTGAGGGTTTAGGCGTCTTTAAATCTGATTTTCTTCTTTTTTGCGTTTTTTGCCTTTGTCCTCTTTTAGGCTAAGGGCGCGGTCTATGAATAAAACGCCGTCCAGGTGGTCGATTTCGTGCTGAATTATGCGGGCGTTAAAGTGCACAAGTTCGAGGGCTTGCTCCTGATTTTTTAGGTTTTTGTAGCGTACAATAATCTTACTTGCTCTTTCCACTTGGCCCCAAACTCCCGGAATGCTTAAACAACCTTCTTCGCCGATCTCTGTGGCATCCGAAATTTCTATTATTTCCGGATTTAGCATTGGCAAAATTATCTCGTTTTTTTCGCCCGGATTTAGTTTGCAAACTATCATCCTAATGTTGCGTCCAACCTGTGGGGAGGCGAGGCCAACTCCACGTTCTTCATCCATGGTTTTAATCATGTCCATGGCAAAATTTTTGAGTTCGGCGGTAGCTCCGGCAATCTCTTTTGAGGGTGTGCGGAGGGTTTTGTTGTCTGTGCCTTTTTCGACTTTTAAGCTCATATGTTGGTAGATTTTAGGCTGGCCTCCAGGAACTCGTCAAGGTTGCCGTTGAGCACGTCTTCAACCTGGCTGGTTTCGCAGTCCGTGCGGTGATCTTTAACCATTTGGTATGGTTGCAAAACGTAAGAACGAATTTGATTTCCCCAAGAATGTTGCACATGTTCGCCCTTAATTTCTTGAATGTTTTGCAGGTGATGTTGTTCTTTTAGTGCGACTAATTTACTTTTTAAAATGGCTAGGGCAACTTGCCTGTTTTGGAGTTGACTTCTTTCTGTTTGGCAGGCGATGGTAAGCCCTGTTGGCCTATGCGTTAAATGCACGGCTGAATTGGTTTTATTCACATTTTGCCCGCCCGCACCGCCGGCTCTACAAAATTCCCATTCCAGGTCATCATCTTTAATCTCAAGATCAGTTTCTGCGATTTCGGGAGTTACTTCAACAAGCGCAAAGGAAGTTTCACGCGTGTGTTTTGCGTTAAAAGGTGATAGGCGGACCAGTCGATGCACTCCGTGTTCGTGTTTTAAATATCCATAAACATAAGTGCCGTCCACCTTAAAAGATGCGCTTTTTATACCGGCCTCTTCAGCTGGATTTAAGTCTAATTCTGTGGTTTTCCAGCCCTGCTTTTCGGCGTATCTTAAATACATGCGCATCAGCATTTCTGCAAAATCTTGGGCGTCCACACCTCCTGTGCCCGCATGGAAAGATATGATTGCGTTGTTTTGATCATAAGGACCGCTCAAATAAAGCTCATTGCTTAAGTGTGCGTGCTGTTTTTCCGCAACGGTTAAATCTTTTTCCAGTTGAGCGACTGTTTCTTTGTCGTCCGGTAAAATCATATCTGTTAAATCGAGCAGGTCTTTTACGTCTTTTGCTATTTTCTCCCAGTTTTCTATGGTTCCGCGGATAAATCCTGCTTCTTTTGAGATTTTTTGCGCAGATTCTTGATCATTCCAAAAATTAGGTGCTGACATCTTTGCTTCCAGCTCAACTAGGGCTGATTTTTTTTGTGGCAAATCAAGATGAGAAAGTGATTTTTGCACTTCGTCTTGGAGGAGTAGTAGGCGGTCTTTGATTTCTTGCATTATTAAAATAAATTATCTATCACAAGATCCGTAAGGGCAATGAGTAGGTTTTTGCCTGGCGTTTGGCCTGCGCTTAGGCCGTTTTGTACGGCCCTTAGAATTGGAACTAGTTTTTCGCTGACTCCTGCCGGTAAGCGGTTGGCGTAGATTGTCACCTCAAATCCATCAACTGTTAAGGTGTTTGGCGTTAGAGTGTTACTACTGCCGGCCTGCAGTAATGAGGATAGAAGTCCAACAAATTTGAATGCTTTGCCCTGAAATATTATCTCCGGATTAAGTGAGTACAAACTCGTAATAATTTCGTTTCTCAAAAAAACAATTGAAGATTTTTTGGGTGGGGTTAAGAGTGGGTTTTGCAGGCTGAGGTATAGGTTTTTCATGGTGTCTGAAAAGGCTTTGAGCTTGAGTGGGCTCTGGGTCTGGTGCATGCGGGCATTCATGTTTTCAAAAAGAGGTTTTAGCACTCCACTGGCCTGGGGAATTTCTTTCTCCACCAAGCTTGTGACCTTTTCCGTGAACACGTCTGACATTAGGTCTATGCGAGCCCGGGGCCCAACTGCTAGTTCTACACGCGCTGGCGTGTCTATAACCGTGAGCACCCCTTCCGTTAAAAGGCGTGACTCAATAGTTCCTACCAATTTACCCATATCATAAGAGGCTCGTGCGCCTTTCTCTTCTTTCGTTTTTTCCCACCATGCGCCTAGGCTCTCGTTTATCAAAAGTCCCGCCCCTATTAAAACCTGTGGATCTTCTCTTATCGCAACAAGATCTTGAACCAGAACGTAGACGGTCTCTTGGGGGTGAGAAACTATGCTATTCGCCAGGGCTGCCATGTTTTCGCTTGTCTCGAGGATGGAATCTACTAATCCTTCGGCGAAAAGGGTTGGGTCAAAACCGGTTAGGACTTTGGAAAGCTCTATACATTGCTCGTCCTTATAAACCTCTTTTACTGCCTCTTGCGCCACGTAGTGTAGCACATTGCGGACGCCTTTTTCCGTCCAGGTGAGGTCTTCACGGGTAAGTGCGGGCTCTTTTGTCTTTGGGGCTGGTTTGGGTGCTTCCTCCATATCAGTTGTATATTACTAGGCACACTCTAAAGGATTTGTTTTGGTCGTCAAGACGCACTAGAATACCTGCGACTATGTCTACTGCAAAGAAAATCCTCGGGAATACCATTGTGCAAATTGTTGGGCGCGCGGTAATGGCGGTAACGAGCATTGTGATTTTAAAGGCGATTTCGCAGTTTTTGAGCGTGGAAGGTTATGGAATGTATACCGCTGTGTTTGAGTTTTTGGCGTTTTTTGGGATTGCTGCGGATTTTGGACTTTTTACAATTGGTGTACGTGAAATGGGGAAGGGCGTGCGAGATAAAAACTTTATAGTCGGCAACATTTTTGGCATGAGACTCCTTACGGCAATTTTAATGATGTGCTTGGCTGTGATTTCTGTTTTTTTAATCCCACAGTACCAGGGAACTTTTATTCCAATCGGGGTCGCGATTGCGTCGCTATCTGTGTTTTTGTCCATTATGCAGGGCACCACTTCCAGCGTTTTGCAGGTTGAACTTAAGATGCAGTACGCAACAATCGGGCTGGTTGTTGGCAAGGTGGTTTCTATGCTTTGGATGCTTGCAACTATTTATATTTTTTACAAAGGGGCTCCCGGGCAAGGTGCCTTTAATCAATTGATGGTCGCCGGCGTGGTTGGAAATCTTTTTGCCTTTGTTTATACCTTCCTTTATGCCATTAAATTTGCGCGGATTCGTCCGCAGTTTGCACGTGAATATTGGAAGGAGATTTTGGTCGGAGCTTTCCCTTATGGAATCGCGCTAATCTTGAATATGATTTATTTTAGGATTTCGAGCATTATGATTTTGTTTATAAAGGGGCCGACTGAGCTTGGTTTTTATGGCCCGCCAATGCGAATACTCGAGATCTTGAATGTGATTCCGGTTTATTTTATGAACAGCGTTTTGCCGGTTTTGTCTCGCGCGGTTAGGGAGGATGCCAAAAAAGCGGTGCGAATCTTGCAGTTGGCTTTTAATTTTATGTTTTTGGCGGGCCTTCCGATGGCGATTGGGCTTTATATTTTGGCCTATCCTGTGATTTTTTTAATCACACAGCCGGAGTTTTTGAGCCAGCTTGATAAGGGTATTTATGGCTCCGATGTGGCCCTACAGATTTTGGTGGTTTCTATGTTCTTTTCGTTTTTAAACAGTGTGTTTAATTACTCGCTGATTGCTTTAAATAAACAGGGGCTACTCCTTTGGGTGAATGGCGGAGCTTCAATTTTAAACTTTTTGGTAAATCTGTTTGTGATTCCGCTCTGGGGCTTCCGCGGTGCTGCGCTCACAAGTGTTTGCACAGAGATTTTTATATTGATTTGTTCTTGGGCCTTGGCACGCAAATACATCGCCTACAGGTTTGATGTGCTTGGCTTGGTCAAAATTACTTTTGCCGGCGCTGTGATGGGGCTTGTGGTTTTCTTTTTGCAAGAGCCGTCTTACTACTGGTTTAATATGCAAAATCTAAACGTGATCTTTTTATCTGTGGTGGGCGCAGTAGTTTACTGTTCCCTGGTTTTACTTCTTAAGGTTGTGCCAAAAGAGGTGAGGGGTGCTTAGTTATTGGGTTACCTTAAGGTCGTATTCGTCTGCCGGGTCTTGGCCTAAAGTATATTCTCGGGAAGTTTTACATGTACCGTCTTTCTGCTTTTTTGTGCATTCCCACCAGCTATCATTTTGCGAAGATGGCTGTAGGTCTATACAAGAGACTGTGTCACAAAAAGTGGCTGACTGTTGATAGTTCGGCTCCCCGTCTATAAACCTGGCAGTTATGCTCCAAGCCCCTGGGGCGGATAATTTAGCCTGTCCATGTGGCATGGCTTCCCAATTACGGCCCGAGTCGTCAACCTGTGGCTTATATTGCCCTTCTCCATAGATTGTCCCCTCGCCGTTTGCTATTGCAACAAATGGTCCTGTGCCTAGAACGGAGCTCTTGTCCCCGTTTGTGTCTGTCCCTGGAGAAACTGTATATGTGTTTGCGCTCGTGCTCATTCCTTTTGCACGTGCTTCTAGCGCGCCGATAGAAAAATCTATAACGGCGTTGCCCTCTTTAATCTCCTCTGCGGTAAAGTACGCCTCGGCTGCGTCCGCAACAAAATCCCTACCGGCCTTGCCTCGTGGGCTTGCTCCGTCTCCAAATGGCATAACTGGTGTAATGGATTCCCTTTTGTTTGGGTGTAGCGCCCTGTATTCCATTTTTGCCCTCTGGGCATCTGTGCCATTAAAATATTCTGGAGTGTAAACTATATTAGGAATGCCATTAACCGTTACAATGGCTCCAAGCGCTGGGTAGTTTGTACTTGTTTCGTACAAAGCGTTGTCTTGTCCCAAACAGATTTGTTGGTCTGCTGTAAAATACTGAAGTGGTACTGTTTTGCCGAAGAATTCCTTTGTGCGAGCCCAAACCCCATTTTCGAGGGGCTTGATTCCTGCCGGGCCTGCGTTTAACAATATTGGGTTGAGTGTTGCTACATCTAGCGCCTGCTTGCGAGCGGCTTGAATTGCTGCTATTTGTTTGTCTGAACACTCTTTGCGCTCTGCAAGCAGGGTTTCTGTGGTTTCGCCTAAAATAAAGCCGCCAACTGAGTTGTCCCTTATGGAATCTCTTCCTTCCGCAACTTGGCCTACCATCGCTTGCAGGGCCCCTATGTCGTGATTGCCCTCGTCGGTTTTGGACAAATTAAATGCGCGTTCTCCCGGTTCTTGTGGTGATTCGTCTCTGGCACAACGCCCAATTGCTCCAGTTGTGAGCAAAGCCCCCAATGCGCCTATTCCTAATGCTTTTCCCCAGCCCATGGTAGTTTTTGTAAAAAGTGATGCAATCCTACCATGTTTTGGCGAGTTGTCAAGGGCCTGACGTGTGAAAATATGTTTCGCGGTTAACCCTCGAGGGGTTGCGCGTCAACAAACCGGCATTTTGTGAAGCGATTTGCTCGGGTGGACTTTTGCTTGGCCTTCTTTTGCCAATTTTCTAAAGGCTTCGCCACGTTTTTTGTAGTTTTCAAACTGATCAAAAGAGGCGCAGGCGGGTGACAAAAGTACAATGTCGCCGGGGAGGGCTTGGGTTTTGAGCATGAGAAAGGCGTCTTCCAGGCTTTTTGCGCGGATTATTTGGAGTGGGGTTGGTTTGGGGTTGTCGTTTTCGGCAATAGCCCCCTGCAAAGCTTCTTCCATGCGGTCTGCGGTTAGGCCGATAAGCAAGATGGTTTTAAGGTTGGTGGCGAGCGCGCAAGCGCGAGCCCATAAGGTAAAATCACTAAACTTTTCGCTACCACCTGCTATCAAAATGAGTGGCTCTGTAAATGCTCTTACGCCCGCAATACTGGTCTCCGGAGTTGTAGAAAAAGAGTCATTAAAATATTTTACTCCATTTTTTTCGCAAACAAATTCCAGCCTGTGAGGAAGCCCTATAAACTCACGCAAAGCAGTTATAATATCTTCATTCTCTATTCCAAAAAGTTTACCCACCAAACAGGCCGGCAATGCGTTCTCATAATTATGTTCGCCCCGCAAAGCTATGTCCTTTTTTTGTGCCACAACTTCGCCAAATATTACTATGTTTTCCCCTTCAAAATGTGCGTCTTGCAACGTGGATTCGCCGTGTGGCCCCTTGCTATATCCATACTTTTTGCCAGCCCCAAGTGTAGAAAACGCTCGTGAGCCCTCGTAGTCCATGTTGATAATGGCAATGTCATTCTCCTTTTGATGCTTCACAAGCGCCTCTTTTGCTCTTTTGTACTCCGTAACAGAAGAATGGTAGTCCAAGTGATCACTAGAAACGTTCAAAACAATCGCAAGGTGCGGGCTTAGGCTCAAATCTTCAAGCTGAAAACTGGATAGTTCAAGCACAACGATGTCGTCCGGCGTAAGCTCATCCAAAAAATCTATTGGCGGATTGCCTAAGTTGCCACCAACAAAGACTCTTTTTGCTCCTTTTTTTAAAATTTCACTGGTTAAAACCGTGGTTGTGCCCTTCCCTTTTGTGCCGGAAATTCCAATGATTTGGCATGGACAATTCTCAAAAAAATACTCGGTTTGGCTAGTAAATTCCGCGCCGGCTTCTTTTACTGATCTTAACTCTGGGCGGAGTAAAGCAATGCCCGGCGATCTAAAAATCACCTCTTGTCCTAGAAGGTTTAGGAATGCCTTCTCTCCAAGTTGCGTCTTTACGCCCTCCGGCAGTTCTTTGATTTCTACCCTTTCATCGTAAATTGTGAGGGATTTAAATCCATGTCTCAAAAGGTATTTTGTGACGGCACGGCCCTCTATTCCGTAGCCCAATATGGCGATTTTTGTGCTTGTGTCCATTGGAATCAATGTACTCCTTGCAACAAGGTTTTTCCACCTGGACTTACGGACGAAATTTCGTTAGAATTGTGGCGCAAAAAAAATTGGGGGAAGAAGACTTGTTTAATCGAATAACAGAATCATGAGTCAAATAGATAAATTATCGGAATGGTTGCTTAATGCAGTACAGGGTGGGGCTAAGGGGCAGATTGTCTCTAGGCCTGTTTATAACAAACCCATTAAAACGCCGGCTCCGCAAGTACAAAGACAGGAGAAGCAACGGACCGCGTCAACTCCAGCGCCCATACAAAAACAGCCTTCCGGGCGCACCCAAGCGGTGGGGCCAGCGCGTCCAAGTTCCCACCCAAAAACACTTAGGATTATACCTATTGGTGGGCTTGAGGATGTTGGTAAAAATTCAATGATTGCCGAGTACGAAAACGACATCATCGCCATAGATATGGGCTTTCAATTCCCGGATGATGAGCTTTTTGGCGTGGACTATATAATCCCGGACATCCAATATTTGGTAGAGAGAAAAAGTCACATCCGTGGCCTTGTTATAACTCATGGACATTTAGACCATATTGGGGCTTTGCCTTATGTTCTCCCGGAGCTTGGTTTTCCTGTGGTATACGGGTCTAAACTCACAATTGGATTGATTCAAAAACAGCTGGCTGAATTTAAGCTTTTAAAGCAGACGCGCTTCCGCGTTATAGATAATGAGCAGGTTTATCAGTTGGGAGCCTTTAAAGTCGACTTTTTTAGAGTTAATCACTCAATTCCTGATGCAATGGGCGTAAGGGTTAGAACGCCTTCGGGCTCTTTTGTGCATACCGGTGATTTTAAATTTGATTTTACCCCGGCGGACGGCATCGAATCCGATATTCGCAAAATGACCGCAATAGGAAATGAAGGTATTGATGTGCTCTTTTCCGATAGCACAAACGCTCTAAAGCCGGGCCACACTATTTCCGAACGTATGGTCGCGGAGGATTTGGAAACGGCGATTTCCGGAGCAAAGGGCCGTATTATCATTGCTTGTTTTTCTTCTATGATTGGGCGTATTCAACAGATTGTGGAGTTTGCCGAGTCACACGGAAGAAAAGTGTTTTTGTCTGGCGGGAGTCTTGAGGCAAATGCGGAAATCGCACATGAGCTTGGGTTCTTAAAATTTCACAAAGATCAGCTTAAGGGAATTCGCGAGGTTAATAAGTTTTCCGATCAAGAGGTTCTAATTTTAACTACCGGTGGGCAGGGGGAGCCAATGGCTGCACTTTCTCGCATGGCTGGTGGGGCGCATGCTCACGTTAAAATTCATCCGGGAGATACGGTTTTAGTCTCTTCTTCTCCAATAATTGGGAATGAGAAGCAGGTTGCCTTTTTGGTGGATTCTTTGGTGCGCCGTGGGGCTCACGTGGTCCACAATCAAATTATGGACATACACACTTCCGGCCATGGGCAACAGGAAGATCTTAAGCTTATGATGAGCTTAATCAGGCCAAAACATTTAGTGCCAATACATGGTAGTTTTTACATGCGAAAAGCTCATGGCGAGCTTGCTCCAAGTGCTGGAATCCCGGAAGAGAATGTTCACCTGATTGATAATGGGGTTGTTGTGGAGATAAAAAATAATGAATTGCATGTAAAAAAAGAGGATATTAAGGTTAGGTATGTTGTTGTGGATGGTGGAGTTAAGGGCGATTTGGGCTCCCAGGTTTTGAAGGACCGCGAGGTAATGGCCCAAAATGGATTTGTAAGTGTTGTGTTAAAGATGAGGGGGGCCAAGGTGGTCGGGAACCCGGTTGTGAGTGCCAGGGGTTTTGTATACCAAAAAGACCTTGCCAGAATGCTTACAGAGATTGAAAAACGCGCCAAAACCAGCGCGGAGGGGCTACTTGAACGGGAGAAGAGACATATTAAAGAAAAAGAGATAGAAGACCGTGTTAGAAGTGATATTGCCGGGCTTATAGTCCAAAAATTAAATAGGCGCCCACTTATAAACATTGTGGTGCTTTTTGTGTAAAACTTGTGCACTTCTTTGTTCGTGGTTTTGCACGAAGGTTTTTGTTTTTATGTGTTTTTGCGTAAAATTTTTACTAAAGTTTTTAGACAAACCGGCCACTGTGGACAATGTTTTGCGCCTGTCTGGTCTGTTTTGCACGACTTTTGCACTGGTTTTGCACAAAATACATATTTAACTGATTAAAGTTTTACACAATCAACCTGATGTGTGCTTGTGTATTTATTATTATTTTCTTGTAGTTTTGTCTACTTTGACAAGTACTTACTATAACAACTACTGTTTTTTTATATTAATATATCTAGATACTTATCTATAGACATGTGTAAGGATTTTTGGTTCTATTTGTATAGTTCTTAAGCCGAATTATATGAAAATAAATTGCGCACAAACAAGTCTTTCTTTGGCCTTATCTCTTGTTAACAGGGCGGTTAGTCCAAACAACACCTTACCGGTACTTAATAATATTTTACTTAAGGCTGAGGGAAAAAAATTATTTTTATTTGCAACAAATCTGGAAATAGCGATAAGTGCCGCTTTTGAGGCCGAAGTTGAAAATGAAGGGGCCCTAACTGTTCCAGCAAAAGTTTTGACGTCTTATGTTGCACTTTTAACAGACAAAGAAGTTAAACTATCAGTTACAAATGGAAATACACTTTTAGTTCAAAGTAAAGGATCAAATACTAAAATTAAGGGGATTTCCAGTGAAGAATTTCCGATATTACCAAAGTTAGACACTCCCGATATTTTTAAATTTCCAGTAAAACAAATGCTTGAGGCATTCGAACAGGTTTCTTTTTCCGCTTCTACAAACATATCAAGACCGGTGCTAACCGGTGTTTACCTGCAAATAAAAGGCAATACTATTAAAATCGCCGGAACAGATAGTTACAGACTTTCTGAGAAAACCGTAACTTTAGAAAAAGATAACGGGCTGGATTTGTCGTTTATAGTGCCATCAAAAACAATACAGGAACTTGAAAAAATACTTTCCGCCACCAGCGATACTGAGTTTGAAGCACGCGTTTCTAAGGGGCAGATTATGTTTAAAGTTGATGGGGTTGAACTTATGTCCAGACTTATTGAGGGCAACTTTCCGGACTACGACAAAATCTTACCAAAAGAATCAAAAACTAAGGTTGTCGTAGTGAAAGACGAATTTATTTTGGGGTTAAAAAAAGTTTCCATAATAGTTAGGGAAAACAACAACAACGTGAAGCTTAAGGTCCAAAAGGATGGGCTAACGATAACCAGTGATGAAACTCAGGTTGGGCAGGGATTGAGTGATATTTCCGCTAAGGTTGATGGGGAAAACGTGGAGACCTCATTAAACGCCCAATACCTTCTGGATGTTTTAGGGCATTTAAAATGCGACACTGTTAATTTGGGCTTGAATGACGACCTTTCACCTGTTATGGTAACGCCTGCTTCAGGTGGCGATTACCTACATATAATAATGCCACTTAAGGTCTAAGTTTTTTGTATTTTCTAGCGTGAATGACAACAAACATCTAATCGCACTCTTTCCTCACGGGCAGAACTTAAGAGTGATAGAGCAGTTTTCGGAGCAGGGTTTCACCTCCATTTCCGGGGGCGGGAACACTTCTTCAAAGGCTTTTATAATTTCGGATCTTTTTAGGGAGTCAAAGGATTTAAAGAAGTTACTTTGGATCTGTAGCGATTTTCAACACAAAGAAAATGTTTCGAGATCGCTTTTAATCTGGGGTGAGGCCTTTGTTTACGACTATGTTTTTGAAGAAAATCGCATAAAAGATCGTAAAGTTGAGAGAAAGAATTTAATCAAGACCGTTGAGTTTTTGAGCTATGCCCTAGATAAAAGTCGGAAGGTAGCCTTCACAATAGATTATAAGGATTTGTTTAAGCTGTGTCCCGGGAAAGACGCTCTTGAAAAAGGTAAAATAACTCTTAAAAAGGGCGAAAAAATTGACGCGGTTCAGGTTTTCGAAAATCTTATAGGGATGGGTTATGAGGTGAATATGGATGCGTATATAGAGAAAGGGCAGTATTACAGGCATGGAGATTCTTTAACGCTTTGGCCCGTTAACAGCGAGGGCCCCGTTCGCTTGGACGTTGCCTTTGACGAGATAGAAAAGGTGGCCATTTTTGATCAAATCAAAAAGACAGACGTTTTTGAACTTAAAGAGATTGTCATCTTCCCTATTACGGTTTCTGGCAAGGAGGAGCCTCTATTCTCATATTTTGGCAGGGATTCTTTGATAATAGATGACGAGGTTGAGTTCCCGGACAGTGAGGCTGAACCGTTTGAAAATGCTATGAAAAATCGTGATTCTGAATCCAAATACTTGGAATTTAGGTCGTTTATGGAGGAGAACCCCTATCACCATCATCTCCACTACTTGTCGGTTCTAAAATATTATAATCCTTTGGATTTTGTTTCTGACGTTAGGGAGAAACTAACCAACGACTGGACGGTATTTTTATTTTCCAAACATCCGGAGCAGTATTACGGGCTTTTAAAGGATAAAAACATCTCATATACGGTTTACAAAGCGGGCTCCGAAATTTACACAAAACAAGTCGTTATTTTTGAAATAGGAAAGGAGGACGCATTCCCTGAGGCGTTCCAAAATCCCGGTCTTAAAACAATGTTGGTTTCGGACAGAAACGTGGGAGGGTTTGGAGAGGCCGAAAAAAGACCGGAAAGACAAAAGGTTTATGCGGACTTTTTAACAGGACTTAAGATAAGCGATTACGTTGTACATTGTGACCATGGGATAGGGCAGTTTTTAGGTTTGGACAAAAGGACTATAGACAACGTAACTCGTGAATATTTAAAAATCGGATATGCGGAAAATGATAAACTTTTTGTTCCAATCGATCAGGCAGACAAGGTTTCCAAGTTTATTGGGGCCGGAGATCGGCTTCCAAGACTTACCCGCTTGGGTAGCGCCGAATGGAACACTCTTCAAAGCCGTGTGCGCAAAGAAACGGAAAAAATCGCAAGCGAATTATTAAAACTTTATGCCGAAAGGGAAAGCGCTCACGGGCATGCTTTTGAGCAGGATACGGCACAGCTACTCAAGTTTGAAAAACAATTCCAGTATGAAGAAACGCCCGGCCAGTTACGCGCAATTTTGGACGTTAAGCACGATATGGAACAAAAGAAACCAATGGACAGGCTTGTTTGCGGGGATGTTGGTTTTGGTAAAACCGAAGTTGCAATGAGGGCGGCATTTAAAGCCGTTGCAGGCGGAAAACAGGTTGCCGTACTTGCGCCAATCACAATTCTTGTGGATCAACATTACAAAACCTTTGTTAAACGCATGGAAGAGTTCAATGTTAGGGTGGAAATGCTTTCCAGGTTTAGAACGCAGGCCGAGCAAACAAAGATTTTAAAAGCGCTCGAGAAAGGGGAAATCGATATTATTATTGGGACGCACAGGCTTTTACAAGAGGACATAAAATTTAAAGATTTAGGGCTTTTAGTGATTGACGAGGAACAGCGGTTTGGAGTTAAACAAAAAGAGAAGATCAAGGACTTAAGAAAAGAGGTTCACATTCTAACCATGACGGCGACGCCGATTCCACGCACGTTAAACATCAGCCTGCATGGACTTAGGGACATCACCACAATCACAACGCCACCACCAGGACGCTTGCCAATTGTTACGGAGGTGCGCAGATTTTCGCTTGGGCTAATTAAGACGGCTGTTGAGCACGAGCTAGCTCGGGGCGGACAGATTTATTTTTTACATAATCGCGTACAGACCATTGAAGACATGGCGTCCAAATTAAGATCGCTTTTACCAAAAGCACGCATTGTGGTTACGCACGGAAAGTTAAAAGCTGATGACTTGGAAAAGAGGATTTTGGATTTTAAAAATGGGGAGTACGACATACTTGTGAGCTCTACGATTATTGAAAACGGGATAGATCTGCCAAACGCAAATACGCTTATTGTTAATAATGCAGAAAGGTTTGGGCTCGCACAGCTTTACCAGCTTCGCGGACGTGTTGGACGCTCTAAAACTCAGGCCTACGCGTATTTTCTGTATCACATGAAGCGACTACCGCTCGACGCAAAAAAACGCTTAAAAGCGATTGTGGAGGCAAACGAGCTAGGTGCCGGATTTCAAATAGCCATGAAGGATTTAGAGATTCGCGGGGCGGGAGATATTTTGGGGGCAAATCAGTCCGGGGCAATACAAACGGTTGGAGTCAGCCATTTTATAAGAATGCTAAATCAGGCGGTGGATGATCTTAAAAAAGGAAAAAAGATGGAAGAAAAAGTGCTTGTTCCGGAGGTTACAATCGAGATTCCTTTGCCGGCTTACATTCCGGACGAATACATTGTGAGCTCCAAAGAAAAGATTTCCGTTTATCAAAAACTTGCGTCTGCAGACACGCTGGATTATTTGTCTGAACTTAGGACTGAGATTGTGGAAGATTTTGGGAAAATGCCAGAGGAAGTCGCCAATTTGTTCCGCGTGCTTGAGCTTAAAATGCTCGCAAAACTTTCTGGAATTACAAACGTAAAGGCGGAGAATGTGCATTCGCAAGAAGATAGACAAATTATTCTGCAAATGTCCGATAAAGTTCGTCCTGCGAACATAGTTAATATGCTTGAATCAAATGACAAGTGGATGATTTCCGGCACAAAACTAAAGATTTCGTTTAAGGATCTTGGCGTGTCTTGGGTTGAGGAGCTCAAACGTGGACTTCAAGCCCTTGGCAAGAAGGCGAAAAATTTACCTGGAGCAAAGGCGGAATAGGTGATATACTGCCCAAGCTCTTTGAAAACGTGGGGATGTACTGGCTTCGACAGAAAGATTTTGAAGTCGGGTGCTTGCTTTCAGGTGGTTGTCTGGTCCCACCTTAACCCGTCCAGACAAAACAAGTGCTAATACACTTACTCAAAAGCTAGCAAATGCATTAAATGCTGAGGCAGATTCTGCTAAAGTACTTTTTGCTAATAACAACTTGAGCTTTGCTCGTGTTGCTGCCTAGTTGAATCGTATTTAATACGGTTTCGCTCTTCTCTTAAGGCTTCGTAGGGAAGAAGAGTGTCATACACGAGGCTTAAGATTGCGTGGGCTCGTGTTCCACATGCAATCTGACACCTTGAAGACGCGCCAAGGTTGCTTTTGTCCACTTTTTATAACCTTGATGTACACAAAGCGGAATATGAAAGTAGACGGTATCAGGCCTCCTTTTTGGACGCGGGTTCGACTCCCGCCATCTCCACCAAAGCGTTTAGCGCATTCCGCTCAACGTGTTTTTTGTTATACTACAAATTAATGGATTGGATTGCGTCAGAATGTGGGCCACATCTGCTGGGCTCATGTGTGGGGCACATATTAGTTCCAGAGACTTTATCTGGCGAGTTCTGATAGTTTCTCCAAGGGCTTGCATTCGAGATCGCAGGTCATTGCCAGGTATTAGTTCACAAGAAAGGCCTTCCGTCTGGAGCCTTTGGTGGTCATTTATATCGGGCACTAAAAGGATTGGGAGATTGGCACGGTGATACTTATCAATTCTACTTAAAACCTCCGTTATTCGGGCATTGATTCTTCGCATGGCCTCTTCTGTTTCAGTGGCTTTGTCTTGACCTTTGCATTTGTCTAAATAATGGTAGAGCGCTTCCGGGTGTACCAAAACTAATGCGCCCGCAAGTTTTTCTGATTCACCCTGTTTATCAGTCATCTTCTACTTTTGTAAACAAGGATTGATTTTACGACAAACCCTGCTTAATAGCAACGCCGGCTGGCTATTCCAAGCCAAGCAAAAGCAACATTGCTCCAATGCCTATCAAAAACCAGATAAGTTGGAAGAAGGCTCTGTGAGGCAGGGTTTCTTTGTGGAGCTCGGGGATTAAATCGGTAGAGGCAATGTAGATAAAACTACCTGCCGCGAAGGGGATCAAAAAGATCACGGAGCTTTCTGCTATTGGACCAATAATCAGCATTAAAATTGTTCCAACAATGGCGGTGCCTGCCGTTAGGAGATTTAACAAAATCGCTTTTTTCTTTGTAAAACCGCCATGGACGAGAACTCCAAAATCGCCAATTTCTTGAGGAATTTCATGTAGAACTACGGCAAAAGTGGTTGCTATTCCGGTTGGGATGTTGACCAAATAGGATGCGCCGATTACAAGTCCGTCTATAAAATTATGGACCGAGTCACCAAATAAATTCATCCACGCAAAAGGGTGCACGTGGACTTTTGTAGTTGGTAAATGGCAGTGCCTCCAAAGAATAAATTTTTCTATGGAAAAAGACATTACGATTCCGAAGATAATGTAGAGAGAAATGTTGAGAGTTAGTCCGTTTTGCTCGACCGCTTCCGGCAAGAGATGAATAAATGCATCGCCGATCAATGCGCCGGCAGAAAGGCTGATCATATAAATCAAAATACTTTTAAGCCTTTCCAAATTGATTGCGAGCGTAAAAATTCCAACTACGGAAATTAGACTTACAATTACGACGCTTGCGATTGCGTAAAACCAAGTGTTTAACATATGGACGAGTCTACAAACTTTTTACCCGCGGTGTCAAATTTTGCGTTTATTGCGTAGGCATAGAATTTTTTTGCAATTACATCGATACAAAGAGAACGGTTTTTGCTTGTACCCCGTGTATTTTAAGGCTAGAATGGCCTTACTTTTTTCTTGCAAAAAATATGAAAATCGCACTACTTTGCGGAGGACCCTCACTTGAGAGGGGAATTTCTTTAAATTCTGCCAGGAGCGTAATGAATCATTTGGGAGGTGATTCGGTTAGCATTGTGCCGATTTATTTTGATCACAAAAAAAGAGCGTACAGCGTTTCTGAGGCGCAACTTTATTCAAATACGCCGTCTGATTTTGATTTTAAACTAAAAGAAACCGCAAAATTTTTGAGCAAGACCTCACTTAAAAAACTTTTAAAAAGTGTGGACTTGGCTTTTCCGATTATGCATGGAGCGTTTGGCGAAGATGGGCAGGTGCAGAAAATTTTAGAACGATATGGGGTTCCCTATGTTGGTTCTGGGGTACAGGCATGTAAGCGATGTTTTGATAAATTTGAGGCAAATGAATTTATAAAAGAAAAAGGTTTTTATACTTTGCCTTCTACAGTTATTAAAATTAATCAAAAAAATAATAGAGAAATTGTTCGTGATTTTTTTAAAAAACATAAAATTAAAAGGGCGATTGTAAAATCCGCGACCGGTGGGTCTTCCATAGGGGTTTTTTCTGTTAATACGCTGGAAGAAGCTCTCTTAAAAGTTAAATATATTTTTGGGAAACGGATTGATACGCGCATTGTGATTGAGCCTTTTTGCACAGGGATTGAATTTACCGTGATAGTTTTACAAAATAAATTTGGGATGCCCGTTGCTATTTTGCCAACGGAAATTGAGGCCGATTATACGGAGAATCAAATCTTTGATTTTAGGAAAAAATATTTACCAACAAGGCAGGTTAAGTACCATTGTCCACCAAGGTTTAGCAACGAAACAATTGAGAAAATTCAAGTGCAGGCGGAGCAACTTTTTGTGGCACTTGGCATGCGAGACTTTGCACGTTTTGATGGCTGGCTACTTCCGGACGGAAATTTGTGGTTTTCGGATTTCAATCCAATCTCCGGAATGGAGCAGAATAGTTTTTTGTTTCAACAAACGTCCAGAATCGGTTTTAGCCATAGAGATTTATTAAAATTTATTGTTAAGAATGCATGTAAAAGATATGGAATAGAATTTCCAGAATCAAAAAAAATTGAAGAAAAAAATCGTAAACCCGTGCAAGTTTTATTTGGAGGGAGTACGTCCGAAAGAGAGGTTGCGCGTATGAGTGGAACTAATGCTTGGCTGAAACTTATGAGGTCCAAACTCTACAATCCAAAGCCATATTTTTTGGATATAAACGAGGAGGTATGGGAGGTTCCGTATGCACTTACTTTAAACCATACGGTGGAGGAAATTTTGGAGAATTGTGAAAATGCAAAAGCTAGCGAGGAGAGGCTTAGGTTTTTGGAAGAAAAAGTGCGATTGCGACTTATGTTGGGGGCTGGGGATGCCGGCGAAAAAATGTTTTTGCCAAAAAAAATGAGTTTAAATGAGTTTGTAAAAAAATCCGATTTTGTATTTATTGGGCTACACGGCGGAATTGGGGAGGATGGAACGTTACAAAAAATGCTTTTTGATGCCGGCAAAAAATTTAATGGTTCTTACGAAAAGGCTTCTAAGTTATGCATGGATAAATGGGAAACCGGTAAAGCGCTAAGTGGGCTTGAAAAAAATGGCATTTATACGGCGCCAAAAAAATCATGCGAGTTAGATATGTTTAAGGATTTTAAAGCGGGGGATTTTGAGTTGTTTTTTGCAAAACTAAAAAAAGAATTTGTAGCGCAAAGTATTATTGTTAAACCGCGAGATGAGGGGTGTTCTTCCGGAATAATGAGGTTAAAAAGCGGAAAAGATTTGAACGTTTACATTAAGCTTGCGAGGGCTGGGGCATCTTTTATTCCAAAGGGCTCTTTTAAAAATCAAAAAGAAATAATCGACATGCCACTTACTAAGATGAAGCATTTGCTTTTTGAAAGTTTTATTGAAGTGGACAGCGTTCGTGTTAAAGGAAATCATTTAAAATGGAAGCGAAAAAAGGGATGGATTGAAGTTACGGTTGGAGTGCTTGAAGATGCTGGTAAATATCATGCGCTTAGTCCAAGCTTAACTGTTGCGGAGGGCGCGGTACTTTCTGTGGAAGAAAAATTTCAAGGTGGAACCGGTGTTAATTTAACCCCTCCGCCGGAAAAAATTGTAAAAAAAGAGGTGCTTAAAAAAATCAAAAAATCTATAGAAATTGTGGCAGAAAAACTTGGCATTAGTGGGTACGCCAGGATAGACGCTTTTGTTCAAGTGGACAGTGGAGATGTTATTGTAATTGAGGCAAATACCACACCGGCGCTTACTCCGTCTACCGTGCTTTTCCATCAAGGGCTTGCAGAAAAAGAGCCGATTTATCCTCTGGACTTGTTGGAAAGATTGATTAAAAACAAAGGATATTAAAATGGATTTTCCTATAGAATTACCACCGGAATTTTTGGAGAAGGCAGGTCATTTGCGAATTTTGCCAGAGGAAATTGAGGAGCAGTTTGTGAGAGGTGGTGGGGCGGGTGGACAAAAAATCAATAAAACTTCTTCTTGTGTTTGGCTTCGGCATGCAAAAACTGGAATAGAGGTGAAGTGCCAAAAACATCGAGAACGGCCAAAAAATCGCATTAGCGCTTACAAACTTTTAATCGCAAAAATTGAGAGAGAATATCTCGGAAAAAAATCAGCGCAAGAGACCGCAATGTTTAAACTGCGCAAACAGAAAAAGCGCCGTACCAGGAGGGCAAAAGAAAAAATCTTGCAAGATAAGTCGATTAGGTCTCAAATAAAGGAACTTAGAAAATCACCTAAAGTTTGATGCAAAGCTCGTTGTATAAAAAAGGATTTTATTTGGAAGGGGCTAATGGCAACAATGCTTTTTCTTATGAAAAACGCAGGCTTATAAATGGCGTGCCAAAGCTTTATGTTGCACCCGTAAAAGAAGGCGTTGTGGACGATTTGGAGCTAGGAGGCGAGATTGTTTTTGAAGATTTTGAAGGAGGGAGCTTGTGTCCATGCAAAGGGCTCAAAAATTTTATTCGGACAGAGTTTTGTGGCGTTCCGATTGTGATTTTTGATAATCATAATCATGCTTTTCATTTTTGGATGGAGGCGTTTCTAAATGGCGTTTTTGGCGAAGGGGCAACATTGATTCACGTTGATCAGCACAAAGATACTAGGGTGCCGAATAAATTATATAATGGCAAAACCTTGGAGGATGCCTTTTTGTATACAAACCAGAATTTAAACGTTGGAAATTATATTGTGCCGGCAGTGAAAAGTGGCTTGTTTGAGCGGGTTTTGCAGGTCAATTCTGGGGATGACTTAAAGAATATGAGTTGGGTTGGCTTGGAGGCTTCGGGGCAAGTTGTTTTGAATCTGGATATGGATTTTTTTGCACCAGAGATGCTGGTGGATTTTGAGTTTGCACGTGCGGAGATTAGGAGTCTAGCCGGGCACGTTAAATTAATAACAATTGCCAGTAGCCCTTTTTTTATAGACCAGTTGGAGGCGATTGATTTAATTAAGAAAATGTTTTAAAATAACCCCTTCTTTTCGAATATTTTTTATGAGTTCTGAGGTTGAAGATAATGGGGTGGAAGCTACTTGTAGGGAGTTTCGTGTTGAGGCCCAAAAGCTCGTTTCACGTTGTTTAGCGCTCATAGAAGTAAGTGCTAGGACGCTCCACGATGAGCAAGAATTTGGCGTAGTGGAAACACTGCGCCCCATAAGCCAAGAGATTGTAGATTTCGTTAACGGTTATGATGGACTTTTGGCCTGTGGAGACTCAAGAATCGCAGTTTTTTTCCATGACGTCCGTAATGCACTGATTATAGTGTCTGGTGTCGTTGATTTGGCAGTGACCTGGGCCGAGCATAGCAATATAGCAAAATGTGAGGAGAGTTTAAGCTTGGCGTTACGCAAGGACCGCTTAATTTTAGCTAGAATCTCTGATAGAATTACGAGTTTTGAACGAATGGTTTCTAGGCTCAAAGAGACGTTTCCCAAGGCTTCAATCAGCCTTACTTGCGCACAGGATGGTATCAAGATGTCGACAGAAGATCTTTATGCGGTTCTATCTAATCTTCTTGAAAATGCGGGGAGGGCGGGGACTGGAGAAATTATTGTTGCCGGACTTGTACGTGGCGAAGTTTT
The DNA here is from genome assembly GCA_041658345.1 of Candidatus Altimarinota bacterium. GTDB lineage: Bacteria > Patescibacteriota > Gracilibacteria > UBA1369 > 2-02-FULL-48-14 > JBAZYV01. Next base: position 98,768 of record JBBAAK010000003.1, read on the forward strand.
TGAGTTTTCCGTTGTAAACCTCTGTGCAAGGTTGGCAGTGGATCCGTTTGTTTTAGCAAAACGTGGACGAGAATTGGGGGCAGGTCATGGCTATGGGTTGGGCTGTAGTAGAGCGCTCTGTGAGGAGGCCGGTGGCTCTTTAGTTTGGGATGGTACTTTTTCCGATGGTGTTAGAATTGTGGGCAGGATTCCTTTGGCAAAGAATAAGCCCGGAGGTAATCCAGAAAGGAGCGGAGAGCAATGGAAAGAGCAAACTGTTGACAAAGGTGGCGTGGATGAGGAGGGCCAAAAGGCCCGCGAGGAAACCCGTGCCAAGGTTGGTGCGACTCTGCCATGCAGAGAAGAGTAAGAGAAAATACACGGCTAAGAATGGTAAAAACCCCAGTACACCGGTTGTGGCCAAAATTGTGATTAGGCTGGAATCGGAACCGGTAGATGCGTGTGAACTTGGGTCTACGGAAGTTTGGCCTTCCAGCGTTGCAAATTTATAGCGATTGTAGCCCTGGCCAATTAATGGGTTCTTGTAGAATAAAGTAAGACCCTCTTTCCACGAAGAATAGCGAAGGCGAGCAGAATCATCCGGTAACGTATAAGACTCTGTAAGTACGGAAACGGCATCTTGTTTTAGCGTGTTTACGCGGGTTCGTACTTCCGGAACCGTAGTTACGGCAACGACTAAAATAATTCCGAATATAAGTAGTAATTTTTTGGATTTTAACAATGCAAAAATGGCGAGTCCTGCGGTGAGAGCAAGATATGAACTGCGTGAAAAAGTTAGAGCCAGTGCTATAAAAAGTACAGAGAGGAGTACTAGGAAAAAGATGCGTGAGGAATTGTGTTTTGCACTAAAAAAGGCGCCGATAAAAACAGGAATTATAAAGCTCAAAAATCCTCCTACAAAATTTGGATCGAACCACGTGGAAAGGAGGCGATTTTGGTGTGGATCCCAGCCCAGTGCTTCGTATGCCGTAAAATCCGGCACCAGTTTTAGTTGAATAAATCCTGCAATTGCGAGTAGGAGCGCAAAAACTGCAAGCGCGTAAAAAATCAGATTTTTATTTTTTTGATTTTGGTTTGTTGCAATTATGCTCAGGACAAATAAAGAGGCCCATCTGAGTCCGTAAAAAGCGGATTCAAAGAAGTCACGCCAAGAAAGATTGCCGGAACGTATAAGTAGAGAAGCAAATCCTATGAGTAAAAATAGTCCTGCAGGAATTACGGTTTTTGGTAAAAATACAGATTTTTTTTGAATAATTTGATTGGCAATCCACGCAAACACAAAGATAGGAGTGAATAAATCCAACAAAAGAAATCCGTGAAAACGGTAAAGCTCGCCCAGAAGCGAGAGGGAAAGAATCACTATTATCCCGAGCGTTGGCAAAGAAACATCTTTTTTAATCATCTTTTGCATTGTACACTACGGTCCAATACTTATGGACATTTTAATCGCAACAAAAAATCAGGGCAAATTCAAAGAAATCAAAAGTATGCTTTTGGGGCTTGAGGCGGATTTTGTTTCGCTCGCAGACCTTGGAATTACGGATGATTTTGTGGAAGATGGTGAAAGTTTTGAGGAGAATTCGCTTGGCAAGGCGCAATTTTATGCAGAAAAATCAGGCTTAATTACGGTTGCCGACGATAGTGGTATTTTTGTGAAGGCGTTAAGTGGTGAAATGGGAGTTAAAACTCGCAGATGGGGGGCCGGTGAAAGCGCAACGGACGAAGAATGGTTAAATTTTTTTATGGACAGGATGAGTGCGGAAAAAAATCGCGAAGCAAAATTCGTATGTTGCGCCACTATTGTTGTGCCAAAAAATAAGCCTGTGATGATTAAAAAAACTTTTATTGGGGAAAGCTTTGGGACAATTTCTGAGCAGATTGAGGCGCCCGTAAAAGAGGGTGTTCCACTTTCTTCTGTGTTCAGGCCTGATGGAGAAGAGCTTGTTTATAGTGCTCTTTCCGTTCAGAATAAAAATCGCTTAAGTCATAGAGGTAAGGCTTTTTTACAACTTTTGAATTATGCTAAAGAATATTTTACAAAGAATTGAAGAAGAAAATGCAAAGGAGGAGGTGTGGATTGTTGGTCCAAAAACCGGCAAAATGCTTTATTGGTTGGTACGTGTTTTGCAACCCGAGTATGCTCTGGAAATTGGTACGAGTGTTGGCTATAGCGCACTTTGGATTGCTTCCGCCTTGGAAGAAAACGGCATGGGCCAGCTTTGGACAATAGAGTCGCATAATGAAAGATTTTTGCGTGCACAAAAAAATATTGAAGAGGCGGATTTGGGGCATAGAATCCATCAAATTAAAGGCCATGCGCCGGAAGTTTTTATTGAAAACGATGAAGTGCCGGAAAAACTGGATTTCGCATTTTTTGATGCTACAAAAATGGAACACAGCCTTTATTTTGATGCAATTTTTCCTCGTATGAAAAAAGGTGGCATGATAGTTGTTGACAACGTTTTGTCACACAGAACCGGGCAAATGGAGGGGTTCATCAACAGAACGCATGCACACAGCGGGCTTAAAGTAGTTGAGGTTTCGGTCGGAGATGGCTTATTGGTTGCTCGAGTTATTTGAAGCACCCGAATCCGAAGTGGCAGTACTATCTTCAGTGCTAGCGCTTGCATCATTAGTTATGCGAATTTGTATGGTGCTCTCTGCTGAATAGCCATATTTATCAATAGCCTTTGCGGTTATCTCTAAAATTGTACCTTCCATTGCGGTTGTAGGTATTCTTACCTTTCCGGAATATGGTGCTTCCGAAGAGTGATATTGTTCCATTCCATTCATTAAGAAACTTACTTCTTTTAGGCCATTGCCCTCGTTGGTAACGTTAACCCCCACATCGATAATTCTATCTTCCTTTGAAATGGAAGATAGGCTCGATGGGCTTATAATAGTGATTTCCGGAATCTGTGAAGCAGTTTGGGCATTATGAATGTCTGTTGCATATTCAGTTGGCGGAAGTTCAAAGTTTTGATCTTTAACCCAAGCGTCAATAAAAGATTGCCAGTTCGTCCACTTTTCGTAATAGGTGCGGAAAACCTTTTCTTCCACTGCATCTTCCGGCGAATATTCCGTAGCTAGGCGATTTGTAACAGTTTCTATTTTGATTGTTTGGTAAGCGTCATCGATTTCCGTTGGTACCGCAAAAGATGCAAAAACTTCCGTTCGAATCATGTCTGATGGCGTGAATTCACTAGGTAGTTTGCCACTGGCTTTACTTATGGCGACCTCTTTAATGCCTTCCGGACGAGCCCAAACCGTTGGCTCTAATTTATCCAAAATTTTTGTCATATAATTTTTCCAGATTGGCGCGATTGTGTAATAAGCTTCACCCGCACTATTCATAGGGTCTCCGTTTGAATTACCTGACCAAGCAATTGTTACAAGGTTTGGTGTGTAGGCCGCTATCCAACCATTATTGGCGTAGCCGGTTTCGTCGTCCGTTGAAGTTCCTGTTTTTGCGGCATTATCTATTGAATCAATATAAACTGCGTTACCAATATTTACTGATGCGTCTGAAAGAATATCGTTAATTAAATATGCAACTTGAGAGTCTAAAACTTGTATTTTTTCTACTTTGTTTGAGTCCCATTGTTCCAAAACATTTCCATCTGCAGTCTCAATTTTTAAGATAGAAACTGGCTCGGTGCGGTATCCTCCATTTGCAAATACACCATAGGCTTCAGCAAACTCAAGGGGAGTTACTTCGCCCGCGCCAAGAGCAAGAGGATAACCGTAAAAATCGCCATCAGAGTTTAGAGTGCTTATGCCAAACTTTTCTATAAATGGCACAATCTCGTTCTCTTGTCCCGCTAAAAAGTAAGCTTTAATTGCCGGTATGTTGCGGGATTGGCCCAGGGCTTCGCGGACGGTCATTGGGCCCTTAAAAGAGCCATCAAAGTTCTTTGGTTTGTCTGATCCAAATGAGGTCGGGACGTCGTACAAAACCGTTGCCGGCGTGTATTGTTTTAAAAACGCCAAGGCGTAAACAAAAGGCTTAAATGCAGACCCCGGGGCACGCAAACTTGTGATCATATTTACCTGGCCGTCTATTTCAAAGTCGCTCCAGCCAGCCGAACCAACCATGGCTAAAATTTGTCCGGTTTGCGGTTGGATTGAAACAAGTGCTTCGTTCGAACAATCATAAGTTTCTTTGTTATAATCTTTCCTTTCCGCGATTGCCTCTTCTGCGGCGGTTTGGTAAGCAGGGTCTATGGTGGTATAGACTCGGAGCCCTCCCTGTTCCACAACTTCTTTGCCATATTTTTCTTCCAGTTGTGATTTTACCCAGAGCACAAAATGTGCAGCCTTAATATTATCTTCGGGCGGAGTGAATTCCATCGTTTGTATTCCTGCAAGAGCCACAATGGAGTCTTCTTCCGAGATCATTCCAAGCTCAACCATACGCGCTAAAACAAGATCGCTACGGCCTCTTATATAAAGCGCTGTTCCGTCCGGCAGATCGTAAGTTTTGCCAATAAGCCCACGAGAAAATTCGTCATATTCCAAGTCCGCTTCACTTAGGATTGTACGGTCTGTTAAATATTCCGCAGTTGGTTCAAAATCCAGAGTGCTAAATTTATGATTTCCGTAAGGTGAATACCAGCTGGGCGCATTTGGAAGTCCTGCTAAAACGGCAGATTCCGCGAGCGTTAATTCTGATGCATTTTTCTTAAAATATTTTTCCGAAGCCAGTTCGACTCCATATGCATTGCTCCCGTATGGAATCTCGTTTAAGTACATCAGTAGGATTTCGTCTTTACTGAATTTTAATTCCAAAATTAAAGACATCATTATCTCACGATATTTGCGAGTGTATGAATGTTCTAGTGATAAGAAACTGTTGCGGACAAACTGCTGAGTAATCGTGGAACCTCCCCTGGGGGTTCCTATCCCAAATTCGGAAAGTACGGCCTTGATTAAGCCTGGGATGTCTATTCCCATGTGACTATAAAATTCATCATCTTCTATGGCAAGTGAGGCATCTATTACGTAAGGCGAAATTTCGTCGAGAGAGCCTAGGGTTTTGCGGTTTTCTTCTCCGTGGATCGTGTAAAGCAGATTGCCTTCTCGGTCCAAAATGAGCGTTGAATCACGAGGGACTCCATCTAGTGGATCAAAAGTAAAAAGTAGCCAAAAGGCATACAGAAAAGTTACTAAAATTCCGCTGGCGATTAACGCAAGTATGCCGGTAATAATTCCGCGAAGAGCCTTTTCCCACTTGGGCATTTCTTTTCTTGGGCGCAGACGCTCCCAACCTGTTCGTACATGTTTTATGGTCCAGTTTTTTATCATGACCCACGAATTTTACCACCTGTGGATTCAAGCGCAAGGAAGACCGCCGACTTAAGCTTTTGGAATTCAGCATCGGTGAGCGTGCGGTCGGCGTGCATCATGCCAATTCTAAACGACAAAGATTTTTTATCATCAGGGATGTTTTTGCCGGAGTAGACGTCAAAAAGCTTAATAGTCTTTAGTAGCCCATCTTTGTCTGCATCTTTAATAGCGGTTTCAACTGATTGCACAGTGGTTTTTTTGTCTACAAGTACAGAGACGTCAAATTCCATTCCGGGGAATTTTGGCAATGGTGTAAACTTTTGCAATTTTCTTCCAAACTTTACCAGCTTTGTAAAGTTGACAGTAAAAAGGCCTACTTCAAGTGCTATATCAAAAGATTCCGTAACCGCCGGATGAACGGTAAAAATTGCGCCAATTATTTCTCCATCAATCAAAATGTCCAGGCTCTTGTTTGGATGTGCATAAGAGAGGGGGTCTTTGGTTGGTTTTAATTCGTAATTATTCACACGGAAAACTTTAAAGAAAGTTTCCAGCGCGCCCTTTGCTTCATAAAAAGTTTCTCCTTTTTTTGCAATTATGGCCGTGAGGCGTTTTTCTTCCAGTGGCATAAAAGTTCCAACCTCCCTGTATGTTCTGCCAAATTCAAAGATTTTAATTTCCTCCATTTGGCGACAATTTTCCGCAATAACCGCGAGAAGATTTGGCGTTAGGCTAATACGCATGTGAGTTTGATCGAGCGAAAGATAATTTAAAATTTTTATGTGATCTTTTTCCACAATGCCACATTTCTCGAATCGGTCTTTTCCATAAAAAGAATAAGTCATTACTTCCGTAAAACCGAGTGAATTGGCAAGGATATTGCGAGAAGTGTGCTTAAAATTACGCTCCTCATTTTCTATTGGCAGTCTGATTGGCTGGGAAGGAAGTATGGCTGGGATTTTGTCGTAGCCATTTATGCGTGCGATTTCTTCTACGATATCTTCTTCCATGGAAACGTCTCTTGTGGCCCTATGTGACGGGACTTTCAAAGTAAGATTTTTGCCGATTTTTTTGACATCGAATTCAAGAGCTTTCAATATGCGCGTCATTTCTTTTTCCGGGATATTGAGGCCGATTTTGCTACAAATTTTTTCCGGCGAAACCACAATGGTTAGTGATTTTTCTTTCCAAGTTCCCATAGTTGTTACTTTGCTTTCCAGTTTTGCAGAAGGGCAAATGGTTTGTATTAAATTAATTGCGCGATGAATTGCTGTTTCCGTGAGGAGGGGGTCTAAGCTTTTTTCAAAACGTTGAGAGGCGTCCGTTCTCAAGTCGTTACGCATTGCACTTTTGCGAACAGCTACCGGATCAAAATTTGCGGATTCCAAGATAATTTCCGTTGTAGTACCTGTGATGCCGGATTTCATTCCGCCTTTAACACCGGCGATTCCAAGTGGTTCATTTTTTTGATTGCAAATTATTGGGTCTTCGCTAGATAAAACGTGCTCCGTACCCTCCAAAGTTAAAAGTTTTTCGTTCTTTTTTGCGTAACGAATGCCAAGCGCATCACTACCAACGACTTCTCTGTCGTACGCGTGCATTGGTTGGCCAAGTTCGAGCATTACGTAATTTGTAATATCCACAATGTTGTTGTGCGGATTCATGCCAGCAAGTCTTAGGCGAGATTTTAGCCATTCTGGCGATTCCTCTACTTTTATTCCACTCATAATGCATGCAGAAAATCTTGGGCAAAGTGCATTGTCTTCAATTTTTATATCCACAGTTTTTTTGCCCGTGTATGTTTTGTGTCTTAAAAATTCGTCTAATTTTTTGAGTGGTTTTTCGTAAATCGCACTTATTTCACGAGCAAAACCATAGTGGCTCCAAAGGTCCGGCCTGTGCGTTAAAGATTTATTGTCTATTGTGAGGACGGCACCCTCGTAGCCGAGGGCTTTTGCCAAACTTGTGCCAGGCTTTACTTTTAGATGCGAAAGATCGCAAATATGCACTTCCGTTGCGCCCTCCGGATTGTCTGTTGCCAGACCAATTTCTTCACCTGCGCAAATCATTCCAAAGCTTAGTTCTCCGCGAATGCGAGCTTCTTCCAATGTCACCAAATCGCCTTCTCCATGCCATTTTACTTTTGCTCCGGGGATGGCAACTGCGACCAGCATGTTTGGTTTTAAGTTTTGCCCCCCGCAAACAATTTGCACAGGGATTTCTTTACCAATGTCTACTTGGGCTATGGTTAATCTGTCTGCATTTGGATGTTTATTTGTAGACAAAACTTTTCCAACAATCATGTCTTCGTAGGCTTTTTCTAAATCTTCCACTTCCTCAACTTCCGCGGTATGGCGCGTGATACTATCGCCGATTTTTTCTGCGGAGAGTTTGGGTAGGTCAACGAAATCCTGTATCCAAGAAAGAGAAATTTTCATAAAAATTAGCCTTTTTTAGTGTAATAATGTGTTAGGAAAAGCATGATTGCTCCGAGCAGTACGTAGAAGACAAACAAAACCGTACTGTATATGTCTTTTTCTATTAAAGAATAAGCCAAAAAACAAGAGTCGCCAATAAGCCAAAGTAGCCAAGAAAATACACTAACGTCCTCTGCTTTTTTCGTGCGGAGCAATTTAATTATTTGGGGGAAATAGGCTGCAATCAAAATCACGTTGCCAACGGTTCCCAAAATTGGAAGCCAATTTGTTGCCATTAAAATTGTGTATTAAATCGTAGATCTCCACTTTGCAAATGGCGTATATCGTCGATTCCATAACGCATCATTACCAGGCGAGTTAAACCAAAACCAAAAGCCCAACCCTGATAAGTTTTTGGATCTACTCCGCCCGCCTTTAAAACGTTTGGATGCACCATCCCGCAACCCATAAATTCAATCCAGCCGGTGTGTTTGCAAATACGGCAAGTTTTTCCTGCACAAAATGGACAAGACATGTCTAGTTCGATCCCCGGTTCCACGAAAGGGAAATAGCCCGGGCGGAAACGTACGTCCAGTTCGCGCTTAAACAGCCGTCCTAAGAATTCTTTCATGACGCCCTTTAAATGTGCGATTGAAATGTCTTTGTCTATTAATAAGCCCTCAACCTGGTCAAAAGTGTGTTCATGCGTTGCATCTGTTGCCTCGTTTCTAAAAACGCGTCCCGGAACAATTATTCTAAGAGGCGCTCCGTATTTGCGCATTGCACGGACTTGGTTTGGGGAAGTGTGTGCGCGGAGTACCAATTTGCCCTCTTCTTTATCAGGTTCTTTGTCTATAAAAAAAGTATCTTGCATGTCACGGGCGGGATGATATGCGGGAATATTCAGCGCTTCAAAATTATAAAATTCACTTTCTATTTCCGGCCCGTCTACAACCTGGAAACCCATTTGCCCAAAGATTTTTTCTACTTCCTCTTGTGCTTGCGCAAGCGGATGGACGTGTCCGACTTCATAAGATTTTCCAGGCGCGGTTAAGTCTATCCAATCTTCTTTTAAAGATTTTTCTATTTCTGTTCGTTTGATTAAAGCTTCGCAATGTTTGTAGGCTTCTTCCAGTTCGGTTTTTAAGTCATTAACAGTTTTGCCAAAGATTTTTTTATCTTCAATAGAAAGATCCTTTAGGCATTTTAAAAGTTCCGTAAGTTCGCCGGTTTTGCCTAAAAATTTGCGCTCAGTATCTTTTAAGTTCGCTAAATTCTTTGCAGATTTAAAGGCGCTTATAGCTGTGTTTTTGATTGAATTGAGTTTTTCTTGCATAGAAGTAATTGATGTCGCTTACGTGCTTGGCGGGGGCATTGTAGCAGAGGAATATAGATAGAGTCGAGATTGGTTTTGTTTAATAATCCTTAAGCAATTTAATACATCCAAGCTTGCGGGCCTTTTGGTAGTATTTTTCGTCGCAAGTTATAAACGTGGCTTTATTTTGGATTGCGAGTGCGTGGTAGGAGGCGTCATAAAAAGAAACGCCGGAGTAGTCTTCCATTATTCTAAGGGCTGTTAATGTGTGCTCGTTGTCGAGCATGTAAGTGGCAAATCTGTATTTTTTAAGACTCATCAGTATCGCATAGGCGGTTTTAGAGTCCGTTTCTCTGCCAAAATAGTTACCAAGTTCCCACCAAAAAATGTCCGGCACTATTAGCTTAATTTTCTCCGTTGCATAATCATTGAGTATTTTGAGCGCTTCTGTAGCAAATGGCTCTTCTTTTGTAAGCCATTTTATGGCGACAGAAGAATCGGTGATGTAGATTTTTTTAAAGTCTTCCCGCACGTATTTTTTTGTAAAGTTTTTCATCGCTACCAATCTTTAAGTGTAACTTTTCACGCAAAACTGACGTTTCTTCCATTGCCATCTTTATAGAAAAACGTTTAAGTGCCTGTTCTATTGCGTTATTAATGAAATCGCTACGTCCACCCGAAGGGATAAAAGCTTCAAGTTCATTCAACAAACAAATATTTGCCATAAAATTAACACGTTTTTTTTCTACTCTGGCTTCTGTTGACTGCATAGTGTGTAAGATTATTACACACTTATTATACACACGATTTTGAGGGCCGGTCAATAAAAGACACAATCAAAAACCCCACTTTTTACGGCGGGGTCTTAGTTTTAGCGCTAATGCTAAATTAGCGAACTGCATCCTTGAGTGACTTTCCGGCTTTGAAAGCTGGAAGAGTCATCGCAGGGATCTTGATTTTTTCACTTGGATTGCGTGGGTTTACCCCTGTGCGTGAAGCACGTTTTGAAACGCGGAACGTCCCAAAGCCTGTGAGAGTAACGCTTTGTCCTTTAGACAAACTCTTGGTTACAGCCTCTAAAACTGCTTCCAATGCTTCGGAAGCTGCTTTTTTTGTGATGCCTGCACCTTGAGCGGCAATATCGATAAGATCACCTTTTGTCATGGCGGTGGAGTTAAGAATAAATCTGGTTCATTATAAGCGGGATTTGTCCCAGCACAAGGGCAAAGGCAAGCGCTCTTGGCATAGAAAGATTGACAAGGCCCATGCAAAGTTTCTATGGTAAGCGCACGCAAATTATTGATTATGCCAGTTAAAAATCTAGTTATCGTAGAATCTCCAGGAAAGATTAAGACGATTTCAAAATATTTGGGGCCCGATTACACAGTAATGGCTTCCATGGGTCATGTTCGTGATTTGCCAAAATCAAAAATGGGAATTGATACGGAGCATAATTTTGAACCGAAGTACATAATCCCCAAAGAGAAGAAAAAAGTTATAGATGGCCTTTTGGCAAAAATTGGCGCAAAAACTGAAGTATATATAGCAACTGATGAGGACCGCGAAGGGGAGGCGATTGGTTGGCATTTGGTTGAGGCACTTGGTCTTAACAAGAGAGAGGATTTAAAAAGAATCGTGTTTCATGAAATCACAAAGCAGGCCATTTTGGATGCACTTGCAAGTCCACGAACAATAGATAAGCACTTGGTGGATGCGCAACAGGCCAGGCGTATTTTGGATAGACTTGTTGGTTATGAACTTTCACCGCTTCTTTGGAAAAAAATCAAATACGGGCTTTCCGCCGGGCGAGTTCAAAGCGTTGCAGTAAGGCTTGTTGTGGAACGTGAACGCGCTATTCAAGCTTTTATTCCGGAAGAATATTGGAGCGTTATCGCAAATCTTTTACCGGAAAATGGTAAGGATGTTTTTAGCGCAAATCTAGTTAAAAAAAATGGCGAGAACTTTAAAATAGTAAACGGGGAAGAGGCAAAAACCGTGTTAAAAGATTTGGATGGAGCTACTTTTAAAGTCACAAACGTGGATCCAAAAGAGGTGCATCGAAATCCGGCGCCTCCGTTTACAACGTCTACATTGCAACAAGAGGCCGCGCGCAAACTTGGGTTCTCGGTTAAAAAAACGATGATGGTTGCGCAAAAATTGTATGAAGGTGTGGAATTGGCGACCGGACATGAAGGTCTTATCACTTATATGCGTACGGATTCCGTGAACGTTTCTCAAATTGCTTTGGCGCAAGCTAAAGAGGTTATAAGTAAGCTTTTTGGAAAAGAGTTTGCACTTGCAGAACCCCGTTTCTATAAAGGTAAAAAAGGCGCACAAGAGGCACATGAAGCGGTTCGTCCAACAGATCTTTCTCGTGAGCCTTCTGCGGTACAAAAATATTTGGAAAAAGATGAATATAGACTTTATGAACTTATTTGGAAGCGCACAATTGCGTGCCAAATGGCATCTGCGATTTTAGATCAAGTTGGAGTAGATATTTCTGCAAATATTTATGGATTCCGCGCTACCGGGCAAACTGTGAAGTTTGCCGGATTCATGCGAGTTTACATGGAAGGAAAAGATTTGGATGAAGATGAATCTGAAGACGGAGAAAAGAATTTGCCGGTGCTACATGTTGGCGAAGAGCCGAGCTTAAAAGAACTTATTCCGGAGCAACATTTTACAAAACCACCCGCTCGTTATACAGAGGCCAGTTTGGTCAAAAAATTGGAGGCGGAGGGGATTGGTCGTCCATCAACTTATGCTCCAACAATTTCCACGGTTTTAACAAGGGGTTATGTTGAGAGCGAGGCAAAACAATTGCGACCAACGGACATGGGATTTGTGGTGAACGATTTTTTGGTGGAGCATTTCCCAAAAATTATGGATTATCAATTTACCGTGCACATGGAAGATATGCTCGATAAAATCGAAGAGGGTGATGAAAAATGGCAAACGGAAATCCGTGATTTTTACAAACCGTTCCACGATCTTGTTGAAGAAAAAATGAAGTCCATCAATAAGGAAGATGTGATTGTGGAAAAAACAGAAGAAATTTGCGAATTGTGTGGCAATAAAATGATGGTAAAGCTTGGCAGGTATGGCAAATTTTTGTCTTGTACAAACTTTCCTGAGTGTAAGAATGCAAAGCCGATTGCGGGTGAGGCTGGTGCCGTTAAGACAGATGCTCCACAGCAATTAGTCGATAAAAAATGTCCAAAATGTGGCAAGCAAATGGAATTAAAAACAGGAAGATTTGGAACTTACGTTGCGTGTATTGATTATCCGAAATGCAAAAGTACGGAAACCATTTTAAAATCCATAGACGTAAAGTGCCCGCTTTGTAAGGAAGGTGATTTAGTGGAAAGGCACACAAAGCGCGGAGGGAAGCCATTTTACGGCTGTAACAAGTTTCCAAAATGCAAATTTGCCGTGTGGGATAAGCCTGCGAATTCCGAGCAAGCGCTTGAGTTCAAAAAACAAGCAGATGAAAAGGCCGGCCAAAAATCCGAGAAAAAAATCAAAAAACCCGCTAAGAAAAAGTAGCTATTTAAAGGGCCTTTTGCTAGAGTTAATGGCGATATTTTTCCATGCCCATGAAAAAAAACTTTCTCTTTCTTTTTGCACTTTTAACACTTACCGGAGTTGGTCTTTACGGATCCTTTGCCTCTAATGGCACTAGCTCTGCCGATGGCAATCTTGCCGTTGAACTTGCATCTGCCGATGTTCCAGGGGATGGATTTGGTGTTGGCGACCCTTGTGGATTTTTGATGGGGATTGCTCCAAAGTATAATAATCTTATTGTAAACATTGACGCTGTGGATCCGGACGATGAGCAGGCTTGTGTTGACCAAAATGGGTATTTTGATTCGGATGGGGCTGTAAAAAAATCATATGTGTATTTGTACAGGATGGGGGGCGTAACGCCTTATGTTATTGATTTAGCATCTTCCGCTACTAATCGAGTTGTAATAGATCAAAGCACCGGTGAGTGGGTTGGTAGAGGAAGAATTATTTCCGGACCGGGTTTTATGTCTCTCGCAAATCCTACCGTTTGGTTTGATTGGGCCTGTGCGCCTGGCACGTGCTCCCCTTTCGCTGCTACGAAAAATCACGTATTTACAGATCTTGATCTTGGCACTACTGATGGGTTCGCGTGGAATGATACTCTTGGATATATTTCTTTTAAGGATTTGAGCGTGGAACTTCCACCTTTAAACTTGGACGTTTATGTAGACATTACCTCGAGTACCGGATTGGTGCCTACGGCCGTTGATTACACGAATGCACCTATTGCAGATGGCTATGACTATTGGGAGGTGAGTGCTCAGTTTGATGATGGCAAGGGTGGGTTTTTGGGTGAGGGGGATTTCGAGATAACCGCTATGACAGTTGAGCCGGTTGAAGGCACTCAGCTATATCTAAATCAGGTTGAAAACTCAGGAGAAGCGAGTTATGTAACCGCGGAGAATTTGGATTTTGGATGTACGGATGCATATGCGGTTTATTGTGCCGGAATTGAAGCGGATGGATCGTTTAGTGCCAACGTGTATGTCTCCAGCGCTTCGCCAACTTCAAATATGCTTGGCATTAATGATGATGATGACCCTTCTTTGGATGGATTTATGGATAGAGCTGGGTGTATAGGCGTTTATGAGGATAGACTGGCTGGTGGCGGTGCTTGTGAGGCCGTTACTAAGGAAGCAGTGTTTTATGATAGATCTGACACGAGGAATAGTTTTGTGGTGGACAAGGTTGTGTTGGACTTTACGTATGCCGGGGAGAGGGCCGTGATTGGGGACGAAAATTTGTCTTGTGGGACGATAATCTCTGGGGATACGGTTTGTCGTTATACTTACTATATGGATACCGGCGTTAATGCCGGAGAACTGAGCTTTAGACCGAGGTATCAATCTACAAAATTTAATGTTTCTTATGATGGCAATGAATATGACACAATTTCCTCTGATATGACGAAGGCGATGACTTTGAATGTTGGGGCCACCGTTAGTGACGCCTCTGATTATTATGATAGCGCAATTGGGGTGGCAAAGCCTGTCTTTGAAGTTAATTATCAGCTTGATGCAGAGACTAATAATGCTTCGGTGATTCCGACGCCAGCGACTAATGCGTTCTTGATTATGGATAGCGATTCTTTATTAGATGGAGTTGCGGAATGTACTTTGCGTACAGATAGCTCTGAGGGTGAATATTTTGTTACTTATGGCGGGGTAAATATGGAATTGGCCCTTTCCTACGGGCAAAGATTAGCTTCTGACTCCTGTCTAATTGGCGTGACCGATCCAGCCGTCCCCCCTGACAATGTTCTTTCCAATCCAACTGTTGAACAATGGGTTTGTGATAGTGCCCCATCTGCCAGATTCGGCGCCCCTTCCTGTTATTACACCGGTTATTTGCCACGTGTGGATGCGCATGCACCGGCACTCTCACCAACTGTTTTTGGGGCAATCAATTCGCTTTTGGATGAGAGTGGAACTTTTTCTGAAAATGAAAATGTTTCCATTTTGGGCTCTTTGGAGGTTGTTAAATTAAGAAACAAAATGTATGCACAAATCGCCAGATATGCTCTGGGACAAGACGCTTCAGGCGGAAGTTTGGATACCGATATGGAACCGTCCGGCGGATTAAAATCACTTTTAAATGGTAGATTAATTTATGCGGAAGGAGATGTTGTAGTTGCTGGGGCAGATGGTTTTGCAGATAAAACTTTGGTTGTAATCGGCGGGGATGTATATATAAAAGGCGATATAACGAGCGGAAGACTTGGAGTTATTGCGCTACGCAGTAATGGAGAGGGTGGCAATGTTTATGTGGACCCCTCCGTGACGGATCTTTATGCAAACTTCTTTTTGGATGGAAGTTTCTTTAGTGATAGCGGGACAAAGTTAGAAGATGGAACTCCTAGCTGGGTTAACGATGAAGAAAGGCTTGATGGTCTTCAAAATCAACTTTATGTAAACGGATCAATTGTTTCCAGAAATACAATCAATGGGTCTGTTGAGGCGGACGGCGAAGGTAATTATGCCATTGGGGATGGAACAAAAACCGGCGATTACGATGTTGCCCGCGAGTATGATTTAACTGCCTTGAGGCAATACAGACTTTGCTACCCGCTTGTTTCCGGAGTGCCGGACGAAACTCAGCCCGCTGTGGTATGTAACGATGGGGAGGCGTTATCGGACACTTATACTCCGGAGGATGGTATGGCCAATTACAGCCCGTTAATCATGGAATACGCACCAGCCGACAATTTGCCGGTGTTCAAAGTTGAGAGCGGTCTATTTAATTAAACTGGCTTAATTCACAATTAGCATTGTGTAGGCAATGAGGCTTAGTACGATTAAAATCGCGCTTGCAAAGGTGAAGAATAGCGTTAAATAAAGTGTGCGTTTGCTCAAATAACGAAAGCGTGCCGCGTGGCGGATTGCAAGTAGTCCGTAAAATGCAAATACGGCTAAGCCTATAAGCAGGATTATGCCAATAATGAGGTTCATTTTATCCATTATTTTGATTGTTATAAGTTAGTTATTGCGTTGATGCAAGGTTTATTCAAACTGATTTTCCCACCAGAGGTCAATTTGAGGGTATTTTTTAAGTTCTTCCAGCATTAGTTTTACAATCTCTTTTAAGCGGTCTTCCGTTGGAGCTTCAAAGCGGAGTGTTAAGTTTGGGGAAGTGTTGCTAGCCCTAACTGCGCCCCAAGAATTTTTGTCAAAATTTACGCGGACGCCATCGAGTGTTATGCAATCATATTTTTGTGTGAGATTTTTTGTAATTTCATCCACAATGCGGAATTTTTGATCGTCCGGGCAGGGTGATTTAAGTTCCGGAGTGCAAGCGGTTACCGGTACATCATCAAAAAGATTTGAGAAGGGTTTATTTGTTTTGGCGAGAATTTCCAAAATGCGACCTGCGCCTAAAAATGCGTCGTCAAAACCATAATAATTTTCTGCAAAAAAGAGGTGGCCACTTATTTCTCCGGCGAGTAGCGCGCCGATTTCTTTCATCTTTTGCTCGATAAAAGAGTGGCCTGTTTTTGCCATAATCGGTATGCCTCCATGCGTTTTTATATCATCGATTAGGACTTGTGAAGCTTTTGAGTCAAAAACTATTTGTTCACCCGGTTTGCGAGCCAATAATTCACGCGCGAGTTGTAACAAAATAAGGTCCGCGCTGTACATTTTGCCGTTCTCGTCCACAACGCCAACACGGTCGCCATCGCCATCGAATCCAAAGCCAATGTCGGCATGATTTTGTTTTACGGCCTCAATCAAATCTTGCATGTTTTTTAATTCTTCCGGGTTCGCTTCGTGGTTTGGAAAAGAGCCATCCGGTTCTTCAAAAAGTGGGATCACGTTGCAACCGAGTGCTTCAAAAAATGGTTTTATGTATGGGCCCGTTGCGCCGTTGCCTGAGTCCACAACAATTGTGAGTGGGCGGGAGATTTTTATGGTTTCCGTGAGTTTTTTTAGGTAGGTAGGGAAAATATCCAGAGAGGTTTTTGTACCAGCGACTTGGACTGTGCTTGCGCCTGGTGTTGTGCTTGCGGTTTCAAAATCGTTATTTTGGATGATTTTTAGAACGTCTTGGAGCTCGTCCCCACAGATTGAATGCGCATTTTTTGCCACCAATTTTACTCCGTTGTATTCTTTTGGATTGTGGCTTGCGGTAATTGATGCGCCTCCATCAAAACCAAGATTGCAGACTGCAAAATATAGCATCGGTGTGGGTACCATGCCGATCACAGTCACGCTACATCCCGTTGCTAGCAGGCCGTCTATAAATGCGTTTGCGAGCTCCGGGTTGCTTATGCGGCAATCGTAACTAACCACAAGATTTTTGCCGTAGTTGCGTTGTAAGTAGGTTCCGGAACCTTTTCCAATCAAAAAAATAGTCTCCGGAGTGAGGTCCGGGTTTTGTGTGCTTTGTGGCTTGTGTGCTATTCCGCGGATATCGTAAGCGCGGAAAATTTGTGGGTTTAGCATGTATAAGTGGGATTTAACAGGTTGGAATATGCGTGCTCGATGTTTTCGCATGGACCTTGCTCCGTTTGAAAAATGTTTTGGAATTCACTCTCGAGAGTGAACCCCTCAATAAATTGTAATTTTGTAAAGGACTTGTGCCGTGTTTATGGTGATTTTTAAGGAGCAAATCACTCAATTACGCTAATCCTAGCAGAAGATTGGCAAAAAACTAGAAAAATAAGTCAAAAAGTGGTACAATGAACAGATTTAATTAAGGTTATGTCCATCAACGACACACCAGAACAGGCAGGTGCTACTCCAACAGAGGGTGCGCTTGCACAAAATGAATCCGCGCCGGGGGCAGGTGTTGAACCTGCAAAAGAGCAAAATAATCGAGTGAGCGATGCCGCACAAGAAAAAACTGATATTAGCGGTGGGGCCGAGGGCGCTCTTGCAGATCAAAAAGCGGATGCACAGCTAAAAGCCGTTCCAGACAGTGGGGCACCTGCTTCTACAGAAACCCCTACAGCAGAGGAAGAAGGATTTATGGACGAAATAAATAAATATTACGCTAGCATTAGAGGTGTAGGATTTTTTAGTGCGGTTTTTGGCACAGCTTGGTTCGCAATCCAAAAACTTTGGAGCAAGTTGCCCTGGGGAGATAAAGCAGAGGGGAAGAAGGAAGAAGCGGAGAAGGAAGTGGCGGAGAAGGAAGTGGCGGAGAAGGGAGTGGTGGAGAAGGGAGAGGCAAAAGAAGAAGCAAAAAAAGAACCTGTTCAATTGGCCGATTATAAAGGTAAAGAGCCGGTTTCTCCTGGAGAAAAAAAGAAAGCGAAACGAATCCTCGAGATTCTTAAAAAGCATCCTGATTGGGCTACAGCTCTCAAAAGAGCGAGTGAAAAATATGAACTTGGGCCAAGAGGGCCCTCTATTTTAATGGCAATAATTGAGCAAGAGAATGGCAAATTTGATCCAGGTGCACCGAACGAGGAAGGCAGTGGGGCACTTGGGCTTGGACAGTTTATGTCAGAAACATGGGATGGATTTTTGGCTGATCCTCAAAATAGTGAATTTGCCGGTAAAAAACGTACAGATCCAATCGCATCAATATTTGCGACCGCCTGGCTTGCCTCAAAAAATGCAAAAGGATTAAACGTAAGTCTAAACGATAAGGATGCTCCATTTAAATTGTATGTTGGTCATCATAATGGAGAAGATGCTGCAAAAACTATGTTTAACTACATGGAGAAGGGTGGACCTGCCGGGAAAGTAGTTGGTACATATAAGTCCGTGCGTGGCTATAACTATGTGCAGTATACAAGATGTGTCACTGGGATTGCTTCCGCCGTGCAAAGCAACTCCGAAATTTATGCTTATGCACTTTCAAATCCACAATATTTAGGATAATTACTATGGCTGATGCTTTACAAAATTCGCCGGTTGTGGCCCCTCCAGAAGAAGTAGAAGCAACAAGTTCCGCTCCTACAGCTTCTCCAGCGATAGTTGAGGCTACCCAGGAATTAGATACGCTACTTTCCGTTGCTACTGTTAAAGAAGGCAAAAAAGAGAAGCTTAAAGAGCTCGTTGAGGACGTTAATGCTACGGTGGGAGCAGAAGCACCAACTGAAGAGGCGCCAAAGCCAAACGCCCAAAAGCCTGCAATTGAAGACGGGGTGGATCCGGAGGGTGATAAAAACACCGATAAAGACGTAAAACCGGCCAGTGATACTGATTTGGAAGACACAGGAATGATTTCTAAAATGATTGGATGGATTGCGGCCGCGGGAGGAACGGTGTCAGACTGGTTTTCTAAAATGACCGCTACTGTGCGCAAATGGCTTGGACTTAAGAAGGAAGAATCTGGCGTGGATCCAGACGTGGACAAAGATACCGACAAGGATGCTAACCCAGAGGCAGACACCGATTTAGATGCAGGATTAGATGCTAGTAAATATACTGGAGAACTTTTGGATCCAGGTGCACCATTTTTGACTGTTCCTGCAAATGTAGTGCATATATTCACATCCGGTTTTGGTTTGAGAAGAAATCCAAAAAACCATAAGGATCCTAAGCTCGAATGGCATGATGGAAACGACGTTGGTTTACCACTTGACACTCCTTTAATTGCTACAAAAAAGTGTACAGTTGAGAGTGTGTCTTATAGTGGCGGTGGCGGAAATACTTTGGCACTTAAATTAGAAGATGGATCTGTTGGTATAATTCATCATTTAAAGGAATTGCCAGGCTATAAAAAGGGCACGATTATTAATCCTAGGGAAATTATTGGGCACGTTGGGCTTACGGGGAGGGTTACCGGGCCACACTTGCATCTCACAATTAAAAAAAATGGCAAGGCAGTCGATCCTTTTCCTTATCTTGGTGAAAAACTTAGTGGTAAGGCTTAATTCAAACTAGATGCTTCGGCTTCGCAGGCTTTTTTGATGGCTTCGGGGATGCGAATAATGGTGATTATTTGCGTACTTCGTTTGGATTCTTTGTGTTGTTCGGCCAAGCGGGCGATTTTGTGCACGAGGAGGGAGTCCATCCCTTTTGCAATCAAGTTTTCCGGATCAAGACCGTTGTCCAGTTGGTATAAAATTTCATCGATTTTACCCCATTTTGCGCCAAGATCGTCCTCGTCCGACTGATTGGGTCTTAAATTGCGAGATGGCGCTTTTTCCACCAACTCGTTTGGCAAATTTAAAAGTCCCGCAATTTCTTGCACCTCCGTTTTATAAAGATCGCCAAGCGGGTGAACGGAACCTGTAAATTCGCCTTCTGGGAGCCCCAGGCCCAAATCCAAATCACTTTTGCATGCCGTTCCCAAAACAAGGGCATTTTTTGCTTCCGCAAAATTGTTGATTAAATTGGCGCGAATGCGAGTTTTTAAGTTTTGGTTTGAAGTCTCCGTTTTATCCCAACTTAAAAAATTGTAGTCCACAAGAAAATTATTGATTGGTTGGTAGTGCCATTCGGCGCCGAGGTGTATGGCAAGTGCTCTTGCGTGGGCTGTGTCGTCCTCCGGAGTTAGCCCGGTTTCCGGAAGCAAGAGGGCTACTACGTTTTTTGGGCCAAAAACCCGCACGGCAATCAACAAAACCACACTGCTGTTTAGCCCGCCGGAAAGTCCAATCACCGCACGTTGGAACTGATTGTTTTTTGCAAATCTGTGCAATTCTTGTATCAGTGTGGCGAAAGTTCCGTCCATTTATTTTAGTAATCTTTTAAAGAAGTTTCTATGTGGCGTTTAACGTCGCGTTTTTTAATGGATTCGCGTTTGTCGTAAAGTTTTTTACCGCGAACCATAGCGATTTCCATTTTGACTCGTCCACCTGTTAGGCCAATGGCAAGCGGGACAATAGTCATCCCTTTTGTGTTCAGCGCACTGCCGATTTTTATTAACTCGGTTTTGTTAAGGAGGAGCTTACGTCTGGTTTCCGGCTCATAGTTTTCCATTGTGGTTTTATCGTACAAAGGTATGTGTAAGTGCTCTATAAACGCTTCGCCGTTTTGAATTGTTACAAAAGTGCCGTTAAAACTGCCTCTGCCCAATTTTAGCGATTTTACTTCGTATCCGTGGAGGACCATACCCGCCTCAAAGCGCTCCAGGACTTCAAAATCGTAGAACGCACGTTTGTTTTTTGTGAGTAATTTTTGCATGTGCCCAGGATATGTTTAATATGAGTAGCCGTCAATTTTAGATTTTACGCAAGGGGAATGCCATTTGAACCTGTTTACAGGTTGCACGATTATGAATAGACTGTTATTCAGTTTTTATCCTTTAACCATTAGGGTTATGAAAAGCTTAATGCAAATTCTTGCCACTTTTGGAATTTTATCTCTTATGCTTGCAGGATGTAGTCTTACAGGCGAAGAAACAACTGTAGAAGACGCATCTGACGCAGTTGTAACAGATGACGTTGTAGTTCCAGCAGTTGACGACACAGCTACTACACCAGTAGTAGAGGAATAATTCTTCCCTCCCTATTAGTTTAGGCTAGAATCCCGCCGAGAGGCGGTTTTTTAGTCCTTTTTTTTACTGATCACAAAAATGTAGAGGATCTCCAAGATACCAAGTGTGTTTAACAAGAGTAGGGCGACGAACCAACCTTTTTGGTTTAAACGCGCGGAGCGCCAAAGTGCCCAGCCTTTCCATATAAAAGACCAAGTTATTAACGCAAAAAAGCCGAATATTATCCAGGATGCGAATCCCATTTGTTCGGGGGAGATATCAAAACTTGAAAGATCCATGCCTGAGAAGTCTGTTGGGAGTTGTTCCATATAAAGAGGTTAAAAATAACTGGCGGAAGGGGAGGGATTTGAACCCTCGAGACCCTTACGAGTCTACCCGCTTTCCAAGCGAGCGCACTCGGCCACTATGCGACCCTTCCGTGCAAACTATTCTATCCTGATTTTGGGCCCAAAAAAAGCCCCGTTTTGCAAATGGAGCTCTTTTTGGTTGCTTATTCTGAATGCGAAGAAATGATATTTTATTTTTGTGATTTCTTCAAGGTCTTTTTTGTGATGCTCTTAATCTGTTTGGCGAACTTTTTTGGATTTTTATTGAATGTGCGGAGCGCTCTTGCTGTGATTTTTACTTTAATTTTAATGCCCGTCTTTATGTCCGTTAGAGTTTTTTTGATCAAATTTGGGAGAAAACGACGTTTAGTCTTGCGATTTGAGTGAGACACATTGTGTCCACTTTTAGGTTTTGCTCCTGTAAATTGACAAACTTTAGACATAATTTAGGTCAAGTGCTCGCGTATCTTAAGTTACAAAGAAGAATTTGGCAAGTAAATTTTTCCTGTTACACTGGCGATATGTTTTTATCGATTTATTATTTTTTGGCGCTTATCTTAATTTTAACCTTGCATGAGGCGAGCCATGCTTTTGTGGCTTTTCGCCTTGGCGATCCAACTGCGGAGCGTGCTGGCAGGTTATCGCTCAACCCTATTCGGCACTTGGACTTGCTTGGGACTTTGATGTTGTTTTTTGCAGGATTTGGTTGGGGCAAGCCGGTGCCAATCAATCCGAGGAATTTTGCGCACCCTGTGCGTGATAGCGCTTTAACAGCTTTGGCGGGACCTATGGCCAATTTGCTAATTGCGTTTTTGGCCGGGATTTTTTACAATTATTTACCAAGTGGCAGTTTTGCGTGGATGTTTTTTGGTGCGATTTTGGATTTAAGTTTAGTTTTGTGCATTTTTAATATGTTGCCGTTTCCACCGCTGGACGGTTCCAAGGTTTTTGTTTTGCTTGTGCCCGATAGGTACAAGAATGGGTATTTGGACTTTTTGGAAAAATCTATGCCATACTTTATTGCGTTTATGGTCATAGACGTCTATTTCTTGAGTAAAGTCCTTGGGTTTTCCATTATATGGGGGCTTGTGTCCACGGCTACTTTTTGGTTAAAGACAGCTATTTTGCTTATTGTCTAGGTAGACATGTCTATTTGTCGAATATCAGGTTGACTAATTGAGCGAATGTCATTATTGTATCTGTCAGACAAGGTCGATCATGTACGTGAGTCCCATCAAGACGGATTTTGGACGCCGCAAGGTGTTCACTGGGTATCCCCCAGCAACAAATAACGTCCGGGCATACGGCATAGTCGTCCTTTTCGTTTACGGCAATTTGCTCTGGCTATGCGCGCGTAGATTTGTTTATATAGCTTTTGTGCCGCGATAGCTCAGTTGGTAGAGCGCATCCATGGTAAGGATGTACTCCTCTGCTTAAAAGCTGCGGAAGCGCGTAAGGATCAGGATAATTTACAATTCGGGAACTGTCCAGTGTATAGTCCCTGAGGTATAGGGTTCTGGAGTCGGCACATAGATGCCGCGGTAGCTCAGTCGGTAGAGCGCCGCCATGGTAAGGCGGAGGTCTCGGGTTCGATTCCCGATCGTGGCTCCATTTTTGAATTCTGTCAAACAGTGCGTCCATAGGTTTATTCTTAACCTTAATACCTATGGAAAGCGCTAACCTTCATGATCTTGCTGAACGATATGTTCAGTACTGCTCAATCATTCGTAACTACGCTCCAAGCACGATACGCAACTACAGAACTATCCTGATGCGTTTTCTTGATGAGACAGGCATAGAGTCCTTTGATGGGCTCAATCGCCATAACTTTGAGGATTGGTTCTTCAAGGGTCGTTTGGAAAGGAAATGGAGCGCAGCCACCTTTAGACACATGCACAAGCACCTCAACACTTTTATGAAGTGGCTTGTGAAAGAAAGCTACTTAGAAAACAATGCCCTTGAAGGGCTTGAAAAGCCAAAGCTTGAGCAACGGATTCCAAGAACTCTCACAAGAGAACAAGCCATGCTCGTGTTGGATGCGTCGTATCACTACCCATATGCATATACATTTGAACGTTACAGAAATCGTGCCCTTGTTGGAGTTATGCTTCTTGCTGGCTTGAGAAGGGGAGAGGCTTTGGATTTGAAGCTCAATGATCTGTCTATTGAAAACAGGTCTATTTTCATCAGGCAGGGGAAGGGGGCGAAAGATCGAGTGGTTCCGATGAATCAAAAACTATGTGCGATCCTTCAGGACTACTTGCGTGATCGTAAGCGACTCAACAAACGCTGCATTTACCTTTTTGCGGCCGTCCAGGGAGATGAAAAGCTTGAACGCAGGGCAGTGGTCAATTTGATTCAAAAACTCAAGCACACGACAAAGCTGAGCTTTTCTGCACATACGTTGAGGCACGCCTTCGCTCGTTTGATGCTGGAAGGGGGTTGTGACATTTATACGCTCTCTAAAATCATGGGTCATAGCAAAATCACCACCACCACGATTTACCTTTCGTGTTCAAGTCATCAAATGAACAAGTCTATTGAGATGCATGCCCTTAATTAGGGGTGTGCGGTTGTAATAGAGCGCCCAAAGGCCTGAGTGCGCGGTTGTAATAGAGTGCCTATTGCAATATCTGTGCGGTTGTAATAGAGTGGTGTTATCTTAACAGATTGTTATGGCACTGATTCAGCTTATTGATTACGTTGCGAAACAAATAGAAGAGTCGCCATCTATTCTTCATGCCAAGGCTCATGATGTTGCAGGACGGCCGTATCCCACGAGGACGATTTTTATAAAAATTCAGCAGTATATTGAAAGGCATCTTGCAAGGACCCATGAAGCTGATGGGAGGTGGGTTGTAGTTCCTGGTTTAAGAGGAGTTGGGAAGTCCACGCTTTTAGCACAAGTTTATTTGAAGTTTTTAAAAAATAGAAAAGATATTGAATTCATATACTTCTCTCTCGATGAAGTCGTTGAATCGTTTGGATCAAACCTGAAGAGCGCGCTAGAGGCTTTTGAAAGTCTTAAAGGCATAAATCTGGCTACTTTTGAGAAGCCACTTTTTATTTTTTTAGATGAGGTCCATTACGATGAAAATTGGTCTGCCATCATTAAGGTGCTTTACGACAAAAACCCGAACATTTTCATATTTGCTACTGGTTCTTGTGCCGTTGCTCTTCAAAGAAATGCTGATGAACAAAGACGACTAACTGTTGAACGCCTTTACCCTATGTCTTTTGCTGAGTACATGATTGTTAAGCACAAGGTTTATCCACCAAAAGATTTGAAACGTAGACTTACTGACGCAATTTTTCTTCAAAAGGATGCTACAACAGTTTATGCAAGGCTGAAGGGCTTAGAACCTGAAGTAGACGGGTACTGGAGAAAGGTTACGCCAGGCATTTTGGCTACCTACTTTAGGGTTGGGTCTATACCTTTTGCAACTACATTTGAAGATCAAAAAAAAGCTTTTGATGCAATCTATCAAACGATCAGGGCTATTGTTGAAAGTGACTTACCGATGTTTGGCAATTTTAGGTCTCAAACAAGTGCGCATACCATTCAAATTCTTTCACTTTTGGCCATTTCTAGTGGGGTAAGTACGAGGAAGTTAGCGTCTCTCTTGGGGATAAGACATGAGACAGTTGCTGACATCCTTTCTGCTCTTGTAAGGGCTGAATTGGTGGTTGAAGTAGCACCGTATGGTTCTGTCAAAACAAAGATCAGTAAGCCCAAGAAATATCTCTTTATGTCGCCAGCATTGAGGGCCTCAATTTTATTTACTATTGGTGGTGATAAGTTTATTGAACAACATAAAGGTGACCTCTTTGAGGATGTTGTTGGTATGTATTTGTATAAGGAGTTTTCGGCAAAACATAGAGGCGTTGTTTCTTACTTTGAAAAGACTCAGGCAGTCCATGCCGACTTTGTTATTTCTGTTGAGTCTAGAGATATCCCTTTAGAAGTGGGCATGGGAGAGAAGGATACGAGACAAATGTGGGATATTATGACTGAACTAGAGTCTCCTTACGGTTTAATCTGTCATGCTGGAAAACTTGAGATCGTTCAAGATCGAGTTATTAAAATTCCTCACAAATTTCTTCTTTTAACTTAGGGGTTCTTGCTTGTTCTCAGTTGCTGACAGAAGCTCTCCATTGCCATTTCAACGGCTTTCCAGTGTGAAAACCATGCTGTTATTTTGGGATAATCTTCAGTTTCGTTAAACCGTTCTTGGAAGTTCTTCATGTCTTCGCAAAGCATTGCGCTAAGTAAAAAAGTATCTGCATTAAATTGGTGTCCATGAATATCGATTAGTCTTAAAATTTTCTCTAATTGAGACTGCATCTCACAAAACAGTTGTACGTATCTGTCTCCATTAGCTTCATTTAGAGCATCAACGGCGACCCACTTGCACTTTTTAATCTGTTCGTAGACTTTAACTTGAGATTTGCTTAGCATTTTGACAGGGGTTATTAATAAATTTTGTTCATGATGTCGCTTGCCCTCATGGTTCTTTTTGTGGACTCTTGAATGTACCTAAGTGTGGTGCTTCTTCTTGTGTGGCCTAGGTACCCCCCGATTTCATCTAAACTCAGTTCCATCTCATCCAGACTTGTAGCAACGGAACGGCGAAAGCCGTAACAGTTCACTCTAAAGCCCAGCTCCTTAGAGAGGCGTTTCATAAGTTGGTTAACCCCTTGATGAGTCCATCCATCTCTTTTTGACATTGATACGAACAACTTCTTTTCGGTTGGCCGTTCTGTCTTTTTGTAGTTGATGTAGGTTAAATATGAGTCCTTTGCGTATCCCTTTAAAGCGTAAAGACGAGGTTTGCCTTTTTGTTTTATTCCGTGAATCGTGAGTGCGATGCCTTCAAGGTCTGAGGTGATGTTATCGTCTGTTAGTTGAAGCAACTCTGCGGGTCTGGCTGCGGTGAGTCGCAATAAATCAATAAAAAAGATGTTGCGAAGACGTTCGAGGCGAGTTTGTCGCCTACTCATTATGTGTCCAACTACCACATTAACTTGGGCGATGTTGAGTGTAGGTTGTTTTTTTGGCGTTTCGCGATACTTCGGGATGTTTTTAAGGTTGTTTACTGCTATGAGCTCCTGACGTTTTAGCCATATGAAGTATGTTTTTAGATTTTTAATATAAGTGTTGAAGGTGGAATGTGAGAAGTGTCTACTTTGCATTATTTCGTAAAGCACGTCCTCGAGTTTTCTTTGATCGTTGAAATCTTCTATTGAGACAAGTTGGCTGTGGTTCAGGATAAATTTGATGGCATCACGGACGTTTCTAACCGTTCCCTCACTTTTCCCTGTTCTAAGATAGCGTATTGCGAAATCTTCCCAGTGTGCCCAGATGGGCGTGTGGCTTGGTTGTAGACGAGCGCTTAGTTGCGCTTTCATCTCTTCAGGAACTAGGCTTTGTAGGGTAGGGCTATTCATTGCTGACGTTATTTCGGCATGAATTTAGCGACTCCCACCGTTCACAACATGATACTTGTGTACAAAGGCTAGTATCTTGACAGCGAGTCTCGCAGGGCTTTTTGAGGAGCTCTGCTTAGCCCTTGGGTTAGTTGAAGTGCAGCGATTTGACGCTGTATTTTTCTGGCCAGTCTTTGCAAATAAGACAGATACTCAAGTTCTAAGTACTTTATGAGTTGTGGATTTTTCGGCAGCACATCAGTTTTGTACATTTCTTTAAGGGCTTCTTTTGTCGATAAACCTTTTACTTTGGTCAGTTCGTAAAATACAAATGCGAGGTCAAATTGCCCCTTTGTACGCCACAATGCATTTTTCTTCATGAATTTTCTACCACCCCAAAAGTCACCTTCACATTGAGTACGTTTTTTTTCGATAATTTCCCAACACAGCTTGAGGTCTTCTTTGGTGATGTTAATTGGGATTGAAAGCAAAACGTGAGGGACTAGACGTTTACCATTTGAGCGATCTTCAAGAAATGGGTCATTGTAGGTGATTTTGTCTGACAGGAAGTCGGTTTTACCATTGTGTTTGACGTAATTTGCGATCTGTCCATACAGCCAAATAGGTACTCTAAAGCGTTTTAAGAGTTTGATAAATTCAGGCTCTTTGAGCAGTGAGTCTTTTACCGCTCTGCCATGTTGCCCCCTGATTTTTTTAGCTTCTTCACGGAAGACATTACTTTTTTCAAGTAAACCTTTCAGATACGCATAAGCATCGTCACGGTAAACAGGTTTGGTATTGAGTTTTTCTTTCACAAATCGTGTGTGAGTCAAATTGGTTTTAAGTTTACTATTTGTATACTTTTTTTGCGATTTATTTCGTGTAAAATGCGCCTTTTTTAGGAGACTTTCTTCACACTAATTCTTTCTCGGATTCCCTATTTTTGTTATCCACAAGCGGTAAATCCTTGTTTTTGAAATATGCATCCGTGTCAAAAAATGTTGCAAACGTGTCGCGAAATGCGGCCTTTTATTTTGACTTTGATCTGTAAAAGTACGTTTACTTTCGCCACACTAACCCCCGAGACATTTCACACACATGCCCAGCCTTCTGTTTGTAGGCTTATTTGAGATGGTTTCCTTAGAAATGTGCCTTTAGTTTCGAGACATTAACCCCTCTCGAATCCGCTTATTTCCAGATCAAATTGCTGCATTTGGAAATGCATTTCGTGTCTCGAAAGTCCGTTTGTATTACACGTCCACTGTGTCAGTTGTACGAGTCGATGATGCCATCATCGTCTTCGTCGTAGAAACAAAATGGTGTCCACCCAGACCAGCACCACTGCCACTCAGTTCCGTAACCGTAGTTGGAAGGGGAGGCTGTAGTAGGTTTTCCCCTTTGCTCAACTAGCATTTCGTAAGACATTCCGATCCATATATTTCCGTTCGCTACTTTTGTACAATCATACTTCTCCCAATCGGCATGCCTTGAACAAATTTGTCCTGCTTTTGACTCTGCCCACTCTAAATCATTTTGCTCAATTTTCAGCCTTAGATCTCGCTCTTCTTGATTCTCTTCCCTTCGCACGATTAACTCGATTGAGTCCTGCTTGTACTTATTGATTACGTCCACGGTGAAATCATTCTCTTGATCTGCCAGTTGTATGGTCGCTCTGAAAACGCCACTTTCATCAGCTTTCACAAGTTCTTCCTCACCAGATGTCCAACTTCCGTAGTGGATGACCACTTCATCGCCGTTTTCTACGGTGAATTCGATTGTGAACTCAGGCTCTGCATTCCCAGTGTTTATTACGTAATCAGTGACCGTGATCGGGCCATCTGTAAGGTTGTAGACCTGTTCTTCAATTGTATACGGGGTGATGAAGCTGATTGTAGGAATAGGTGCGGCTTCAACGATTGCCGCATAGTCTTCGAGTGCCTGCTCTGCATAGCCCCTGGCTTCTGGTGTTTCCAAGTCGTAGAGGTCAATTTCTTCGGGGTTTCCCCCTGCATCTATGTAGTTTTGTATTTCTTGGATTTCCCGCTCCTTCAGCTTGTTTTGCTCGATCATCTGCATTAGAAGCGCAAGTGCGAACAGTGTCAGTACCACAATGGTGATTATGTGGATTTCTTTCAGTTTTTTGAGTTTACCGATCATTTCTGAGGCAAAGGGCTATTTTACACAGACTATATCCTATTTTGGGATATTCGAAAATAGGATTTAGCATTTAGCAATGCGAACTTTGCACGATAAACGTTACAAGTTGATCATCCAGCGTCTAAAAGAAGCTCGTTTGGCCAAGGGTTTGAATCAATTGAGTGTGTCCAAGAGCCTTAAAAGGCCTCAATCTTTTGTTTCAAAGGTGGAGAATGGAGAGAGAAGGCTTGATGTGATCGAGCTGTTTGATTTGATGAAGCTGTACGGTGTGACTTGGGATCAACTTGCTTCCCGCCTTTGAGCTAAGGGTGAATTTTAGGTGATATTGCATATTTCCTTCCACGGCCTTTAAAGGCTTGATTTCCTCCTTCAAGTACGTCGCAAACCTTTTCAAGGATTCCATCTTCTAGCTTGTCTACGGGGACATTTGGCAGTTCTTCTGCCTTGTTTTCTAAAGACCCACTCACATAACTTAAACGCGGCCTTCCTTTTCCATTAAATTTTGCCGCTATAATCTGTTCTGAGTCTGTATTTACTACTAAGTTTGCGTTGTGTGTGACCATAATTATTTGCCTGTAATCTTTACGATTTTTGAAAAATCTAATAAGGTCATTATATACGGATAAGTTGTCCAAGTTCTCTTCGGGTTGATCAACAATTAAAGGCCTCTGGTCAGTTTTGTCTACCTCAAGAAATAACATAAGCAGAATGATCCCTTTTTGTCCTGGGGACAGAAAGTCTATTTCCGTCCCATCAAATGTGAGTGAAGAAGTGATATCAAAGTAGCTTGGGTCGTATAACCAGTTCAAGAAATGCACCAAATAGTAGTTGCTTTTGAGCTGATCCTCGATTTTTATCTTTTCTTCCCCTAACTTGGTGAAACCAGCTAGCAGTGTTTTGCTTGCCGTTTTAACCGACGAACTGGAAAAGTCGTTTAACCTTAGTGTTTCGTAAAACGCTGATAGAGCTTCATTCAGACCTTCGTTTGAGCGAAAATTTCCTTTTCTTGAGCGGTCAATCATATCGATCCCTCTTTTTTCGTGATCTTGTATTTGATACTTTAGTTTCGCATTAAATTTCAGCTTTTTATCTGTATCTGTTCCTTTAGATAGCGACTCCTGTAGTGGCGCATAGAGCTCTTCCACGGTTTTTTTCTCTCTTTTTAATAAATCGAAGTAATCACAATACGTTTCTACGCATTGGTTCCAGAGCGTTTTCAGTAAGGAGTTCGACTCCGTTTTTATTTTTTCAATTTCTTGGGTCAAAGCCTTGATATTGTTTTCAAGTTGTACGATAGACTCTCTTTGTTTTTGATATTTCATCTTTTGAGTTTCAAACGCCTGAGTTTCCTTTTGCTTCTTTGTGATTTTTTCAATCAACTTGGCATAATTTTCTGTGGATAGCGCTTCTGCGTTCACGTTTAAAATAGCCGCTACTGTTTTTTTATCACTGTCTTTAAGGAGTTTGACCTGTTCGTATAGCGATTTCTCAATCTTAGCCAGTTTTTCTTCGGCTTCCTTTCCGTTTATTTTAGCAGTAAAGGCCTCCTCATTTGTTACTTCACACGCTTTTAGCAGATCTGAAATATCTCTATTAAATTCGGTTATTTTTTCTTCAAACAACTTGATTTTCGTACCGATTTTCTGGATTTCATTTATTTTGTTCTGGATTCCTATGATGTGCTCTTCATATGAGTTTTTCTCTCTGTTTAGCTCTAGAAGTTCGTCTTGATCTGCCTTTGCCTCTTTAGGCAACTCTGGCAGGCTTTTCTTCAGGGTTTCCATGTCCTCTTTTAGCTTTTTTAATAGAGCTTCTTTCTCAGGCAGACCCTTAAGAGCTTTATATTGTTGTGACATTTCTCCGTTTAACTCGAAGATTTTTCCTTTGAGTTGTGCTTTTTCAAACTGGAACTTCTCTAGCACTTTAGTTTTTAACTCCTCGAAATTTGAGCACCACATTTTCTCTGTTTCATCTAATGCATCAAATATAACCCTCTCAATTTGAGCTTGGAGTTTTTCACTCTTTCCAGGTGAACAGAGATCTTCCACCACACTTTGAGGGAGGTAGCATACCATGCCTTGATCATCGTGCAGTTTACCGATTTCAAAAGAGGATTTTGAGTCGTCGCCCCATTCCAACTGGATTTTTGTGCCAGTGATTGGGGATTTATGTTGCTTTGCGTTTTCTACGAAGGAGTTTTCCGTTACATCTTTGCTTCCTGCTCCGTAGGCAATTGCTTCTGCCAGGGCTGATTTCCCAGAACCTCTTCCTCCAATAATTGTCACGAGCCCCTCATTTAGCTCAATCTCGAAACCCTCTTCAAACCATCCATTTGACGTTGGTATAGAGATTTTCTTAATAATCTTATGCTCGTGTCTGTAATTTGGAGGCGAATCTCCCATAAAAAGTCTATGTTCAGGCTCGTTCAAAACTTGCTTTAGCCCAGCGAATGTTGGGTCGGCTTTGATCCATAGCTTTGTTGCATTCAGTCTGGAGAAGTCATGTGAATCAGAAGAATGAAGTATTGGGGTTTGTAAGTTATTACTGGCTAAATTTTCTTTATTCAGTGCAATTTTTGCTGGGTCATCAAGACAGGTGAGGCAAAAGTTTGAGCTGTTGATCAAATCCCTTTTCTCCGCTGCGGATTGATCCCATTTGGCCTGATCCCATTCAGAGTATCCTATGGCAGTTAGGTATCTCCCTTTGAACGGGCTTTTTTTGAGTAGTTTTAAAAGATCGTCTCTATCGTAGGTGATATTGTCAAAGCCTACCTCTAGATCGGTCTTGTTCTGGATGCTATTTGTTGCTGGAGCATTTGCTTTCATTGCTTTACCCAGCTCCTCAAGTGACCTACGAGTTGGTGCCTGCTCCCACTCTGTGTGGTCAGCGATTTTATAACCTTTGGATATGCCGTTCAGAAATTGTTCTTCAATAACTTCTGGAGGGACGGATGGGTCGAAAAGAATATGAAAGTTATGGCGTTTTTTATTGTTCTCAGTTCCACTGAACGTATTCAGCCTGAACTCGATGTTGGGCATTAAGAGGTCGATATTTGGGAACTCGGAACGCCTTTTTAGTAGAACTTTGTACCCATCACAAAAAAGATAGTCCGTAACAGCTATTGCCTTTATGTCTTTTGGGAGTTCAGCCAGCTGTTTGATGAACTTGTCCCATACGGCCTCTGTATCCCCTCCGTACTGTTGGACAATTGACTTTGGAGTGTGTAGGTGGAGATCCCATCTGTTCCATTGAGAGCCTTTTGAATATTTGTATTTTACTTTCATGGTTATTATTTAGGTTCATTCCCCTTACGTTCATTCTCTTTAAAACTCGGCGTGCGTGTCAGCAATGATCCTATTGCAGCACCTAATACGAAAGTGGAGATGTCATCTTCTAGGCCGATTTCACTGAAGGCAAGTATTATCACCAAGGCTGTTAGTCCAAATGCAAAAAGATCGAAAAAGAAATGGTAGGCCAAAAGACTGTTTGGCTCACCTTTTTTCATTTCTAGCATTTTGTTGGCGTAAAAGAGCGAGATCAGCAGCAGGATTATGCTACTTATTACAATGATGAGCTGTGTTGGAAGTTTATCCATGGATTTGAGTTATGCAGGCGCATAGTAGCACTTATAAAGCTCAATTTCAGTAGGTCTTGAACGTCTTGAAATTATAATCGGTTTCCTTCCGTTTTGTTTATTGATAAAATTAGTGCGGATGTACTCTTCGGCATTGTTCCTTCACAACATGGAGCCAACTAGCTAAAAGCGCTTACACAAGGCAAAAAGCAGCTCTCATGTACACCCTTAATTCATGGTAAGGATGAGGTCTCGGGTTCAATTCCCGATCGTGGCTCCAGTATTTTGGGATATAGGTAAAAACGGTCTGCTAGAAATTTTCCAAGAAATAATCAATCATTTGTTTCCTGCGTTTTTTAGAAATTCCACGGTGTATTAGGATTTTTTGTTTCATATGAGCAAA
>JBBAAK010000004.1:0-118898 GCA_041658345.1 Candidatus Altimarinota bacterium
ATACATGGCTAAAATGTGTTGGTTTTAAAGTTGGTTCTTCAAAATTTAACACCTCTTTTAGCCTTACCCTAAAACAAAATCTCCAATTCCTTTAACAAAAAACTGGTGCCTTTTTAGCGCGATCCTTCGTGGTAGCTAATTCTCGCTCGACAACCGACGATACGTTATAGTTCATATAATCTGTATGGACGCCACGGAAACTGAAAATGAAATTTATTTCATCGTCAGATAACTGACTATACTTTCTGTAGAGGCCTTCAATAAACGGACGTATGTTAGGTAATCCAAAAAAAGCATAAATATCTAAAGTGTGCGGGAATTGGGAATATCTTCTCCTAAGTGCAAGAAGTTTTTCTGCTTCCTCAGGGGTCAAGTCAGGAAGTATAGAATCATCGCTAATCAGTCGTTCAAAACTTGGTGATCTGGAATGTATTTCGTTTATTCGTTGCCAGGAAATTAAAGCCTCCTCAGGAAATCCGAGAACAAACCCCTCAACTTGCGGATTTGAATGCATTTTTTCTATAATTTGCTCGACTGAATCATCCCCAATACCAAGCCATGCGACCGCATGCGGTTCACTACGCATCCTTTGTAAAATAGCCGAAGGCGAATAAGCAAGATAAATTTCAGCCCCCTTGTAAGATACAAGTTTCAACGTCGTATCTGGTACGCAAGACCTTAATGTAGGTAAAAAAGAATCTGCGGTTTTAGCATCAATGTGCGCAGGTAACTGGCTAGCTGGTTTCACCCCGGACATGAATCCATGCAGTGCGGTCAAATCGCCATTCCCGGCATTTGGTATGTGCTCGAGCAAGGAACCTAACTCAGTAAGCTTTTCAGTACGTGAGGCAACATCCATTAAACATAAATTTAAATCGCATAATTCTACCATAAATCCGCGACCAAATCCATCTCTCTCTTAGCACCCACATTGCTTTTGCCTTAGCCATTTGTTAATCTTGTGCAAGTACAAAAGCGCCATGAAAAATCCTATTCTAGAACCGGAGTGTCCATTAAGGCGACCGCGAACCGGAATGGCCGATGATACGGCGGGCTTGCCATTATTTCAAAATCGTCTTTCACAAGACTTTCGTGGTAGTGGCAAATCCGGAAGAATTCAGGAACCGCATACGCCCAGTGACGTGCTTGGGGAGCAGTTATTTTTTTAAATCACAAATTGCATGGCAGATTAAAAAACCTAAAACCAATGAGCAAGATATATGATGAAAGGAATTCCCAAAGAGATCTAGAAGCGTTTATTTCAAACTTATCTGTAGAAGGTCTGGCCCTAAAGATAGATAAAATTCACAGATCATTTTTGGAGCAGTGTGGACTCGATCTTAAAAATCGAGTGGAATCTACATCTGGACCTAACGAGTTAGAGCTTAAAGACGCTCTGAAATCAATACGTGAACTACTGGGGATGTGGGGCAGTGGCAATAATCCAGAGCTAAGAGATGCATTAGCCTCAGCAGTACTCGCTCTAAGGAAAGTGCTTAACCCACCAAATTAGCCGGCGCCTCTTGACAAAAGAACGTTTGAATGTGAAACTCACTCCTTTTTAAAAAAACACTTTATGGGCAAAGAAGACTCCGCTAGGAAATACGTAATAGAGCAATTAAAACCTGCATTTGAGCCTTCAGTCGGTCTTAACGCCACAATAGTTAGGCTGGCCTCGCGAGTAGAAACATTGTTAAGGGAACGTGAGTCAGAAGGACGAGTTAAGGAGTCCCCAGACTTGAGAGGGGCTCTCTTATCCGCACGTGAGATCGCAAGAGCCAAATATGCCGAGAATCTACCCTATTTAGAACCAGCATGCCAAACACATCGTACTGAGAAGTGGAATAGGCAGGATAGGTGGGGGGAGGGCTGGGATAGATGCCTATATATACCCGAAGAGGTTACCACTAGCTACGAGCATTCTAATAGTCTTTTAGCCTCACCAGTTTTCTATGATCGCCTTGGATGGGCCTTAATAGATCACCAGGAGGCACTTCCGCAAGGGCCTATGATACAAGAATATTTACAAGGGCTTATCAATTTCGCACAAGAAACAGGAAGTGAGCCTGAGGGCTGGAGAAATGTAAGTATGAGTTTTAGAGGCAATACATCAAAAGCGGGAGATGAACGAGTAACTTTTGATGATTTTTTGGAAAATGCCAAGCGCTTTCCTGCAAAAGCAGCTTTAAAGGGGTTGATGGGCGCAGGTGCTTTATTCACTTTAGCGGAATTTTATCGGGAGGAAAGTAGAGAAAATAAAATCGCTCGGCGTGCACCTGTTTCTGCTGAATTCATTCCAGAAAAAGATGGCTTTACCATATCGACTAAAATGTGGACAGGTATAGTATACCCAGGCGAGATTAATACTGAAGGAGGTCAAACACTTTCCTTAGTACGTTCCACGGCACGTTCAGAAGTACTACAATCTACAGACTGGAGATTTGGAGATGTTATAGAAAGATACAAAGTGAATTTAGATGGCATCCAACAAAGGCTAGAAGCGAGAACAGGGATGTCCGGCAACGTATACTACGTTTTAATACCCGAAAATTAAAATGCTTAAACCACTTTTAACAAGCGTTGTTTAATTGCAACCAATCTTAACTGCGTGCCATCCAGAGCAATAAGACCCCACGCCAAAACATGGTGGGCGATCCAAGACTTGAACTTGGGACCTCGACATTATCAGTGTCGCGCTCTAACCAGCTGAGCTAATCGCCCTTAAAAAAGAAAATGCAGACCGGAAAACGAAATACAGTTCTCTGAACTGGAATTTTATTCCGTTCAGAGTTTGGTGGAGCTGAGGAGAGTCGAACTCCTGACCTCCTCGGTGCAAGCGAGGCGCTCTAACCAACTGAGCTACAGCCCCAAACAATGAATACTTCCAAAAAGTGAAAGCGAGGAACTTATACCATTCAGCGCTCCTAAAAATCAATTAAAAAAATCAGCATTGCGTTTAAAAGCGCCTTAATCGATAATTAGAGCAATTTAAAGCTCCCTCATGCAAATAATTCAAGGACTATTGGGGATGGCGGTTGGATTTTTGATTTTACTCTTCCGCGCACGTATTAAAGATTTTACGGGCGATATTGGCTTTGCAGAAAGATATTTGGGCCCGGGTGGCACATGGACTCTCTTTATTATAATAGGAGTCGCCACTTTCATTCTTTCATTAATGTGGGCAACCGGCACTCTCCAAAGCTTTACGGTAGGCACCTTTGGCTCCTTGGTATAAAAACCTAAACAAACACAAACCGCTTGACAAAATTGAAAGATTTGCTATGGTTAGGCCTTTTTAAATTTTAGTATGGAGTTAGGTACTGAAGATTTATTCTCAGAAGAGCAACCAAGGCACCCTCAACAAGGTAAAATGGCGAGGCTTCTACATAATAGTACTCTTCGACCTGCTCTTTTGGCTTTGGCTCTCGTATCGGCTAGTGTTGGTGCTTCAGTAGAAATAACAAATGACGCGGTGGCGCAATTCTTACCAAACATAATCTCAGGCACCACGGCAAAAATGGTAGTAGACCTAGATGAGAAGGCAGATACTAAGTGTAGGGAGGAAGGAAGGGATGGACTAGATGACTTTATAGAAAAAGACCGCACACCAAGGCTGAATCATGATGGCTTTACAGATGAAAGTCGTCAATATTGTAAGGCTAAACGCCTTGTACAAGGCAGTACTACAGAACTAAGTGGCTACATTGCATTTGGGAGGGCTTCAGGTCGGATTCCGCTAACCATTATGCTTACAGAGCATGATGGAAGTAGCGCTACCTTTGTAGGGGTACCGTTCTCTATCCCAATAGGTAGGGATAATGACCCATTAGTAATCCCATTCCTCTCAACGGGTCCGGTCAGAGTGCCATTCAATCAAGAAGAAGACCTTGCTGGTGAAGATGTCATCACAATTGTAGCTAAGGATCCGGCACAAAAATAAAAATCTACCTGTAAATACTCTTTATTGCGCTCCATAAAAAATTACCTAAAAAATCCTATTGACGTAAGGTAGGGTGCTTCCTATAATGACCCGGCCTACAAAGTTAGGTTGTACTTTTTCTCCCTGAATGATTCTTATCCAAATACTCCAAAGATTCAAACGTTAAGGTCTATTGAGGCCGTTTGGGTTTCTGGGGTGTATGGATGACATACGCCCTTTTTGTTCCTTGATAATTCGGAGCTGATCATAAATCAACCAAAAAAATGATCAGTAAAAGCATTATAGTAAAAAGTAATTTATTGTAATTTTATTAAAATAGTTATCAATCAAAAGTTTATTCTTTCAAATTGCCATAAAAGAAAATGGAAGATGACGTTATAACATTGTAAAAATAGCAAAGAATGGATGCCTTGACTCAAAATCCTGAAGAAGGACGCGGCCAGCTGCGATAAGCTTCGGCGAGCTGCTAAGCAAGCTTTGACCCGGAGATTTCCGAATGGGGAAACCTTATCCGAGTAATGTCGGATAGTCTCGAAAGAGACAGAAACTAGGGGAACTGAAACATCTCAGTACCCTGGATAAAAGAAATCAATACAGAGATTCCCGTAGTAGTGGCGAGCGAACCGGGAACAGCCCAAACCTTACCCTTCGGGGTAGGGGGTTGTAGGACCTCAATACGAGGTCTTCTCCTATTAGCCAAACGTCCCTGGAAAGGGCGACCAAAGAGGGTGACAGTCCCGTCGGCGAAAATAGGGAAGAACTCCAGAGTGTTCCTGAGTAGGGTCGGACACGTGAAATCCGGCCTGAATCTGGGAGGACCACCTCCTAAGGCTAAATAGATTTTGAGATCGATAGTGAACTAGTACCATGAGGGAAAGGTGAAAAGTACCCCGGTAAGGGGAGTGAAATAGTACCTGAAATTCTTTGCTAAAAATGAGTCGGAGCCGATTTATTCGGTGACGGCCTACTTTTTGTAGAACGGGCCAACGAGTTAGCTGTATGGTGCAAGCTTAAGGGGTTTTATACCCGGAGGCGTAGCGAAAGCGAGTCTTAACAGGCGCTAAGTACCATGCACTAGACCCGAAACGGGGTGAGCTACCCATGAGCAGGATGAAAATAGGGTAAAACCTATTGGAGGTCCGAACCAACCGTTGTTGCAAGAGCGGTGGATGACTTGTGGGTAGGAGAGAAATTCTCATCGAACTCCGAGATAGCTGGTTCTCTTCGAAATAGCTTTAGGGCTAGCCTCATACGTTTAAGGATTGGGGGTAGAGCACTATTTAGGCTAGGGGGCAAAATCCGTCTACCAAACCTAGATAAACTCCGAATACCAATCTGTTGTATGGGAGTCAGACGGTGACAGCTAAGTGCCATCGTCAAAAGGGTAACAGCCCAGATCGTCGTCTAAGGTCCCTAATAGAGGTTTAGTGGTAAAGGATGTGAGGATGCGTATACAACCAGGAGGTTGGCTTAGAAGCAGCCATTCCTTTAAAGAGTGCGTAACAGCTCACTGGTCTATGCGTCCTTGCGCCGAAGATGTAACGGGTCTCATACCTCTAACCGAAGACGCGAATATATATTTATATATATGGTAGAAGAGCGTTCCCATCTGCTGTGAAGTCGGATTGTAAAGTCCGGTGGAGCGTTGGGAAGTGCAAATGTTGGCATAAGTAACGTTATCATAGTGAAAAACTTTGACACCGAAAGTCCAAGGTTTCCCAAGCTACGTTAATCGACTTGGGGTTAGTCGGTCCTAAGGTTTAGGCGAAAGCCGATAACCGATGGAATTCAGGTTAATATCCCTGAACATGATGCAAGTCGCCCAAGCAAAACTGGAATGCGATTTATTTCAATTTGTAGTCCTTCGGGATTATGAGGAGAAACATTTCAAATGAACGTGGCGCTAGAAAAGGGGGGACGCCGCAGGATAATTCGAGCGCATAAATGAATTTGCGTACAAGCGCCAAGCTTATACTCATATAGGTAAATCCGTATGGGTTCGCGAAGCGTTATGTAAAGGTTCCGCAAGGGACTAATTCGAGTGAGTTCAGCGGACGAGAAAATCCTCGTTTCGAGAATTGCATCATACCGTACCGCAAACCAACGCTGGTGGACAGGTCGAGTAGACCAAGGTGATCGGGATAACTGCGCTTAAGGAACTCGGCAAAACAGCAGGCGTAACTTCGGGATAAGCCTTGCCAATACCGTGAGATTATATCAATCAGGTGTAGGCCGCAGCTAATGAACTCCTGCAACTGTTTATCAAAAACACAGGTCCGTGCAAAGTCGTAAGACGATGTATACGGGCTGACTCCTGCCCAGTGCCAGAAGGTCAAGAGGAGGGGTGTATGCTCTGAATCTAAGCCCTGGTGAACGGCGGCCGTAACTATAACGGTCCTAAGGTAGCGAAATTCCTTGTCGGGTAAGTTCCGACCCGCACGAATGGAGTAATGATGGGAGTACTGTCTCGAGCGCAGACCCGGTGAAATTACAATACGGGTAAAAATGCCCATTAGATATGGAAGGACGAAAAGACCCTGTGCAGCTTTACTATAGTCTAACATTGATTCTGGGCATAACTTGTGCAGGATAGGTGGGAGGCGTTGAAGCTTCGACGTTAGTCGGAGTGGAGCCAACGGTGAGATACCACCCTTGTCTTGTTTAGAATCTAACCCCATTTTAATTGGGGAACAGTGTTTGATGGGTAGTTTAACTGGGGCGGTTGCCTCCTAAAGAGTAACGGAGGCGCGCAATTGGTTCCCTAAGACCGGATGGAAACCGGTCACGTCGTGTATTCGCACAAGTTGGCTTGACTGCAAGGCCTACAAGCCGAGCAGGGACGAAAGTCGGTGAAAATGATCCGGTACCACCATGTGGGTGGGGTATCGCTCAACGGATAAAAGTTACGCCGGGGATAACAGGCTAGTCTGGTCCAAGAGTCCACATCGACGACCAGGTTCGGCACCTCGATGTCGGCTCGTCGCATCCTGGGGGTGGAGAAGCTCCCAAGGGTTTGGCTGTTCGCCAATTAAAGCGGCACGCGAGCTGGGTTCAAAACGTCGTGAGACAGTTTGGCCTCTATCCTCCATATCTGTAGGAAAATTGAAGGAATTTGTCCCTAGTACGAGAGGACCGGGATGAACGAACCTCTAGTGTACCTGTTGTCGCGTCAGCGGCATGGCAGGGTAGCTATGTTCGGTCTGGATAACCGCTGAAAGCATCTAAGCGGGAAGCCAGTCCTAAGAAAATTTTCCCCATGAACCTCCTTGAAGACAACAAGGTTGATAGGCCACAGGTGTACGCACAGTGATGTGTTCAGCCGAGTGGTACTAATAGGTCTTTGATGTTATTAACGTCTTCTTCCGATTCTTTCATGGCAATCTGAGAGCCACTCGTGATAGGATAAAATCCTAATCGCGAGGTCTAATAAACTTTCGAGATTATAGCTATTGCACAATAAGTTCTTTTACATAATGCTTTCCGAAAACCAAACAAATTTGTTAAACTAAACCAAAGCGGTTTAGTCTAGGTATCTACAGAGAAGGGGGTACACCTGTTCCCATTCCGAACACAGCAGTTAAGCCCTTCATCGCCGATAGTACTGCGGTATCAATCGCGGGAGAGTAGGTCGATGCCTAGACTAAGCCGCTTTTTTTGTATCTAAATTATCTTTATCATTCTCATCTTGCTCCAGAGCAAGTTTGTCATCCGGCCCCACACGCTGACTGCGTGAGGTCAAAGGATTGTACGTTTCATAAAACAGTTCAATAAGTTCTTCGGTATCTAATTGTTGGACTCTAAGTCCGCAACTTTCAAGACCGCTTTGCACAGTGTTCACACGTTGCATGAGGCGTTTTTTGAGCTCCTCAAATTGCGCATGGCGTTTCTTAATATTAGCAACACTATCTGCGGGGAAAATCATTTCAATAAAACTTTTTAAAAACGATCTGCGCTCTTGTCCATAAGGATCCTGAGGAATCACAACGTAAAACTCTTTTTGCATAATATCTGCATATTCCACAAGACGACTAACATATTCAATATATTCAAAAGTTTGCTTTTGAAGTAGCGGATTTGTTTGCTTAACCCCGATTTTCTTTAATTTTTCTATATAATTTTCAAGATCCAGCTTTTTACTGCGAACCACAATCTGTATTGGGAACTCAAGTGCATTCAAAAAGTTTTGATAAGAATAAATCACAGCATTCTGCTCCTCCTCCGATTTAAGATTTAGATTAACGCTGGAAGTTTTAAGTACAACTCTAAGCCCCCCATTTTTAAGCACGGCGGTATCATCTCTAATTTCGGCAACTTTAAGATATAGCTGAGTACTTAGCTTTTTATCTTTTTTGCCACTTTTAACCGAATTTTGGGTGGAGTTTTCTGTCATGTTTATGCTTTTTGAGTTTTACCATAAGAATCAAGAACCTTACTGATTTCGCCAATTTTAAGTAAACGTTCTCTGTCGCGTAGCATCTTGTCCTCTACTTCTGTGTTAGTTTGCACCGCTTTTGGTTTTTCTGCAAACAAGGTAACAGAATAGTTATCCGCACCGCCCATAACAAAAGTTCTCTTTTTAGGATTAACAAAATACTCAATCATTAAGAAACACCACTTTCCAAAAGGTATTCCGCCTATTTTTACAAATGTTATCAAAAGAGTCAAAATTGCAGGTATTGCAACCGGTATCAGCCAGACTTGCCAGTAATAAGTCTTTGCAAGAGTAACATAAATCACATAACTAAACCCTCCGCCAACACCTAAAACAATCAACTGTTTTAAGGTTAACGGGCCTACTATTTTATCTTCAATCTGAACGTTTTGTGGGATTTTATATTGCATAAATCTATGAATTGTACCATATAAAGCCCCTTTTTTCAAGGAGGCAAACCTGGTATCCTCTCATCCGTATGAATTTGATTCGCAATTTTTGCATCATAGCGCACATTGATCACGGAAAATCCACTTTGGCCGATCGTTTTTTGGAGATCACAGGGACTCTCACGCAAAGGGAAATGAAGCACGGGCAAATGCTGGATACTATGGATTTGGAACAGGAGCGCGGGATTACAATCAAGTTGCAACCGGTACGCATGAACTACCGCTACAAAGGCCAAGAATATCAATTGAATCTCATAGACACCCCAGGCCACGTGGACTTTAGTTACGAGGTTTCTCGCTCACTTGCAGCTTGTGAAGGAGCCATTTTGGTTGTTGACGCAACACAAGGAATACAAGCTCAAACCCTCGCGAACTGTTACATGGCAATGGAAAATAATTTGGAGATCATTCCGGTCTTAAATAAGATTGATTTGCCGGCTGCAAACGTTGAAGAATGCGCAAAAGAAATAGAAAATGCACTCGGCATCCCCCGGGAAGAAATTTTGTGTATTTCCGCAAAAGACGGTACAAATGTTGCAAAACTTTTGGACATGGTTGTAGAGAAAATACCTCCTCCAAAAGCACCTGGGGACAGCCAAGAGACCCGCGCTCTTGTTTTTGATTCAGTATATGATCCATACAAGGGGATTGTGGCTCACGTAAGGCTTAAACAGGGCTCACTAAAACGCGGACAAAAAGTAAGATTCTTAAATACAAAAGCGGAAACCGAGGTTATGGAGGTTGGCTGTTTTAAGCCAAAATACATGCCACTGCCAGAAATCTTTGCAGGTGAAGTTGGCTATGTGGTTACGGGGATGAAATCTGTTGCAGACGCCAGTGTTGGAGACACTATTTGGAGGCATGAAAATTGGCACTTGCGTGACGAGATGAAACCGATTCCGCTACCAGGATATAAAAAAGTAATCCCATTCGTTTTTGCAGGTGTTTTTTGTATAGATGGCGAAGACTACCCGCTTCTCAGAGATGCGTTAGACAAATTGAGCCTTAACGATTCAGCACTTACTTTTGAGCCTGAACATTCCGGTGCACTCGGGCATGGATTTCGTTGTGGATTCTTGGGACTACTGCACATGGATATAGTGCAAGAACGCCTTGAGCGCGAATATAATTTGCACCTAATTGTAACGGCCCCAAGCGTTTCTTACGAGGTGCTTAAGAACGATGGAGAAGTTTTGTTGATCTCGAATCCATCGGAATTGCCGGACATTATTTCGGTCAAAGAAATTCGCGAGCCCTTTATGAAGGTGGAAATTCTCGCACCAAAAGATTATATAGGAGCCCTTATGCAAATGTTGCAAGATCGTCGTGGTATATCAAGAAATGTAACTTATCTGGATGAAAAACGCGTGAATTTGCATTATGAAGTTCCAATGGCCTCAATTGTGGTTGATTTTTATGACGAATTGAAAAGTATTTCTTCCGGCTATGCCTCCATGAGTTATGAGTTTTTAGAATACAGGGCTGGCGATTTGGTTAGATTGGACATTTTGGTCAATCACGAAAAGCTTGATGCTTTATCGATAATAATTCACAGAAGCGAAGCTTTCTACCACGGAGGGCAGGTTTGTAAACGTTTAAAAAATATAATTCCTCGTGCGCAGTTTGAGATTCCATTACAGGCCGCAGTAGGTGCAAAAATCCTAGCGCGTGAGACGATTGCTGCTTACAGAAAAGATGTAACAGGCTATCTTTACGGAGGCGATGTGTCCAGAAAAAACAAGCTACTCGACAAGCAAAAGAAAGGAAAAAAACGCATGAAAATGTTCGGCAAAGTGGAAGTCCCACAACAAGCCTTCCTTGCGGTACTTAGGAAGGAAGACTAAAATCTTGTAAAACAATAAAAGATGTCAAACTTAGGTAGTAAAACAATTACAACGTTTCAAATAATAAGCTTGATATTTTTAACTTCTTGCCAAGTACCTTTTTTTGGCGACAAGCAAAACAATTCTACAGGTGCAGTCACAATCGCCTACGCAGAGCCAATCTCCAGCTATTC
Organism: Candidatus Altimarinota bacterium; assembly: GCA_041658345.1. Lineage (GTDB taxonomy): Bacteria > Patescibacteriota > Gracilibacteria > UBA1369 > 2-02-FULL-48-14 > JBAZYV01. Next base: position 10,839 of record JBBAAK010000004.1, read on the forward strand.
GCCATTAAATTATGGGGCTACAAATCGCAAATATTTATCGAATATTTATGAGTCGCTAGTTCGCTTTGATAGCACTTTTAACACAGAAAGCAGTTTGGCCGTTTCTTGGGGAAGGCCTGATGACTTAACTTGGGAGTTCCATTTACGAGATGGGGTTTTATTCCAAGATGGCAGTGCTTTTGATGCTAAAGACGCCATTTACTCAATAAATTTGGCTCGTTCTGAATACAAATCGGATTTAAGTGCATTGCTTTCAAACATTTCATCCGTGGAAGAAATCGACGCTTCGAGAATCAAAATCGCCACCATTCACCCGGATCCACTACTCCTAAACAGGCTTACTTACGTTTATATGCTTCCAAAAGATTATACGTCTTTTGACGTGCCCGTTGGGACAGGTGCATATAGGGCGAAAACTTTCACAGAAAACACTCTCACTTTGGAGCGATTCCCGGATTATTGGGGCCCACTGCCATATTTTGAAACGGCAAATTTAATCTACATCGCATCTCCAAACGAGCGCGTTTCTGCCATGATTAAAGGCCAGGTAGATATGCTAGCAAATGTACCACCACAAGAAGTCGATACATTAAAAAATGCTGGTATAACCGTGGAGGAATTCCCAAGTTTGGAGGTGAGCTTTTTAATGCTGAATACAGGTGGAATTCTTGCAGACGAATCCTTGCGTAAATCGGTTGGCCTAGCCATAGATACAGATTATGCCACGCTTTTGGGCGGAGGATATTTAGAGGAAACCTCGCAGTATTCGGCTACCGGAATTTTTGGCTACGTGAAAGGTTCAAAAGAGCGTGAGCAAAACATCGATTTGGCAAAAACTTATCGTGCAAATATTGAGGGCAATGTGGATATAACGCTTGACGTTCCGGAAGGTTTAAGTTCGCTTGCCGAAGCTATTCAGAATGATTTAGCCAAAATAGATATTAACGTAACTGTAAACGTTTTGGAGTCCGTAGATTTGGAAAATAAAATTTTACTGGGGGCTTCCGATGCATACTTTTTTGGATGGAAATACGACCTTGCGGATCTTTCTGATTTTTTTGAATCCGTAGTCCATACACGCACGGGCTCTTACGGATCTTTTAATGGAATTTCTTATTCAAATACAGATGTAGATCAAAAAATAGAAGAATCAATCTCAGTGGATTCGCTTGCGGAAAGAAGTTCACTCTTGAACCAAATCTCAGAAGAAGTTTTAGCTGAAAATATTATAATTCCGCTTTTTGAATCAAAAAATCTTTATGCGGTAAGTAAAGATCTCGTTTGGCCGGTACGTTTGGATGGTCAGATTTGGGCTTCAGATATCTTTAAAAATATGGTAGAATAATAAGATATTTTTAGCTTAAAGCGGATGATCCGGTCACTAAAAGCAAAATTCACCCTGGCATTTGGGACTCTAACTGTAGTCCTGTTCTTGGCACTTGGTATGTTTTTAGTTAACGCAAAAACGGAAGAACTCTCTCAAGACATCTCAACCAGTACACAGAATTTTGCCAGTTTAACGGTAAGCAAGGTAATGGAAAATTACACAGCATACCTGGAGCCGGGCAATTTTTTGCCGTTTAGCCGTGAAATTTCCGGAATCTTAAGAAAGAATGAAGACGTTCCCAATATATCTATCACCAGTTACAGCGGTGTAATTCTTTACGATTCAATCCAAGAAAAAATCGAGCGTTACAGTGACGGATTAAGAACAGTAACGGACCAAGAAACTTCAGACCGCATACAATCCAACAAAAGCTCTGTGCTCTACCAAAATGGCAGAATCCTATATCTAAAAGTTGATGAGAATAAAAACGTCTCTTACGTGGACTTTAATGAAAAATCTGTAGAGAGTCCGGCGCTTACCGACCGAGTAGTTGACATAATAGTGCCTTATCAAAACGCTTACGCCGTTTCATACACAGTTTCTTACGAACTCATGGATGAGCGTTTAAGAGAAGCCAAAATCCAAATTGGGGTAATCGCAGGTATCGGAACGCTTTTGACCTTAATGATTTCTTTCATGCTCGCAGTTAGCATAACAAATCCACTAAAGGCTTTAACCGAGGGTGCGCTCAGAATTGCATCAGGCGATTTTGGGACTCAAGTTATTGCAAAGACAAAAGATGAAATCGGAGTACTTGCAGAAACTTTTAACCAAATGGCAAAAGATCTCGCAGCTTCACTTGAAGTAAAACTTTATAAAGAGCGCGTAACAAAAGAACTTGAATTGGCTTCAAAAATTCAAAATGATTTATTGCCAAAAGGCAGATTGGATTTAGAAAGCTTAGATGTAACAGGAGGTCTTCACCCGGCAACGGAAATTGGAGGAGACGCCTTTGATTTTATTCAAATGGATGATGGCGATCATCTTATTTATTTAGGCGATGTTAGCGGTCATGGAGTTCCTGCGGGAATTATTTCTTCCATTGCAAACGGTTTGCTTTACGCCCTCCGTGGCGAGACAGATTTAAAAGAAATCGCAAGTCGCATAAACAGCGTAATTCAAAAAAAATCCTCAAATACCATGTTCATGACAATGGCGCTAACTGAATGGAACGAAAAAGATAAGACTTTAAAATATGTAAATTTGGGTCATTTGCCTTTGCTTTATTACGATGCCGAAAATAAAAAAGTAATGGAAATACACTTACCCGGTATGGCACTTGGCCTTGCCGACGAACTCAAAAATCTGCAAGAACAAGTCCTCAATTTAAAACCAAACGACATTGTGATTATGTATAGCGATGGAATTCCGGAAGCCCGCGATGCCAAAAACGAACAATACGGCATGCAACGTCTAAAGCGTATTACACAGCAAGCCGGTGACGATTTGCTCACAGCCGAAGCAATCAAGAATGCCCTCTTTTCTGACGTAATGCAATTCATAGGCGATCAAGATCACCTCGACGACATCACGCTGGTTGTAATGAAAAGAAAAGGCTAAATTGCGCTTACTCCCGGTACAGGGAATTTCTTGCACATAGCGGTAACCTCGCTATGGATTTGATCAAGCATTGTTTCATCGGCGCTATTTTTTAGCGTTTTAACAATCCATTCGCCAATCATTTTCATTTCCTCTTCCTTCATGCCACGAGTTGTAGCCGCAGGAGTTCCAAGCCTAACTCCACTTGGCTTAAGAGGTGGATTTGGATCATCCGGAATGACTTGTTTGTTTGTTGTAAGCCCAACGCGATCAAGCAGATGTTCTGCAGTTGTTCCATCAATTCCCATGCTTGTAACTGTATCCATAACCATCATGTGGTTATCCGTTCCGTTTGTAATTAATTTGATTCCACCAGCCATAAGAGTTTCAGCTAAGGCCTTTGCATTTTTAAGTATTTGGCTTGCATATTCTTTAAACTCAGGCTCAAGCGCTTTGCCCAAAGTAACCGCAATAGAAGCAATGGTTTGCATGTGTGGGCCACCTTGTAATCCAGGGAAAACAGACTTATCTATAATGCTTGCATACTCAGCCTTACACAAAATCATTCCTCCGCGTGGGCCACGTAAACTTTTGTGAGTTGTAGTCGTAACAATATCAAAGCCGAAGTCGAAAGGATTTCTCATAGCGCCACCAGCAATCAATCCTCCAATGTGAGCCACATCTGCCATGGTTATTGCGCCGACTGCATCCGCAACTTTTTTAAATTCCGCGTAATCCAAATCACGTGGATAAGAAGTATAGCCACACAAAATGATTTTTGGCTTATGTTCAAGCGCCAATCTCATCAGCTCATCAAAATCAATTCTACCGTTTTCTTCCGGAATTGTTTTGTAGCGCACAAAGTTGAAGATTTTTCCCATATGGGAAACCGGATGACCATGAGTTAAGTGACCACCATGGCTTAAATCCATTCCGAGTACTGTATCGCCTGGCTTTAAAAATGCAAAATAAACTGCTTGATTCATTGGCGAACCGGAAAGCGGTTGCACATTTGCGTGGTCGCATCTAAAAAGTTTTTTTGCACGCTCGATTGCAAGACTTTCCACAATATCCGTGTAAGTTTGCCCACCATAATAACGTTTGCCTGGGTATCCTTCCGCATATTTATTTGTAAGCACACTTCCATTGGCCGCCAAAACTTCCGGATAGGTGTAATTTTCAGATGGAATCAATTCTATCCCTTCAGTTTCACGCTTTTCTTCTCCACAGATTGCGTTGTAAATTTCCGGGTCATTTTGGGCGAGTAGTTCCCAATTTTTCAGGATTTGCGGGTGTACCATTTTAAGGTGGGGTTAGGAATGAATAATTAAAGAATCTGTAACGATTAGGTCGAGGGGAACATCGTGCTCCTCGTTAGGCAACGCGTCCACAATTTGCTCGCTAAAGGCAAATCCGATTTTTTGCCCACGTGTGTCTTTTAGAAGCTTGTCATAAAAACCTTTACCGGAACCAATGCGATTGCCATTTTTATCAAATCCAATTCCGGGTACCACAATCAAATCAATATCTTTTGGATGCGCAGTATTCGCGATAGAACAAGGCTCCAAAAGCCCATAAGCTCCAAGACTCAACTCGTCAAAATTTAAAATTGGGCAAATAAGTAATTCTTCTCCGTTAACTTTTGGCACAAAAACCTTTACGCCACGTTTAATGCAATCCTTAATAAGATCATGGGTTTCTACTTCATCCGCCTTAGATACATAAAAAAGGATGCTATTCGCATCCGTCACTTCTTTTAATTTAAGGAAAATCTCTGCAATCTTTTTGCTTTTTTCAGCTCGTAGTGCAGGCTGAATTGCTTTGCGCTTTTCACGCAAGTGAACTCGTAAGTCTTTTTTTTGCATAGGGAACCGCACGAACTATGCCGAATTTTATACCCTTTTGTAAAGACAAAATTAATGTTAAAATTTTCCGGCCTAACCAACCACGTATGCAAAAACTTTTTACAAAAACCACACTTTTAATCTCATTTATAAGCCTTATTTTTGGAGCAATTGGTGGCGGACTTACCGGTTTTGCGGTTTTAATCGGTATGCCGGATCAAGGCTCAAATACGGGCGAAACTGTAATCAATTTTGATAATGGCTCGTACAAAGAGGTGGTAGCAAAAGCCTCGCCGGCCGTTGTCTCAGTTGTGGCAATGAAGGACTTAACGGAATATTACAACCAATACTCAATTAATCCTTTTGGATTTACAGTTCCAAATACAAATGGTGGAGACCAAAACAATTCGGATGATTCCACCCAAGACGGTGAGAAAAATCTTTCTGAGGTAAGTAGCGGAACAGGATTCATAATGACTGCGGATGGGCTTGTGATAACCAATAAGCACGTAGTTTCTGATGAAACTGCCGAGTATGTTGTGATTTTGGATGACGATACGGAGCTTCCCGCCGAAGTGCTCGCAAAAGACACTTTAAATGACATCGCAATACTCCAAATCACCGGTGAGGATGAAAGAATCGGTGATTTGCCAACAATTGCATTTGGCGACTCGGAAAACATAAATGTTGGCGATCCCGTTCTTGCCATTGGGAATGCTCTTGGTGAATACGAAAATACCACAACTGCAGGGATCATTTCTGCCAAAGATCGCCAAATCGTGGCTAGTGGAACGGGTTTTGGCGCAGAGAATTTAGTCAATTTGATACAAACGGATGCAGCAATAAATCCAGGTAATAGCGGTGGCCCATTGCTTAATTTGAATGGGGAAGTGATTGGCATGAACACAGCAATTGACACAACAGCCAGTGGAATCGGTTTTGCCATTCCATCCAACGACATTGCAATGGTACTTAAGTCTTACCAAGATAACGGAAGGATAGTCAGGCCCTTTGTAGGCGTTCGCTACGTCCCGGTTACAGCACAAGTACAAACCCGTTTAAACTTAGGAGTCGACCACGGTGCTTACGTAATTGGCGATGTAAACAGCGGAACGGCAGTTGTAGAAGGTAGCCCTGCCGATAAAGCAGGCCTTAAAGAAGGTGACGTTATTCTTTCCGTGAATGGCAAAGAGCTAAATGGGGAATTCAATCTGCAAAACGCAATCGCAGAATATAGCGTTGGCGAAACCATAACTTTAGCAGTTTACCGCTCAGGCGAAACCATTACAGTAGAACTTACCCTTGCAGAAAACGAGACGGCGAAAGAGAGTGAGGAATAACAGATCAATAAACCTCATCGTGCCTGCCTATATCTATTAGGGTTATTTCATCCTTATTAACGAGAAATATTAAAACTATTCTGTAGGCATAATTTATGGAAACGCTACTTAACAACGAGAGTTTGCCGTGCAATTTATGTAGCCTTAGTGCAGGATGATTCGGATCCAAAGAAAGTAGCTTTAAAGTCTTGCCATATTGATCAAGTAAATCCGGATGCTTTTTGATGAATTTCTTTGCACGTTTTTCGTAAGTCTCTGTGAATATTAACCTAGTCATTGGAAATACGCTTTAAATGTTCTTCAACGGAATCATCATGGAATTTACCATCTGTGATGTCTTTTTGCGCTTCCATAATGGCAACGGCCAACTCACATTCACGCAAACGATTAAAAGACTCGGTAGATAAAACGACATAAGTATCCACACCCCTAACTTTTACAACAGTTTCCCAACCTTTTTTTGCAAAAGGCGATATGGCGGAGATGCCTTTTGTTTTAAGCTCATTTGCAGTGATAAAATTATTCATAGTACTTTAAATAGTATCATTGACAGTATTATACGTCAGACCATCAAACGAATGCAAATACAAAAACACTTCAAAACTAGGACTTTGTCCTGTTTTGATTATGGTGGGCGCTGGGAGATTCGAACTCTCGACCCCCTCGGTGTAAACGAGGTGCTCTAACCAACTGAGCTAAGCGCCCTTATAAAGGTGTGAAAATACTGGCAAGGGATGGAAAATGCGGGCTCTGAACTAGGACTTTGTCCTGTTCAGAGTATGGTGGGCAAGAGAGGACTTGAACCTCCACCCCGAAAAATACAGGACTAGCCCCTCAAGCTAGCGCGTCTACCATTTCGCCACTTGCCCATATTGTAAAAGACCAAAACTATTGTAGCGGGAGTATTCTAGCGAACCTTGCTCAAAAGACAAGTTTTTTCTATTATAAAGCATGCAAATCCACCAATGAACTCAGAATTGATATTTTTACAGAACTTAGGCCTTGCCTTATTAATGGGGAGTTTGATTGGTCTTGAGCGTGAACGAAATCATAACGAGATTAATCAGCACGAATTTGGCGGAATACGAACAATGGCCCTTGTAAGTATCTTGGGCTACTTGGCCTATAGTTTATTTTTTAGCTCAACTCTGCTTTTTGCAGTTTTAACCGGAGGCTATCTTTTGCTTTTGATAGCTTCTTACATTGTTTCTTCCTATCAAAATAGAAATTCCGGTGCAACCACAGAAATTGCAGGATTTTTTGCTTACTTGATTGGAATACTTATAGCTATGGGCTCAACCTTGTATGCGGCCGTAATCACGCTTTTTGTGGTTATGATTTTGTATTTTAAGGAACCCTTGCACCAATTTGCGCACAGAATTGGCAAAAACGAACTTTACGACACAATTAAATTTATAGCAGTGGTATTCGTGGTTCTTCCACTTTTGCCAGACAAAACTTACGGGCCTCTCAATATTTTAAATCCTCACGAAATTTGGCTGATTGTAGCTTTAATATCCGCAATGTCTTTTGCAAGTTATGTGGCAATAAAATTGATTGGGCCAAGAAAGGGGATAGGGCTCGGAGGTTTTTTTGGAGGATTTATATCTTCCACCGCGATTGCGGTTAGCTTTTCCAGTCTCAGCAAAAAAAGCACTAAAATTGCTAACTCTTTCGTCCTTGGAATCATAATTGCATCTTCGGCAATGTTCCTACGCGTACTCACAACGGTGACGGTATTAAACCAAAACTTACTTAAGTTTTTACTGGCCCCACTCCTTGCAATGGCGGGAACCGGAGCACTATTTTGCATCTATTTTTGGTTAAAAAAGCACAAGCAAAAAACCGGCCTAATCAGTCCGGATGAACTTCATTTAAAAAGTCCTTTCGTCTTAAAATCCGCCATACAATTTGGCTTGCTTTTTAGCGCCATGCTTTTTATATCTAAATTTGCGAGCACTTACTTTGGAGACCAAGGAATTTATTTAACAGCCTTTTTCTCTGGGATTGTAGACGTGGATGCAATAACAGTATCAATGACAAATCTAAGTGGTAGCGGGGCGATAGCAAACATAACTGCCTCGTTCGCCATAATAATGGTGGTGATTGTAAATACACTTTCAAAGGCGGGAATAGTAATGATATTCGCTTCAAAAGAAGTCAAAAAATCAACCGTGTTTGCGCTTACGGTAATTGCTATGGTAGGAATTGGATCTTTAATAGCTACAGTATCAATCTATGGTGCTCACATATTCTAAAATGGTTCCGCTGGGTTCGCCCGCGAATGATTTTAAGTTAAAAGGGATTGATGAAAAATTCCACTCTCTTGCGGAATATAAAGAAGCAAAAGTTCTAGTGATCATTTTTATGTGCAATCATTGCCCATACGTTCAAAAAATATGGGAACCGCTCGTGGCACTCTCGAACCATCTGCCAAAAGAAGTGCAATTTATAGGTATAAACTCAAACGCAAACCAACTTTACCCGGAAGATTCTTTTGTAAAAATGAAGCAATATGCCACTGAGAAAGGTCAGACTTTTCCATATCTGTATGATGAAGGACAAGAAGTCGCCACATCGTACCAGGCGGTCTGCACTCCGGATTTTTTTGTTTACAATAAGGATCAAAAACTTGCCTACCGCGGGTCTTTTGACGGCTTAAAGTCGGCAATAATAGCCATTTTAGACGGCAAAGAAGCCAAGCAGGAGCAAACGAGTTCAATGGGCTGTTCAATCAAATGGGCCTAGGCGTTAAGCAAAACGAACCAAAGTGTATTTATCACGTCCAACACGTGCAAACTGAGCCTTATTTTTAAGATTCAAATATATAGTAATTGTTTTTACATGCCTTTGCTCAAGCACTGCCTTTGTGATTTCTTCACGAGTTTTGGCTTTCCCATCTGCAAGGATTTCGGAAATAACATCGGAAACCGTACCTGTTTTATATCCCCAATCTTTTAATGCATATATCCCACGGCCTATTAAAATAAAACTTTCATTACGGATCAGTTCATTATGCACAGCTTGAATATTAACGTCTTTTTGATCGAAAGAAGATCCGCGAATTAGATCTGAAATTTTTCCAAAATGTAGTGGTTTTTTTTCTCTTTGGAAAATGTAGAGGATTTTATCCTTAAGAGTTCTTGGATGTATGTGCCTCCAGCTGTAAAGTCCTATCCCAAGCTCGGTAAATTTGCACTCTTTTGTAATGCGTAAAACGTTCACAATGGAGCTGGTGGGAAGGCTGAGTCCCAAACTGGAATTAATAGTATTCGCAAGTTCATCAGGCCCTATAACATGTTTTGATTTTTGTAGTTGTTTTAACCCGGCAGTACTTATTTTTTGCACCAAACTCGAATCGAAACTTTTCATTCTCCAATAAGGATGGAAATGGAAAGTATTAGGCTCAAAAGTTATACCGCTATCCAAACTTAGTGCTAAATGTAAATCTTGGATTTCTTCCGCGGTTATGTTTGGCAATATCTTAAGTAGTAACGCCTTAAAATGATCATCACTTGCAACAAGCCCCTCCTTCTCAAGTAAAGCCTTGGCAAACTCAGTTAGGATTTTAATATTCGTATTTTGCGCATTGCGTTCCAACTTACTTAAGGCGGTCTGCTCAATTTGACGCACCCTTTCACGCGTAACTCCAAAATGTTGGCCTATCTCCTCAAGAGTTAATTTCTTTTGAGTATCTAAGGCGAATCTATTTGTTATTATGAACCTCTCTTTATCCGAAAGTACTATCAAAAGATTCCGCACGAGTTCACGTATCTTAAGTTCCTGTGCACTCAACTTGCGGTCTAAGGTAAAGTTAGTATTAACCATTTGACATTGGGATTATAGAAACCAACTCTCCAATTGCAAACTTTATTTACAAAACCAATCATAATCAACATTTTATAAATATGTAAACAGAATATAACAAATTATCTGTTGTCAGTTTTATTGACAGTTTTTTAATCTAACACGTTTTAAACCCGTAAAAAGGCTAATTTGTCGGCCTTAAAAGCACGGAATAAGCCCTGTCGTCATTTTGGCTTACCGTAATGAGTCTGTATATAACTTCAGCCACCTCAATACGGCTCATTGGCAGAGAAGGCTCAAAATATTGGCCGGATATAGGAAATATATTTTTCTCTTTGGCGTAGGCAACAGATGGAGCATACCAGGCTAGATTATCCACATCCAGATAAGGATCCTCACTTACAATCGGATCAACGGTAATATCCACCGTGTTAAAAAGCATTTTCAAAAATTCCACTCGATTCACACCTTGAGATGGTTTAAAGCTTCCATCGCTATAGCCCTCAATTACCCCAATTGAATAAGCTGTAGCCAAATAATCGGAATACCATTCTCCATTACGAGTATCCGTAAAATTAACGGTAAGCCCGCTATCTAAATCAGAATCAAGCCCACTAAAGATGAGTTTTAAAGATTCCACACGTGAAACTATTCTATCCGGTTGAAACGTACCATCCGGATAACCTTGAACGGTACCCTTATCAAATAAGTAAGCGACTGCATCATAGTAAACATTTGAAGCATCCAAATCATTAAAGAGCCTGGATTCCATAGTCTCACTTTCTGTGATTTTTGTGCCATAAGTCACTTTAAAGATGACCGGGTCATCGCTACTTGCCGTAAAACTAAGTTCGGCAATCCCGGTAGGGAAGTCTCTTTTATCAAAACTTGTTTTAGAAAAGCTACCGCTTCCCTCTACTAAATCAATTGCAAGGCTACCATTGCTGTAAAATCCTGGCGTTGGCTTGCCAGTTAAAGTAAGCGCTTGAATTTGAATGGTTTCCGCTTTATTTGGCACAAAATATCCATCATGAGCAATTCCAAATTTTGCGAAAGGTTCTATCTGTGAAATTACATAAACTTCTGATGATACATAACTCATCCCGGAGATGGATGCAGTTATTACAGTAGTCCCATCATGATCTGCATATAAATTTAAATTAGCCACTCCATCCTCAAAATCCGCTTTTGTAATAGAATTACGATTCAACTTACCTACGCTCTCATCAGAAACGCTAAGAGTAATTTCTCCATCAAAAGTTGCATCCGTATCTATATTTTCATAGCTATCCAACAAATCAATCTTTATTTCCGGATTCTCTCCAGGCTGAGTAAAATATGGAGTTTCTATTCGAATCGAATCAAAAGAAAGTGTAACCACAGAAGAAATAAGTTCATCTGGGATGTCCGTAGTCTCAATTACATCTACAATCTCAACCGTCTCCACAGGTTCTACAGCATCTACAGTATTGTTTTCTACCACAACTGCATTCCCAAGTACTGCACTTCCATCCAGATTGTCTTTTACAAAATCCATTGGATTAAAGGTGTATTTATAAACATTGTCGAGACCAATCCCGTGGCTTACGGCATCCCAAAAACCGTATCCGGCAGCACTAGCTTCCGCTGTGGTAAATGGCCAATATGGATGCCAAGGCGCTGTGCTTGAATCAATCTGAAAATGTAAGTGGTATGTTGTAGCCGTTCCACTATTTCCAACCTCACCTATAACACTACCTTTTGTTACAACTTCACCCTCAGTAACAAAAAGTTTGGAAAGATGAGAATAACTTGAGTAAATGGTTGTAGTCTGCGAAGGGCTAATTGGATTCGGGACTCCATTAGTTTGAAGTACTATGGTCGTACCAAATCCGCTGGAAGTCCCAGCCCTTGTGACCACCCCGTTTGCAATTGCATAAACCGGTGTGCCCTTTAAGGTCTTAATATCTACAGCAGGATGGCTTCCACAGCCCTCACCACAATCATTAAGCTCATAGTTGCCGGCATAAGGAACCGGGTAGGTGATTTTTGTATTTCGAATCACATCATGCTCGCTGTTTCCCCAAATTAAATCCTCAGAGGGGAATTCTAAATAATCCGTGCGATATTCAGGGATATCTTCTAATTTTGAAGCAGAAAGCTCTTGGTAAGTATATGAGTACTCGCTTGAAGTAAGATTAGTCCAATCAGGTGTCTGTTGAATCGGCATCACAGTACCATCAAAAGTTGCATGTTCAGGAATGTTAGACAATGCGCCAAACAAAAAACCTGTTTGCCCATGCAAATTAACGGAAAAAACGGAAACCGCTAAAATCCCCAAAATATAAATCCAATGGCGTGCATGTTTATTTTGTAGAAAAGATTTTAGTTTTGGCATAAACTTTGTTTCTGTTTAAATAAATCTTGTAATTATACCAAAAAAATGAAAAAAATGGAAGACCCGGGCGTCACAAAAAGCGGAGAAGAAACAGAAGAACTTGCCTTTCAACTATTTAAAAAATTTGGAGCAGGAAAGCTTTGGCTTCTTTATGGCGATTTGGGCGCCGGCAAAACCACTTTTGTAAAAGGATTGGGCAGGGCCCTCGGCATACCGAAAGCTAAAATCAAAAGTCCAACCTTTACTTTCGTGTCGGAATTTGAAAATTTAATCCATTACGATCTTTACAGATTGGAAAAATCGGATGAATCAATCTCGGAACTTCTGCGCGAGCACCTAAAAACCGACAAAACGATTGTTATAGAATGGCCAGAACTTATGGAGCACGAGCTACTTATCCCACACATAAAAATCCGCTTTACTCATTTAGGCAAAGACAAACGAGAAATCAAAATTACTCCTCATCTTTTTTAAGTGTAGCCAGCACCTCATCTGGAAGCGCAACAATGTGGCGCCCAGAACTGACTTCTTCACGCTCAAAGGCCAGCATGCTTTTTACACTGTAGCGATTCTCTAGAATTTTATTTAAAGCACTGCGAGTATTTGGGCCAAGGTATCCGGCTCCAGAATCTTCTTTGGAATCAACCAAGCCGATTGATTGCTGGTATTTATATAGAGCATGCACGGTTGTTTCCCCAAAATAACCTGTTGGAGCAATTCTTAGATATCCTAAGTTTACAAGTTCCTCTTGTAGCATTCTAACCGTATCACCACTGTCTCCAAGTGTAAGCGCAGTTCCAAACAAGGTCTTTTTTTCATAAAGATCAGGATATTTTGCCATTAAGACCTCACCTTTTTGAGCCTGAATAGTGTCTGTGGCCGTATCTTCATTCTTAATTAAAGCATCAAACTTTTTACGAGTATTTATGCCAAAGTGCCCGGCACCAAGTTCGTCCGGACCTGTTACTATATTAAAGTCCATTTGAAATTCAAAGATGGCTTGCGCCGTGTCGCTTCCATAGAATCCATTTGCTTCGCTTTGCAAATAGCCCCAATCTTTAAGATATCCTTGCATACGAGTTACATCTTCACCACTTGAACCAAAATAAATATCACTTGGGAATTCAAGCGGAGAAAGTATTGTTGTATTTAAAACATCTTGAACGCCTAAATAGTCATCAAAATAAACACCTTCGGCAAGGGAAGGCTGAACTCCATAAACACGTATATCTACCGTTCTTTTCCCCCAAGAAAGAGCTTTTGCAAGCCCACTGTCACCGGATCCCATCCAAATATCCAACCTATCGTAGGCGTTTCCACGCTCACCCGCACTTTTAATGGCACCACCTCTATCGTGCACTGCAACCATACCAATGCCAGGAATATACATTTTTGTTCCAAAAGCATAGGTTTTTGGCGCTGCCACCATTCCGGGGTAAACCTCAGTTCCATCCGCTCCATTCGTACCATTACCATTTAGGTAGATATCACCATCATACGAACCTGTTACATAGTGATTTTGCCCAAGTAAGGGTGAATAGTAAGCAGTCGTTATAAAGGTTTGCACGTAATAAGAAGCACTTTCTTCCGCTGGTGCCTCCGGAATGCCTTCCGCATTTGCAAAATTGGAAAGCAAAGGCATCCCAATCTGTACCCCTATATAAAACGCCGAGAAACCTGTAACAACAATATTTTTTATAATTTTTGTTTTCATTTTTTATTTATTTTTATCTGTTTTTGATTTTTGCCTTCTCCCAATTATACCAGATCTTACCCACCCATGCGGTCACTTACGGTTGACAAAAGGTGAGGAATAGTGTTAAATCAATTTCTTTTATATCTTCAAAAAGAATACCATGGAAAGAATTGCAGGCATGCGAGAAGAGGAAACATTTCCAACTTTACCTTTTGCAGTTCCAGGTGCGGACGGTGATTTCGTATTTTCTAAGGACGAAGAAACTGGTCTTTATCTTGCTAGAAAAGGTGATAGCGAAGAAGTAGTACATTTAGGTGCAGATATAACACGAGCAATGGAGGCGATACGAACTGCTTATCACAGACTCGGTATGGGGCGAACAGATAAAGCAACGTGGAATAATATGAGAAGTGAAGCAACGCTAGTTGATGGCAAGGAGCAATGGCGTGCAGTCTTAAGAGAAGAAGGAAGTACTGGAGGTTTAATCTCTAGGTTTTCACGCACACAACTAGGTATAGATAGCGACAGGTATTTGTCGGTGAATTGTGAAGGTGGAGACCCTGAGCAACCAAACAGACGCCTATTCGAATTTGCCATAGTTAATGGTGATGCCGTCAAGGTTATTGGTGTAGCTCGTAAGTTGTATATGGGACAACCTGATTTAGCAGAAGCAGTGAATGAGGACCTATTAGTTGATCTAAAAGAACGTTACGGAGCTATCGGAAGAAGGCTTGTAGATCAAGGTATGCCAAAAATTTCTGAAAACATTATTAGGGATATGGCTGAGTTCTGGGCTAGACTTACATCATCGTCCCAAGCCTCCTAAATATCTCTCGTTCAACAAATTCTTTGTCTCGGCCATACTTTAGGCGGGAGAGTTGTTTGTAGGCTTCGGCGGCCTCGTGATCACCCTCTTCGGTAGAAGGATCAACGGGAGTAATGCTGAACGGTTTTGACGGCTGAGTATCGATGGAAAGCTTCATCACGGCCTTGTACTTATCTATATTTATCAAATCTTGATCGCTAAATACGGGAGCCATTTCTTTTGCCATATATTCGGCATCTTGCGCACCGATTTTGTACGCCATAATTGTTCCAACGTTACCAAAAATTGCATCCTTCAAATTGGTGCCTTTGCCTTTTTTACTATCTTGTTCAAGCTGTGCCAAATATTGATGGGCAACGGCAAGCCCAAGACGGTACTTACGAGCTTCAGACAAAATCACCTCAATTGAATCTGTAACGTAGTTTTGGAACTCATCTATGTAAAGGAAGAAATCTTTACGCGCCTCCTTGCTAACCCTTTGGCGTCTGAGCGCTGCAATCTGCAACTTGGACACGATAATAAGACCGAGTAATTTGCTGTTAATATCTCCGGTATCACCTTTGGAAAGGTTCATAAGCAAGATTTTGCCTTCATTCATCACCTTTGCAAAATCAAAAGCACTGTGAGTTTGGCCGATTATATTACGCATCATTCCGTTGGTAACAAATTGCCCGAATTTAGCGGCAAAATAAGGAATCATTTCTTGCTTTTCACGCGCACCGGTTTTAGCCATTTGCTGTTCCCAGAATGATCTTACAATTGGATTTTTAAGATCTTTTGTGCGTTCAGCCTGGAAATCATCATCCGTAAATAAGCGAACCATATCCGTTAAACATCCTCCGTCTTTATATTCCATTAAAGTTAAACAACCGTTACGGAAATAATCTTGAATACGTGGCCCGAAAACCTCTTCATCAAAAAGCTTAATCATAATATTCATGGCATCCAGAGCTACAAAGTCGCGCTCCTCAGGAGTTTCCGCCTCAAGGAGATTAAGCCCCATTGGCCGGTCCAAATCGCCAGGATTAAAGTAAATCACATCATCAGCACGCTCACGTGGAATAAAAGGCAATACATCTTCAATTAGTTGCCCGTGTGGGTCAATTACCGCAATACCTTTCCCATTTTTGAGATCCTGCCTAATCATAACCTGCAAGGTGGAAGATTTACCTGTACCGGTTTGTCCAATCAAATAAAAGTGGCGGAACCTATCGTCATTTTTCATTCTCACCTCAGTTTTAACTCCACGATACGTGTTGTAACCAAGGAGTAACCCCTCTTTTGGAAGATTGGATGGCGGTGGCGCAATCTTATAATTCTGCCAATTTATTGTTGGAGTACGGTTGTAACGAATATTTGGCAAATGGAAAATACTCGCAAGCTCTTCCGGGCAAAGAATCATCTTTCTAAAACGTAGCGGTTTCCTAAGGTCACGCATTAAAAAGTGATGCACCACATTGCCTATGTAATGATTTCTAAACAAAAAAGAATTATTATCCGTGGTCGTGTATTGAGCAAAAGCACTTTTAACCCCATGTAAGAGCACATCCGCCTTACTTTGAGCTGTGGAAACAGCAACAAGCCTAACAAGGGATTGGAACCCAACTTGAGTGTTTTTCTCCTCAATAGCCTTAACTTGTTCATCCACCATTGGAGTGGTCCTGCCGGCAGATTCCGGTGATTCTTTTGAAGCTTCACCACGAAACATAATGCTAAGCAAATCTCCAAACCAAGCGAAGACATTTAAACTATGCAGTAGCCCATGCTCTTTACCTTCAAGCACTTTTTTTGCTTCTTTGCGCCCTTTGCTTTGCCAACCATTTGCTCTCGGGCGGATCATAATCTGTATAGTAGCCTTTTCATGTGGTTCTAATTTGGAAAGTACATTACTTATATTGTTGAGTGGATCGGCAGTCATCCGAGAATAAGTGCGGAAAGGGAAGTAATATGGCTTGTTTAAAATTAAATAGGCACTTGCAACCTTAGAGTTCTTATCAAAAAGATTGTAATCCGGTTCTTCTTCTATATAACAATCGGAGTAAAAAGCTGTAATTTGTTTTTCTACAAGTGAGACTAATCGGTGTGGGACAACCAGATAAAAATCAATCAAATTATTTTGAATCACAATCTCGCAAGACATAAAATCTTGACCATACAGAAACCTTCTCCAGGTTGGATTATACAGTGCGGAAAGCGACTCAAAAAATTGCCTCATTATTCCTATTTGATCCTTAAAATCTCTATTTGTCCCAAGGGCATCGGAATCCTGCTCTTTGTCTTCTTTTGATTCTTTTTTTGGGATGCGGATACGCAAAAAAGTCATAGAAAGGCACCGCTGACGATTTGCTTCCCACCTAAGGAAGATCAGAGTCCCGGCAACGCCGGCGGAAAGCCCCAAAAGGGCTAAAACGATTATTTGAAGATACATATTGGGTGGAAGCGTGACCTTACTTTATCACAAGTTTACTATACTTTTAATATTCATTTCTTTTAAAGTTTCAGCCGGAAGTGATGATGGAGCACCTGTCATCCAATCCTTGGCCTTTGAATCTTTTGGAAAGGCAATTACCTCCCTTATATTTGGCTCATTTCTAAGTAACATAATAATTCGGTCGAGCCCCCAAGCAATACCTCCATGTGGAGGGGCTCCATAAGAAAATGCCTCAAGAATATGGCCAAAACGTTTTTCTATCTCTTCATCTGTGATGCCAAGTACTTTAAAAATCTTTTCCTGGGTAGCGGGCGAGTGGATTCTTATAGACCCACCTCCGACTTCGCTACCGTTCATAACAATATCATAAGTTTTGGAAAGTACTTTCTCAGGAGCGCTATCTAGCAAATCAATCATATCGTCCTTTGGAGCCGTAAACGGATGATGAGCAGAAACCAATTTTTGATCTTCTTGGCTGTATTCGAAAAGAGGGAAGTCCACAACCCAAAGTAGCGCAAGTACGTTTGGATCACGCAAATTAAATCTGTTTCCACAAGCCAGCCTCACATTTCCAAGGGCTGTACAGGCAGTAAGGAATTTATCTGCAGTAAAGAACACACCGTCGCCGGTTTTTGCCCCAATATCACTTAGGATTTTCTCAAGTTCGCCTTCCTTAAAAAATTTGGCTATTGGCGATTTTAATCCTTCCGCATTCAAAACCACGTAAGCAAGTCCCTTTGCTCCATAAACTTTAGCAAGCTCAGTTAAATCATCCATTTCCTTGCGACTAAATTCAGTAGCGCCAGGTACAACTAAAGCCTTAACCACGCCTCCGGTGGACACGGCATCTTTAAATACCTGGAAACCACAGTCTTTTACAGCCTCAGTTACGTCCGCCATTTCCATTCCAAAACGAATATCCGGCTTATCACTTCCATAAAGATTCATGGCATCGTGCCAAGTAATGCGCGGGAATTTTTGATGCATAAGTTTTCTTTCCGGCACAAGCTCTGTGAGCAAAATTCTAAGCACATCCTCATTTAAAGAAATAATGTCTTCTTCCGTAACAAAAGACATTTCGAGGTCCATTTGAGTGAATTCAGGTTGCCTGTCCCCACGGGAATCTTCATCACGGAAACAACGAGCAATTTGAAAATACTTATCCATGCCAGCGACCATAAGCAGTTGTTTTAACTGTTGAGGTGACTGTGGCAAAACATAAAAAGTTCCCGGATATAGCCTTGCGGGAACAATAAATTCCCTTGAACCTTCCGGCGTGCCCTTCATTAGCATTGGGGTTTCGATTTCCGCAAAACCACGTTCATCCATTAAATCCCTAAGACGTTTGATAAATTTGTGTCTAAACAAAATATTATTTTTCATTCTGTCGCGCCTTAGATCCAAATATCTATATTTTAAACGAATTTCTTCACCGACTTCTTTTTCTTGATCAATCTCAAAAGGCGGGGTCTTCGCCTTATTTAAGACCTCAATTTTACTAACCAGAACCTCAACTTCCCCTGTTACTACATTTTTATTGATTTGTCCTTCCGGGCGAAGTCTAACAGTCCCTTCGATTTGTATCACATATTCCGGGCGAATATCTTCTGCCATTTTATGCCCTTCAGGATTATTTCTTGGATCAAAAACAATTTGCGTAAGACCATACCTATCGCGCAAATCCACAAAAATCAATTCCCCATGATCTCTCCTCCTATGAACCCAACCGCTTAAATTAACGGTTTCCCCCTCATGAGTTTTTGAAAGTTCACCGCAAGTATGAGTTCTATACATAAAATTGTTTTTAAAGCGTGGCCATTCTAAATGGCATAGAGCTAAGCATCAAGTAGCTTTTTAAGGTCTTCTTTTAGAATTGCATCCACATTTACGGGGAAGGGCACTTTTATTCGTTTCAAAGTGCTAATAGTCGGGATATGGATTTCTACCAAAGTTTCACCCGGATGCATTTCTAATAGCACTTTGAGTTTTTGTAAAATATCCGCAGATGCATCTTGAGGCAGATTTATAACATATGGGCCAAAATTCTCGGGAACACTAAGGTTCTCTGCAGGAGCTAAGCCTTCTGCAACATTTTCCGCCACAAGCTCTTCAACTTCTTCTTTTCTAAGAGATGGGACTCCAATAACATGTTCACTGGCATCAAAAAGATTCTTTTCTTTTGCAGACTCAATCATATTTTCGAGCGACAGTATGCGTACACTATCTGTAATGATTTGGAATTCTCCGCCTCGCTTATCCAGCCTGCCTTCCATGGAAAAAACCTTATCTTCTTCAAGCAAAGCCCCATACGAATCATAGGCCTTGGGGAAAAGCACAAAGGGTACACGTGCCGTTGTATCTTCAATCTCGCCAAGCACCATATATTTACCGGATTTCGTAAGCACTTTCCTTAAATGTGCAATTAGTCCGGTAACTTTTATTTTCTTATCATTATCTTTTTCGCTCAAATGCCCTATAAGCTTCCCTTTGCCCTGAATATAGGTTTTAAGCCCTTGTAGTGGATGGCCACTAATATAAAGCCCAAGATATTCCTTTTCCCATTTAAACATTTGGCTTCCTTTTGCAGGAATAGCAGGTTTAAGCTTTAATTCACTGGCACCGGTGCTACCCTCGGCCATCATGCCAAAAATATCAGTTTGCCCTTCACGCAAAGAAGCTTGAAGATTTTTTGCATACAAAGCCATTTCATCGTAGTTCATTGCAATTTGAGCTCTTTCTCCAAGTGAATCCATTGCTCCGGAAAACGCCAGGCACTCAATAGTTTTCTTGTTGAATATTTTTGCATTCGTTCGCGTGGCAAAATCTTCCAGACTTTTAAATTCTCCATCTTTGCGGGCATCCAAAATGGCTCGTACGGGCCCTTCACCAATACCTTTTACAGCCATAAGTCCAAAGCGAATTGTCTTATCATCCACAACCGTAAAATGTGAGCGTGATTCATTTATGCTGGGTGGTAAAACGGATATATTCATATCACGACATTCCGAAATCTCAACCACAATGCGGTCGGTATTATCCGCGTCGGAAGTGAGAAGAGCAGCCATAAATTCCGCAGGATAGTGAGCCTTTAAATAAGCTGTTTGGTAGGCAATAAGGGCATAGCAAGCCGCATGTGATTTATTAAATCCATACCCGGCAAAAGGCTCTATAACCTCATCAAAGATTTTTTTTGCAAGCTTTTCATTTTGCCCTTCCTTAACCGCACTGCTAATAAATTTCTCCCTCTGGGCCACCAGCTCGGAGGCAATTTTCTTTCCAATTGCACGTCTTAGCAGATCCGCCTCTCCAAGGGTAAAGCCTGCAAAACGTTTTGCTATTTCCAGAATTTGTTCCTGATAAATGGCAATCCCATAAGTTTCTTTTAAAACCTCTTTAAGACAGTCATGCAGATATACAACTTTTTTCTTGCCGTGCTTGCCATCAATATATGTGGAAATAAACTGCATAGGGCCGGGCCTATAAAGTGAAACCATTGCCACAATGTCTCCAAATTCCGTAGGCTTTAATTCCTTTAAATAGCGCTTCATACCCCCGGACTCAAGTTGGAATACGCCGGTTGTTTCACCTCTTTGTAGAAGTTCATAAGCTTTTTTATCATCCAGAGGGAGATGATTTAGATCTATACTTATGTCACTATGAGTGCGCTTCAAAATACCTAAAGTGGTTTCCAAAATGGAAAGATTTTTAAGCCCCAAAAAATCCATTTTAAGCAAGCCAAGTTCTTCACAAGGCTTCATGGAATACTGCGTAACAACGCCCTCTGTATCTCCGGCAGCATACTGAAGCGCGGTATGATCGGTGAGTGGATCGCGTGAAATTATTACGGCACAGGCATGAGTCCCAACCTGGCGAATTGTTCCCTCCAGCCTAACTGCTGTATCTAAAATTTCTTTTGCCTCGGGACTCTCTTTATAGAGCTTGGAAAATTCAGGATCATCTTTTAAAGATTCAGAAAGGGGAGCATATTTCCCCAAAATTGATGCAGGCACAGTTTTCGCAACCTTATCCACGTCCGCATATGGGTAGCCCAGTGCTCGTCCGGCGTCTCGGATGGCAGCCTTTGGAGCAAGAGTCCCAAAAGTGATTATTTGCGCCACATGATCTTCTCCATATTTTTTAGTAACATAAGACAAGACCTCATCCCTCTTGTTGTCCGCAAAATCAATATCTATATCAGGCATAGAGATACGTTCCGGATTTAAAAACCTCTCAAAAAGTAGCCCGTGTACAAGCGGATCCAATTCTGTAATTTTAAGACAGTAAGCGATTATTGACCCTGCCGCACTCCCACGCCCCGGCCCAACAACTATTCCATGCTCTTTTGCATATTTCACAAAATCATGAACAATCAAAAAATAACTATCAAAACCCATCTTGTGTATAGTCTCTAATTCAAAAACTAGCCTGGCGCGCGCTTCCTCCGAAGGCTCTTTGCCGTACCTTTCTTCAAAACCGGTAAGACACAAATCTTTTAAATATTCTTCGGGTGATTTCTCCCCTGTATCAAAATAAGGAATCAAATATTCACCAAATTTAATATCCACATTGCACATTTCTGCGATTTTGAGCGTATTTTCACAGGCTTCGGGACAAAACCTAAAGGCCTCTTCCATATCTTCCGGACTTCGCATGGAATAATTCCCGGTATATTTAAATCTATGTTCATCTTTAACAGTCTTCTGAGTTTGTACGCAAACCAGCACGTCATGGGCATCTGCATCTTCCGGCTTTGCATAATGACAATCGTTTGTAACCACAAGAGAAGCGCCGGTTTCTTTTGAAAGCTCAAGCAACTTACTATTCACAATACTCCAGTTCGCAATCTCAGGATGGTGCTGTAGCTCTAAAAAGAAATATTCTTTACCAAAAACCTCCTGATAGAAAGAAATGAGTTCTCGGGCACGAGCCAAATCATTTTCCAAAATGGCTTTTGGAATTGTGCCACTTAAACTCCCCGACAAACAAATCAAACCACTGGCGTACTTTTTAAGCACTTCGTCATCAACTCGAGGTTTGTAATAGAACCCTTCAAGCGCGGCAATCGAACATAATTTTAAAAGATTATGATAGCCCTCGTTATTACGCGCCAACAAAACAAGCGAAGAATAGCGATTTTCCGGAGTCTTATTCGTCCGACCAAGAGGCGCCACAAACACTTCCACACCCAAAATAGGCTTGATGCCGGAGGCCTTTGCGTATTTATAAAACTCAATTAACCCATAACTAACCCCACTATCCGTAATTGCCACAGCAGGTGAGCCCTGTGCCTTTGCAATCTCAATATATTCCTTTGGCTTGGCTAGACCCGTTAAAATACTGTAGTGGGTGTGATTGTGGAGATGTACAAAACTCATTTTGGCGATTGCAAATTATTTTCTATCCAAAATTGAAGAGCCCTCGCTACATCGGAAAAAAATGGGATTTCACCAAGGATTTGTTGCAAAACAAAACTCATAATTGCAAGAAAGATTGCCGTTCCGAGCACAAAACCAAGCCCTTGGAATGTTCCGGCTAAAAAATTCCTCCACATAATCTGTACGGGATTGGAAAGATAGAGGATGTATTTTTTAAAATCAGCTTCCTTTCCTATGTTAAAATCAACATTAGCAATCCGAACTGGATCTTTCTTCTTGTTAGAAGGAGTCATAATAGAATTGGTGAGGATTTTATCGCATAAGCGACACTTGCTTCTGGTGCTCGGGGAGAGACTCGAACTCTCAAACCTTGCGGTACTGGTTCCTAAGACCAGCGCGTCTACCAATTTCGCCACCCGAGCGTACAGGGATTGTAACCAAACATTAAGCCACTTGGCAAGGCCTTGACAATACTAGTTAAAAGACGTAAAGTGCACTCCTAACTATGACAGTTGACTAAATGAACGATAAATTTTCTATTGACGCTTGGGGGAAGCTTCAATATCTTAATTGCACACCTGAAAGTTTTAACAAATTCACTCACTATGAGCACCTTACTTAAAACGAACATGCCTATCCTTAAACTGAATTTGACCGAGATAATTGAAGATATCTTTATGGTATTAACGGATAAAGAACGTCAAGTTGTTGTACAACGTTTCTCATTGGATAACAAGGAACGCAGAACACTAGAAAGTATAGGACGAACCTTCAACGTAACCCGTGAACGCGTTAGACAAATTGAAAAAATAGCACTTGGGAAGCTCCGCAGAACAGTTAACTCAAGCAAACTTCGCTATATTCACGAGGTTGCAGAAGCGATTTTAAAAGAGAATGGAGGGCTCCTTCTTGAAGACGATTTAGCCAGAAAAATTCTTGCGCTAATAGAAAAAACCATGGATGTGGATACAAATATAGTTAAACTTTCCATGGCGATTTGCCCGGCAATAAATTCTATAGAGAAAAACAACATGTACAGATTGGCTTGGCATCTTATGGTGATAGAGCCAAGCCTGATCCAAGACGTGCTTGAAACTGCAATTGAAGCACTTAAAAACAACAAGGACGTACTTACCGGAGAAGAGATAGCAAAGGCAATGTCAAAGACTAAATCTTTACAAGGTTCAAACCTGTCTGAAGCATTTTTGCTGGCCACTTTGGATATAGATGAAAGAATCAAAAAAACAGAAGATGGCTACGGACTTATAGTTTGGAGGCATATAAATCCAAAAAGCATTCGTGACAAAGCCTTGATAGTACTTCGCCACGAGGAAAAACCTCTTCACTTTGTGGATATTGCAAAAAAAATCACCGAAAATCATTTTGATGTAAAACATGTTACGGTTCAGGCTGTACACAACGAACTTATTCGTTATTCACAATTTGTACTTGTTGGTCGCGGTTTATATGCACTCAAAGAATGGGGCTATGAAGATGGAACCGTTACGGACATTATTGAATCTTTATTGAAACGTAAGAGCCCGATGAGCAAACAAGACATAATAAAAGGTGTACTAAAACAAAGACGTGTTAAAAAAGGAACAATTTCTTTGAACCTTCAAAAGAACCCTCAGTTCGTTCGTGTTGGACGTGCTGTTTATGGGCTCGATGTGTCTAAGAAATAGTTCTTAATCCTCCTCGCCATGTCTCAAACAGAAAAGACTCTCTTCCAAAAGATAATGGATAGGGAGCTCCCGGCTGAATTCGTCTTTGAAGATGAACTCTGTTTTGCAATAAAAGACCTCTACCCAAAAGCACCGGTACATCTTTTGGTGATCCCAAGGAAACCCATCAAATCATTAGATGACGTTACGGAGGAAGATTCAAATCTTATGAATCATTTATTACTTGTTGCCCGCAATTTAGCCAAAGAATATAAATGCCAAGGCTACAGACTGCAAATAAATGTTGGGGAAAAAGGCGGACAAGTGATTTTTCACTTACACATCCACATGATGGGCTGGCCGGATTAAGCTCTAAGCAAATTTGTGTACAACTCTAAGCCAAATTTCTCGCAAAATCTCATAGCTAGCTTGCGCAACTATTTCCAGTTGGCGAACCACTGAGCGCAAATTGGCGATTGCAATGCTTAGCGGATGATACTCACCTTTTCTGCTATATTTACTAACATCTTTTTCTAAAAAAATCTTCTTTTTAAGTAGAATTTCTTTTATCTGTCTCCTCATCTCCGGTTCTTTTGGCGCATTTTTAAGTAGCCGTTCCCTAAGCAAAGTTCTGTCTTCCTCCGCTATAACTTTAGGGCTACGATCGTCTTTTTGTTGAGTAGTAGCTTTTTTGCCGGAATCACTCTTTTTTTCAGAAACATTCCCGGCGATTTCGCTCACTTTTCCTTCTATAAGTTCCGTGCCAAGTCCAAAAGAATCATCATTTCTGCTTTCTGGCAAAACTTGAGAAGATTCTTGCAAATTTTCATCTGGTTCTTGGCGTTTTTGTGTATGTTGATTGCCCATAAAACTCACACCATTATACTCTTAACCTGTAGACGGGTCAATCAGCGCCTAGCAACAACCATTTTCTTGTCACTAATCCTTCATTATGATTATCTATACCCATGCAAGAACTAGTTAAAACATACAACGCAAAGGATCACGAACAGCGTCTTTACGAGCTCTGGGAAAATTCAGGCAAATTTGCCCCTGATCCAGATCCAAAAAAAGAGCCTTATTCAATTATGCTTCCTCCGCCAAATGCCACCGGTACTTTGCATTTGGGCCACGCCACAATGCTTGCAATAGAGGATATTTTGATTCGTTTCAAGCGCATGCAGGGCTTTGCGACTCTCTGGCTTCCGGGTACGGACCACGCTGCGATTGCAACTCAAAGTGTAGTTGAAAAGAAACTTCAAAAAGAAGGAATGGCTCATCCTCGTGAAACCCTTGGCAGGGAAGGCTTACTTGAAGAAATTCGCAAATTTGTTGCGCTAAGCCAGAGCACCATAAAAAATCAAATCCGTAAAATGGGCGCCAGCGTGGATTGGTCACGTGAACGTTACACCTTTAGCGAAGAGCTAAATCATGCTGTGAATACACTTTTTAAAATGATGTATGACGATGGATTGATTTACCGCGGTGATCGCATAGTTTCTTGGGATCCTGCCATGCAAACCACGGTTGCAGACGATGAACTTGAATACGTGGAAGAAAAAGCTCCGTTTTACACCTTTCAATACGGGCCTTTTCAGATTTCAACCGCGCGCCCGGAGACCAAATTTGGCGATAAATATGTGGTAATGCATCCGGACGACAAGCGTTACAAAAAATATAATCACGGCGACACTTTTGAATGCGAATGGATCAATGGGAAAGTTACGGCAACAGTCCTAAAAGATGAGTGTATAGATATGGAATTTGGAACCGGAGTTATGACGATTACTCCTTGGCATGATGCAACGGATTTTGGAATTGCAGAGCGAAATAAGCTCGAAAAAGTACAAATAATAGATTTAAACGGAAATTTACTTGGCATAGCCGGTGAGTTTGCAGGCATGCCAATTGCGGAAGCTCGCAAAAAAGTTGTGGAAAAATTAAAAGAGAAAGGCCTACTCGTAAGCGTAGATGAAAATTACATTCACAATGTTTCCGTTTCTTACCGCGGTAAAGGCAAAGTTGAACCTCAAATAATGAAGCAATGGTTTGTAGACGTAAATAAAAAAGTAATCGACTGGAAGGGAAGTCAGCTAAGTATAAAAGAAGTTTTGCAGGACACTGTTAGATCAAAAATGATCCGCATAGTCCCTGAACGTTTTGAAAAGACCTACTTTCATTGGATAGATAACCTGCGTGATTGGTGCATATCTCGCCAAATTTGGTGGGGACACCGAGTACCGGTCTATTATTGTGATTGTGGGGAAACCATCGCAAGTATAGATGTACCAAAATCTTGTCCAAAATGTGGAGGCACGGCTTTACGCCAAGACGACGACACGCTAGATACCTGGTTTTCTTCTGGTCTTTGGACTTTTTCTACGCTTGGTTGGCCGGAAAAAACTCCAGATCTTATGCGTTTTACTCCAAGTAGCGTGCTCGAAACCGGTTATGATATTTTGTTCTTTTGGATTGCCCGCATGATTTTGCAAACTACTTATGCCCTCCGTAAAACTGGCTTTTCCGAAGAAAAATCTATTCCGTTTAAGGACGTTTATTTGCACGGCTTAATCCGCGATATAAACGGTAAGAAAATGAGCAAATCGAATCCGGAAACCTGTATTGATCCGCTCGACATGATAGAAAAGTACGGCACGGATGCAGTCCGTTTAAGCCTGCTAATCGGCGGAACACCAGGAAACGACATGCGCCTTTACGAAGAAAAAATTGCCGGTTATCGCAACTTTGTGAATAAGATTTGGAATGGCGCCAGATTTGTAATGATGAATTTGGAAAACGGCGTAAACGAAGGCAACGTAAACGGCAAAGCGAATCAAATTGATCCAAAAACACTTTCCCGCGCAGACAAGTGGATACTTACTCGTCTCAACGAAATAATAGCAAAAGTTACAATAGAGCTTGAATCTTACCAAATTTCCGAAGCCGGCCTTACAATTTACGATTTCTTTTGGGGCGAATACTGCGATTGGTATGTAGAAATGAGCAAAGTAATCAAAAATCCTGCAGTTTTAAAGCATGTTCTTGAGATTAGTCTTAAACTACTCCATCCATTTATGCCGTTTGTAACGGAAGCAATTTGGCAGGAACTTTCTACGGGGGAAAAAGACCAAATGCTCATGATCGCCTCTTGGCCAAAGCCAAATAAGGATTATGATTTTCCGAACGAAAGCAATGAAATGAGCAGAGTTATGGGGCTAATAACGGCGATTCGTTCACTCCGCTCTGAAGCCAACGTTGACGCAACAAAAAAAATCCATGCAATTGTTTATGCACATGAAGATTTTGACCTTATAAAATCCAAAGCGGAAGTGGTTAAACGCCTTGCCAATTTGGGTACGCTTGAAATAGAGAAAACAGGCAAGAAGCTTGATAAATCGCTCAGCACTTTCCTTGGCGATTTGGAAATTTATTTGCCACTTGCCGATATGCTCGATTTAGGCGCCGAAAAATCCAGAATCGAAAAAGAAATTATAGATTTGGAACGTTATTTGATTTCACTTTCTCAAAAACTTTCAAACGAAGGTTTCCTAGCCAAGGCTCCAAAAGAAATCTTAGAAGCAGAACAGGCAAAACTTAAATCTGCCACAGAAAAACTGGGAAAATTAAGGAAGCACATGGAAGAGCTAGCCTAGGTCCATTTCCATTTGCCCAAGAGCCATTTTTGGCTTACAGTAGCCACTTCCCAACTAACATTCCAGACATGAACAATCAGACTACGTTAACCCTAGAACCAAGCTGTAAATTAGTTTCTACCAAAGAAGCTGGAAAGGTTAAGATCTCAAAAGATACGCTTGCGTCACAATCTCCCACCACAGGAGTAAGAGTAGATTGTGAGGATGGACGTGAATTTACTATTGGATATGAAATAGAAGGCGTGCGAAGGGAAGTGCTAAGACTTGTAAAAAATGGATCAAAAGTCGAATTATCAATACCAGGCATTAAGGAATCTCCTATTGTCCTTGAAGCAAAAGCTATGGATTGGGCGGAAATAGCTAAGTACGTTCAGTTATGTACAGAGGCACTTAATTCAGCACTTGGCACACAAAGAGTGAATCAATTTGATGCTGACACAGTCGAAAAGCTAGAAGCCCTCGAGGAGAGTAGGGAGAGCCAAATACTTCACCTTAGCTTAGAAGGCAAGGGGCCCAGTGCCTCCAGTAGCGCATTAGAAGTAGCACCTGGTCTTTTAGGAAGCTTCTCAGTTCAAGTCCCAGGGATGGAAGCGCATGAGTGCGTACGCGTGGCATTTAGTTATCATCAAGACCCCCACGAAGTAAACTCAATTACTTTTTTAAATAGTGGCATCAGTCCAGTAAAGATTTCCACAACACCATCGAACCAAGCAAGTGAGGACAAATAAGGTCTAAACAACATTTTGTGCCAAATTCTTGATGGAGGATTTTGCTCATCCCTCATAAGAGTCAGTCAATTTCAATTTGCCTAAACGCTACTTTTGGCTTACAGTAGCCACCATTAACTCTAATATATATGGGGGGGGTAGAACACAAAACAGCATTATTAGTAAGAAAATATAATCGGGCCGATGATGCTAAAAAGGAAGAGGCAGAAGAAGCAGGATTCTTTGTCGAAGAAACGGATTCAGTAAAGGAGGCATTAAAAATAATTAATGAATCACAGAATGGGACTCATGCCAAAATCGATCTACTTATGGCCGGTCTGTCTTTTCCAATTTCGCTCGTTGCCGGTTTAATAGTGGTAAGGGCAGGGCTAGAAGCCGGCATCAACCATGTAATTTTAGAAACAAGTTGGGAATTAGAAGACAGTGGGGAAAAAGCAGATGATGGTGGTAGTATTTTTAGGGCTACAGATATAGACACAGAAACTTCTGAGTTGGATAGAATTGTTGTGCCAAACGGAGTCACCGTACTTCCTGGCACAAGGACACTAGGACAATTTGAAGAAATATTACGAAACTCCTTAAGAACAGAGTAATTTAACAGGTCTTCACACGAATTGGAATTGTTGATTGGTTCACTCTCGAGAGTTTGCGCCAAAACATATTTTTATACGTCAAGACTTTACAGAATTCCAATTTATTGAGGCGCAAACCGCGCGCGGTGAATTACACTACATTTCCCAAACAGCACAAGCCGGCAGGGAATTTAAATTGGTTCTCAGGCCTTTAAATCGGCAAGATTTTAAGGTATAATCACCAGATGCCTCAAAATACAAACCAAAATCAGACCAAAAACTCAAGCAAAGAAGAACTTCTCACGCAAATACGCACAGCAAAAAAGTCTGGCGACTTCGACGCATTTTTAGTTGCTTCACAAAAAGCTCTATCCGCATATCCATCTGACCAAACCTTTCTCTCGTTTTTGCACGAGGCCCAGGAAAATTACATCAATTCAAAACTACAATCAGATCTGTTAAAAGCCCTAGAAGACAAGCAAGACTACAAAACCCTTTATTCAGTTTACCTAAAACTCCTAACTGTTTTCCCGGACTCCCAAAAACTTCAAAAACTCATCAAAAAAGCCGAAGAAAAAATCCACGTCGCGTCGGAGGAACAAAAAAAAGACTATTACAAAAATGCCGAACTTAAAATCCTCGATCTAATTAATCAAGAAAAACTGCCGGACGCCGAACGAGCTTGTTACGAAATCTTAAGCCAAAATCAAGAACAAAAGACTTTCATCTCTCTACTCGCAAAAATCCAGTCCCGCCTAGATAAACAAATGAACAAAGACCTGGAACTCTATTATAAAACCGCAATCCCAGCGCTCAATCAAGAGTTCACCGCAAACCCAAGCAACTTCATTCGCATTTAGCGCACCACGAGCTGATCCCTTCTTTGCCCAACGCCAACATATTTTAGCGGACAGCCAAGCAATTCTTCGAGCCTTAGCACATACTTTTTGGCATTCTCGGGCAAAGCATCCCAAGAAGTAACATCTTTTAATGATGTTTTCCAACCAGGCAAGGTTTCGTAAGTTATTGCGACTTTTTCCAAATCAAGTAACGAGGCCGGAATACTATCCAAAGTGACCCCATCAAGCAAGTAAGAAACCGCGATTTTAATCTCATCGAGATCATCGAGCACATCTAGCTTGGTTAGATTTAATGCTGTAAACCCGTTCACCATTATTGAATAGCGAGTAAGCGGAATATCAAACCATCCACATCTTCTTGGACGACCCGTTGTCGAACCGTATTCGCCACCATTTTCGCGGATTTTATCGCCAAGTGCATCCGTAAGCTCGGTTGGGAAAGGCCCGCTACCAACACGAGTCATATAAGCCTTAATTATCCCAATTGAATCTTTTAAATAACGTGGATTTAATCCTGTGCCTGTAAACACACCTCCAATACTTGGGCTGGAAGAAGTTACATAAGGGTAAGTTCCATGATCAATATCCAGTAGCGTTGCGTTTGCACCTTCAACCAAAACGTTTTTACCGTTGGCGAGCGCAGTATTAAGATACAAAGATCCATCCACCATCATATTCAAAATCCTATCTTTTACAGATTTTAATTGATTGAGCTCAGCCTCAGCATCATATTCAAAACCATATACTTTTTGATGCCACGCCAAATTAGCGCGGTACTTAACTTCAAAATCCTCCCAATGTTTAAGGTCACAAAGCCGGAGCCCTCTGCGATTGATTTTGTCCGCATAACAAGGCCCAATTCCTCTGCGAGTTGTACCAACTTGCTTAGAACCTTTTGCATCCTCTTGAGCACCATCTACCATCTTATGATAATCAAACAAAAGCGCGATTCTATCAGAAATTTTCACACGATTTTCAACCTCGTAGCCGGCCATCCGCATCGTCTCAATCTCTTCAAACATACTCGGAACATGCAAAACAACTCCATTCCCAATTACACAATTTACGTGTGGGTAAAGAAGCCCGCTCGGGAGTAGATGAAAAATAAATTTTTTAGTTTCACCGTTGTCGTTTATGTAAACTGTATGCCCTGCATTTGCCCCTCCGGTTGCACGCGCCACAATATCAAAATCCTTACTTAAAATATCTACGAGTTTACCTTTTCCTTCATCACCCCATTGAGCACCCAAGATAACAGATAGCATAGCGTAAAGTTAGATGGCCCGCCCACTATAAAACATGTTTGTTATTTGCGCGAGAGAAAGTTAGAATTGTGTCATGAATATCTCAAGTACGGCCTTCCAAGAAGGTCAAACTTTGCCGGCAAAATATACCTGCCAAGGTGACGACATAAATCCGCCATTAAATTTCGCAGAAGTTCCTGAAACGGCAAAAAGTCTCGCGCTCATTGTTGATGATCCGGACGCCCCTTCAGGGACTTGGACCCATTGGACGGCTTGGAATATTGACCCAAGCCAAACTCAAATTAATGAAGATTCAGTTCCAAAGAATGCCATAGAAGGCACTACTAGCTGGGGGAGCGCCGGATGGAAAGGCCCATGCCCGCCAAGCGGAAGCCATAGATACTATTTTAAGCTTTACGCACTAGACCAAATGCTAAACTTAAACGAAACCGCAAAAGTAGACGAATTGCTAAAAGCCATGGATGGGCACATAATCGACAAAGCATCACTACAAACCTATTACCAAAAGCACGCAAGTGCTAAACAATAACTATGAAACGACTCTTCCTCGCAATTCCAATCGAAAAAGAAATTGTAGAAAAGATTGAAGCCTACACCGAGCAATACAAAGATATGCCGATTTTTAAATCTGCAAAATGGGTGGATAAAAAACATTACCATTTAACGGTTTTATTTTTAGGCGATGTCTCAGACCGACTATTGCCGGAAATGCAAAATTTTATCCGCGGAGTTTGTTCCCAAGTGCCAAGATTCAACATAGATTTGGAAAGAATCACTTTTTTTCCACCAAAAGAAGAGTCCCGTATGATTTGGCTCCGCTTTAAAAAGAGCCTCCAATTTGAGGAACTCAGCAAGGAACTCTTTAAATACCTCTACGAAGTTGATTTCAAACTCAAAAAGGACGATAACAGCCCAATTCCTCACTTAACATTGGCCCGCCTCCACGACCCGGTTAAACCAAAAGCCATCAGATGGTCTCAGCTGGAAATCCCAACCATTAAAGCCAACGTTTGCCACCTTTACGAATCCACTCAAACCCCGGACGGAGCCGTTTACACCTTGATTGAAGAATATAAGTTTGCTGATTAGCAATTTTCTTGCAATCCCAATCTGCGCCTTCTAAACTGTGGGTACTTTAAAAACACACAGTATGCTTACAAAAGAGCAAATCGCAGCCCAAATAGCATTAGTGCTAAAGGGTACAAATTTTACGAATTTGGGAACCCGCTACGAGGGAAAAGTGCGTGATAATTACACTCAAGGAGGACTCAGGATACTAATCACGACAGATCGACTTTCCGCCTTCGATAGAATAATTGCCTGCATCCCATTTAAAGGACAGGTTCTAAATGCGCTTACAAAGTTTTGGTTCGAAAATACAAAGGATATTTGCCCAAATTATATTGAGTCTTACCCGGACCCAAATGTAATAGTCGGCAAAGAATGTGAATCAATACCCGTAGAAATGGTAGTGCGTGGTTATATAACAGGTTCAACCACAACCTCGGCTTGGTATAATTACGAGCGTGGAGTTCGTGACTTTGGTGGAAATGCTTTACCGGAAGGCCTAAAAAAGAATCAAAAACTCGCGACCCCAATAATCACTCCAACCACAAAGGCGGGGCACGGTGACCATGATAGAAATATAACTCCAACAGAAATAGTTGGGGAAGGAATTTTATCTCAAGCAGATTGGGACAAACTTGCAACCTATGCACTCGCTCTTTATAACCGCGGAGTGGAAATAGCTGGCAAAAATGGAGTAATTTTAGTGGATACAAAATATGAATTTGGGCGCACGCCGGAAGGGGAAATAGTGGTGATCGACGAAATTCACACTCCAGACTCTTCACGCTTTTGGATTACAGCAACTTATGAGGAACGCCTAGCTCGAGGCGAAGAACCGGATAACATCAACAAGGAATTTTTACGTCTTTGGCTAGCAAACAAAGGCTATTTGGGTGAAGGCCCAGTACCGGAAATCCCGGAAGAAGTTATTGTTGAGACTGCAGAAAAATATATTCAAGCTTACGAAATGATCACCGGGCAAACTTTTGTGGCTGAGAATGGCAATCCGCTAGAACGTATAGAAAACGCACTAAAAATTTATCAATTAAACTAATAGCCATGTTAAAAGCTCTTTCTCCACTCGATGGACGCTACTCGGAAAAAGTGAGCGAACTTGCTACCGTATTTTCCGAATCCGGCTTAATAAGAAGTAGAATTGCAATTGAAATTGAATGGCTAATTTACCTTTGCAATAGTTTAAAACTCGAGGGTACAGCTCGCCTTGCGGAGAAAGAAGTGGAAGCATTACGCAAAGTTTATACCGATTTCCAAGATGAATTTGCGGAAGAGGTAAAGGAGCTCGAAAAAACCACAAATCACGATGTTAAAGCGGTTGAATATTTCCTTCAAAAAGCACTCAAAATTTTGGATCGCCCCGATCTCGAATCCTTTATACATTTTGGATGCACATCTGAGGACATCAACAATTTGGCATATGCGCAAATGCTTAAAGCGGGTGTAAACGAAATATTACTAAAAAAATTGGAAGAACTTTTGGACACGATTAAAGGGCTAGCGGAAGCTTACAGAGCGATTCCAATGCTCGCCCACACACATGGCCAGCCTGCCTCTCCAACCACAGTTGGCAAGGAGCTTAAAAATGTTGGTGCAAGGCTTTTCCGCCAATACGAATCACTCAAAAGGGCTGAATTTTTAGGCAAAATGAATGGGGCAACAGGTAACTTTAACGCCCACATTGTGGCATATCCGGAGGTAGATTGGGCGCTAGCATCCAAAACTTTCGTGGAAGACTTGGGTTTAACTTGGGAGCGCTATACAACCCAAATTGATCCACATGATTATATGGCGGAAATTTTTGATAATATCCGCAGAATCAACGTAATTTTGATTGATTTTTCTAGGGATGTTTGGACTTATATTTCGCTCGGCTATTTTAAACAAAAAGTTGTAAAAGGCGAGGTTGGTTCATCAACGATGCCACACAAAGTGAACCCTATAGATTTTGAAAATGCAGAGGGGAATTTTGGACTTGCTAACGCTCTACTAAATCACTTTAGCGAAAAACTTCCAATCTCACGCATGCAACGCGACCTCACAGACAGCACGGTTGTTCGCAACATCGGCGTGGCGTTCGGCTACACTTTGCTAGCAGAAAAAAGCCTCATCAAAGGTCTAGGTAAATTAGAAATTAACGAAGCTCGTTTAAGCGAAGACCTAGATAAAAACTGGGCACTTCTTGCGGAACCAATCCAAACTGTTATGCGTAGATATGGCGTCCAAAACGCCTACGAGCAATTAAAAGAATTAACTCGCGGGACAGAAATGAATGCGGAGAAAATCAAAACTTTTGTGGAAGGATTGGATATCCCAAAAGAAGCAAAAGACCGCCTGCTAAAATTAAGTCCGGCAACATACATTGGCCTTGCTTCGAAACTATAAAACTCAATCGAATTACTTATGATTCTCTCCGACCGCGACATTAAAAAGCAAATCGAAGCGGGTAATATTGTTATAAGTTCGCCTGCAAACGACCATGCCAAAAATATACATGCATCAAGCATGGATTTAAGACTTGGAAAGTTTTTTAAAGTCTATTTGCAAAACACAGTACAAGTTCTAGACCCACTTAAAATGAAAACTTTTGAAGGGCTCACCGAACTCATCGAGATTAAAAATCCATCAGAGCCTTTTATAGTTCATCCGGGCGATTTTGTTCTTGGTGTAACTATGGAAAAAGTTAAAATACCGGATAATATGGTGGCCCGAGTTGAAGGCCGTAGCTCACTCGGAAGGCTTGGAATAATAATTCATTCAACCGCGGGTTTTGTAGACGCAGGTTTTGAAGGCACAATCACGCTCGAAATCACAAATATAAATCGCGTGCCGGTTGCTCTTTACCCGGGAATGCGCGTTTGCCAACTTGCTTTTGAAGAAATGACCAGCCCGGCAGAGGTTCCATACAATCTTAAAAAATCCTCAAAGTACCAAGGCCAAGAGTTGCCGGAAGAAAGTCGCCTAACTATTGATCCTGAATTTGATAACTAAGCCGTAGCGTAGCAAAATATGTTCAACCCACAAACAAATCGAGTAGTCCCGGTCTTAATGGCAACACAGCATCCGGACAATGCCTGCACGCCTTTTTGGGCGGACCAGCCTTTTATAACAACAAATAGGGAAGTTGAAGAAATCTACCAAAGCATTTTCACTTTGGGTTGCGATGAATATATGTGGGATTGGGAAGGTAAATTTGCGGATGAGGGAATGATTGAACGATTACTCACGAATTTTTACGAACCATTTAAGCAAAAACAACTTGGTAAGGATAATTTTGTAACGCTAAGAATTCCAAATGTTTGGGAAGAAAAGACTTTTAAACTTGCCCGCGCTTACATGAGCGTACTTTCTGCAGGTGAATTTATGAAATCACTCGGACTCCACACACCACCGGTTTTTGAATTTATTTTGCCAATGACAAAGAGTGCAGATCAACTTATGCATATAGCTACCACTTTTCAAAAAACAGCACGCTTTAATGAGCAGATTTTTTGTGAAGAAAGTAAAGAATGCCAAGTTTTCGGGCAAGGCTACGTTCACATGATTCCACTTTTTGAAAGCGTGGAAGACTTAGCCGGTTGCGCAAAAATAATTGCTGATTTTATGGATGCGCACAAAACCCATTACGGATTTTTGCCAAACCACATGCGAGTTTTTATTGCTCGTTCAGACCCAGCCCTTAATGCGGGTTTTGTGCCGGCAGTTCTTGCCTCAAGACTAGCCTTGAGAGAAATCAACCGCACCTCAGAGCAGTATGGAGTGCCAATGTATCCAATAATAGGTAGCGGTTCACTACCATTCCGTGGAGGCATAAATCCCGAAAACATAGAAAGAGTTTTGCCACAATATGCAGGAATAAGCACAGTAACAATTCAATCTGCATTCCGCTACGATTACCCAATTGAAGAGGTAAAAAACGCGCTTAGATTCATCAAAGAAAATATCAAAAAACCGGCCCCAAATTTTGATGATGCAACTTTTGCAAAACTAAAAGAGCTAATCGAAATCTTTAAAAAATACTACACAGGCACTCTTAGTAAGTTTGCGCCTCGCATTAATCAAATGGCAAAATTTGTTCCAGCCCGCCGTGAGCGCGTTCAACATATAGGGCTTTTTGGTTATAATCGCGAAGTTGGCGAATTAAAACTTCCACGGGCAATTCAATTTACCGGCGCATGCTATTCTCTTGGTATCCCACCGGAATTTATTGGCACCGGCCGGGCTTTAAAAGAAGCAAAAGAGAGTGGATTACTAGACCTTTTAAAAGAACATTTTTTCACTTTGGAATGGGAACTTAAACACGCTGGCAAATTTTTGAACAAAGAGAATCTGGAACATTTTGCTAAAACCGAAGACTGGGCAAAAGAACTAAAGGAAGACATCCGCCTTTGCGAAGAAATTTTGGGAATAGAGCTCGGCCCACAAAAAGATAACCACTTTTTGCATCGCAATTTAACGTCAAACATAGTTTACAAAGAAGCCCTAAATATGGATTTCACAAAAGACCTAATAGAAGCAGGTGAAATGAGAAAGAGCTTGGGATAAAATTATCCAAATCTAACTCGCCAAATACTGTGCAATTGCTTTTGCTAGCGTTTCGTAAACCATTTCAAGTTTAGCAGGATCGCGAGTTAAAGTTGTAACGCGGAATCCATAGTATGGACTAAAGAAACCGGTAGCAGGTACAACGCAAATCCCGGTAGACGCAATGAGGTAGTAAACAAATCTTTTATCAAGCGCCATTGCAGGATCACTAACTTTTTGCTCAACTAATTTGCGAACCGCTTCATTTGCAATCGGCAAAGTTTGCGTTGGCTTAAGCATACCTTCTTCAAAAATCGGCATCATGTAAAAAGCTCCGTTTGTTCTGTTAACTTTAAGCCCCGGTATCGCATTTAGCTTTTCTGTAATTACCTGGCTGTTGTGCGCGAGTAGTTCGTTATTTTGATTAAGCCATCCTTCAAATTCGCCATGGTCATAAATCGCAGGCAAAACAGCCTGTGGCAAAGCGCCGGCACAAACTTCAAGAAGTACACGTTTTCTAACAGCATCACAAAGTGCTTTATAATCGCTATCTAAGTGCGTGTTATGGAATTCAAGCCATCCACATCTACCTCCAGGCCAAGGCACGTCTTTAGAAAGTCCACGCATTACAATAAGCGGTACACGATTTTTTGCGATTTCACTTATTTGCGCAAACTCATAACCATTATAAATCATCCTAAAATAAATCTCGTCAGAAATAATCATTAGTTTATATTCCTCCGCAATTTTTACCAAATTTTCAACAGTTTCCTTGCTGTAAACAGCCCCGGTTGGATTGTTTGGATTTATCATAAGCAGGCCGGCAATCTCTGGATGAGCATCAAGCTGAGCGCGCAAATCATCTAAATCCGGCTCCCAATTTTTTGTAGGATCAAGTTTGTAAGTTAGTGGAGCCTGCCTGCTACAAAAAGATTCCATAGACCCATGCGTAGGGTAGGAAGGGCTTGGCTCAATAATACGAGCACCGTCTCCAATCATTTGGTATAAGATTGAAATCCCAGCGCCAAGTCCATTTGTTACAAGAATGTCTTCGTAATCAAGCTCTACAGTTGGGCAAAAACGCTTAGCATAACTCACAATCCATTTGCGAGTATCAATATTCCCGCGTGAGTGAGTGTAGCCAAAACATTTATCACCAGGTTTATCGATTTCCGCTTTTAAAATTTCTTTCATAAATGGAGGAACCGGCCAACCTTTTGCAATCGGATCTCCAATATTTTCATTCTCGATTTTTAGGACCGGATCAAGCGCAGAAACCTCTGCCACAAAATCCACTATTTCCCTAATTTCATACTTAAGAAGATGTGCATATGGATGGGCAAGCGCGTGTCTCATATTGAAAATAATTAAATGTTTTAGTGGCGTCAGGCTAACATAACTTGGACAGTGGAGGAAAGGAAAAAGTTGAACTCTTTACTAGATTACGATTAAGGAGTAAAATACTATTCATTTTTTAAAAATCCTAATACGTGTCAACAGTAGAAGACTTCACGGCTTCAGCAGATGAATTAGCGGATAGCCTGGACATAGATGGAGTGAGAGAACTGTTTCGAACGGCAATCCAGTTGGTCTACGAACGCAAAGTTACGACAAGCTTTGCTCCTTTTATAATAGTGGAAGAAGGGAATCTAAGAGCTCGCCTAGATGTTATCCTAAAAACAATCGTAGATTTTCGCCTTGGAGCATTAGATGCGGACGAAGCAAAGATAATATTGGGACTCTAAACCGGAACTCTTTGTCATCAGCCACTGACAACAGTAAGTGCTGGTGATTAACTACATACCTTGTTAAAATCAAACAACTTTAACGAACAAATTCAGCCTATGGAAAACATATTTGAACAGATTAAAAAGATCAACGAATACGGCTCTGAATATTGGAGTGCGAGAGATCTTTACAAAATACTTGGCTACACAGAATACGGGAAATTTACTCCCGCAATTGAAAGAGCAAAAAAAGCTTGCCAAAATAGCACGCAGGTAGTTGAGTCGCACTTCGCTCACGTGAGCGAACCCCAAAAATCTCACAACCAATATGGAGAAACTCAAGGGCAAATGATTGAGGATTACTCTCTTTCTCGTTACGCCTGTTACTTAATCGCTCAAAACGGCGACCCAAGAAAAGAAGAGATAGCACTCGCACAAACATATTTTGCACTTCAAACCAGAAAACAAGAAATCCATGAACTGCTCATGGAGGATAGTAAACGTGTAATGCTTAGAGGCGAGATGAAAGAACAAAATAAAAATCTTGCCAAAGTGGCAAAAGAATCAGGTGTAATCAACTACGCCAATTTTCAAGATTATGGCTATATGGGATTGTACGCAGGCATGAGACAAAAAGACATTAAGACCAAAAAGAAACTCAAAAAAGACGCCTCAATCCTTGACCACATGTGTAGCGAAGAGCTTGCTGCCAACCTTTTCCGTGCCACACAAACTCAAGCAAAATTAAAACGCGAGAACATACAGGGCGAAGCTAAAGCCAACCAAACTCACTATTCAGTCGGTAAAAAAATCCGCCAAAAACAATCGTACTTTTAGGAGCAATGGTGCCTGCAAATCAAGACAATTCAGATGCATTGTTCAATTTGGGATCAGCTTTTAGTGCTGTCCAACTTCTAAAGCACGGAGTTTACATCCTTATGAATGGCCAAATTTTCACATGGGACAATGTTACAAAAAATCTAGATAAAGGAGTTTTTGTAACGGAGGTATGAAGCAATATACTCCCCAATCTCCTCTTGCCTCACGCACTCCTAATTGAGTAGTATTCATAAGTCGATTTTTCACACAATCATAAAGCTTATGTTTAGACCAATAGATCCAAAAACGCATCTGCCCGAGATGGAGCATAAACATCTTGAATATTGGAAACGCAAAGATATTTTTACTCGATCGGTAGAGCAAAGAAAAGGCAAAGCAAAATTCGTGTTTTTTGATGGGCCTCCATTTGCAAACGGGCTTCCACATTACGGACACATAATGGCAAACGCGCTTAAGGATGCCGTAACTCGCTATGCAACAATGCGCGGATTCTACGTGCCACGCACCAACGGATGGGATTGCCACGGCTTGCCGGTTGAGTACGAAATAGAAAAAGAACTCGGCCTAAACGGACGCAAAGACATCGTGGATATGGGCGTTGAAGCTTTTAACACAAAATGCCGTGAAAGCGTTTTTAGGTACACCACTCAATGGAAAGAACTTTTAACGCGCATAGGTAGGTGGGTTGATGTTAATGATTCATATGCAACACTCGATGCAACTTATATGGAATCAATCTGGTGGGTCTTTGATCAAATTTGGAAAAAGAAAATGGTTTACCAAGGATTCAAGGCAATGCACATCTGCCCACGTTGCGTAACTCCGCTTTCTAATTTTGAAGTTTCACTTGGTTATAAAGACGTCACAGACCTTTCTGTTACAGCAAAATTCCGCTCAAAAAAAGACCCGAACTTGTACTTTTTGGCCTGGACAACTACTCCATGGACGCTACCTGGCAACACAGCGCTTGCAGTAAACCCAAACATAAATTACGTAAAGGCTTCAAAAGATGGCGTAACTTACATTCTAGCTGAAGCATTGCTTGAAAAGGTTATGGGTCTGGATG
Organism: Candidatus Altimarinota bacterium; assembly: GCA_041658345.1. Taxonomy (GTDB): domain Bacteria; phylum Patescibacteriota; class Gracilibacteria; order UBA1369; family 2-02-FULL-48-14; genus JBAZYV01. The sequence goes on from JBBAAK010000004.1 coordinate 51,443, forward strand.
GCGTTACAATTGAAGAGACAGTAAAAGGCTCTGCGCTAGTTGGCGAGGCTTACGAACCTCTTTTTGATTATTATGCAAATTCAGACTTGGAAGGAATCGAAAAAGCTTGGCACGTTATTTCTGCAGATTTCGTTACTGTGGAAGATGGAACAGGAATTGTGCATGTTGCAGGAGGTTACGGAGAAGATGATTTGCTTGCCGTACTTGAACACAAAATGCCAATCATCCAACACGTGGATATGGCAGGCAACTTTAATCCGGAAGTTACTGACTTTGCAGGTAAATTTGTTAAAGGGCAGGACGGTAACGTAGCCGAATTTTTGCACCAAAAAGGCCTGCTATTTAAAAAAGAAAATTTCCGCCACAGCTACCCTCATTGCTGGAGATGCGATACGCCACTACTCAATTACGCAACAAAAGCTTGGTTTATTCGTGTGACTGACATTAAAGATCGCCTGATTGAAAATAATAAAAAAATCCACTGGCAACCTCCTCACATAAAAGAAGGACGTTTTGGCAAATGGCTCGAATCTGTGCGTGATTGGAATATCTCTCGCAATCGTTTTTGGGGATGCCCAATCCCGGTTTGGGAATGCACTTCTTGCAATGAACAGCATTGTATCGGCTCAGTTGAAGAATTAAAAGATTTAGCAGGCCACCTGCCAATGCGTGACGGTGAGCTCGATTTGCACAAACCATACATCGACGAAATAACCTGGCCTTGCAAGAAATGTAGTGGCAAAATGCAAAGAATTCCGGAGGTTTTGGATTGCTGGTTTGAATCTGGAGCAATGCCTTACGCACAACTACATTATCCTTTTGAAAACAAAGAGGAATTCGAAAAAAACTTTCCAGCGCACTTTATTGCAGAAGGCCTCGACCAAACCCGCGGATGGTTTTACACACTTCACGTTCTTGCAACGATTTTGTTCGATGAGCCTGCATTCAAAAATGTGATCGTTAACGGAATTTTGCTTGCAGCAGATGGCGAAAAACTTAGCAAACGCAAAAAGAATTATCCAGATCCAAGCCTGCTTTTTGAAGAGAAGGGCGTGGACACAACTCGCATGTTTCTTTACGCCTCAACAGCTCCGCTCGCGGAGGATGTACGCTTTTCTGAACAGCACGTTGATGATTTGCTTAAAAAATTCACATTAACTCTTTGGAACACATATAGCTTTTTTGTAACATACGCAAACATTGACGGATTTTCGCCAAGCGAAAATCCTGCCACTCCCAGCCATAAATTGGATCAATGGATGCTCTCACGATTAAACCATTTGATAGAAGAGGTTACGGAAAGTATGGAAGACTACAATCTCACAAAAGCAACCCGTCCAATCTTAGATTTTGTGGATGATTTATCTAACTGGTACATTCGCCGTTCACGCAGACGTTTCTGGAAGTCCGAAAATGACAGTGATAAAAACGAGGCGTACCAAACTTTGCACACGGTTCTGGTAACTCTCGCAAAATTGCTTGCACCTTTCATGCCATTTATCTCAGACGAAATTTATCGTAATTTAACAAGCGAGGAATCTGTACATTTAACCAACTGGCCAAAAGCAAATAAAGACCTTATCGATGAGGCCTTGAATCAAGAGATAGCATTAGCTCGCACTATTGTAAATTTAGGCCATGCAATTCGTGGTAAAAAGAAACTTCGCGTACGCCAACCGCTTGCTAAGGCAACAATTGGTTTACCAAAATCAATCGATTCAAAAATCCTACTACTACAAAAAGACGTAATTTTAGAAGAACTCAATGTTAAAGAACTCGAATTTCTGGAAGATAGTGGAGAGATTGCGGAGACTGTTGCAATGCCAAACTCAAAACTTCTCGGTCCAAAATATGGTAAAGATGTACAAACAATAATAGTTGAGGCAAAAGCTGGTAAATTTGAATCTTTGGAAGACGGACGCATAAAAGTCGCAGGCTTCATTTTAGAACCGGAGGAAGTGGAAATAGCTTACCGTGGGCGGGAAGGCTTTGATGTGGAATCCATAAACGGAATAGTTGTCGCCTTAAACACAGAAGTAACAGATGAGCTTTATAAAGAAGGCTTAATGCGCGAACTAATCAGACTTATCCAAGACATGCGCAAAGAAGCCAACTATCAAGTTAGCGATAGGATCATCGTGCTAGCAAAAGCAGAGGGTAAACTATCAGAGGCTCTGCAAATCTTTGCAGACACAATAAAGGCAGAAACTTTGGCGGAAGAAATCCGTGAAAGTGGAGATTTGGAGTGGGATCTTAAAAAAGACACGGAAATCGATGGTTTTAATGTCACAATAGCACTTAAAAAACACGCTAAATGAAAATAATTTACACCATTCTAGTAAATGCAATCGCACTTTTTATAGCTAGCCGTTTGCTCAGCGGTTTTGTATTTGAAGGTGGAATCCTTGCGCCGATTATGGTTGGAACAATCTTAAGCTTTCTCAATTTCATCTTAAAGCCGGTGCTTAAGCTTTTGTCATTCCCATTCATTTTTATAACAGGTGGGCTTTTCTTAATCGCCATAAATGCATTTTTAATTTATTTGAGCAGTTACCTTTTACAGGTTATGGACATAGCCGGAACCGCACTCAACGTTGCAGACATCTTGACCTATGTGCTCGCAGCGGTTATCTTTGGCATCGCAAATTGGTTTATTCATTGGTTCTTAAAAGACGAATAATATGCATACAGGTTTACTCATCGCACAAATTGTAATCGGCATACTGGTTACACTTATAATCTTGATACAAGAAAAGGGTAGTGGTCTTGGGGAAGCCATAGGCGGAACCGGCGCAAACTACCAAACCGTTAAAAGAGGTGCAGAAAAGGCTTTAGCCCGCACCACAATTGTGATGGTTGCTCTTTTCTTGGGTCTTTCACTTGCGATTAACTTCCTATAAATGGAACTGATCATTCGTACACTCAAATCCTTTAGCAGAAAGGAAAAGTGGTTCTTGCTTGGTGTATCACCAATATTTTTTGGAAGTTTGATTTGGATAATTCTAACCGGCCTGTTCTCATTCGGGAACGGACGAATTGAAGTCTACAGCGAAGGTCTCGTCGGCCAAATAATCCACTTAAATCCTGTTTTTACTGAATTCAGTAACGCGGATGCAGACGTTTCCAGCCTTATCTTCTCCGGACTTGTAAAATACAATGCTGTAACCGGTACTTTTGACGAAGACCTGGCTACTCACACCTTAAGTGAAGATCACCTCACTTACACTTTTACACTAAAAAACAATATCTACTGGCAAGACGGCGTTGAATTAACGGCAGATGATATTTATTACACATTTGCAGAAGTCATTCAGTCGGAGGATTTTAAAAATGCACTCCTCAAAGCAAATTTTGCGGGAGTAACAATTGAAGAACAAAACACTCGCACCATTACCTTTACACTAAACTCGCCAAACTCTTTTTTCTTTACGGCCTTAACGGTAGGCATTCTACCAAAGCACATCCTTGGAGACACAGCTGTAGCAGATCTGGACACCCACCCTTTTAACCAAAACCCAATCGGCACGGGCCCATATAAAGTCGATGGCCCTTATGAAGTGGATGATGAAGGAATCACAACGGTAAATCTATCATTGAATCCCTCTTATTACGGGGACAAACCCGGGGTGGAAAAAATTCGCTTTATAGCATATCCGGGACTGGAATCTTTATTGGAAAACCGTTCCACTTGGCACGGGGCCTCTCAATTGCATCAAGACGTACTAAGCACAATAGACACAAGCGATTTAGTGACTTATCAATATGAATTACCTCAATATACGGCACTCTTTTTTAACACCGATTCGCCATTTTTAAACAAAAATAAGACACGTCTTGGTATTTCAAAAGCAATCGATAAAGAAGAGATACTTTCTGCAATCGGATTTAAAGTGGCAATCGATACTCCCTTGCTCGAGCTTGACCAAAAAGAATGGATACACACATTTAACGCAAATGAGGCCGCAGGGGCCTTGCATGACGGTGGTTGGGGCCTAAAGGAAGGCGACACTTATCGCACAAACGAAGATGGGGAAACCCTTTCCATTCGCCTTGTTAGACGCGATTTTGCTGACACAAATCCATTGCAAGAAAATGTGACCCGGCTCACTGCAGAAATGATACAAAGCCAGCTTAAAGGCATTGGTGTGGAACTTACAATAGAGGCTTATTCAAAGGAGGAATTAAACGATATTATTGCAAGCCGTGATTACGACATGCTCCTTTACGGCCAAAGCCTTGGCTACAATTTAGACACATTTTCTTTTTTCCATTCCAGCCAAGCAACAGAAACAGGATACAATCTTTCTAACTACCAAAATCCTGTTGCAGACATCGCAATCGAACAAATTCGTACAACTTTTGACCAAAGTGAACGTGACGAACTTTTGAACGATTTGGCGGAAATAATCGCTACGGATGTGCCTGCGATTTTCCTTTATACCCCAAGTTATTACTACGCGGTAGATAAGCGCGCAACCGGAATTTCCTTTCAAAAGCTATTGCTTCCGCGCGACCGTTTTAGCAATATAGCTGAGTGGAAAATCAACTAACAACAAGCCGAAGCGCAAAGCGCGAAGGCTAGACCATAACGTGGCAACGCCACACCCATATCATATGAAAGCCATTCTACTTACACACCTAAAAGGAGTCGGACAAAAAGGGGAGGTCATCAATGTATCAGACGGTTACTTCCAAAACTTTTTGGTGCCACGCCACCTTGCTATTAAGGCTACAGATTCCCAAGTTGAACATATGAAAAATCAGCAAACCAAGGCTGTAGAAAAATTGGGCAACATAAAGGAAAGCGCCATTGCAATTAAATCTCGTATAGATGGAAAGACTATAAACGTAAAAGAAAAGGCCAGTGAATCCGGCAAGCTTTACGCCTCCTTGCGTGAAAAAGATATTCGCCAAGCGATTTTGGATGAACTCAAAGTGGATGTGCCGGAGAAACAAATCAAATTAAAAGATACGATAAAAACTACAGGCACCAGCCAAATTGAAATCGATCTTTTTAAAGATATAAAAGCAACAGTCAAAATTAATGTCATACCTGCCTAAAGAAGGAAAAATTTTGGCGCTTGATTTTGGAACTCGCAAAACAGGAGTCGCTATTACAGATGCCCTCCAACGCGTGGCTTTTTTGAGGCAAGAAATCCGCCACTCTAATTTAGATGAACTTAAAACCGAGCTCACAAAACTAATAGCAGATGAAGGAATTGTTGGGATAGTAATCGGCCTACCTTTAAAACTGGACGGCGAAGAAACCGAGCAAACCCGCATCACAAAAGACGGTGTGACCGCCCTAAAGTTAAACCTCCCAATCTTATTTGTAGATGAACGCCTCACCAGCACTTTTGCAAAAGAGAACCCACTCGAAGATTCCCGTTCCGCTCAAATTTTGCTTGAAAGATATTTGGATCGGCAAAAATAGTTACCCACTTTGGTTCTACTTTATAATCACAGGCACTTCAGTTAACGTAATGGTTTCTCCAGCAGAAACGCTTTCCCAAACAAATTCGCCTTTGTCATTTGGAACAACCGAAGTCATTTGAGTGATATTGGCGGGTAAGGTGTAATCCGAATTGCCCCAAGCTACATATTTTAGTTCACCTGTTTTAGTAGTGATTTCAAATACTCCTCCATCCATTGCACTAAAAGTAGAAACCATTTCAACTGAATCAAATGGAATAAGCTCATCTACAAGCAACTTAAAAGCATAGTAGCTAAGTTTTCTTTCTCCTTTATCGCTTACTAAACCATAAGCAGACCAGTCCCCAAATTCCTCACTAGAACTGATATATGTATGCCAACTAACATAAGAATCCCCATAAGCATAAGATTGAATTAAACGCCTAAAAACATCAGAAGCTTGCGATTCTTGGCTATTAGGATAGTTAGTCCTTCTTACTAAGTCAGGATTTGAGCTTGAGCCGGTTTCTGTTTCCCAAACAGGTTTATCTGAAATCCCGTATTCAGCGAGCTTTCTTGTAAAACTCTTACGTAACAAAGAAAACTTTTCCCAACTACCATAATAATGATAATTCACAACATCAAACCAATCTGTTCCACCGCCTTTTACGACACCACCAAGCCAAGTATCAACTGTATAATCATCAAGCCCAGCAATTCCAGGCATAAGTATAACAGCATCAGGGTCATTCTCGCGTATTAATTCAGATACCTGAGCTAAAAACACGCCTTGTTCTTCCGGAGTAAACTCACTTGCATTTGGGGGCAGTTTCTCTTCATCTGCACCATTTATTAGATCACGCCCACCTGAGTCGAAAGACGCTCTCCAGTGATCCATCTCATTTCCAATTTCCCAATATTTAACGTAAGGCGCATACCTTTTAACTACCGTTGTAACGTAATCAATTGAATCCTCATCCATAACTTTATCAAACGTATCATTCGCAGTTTCCCATGGCCCGTTTGGAGATGCATATTGTAAGGCGAATAAAGTCACAATTGGCTCGCCCACGGAATTCATAAGCACAGAATCCGGCCCTTCAAAATTCCAATTGTCATTTGTAGGCTCAACTCCATTCCAAAGTAAATCGGTTTTAACCGCCTGCCTATAACCTTGAACCCCAAGAGCTTCAAAATCTGCAAAAATGGCTTCAGGCTGTGTAAATGGAGTAGTGGTATTAAGCTCTTCACTTTTATCGTTAATACCAAAATAAAATCTGATAAAATTAAGCCCGATTTGCATCTCATTTTGTTCAGCAACACAGCCATTCAAAAGCATCAACGAAACTAAAATAAATAAAAAGTATTTTCGCATATTATAAACGGATTTAAATAGATAGAACTTTTACTCCGGGAAGCTCTTTACCTTCCAAAAATTCCAACATTGCGCCACCACCGGTGGAGACATGTGTAAACTTATCTGGATCAATCCCAAAGTGATTTACAGCATCTATTGTGTCACCACCACCAAGCACTGTTGTACCGGTATTTTTAGAAACAGCCTCCGCCACAAGCCGAGTTCCATTCCCAAATTCAGCTATCTCAAATAAACCAATCGGCCCGTTCCAAATTATTGTTTTTGCTTTAGCGATTTCTTCCTCAAATTTAGCAACCGTGTTTGCACCAACATCCAAAATCTTCATATCCACGGGGACACTATCCGCACCAACGGTAGCGACTTCAGCACCGGCTAAAACCTCTTTTGCAATAACAACATCTATTGGCAATATAACAGTTTTACCCTGAGCTTTTGCCAAAAAATCCTTTGCAACCTGCACTTTATCAACCTCGTACATAGAAGCTCCAACATTAAATCCTTGCGCCACCAAAAATGTATTTGCAAGCGCACCCCCAATCAAAAAAGTATCTGCAATATTTAAAAACTTTTCCAAAATTCCAATTTTTGTATCCACTTTTGCTCCGCCAACAATTAAACAAACAGGATGAAGCGGATTTTCTATGATTGACGACAAAACTCTTATCTCTTTTTCCAGCAAAAATCCTGCATAAGAGGGGAGGAAAGAAGCAACGCCACAAGTACTAGCATGAGCCCTGTGAACCGTGCCGAAAGCATCACTTATGTACATATCAAAACCATCGGCAAGCGCTTTTGCAAAACTTGGATCATTAGCCTCCTCTTCCGCATGGAACCTAACATTTTCAAGCAAAGCAACTTCGCCATCCTTCAGATTCTGCACGGCAGATTTAACAATTTCACCAACAGACTCCGGTACAAAAACCACAACCTGACCAAGTAAATTGGCAAGTTCCTCAGCAACCGGTTCTAAAGTAAAAGCCATGTCGACTTTACCTTTTGGCCTACCTAAATGGCTCACAATCGCAACCCTTGCCCCAAGCTCAATTAGCTTTTTGATTGTAGGCAAACTCTCACGAATACGAGTGTTATCAGACACCTTTCCATCTGTTATTGGAACATTAAAATCCGTTCTCAAAAGAACAGTCTTACCTTTTAAATCGGTCTGAGGGAATGTGCGAACTTGCATATAAATTACAGTTCAAAAAGTAAAAGTCCGACTAATTGTAAGCAAAGCCACGCATTTTGGAAAATTTGCAGGATGACAAGCGGACGATTTCATGTTAGAATGAAAAGATTTAAGAATATGAAAAAACAACTTAAAAAACAAATACCGCTAAAAATTAAGCTTTTAAGTTTACTGGGGAGCCTAATTATATTGGGAATAATGGCTCTAATCTCTTACGAATTTTATCTACACGGAACGGAAAACAACGTATATACAAACAACTACACAACTTCAGTATTATTTTCAGATACACTTGTAACTGCTAGCGGAGCCGCACCACTGGCACTCTTTAGTTTAAACTTTTTTGTGTGCAGATCTTTGATTAAAAAATGGCGCCACTTTATAAGGAGAAACTTTCTTTAAGTCTGGCCATTTGAGTGGCAACTAACGAAGCACTGTAGCCTTTGGAAACTCTTGCCATTGCTTTCTCAACGCTATCCGCCATTAAAACTTCGAATATAACAGGTGTGGACGTATCCAGAGAAACTCGCATAATGCCTTGAGTACAAGCGTTCGAGACTTGTTCATAATGATCAGTTTCTCCTTTTATTACTGCTCCAAGCGCCACAACCGCAAGTGGTTTTTTTGCTTCAATAAAAACCTTAACGGCAAGCGGGATTTCAAAAGCACCAGGTACTCGAATCACAATTGCCTCAATATTTTGTTCCTTAAATCCACGTAAACATTCTGCAAGCAAAGGCTCGGTAATTTCAGGATTAAATTCGGAAACAACAATGCCGTAATTCATTATTTTTTGGGTAAAAGAGCATGTAAATAGCGAGCGATCAGATCAATTTCAAGATTTACGATCGCACCTTTTTTTAAAAAACCTAAATTGGTTGATTTTTTTGTCTCCGGAATAAGGGCTATCTCAATGCCATTTTTCAAGGTTTTTGCAATCGTAAGGCTAACTCCATTTATAGAGACCGAACCTTTTTCCGGCATAAAACAAAGATATTTTTTGGGGACTAAAATCCTAAATGGATTTGTGGAGATAATTTCACCAGTTGCATCAACATGCCCGCTAACAATGTGCCCGGAAAGCGCTGTATTTAAAGTAATGGGAGGCTCCAAGTTAAATTTATCACCAACTTTCACATCAAAAAAACGGCTACGTTTTAACGTCTCAGGTACTAAAAATACACGAAATATGCACTTTTTTTTGTCATAAGCCTCAACTGTCAAACAAACCCCATCCACCAAAATACTGGCACCCTTTTTAAAATAAGTGGATTTAAGAGAAGAAAAAATCTCAAAGGTAGCACCATCTTTACCAATTTTCTTAGCTTTGAGTACACCCAAGTTTTGAACAATACCTGTAAACATAAGAATGAAATTTGTAAGAATAATTTAAGATAAAATTCAGGATTTTCGCAAGGTCGTCTTGTTATAACTAGGCAGTCATTTTACCCCATTTCTATGAAAAGCCTAAATCGTGTTACTTTACTTGGTAACGTAACCGCGGATCCGGAACTCAAAAAAACGGCCACGACCCAAAAGTCCGTTTTAACTTTTGCACTCGCAACGAACAACGAATGGTTCGATAACGAGGGCGTTTTACAAAAGACCACAGACTTCCACAGGATTGTCGCGTGGGAACGCTTGGCTGAAATCTGCGCAAAATATCTAAAAAAAGGCTCACCGGTATATATAGAAGGCCGTCTTGTAAATCGTTCTTACGAAGGCAAAGACAATCTAAGGCACTATGTAACGGAAGTTGTAGGAACAGATGTGCGCCTACTTGAATTCCACAAGGAATTTGCAGAAGAACAGCCTTCAAGCTAAAGTAAATGAGTGAATGCACCATTTATATCCGTAATCATCCCAACATATAATCGGGCTCAAAAGCTCGACATATGCCTTAAGTGCCTTGCAAACCAAAGCATAGCAAGAGAGTCGTTTGAAGTGATTGTAGTCGACGATGGAAGCACAGACGACACAGAGCAAATCTTAAAAAACTGGCAGGATGGAGGCTTAAATCTCCATGTACTCAGCCAAAAGAACAGTGGGCAAGGCGTGGCCCGCAACAAGGCAATAAAGAATGCTTTAGGGGTGATTACGGTGTTTATTGGAGACGACATTTACGTGGAACCAAATTTTCTTGAGCTACATGCCAATTTTCACAAAGACAATCCAAACGAAAACATGGCCTGCCTCGGATACATAGAATGGTACAATGCAAAGCCAGTTACACCATTTATGAAGTGGCTCACAAATGGCGGTCCACAATTTGCCTTTCAAAAACTAACTGACGGCAAACAAACAAATTTTTGGTTCTTCTACACCTCAAATTTATCACTCAAAACCGACCTTTTAAAAAAGGAAACTTTTGATAAAGAATTCTCACTATACGGCTGGGAAGATATTGAACTTGGCTACCGACTACAAAAAAATCATAAATTAAAATTGATTTTTAAAAAGGACGCTCTCGCTTACCACGACCACACCCTAAATGAAGATTCGCTGGAAAAACGCATGCAAGGAATTGGACGCAATGCTATTTTATTCCAAAAACTACATCCTGAACTTTGCGTGACCCCACATGGGTTTAAATTATTTGCACTTTTAATTTTAGCAAGCACACCAATAGTATTCATGCTGAAACTTTTCAAAAACATTAATGTCAATTTTTTTGGTCATTACTACTGGTACGTACTTGGAAAACGCTATTTTCTTAAAGGACTCGGCAAGTTATAATGAACGACGTCTAATCCCGCCAAATGAAACGTACCATAAGCTTTTTTCTCCTTTTCTCTGTTCTGTTAACAGGGCTTTTAACCGGCTGTTCAACTAAAACCGCTCAAACCACAAATCAAACCGGAGAACAAATTACTCTTACTTTTTATGGACTTTTTGATAATTCGGAAATTTACGAGCCATTCATACAAAGCTACGAAACCGCAAATCCAAATGTAACAATTCTTTATAAAAAATTTACTGATTCAACAGCTTACCTGGACTTAATAATTAATGAATTGGCAGAGGGGGAAGGGCCGGATATTTTTATGATGCACAACGATTGGTTCCCAAAACATTATAAAAAACTTACACCGGCACCGGATACAATTGTGAACACGGAAGTTTTTAGATCGGCCTTTGTAGATGTAACCAGCGACGATTTAATTATTCCGGATGAAACAGGTACAGAAAAGGTTTGGGGTCTACCTCTTTACATAGACACATTGGCACTTTTCTATAACGACGATCACTTCGAAGAAGCTCTCCCATCTCAAGGTGCACCATCGGTAACCTGGGAAGGAATAAAAAATGACGTATCACTTTTAAACCGTGAAGACCAAAGTTTTGAAAGATTTGAACGCTCTGGAATAGCCATGGGGCGTTCAGACAATATCTTGCGTGCATTTGATATTTTTATGGCTTTATTGCTCCAATACAAAGTAGATCTTTACGACGGGACTCTTACGGAAGTGGTGTTTGATAGCGATCCGAACATGCTTTCCGCTCTTAATTTATATACAAGTTTTGCACTGCCAAGCCAAAAAAATTACAGTTGGAACAAATACCTGGCTGATGCAAATAGTGGAGAAAAAGAACTTGTAACTTTTGCCAAAGGAAAACTCTCCATGTTACTTGGCTACTCTTTTACTTACGAAGACATTATTAATGAGATAAATACATTAAAAGCCAAAGGAGAGGGGACAATAGATATAAATAGCGTCAAAATCCAAGAAATCCCACAAGTTTATGACCCACAATCTTCCACAGAAACTCGCAAAACTTACGCAAACTATTTTGTTCCGGTTGTAAGTAGAACAAGTAAGAATCAAGAAGAAGCTTGGAAGTTCTTGGCGAGCATGGTAACAGAAGGAAACTTACGTACTTACAATCAATTAACACACAGACCATCCGCTCTTCGTTCACTCATAAAAGAGCAAATGCAAGATCCCGTTTATGGAGTTTTTGCAACGCAAGTCGGCTATGCTCATTCAATTGCAATGGCTGATGCCACTTACTACAAAGACATTTTCTTTGGTGGAATAGATCAAATCTTAGACACAAAATTAGGTGCGGAAGTTATAAAGAATCTAGCTTCTCAAATACAAGCGCTGATACCCGCCTCGGGCATCAAACCGATCTATGATGCAATTAAAAACAATTAAATCATTTACAAAGTTAGTCCTTGCAGTATTAGTTCTAACCTTGCCATTGCAAATAAGCTCTTTAATTTATGAGCCTTTGTGGGGGAGAGGTTTTGCAAATAACTTTATAAATATTTATTTAAATTTAACGGAAGTTTTAATAGCACTTGGGATTTTTGGCTTACTAATAACAAATTTTTTAGAAAAAAAACGGATCAATACTGGGCCAAAATTATTTCTCATCCCGCTTTTATTTTTTTTAGGGCTGGCGCTAATCTCTATATTTTTATCACCATATAAAGAACAGGTCTGGCACTTTTTTTTAGCAATAAAAATAATAGAAATATTCCCCTTATACATACTTTTAATCAGTAATGTCCTAAAAAAAGAAGACCTTATTAAACTCTTTTCATTCGCAATGAGCCTGCAGGCTTTCTGGGCAATTCTTCAAGTACTTTTCCAAAAAAGTCTTGGCCTTACAGCTTTGGGAGAGCCAAACATATCAAATGAAATCGCACAATTAGCAAAAATAACATTTGATGGGTTCACTTTTATTAGAGGCTATGGAACATTTTCACATCCAAATATTTTAGGGGGATTCCTAACAATAAGTATCCTAAGCACAATTGCCTTTATAAAACCATTGAATAAAGATCATAAAATATTGATTTTATTGCAGATTTTTGGGCTACTCGCGAGCTTTTCAAGATCCGCAATTTTAGCACTAATAGTCGGTCTTTTATGTTTAATTTCCAATCAAAAAGCTATAAGAACCTGGGTCAAACGTACCATCGCCGGACTGCTCGGCCTAGTATGCACAACTATGTTTTTTTTAAATGGTCTCCCATGGGGAACAGCGTCTTTTTTAGAAAGGATAGCTGGTTACAAAACTGCAATTGAAATGATAAAAAATCACATAGCTGGAGTAGGATTTAATAGCCATACACTTTTTTTGGAAGAGATTTTAGGGACAAGTTTAAAGCCTTGGGAATACCAACCGGTACACAATATTTTTCTTTTAATCGGTACGGAAATGGGACTCGCCTCGTTGATATTCGCAATAATAATGCTTGGATTTTTGCTCAAAAAAACATTCCATAAAAAGCCAGCCTTCATCCTAATGATCGCATTAATAACTCTCGGATTTTTTGACCACTATTTATTAAGCCTAAGCCAAGGAATTTATCTCGCAATTTTCGTCTTTGGAGTTCTGGCCATGTCCTACGAAGGCAAAACCGATTTCGCAAAATCCGCATAACCAAGCAGGAACTGTTCGGTATACATCTGGTTTTTCCCATCCATTTGTAACTGCTTAACTAGCAAGGATCCATCACTGGTTCCAATATAAACTTTTTTTTCTCTTACACAAACTTCACCGGGGGAAAGCACCTCATCCGCCCTTTCAAGATCGGTAAACTTCAAACGCTTACCCTTAAAAAAGCTGTAAACTCCGGGCCACGGGATAAAGGCTCTAAACATTCGCAAAATCTCGTCAGCAGACTTTTTAAAATCAATCTCTCCATCTTCTCTCACGATTTTTTTTGTAAATGTAGCAAGTGAAGCATCCTGTTCTTTAAATAGATTCTCGGGCGAATTTGCCAACAAAATTAGATCTTCCGGAATCGTTTTACTTGCCAAATCAGCAAGCTCCTCTGTAAGCAAATTCGCCGTCATGTGTGGCAAAATAGTAAAATCATGCACGAATGCTACGGGCCCCGCATCCATTTCTTTAGCCATTTTCATCAAAGAAAGACCGGTTTTTTGCTCACCATTCAAAATGGCAGTCTGTATCGGCGATGCTCCACGATATTTTGGAAGTAAAGAAGCATGTACGTTTAATGCAAACTTTTTTGGCAAACTCAGCCAAGCCTCAGAAAGTAATTGCCCATAAGCAAACGTAATTAAAAAGTCAGGCCGATCCTTCTCAAATCGATTTAACAACTCCTCATCTAAACTCAATTTTACAGGCTGGAAAACCTCCAAATTCAGTTTTTGTGCAACAATTTTTGTTAAAGGTGAACACATTTCCATCGTCCTTCCTGCCGGTTTATCGGGTTGGCAAATCACGCCAATCACACGAAACCTCGAATCATTACAAAAGACCTTAAGTAGTGGCGAAGAAATTTCCGCGCTTGATAGAAAAAGTATACTATAGGGCTCCATAAAATTATGCTAAAATCCAAAGAGGATTATAACAGCCAAACAATGAATAATGAATACGAAGAGCAAAAGAAATGGAATCTAATTCCACATTATAAGATTCTGACCATAATAATTTTTGCAACTTTACTGGGGTGGACGGCCTTTTTTCTGGTGCTTCAAAAGCTGGATCCATTCAATAATACAGACCTCGCCCTATCACTATTTTTTGCTAGCAGTTTTATGGCCCTCTCAGGCACATTCACAATCTTATTATTTCTTTTAAAACGCTGGCGCACCGGTGATAACGTCTACATAAAACACATGATGGTCTCTATGCGACAGGGCATTCTTCTCAGTCTTTGCACCAACATTTGCCTTGGACTTCTTGCTATTGGATTATTAAGAATCTGGAATGGATTAATTCTCGTAATTTTAATGATGCTGATTGAGTTTTACTTCAGCGGAAAAGACGACTTAAAATGAATAATCAAATCCGGAAACCCATCTAAAATGGCTGATTGGAAAAATCACCAATTTAACTTCACCCTCAATACGATCCAAACTTATGTATGGCGATGAATCACCGGTACAACCAAGTTGGCGAAAACACCTTCTTGCATCACTACTCTTTACACGATTATCCCCAAGGACAAAATATTCGCCATCAGGCACTGTAAATGTTTGAGAATCAACCCTGTAAGGAGTCGTATGCCCCCAATTCTCTTCGTTCAAATAAGTCTCTTCAAGTTGAACGAATTCTTCACCCTCTTTAAGGTAGACGAACCCGTCTTCGACCTTAATCGTATCACCCGGGACACCTATAACACGTTTTATATAAAACTCTTTTTCTTCTGTATAAGGCGCAACAAAAACCACAACATCACCCCTGTCTATTTGGGTTGGACTCCAGCCAAATAGATTCCATGTAGATAGCCTCGAAGTTATCAAAAACTCACCATCTCCATTATAACATTCGCCATTATAGACGTTAAAATTATCGCACATGGATGGCCCATGCACACGAAATGGAGAGAACAAAAATGTCCTTATAAAAAATACTAAAACTAAAACAATTACGATATCTAAGCCAATATCCCAAAAAAAACTTCTAAAATTGAATCGTGGGGTCGTTTTTTCTTGCATAACTATGATATAGTGGCGGGTGAGAGATTAGCCCTTATTCAAAAATAAATCTACTACAATGATTATTGACAGTATTGCCTTCAGGGATCTCCTAGATGAAGGTGAGAAAATTGTTTACGTAGCACACGTACATCCGTTCAAAGTTTACCCTGTTTTATTTAAGGTTTTATTTTTTGGCATCCTCGTTCCGGCGCTTGCCTACATACTTTTCCCACCATTTTATGCGGTTTGGATCGGATGGGCGGGGCTAGGAACCGCACTATTCATTTACAGATTAACTCAATGGTACTTAGATGCATGGATAGTCACAGATCTTGCGATAGTTAAACAAGAATGGCATTCGTTTTTTGACAAAAATACAAGCAGAATCGAATACGGAAATATCGAAGGAATCACAAACGAAACTAAAGGATTTTGGGGGACCGTGATGAGCTTTGGGAACATAAGAATTGATCACATGTCCGGAACGCCTTTTTTCTTAAACCACATCGCCTCACCAAAAAAATTGGAGCGCTTAATAATTGAACATCAACAGGCTTTTCTTGAGGACCAAACAATGACTGATCACACCAAACTAAAAGAGTTACTTACGACTCTATTACGCTCACAAAGAAAATAAATATAACCACTCAACCTACTCATAATATGGAATTTGAATCAGTAATCGGTCTCGAAATCCACGCAGAAATGTCTACGAAAACAAAGATGTTTTGCGGATGCTCCAATGATAATTTTGGTGCGACTCCAAACACAAATGTTTGCCCGATTTGCACGGGTTTCCCAGGCATGCTTCCTGTACCAAACAAAGAAAGTATAAAAAAAGGAGTGATTTCCGCATTGGCGCTAAATTGCAAAATCAATCATCATTCCAAATTTGATCGTAAAAATTATTTTTATCCGGATCTACCATCCGGTTTTCAAATTTCACAGTACGACGAACCAATTTCACAAAACGGATATTTGGAAATCATCATGGCTGATGGAACCAAAAAACGTATTGGCATTACACGTCTTCATTTGGAAAACGACGCTGGTAAATTAATGCACGTTGCAAATGGGACTTTGCTTGATTTTAACAGGGCAGGGAAGCCACTTATGGAGATAGTTTCCGAACCGGATATGCGTTCTGCCAGTGAAGCATCCGAATACGCAAAAACCATTCAGAAATTAGTACGTTATGCGGGCTCTTCCGATTGCGACATGGAAAAGGGCCAAATGCGTTTTGATGCCAGCGTATCAATTAGACCAAAAGGGGAATCCAAACTTTATCCACGAGCAGAAATCAAAAATCTAAACTCATTCCGTTCGCTCGAAAGCGCAATCGATTATGAAATCAAACGCCAAATTGAACTTTGGGAACAAGGAAACCCCGTAAGTGGCGAACAAACTGTAGGCTGGGATGAAACAAAAGGAGAAACTTATCTACTGCGCGATAAAGAAAGCGCTGCAGATTATCGTTATTTCCCAGAACCGGATTTGCCACCAATAGAAATTACAGAAGAAATGCTGGCGGAATGGCAAAAAGAAGTCCCGGAATCACCGGTAACAGTTATGACAAGATTCCAAGAAGTTTATGGATTAATAGAAGCAGACGCTAGATTTTTTGCAGAAAACTCTAAAACGGCAAAGCTTTTTGAACAAGTCGCAATCGCAACAAAAAACCCTCGTTCCTCAGCATCTTTTATAGGAACCGTGCTCATTAGCAAACTAAAAGAATCAAACAAAACAATGGAAGAATCGGGCATAACCGCCGAACATATTATCCAATTAATTAGACTTGTTGATGCAGGAACAATCTCAAACAACGTAGCAAAAGGAGAACTTTTTGAAGAAATGCTACTTAGTGCAAAACTGCCAGAACAAATTATAAAGGAGAAAGGCATGACTCAAGTTTCTGGGGAAGGCGAAATAGAAGCACTATGCAAAAAGGCTATCGAGACAAATCCGGGCGCAGTTGCTGATGTAAAAGCCGGCAAAACAAAAGCCATGGCAACTATAATAGGAAGTGTAATGAAAGAATCAAAAGGTAGAGCAAATCCTCAAATGGTAAATGCAACTTTAACAAAACTTCTTACGTAGCAAACTTTCTGCTACAATAAAATTAAATTAACCACCACGCAATGCAACCAATCGACATATTATTTCTAACATTATCCGTTTGCGCATCGCTCACAACAATTTTCCTTTCTATCACACTCGTATATTTAATGTTCATTTTGCGCGACGTAGTTAAAGTCACAGACCAAATTAAAGAACTTGTAGATAACGTAAACACCTACATCGCAAAACCAATTTTGCTCACAAAAAGCATAATCGAATTCGTTACGCCTTTTATACGAGGCGCAGAAGAAAAGGTGAGCAAGAGGAGATAAATACTAATTATTGATTTTCTTCTAAAGGCGCTGGGAATACTTTACCTAAAGGCTTAAAAGTACCTTGATTGAAAATACGGTTGCTTTCGTAAAGACCAGGTAAAGTAAAACGCGCTGATGCACCATCTTCTGGAGATACCTCTATACAACTAAGCTCTCTAGCCTTTCTAAGCTCAGCAACTTTACGATCAAAATCCAACTTACACTCTGTGCGAAGTTTATCTTTTTCTTCTGCAGTAAGTGGCGAATTTTCAAGATCCAACATATCTTCCTCAAAATCTTTTTGGATTTTTTCTAGCCAAGAACTAAACCAACTAAGCTCTCTAGCCTTTCTAAGCTCAGCCACTTTACAATCAAAAACCAATTGAGCTTCTGTACGAAGTGACGAATTTTCAAGATCCAACATATCTTCCTCAAAATCTTTTTGGATTTTTTCTAACATTTTTTCTAACAAAGAACTAACCCAATCTTCTTGTGCAATAGTTCTAAGAATTTTCGCATTCGTATCCATAGCGACTGCAGGAAGCACAATCTTATCATCGATGAGAACTATTTGAGTAGTATCATACCTAGCATTATCTCGAATACTCAAATGAGTAGCATAAGGTCTAAGCGCTTCGCTCCCAACATCCTCAAATCGATTATCTATATGTACCTCATGAGAGTAAATAGAATGGTCCGTAGCGGAACGAGGTTCAATTGTACGCAATCTTCTATCTAATTCACCTGAGTTCCCATAAGGCTTTTCATAAAAACCAGCAGCTTTTGTATGAGGTATACCAGTCATAACATAAAAATCTTGTGTCCTCAAATCTACTCCTTGAGCAATAAGTGTAGAGAGCTCTTCTGCAGGGACTCTATAATGTACAAATTGACCTTTCACAGCACTTTCATCTCTTCTGAACAACATTACGTCATCAAGATTAACAGCTTCACCTTGTAATAAATCACGGATCACAGCCAAATTACCTACAATTTTTGATCTATTTATTCCAGCACGACGTGCGTCATCAACTTTCTCTGAATCACGAATATCTACCTCAAGAGTGGCAGGAGCCTGACGCCCTTCAACTCTTTTAATTGGTTGAATATTTGGAACGTTTGGAGATAGAGGTGAATGCGATTTCTCACTATCCAATTTGCTAATTTGATTCAACACACTCCCAGCCACATCAGCTTCAACACTACGTACATAATAACTATGGAGAGCATAAACTGCCATCCATTCACAAGTTACATTTATTATAGGGTCATCAACAGAACCATTAAATTTACCATCTTTAAAATTCCCACGAACGGTACCATTCAAAGTTTTACCATTGTCACACTGCACTATACGGAAAGCCAACTTCCACTGGTGGCCACCATCAGCCGTAGAAGGACTATCTGGCATTAAGAACACACGCACTGATTTTGGAATAGCAAGGCAGTCTACCTCCACAGGCTCTACTAGTGGTACCGAAGCATATTGAGAAATTTCATTTAACAAACGATCTTTATCGTAATCTGAAGGACAAACACATTTTGCAAAGTGAGGGGCTAATGAACGCGGACTATTATCAGTTCTAAAATAATCATCTAACGCCCGTTGGAATTCAGCAGGATCAAAAAATGCGACCCATGGCAATTTATCTTTATCAATTTGAACGCCATTTGGAGTTACAGAAACTAAATCTTTTACTTTGCTATTACTTAATATAATTTTTATACAACGAGATACAAAAGCCTTTGGATCTTCTCCGCACAAAGCAATAAAGGTAAACAGCTTTTCAGCGTCCTCTGAACCTGCCAATGCAACGACAATAGGCTCAAGGAACTCTTTCTTAAAACCATTTTCCTTACAACAATCTGCCAATAATTGAATCCCAAACGCAACTTCACACTTGCTGGCAGAATTCAAAACTGCATAAAGAACCACATTGTAAAATCCGATATGTTTTTTAAGTGCAATAGAAAATCTTTTTTCAAAAGATGGATCAGAGTTGTAAACTTCAAATAAATTAAGGATTCCATCACCCCTCCAGTCTTTGGAATCATAATGATTAAAATACGACTCTAAATTAAAATATGGGCCAGTATTTTCTATTTTGGACCCATAAGCCAAAATCGCATTAGCATGAAGACTAGGTGGCAAATCTCTAAATTCATTAAGAAGTGAAGTATATTCAGAAACCGCACCAGGATCACGCAATCGTCCAGATACAGCTTGAGCAGAAGAAAGTGTCACCAACTTAGCACATACTTCCGCACATCTGTCACTATACATTTTACGTCTATCAGGATTCGCAGGATAAATCATGCCACCATCTATCAACTTATCTGGCAGATTTTCGTTAGGTTTAATTCCTCCCAACACAACAGACCAATGAGGGACTCCACATTGAGCAGTCATAGCATAATTTCTTGCAAAATATATTTTCTCAACAGGTATAGACCTATATTCACGTAAAGCAGCTGTAGAAATGACATCAAATGGAGTACGTAAAAATGCACAAGAATCAAGCTCACTATTAATTAGAAGCAGTCTGTCTGGAGCAATAGGTGCGTCATATAACGCTGTTTTTAAACTAGCGAATAAACTCACAGCATTAATCTCTGATTGCCTACTTAAAGCACCGGAAAGGTACAACATGAGGGCAGTCGCAAAAAGTCTGTCATCACAAATAGCAGTCAACTTAGGATCGTTAAAACAAGTTGTTAATTTAGAAGCAAAATTTCCAAAAAGACTTGTATTGTAAAGAGAATATTCTTCCAAAATAATTTTTATTTTTTCGAGTTGAGTAGGCAAATCCCCAGTATATGAGAAGAAAGGCACCAAAGCGTTAGTTAACGCTACAAGCTTATTATCTACTCCATCTAAGGAGGCACTACCCTCAGTTATTTGATCCATGTTCAATCTAAAAAGAAGCTTATTATAACATAAGCTATTTTTTTAGCAAGCCCCTGTGAACATAGCCCTTATAGGGAACACGAACACAGCATTCCATATCCTTTTTGCCCTGCCAATTGGATTGCACATCAACCTAAAAAGCCATTCAAGGCCAAACATTCTAAAAAATCTTGGGGCTCTTTTTATATTGCCGGAATAAAAATCAAAAGATCCACCAACGGCCATAATTAGATTTAACGATTTAAGTTCTTTGCGATGTTGGCAAGCCCACTCTTCTTGTTTTGGCGCTCCATAGGCAACAAAAAGAACATCAGGCTTAGCTTCTAAAACTTTTTTAAGAGCTTCCTCAGATGGATCGGAATTAGAGAAGCCAGAAACTTTTAAACTCACAAAATTTTTCTTAAAAAACTTGGCTGTTTTTTCCGCAGAATCACCGCGTCCACCCAAAAAGAAAACTTTTTTACCACGCAAGGCAGACTCACTAATCACATCTTTCATAAAATCAGACCCATGAATAATCTCGGGAATTAATTTTGCAAATGGCTTTTTAAAAAACAAAAAAACTATTAAAAAGGGGAGGTAAAGGAATACTCGCAGTAACTTGTTTTTAATTTGCAAAAGTGTGCTCACAAATTGAAGTCCATGCCCATCCGGAAGCATTAACGTCCCACATTTTAAAGCTTCAAAAAAATCCGCATTGCGCGAAGCCTCCAAAATTATTTCTGGATTTGGAGTAAAAATTATTTCTTGTTTGCCAGTTTTAAAAACATCACTAACTCTAACAAGAGCTTCTTTTTTTGTAATTGCAGAAATGTTTACGCCACATAATTTCATACACGAGCGATTGTAACAAAATTTCTATCTTTCTTAAATGAAACCACCTTAAACCCAGCTTTTCCCAAAAGTTTTCTAAGCCTCCGCGCGGTAAATGCATAATAAAATCTTTTAACTACTTTCCCACTTTGCATTTTCCACGGAATTTGTAGCCCTAAAAACCCATACTTTGGCCAAAAGATTGCCCGCAACCACGACCAAAAAAATCTTACTTGCCACAAATTCCAGTTAGTCATAAAAAGATATCCACCCGGTTTCAAAAGTTTTTTCCAGTTCTTTAACGCACGTAGTTGATCTTTTTTTGGCAAATGATGGAACGAAGCAATCGCAAAAATGGCATCGAATTTTTTATTTAAAATTAATTTTTCACTAATGTCTTTAAGTAAAAACTCAGCGCCGGGATTCTGTTTTTTCGCCAAGCCCAAAAGCTCACTAGAATTATCCACTCCAACATAAGTTTTAACGCCTTTCTCTTCCAAAAATTTAAACAGCCTTCCATTCCCACAACCCAAATCCAAAACTTCAAAATCCTCCTTATAATACGGCAAAAAATCCTCAAATTCTTTCCACGGAAAACTGCGCGAACAAGAAAACTCCTTGGCAATCGCATTGTAGTCATCCTTGACCTTTTCTTGAATACTCTTATAGAGCATAATAAGGTTATGAAAATCCTCTCTCAAGAAGATATACAAAAGCGCTTCATAAAACAAGCATCCTCAAAAAAAATTAAAACAGAGGATGGTTTGCACAAACTAAAAAAACAATTCGCAAAAGAATTCCATATACCTTTGCCAAGCAATTTTAAACTCCAAGACACGTATAAAAATCTTTTAGAAGAAGGTTGGAAAGGTGACACGGAACTACAAAAACTTCTTAGAAAACGTAAAATTCGCACTCTTTCCGGAGTAAGCATTTTAACAGTTTTAATGAAGGCAAATTCTTGCCCGGGCAAGTGTGTTTACTGCCCAAGCGAACCCCAAATGCCAAAGTCATATCTTTCTAACGAACCCGGTGCAATGCGTGCCGTACTCGAGGAATTCGACCCCGCCCGCCAAGTTAAAACGCGCATAGAAAGCCTAACTCACCAAGGCCACGAAACCGATAAAATAGAAATGATTGTACTCGGCGGAACTTTCCTTTCTTACAACAAAAAATATCGAACTGAATTTATAAAATCACTTTTTGACGCCTGCAACGAAGAACAATCAGAATCTCTTAAAGAAGCCCAACAAAAAAATGAATCTGCCCGCCACAGGATTATTGGCCTTAGCATAGAAACCCGTAGTGATTCTATTACAAAAGAATCGATTAAAGAACTTCGCAACCTTGGCGTAACAAAAATACAACTCGGAATACAACATTTGGATCAAAAAATCCTAGACCTCGTTCAAAGAGGGGAGACCACAGTACAGATGGCAAACGCAATAAAACTCCTGCGCGACAGTGGCTTTAAAATTGCAATTCACTTGATGCCAAATTTACCGGGAAGCACTCCAAAAAAAGACTTAAAAATGATTAAAGATTGTTTTAAAAATCCTGACTTTAAGCCTGATCAAATTAAACTTTATCCTTGCGTTGTGGTGCCATATTCCAAGCTTGAAAATTGGTGGAAAGAGGGCAAATACAAAAGCTATTCGGACCAAATTTTGCTTGAACTTTTGGAAGAGATGCAACTTTACGTGCCACGCTACGTTCGCATAGAAAGGCTTTATAGAGACATCCCAGGCGAATCGATTTTAGAAGGAAGTCGCACCACAAATATGCGCCAAATTTTAGAAGACCGTGCGAAAAAAGACCCGAAAATGGAGTGCCAATGCATCCGTTGCAGAGAAATTAAGGGCGAATCTTACGACAAAAACAACGTCAAATTAGACCTTATAAAATACAAAGCATCAGATGGGGAAGAGCTATTTTTGAGTTTTGTAGACGCTAAAGACAGGCTTTGCGGACTACTCCGCTTGCGATTCCCATCAAAAGAAAGCCAAAAATCACACTTTTTACCTGAACTTAACGGGTGTGCACTCGTACGTGAACTCCACGTTTACGGCGCCCAAGTTGAAGTAGGGGAGAACAAAAAAGGCGCATCCCAACATGCCGGCCTCGGCAAACGCCTCCTCAAAGAAGCTGAGTCCTTAGCCAAAAACGCCGGTTTTTCTCGCCTCGCCATAATCTCCGGCATAGGCGTGCGCGCTTACTACCAAAAACAAGGCTACACCCTACGTGGAACTTATATGATTAAAGACCTTATCTGACGGTTGTAAAAACCGCCATTTTAAGGTATAATCATAAGATTTAAATTCCACTATGGCAGACCCAGGGCAAAATCCACCAGAAAAAGAACCTACAGAACTCTTCGTTGGACCTGTTGAAACTGTCGAAGGATCACCAGAAGCAAAAGCAAAAGTTAATGAGTTTCTTGCACAAAAAGAAGAGGGCAATAAAGTAGCAAAAGCAGTACAAACTAAAAGACAACTGCTTTCAACAGAAGTCGCAGTCAGCTCACAATTAGAAAATCAAGAAGTAGATTTATTGAAACAAGTTAACCCTTTAAGAGCACTTTCAGACACAGATCCGGAAACGAAGGCAATCATAGAATCATCAATTCAAAACTTAATTCTTAAAGCACTCACAGCAGGAATAAAGCCTGAAGATCTCGCAAAAAGTCCGCTAAGTATCCAGCCTTACATAGAAAAAGATAATGAAAGAGAGACTCTATCTGTAAAAATCTTAGGTGATTTAATCACACATAACGACAAAGAAACGCTAGAGGAGTGGCATAAGTGGCTAGACAAAACAAACAAAATTTACGTAAAATCACTAGACAATAAAACTCGTGCAGAAAAGACTAAAACCAGTCCCGAGAAACCTGATTGGATGAGCCCTAGCATACAAGGTACATTAATAGCCGCCGGAGCACTTGGAGCCGGATATTTTTTATGGAAATATTTCACCAAAGAAGAAAAGGACAAAAAAATCAGCGACGCTGTAGCAGGAGTAGCCCTTGGAGCCGTAGCACTCGGAACGTTTTTTGGAGGAGAAACAATAGGAAAATGGAGTGCCGATTATCTCAATTTATCGCTCTCCTCAGAAACAATAAGCAACTTTGGTGAACTTAGAAAAGAAAAGGGAATTTGGGAAGCTATAAAATCATTAACATTCAGTTCTACAAATCCGGGTATTAAAAAAACAGCAGAGTTATTAAAAATCAAAGAACGCACCATAATCGACGTAAGAGACGTAAAATGGGATGATTTTTCAAGCATAAAAAGTACCGGAGGAAGAATGGCAAAAAAAACCCTACAAGCAAGCGCAAAAGCGACAGGCCTTGCCAATTTACCGGGCAACAGCATCGCCTCAGACGCAAAAACCGCAGAAGAAGAGGATAAAATCGAGCAATTTATCAAAAGACATCTCAACCAAATTGATGGCAGTCCAAGAGATATGACCATAGGAGAAATTTTGGACCGACTAGAAGAAAAAGGTGTTTTTGGAACTCCGGAGGATGGCAAAGAAAATGCAGATGGGAAAAAAGAGACTAAAGACGAAACTGATGAAACGCAGGGTGACGAACCAAAAGTCTTGGAAGGAGAAGAAGCTCAAAGTGCATTAGCAAAAAACTTCCCGGGCGTCCAAGCCTCCGTAGAAGGAGTGATAAACGGTGAAGTAGGAATTGGAGACGCATTGGCAGATATATCAACCAGCGTTTGGGATAGAGCCGGCGCATTTTTATTTAGCGGTGACTCGGTATTTATAGTGAAAGGAGCCACCGCCATTCCATTTATAAGCAACATGAGCATTATAAAAGATCAACTTGCAGATTTATGTGCTGCGATAGATGGTAGCGGACCGATACGAAACGTACCATTCGAGATGGAACAAGCCTACTGGGTTGGAGGATTCGCAGCCGTATCAGCAGGAATAGCGGTATGGAAAGGGCAAGGCGGAGTCTTGAGGGCGGCAACAGGCGGAGCTGCCAGAGGCTTCGTATTATCCTATACCTTTACCCCGGAAGTGCTTATCAAATCATGCAAGTATGGAACCGAAGGAAGCCAATATTTACGTGGACTTGCCTATGATGCAAAAATATTAATGGCAAACGCCTCACCGGAGGAAAAATTATTGGCGCTACACCAAAGAACAGCATACTGGGGCGAACAATACGCAAAGTATTATGATAAATGTCAGAACGAGGCCAGTCCCAAATTTTTTACCAGTACAAAAGCATGGCTATATAAAAAAATGTTTGGAGAAAAATGGAATGAAAAAATGAGTACAAGGGCCGGTAAGCACTTTCTTGAATCAAAAATAGACTTATTGAAGGCAACAGGAATAGACAAACCACGTTCCCATCCATCCGTAGCCAACATATCTACCGAAGCCATCGAATCTATAGAAGTGACGGTAAGACAAGATTTAAGGAATTTGGCAGAATCATTCGCTACAGACCACCCAGTTTCCTCACTACCAAAAATCCCGAATTTAGTGGTCTCTGCACCAAAATATGCAACTCATATCGAAGCCGACACCGCACGATGGTCAAGACTAGATATTGACGAAACAATGAGAGGGGACATGGAAAGATTTGGGCTCAACAACGAAAGGGTAAGTTTAAGATTAAGAGAATTAGGATTTACAAAACCAGAATTGAAAGAATTATTAAAAAGCCTCAAAGACGCAGAGGATAAGGGTAAACCAATCAAATACTTAGAAGAGAAGATATTCCAAATAAAAAATCCACGTTTATGGAAAGCTGCGACAAAACTAAAAGGTACGATTGGGGTACTTGGAGCCATCTATATGTTCGCAGACATATCAACCTCGGAAGATAAATTTAATACAGCGGGAGCACATGCAAGCGGAATGGCCGGATTCACAGTAGGAATGAAGGCAGGAGGAATGTTGCCACTCCCGGGAGTACCGGCAAGAGCTATAGCAGGAATTGCCGGTGGACTTGCAGGCGCCACAGGCGGAGTAACGGCTTGGAATGCCTGGGGAGAACCATACCTGGAAGAAAACTTCCCAAATAGAAACCAATTTTTTAAAACATGGGAGGGGAGAGCGGTTACAGATATGCTTGCCGTCTTAGGTGGAGCCCATATAGGAGGAACCCTAACCTACATAGGAGAATCCACACTTGGTATAGGCCAAGGAGTAGACGCAAAGACAGACCCATTGGAGTACCTTAAAGAAACGACCTACACCGCCCATCCGGATTTTGTGAAAGAAATGTTCGCGGGTGATAGACTTAACTTCTTTGGAAACCATTTATCAAACACAATAGAAGACTTAAAAAAGAATGCAAAAGAAGCCCTGGAAGATGCCAACGAAGATTTGACAAAACTACAAAAAGAACTAAAAGAGAATCAAGATAAATTGGCGCTAACAACAGATACAAGTGATTCCAATAAAAGAGAAGATCTTTTTATTAGAATCGAAGAACTTGAACAGAAAATAGAAGAAACCAACAAAAATATCATAACTTATCAAACCTACGTAGACGGCACCTGGATCGAAATTAAAAAAATAGAATTAATATGTAGGCAGTCTGAGGCCTTAGAACCGGCATTCCAAAAATTCAAACGGCTTGTATCTGCAAAATTCGGCGAAAAGGCAGAAGAACCAATGACACGCCTTATAAGCAGAATTCAAGAAGGAAGAGAGGGCGTAAAAGGAGAAAAAGAAATGGAAATCTGGAAATTCTTATTCGATCAAAAAATTGACATGGACGGTAGGGAGGTCAGCTTTAACAATTTTATCTTGCTTGCAGTGGCCACATACCAAGATGCAAAAATGTTAAAAACAATTGAGAAACAAAATCCTGTTGTAGAAGGGGAGAGCGAAGAGCTTGCCTAATCACTCCAAGCTTCACCTTCCAATAATCCCGCACAATATATCTTGTGCGAAGTTAGACCTATATAAATACCACTATCAAAAGGCCCTTTTAAACGCGAGCTAATTTAAAAAACGATTTAAGACACGTCTACCACTTCCATTTGAGCCTCTAATTTTGTGATTTTTTCTGCTAACGCCGGAAATCCAGCTAAAGTACTATCTTCTTTTATAAGTCGCATGGCATTCGCCCTCGCACGTTCCAAAAGTTCTTTGTCGCCAAAGTTCGCCATTTTTAAATCCGGTATTCCACTTTGTTTAAGCCCATAAATTTCTCCGGGCCCACGAAGTTCCAAGTCTTTTTCCGCCAAATCGAAGCCAGAATTAAATTGCACAATATATTTCAATCTTTGCAAGACCTCATCGGAATTTGAATCTGTAAACAAGAAACAATACGACTGGTGAGCTCCTCGCCCGACCCTACCCCTAAACTGATGAAGTTGAGCTAGACCAAATCGATCCGCACCCTCAATCATCATTATGCTTGCATTTGGCACATCGATTCCAACTTCAACAACAGAAGTCGAAACTAAAATATCAACTTTGCCGGCAGAGAAATCCTGCATAACCTTATCTTTGTCATCCGCTTTCATACGACCATGCAGTAGCGCCAGTCTATGATTTGGAAAAACATCCTTGGACAATCTTTCGTACTCAAGGCTCGCAGCCTTAACTTGAATAGCCTCAGATTCATCAATCAACGGACAAACAATAAAAACTTGGCGACCCTTTGCAACTTGATCAGAGACCCAAAGTTCTGCGTCACCACGCTTTGCTTCCGGCACAAGACGCGTAACTATCGGCGTGCGACCGGGAGGCAATTCATCCAAAATAGAAAGATCCTGATCCCCATAAATCGTTAACGCCATAGTGCGCGGAATTGGCGTTGCAGAAAGATTCAATAAATGCGGGAAACCCTGTTCTTTTAATTTGGCGCGTTGCTTAACCCCAAAACGATGTTGTTCGTCGATTACCGCGAGCCCAAGTCGGGCAAAACTAACGCTTTCCTGGATTAGGGCGTGAGTGCCAATCACCAAATCACAAGTTCCCGTTGCAAGCTGAGTCGCAACCGAATTATGTTCGGAGGCACTCATAGAACCGGTAAGTAGTTGGATATTGAATCCAAAGCCATTAAATAAAGACGTAAGACTTTTATAATGTTGCCTTGCCAAAATTTCTGTAGGCGCCATAAGAGCACATTGATAGCCGGATTTAATCATCGCAAAAATGGCAGATGCCGCAACGGCTGTTTTACCAGAACCAACATCTCCTTGAACTAAACGAAGCATCGGAAAATCTCGCTTTAAATCAACAAAAATTTCCTCGATTGTACGTTTTTGTGCGTTCGTTAGCTCAAACGGCAAAGCTGAATAAAAAGGCACCATGTCAAGCTCCGCGCTAATAACTTTTTTCTCACCGGAAAATCCTTCTTGCCATAAATTCTTGCGCTTAAGCGCCATAAACTGCAACATAAAAAGCTCATCAAACGCGAGCCTCTTTTTAGCTAAATTTAAATGTTCTTCATCTTTTGCAAAATGAACATGATAAATTGCATCCGAATAAGTCATCAAGCCCTCGTCCTGCAAAACAAAACTCGGCAAATACTCATCAAAAAATTTAGCATACGGCAGTAGATAATAAATCTTTTCTCTAAGCCATTTTGAAGTAATTTCCTCGCTTTCTCTATACACAGGCACAATCCTCCCGGTATGTAGCAAAACGCCACTCGGTTTTTCGTACTTTGGGCTCATCATCATTATCCTCCCCCGTTCAAATTTGATTTTACCTGTTAAAACAATCTCGCTACCCTTAAAAAACATCTGTTTTAAATGTTTTTGATTAAACCACATAACCGCCAATTCGCCAGTTTCGTCGCTAACCATCGCCCTGGTTACCACTCCCCCAGCCCGCGTTGGCAAATTTAAGATAGAAACAATTTTTGCACGTATGGTATTAATCTGGTCTGTGCGCATTTCGTTGATGCGACTAAACTCCTGCTCATCTCTGTAGGCGCGCGGAAAATACGTAAGCAAATCCCCAAGTGTTTTAACTCCCATTTCCTTTAACTTTGCCACATACGAATCTCTGGTTTTTAAGATTTTTGAATCCAGCCGATGAGAGAGCATAAGGACAAATTATATATCACTCTGCAAAAAGAGGAATCACGTCGATGGTGGAAGAAACCATATGGAATGCAGCCAGAACCCCGGATTCTTGCTCGTAGGCAAAGTTGGAAAGTACAAATTCCCTCGCACCGAGTGGGACAGTTTGAACTAATTCACCGGAAAGATTTTGAACATAAACAAACTCTTCCTCCCCATCTAAACCTGCAAAAATAGTGACCTCACGCGCCGGATCATAGGCAATAAAGTTTGTCCCATTTGTATTTTGAGAATCAAAAGTCAAAGTCTCCAAATTAAGAGCATAGCTTCCAAGCCATAAAATTCCTTGGCCTAAATCCATCTTCATACTTAAAGGATAGTCTTTCAAATCCTGCATTTCGTTTTCCACAGCTATAGTCTTATATAAACTTGGTTCTCCTGAGCCAAGCGTATAAACGTGTAGCAAATTTTTGGAGGCCTCAAGTACAAAAAGACGTTGATGGATTGAGTCGGAAAAAGCCAATAAGTTTCCTGGTCCTTGAAGTTCTGAAGCAAGTTTTTTATCAAAATCGGGAATTTGGATGGAACCCAATGTTTTCTCAGCCTCCAAATCATAAATCACAATAAGGCCCTGTTCCGGTATGGAGACGTAAGCCATTTGAGAATCCTCATCATAAGACATAAAGCCCAAAGAATCCGAAGCCCCATCCGCAACACCCAAGTCAAAATTATCAATTTGTTCCAAAGTCTTGGCATCAAACACGGAGATGGAACTCGCTAAAAAATCATAACTAAGTATGCGATCATTAACAGAATCGTAATAAGTGGAAACCGGCCAAGCCCAGGGCTCAATAGTACCAAAATATTCAAGCGCAGAATCATAAACATACAAATAGCTTCCTCCCAAACGGTTAGCCACAACCAACGCCCCATCCTTAGTCCAAACCCCCTGTTCCGCAGAAGTCCCTGTCAAACTCCTTTTAATCACGGAATAATCCTTAAGATCAATTTGGCTTATGGAATTACCATCGTTATCCATCAAATACATCCAACCTTTAGAATCATTAAAGGCAACAGAGTTGTGCTTAAAAGGAAAAGGATATTCGCTCACTTTATTAGTACCCAAATCAATTTTGGAAACACCTCCAAAAAAGTTTCCATCCGTATCTCCGTCAAAACCATTTGCAGACACAAGAATTAAATTATTATCTTTTACAAACATAGCCATCACCTCTTCGTAAGTATTTTTACCAAGTTTAACAGGCTTTTCTTTTACATTCAGCAATGACAAATCAAAAACGGCACCATCGCGATCAAGAAGATACATTGATTTAGTCTCAGGATTATAGGCAAAATCCCTAATCACAAAGCTAACTTTCCAGCTATCCTTCGAAAGCTCTTTAAGAGTTTTTGCATCATAATAATAAGTGGAAAAAGATTTGCTGGAACTATCCATCTCCAAAAGAAGAAGCTTGTCCCCATCCACAAAATAGCTAGACCTGGAATGTGCCAATCTTTGAATTTCTTCCAGAGAATCCAAGTCGTAAAAAATCTGCTCGTTTTCTGTTGTGGCCACCACGAGCATATTCAAATCGGCGAGGATTTTGGATGATTTTACTCCAGCTTTTGAATCGAGACTGACATTGCCAATTTTATTTCCTTGAACGGCATCAAACAACAAAACTTCATCCTCAGTTGAAAGGCTCACCAATCCCCCATCGCAAGACAAATATTTCAGAGAATAATCCTTGCCTTTAAGCTCGGTTTCCTGATAGCTCAACAGGTTCAAATTTTCATCGAACACAGCCATATCCTTGGTCATAATTCCAACTGCAAAAACATGCTTGGAAACAGGCTCGTAACACAGGTCAAATACCTTAAGTGTATTTCCGTCAACCGGCAAAGACTCGGCAGAATTTAAAAAGATTTTTTTAGCCTCGGTCAATTCAAACAGTTGATTCGTCGGCATTTTTTTCTCTGAAGGAACGCTGACCTCAGATCCTTCTTGAACCTTTTGGCAACCAAGACTAAACAGAGAAACAATCAACGCAAAGATAAGAAGGAACTTTTTCATAATTATGATTTGTAAATGGAGTACAAAAAGTACCAATACTTTACACCGCAACCGTCCTAAAACGCCAATGACTTAGCAGTGCTTACCCTAATCGCTTTCTAGATGGCAAAAAATTCTCGCCGGAAACAACACTTTTACCTGTTTTCGATTCAAGTTCTTTTCGGGCATGCTTTGCAATTTGCCCACCTTTTTTAGCTGGAATTTTGTTCTCATCCAAACCATCAGCACTGATTGTTTCAGCAATTTGACGAGTCGAAAGTTCTGCAAGCGCAGTCAAAATCAGTTCTGCTTCATTCATGTGATCTCTAAGATTATTTGATCGACCAAGCTCCTTAAGCTCCTTATGTTCTTTTACACTTAAATCCGTCCATTCTTCATGAATAATATTTGTAAGAATTGCATACTCATCTCCTTTTTTCACACCATGCTCGTTCCAATAATCAGTAAGGCGATTGCGCGTCTCTTGTCCCATCATTCTTTGTTGTATCCATTTTTCACTACGCCCATATTTCTTCCAAAAATTCCTAGCTCTATCTACGGCCTGTGACGGATCTTGAATTTCAGCTATGCGCTCAGTCCCAACCTTGGCAAGCCACAACTTAAGAGGTTCAGCTTTAGGAGACGGGATAGATTGAATTAGACGAAGCAAAGTCTCAATGGTGGCTACATCCGTTTTATAAAATTTCCCATCTGCAGATCGCAATTTCAGTTGGTCACAATTTGTGACCAACTGACTTCCTTCGTTTTTCAAACGATTTTTTATAGTAGTCCAGTAACTTTTTGCCTTTTTAAAATCAACTTGATCTATTAATACTCCAACGACATCTATAACCGAAAAATACCACTCTTCATCATGCCAAACTTTACGAATTTTATTGTGCTCGAACGGAATAATGTTATTCATAGGCGAAGGGGATTATCTAGGACTTTTCATTTTCCCACAAAAAAATTCCCCTCGCCAGACAATTTACTCAAATTTATTTTTAGTTCAGGTTTTTGTCAGGAATTTTTCAGGTTTTCTGCCCGGGCAGACGTAGAAACAAAAATTTTTTCGCCTATTTTTTGAAGAACAAACGCACAAACTGCCTTTTTCCAACCTGAATGACATTCGCATCTAACGCGAACGAATCATGAGTATCAGATGGAGCACTCTCGAGTGTTAATTCTATCACCTGCTCCTTATCTTGAATCTTTACACCATTCCACTTAACAGCACCACCATCTATCAAACGTCTCGCATCGCTTGTACTTTTAACAAGACCGAGTTTTGACAACAATTCAACGACATTCCATTCTGATTTATCAAGGAAAAGAGTTTCAACGTCCTTAGGAATTTCTTTATTCTGCACAACACTCTTAAAGTGCGCTTCGGCAGTCTTAGCCCCTTCCGCGCCATGGTAAATTTCCACAATTTTGTAAGCGAGTTCCATTTTTAAATTACGAGGGTTTTCGCCACCTTCCAAGCGCTTTTTAATCTGACTCCACTCATCTTTAGAAACGCGCCCGGCAAGCTCAAAATAGCTCAAAATCAAATCATCCGGAATCGACATAGTTTTGCCATACATATCCTCCGGCTTTTCGTTTACTCCAATGTAATTTCCAGTCGTTTTGCCCATTTTCATAGTTCCATCCGTTCCAACCAAAATCGGCACACTCATAACGTTTTGTGGCTCCTGCTCATAAGCCTTTTGCAAAGTGCGCCCGGCAAGCATATTAAAAGTTTGATCAGTTCCGCCAAGTTCCACATCCGCCTTTAACGCAACGCTATCGTAACCCTGCATAAGAGGATAAAAGAACTCGTGCATAGAAATCGGCAAATCTTTTTTAATTCGATCTTGAAACATATCTCGCTCGAGCATTTGCGAAACTGTAAAATTTGAAGATAACTTAACAACATCCGCAAAGCTAAGAGGCGCAAGCCATTCGGCATTCCACCTAACCTCAATTTTGCTAACGTCCAAAAGACGCGAAACTTGCTTCAAATAATGTTCAGCATTTTTTTCGAGCTCCTCCTGAGTGCGCATTGGACGCGTTTCATTTTTTCCGGTTGGATCGCCAATCTGACCTGTAAAATTTCCAAAAAGCAAAATGATTTGATGCCCGAGCTCTTGGAATTCCCGCAATTTATGTACCACAACCATGTGCCCCAAATGCAAATCGGAACCTGTTGGATCAATCCCAAGTTTGATTCTAAGCTTTTTTCCACTCATCAACTTTTTCTTTAAATCCTCACGAACAATGACGTCCGAAACGCCAAGCACGAGCAATTGATCAACATCATCTTTTTGGTCTTTAACTATTGTCATAGCAAAATCTGTAAAATAAGGTAGACTTAGACGGATTTAAGCCTAACAAACAAGCCACTAAAATGCAATTTCAAACTCTTGAAGTAAAAGAAAATTTAGTAGGAAAACGATTGGACGTAGCACTTGCAGAGGAATTAAAAACTTCCCGCACGGCTACTAATAATTTAATTGCGAACGGACATGTTTTAGTGAACAAAAAAGTTATTCAAAAACCGGCTCTAAGACTCCAATTAAAAGATCTAATCTCCTACACAATCCCAAAGGCAAAACCTACAGAAATTAAGGCTGAAGACATCCCAATGGAGATAATTTTTGAAGACAAAGAAATCGTAGTAATCAATAAACCGGCCGGCATAACAGTCCACCCGGATTCAACGGGCCACGCCAGCGGAACCATTGTGAACGCCATGCTTTCACACTTAAAATTCAAGGAGGACGACTCTCTTCGCCCAGGAATAGTCCACCGCCTGGATAAAGACACTTCCGGAGTTCTTTTGATTGCAAAAAACGATGCCTCGTTACAAAAATTCTCAAAACTTTTCCACGATAGACAGGTTAAAAAGACATATATTGCGCTAGTTAAAGGCCATCCAAAAACGGAAACCGGCAAAATAGAGGGCGGGATAAAACGCGATTCCAAGAGGCGCAAGCAAATGGCAATTAATTCCCAGGGCAAAAACGCAATCACAACTTTTGAAATCATTAAAAAATACACGGCTTACACACTGCTCAAGGTGAATATTTTAACCGGCCGAACTCACCAAATCCGCTTACACATGGCCTCAATTGGCCTTCCGATTGTTGGAGACACAGTTTACGGGGACAAAGCCACAAACGAACACTTTAAACATCACCACAACCTAACCCGCCAATTTTTGCACGCGAAAATGCTCGAAATTGATGGAAAAACCTTTACAGCAAAAGAACCAGAAGATCTTGCCGAAGTGCTAAAAGACCTAATTTAAAAATGTTTAGGCTTTGTAAACGTCGTGATCGCCAACAGAAAGCAGTGCTACTGTATCTTTCGAATCGTACATAAAGACAATTCTATAGACGTAATTCACCGAAAAGCTAAAGAGGCCATCAAACTTACCAGAAAGTTTATGAGTTTTCAAAAAAGGATGTCTTGGATCAGATCTAAATAGCTCAACTTTTTCTTTAATTTCTTCACGCAGACTCAAAGAGAGTTTTTTATATTGGTGCAAGAAATTGGGTGTATATACAATGTTAATCATAAATCAAATCCGGCTAGCCAAATCATCCAAATCTCCTTCTAGGCGTGGCTCATTAACTGCCCGTAAAACAGCTTCAACAGCCTCGTTTTCCAAGCGTTTTTGAATCGCCCCCCTTACAAACTGAGAAACATTTTCTCCAGCCTTTTCATTTATAAAAAACTTAATCTGTTTAAGCATCTCCTCAGGAAGTGGTATGGAAACTGTAGTCATTGTATGATAAATTAATATGACATCATCATACTACGCCACAACACGAACAAAATCAAGACCGCCGGAAGACGTCCTGAGAAGTTATTACTAAGCTTTTTTAGCTGTTTTCTTAACTGCAACCTTTTTTGTTGCAACTGTTTTCACAGCTTTTTCAGCCTTTGGAGCCTTCTCCACAGTTTTTTCTACCACATTGTCATCAACAGAATCTTCTTTAGCAGAAGCTTTCTTTTCTACTGCAGAAATCTTTAGAACTTTGATAGATGTAAACTTCTGGCGATGTCCTTGAGTCTTGTGGTAACGCTTTTTAGCCTTAAATTTAAAAACGCGGATCTTATCACCCTTACCTTGACCCAAAACTTGGCACTCAACATGAGCACCTGCAACATAAGGCATCCCAATCTTAACCATTGAGCCATCTTCTTCAGCAAGTAACAAAACTTCTTCAATCTTAAAGTTTTTTCCATCTTCAATATCTAACTTTTCGACTTCAAGCTCCTCTTTTTCACGAAGCTTATATTGTTTCCCTCCAAAATAAACGACTGCAAACATAAAGAATAGATTATTAGCGGGGTTACTCTACAAAGTAATCAACTTTTAGGCAAGAGATTATTTTTGAGATTCTGGACTTTTAGCCCTTGGCTTACCTTCCCAGGTAAAACCACCATTTTGCCAAACTGTAGAAATAGACCTTTCATCGTCTGGAAAATTCTCCACTCGAACAACGGAGGCAAGAGGAACGGCAATATCACTATCATAAGTTGGAGTGATTACCAAAACACCAGTCCCAATGCCAAAACCAGATAAGACTCTATAGCCAGCTTCTTGATACAAAGACCGCAAACCATCCTTGCCAACGGGAGCACTTAAATCACCGATATCAGAATCTGATGGAAGCGTGCTTTTGATGGAATCTCT
The DNA here is from genome assembly GCA_041658345.1 of Candidatus Altimarinota bacterium. Taxonomy (GTDB): domain Bacteria; phylum Patescibacteriota; class Gracilibacteria; order UBA1369; family 2-02-FULL-48-14; genus JBAZYV01. Next base: position 87,670 of record JBBAAK010000004.1, read on the forward strand.
TAAGGCTACTCCAATCCTACGCAACAGAAAAAGAAGACTATTGACCTTAACGCCATCAGAGTGATCGTCCCCCTCCAGGACAATAGCACTCTCGCAATTATCAGGAGGAGCATCCGAAGCTTTTATTTTTTCTATATTTACGACGTCATTTCCAAAAACGGCATTAGGCGAATCAACATCATAATCATGAAAATACACGGATGTTGTACCTCCATACATAGACACGTCATGATTATGACGCCCTTCTTCAATTTGTTTTGCTACACAACCTGGCAAACTACTTAAATCAGACGCTCCATCGCCAATATCAGCCAAACCACTTGGGGCAGGAGCGCCACTCATACAGGTTTGAGCAACGACCGCATGGCTTAAAGCCAGTGTAGCATAATTTAAATTCCCTGCCCTGCCGAAAGCCCCCAAATCTGCAATACTATCCCATTCTGCAGGTCTAACTGGAGTGCCATTACGTTCAAATAATTCATGTAATGATTTTGGCAAAAACCTATAAGAGCCGGCAAATTTATATCCTGTACCTTCAGAGTCATCCATATTATCATCGGCAACAAAAGGCAAATCATCAGATTCTTCTACGCTATTATCACTATCGTTCAAATCAAGGCTTTCAGATCTGTCTAAATCCACATCAGCAGTGTCAGCATTTTCCAAACTTGTTACCCCAACCACAATCGCCACCTCGGACTGACAATTCTCAAGGGACAATGCCCCATTTGATTCAAGACAATCATCAACATCAGCCAACTTACCAGCCCTACCATTGCAATCCTCAAGACCAACTCCGTAATACTCAAGATTTTCTGCCATACTATAAAGCTATAAAATAAGTCGCCACTATACCAAGAATTCTTCTATTTTAGCAAGCGCCTCCTCAATAACACCTTTAAGTACAGGCAATTCATCCTCCAAAAATGGTGCTAAAACAAAATCATGTAGATCCATTTGGGCGGGAGCCGTAACTCCGCGAGATTCAGTTCCAATCCGGAGGCGAGGGAAATCCAGCGTTGCCAAGGTTTCTACAATTGAGCGCATGCCATTATGAGTTCCGGCAGAACCCTTTTCCCTGTAACGAATAGTGCCAAGTGGCAAATCCACATCATCGTAAATCACAATTAAATCCTTAGGCTCTACTTTATAAAAATTCAAAAGTTCGGCAACAGCCTCGCCAGATAAATTCATAAAAGTCTGCGGTTTTACGAGCATAACTTTATTTTTGCCGGTACCTTTTACAGATACAAGCGATTTGCCATTTCTCTCAAAAGGAGGAAATTCCATCTTTTCTGCAAAAGCATCCAACACCAAAAACCCAACATTGTGGCGCGTGTTCTCATATTCCTTCCCGGGATTCCCAAGTCCGCATATTATTTTCATATGATTAATTCGGCTTATACATCATGGAATTCAAAGAAGTGTGGCCCTATTTTGATATAATCTCCGTTATTAATACCAGCCTTTAAAAGTGCCCGTTTTGCGCCAATCTTCAAGAGCACATCCAAAACGCGTTTAACTGCATCCGGATACACAGGGTTGGTCATGCGGGAAATTTGCTCGATTCTTTGGCCGGTAACCTTATAAAGTTCCCTATTTGGAAGCGCCTCAGGCAGAATTATTTGCCCACAAATTGGTTCCTCAAATCGAGTCGCATCCACAGTATACATGTGAGAAATTTCAAAAGACTCCTCATCCAAAAACCTGCTTGGTTTATAATCAATCATATCCGGAACAGGAACCTCCACATTTTTTATTTCAGCTTTATGATTTTTCTGTACCGCCTTAAACAGATCAAAAATCAAATCAGACATCCCCTCCCCACTAACGCCGGAGACCATTCTAAACCGTGATTTTATTTTTGGAAAAGCTTTCAAAAACGCCTTAGATAAGTCCGTTCTATCTGCATCCGGAATAGAATCAATCTTATTCATTGCCACAAAAAAATCTTTATCAAGCAATTCCGGATTATGAGCCTTAAGTTCCGCCTGTAAAGTTTTAAATTGATCTGCCATGGAAAGCCCATTGTAGGCAAAAGGATCCAACAAAAAGAGCAAAATCGCCGTACGAGAGATATGTTTTAAAAAGGTATTTCCAAGCCCTTTGCCTTGAGACGCCCCTTCAATAATCCCGGGGATATCCGCAATCACAAAACTTTGGCTTTTATCACCACCAAACTTAGAAAGATTTGCAACTCCAAGATTTGGCACAAGAGTTGTAAAAGGATACGCGGCTATTTTTGGACGAGCAGAAGACACATGCGCAATTAAAGTAGACTTACCGGCAGAAGGAAAACCAACCAGCCCGACATCTGCAAAAAGCCTGAGCTCAAGCTTAACCTTGCGCTCTTCACCAACGTCGCCAAGTTCACCAAATGCAGGTGCCTGGCGAGTACTACTCATAAAATGTCCGTTTCCAAAGCCACCGCGTCCGCCATGCGCAATCAAACATTTTTGCCCGTGAATAATCAAATCCACAACTTTTTCTTTGGTTTCCGAATCATAGAGAATTGTCCCAATTGGGACTTTTAAAACCAAATCGATTGCATTTTTACCGGCCATGTCATTTTTGTAGCCATTCTCACCATTCCCTGCAGAGAAATGTTTTCTACCCATAAAATGCTGGAGAGTATTAAAATTCTCGTCAGCTTCAAAAATTACGTTTCCACCACTTCCCCCATTTCCTCCATCCGGGGGCCCATGATCAACATATTTTTCACGATGAAAATAAATTCCACCAGCTCCGCCTCGACCTCCTTCGAGTTCGAGATTAACTTCATCAAAAAACATAAATTATTTTAGTGAATCGATAACTTTTACAAACACCTCATAAGGCCAAGCTCCAACTAATTTTTTACCGTTGATAAAGAATGTTGGCGTACCACTTATACCATAAGAACGGCCTGCAGTATAATCCGCCTCAACTTCCGCCTTCATAGTACCTTCATCTATACAGCTTCTAAGCGCATCTTCATCTGCATCTAGCTCGGAAACCGCCAAATCAATGATGATATTTTCTGCATCCGCATTCCCAGACCAAGATTTTTGATTTTCGAACAAAAGGTCATGCATCTCAAAATACGTTGCATCTTTATCCTCGGTAGCGCCTGCTCTAACACACTCCGCGGCCTGAGATGCTAAACTCGCAGTTGAGTGAGAAGGAAGTGGGAAATCACGGAAAATCAGCTTAGCCACTCCTGTATCCACATAATCTTCAATCAATTGACCCATGCTTTCTGTAACAAATTTTGCACAATAAGGACATTGGAAATCGCTAAATTCAACAATAGTAATTGGAGCATTAGGGTCTCCAATCATTGCATCGTCATCCGTGCTAACAGAAACTTCTTCTAATTTGGAAGGATCAACTTGAGCAGCGATTGAGGCACCATCCTGAGCCCCACTATCACCTTGAGCGGAATCCTCAGCCCCGGAAAGATTAAGATTGAAAGTATCAGCAACCGTTGCCCTTCCCTCTTTAGAAAGCAAAAGACCAAGCACTAGACCAATAATCAAAAAACTCATCCCTACAAAGAGTGTATTTACATTTTTTTTCATAAATTTTGACGTGAAAAATTAAGACGCAGAGAGAATAGCATATTGTCATGGATTTCCAAATAGTGTAATTTCTGCGCACGCACAAACATGCCGAAGTGGCGGAACTGGCAGACGCGCGGGACTCAAAATCCCGTTCCCTTCATCGGGAGTGTGGGTTCGACCCCCACCTTCGGCACCACGCTTAAAACAGGATAAAATCCTAGTTTTAAGGATTTAAAAAACAAGCAATTCCTGTTGCGAGGGAAAAATCTTTTGCGAAAAAGATTGTGAAATAGATCTAAAAACACATGCTTATGGATGGATCTGACAGCAAGAAATATGACGAAGAATTCTCTAGGATAAATAGAGAAGAGGCGTTGCAAATAGAAAAAATCACTAAATTTTCATTGATAAACAACCAAGACAAAAGAAGTTTTTACAAACTATTAGCAGAAATAAGCTTCATAGCGATTGCAGGGATTTTTACACTCATCACCAAAAATAATTGGGAAAGTACTATCGATCCCAATTTAATTAAACTTTCTAAAATTTTATTTGGCATATCAGCAATACTCAACATCACTTATACACACTCCCTTTTAACAAAAGAAAGTCAGGACGTCGACGATATAAGAAAATTTTATACAGAAAGTTATAATCAAGAGAAAAACGATTTAATTATAGATCAAAGTAGACAAATCACTTTCACTCAATACGAACAAGCATCCATAAATAGGACAAAATTGCTGTCGAACAAAGAAAATGAATTATCAAAAAGAAATAACCATTGGCTAAATTCAAACAAACTGCAACACGCAATTGTCATACTTTTTATTGCAGGTACAATCTCATTGCTAGGAAGTTTTGCTACCATACAACTTTTATAGTAAAAACTAGAAACCTATACTGTCTCTAAAGCACCATTGTCCTTTACAAATCTTCATTTTATTGAACAATTCACTCTCGAGAGTGAATCACGCAACATCTCACAAACGGCGCAAGACCGACAAAGCAAGTCTTAAACTAGCTCCTCATCCACAATCTTCTTAATAGTTGCTCCATCCGCCTTGCCTTTTAGTTTGCCGGAAAGCGCACCCATAAGTTTACCAAAGCCACTTTTGTCAGTAATGCCCATCTCTGTTTTAGTAGCGAGAACCTCTGCACGAATCTGATCCTCAGTCATCTGCTCTGGCAGATAAGTCTGCAAAATCGCAATTTCCTTTTCTTCTTTTTCTGCAAGTTCAGGTCTAGCCCCAGAGATAAACATCTCAACAGAATCTTTGCGTTGCTTAATCAACTTTAGAATATTTTTTTGGATAACTTCCTCTGTAATCTCAGTGCCACTACCATCAGTTTGAATTTTCATGATTTCAGATTTGAGCATGCGCAAAACCGAAGTTTTTAGCTCATCTCTGGCAAGCATAGCCTGTTTGAGCTCATCTAACATTTTTGGATAGTCCATAAGTTTTGATAAATGAAACAGCAGTATTCTCTATTTAAAAGAGATTCACGTCAATAAGCACCTACTTATACATCGTTTTTTCTCTAGTCTTCCTCTGAAACGTAATCGCAAATCTGTGCGCCTCATCACGAATACGGCGGAGCAAAAGCAAAGCCTGCGAATCTTTTTGCAAAATTATTGGTTTAGATTTGCCTTCCACAAAAATCTCTTCCTCTTTTTTTGCTAAACCAATCATGGGGATTTTTAACCCAAAATGATTGCGACTTTTTAGCGCAGAAGAAAGTTGACCTTTACCACCATCAATCACAATCAAATCCGGCTTGGAGTCAAAAGAAGAATCTCGCCTGGTTGATGGGTCAAAGGCAAGTAAGGATTCCAAAACTGCATCCTCAAATTCAGCTGGAAATTTTTTAACTTCTTCAAAACCAAAACTTTTATAAAAATCTGTCATTTCGTTCCTGCAACTCAAATAAACTCGCTTAGCTTTTTTATTTTCAAATGCCCAAGACATAAGTGATTTTGCAATGCCATTTTCGCGTTCACGCGGAGTAACATACAAAGCCTTTACCAAAAAAATGTCTTTATTTTTACCCGGCTTCATGCCAAGCAAACCAATAACTTTTTTATTTTTAAGTGCAACAGTGTAACCACCAATTTCATCTACAAACGTCTCACCTTTCCATTCTTTAAATAATTTTTCCAAATCTTTTTGATTGGTTTTTGTGGCTTTTTTAAATTTGATTCCTTTAGGTACACCACCCAAATACGCAAGCCTTCTGCGCAAAATTTCTTCCATGGATTTGAAATCATCAATCTCGCCTTTACCCAAAGTTTTTAAATGGAATTTTCTATAATCGCTATTTTTTGATACACCATTCTCAAAAACGACCATAGAAGCAACCGTATCTTCCCCACCAAAATGGGAAATATCAAAGCACTCAATTCGTTTTGGAGGCCTGGGCAAAGAAAGGGCCACGGCAAGATCCGGCAAAGAAGTATCTTCCTTGCCTTCACTTGTTTCCCATCTGGCTTTGTGCTGTTTCTTAAAACTTTCGGCATTTTTTTCCGCAAGTTCTATAAGCCTGTGTTTTTTGCCACGTTCCGGAACCAAAACTTTTACAGTTTTTTCAGCAAGACCGCTTATCCACTTCTCAAAAAAATCTTTATTTGTAAGCTCATTTGAAACCAAAATCTCACTTGGAAAAGATACCGCCTTTTCGTAGTATTGCTCCAAAAAACTTTCCATAACTTCAGTTGCACTTTCCTCATCTCCGCTATCGAAACCAGTGGAATCCAACACGAAATTTTCTTGGCCAATTAGCTTGCCATCACGTAGCATAAACAAATTAAAATATGCCTTACCGGAAGCCAAAACAAAAGCTAAAACATCCGCATTTTGATGGTCGGGCGAAGTCACAACTTGCTTAAAATCCGTAAGCTCTTTTAAAGCATGTAATTTATCACGCAGTAGCGCTGCCTTTTCAAACTCTTTTGCCAAAGCGCACTCGCCAATTTGCCTTTTTAAATCCTCCTCAATCTCGTCCGTTTTCCCATCCAAAAAGTACTCTATTTTTTTGATTGATTCTAAATATTGCCCAGGAGAAACCGCCGAAATACAAGGAGCCTGGCATCTTTTAATATGGTAATCCAAACATGGATACGCAATTGTTTTGTTTGTAATTTCCGCCTTACCGTTAAGCCATTTCATACCAAGGTCGCAACTCCTATATTGGAATAGTTTTTGCAATAGCATCAGGGTTTTGCGCACATTATGCGAAGCGGTTTTTGGCCCAAAATATCGCGCCCCGTCTTTTTCCACCTTGCGAACAATTTGTATGCGAGGAAAATCCTCTTTTGTGATCTTTATATACACAAAATTTTTATCATCCTTCATTAACACATTATATTTTGGCCGTATTTCTTTGATTAAATTGGTTTCCAAAAAAAGAGCTTCAAGCTCACTTGAGACTTCTATCCATTCCAAATCGCAAATATTTTCCACCATTTTTTGCGTTCGCATTGGACGATTTTTTTCCATGCGAAAATAAGACCTCACGCGATTCCCCAAATCTTTTGCTTTGCCAATATAAATGATTTTTCCATCTTTATCCTTCATTTTATAAACGCCCGGGATGTGCGGGAGTTTTTTGACTAGCGCAGAAATATGTGACTTTTCCATCAGGCCGTAGTGTAATATAAACTGGACGGTAACATGGCAAGCAGGCCACAACAATATCATGAACGATTTCTTCCCAAAAGACATAAACATAAAAAAAGCGGTGCTTGCGACCCTAGCCTACTTTGATATTTTTGGCATACTGCTAACTGAGGAAGAGGTTTTGGACAATCTACTTTTTATAGAACCGGACGCCCCAAAAGTAGCAATCTATTTAAAAGAAAGCCCCTTGATAAAAGAATTTGGGGGCTATTATTCAATATCAAAAACCCAGGATTTTGCCAAAGAATATAAAATATTTTTAGAGAAAAAAACACGCGCCCACATCTACTGGAAAAAAATTAGACGTACACAATGGCTACTAAATGCCTGCCCATTTGTAAACTTAATTGCGGTGTGCAACAGCTTGCCAATTGGAGATGTGAACCCGGATAGTGACATAGATTTATTTGTAATCGCAAAGCCAAACCGGATGTTTACAGCAAGGCTATTTTTAACAATTTTCACCTCTGTTTTTGGGCTCAGAAGGTACGGTACAAAAATACACAAACGTTTTTGCCTAAGCTTTTACATCACGGAAAATAATCTGGATTTGAGCCAAATAGCACAAAAACCATATGACATTTATTTGGCTTACTGGCTCAAAACAATGGAACCGCTCTGTGGTGACTACAAAGTTTATCAAAAATTATTACAAGAAAACTTCACCTGGCTTAAAGATTTTTTTTACGCTGTACCGGAGTTAAAACGCCACTACCGCAAAAAGAACAGCTTAATCAAAAAATTCTTAGAATGGCTTTTTGACAGTGACGAAATAGAAAGTAAACAAAAAAACTACCAACTAAAACGCGCTCAAGAGAAATACGAGCTACTAAAAGACAAATCAGGGACAATAATCTCAGATACAATCTTAAAATTTCACGATAAAGACGCCAGGACTACTGTTCGCAATCATTGGGTTCATCTTCTAAAGGATCTTTTGCGCGCTTTTTAGAACCTTCCCCAATTCGTTTAAAAATAAGTCTTATGGCAGTACCCAAGAACCCAAAGTTTTGCCTTAAATCGTTTTCCAAATATCTGCCATAAGAAAAGTGCATGGCCTCCGGATATCTGCAATTAAAAACAAAAACCGGTGGCTCACTCCCATCTTGTTTAACAGATAGAATATGAAAACTGCGCTTGCCAGGCCCACTGCCTAAAGGATGTTTATCCAAAGCCTCGCCAAGCCAAACCGCCAAATCATTCGAAGGAACGATTTTTTTACGCTCTTCATAAATCTCACCGGCAAGTTCAAGAAGTTGGAATATATTCCTTCTCTCGAGCCCGGAGGTAAACACCACAGGAGCCCAAGGCAAATAAGCCATTTTTTCTCTAAGTTCGTGAACCAACATATGCTCTCTATCCTCACGTTCCTTACCTTTATATAGATCGATTTTATTGACTGCCAGCATCAAACCTTTTTTCTTCTCTAAAATGTATTCACTCACATGGCAATCTTGATTAGTAACGCCCTCTTCCCCATCAATCATTAGTACGCAAATATCAGAAGAATCCACGGCCCCCATAGACCGCAAAACACTAAATTTTTCTATACCCGATTCCACACTACCAGACCTCCTAATCCCGGCTGTATCCACCAAAATAAATTTTTGATCTTTATATTCAAAAGGAATTTCCGAAGCATCTCGAGTTGTGCCCGGCTCGCTTGAAACCACAACCATTTTTTTGCCAAAAAGCGCATTAATCATCATAGATTTACCAACATTTGGTCTGCCCAAAAAGGCTATTCTTATTCGACCTTTTTGACCCAAATCCTCAATTTTTTTAGGTTCAAAACCCATTTTCTTAAGTTCTTTGGCAGTACGGCTCTCAAGCTCTTCCATGCCAAAAGAATGTAAGGCAGTAACCGCAACCGGCTCGCCAAAACCAAGTTCAAAAAGATTGTATTTGCGCTCTTCAAAATTAGGATTATCACATTTATTTGCAATCAAAATCACATTCTTTTTAGACTTTCTAAGTATATCCGCAGCATGAAAATCTTCGGAAGTAAGTTCTTCACGCACATCCACAACAAAAAAAATCAAATCAGCCCCATCAATTGCTATGCGTGACTGCTCCTGCACATTCGCTTCAATGTCCGTTCCGGGTTTGCCAAGTTCAAGTCCACCAGTATCCACGAGCAACGCTGGCATGTCTTCAAAATACACATCGTGATAAATCCTATCCCTAGTTGTACCTGCTATTTGCGATTCAATCGCCATACGCGCACCAACGAAACGATTAAAAAGCGTAGATTTACCCACATTTGGACGCCCAACAATCGCGACTGTAGCAAGCATATTTTTTTTGGTACCGGTAACCTTAGCAAAGTAATTGAAAAATCTCAACTTATTGCGTAGAGTGGCTTTGCACCAAAAGTTTTACGCCAATATGCACAAATTCAAAAAAATAATAATTCTAGGGGCAGTAATTCTTTTTTGCTTGGGACAATTTGGAGGAACAGCAGACGCTTTAAATCTATTGCCGGGTGCAGAATTTACAGCCTCATACACGGAAAAAGAATGCATGGATCTAATAAAGTCATACGAGTATTCAACCACAGGTGAAAGCATGGAAGACTACCTAAAAACTAACACAGGAGAAGCACTGGAAGATTATGAGGACTTATTCTTAGGTTGTGCCATAAAAAGTGGCTACGTAAGATTTTGGATGCTTCCATATTTTATAAAATACATACTTAACTTTGTGGTAAGCATTGCCGGATTAATAGTGGTACTCATGATAATTCTTGGCGGATATTTTTACATAGCAGGTGCCTTTACAGATGATAAAGAAAAAGGCAAAACCATAATCAAATATGCACTTTACGGATTCGTACTAATACTTTCGTCTTGGTCCCTGGTAAATATTCTCCTACTTTTCTTAACAAGCTGAAAATGAAAGAAAAGAAATTAACACATTATCTTGAAGCGGGAGCAGAAAATTTCAAAAAACTACGTACAAAACTCCAAGAACTCAAAAAAGAACATGACGAACAAAGTAAATTTATTTTACCAAGAGGTGCAGACAAAGAAGATGAACAAAACAGAAAAGAAAACGTAGAAATACATTTCTCACTCGCAAGCGTAGCCAAAGCCACAATAGTGGTTATTGCGCTGATTGCGCTCAGCCAATTTGTAGCAGAAATCGGAAAGATTTTACTTATATTTTTTATATCGATTTTATTTGCATCCGCGCTCACTCCAACGGTTGATTTATTGGAAAAAAGATATCGCGTACCTCGCCCACTTAGCGTAATTGGAATGTTTTTGATACTTCTTTTGATACTTGGGTTCTTCATCTCACAAATGATCCCGCTTGTAGTCACTCAACTTTTTGAACTCGCAAAAAGCATGTCATCACTATTAAATAAATTTAGTGATGGAAGCATGAATCTGCCATTTGGAGAAAAATTACAGCCAATTTTGCAGGGACTCGCAGATCAGGTTAACAAGGAAATGATTATACAAGAGCTAAAACAAGCCGTGGAATCTTTTGCTACGGAGCTACAAGGATTTGCCGGCAACACTTTCCAAGTTATAAAAACTGTTTTCGATGGAATATTCAATTTTATAGTAGTGCTTGTACTTACTTTCTTTTTGGTGGTTAACGAAAAAGCAGTTAACGGATTTTTTATATCCCTATTCCCATCCAAACACGGCTCTTACATCGCAGAAAAAATAGATGCAATACAAGAAAAGGTCGGGTACTGGCTACGCGGACAAATGGTACTTATGCTCGCAATGTTTTCATTCAGTTTAATTGGCCTTTTAATACTCGGCATAGATAACGCTTTAACCCTTGCAATGATGACCGGAATAGCAGAACTTATACCCGTTATTGGTCCGATTGGCGCAGGTATTCCGGCAGTACTAACCGCCTTTAATGAATCTCCTTGGCTTGCCGTTTGGGTACTTGGACTAATTATTTTGTTACAACAAATTGAAGGCCATATTTTGGTACCGCTTGTAATGAGAAGAGCTGTTGGACTAAATCCAATCATTATAATTCTGGCCATGCTGGTTGGGCTGGAAACTCTTGGGATAGTTGGCATGATTGTGGCAGTGCCAGTTGCAACAACTCTATCTATTTTTGTTAACGAGTACGCGCGCAAAAAAAAGTAGTGCACGCTTGGCTGATTTTTCCCAAGTATAATCTCCACGAGGCTTTGGAACCCTTATCGTGGATTTTGATTTTGACTCCAATGCCGAATATATTTTTGCTTGAAGTTCCTCTTTGGTAATAACAAAATCAGCCTCTTTATAAAGTTCATGGTGCACATCAATTGAAGAAAGCAATACCGGACATTTCGCTTTAACAGCCTCCAAAACAGGCAAATCGAACCCCTCATATTCGCTTAGAGCAAGTAGAGCGATTGTATTTTTAAGTAGCCAAAATTTTTCTTCTTCTGTGATTTGTGGCAATAAAAAAACATTAGCAAGCTTTTTGCCAACAAAAGATTTAAACCTTTTATCCCCATCTTTTACGCCAGCTATAAGGAAGTTAACCTGCGAGAACCTATATGCCGTTTCATATATCCAAGACAATCTTTTACGCGGATCCAACGGACTAATTGCCAAAAAAAATCGTTTATCTAAAAAATCTTTTGCAAAAACCGGCATCTTTTTAAAAGAAGGCAAAGTGGCTCCTTCATAAGTTACATCACACGGCAAAGAAAACTTTTTTAGTGCGCTCAAGGTACTTAAAGACGGCGCCAGCAAACCATCACACAATTTTAACAACCTTTTTAAGGGGAAAATTTTATGCCAAATAAAACTTTTTAAAGAAAGAGTTTTTGAATATTTTTCAGGCACAAGATCGTGAATCGTCATAAAAAGCGGGATATCTGACCTGTAAAATGGCCTTCTGTCCGGAATCCAAATTACGTCAGGCTTCACCAAAAAATAAGATTTTGGCAAACGTGGAAAAAATAGCAAAGATTTAAAATGAAAAATTGTATTTGAGATTGGAATATGGCGCGCCGTGGGAAAAATCTTATGAATAGACTCACACCTTTTGCGAGCTTGATAGAATAAATCCAAATCTAAATCCTCATTTTTTTGTAGTTCAAAGACCATAGCCTTTGTATAAACGGTTACCCCGCTTTCAAAGGCTGTAAGTAAAGGACGTAGATCAATTGCGAGCTTCATTGACCGCATAGTCTTTAAATACGAGTAAAGACCCGGCGCATATCACAGAAATCAGCAAAAAGCCTAAAACAATCCTTAAATCAGACCTTTGCCCATCGATAAAAGTTTCGTTGTGAGTCGCAATCTTATAAGTCGCACCCGTAGAAACGGCGTACTCCGCAAGTTTTGCATCCAACATTTTCAAAAATTCCTCTGCAGGTTTGGCTGAATCAAAATAGCCTTCAACGGTAAAAATCAAATTTTCTTTTTCTTGCCTTTGTCCCGTGTAAGAAGCATCCGGAATCACGCTGGAGAACTCCGACACAAACCCGGGATCCATGGTCCAACCCAAAACCACATTGGCAAAATGCTCGCTTGCCCTTTCAATTTCATAAGATGAAACTTCATTCGTAAGATTAGCGCGATCCATTCCAAGCGTAGCAAACAAAATTGCTTTATCTTTTGGCTCCCCAATCGCACTCAAATAAAAAACCGCAACAAAAATAGACAAAATAGCTGTAATTCCTAACGTAAAAAGATATGATTTTCTAAATTTCATAATCTAAGCCTAACATGCTTTGATGTTCCTTCCAAGCTGTCTCCAAAAAATGCCTAAGCTCAGATTTAAATCTGGCGGAAGCGAATTTTTCTGTGGTTAAAGCCACAGTTTTTGGATCAAAATCCGTTTTTTCGAACCTGCTAATCGCATCGCAAAGAGATTCTACCGTTTGTTCATCAAAAAATAATCCACTCTCCCCATCCAAAACAGTTTCAAGCGCTCCACCACTTTTATAAGCAATAACTGGGGTGCCGGAAGCCATAGCTTCAAGCGCAGTAATCCCAAAATCCTCTCGTTGCGGGAAAATAAAAGCCTTCGCCTTGCCATAAACAATCTTCAATTCTTCATCGGAAATTTTACCCAAAAATTCAACCGTCTTGCCTGCTCTCTTCTTTAAAGCCCTAAGCTCCGGCCCTGTCCCCACAATTTTAAGAGTCTTGCCTAAGCTATTACAAGCATCAATTATAAGATCAAAACGCTTGTATGGAATAAGCCTGCCAACCGCCAAATAATAGTCTTCGTGACTTTCCGAAACCGTAAAATACTGAATATCAACCGGAGGATACAAAACCGTGCTTTCCCTTTTATAATACTTGGAAATTCTCTCGCCAACATAAGCGGAATTCGCCAAAAATTTATCGACTCTGGCGGATGCAACTCTGTCCCACATCCTTATATTATGCAAAATCGGCCTATACAAAAATCCAAATAAGGCAAACCCCTTAAACTGTTTTACATAGCTGTGAGATTGATCCCAAACATAACGCATTGGGCTGTGGCAATAGCACACATGCAAAGTTTGAACCGGCGTAATTATGCCCTTGGATGCGGAGTGGCAAGAAGAAATCACAAGATCATAAGAAGATAAATCCATACTTTCAAAAGCACGTGGCATAAAAGGCAACATGAGCCTGTGAGCTTTTTTTGCAAAAGGAAAGAACTTAAAAGATTCGTGAATTTCCGCTTTTGCAAACTGCGGACAGCCTTTTGGATCGTAAACAGTTGTATAAATCGGTGCATTCGGAAAAAGCTGATGCATTTCATAAATAACACGCTCAGCACCTGCAAAGACCGTAAGCCAATCACAAACTATCGCAATTTTAAGTTTATCTAACACAGCTCTTATTTGAGCACGGCTAGTTTTGCTTCGTCAATAGTAGGATACGCATTCACAAGTTGCGTTAAACCAACAACCTGCAAAATATCCAAAATATTATCGCGGGCACCGGCTATAACAACCTTTCCGCCATTTGCAGAAACTTTGCTGTACCAATCAGTTAAATAACCGATTGATTTACTGTTCATATATTCAAGACCCATAAAGTCAAAAATGAGTGAAAGCCCATGCGGAGCCGTTTCAATCAATTGATATATTGCTTTTGCTTGTTCATCAACATTGCTTTCGTCCAATTGTCCAACAACGTGGATCAATTTAACAGCTTTACCTTCCGGCAAATCTTGTAAATCTTCGATTGTAATTTGAACTGATGTCATATTGTAATGTGGCTAGGATCGTTTTGCTTGGCAGAGAATACCCTGTCCTCTTCTTTTCGTAAATACTTTTTAGCCTTAACTCTAATACCACCGCCCGGTATATCTTCAAAAATCAATTCATCAGTCCACTCCCCCACTATTTTTGGAAGCCCGCGTCCACGGAATCCAAGATATTCGCTCGTCATAGATTGCCTTCGTTCTTTATATAAAGCCGTTAATTGCTGAGCGGTCATTTTGTCTTTACCAGTACCGGTATCTTCCACTACAACCTCAAGATATTTTCCATGTGCACTAATTAAAATAACACGAACCTCGGCACCGACTTGGCTTCCATGTTCAATGGCATTGTTACAAAGTTCATCTGTTACGGCCTGGAATCTATAAGCCCATTGCTGAGAGAATCCGGTAAGATTTTTTGTTAGATTTACCACGAAATCACGTATACCGGATAAAAAGTATGCTTGAGTTGGGATTGCAATCTTAATTTCGAGTGGCTTTTCATCCAAAGCCGGAACGAACTCTTTTACAGAAAGCATAGCCTGGGCTTGCTCTGGAGTTTGTTCTAATTGAGTGTTTTGAGTGGCCGGAGTTAGGTCCATAAATCTATTAAATCGTATAATTCTACCACATTTACACGATAAACTCAAATACCCTTGCACTTCAAGCCTTTAAAGGTATAATTCCCCAGTATTTATCTTAAGTTCATTTTCCGATCTTGTTGTCCTGCCGATTAGCTCTACGAGCAAAAGGTCCAAACAAGAAATGACGAGAATGGGCGCTAACCACAAGGAACCATGTCCGATCAGAAAACACTCATGCGAGAAATGCTCGCAAATGCAGTACACTTTGGCCACAAAACAGCCAAATGGAACCCAAAAATGGCACCATATCTTTTTGATAAGAGAAACGGTGTTCACGTTTTTGACCTTAATCAAACCTACCAAGGTTTAATGAATGCAACTGAGTTTTTACGCCAAGTTGCAATGCAAGGCAAAACAGTGCTTTTCGTGAGCACAAAGCCACAAGCAACACATTTAATCCACAATTCGGCTGAAAAGTGTGGTATGCCATACGTAACCTCAAAATGGATACCTGGCCTCTTAACAAACTTTAAGACAATCCGTTCTCGTGTAAAATACATGCAAGACTTAAAGTCTGACCGCGATAACGGAGGATTTGAGAAATATACAAAAAAAGAGGCGCTAGGATTCCAGAAAGAAATCGAAAAGCTTGATAACGCATTAGGTGGAGTTGCAAATATGGAAAAACTGCCTGATGTAATTTTTGTACTCGATTGTGTGCGCGATAGAATCGCAATTGAAGAAGCAAAAAAAATGCACATCACCGTAGTTGGAGTAGTTGATTCAAATGCTAACCCGGATGGCGTTACATACGTTATCCCAGGGAATGATGATGCAATTAAATCCATAACTTTCTTTATGGATCATATAAACGAAGCGCTAAAAGACGGCCAAAAAACAAGAAAATAATTCCCCCCTAACACCCACGCCTTATGGAAGATCTTAAACAAGACAATACTGTGCCAACTGCACCCGTAGTTGAACCAGTTAAGCCAGTTGCGCCAAATGACAATTTATTCGCCAGTTTGGCATATTTCCCAATGCTTTTTGTAATAACAATGTTACAAAAAGGCAAAGACGAATACCACGTTTGGCATGCAAAAAATGGTGCCGGTTTATTTTTGGCATCTTTAGCTTTATACGTACTAATTCAGATTGTGGCCGGAATAATGCCGGTTTCAATAATCGCAATGGTTGGACTTATTGTTTGGATAGTTGATTTAGCAATTTTAGGCGCAATTATTTACGGCGCATGGAACGCTTGGAACGGAAACCGATGGCACATCCCATTTGTAACGGACTTAGCTCAAAAACTTCCACTAGAACAATTGTTCAATAAAAGCGAAACATCTGTAGTTGAGACTCCTATTATTACAACACCTGTGATGGAAGCAACTCAAGCACCAGTTGAGACTCCTGTTATGGTAACGCCAGTTGTCGAACCAACTCCAGTTGAGACACCGGTTGAGCCAACTATGCCAGAAGCACCAGTTGAAGCACCAGTTGAACCAGAAGTACTTGTGGAAGAACCCGTTGTGGCACCTACGCCAGTTGAACCAACCATGCCAGAACCTGCAGTTCAAGAAGAACCTACGGTTACACCTGCCGAGCCTACAGTTCCTCCAACAGTTTAAATAAAAAGTATTCTATAACTCATATTATATGTCAGCTACAATTGAACAAATAAAATCTCTACGTGAGAGAACAGGAGTATCCATGAGCGCTTGCAAATCAGCGCTTGAAGAAGCGAACGGCGACGAAGAGCAAGCTATTGATATTTTGCGCAAAAAAGGAGCCTCAAAAGCTGCTGAAAGAAGCGATCGCGCAACCTCAAACGGTGTTGTTGCTGTTGTACAAAAAGACAATAAAGCCGGAGCAATCGTGCTGGCTTGCGAAACAGATTTTGTTGCAAAGAGCCCTAACTTTATTAAAAAAGCAGAAGAACTCGCAGAAAAAATCTTAAAAGAAGGTGAAGATGTTGATCTATCAAGCGATATCGCAGATTTAAATCTTCAACTTGGAGAAAAGGTTATTGTTAAAGAAAAAAAACTAATTGTTGGGCCACATCTTGAGAAATATGTTCACATGAACAATCGTATTGGTGCCGTGGTTTCTTTATCCGCAGGCACTGAGGAATTGGGAAAAGACCTCGCAATGCAAATAGTTGCCATGAGCCCAAAAAACATTTATCCGGAAGAAATAGCTAGTGATTTAGTTGCAAAAGAGCGCGAGATTTGGACTGAACTTTTAAAACAAGAGGGCAAACCGGAACAAATTATGGCAAAAATCATGGAAGGAAAAGAAAAAAAATTCCGTGAAGAATTTGCTCTAACTACACAAGCTTTTATAAAGAATCCGGACCAAATTGTTAAGGATCTTTTGGGTGACACCAAAATAGAAAATTTCTTTAGATTTGAGATCTAAATCTCTTAAAAAATGTGGGCAACAATTAAAGAGGCACTTAAAGCAATCGCCCAAGGCAAAATGTTAATTGTCTTGGATGATGAAGATCGTGAAAACGAGGGTGATTTACTTATGTCCGCCGAACTTTGCACGAAAGAAGACATAAATTTTATGATTAAGGAGGGCAGAGGATTGATTTGCGTGCCAATGATGGAAGAAGATGCAAAACGACTAAGTTTACCACCAATGACTGGCGAAGAAATGGAACTCAAAAAGTGTAATTTTACTGTTTCTGTAGATTATAAAACCGGTACAAGCACAGGAATTTCTGCAAGCGATAGATCAAAAACAATTCGTGCACTTGCCTCCGGCAAAAGCAAAGCTGATGATTTTGCAAAACCCGGCCACATCTTCCCTCTCGTTGCTCGTAAAGGTGGGGTGCTCGTTAGAGCCGGCCATACCGAAGCTGCAACCGATCTAACAAGTTTAGCTGGCCTAAGAGGCGTTGCGGTTATCTGTGAAATAATCAAAGAAGATGGAGAAATGGCACGCAAAGATGATCTGGAAAAATTCGCAAAAAAACATGGGATATTGATGACAACAATTAAAGATTTAATTGCATACAGAAGACAAAAAGAAAAGCTAATCAAAAAAGAAGCCAGCACGATTCTAAATACAAAATATGGTGACTTATACATGACAATCTACACGGACAAAGTGAACTTTTTGGAACATATAGCCCTAACAAAAGGCGAAGTGAAGGGCAAGAAAAATGTGTTAACAAGAGTCCATTCCGAATGCATGACTGGGGATGTTTTCCATTCATTACACTGTGATTGTGGAGAACAATTGGAACTGGCTCTTAAAAAAATCGGCAAAGCGCGTGAAGGCGTTTTGCTTTACATCCGCCAAGAAGGCAGAGGCATCGGCTTGATAAACAAAATTAAGGCTTACGAACTGCAACGGCAGGGCTACGACACAGTAGAGGCAAATGAACAATTGGGATTTGATGCCGATTTAAGGGACTACGGAATTGGTGCACAAATTTTAAAAGATTTGGGTTTAAGCTCAATCAATTTGCTCACAAACAATCCGCAAAAAATTGTGGGGCTCGAAGGCCATGGCCTAAAAGTTAGCAAAAGAATTCCGCTGGAAACGACCCCAAAAAGACAAAATCTTTCTTACTTAAAGACTAAAAAAGAAAAACTAGGACATTTGCTAAAACATGTTTAAAAAATTCATGCAAAAAGCTTTAGCCCTGGCTCAAAAAGGAGCCAAAAGCACTTTGCCAAATCCGATGGTTGGAGCCGTGATTGTAAAAAATAACAGGATAATTGGCCAAGGCTACCATACCGCTTACGGCAAACCACACGCCGAAATCGAGGCTTTAAAAGCTTGCAAAATTTCGCCAAAAGACGCCACGCTTTATGTAACACTTGAGCCATGTTGCCACTTTGGCAAAACTCCTCCATGCACAAAAGCAATAATAGAAAGTGGAATTAAAGAAGTTGTAATTAGCGCTTTCGATCCATCCAAAAAAGTAAATGGCAAAGGAATTAAAGAATTAAAAAAAGCGGGCATAAAAGTACGAGTAGGCATGCTCAAAAAAGAAGCCGAAGAACTAAATAGAATATTTTTTACTTTTCACACAAAAAAAAGGCCGTTTGTTACAATAAAAGCAGCCGTTAGTTTAGATTTTTGCATCGCAAAATCCCGCACCGAACGCACATTCTTAACAGGTAAAAAAGAAGAAAAATACACCCACACCTTGCGCGCTACGCACGAAGCCATTTTAGTCGGCGCCGGCACAGTACTCGCCGATAACCCACATTTGGGCGTCCGCGCAGTAGAAGGCAAAGACCCGCTCCGCGTAATAATGGCCGGACCCCGCAAACTCCCAAAAAATCTAAAGATTTTCCGCGACAAAAACGTGTTGGTATTAAAAAACAAAACTCCAAAACAAGCTTTGACGATTTTATACAAAATGGGCATCACTTCTGTTCTAGTTGAAGGCGGTCAAAAAATCTTCACCTCTTTTTTACAAGCCAATTTAGTCGACGAAATCATTTTCTTTGTAGCAAATATTGAGCTTGGAAAGGATGCGGTGGGATTTGTAGAGAATGGCTTATTTAAGCCATAAATCGAGCCTAAATCTGTGCACACGCACAGATTGTCAGGGCGAACTATGTCCGTCAGTGAGTCAAGCCATCCCATTTTTCTTACTTTCCCTAATTGTTACAATGTAACAATTAGGGAAAGTGATGTTTTGGGGTGAGAAAGTCTGCCCGCCCGGGCAGTCAATAAAAGTGTTCTGTTATTTACAAAACTTATGAGGCTATTTTTTAAACGAAAATTGTGATATTATTACGCAATATAAAAAATCATTTATGCGCACCGATCACCTCGCTACCTTAAGAAAAATTGATGAAACACAGCTTTCCGCAGATGGTCAAAGGGCTTTAGCCTTGGTACGTGAAGAGCTCAAAAGCAAAGTACCAAAACGCACGACAGCGGACTTGAGGGAGAGAATTTTAAAAATAATGAAATGGGCATTACCAGCCCTAGCTTTAACAGCAGGAGGCGTTTACACGACCGAGCAAGCCATTGACGCTACCAGACCTGCCTTGGAAATGGCTATGCATCGTGAATTTGGTGAACGTAAAGCAGAAATTCAAGAGGCTGTTAACGACTTACAATCTTCCGCAGGGAACTTATTGCTTAAACTTTTAGATTTCATGATTGCATTAAAAGAGAAAGCAGGCACAGTAAAAGGAGCTGCAGAAATGGCCACAGGCTTTTGGAAAGGAATTTGGAATGGAGGTCGCAAGGACGTCAAAGAACTCGTAATAGAAGGAGATACTTCACCAGACGAGTTGATCCAAGGACTAAAGGCAATTGTTAGTGGAGATACTCAACTTTCTAAAAAAGTGACAGAAATTTTTACCGCTTATGAAGATTTAAAATCTAAAAAAGATATCTTAGAAAACGTCGGTGAAGAAGCTACAAAATTTGGGACTAAAGATGCCAAAGAATTCTGGGACGATTACAAACGTTCCTTATGGAAAGAAATGAGTGGTAGAGGTGCACCATTTGCCAAATAGCATTCAAGCTAAACTGATGTTAAAATGCGGATATAATTTATTTAACATGCCAAACAAAACAATATTGCCACCGGAGTTTGCATCTGCAATTGGAGCGGAAAACAAAGAGTTTGCGGTAAAGGCAGAACGTGAAAAGCCAATCCAAAAATCAATCGCAATGATTTTGTTTGGATCTGTTTGGACTGCAATAAGTGGTATAGCCATGTTCACAGGAATAAATCAAATCCTTAAAGGCGAGGAAATAAGTTTTAAATTAAATGGATCGCCAGCTGTAGCAAGCTTAGACAATCTAAGTGCACTACTAATGCCGGGGATTATGATAGGTATTTTTGTATTGATTGGTCTTGGCATGCTCTGCTTTGGGATTTACTCAATATTCAAAAAAGGAGGTTATTTTGTGGGGACTAAAAACAGATTGGTTTATTACAAAAATGGCAACATCAAATCTATGGATTGGGAGCAATTTAACGGGAACATTGAAGTGCGTGGCAACGATCAAAAAGGCACAATAATTTTGCAAATGCGTACCGGCAAAATAGTCCACAAAAAACATGGTGGTGAAAGATTTGTGCCAGATATAGTCTACATAACCGGCATACCTAATGCCCTTACAATCGAACAAATCTGCAGAAAAAGAATTAAAGAGAATGACCCTACCCCAACACAATGGAAGACCATCTAAAAACTCGACCGCACAAAAAGATTTTTGAAAAAGCAGAAATTGATCGTCTTAGAAATCTGGCTATCGAAAAAATCAAATCGAAATTTTTGCCAGACGATAAAATTATAAAAATCATCATGATTGGCTCATCGGTAAAAGAATCTTTTGGGGTATACGACCCGCCAGGATTTAGAGGAAGTTTGTTCTCTGACTTTGATTTTATTGTATTTGTGGAAGACAACTTTAAAATTCCAAAATGGCTTAAGAGAGAACCCGACGGGAAACCTTTCCCTGATCAAAAAATGAATTTGGCTTACCGAAATAGCAAGTTCGTTGAAGATAAATATGATATTGAGGTCTTTTTCTTAAGACGCAAAAATATGGAAAATCCAGCCGTCCAAGAAGAAGGCGAATTGGCAGGCATCCCAATGACCAGTGGCACAAAACACAAACATTTAGTGATTTACGATCATTAGCCCAAAGCCATAATTCAATCCACAAAATGTGACTGAAACTCAGCTTAACAGCACTTGACAGTAATGGACTTTGATTTTATAATACAGGCGTAACAACCTATCAAATGGAACGAAAAATACCAGAATTAACTGGATACGCATATGGCCAACGACCAAAAGTTGATGAGGCTATAGATAGATTAAATTCCATAACGATACCATACGGAGGCGGAATAGCATTGGCCCAAACAGTCAACTCTGACGGTACGCCGGGAACATGTGATGCATTTCTAAAATATCCAGACTGGACGCCAGAAGAAGCAAGAGTACGAATCAGTGAAGCTGTAAAAAGTATTATCGACAGAATGACAGAAATCTAATACGCCCTCTAACTAATCACCTTCTTAACTCCAAAGAACCCTGCAAAGTAGGCAAGGGCACCAAAAGAACCACCAAGAATCAACATAAGAATCGGCTGGCTAGCAAAGTAGTGATCAACTGCAAACAAAGCGCCGAACATCAAAATCAATCCGGAAAAAAGCGCAACAATAAAACGCACATCAAAGAGTTTTAAAACAGAAACTTTAATTTGGTGTAGCAAAACAATGCCAAGAAGACCTGCGTATAAAGTGGTGGCGATAACGTTGGAAAATGCCAAGCCGTAAACGGGCAAATCCAAAACTTTAATAAAAATTACGCTTAGGGCTATGCAAAATAGCATGCCGATCGTACCTAAATAAACTGGCAACCAAGTCTCTTTCCTGGAATAAAATCCACGTGAAAAAAGAGTGATCAAACTTTGTGGAATTGCAGCCCAAATAAAAAATCCAAGAGTAAGCGTAGTCATATGGACGGCGTTTTCATCAAACTGACCACCTGCCAAAAGCACACGGATAAGAGGCTCGCGCAAAAAATACAAACCAACAGTCGCCGGGATAACTAAAAACATAACCCTCAAAATAGCCTGTTTTAAAGTGGCAAAAAAGTTTTCACTCTCACCAGACTGCTCAGACAAAGTAGAAAAAATTGCAGTGGAAAAAGAAATTGCAACCACTCCATAAGGAAAACTTTCCAAGTTGAGCGCGTAATTATAAATAGACAAACTCCCAAGCGAGATTGTAGTGGCAAGCAAAGTATCTACAAACGTGGAAGCCTGGAATACCACGTTCCCAAAAAGTCTTGGCAATAGCAAAGTAAAAAATTCTTTTACATCCTTGCCAAAAATAGGAGGTGTAATTTTGAATTTGAATGGAGTCAAAAGCGTTCCCGGCACCTGCACCAAAAAATGACAAAGAGCACCAATCACTACTCCAATCGCAAGCGCATTAACTCCATATTTTGAACCAAAAAAGTAAGCTGAAACGATTATGGCCAAATTGTAAAAAATCGGTGCAAGAGCTAGACCCAAAAACTTTTTATGAGCATTTTCAATGCCTTGAAAAAGCCCGCTAAGCCCCATAAAAAATGGAGACAAAAGCATGATTCTAGTTAAATAAACAGATGTATCTTGTAGCTCTGGGCTAAATCCGGGAGCAAGAAATGGCATCAAATAAGGAGCCAAAAAGAATGCAAGAACAGAACAAATCGGCAACAAAATAAATAACAACAGAATCACATTACTCGCAAATTCACTGGCTTTTTTTTCACCATCTTCTTTGCGAATACCCGTATACATTGGGATAAAAGCCGTAGACATGGCACCCAAAATCAAAAGCGTATACAAAAAATCGGGAATCTTAAAGGCTACAAAATAAGCATCGAGCGCAAAAATCCCACCTGCATCCCCTATCCCAAAAATTTTTGAAAAAACATAATCTCTCAAAACACCCAAAAGACGACTCAAAACAGAAGATGATGCAAGTAGTATTACACCCACGGAAACCGCCGAAATGTTTTTGATTTTGAACACGCACAAAAGTTTAGCAAATTTTGAGCCACTTTCAGATTAGGAAGGCTTGATGAATGGGCGTTTTTATGTTAGAATAACAAGATTGTTTAAATGATTAACAAAAAACTGTGGGCATAACACGCATAAATCAAATCTTAAATATTGCTCCAAAAGAATGGTCACGCGTGCTGGTAGCTTGGAGCCAAACATTTTTGAGCAGAGTTGGCTACACGGTTGGATGGACAATTTTACTTGCAACATTTTTGAGCAAAATCGGAATCGAATGGCTACCTGCATTGTTTATGACAAATGCGGTATTTGTAATGCTTGGAACCTTAATTTTTAGACCAATAGCAAACAAAATACGCAAAGAACTTTTAATAACAATAACGGTAATTTTAGGATCAACATTTTTAGTGACAAGTATAATTTTTATAAACGCGCAAACACCTGTATTTTTCTTATTTTTCTTGATTGCACAAGGTGTATTCATGTCGCAATTGAATATATTGATTTCACTCTTCAACGAAGAATTATTTTCCCCGCTAGAAAGCCAAAGAACCTTCCCCGTTATTGAATCCGCAGAAAGTGTTGGAGGAATAGTTGGAGGCTTTTTGTTAAGCACACTTTCATTCCAAATTCCTGCATACAAATTCATTATTTTTTGGGTTTTACTATTACTTTTAATACTTCCAATAGTCCTAAAATACAACAGCCGGACAATGGAAATCCCAAAAGTAGCTGAAGAAAAGCACGAGGACAAAAAAACAATAGGAAACACACTAAAAGAAATTAGAAAAATTCCATTCTTAAAGGCTTTAGTAATCGTAGTTGCACTCGAATGGGCAATTGTTAACATTGTTGAATTTGAATACACAAAAAGCGTTGAACAAAATATTTTTGAGACAGAAGAGCAAACACTGGTACAAGAAAATCAACCAAATAACGTACATTTAGCGAGCGAAGGCCAAGCAGAACAAGTAGACCAAACAGCAAAATTACATACGGAACAATTAACGCAAAAATTGGGTACATTAAATTTGATATTCAGCAGTTTTGCTTTGCTTATGCAACTTATAGTGGCAAGCCGAATTTTAACGGGGCTGGGTGTGATTGCAAGTATGATGCTAAACCCACTACTTTTGATTTTGAACACAGTACTAATGACCCTACGATTCAATTTGGCCACAGCATCAATAACTCGTGGATCATTTGAACTCACAAATATACTTTTTAAAAACGCGTACGACTCATCTTATTACGCAATTCCACATTCACAAAGAACAGAAATAAAAGAACTTTTGCAAGGAATTGTTAAACCACTTGGAGCGGTATTTGGAACGGGTCTTTTGCTCATTATTGCATCGATGTCACGAGGGCTAACTCAAACACTCACACTAAATGGAATCCTAATCGGGCTAAGTATAATAATGGCAATAATCATAGAAGGAATGGGTCGCAAATATACGTCAATGTCCGAACAACATTTGGGACACAAAACAGATCTGGCTACTCGCTTAAACGCAATAGAAATCCTGGGCCAAAAAGGCCACGCAAAAGCCTTGCCAACGCTACAAAAACTTCTTTGCAGACCGCAAGAACCAATGATTTTAAAAGAAACAATTTTAAAGACCATGGCAATGCGTGAGGAAACAAATTCTTTAAGTAGCATCTTGGAGATTTTAAAAGATGAAAACCCGGCACTGCGCCTCTGCGCCCTACATACACTATCCGGATTTAAAGATTTAAAAGAGCATCTTCTAAATCAATCCTTCACAAAATACAGAGTGATTCAAACGCTTAAACAAATGCTAAAAACGGAAGATGAAGATCTGATTCGTGAAGAATTAATCAAACGTCTTTTTGACATAGCACCGGAAGAGTTGACTGTATTTACGCTCGAATCAATAGAAAAAAATGAGGGTGAAAAAGCAGGTCTTATACGTGCATTAAGGCTGTTTAACGACCCAAACCTTCCCTACTATCTTGAGCCATATTTGGACGAAAAAAATCCACAAACAAGAGGTGCCAGCATAGTCGCACTTTGGCAATTTACGGATTTAAGACGAGAGCTTGAACATCACCTGAATCAAATGCTTGGCAGTAAAAATCTAGCCACACTTGAATCTGCGATTGAGACGGCGGGCAAAGTCCAATTTAAAGAAGCCAAACTTTTCTTGCGAGATTGTCTCCGACATGAATCACAAAAAATACGAGAAAAAAGTCTACTTGCACTTGCACAAATGGAAGACGAGCTTGTAATTTCAGATCTCGTGCGTGCATTTTTGGATCCAAAACATCAATGGTTTAATAAGAGTTATGCAATCATGAATAATCTGCCAAAAAGATTTAAAGAAACGCTGGAAAACACGCTGTATTTACACACAATAGACACCATAAACATTTTACTTTCCAAAAAGAAAAACGGCAGTATTTTGAGCCTCGGGAAGGAAACTCTGGGATATCTAAAATCACTTTACCAAAAACTAAGTGCATGGAGCGAAGCCAATAAGATTGAAAAGCTATTAAATTCCACTAAAGAAGAGTTATAATAAAACTAGCCATGTCATTTTTACGCCAAAAAATCATTGCTCAAATAACAATGGAAATCACACTGATTTGCATATTCTTGGGAGTGGCTTCATTTGGGCTGGCAAAATATCAAATACTCGATACACGGCAATCTTTTCTACTTGGATTTATTATATTTCTACTGGCAGTAATCTTTCTTTTAATAACGCGCATACAAATCCCGCTAAACAAAGTGATTAGAGAGATGAAGGCATTATTAACCGGGAAACCATACCACCGCATAATCACGGAGAAACAAAACGAAATCGGAATTCTGGCACATTTTTTTAATGAAGTAACACGCAACTTGGAAGAGATTTATGGCGATATAAAAGTACACAAACGCGTCCAAAAAGAGCTCTCTTCCGCTCAAGATATTCAACGCATGCTAATCCCAAAAAGTGCACCCAAAATGCAAGACATGGAGATTACCGCAAAAACCCGCCCTGCATCGGAAATTGGTGGGGATACTTTTGATTTTTACACGCAAAAAAATCGGAATTTGCTATACATCGGCGATTCCACTGGCCACGGTATACCGGCTGGAATAGTAATGGTAATGGTGGATGCGCTCCTTGAAACTTTTATAGATTTAAAAGACTCGCTTGTGGACGTGGTGATAACACTCAACAAATATCTAAAACCGCACTTAAAGCCAAGCATGTTCATGACCATGATGCTAGTTGAATGGCTACCTGCCGAAAGCAAAATCAAATGGGTTGGCGCCGGACATGAGCACTTGATACACGCAAGAACAAAACAAGGAAAAATCGACGTTATACGTGCCGGCGGACTTGCAATTGGAATGGTTGCAGACAATTCACAATTTGTTAAAGAGCAAGAACTCACCATGGAAGAAAATGATTTTATAATTTTATATTCGGATGGGATAACAGAAGCACAAAATATGCTTGGAGAAATATATGGGCTGGAAAGACTAAAAACCTTCGTAGAAAACCAATGCCGAGTGGAGCTAAGTTCAGAGGATTTATTCAAAAAAATTGCTATTGATGTAAGCCGATTTATGGAAGGCAAATCTCAATTGGACGACATGACTTTAATAGTTATGAAACACACGGAAAAAAAGTCCGCCCAATTAGACCAAACCACAGAATGGAAAGCTTAGGCTCGAAGCTTTTAATTTAAGTTAAAATCTGATATAATAAGAAGATTTAAAATCAACTTTAAACGTATGGCACCAGTTTTAGACACAATTCAAAAGTATAGATTTCTTGCGGTGGCACTACTTGTTGCAGGTATTTTGGGAGCAAAATCATTAATTCCGGCAACTACGGAGCTTGAATTTACCGGAACACTTTCACAGCTTACAGCTGGAGCCTCCGGCGTAGTCAATCTACAAGGAGAAGCAAATGAAGATCTGAATGTAGTTTTAATAGATATTGATCAAATCAAAACCACCTCAACCGCAAAAACAGATGAAGACGGAGTGGCTCGCATAGACCTAGCAAAAGAATCATTACAAAAAGCCGGAACCTACACCGTACAAATCTCATACAAAGATAAAAAAGATGAAGCTATAGAAAATAAATTTGAAGTGGTATCCGGAACCCCATCAGCTTTAAATTCACGCGTTACATTTAGCCAAAATAGCCTGGAGGAGAATCAAACGGCGCTAATGAGCGTAATTTTAGCAGATGAATTCGCAAATCCTGTAAAAGGACATTCACTTGTTGTAACTCCAAATAAAAATTCGGTTAACGTTTACACCTCGGAATTTGTAACAAACAATAAAGGGCAAATGAATTTCTCAGTTACGGGAAACGGAAATGGAATTGTTAGTTTTAATATTTTTGATTCAACGGAAGGGCAAAGCATTTTAGGAAATCCAGCGCTTGCATTAAATGGAACCGGAACAGAACCATACTCAAACGAACAAGATGTAGTTTTAGCCTCAAGTGGCGCTGTTGCAAGTTTTGTGGCAAGCGGACTTGAAACAGAAACTCTTATAGGAGACACACAGACATTAACTGTTAAAGCAGTTGATTCAGACGGATTCACAGTCACAAATTACACGGGCACAGTTAGATTTTCATCCACAGACAGCGAAGCCATGCTACCAAACGATTACACTTTTTTGGCGGAAGACCAGGGCGAACACAGCTTTAGTTTGTCCGTTAAGTTCGTAACGCCCAAGATGCAAACTTTAACTATAACTGACTTAGACGACACAAGCATAACAGGAGAAGCAAACACAAGAGTTGTGCAAAGCAAAGATTCCACGGACGAATTTAATTCGGATTTTGAAACCGTAGATTTTGACCGTACAGGGGATTTTGATTTGGTAAGCCCTGCATCCGGAAGCTACTCAACAAACTCAATAGAAATCCAAGGAGAAGCTGAATATGGATACACGGCAATTATATATTTAAATGAAGAAGAAACGGGTCGCACGGAAATTGCTTTTGACAACAGTTTTTCTTACACATTGCAAGATTTAGCAGACGGAACATATAAACTTTACGTAGAAATCGCAGAGTTAGACGCAACAGAAGAAATCACAAGTGTAAAAGAAACTTCATCGGTGGAGACTATAACAGTAGATACATCTGCACCGGAAATTGTTTCCATAGAAAGCGATCCAAAAACAGCTCTTACAGTCGGCAAAGAAGTAACAATCACAGTGCTAAGTGAAAAGGCACTAGAGGACATATCTATAATTTTTGAAGGAGAATCCTACCAAATGGAAGAAACTAAAACTTCCGGCAAATACCAAGCAAAACTTTTAATGCCAACAGCCGAAGGTGATTATGTTTTGGACGTTCTTATGGCAGACACTCTTGGAAATGAAGCCGAATACAGAAAAGAATTAACCCTTACCGTGGGCGCAGAAATAGTAGCCCCGGACACAGTCGTAATGCCAATAGAAAACGTAAATCCAACTACAAACAAAGTTACAGGGCTCACCTCAACCGGTGATGCAGAAAAAGTAATTTTAAGTTGGGAGGCACCGGGAAGCACAAATGCAATCGCCTTCTACCGCGTTTATTATGGACCTTCAAAAGATGCACTCTTTGCAGTATCCGAAACTTTTGATTCCTCCACAACTTGGATGATTACAGAGCTTACACCTGGAGAATCCTACTATTTCTCCGTAACGGCAGTTGACGTTGAAGGGCTGGAAAGTGCACAAAGCGATGTAATTTCCGGGATTGCACTCGCAAAAGCACCTTCACAAAACACAGGCACAAACACTCCCCCAATCTACAATTCCACAAAACCCACGGCAAATATCACAGGTCATGTAAACCGCACTCCGGAAACCGGCCCTGCTAACACAGCACTGCTTATTTTGAGCGGTCTTGCAACGCTAGCTTATATGGCCGTAAGAAAGCGTGCATAAGGAAAAAACTTCTGTTAGAATCCATGCGATTTAAACCGCCATATGGATTTTTTGAAACAAACGCTAAACATTTTATTTGACCTGGTACTAACACTCATATTTTTGCGTGTGATTTTAAGCTGGTTTATGCAAGAAGAATCAAGTGCTCTTATGCGATTTTTAGTACAAAGCACAGACCCAATTTTAAAACCAATAAGAAGACTGCTTCCAAGACTGGGCTATTTGGATTTATCGCCATTAATCGCAATATTTCTACTTGAAGCAATTCGCAATCTTATAAACGTATATTTATGATTCAATTTTACGATAGTTTGCGTGGAACAAAAGTGCCACTTGGCAAAGAGCCCGGCGACACAATAAAAATGTATGTTTGCGGGCCAACGGTTTACGATTCGGCTCATTTGGGACACGGCAGAAGCGCAGTAGCCTTTGATATTGCACGCAGATTTTTGGAATTCGCAGGCTACACGGTTGAATTTGCTTTTAACATCACAGACATTGAGGACAAAATGATTGCCCGTGCAGAAAAAGAAGGTATTACAGTGCCTGAGTTGGCTAAAAAAATCATTCCGGAATACAAGAGGGATTACGGTGCTCTAAGCATAAAACCACCAACATACAATCCATACGCAACGGAATTTATTAAGGAGATGATTGACTTGATTCAAACTCTTGAGTCAAAAGGCCACACATACATTTTGGAAGATGGCGTTTATTTTGATATAAAAACCTTCCCGGAATACGGAAAACTTTCTCACCAAAAATTAGATGAGCTTGAAGCCGGAGCTCGCATAGAGGAGCGCAAAGACAAGCGGAACCACCAAGATTTTGTACTTTGGAAATTTAAAAAAGAGGGTGAACCTTTCTGGCAAAGCCCCTGGGGTGATGGCCGCCCCGGTTGGCATATTGAGTGTAGCGCCATGAGCAAAGCCTTGCTTGGGGAAACTTTTGACATCCACGGGGGCGGCCTCGATCTTAAATTTCCGCACCACGAGTGTGAAATAGCTCAAAGTGAAGGAGCAAGTGGTAAACCGCTCGCAAACATTTGGATGCACAACGGCTACATCACGATAAACCAGGAAAAAATGAGCAAATCGCTTGGCAACTTTTTTACGCTCAAAGATATTTTTGCAAAATTCAGTCCGCGCGTAGTTCGATTTTTTTTACTTAGCACTCACTACCGCTCCCCAATTGAATACAGCATGGAAGCGCTTGAACAAGCCAAAAACACACTAAAGGGATTGGATGAATTTTATCTAACTCACAAAGACACAAGCACCAGTTCCACCGAACCGGACCCGGCACTAATTTTGGCCTTTACGGAAAAACTCAGCAACGATATTGATATTGGCGGGGCTTTGGCTCTAATTTTTGAATGGATCGCATCTGTGCAAAAACAAAGTCTGCCCGGGCACACTTTTTCTGTTGAAACTACCCTAAATCGCCTAAACGAGGTTCTCCAAATTTTCCCAGTTGATTTTAAACTCACAGCTGAGCAAGAAGAACTTGTAAAACAGCGCGAAGAAGCCCGCCTCCAAAAAAACTGGCCCCTTTCGGATGAGCTCCGCTTAACCTTAAACTCTCAAGGAATAGACATGGAAGACGGCAAAACCGGCACACTTGTGAGGCCAAAACTCTAGCCCAAGCTTTGCCCAAATGGATTCGAACTAACCTGTAAATCCACCTAAAAAGGCACCAGTTTTTTCAGTTGTCTGAATGAGAAGAGCGAAGGCTGTTTTTGTGGAGGTGCATGAAACTGGATTGGCTCAAGTGAGTTTTGCAAGAAAGTGATGAAGGATTCCAGATTAAA
>JBBAAK010000005.1:0-83201 GCA_041658345.1 Candidatus Altimarinota bacterium
GGATATATTTATACATGGCTAAAATGTGTTGGTTTTAAAGTTGGTTCTTCAAAATTTAACACCTCTTTTAGCCTTACCCTAAAACAAAATCTCCAATTCCTTTAACAAAAAACTGGTGCCTTTTTAGCCATTTAAAGCTGGTAGGCCTTGCACCGTTCGAGAGATGTTGCGTAGTTCACCGCGCGCGGTTTGCGCGTCAACAAATCGAGCTTCTGTAAAGACTTGACACCTTGATATATATTCTAGGATTCACTCTCGAGAGTGAATCCGTCAATATTTTCATTTTTCGTAAAGGCCACACCAAAAACAAAAACTGCAAAACGGCCTTAAATATCTAAATTCTTAACTTTCTTGGCATGAGTTTGTATGAACTTTTTGCGGGCAGAAACTTCGGAACCCATCAGGGTTTCAAAAACGCGATCTGCGCGCTCAGCATCATCAACCGCAACCCGTAACATAGTGCGAGTTTCCGGATCCATGGTTGTTTCCCAAAGTTGCTCCGCATTCATTTCTCCAAGACCCTTATAACGTTGTATCGAAGGCTTTTTATCTCCAAATTCCGTAATGTATCTATCGCGTTCTTCATCTGTGAACGCATATTTTACAGTCTTACCATGTTGCAATTTGAACAAAGGCGGTTGCGCAATGTACAAATATCCTTGCTCCATAACAGGCTTTAAATACCTGTAGAACAAAGTCAAAAGTAGAGTCCTGATATGAGCTCCATCCACGTCGGCATCAGTCATGATTACAACGCGATGATAACGCAATTTAGAAACATCAAAAGTTTCTCCGATACCCGCACCAAGTGCAATAACAAGATTTTTGATTTCATTGTTAGCAATCATTTTATCAAGCCTGGCCTGCTCCACATTCAAAATCTTACCTCTAAGTGGAAGTATTGCCTGGAATTCACGGTTACGCCCTTGTTTTGCAGATCCACCAGCGGAATCTCCCTCCACAATGTAGAGTTCGGAAGATTTTGGATCTTTGCTGGAACAATCCGCAAGCTTACCCGGTAGAGTAAGCCCCTCAAGCGCACCTTTGCGAATCACAGTATCACGTGCTGCGCGAGCAGCCATGCGAGCGCGCTGAGCCAAGGAACATTTTGCAATCATACCTCTTGCATCAGTTGGAGTTTCATCCAAATATTGTTCAAACATCTCTCCAAATACACTTTCAACGGCAGTCCTCATTTCCGCATTTCCAAGTTTGCTCTTTGTTTGACCTTCAAACTGAGGATCCGGCAATTTAACAGATATAACAGCCGTTAGCCCTTCCCTAACATCATCAGAAGAAAAGTTCTGATCTTTCTCCTTTAAAAGACCATTTTTGCGAGCATAGTTGTTGAGAACACGAGTAAGGGCGCCTCTAAAACCGGTTAAATGCATTCCTCCCTCCGGCGTATGAATATTATTGGCAAAACTAAATACAGTCTCTTGAAAAGATTGTGTGTATTGCATGGAAACTTCAATCAATCCTTCCGGCACGGCCTTTTCTATATAGACCACATCTCCAATTTTCTCACGATCGCGATTTAAATGTTGTACATAAGATTTGATTCCACCCTCAAAATAAAACATAACTCTTTGCCCACTCCTACTGTCGTGTACACGAATAGTTACTCCTTTTGTAAGATAAGCCTGTTGGCGCGCACGATTGACTATCAACTCAAAATCAAAAGTTCTATCCGGGAAGATTTCTGGATCCGGAACAAAAGTGATAGTTGTTCCATTATGTGTGGAAGTACCAACAACTTTAACTTCTTCAATAGCATCCCCGCGTGAATATTCTTGACGATACAGCTTTCCATCACGCCCAACTTCTGCAACAAGCTGTGAGGAGAGTGCGTTCACAACAGAAACTCCAACCCCATGCAAACCTCCGGAAACTTTATATCCGCCACCACCAAATTTTCCTCCCGCATGTAGAACTGTTAGAACGGTTTCCAATGCGGATTTACCTGTAGTTTTATGTTTATCAACCGGAATACCACGCCCATCATCCGCAACAGAAACGGAACCATCCGCATGAATCTCAAGATCTATGTGCTTACAAAAACCAGCCATTGACTCATCGATTGCATTATCCAAAATTTCCCACACCAAATGATGTAACCCTGAAACATCCGTTGTTCCTATGTACATACCGGGACGGCGCCTAACAGCCGCAAGTCCTTCTAAAACCTGAATCTGCTCCGCAGAATATTGTTGATCAGCCATAATTTTTGAAAGCCGTTAAAAAGCCGGCGGAATTCTAGCAGAGCCTGGCGCGTCTGTCATGACGATTTTTTATTTTACTGTCGCGTTTTTGTAAGCCGAATCAAGATTAGCCTCCAAAGTCGCAAGATCCGTGTCTTCTAAATTGTTTGGCACCCCGGAAAGTTCCCAAATAATTTCCGTTGCAAGACCGCTACCGGAATTATAAGTGCCGGAAACCTGTACCTCGGCTTCCAATAAATTGCCATCAAAAGTAAAAGTGCCGGCATCTAAATCCACAACAGCAAAAGTAAATTGATTGACGTCCAGGCCAATCGCCTCAAACTGATCTTTAACAAGCTCCAAAGCAACTTTCTCTGCTGAAGAAGGCCCGGGCTCCAAACCAGTATCACCGGGATCACCGGTAGCCCCAGCCTCACCCGCATCATCCGTTAAGTCCGACGACAAACCCATGCTTTGCTCTATCACAGTTTTTGCGTTCTCAAGGCTAAGTCCCGAAGAAAAACGAAGCTCGCCAACAACGGTGTCGTAAAGGATTTGCGTTTCTCTATCATATTTTGCAGTAAACGAATACCCGGCGCTACGCGCATCTTCTATTGTAAACAATCGGTAAGCCGTGTCTCCGAGCGAAACAACATCACTATATTGAATACCATTTGAATAAAGATCGCTTTTAACCTGCACAATTGCTTCCTCTAAGGAAAGAGTTGCGTCTTCTTCAGATGCACCGGAACGAATGCTTTGCAAATATTCATTCAGCTCGTCAATATCCGCCTTTTTTGCACGATAATCCGTAAGGCCATCCGCAAAGGAATCATAAGAATAAAATTCAGGCGCATTCATGAATTCAACAGAAAGCGTGTAGTCGTTCAATTTTGATTCAAAATATTCCTTAACCGCAACATTAGAAGGGATTGTGGCCATATAAGATTCAGCCTCAAAAAGGAGTTCTTTGGAAAGGCTCGTGGCATCCTCAATCGACACCTTTTTATCCATCACAAAAGTGAAAAGATTCTCCAAAAAACGAAGTTTACTTTGTACAAAAGCCTGTTTTTCTTCATTTAAATCCACATTCGAACCGGCCAAAACAAAAATCTTGTCCTCCAAATCACTTAAAAGTTTTACACTATCTGTGCTATAAAACACGGCATTCCCTCTAAGCATTAGTTCCAGCAAAATATACTCACGGCTTATAGGGGCCAACCAAGAAGAGTCATCAAAAACCCCACTTGTAAGCGCACCTCTAAATTCAGTTTGGTATTTTAGATAGGCCTGCAGGGCATCCACAGAATTTGCCTTTAAGAGCAAACTTTCTATCTCAGAAAATTTATATCTAAAAGATTGCATCGGATCCGCACCGGAATCACTTTTATAAAGCAAAGCCCAAACAGCCTCCTTAACTGGATAAAGTTTTTCACCGGGGAGCACAAAAAACAATTCGGAATAAAACCGTGAAAGATCGTCTTTTGAATGCTCACCGGAAGTCCAAGTGGCAAGCCATGTTTCTCCAACAGCGCTGTCACCATATAAAAGATTGCTCATAGCAAAAACCAAAGCGTCTGCACTTTGTGAATCATTGAAACGATCAGTTGCGCTTTGTGAAAATGTTAAAGCATTTCTAAAAAACTTAGCTAAGCCATTTAAAGCGGAGCCAATCCCATCGAGTGAAGGTCCAAAATCGCTGTTCCCGGCAAGCTCATCCAAAAAGACACTGGAATTATTGGCATATGATTGTTGAACGGAATCATACAAAGCCACAAGCTCCTCACTCAAATCAGTATCTTTAATTGGAAAAACCGGAAATTCTTTTGAAAGTTTTGCCAACCTCAATTTAGAAAGCAAAGTGCTCACTTTTGAGAAAGGAACCGTTAGCTTATCGCCATTGGGCACATTAAGACTGTTTAAATCAATTCCATTCAAAGTAAAAGTAAGCAAACTGGAATGATTAAGTGCAATAATAGACGCTTCCGTGGCAAGCGAATCAATACCCACATATGCAACACTATTTTGTGAATCGACTCGGAAAAAATTTGTAACAACGCTTACGGAAAAATCATCCGCAAGTGTGGCAAAAAGCACAGAGCCTTCTTTAAGATCAACTGTGAGGTTTTTTGTAGCCTCGTCCCAATTTAAAACAGCTTTTGAACCGGGAAGCAAAGAAACGCTATCTCTACCATTTAATCTTACAGTTGCAAGCTGATCCGTGGCAATTTCGTTCCCAAAATTTACAGCGTCCGGCATTTCCCAACCGGAGCCTTCTGTAAATCCACTGCCTTGCACTCCAAAAAACGACCAAGTTGCCACAAGCATAGCGAGCAAAGCCACCGACACAGTATTGATAAAATGAGCTTTATTCATCCAAACCTTATTTAAATCCGTTAATTATAGCAGATTTTCAACTTTTTTTAAAGGCGGAAGCGTGCTAGCATCGCGCCATGAAAAATCCACACACATTTATAAAAGTTTTAATCTGTTCTCTAACTTGCTTATTTGCGCTATTTACAGGTGCAAAATCGAGCTTTGCCTCTTACAAAGACGTCCCGGATGACAGCCAATACATACAAGGCATAACTTTTTTGGAATTGATTGGCGCAGTAGATAATAGCGATTATTTTAGACCGGAAGACCCAATAACTCGCGCAGAATTCTTCAAGATACTTTTTAAGGTTTTTAAAGAAGAAACTCTCACCACCACAAAAAACTATTTTACAGACGTACCAACAGATGCCTGGTTTGCCCCATTTGCCGAACTTGCAGGACAAAATAATCTTATAGAAGGTGATCTTTTCGAACCAAATAAAACTTTAAAACGCATAGATTCGCTCAAATTTTTGCTGGAAAGCTATGGTCAAACAGGCGGAATTGTAACCTGGAGTGAACGAATGGATTTATTTAAAGACGTGCCAAAAATCCACCCCTACTATTCAACAATCGCACGCGCAATTTCCAATGGGATTTTAACCAGCGACCCGGAACAAAAATGGCGTCCATTTGCAGAAATAACCCGCGCAGAACTCGCGGGACTTGTCTTTGATTTTGACACTTGGAACACAAACCGCCTCATTGAAGAACAAGCCATTGCGAACAGCACCTTTTATAAATCAGATATATTCGCAAGTATTTGGGCCAAAATAACAAATGATTTTTACATTCCGGAAGGTAGCCAAATTGATCCAGATGCCTTATTTGAATCCGCAGTAAAAGGAATGTTAGAAAGCCTAAACGACCCCTACACCAGCTATTTTGTAGCAAGCCAAGCAACTGAATTTACAGATTCATTAAGTGGACAATTTGAGGGGATAGGAGCGGTTTTGGCTCAAGATGAAATCACAGGCCAAATTTTTATCACGGAATTTATAAATGACTCCCCTGCGGAAAAATCAGGCCTAAAAATAGGAGACGAAATAACAGCCGTTGATGACGTTACTATCGCAGGCATGCCAATAGACCAAGTAATCAGCCGAATAAAGGGCCCAAAAGACACAGTTGTTCACCTAACAATCGCGCGAAATGGTGAAAGCTTAACCTTTAAAATCACTCGCGCAGTAATAGGAATCGAACTTTTAACAGGTCAAATAATAGAGGATGACGTTTGGCTTATAGATATAGACGTATTTGCGAGCAACACAGGGGCCACTCTTGTGCAAGAAATAACCGAGCTTCAAGGACAAGTTAAAGAACCAAGCGCAATAGTGATTGATGTGCGTGGTAACGGTGGCGGATACATAATGGCAAGCAATGCGGTTGCGGGAGTTTTCGTGCCACAATTAACTCCTCTTGTGCACTTGGATTACGGCGGAGGATACGTGGAAACAATCTATAATGGAGACTTTGGAACCTTTGCAGGCATTCCACTTTATATTTTTGTGGATGAGTACACGGCTTCAGCATCAGAAATCCTAGCCCAAACCTTAAAAGAAGAAGACGAAGCGATTATTATAGGCACCCAAACCTTTGGCAAAGGAACAGCACAAAGCCTTACTCAATATTGGGATGGCTCGGCACTCAAACTTACAATTGCTCACTGGCTAAGCGCGGATTACACCTCAATTAATAGTATAGGAATAACTCCGGACGTTTTAATTACCAAAGACGAAACTTTGGCAGACGAAGAAATCGATGCGCTCTATACAAAGGCACTCCAAAAACTTCTCGACTAAATTTTGGCCAATTAGCCCGCGTCCACATTTTTTCATACTCCTCGAGCAAAGAAAGCCCGCGTTTTTTAAGCTCTCTTTTTATTACCCCACCGGCATGTGGGGAATCATATTTTTTAGGTAAAGGCGAATTGAATCCATGCACATAATGGCAGAGCTCATGTGCCATTACTGAACAAATTATTTGTTCAGGCACACGCTCGTCACGGAAAACACCGTTGATGGTTATAACGCTGGTTTTTTTATCACGACCCAAGCTTATGGACCCAAATCTTCTCTTTGCCTTCCTTCCAAATCCAATCTCAATGCTATTGAGCCTTGGTACATCACAAAAATGGCTCTCATAGAGCTCTTCGAACTTAAGTTTTAACCACACGTCATCACGCATGGCAAAAAGATACATTACATTGTGAAAAAGTCACTAAATAGTAGAATGCAAACCATGAAATACCCAATTTATAACAATGACAGCTATGACAACCATGATCTCTATTGGGTTCATTTATAACTTATGCGGAGTTATCGGATCTCTAATACTTGTAACTGGCGCAGCCTGGTCGGAAGGAAAAAACACAAAAAGTCCAATAAAATCAATCAAAAATTGGCTCTTTGCTTTTGGTGCACTCATAATGCTAATTTATTCATTTTTGGGCTATATAGTGGGCGCCCCAGTCTTTTTCGTGATTTTGGAAATTCTGATGGTAATCGCCAGCATACTCATGATGCTAAACGTTCCGGACAAAATCGATATCGGAGTCATCACCATAAGCACACTTGCCCTAATTATTTGGTCGTTATTTTTGTTCGACGGCTACACCACAATTTTATTTATTTTGGGACTTTACGGAGTCGGCCTCGGCTACACTCTGCAAATGGGTTCTCTCAACCGAAGCTTGGCCTTAACCGCCGGGAGCATTCTTATTGCACTTTTCAGCTATCTGGAAGCAAGCTGGATCTTTTTCTGGCTCAACGCCTTTTTTGCGATTTTCTCAGCCTATTACGTTTATAAAGGCCTTGCAAAAACACGCGTCCGCAAATAAATCCCTGTAAGTTCTCAGGCAAGCCTGAACACCACCTGTACCTGTGTTTTTATAATTTCACCTTCGCAAATTTATTTGTGCCACAGATGTTTTTGGTAGCTCAAGTCTTTTAGATGCGCGATTTGGTGATGTTCGTGACAAAGTGGCGCCATAAAGGCTGGATCATGCCTGTGCGCAAGCGCAAACGGCAAAGTGTGGTGAATCGCCATAGCAAGTTTGTTACAACCCGGCGCCGAACACTTTTTGCCGTATTCTTCCTCAAGAACGTGCTTTGTTTTTACATTCACGTACCTTGAATCCGTTTGTTTCACTTCCGCAGAAATTTTCTGTTTTTCTTGTTCGATTTTTTGTTTCCTGTATTCCAAAAGCTCCATGAGGATTTCATTTATATCCTGCCCTTGTTCATCCAGGCGATTTAATTCTTCAATGACCTCATTTGACAATGCATGTTTCAATGTTGAAAAGTTTTGCCCGGGCAAAACTTTTGGGTCAAACAATGGCTGAGGCAAGCCATTCTTATTTTGAAAATTCTTGATATCACGCACAGAAACTTCAAGTGCTTTTCTTGGGAAATTCTTTGCCATTTCCAACAAATCAGCGTCGTTTTCCGGAGTTGCCAATGAAGAAACCCTCTCAAGCTTACTAACGCTTACCTCACCATCTGTTAACGCAGTATGCAGTGCCGGTTTGTCTTCAAACTTTCTTTCCAACCTTATAACTTGGTTAACCTGTTCTACAGAAACTCCTGCCAATTTTGCCGCAAATTCATAAATGCTTTGGCAACCTTTTTTCTCATACAACTTTCTACGATTCACTTCCGGCAAAAGTCCAATGAATTTTTGCCTCCATTTTATTGCAAGCGAGCCAAATTCCTCGCACATTTTGAGCAATTCCAAGTCGCTCATATTCCCAACTATTTTCCCATCCATACTTCTCATAAATTATAAGGTTAAAATGACGCTAAAATTATACCAAAAATCGCAACAAAAAATCATCATAAAAACGCCAAAAAACCGCACTTTCCGTAGCGCAAAATCCCAAATGTTTTATAGGTGCACACACGCTCACCTACTCTGATTTTTTATCTTCAAACGTAATTGGGATTTCCTGAACTTTCGCTTGTTCGGTAGCAACAGGCGCAACAATAGCTTCCGGTTCTTTTATAACCTCATCTGCAAGTACAAAATTTGGAGCGCCCTCGGCAACAGATACAGGCGCCTCAATTGGCTGATCTAAGACGCTGGCCACATTTTCCGTAAAATTAGCCTCCTCATCGGAAACTTCCACTGGCGCAGGTTCAGCCACAACAGATTCAGATTCAACCGCAACAGGTTCAGATTCCACCGAAGCTGGTTTAGTAGCCTCGTTAGCAAGCACCTCGTCAACCACAGCAGGTTCAGGCCCAGCCACAGGCGCAGGCGTGGCCACTTCAGTAGCCACCACATCACCAGCCACTTCCTCACTAGCCACCTCCTCCGCCTTCTCGCTTTCTTCAAATTCAACTTGTGCGGTATTTTTTGCCAACATTTCCTCCGGATTCGTGGTAACAAGTTTATCCTCACTAAATGAAGCAATAATCTGTATAGCCACATGCTTAAGCCCGGCAAAGAATAGCCCTTGCCCAACTCCGGAATTAAGTAGCATGTATTTTTCTCCTTCCGTAAGATTAAACACCTTGGAAAGAGGCTCAATCGCAGACGGCGACTGTTTAAGCAAAAGTTGCATGGATGAGTTCGTAATAATCGGCTTACCATAAGGACTGCTCACAAAGTCCTCCACGTCTTGGGTAATTGTAGTTACTCCCAAATAATATTTACGAGCGCGTTTCACAAGTCCAAATAAGAATTTGGCACTATCTTCATGTTGCATAAGCGTCCAGGCCTCATCAATCACAAGGATACGTTTTTTAAGGCTGGATCTAACGCGATTCCAGATATAATTCAAAATAATATACATTGCGATTGGTCTAAGTTCATCTTCAAGATCGCGAACCGAAAATACCACCAGCCCGGAATCCAGAGTAACGTTTGTTTCTTTATTAAATACACCGGAATAAGTTCCTGTCACAAACTTGGAAATTCTCTGGGCCATATCCGTTGCGCCATCCATAGAAGAAAGAATGCTAAAAAAGTCAACCATCGTTGGCACGGAATATTTAGATGGATCGGCAAGCTCCATTGTTATTCCTTTAGTGGAATATGTATCAATCAAAGCTTTGTCCAAAATCCCTTCCTCTTGCGGACTGATTTTGCCAAGCATAAGGCGCATAAGTCCGGTCAAATTTATGATTGAACTGCGGAGCAAATCGCCGGGTTTTAAATCTTCGCCTTGTAACGGAGTTGGCAAATCAAAAGGATTAATACGCCTATCTGAGTTCAAAGATACGTTAAGATAAGTTCCGCCAACTGTGTCGCAAAGGCCTCTATATTCATTTTCCGGATCGATTACAATCACATCCGTTCCAAACATCAGTGATCTTAAAATTTCAAGTTTTACAGCATAAGATTTACCGGCTCCGGATTTTGCAAAAACGGTAGCATTCGCATTCTCGAGCGAGAATCTATCAAAAATAATCAAGGATTCATTATGGCGATTTAAACCATATAAAATCCCGTCATTGGACGTAAGTTCTGCGGAAATAAATGGAAAAGTTGTAGAAAGTGGAGATGTGTTCATATTGCGTTGAACCGCAAGCTCATCAAGACAAATTGGGATTGTGGAATTAAACCCACGCTCCATCTGTAAATCCGCACGCTTGGAAAGTACCATTTTACCAGCAAGCAAGCTTTGAAGTTCTTTTGAAGCCTTGCGAAGCTCCTCCTCATTTACGGCATAAAGCGTAAAATAAAGCCCAAATTGGAAGAATTTTTCCTGCCCACGTTGGAGCTCGGTACGAAGTTGCTCGGCATCTTCAAGAGCGGTTTCCAGCGCAGGGTCGCGCACATTTCCCTTCTCTGTGGCCATGCGTATTGAAGACTGAAGTTGCGCAACTTTTGTACGTAAAACCTTCATTATATCCTCGGAAGAAATCGGATAAATAAATTGAGTAACATCCATGGTCACATCATAATTTACAACCGGAGAAAGCCAGTTTGCATCTATGTAACGCGGATAAGTGTAAACAAAAAATGTTTGAGTAAAAAATCCATCTATTTTGAGATGATCATAGCCCGCCTCAAAAGAAGACGGTGCAATCAAATCTCGAATTGAAGCAATCCCCTCTTGGAATAGCTTTTCCGCCTCCAAAATCTTTTTACGTTCAACTTGAGTTGCGCTTGTATTAACTTTGGAAGCCGCGCTAACGGCCTTTTGCTTCGCCTCATCTGAGACTTTAAAGTCCGCTTTCGCCTCCGCATCCGCAACCAAATTCTGGCTTGCAGTAGCCGTATTTTGCGCTTGTCCCGTTGCGGGTATTTGCGCTACCTGAGTTGTTGGCGTGGTATCTCCCATGTATTTTTACTAATTTCAATCTTATCATTGTATCACAAAAACGCCAGTTTTTAAAGCTAGACTGTCACAAATTTGTGATTTCCATTCCCGGACATTATACTCGGACTAGTTCTTATGCCATCTTGATGGGAAACAACAGGTTCGCGTTCGCATACACGCGAACGTTGGGCGAAATGATTCACACTTAATAACTCTAATTCCATAAAATATGTCTGAAACCACAGGAAGCGAAACGGAAGTACCAAACAATATTTTAACTTTTAAAGAATTCACAGTAAGAAATCCCATTCCAAGATATAATAATTTGGTGTTATATTTCATTACTAATTGGAGTGGGCATTTACACAGGAGGCAAGCGCATTTTCAAAGATTCCAAAAGGAAAATCCTGAGTTAGAAGAACGTTTGAGACAGGGGCTTATGTCGTTAAAGTATTTTACTGGAGAGCTAGTCGAACCATATGATGCAGATCTATATGAAGCTTATAAAATTATGCGCTCATATGATGGAGTTTCAGATAGAAATTTATTCGGCTAGTAGCTGATGCCCACGTCATACACCACACAACAGTGCAATTTTAGAAGACTAAGCCTGCAAACTCACCATCACATCGCACGAACAGCGTATATGCGGCTCGGCTGAGGCCTCGCCCATATGGCGCAATGATGAGAAAAATTGTATCATTGCGCCACATCGCATACACGAGAACGTTATATGAAATAATTTTTTTACCCCTCCAGTTTTAAAATATGTTTAATATCGACACGTTAGGTTATGTGGCAGGAACACTAGTAGTAATATCACTCCTTCCGCAAGTCATCAAAAGCTTCAAAACGAAATCAACTAAAGATATTTCCTTATTGAGATACCTCATCTATGTATTAGGATTGATACTTTGGGTGACATATGCCATCATTATTCACAATGACCCAGTTGCCATAATGAATGGCGTCGGTTTGATATTAGCTTTGTCGATTTTGTTTTTAAAAATTAAGTTTGGGTAGGATAAAAAAATAACATCACTTAACACGGGATATCCAAAATTGCTCCTAACCGTCATAACTTCGAATCATCGGCGAACGTTGGCGCCATATTATTCAAATTTATTTTGTTACATTCAATGATTAATTATCTTAAAAAAAGACCATTTTATACAAGTATTCTTGTAGTAACAATCCTTGGTATTGTCTTTATATTAACCATTGAGAGTATTTTAAATTATCTGAAAATACCATACGAAAACATTACTATTAACAACAAAATTAATTTTATTTTATTGTTCTTAACGGCCATAGTTGTTTTCTGGTATACAAAAGAAACCTATGACCTAAAAAAAGATGCCTTTAAAAATAAATGGGGACTTTTAAGTGTCGATACAGATCGAACCAGAGAAAACACCAACTTTATCGGTTTAAAAGTTTTTCCACCTGATTCAGAATATAAAGATATTAATATTCGTTTATTTCTTAAGAATATTGGCCAAGGAGCTCTAAAGTTAATTGAGATAAAACCGGCAGGATATACATATACATCAAAGGTTGGTGAAACAAGAAAAACAGAGTTAAAACTAACCCCTAGAGGTTTTGATGACTGGAGCGGAAAAACTTTATCGGTTCAAGACACAATAGAAATTGATTACATTTTTGATATTTCTAAATGGTATGAAGGTAAAGTTGGGTTTTCTCTTTGGGTCTTTTATGAAGATATTTTGGGCAAATACAAACATAAAATTAATTTTGTTGATATTGACCTCACAACTTACAATTTTCAAATCCAAGACAAAGGCAAACTTATAGAGGAAATAAAATTTGAATAATACACGCTACGCTGGCGCCTAACTAACTATATCGTGATCAAGCAAAATGCGAAAATTTTTCATGTTTGACGCAATATATACAAACTGATACACTTTGTATATATTGATAAAAAGATGTAAACAAACTATGAAAGTCACCAAAATCGGCACTAACATTCAACAAATTGAATGCTTTAAAGCATTTGTACCCAACCCTTTTCCACCAAAAGATGGTTTTGATTTTGATGCAAAAATCTTAAAGAACAGCAACGAAGCCACTCGCTTACTCGGCAAATTAGATGGAATTACAAAACTATTACCAGATTCTGATTTCTTCCTTTTGATGTACTTACGTAAGGATGCGACTTCATCAAGTCAAATTGAAGGTACGCGCGCCACCATGATTGATGCGATTGAAGCGGGTGTTAAACCCGAGTCAAATAAATTTAGTGACGTTGACGATATTCTGCATTATATCAAAGCATTGAACTACGGAATAAAGAGAATAGCCATTGATAATTTTCCCATATCACTTCGTTTCGTGCGAGAACTGCACAAACAACTTATGAGCCAG
Organism: Candidatus Altimarinota bacterium; assembly: GCA_041658345.1. Taxonomy (GTDB): domain Bacteria; phylum Patescibacteriota; class Gracilibacteria; order UBA1369; family 2-02-FULL-48-14; genus JBAZYV01. The sequence goes on from JBBAAK010000005.1 coordinate 13,234, forward strand.
GCTCGTGCTACTCACTTCCCAGATCCTGGAGAATTTCGCAAAAGCCAAAATTGGATTGGCGGTACTAAACCGAGCACTGCCAGCTTTGTACCTCCGCCAGTTCCGGAAATGCAACGAGCATTAAATGACTTAGAAAAATTTATTCATACTAACGATGAAGTGCCAACTATTATAAAAGCTGGTTTGATTCATGCTCAATTTGAAACCATTCATCCTTTTCTTGACGGAAATGGTAGAACTGGTCGTATGTTAATTACATTTTATCTATGGGAGCAAGGTTATCTTGAAAAGCCAGTCTTATTTTTATCCTCATTCTTCAAAAAACATCAACAGCTATATTACGAAAGGTTGCTTGGTTATCACAATGGTCAAATTTATGAATGGTTAGATTTTTTTCTTGAAGGCGTAATTGAGACTGCCAATGAAGCAATTAATATCGTAGGTAAAATTACTACACTGCGTGAAAAAGATTTTGCTAAAATCCATAAGTTAGGTACTCGCGCTGCTGAAAGCGCTAGTTTAATTTTGCCTAAGCTTTTCGGACAACCGATTGTTGACGTTAGTACAATCCAAGAATGGACAGGCTTTACTCGAGCTGGTGCACAAACAGTCATTGACCGTTTTATTAAAATGAAAATATTGCAACATAAAAACAAGAATGTTAAATATGGACAAACCTATATCTACAAAGAATACGTGAATATATTTAATGACGAAAAACAAATTGGCATTTAAATCTACACATCAAGGTTTTCCCTCACATCACCTATAGCACCTGCCACGTCATCCACTCCAGCAGATTGGCGGAGTATAGCCAATGTTCGCTCACTGAGTTTAACCCCCTCTAATCCAGCCAAAAAATCATCTAGACCACTGTAACCAAGCTTCTCTAAAGCTTCTTTCCCATCAACTCCATCTTGCCGCCACAGCCTAATTAGGCCATCTTGATCAAATATAAAACTAAAAACAGTACGAGAATCCCAACCGGTAAGCTGGAAGCTAACAAATGAAAATTTCTGTATTCCAACTTCATTCATATAAGGATCGTTCGTTTCCTGCCAACCATGAGACGAAATAGTCACCTCTTTACCATTAGGCAAAACACATTCCCCACCACCAGCTAATCCAAATAACTTGGTTACAAGGGCACTATTGACTACATGTTGATTCGGCGTTTCAGTATCCTTAGGCATAGTGACAAAGTTAAAAAGTATTCCATACTATCAAACTTCCCGGGTGTGTCAATAGGTTCCGGTATTTTTTTTAATCCTCCAATTAAAATCCCTTAGCGCCTTTTAAAGTATTGTGCTAAACTTCCGCCGGTAAAAATTTAATCTTTTAAGTCATGCCTAGAAAGACAAATATAGACCCGGAAGAAAATCAACCAGATGAAAATCCGGAAGATGGTAAGGAGCCTGAGGATGGTAAAGAGCCGGAAGAAGAAACCAACGAAGCAACTGAACCAAAAAAAGAACTTGTTGAAGAAATCCCAACCGAACTTTTTGCTGCGGGCAAAATAACCGCTCGCCATATTGTGGAAGAGATGGAGGAATCATATTTGGATTACGCCATGAGCGTAATTGTTGCCCGTGCTTTGCCGGATGTGCGTGACGGTATGAAGCCTGTACACAGACGTATTTTGTACGCAATGCAAGAACTTGGGCTTCGTTCAACGGCAGGGTACAGAAAATCAGCCGCCGTTGTGGGAGAGGTTTTGGCAAAATACCATCCACATGGAGACAGTGCAGTTTACGAATCAATGGTGCGTATGGCGCAAGACTTTTCACTAAGGTACCCACTTGTAAAAGGCCAGGGAAACTTTGGATCGGTAGATGGAGACAACGCAGCTGCCATGCGTTACACGGAGGCAAAATTATCAAAAATCACAGATGAGATGATGGCGGATATAGAAAAAGAGACCGTAGACTTTTTGCCAAACTACGACGGACGTTACAATGAACCTAGAGTTTTACCTACAAGAATCCCGCAATTACTCCTTAATGGAACAATGGGAATCGCAGTTGGAATGGCCACAAACATTCCTCCACACAACTTAACGGAAGTGATGGAAGGCCTTATGGCTCTATCCGAGAACCCGGAAATGGAAGTTAGCGATTTGATGCAATACATAAAAGGTCCGGATTTCCCAACCGGAGCCACAATTTATGGAGCGGAAGCAATCAAAACCATGTACACAACAGGCCGTGGCGGAGTAACCGTGCGTGCAAGAGCGGAGATCCAAGAAGAAAAGAACGGACGATTTAGGATTATTATCAACGAAATTCCTTACCAAATAAACAAAGCAACTCTTGTAGAAAAGATTGCTGATCTTGTGCAGGAAAAGAAAATTGTTGGAATTTCAGACTTGCGTGACGAAAGTAATCGCGAAGGAATGCGCATTGTAATTGAACTTAAAAAGGACTCCTATCCAAATAAGATTTTAAACCAACTTTATAAGCTCACTCCACTGCAATCCAATTTCAACATGAATATGATTGCGCTTGTGGATAGAGGTATGCAACCTCGCCTACTTAATTTGAAGCAGGTTCTTGAACATTTTATTGAACATCGAAAAGAGGTAATTACGCGCCGAACGATTTACGAACTTAAGATGGCAAAAGCACGCGCACATATTTTGGAAGGATTAAAGATTGCTCTCGACAATATTGATGCGGTAATCGCCACAATTAGAGGTTCAGACACAAAAGAAGAAGCACACGTGGCTTTGATGCAAAAATTCAATCTTTCTGATTTGCAATCCACGGCAATCCTGGAAATGAGATTGCAAACACTTGCAGGTCTAGAACGCGCAAAAATCGAAGATGAACTTGCGGAAAAAATGCGCTTAATCACGGAACTTGAAGGCATACTTGCCGACACAAAGAAGATCTTAAAAATAATGCAAAAAGAATTTAAAGAGATTAGCGAGCAATATGGTGATGCACGTAGAACAGAAATCATTCCTCAAGCACTCGGCGAATTCTCCGTGAAAGATACAATTCCAAATGAAGACATGGTTGTAACGCTTACAAAAGAAAACTACGTAAAACGTGTTCATCCATCCGCTTTCCGCCGTCAAGAACGTGGCGGACAAGGAAAACTCGCCATGAGCACAAAGGAAGAAGATGAGATTGAGATTATGCGTTTTGCAAAAAATCACGATAAACTTCTTTTCTTCACGAACACGGGACGTGTATTCCAACTCCCTGTTTACGAATTGCCTAAAGCAACTCGCCAAGCAAAAGGAACGCCTCTAATCAATCTGATCCAACTAACCAGAGAGGAAAATGTTACCGCAATGCTTGTAGTAACAGACGAACAATTTAAAGGTGAATTCCTATTTATGGCAACGCAAAAAGGAACCGTTAAAAAAACTCCTGTTGCAGACTTTAAAAATGTTCGAAAATCAGGCCTAATCGCAATAAAATTGCGTGAAGACGACTGCCTTTCTTGGGTAAAACAATCTAATGCTGGCAACCATATTATGATGGTAACTTACGAGGGGAAATGTATTCAATTTGATCAAGCTGATGTTCGCCCAATGGGTCGCTCCTCAATGGGAGTACGCGGAATAAAACTCCGCGCAGAAGACAGCGTGGTAGAAATGGACCTTATAGTAGACCCTAAATCAGACCTGCTTGTGGTAATGGAAAATGGACTTGGGAAACGCACACCGGTTGCCGAATACAGGTTCCAAACACGTGGCGGAAGCGGAGTAAAAACAGCAAATCTAACCACAAAAACAGGTAAACTTGTTGGCGCAAAAGTTGTGGAACCGGGCACCGAGGGCGATATAATGATAGTCTCACGCAAAGGAGTTATGATTCGCACTCAAATAGAGAGCGTTCCATCACGTGGACGTGCCACACAAGGAGTGTATATTATGAGAGTAAAGAACGATGACAAAGTTGCTTCAATGTCGTTTATAGCACGCGCAGACGAACCGGAACTATCAGAAGAATCCGTGGACATGGAAGAAGATACTCAAACCCAATTAGTATGAAAAAATCATTCCACGCCCTCTTAGTTTTAACGTTAATGACCCTGCTCGCTCCCCAAGCTTTTGCTGTAGGCGGAGATCTTGCGATCAATGCGTCAAATATAAAGTTTAGCACCACAGGTTACATACAAGGCACAAACACTCGTATTTGGATCACGGTACAAAACAATAGCGAATATGACTTGCTTGGTTCGGTTAGAATCACAGCAAATGGAGAAGCTGTTGCGGGAGATCAACCGGTCTCCGTACTGGGCAACAAAACAGATGACGTTTTTATAGATTGGGTTCCTTCAAAAATAGGGACTTATGATTTGGTCATAAACATAATGCCGTGGGAAAGCCAAGGAGACGACACATCCAACAACACTGTAATTCAGCAGGTTTACGTTGAACAAGATACGGATAGAGATGGAATCCCGGATAGCAGGGATGATGACAAAGATGGAGACAGTGTGAAAAATGCTGAAGACGCCTTCCCCGACGATCCTTCCGAATGGAAAGATACCGATGGCGACGGTAATGGAAATAATATAGATACAGACGATGACAACGACGGTGTACTTGATACGGAAGATGAATTACCGGAAGATCCACTACATTCAAAGGATATGGATAAGGATGGAATAGCCGATGAAGAAGATGACGATATAGATGGAGACGGACTATTAAACGGAGAAGAGGATGATATTGGAACAGACCCGCTTTTAGTTGATACGGATAATGACCATGTGGGTGATAAAGAAGATCCATTCCCACTCGATCCAAAGGAATGGTCAGATATGGATAGTGATGGGATTGGAGATAACACGGATACGGATATTGATGGCGATGGGGTATTAAACCAGGAAGATATTGACCCATCTAACCAGGCCCCAACCGCAAATGTTAATGACAAAATTATTCTTGCCGGGCTTGACTCCGAAGTTATTTTTGATGCAAGCACCTCTACGGACGATGGCGAAATTACAAAATATGTTTGGCAGATTGGAGACGAAACTTTGGAAGGTCAAGTGGTTAAGAAAACATTTGATTCAAAAGGCCTACAAATTGCCACTCTAACTGTTTATGATCAAAACGGCCAATCTGATTCAATTGAAGTCCGTGTAAGAGTTTATGATTTTAAGTTTTTAATGGAGGCCTCAGCCTTTTCCTTACTACTCATTTTGCTTGCCTTCTATATAATCTATCGCTATAATCGCGCGGCCCCAAAGAAAAAAACTAAAAAGGCTAGCTCTAAACTATAAACTATGAAAAAGGACATTCACCCAAAATATTACCAAGATGCTAAAATTTCTTGCGCAAACTGCTCAGCAAAGTTTGACTATGGCACCACAAAAGAAGAAGTGCGCATTGAAACCTGTAGCCAATGTCACCCATTCTTCACGGGTAAGAACGTACTTATGGATACAGAAGGACGTATTGATAAATTCCGTCAAAAAATGTCTGGTGCAGTTCAACGTGAGAAAAAGACCAGAAACAAGAAGACTCTTGAAGAACGCGTGAATGAAGAAATTTCATCTCAAATTGCAAAAGAAAAGGCTAAAGAAGCATAAGACATGTTCACATTCAAAATAGAAAAGACTTCAAGCGATGGCAGTCTTGCACGGCTTGGAGTTTTCGAAACCCCACATGGGAACATTAAAACTCCGGTTTTTATGCCGGTTGGCACAAAAGCAACGGTCAAATCTTTGGATTACAAGGATTTGGAAAGCCTTGGCGCTCAAATAATACTTGCCAACACCTACCACCTGGAAATGCGCCCAGGCGCAGAACTAGTTGCAAAAATGGGCGGACTGCACAAATGGATGAATTGGAACCACCCGATTCTAACTGACTCCGGTGGATTCCAGGTTTTTTCACTGGAAGCCAGCCGTAAAATAACAGATGAAGGAGTGGAATTTAGATCGCATATAGACGGCGCAAAGCATTTTTTTACGCCGGAAAAAGCTATCAAAATTCAGGAACAATTGGGTGCAGACATTATTATGGCTTTTGATGAATGTGCGCCGGCTGGAGTAGACGAAACTTATACTGGAAAGGCCATGCAAAGAACCCACGATTGGGCCCTTAAATGCCAAAAAGCAAAAACCCGCAATGACCAAGCCCTTTTCCCTATTGTACAAGGAGGATCCTTTAAAAATTTGCGTGAAGAATCTGCAAAATTTATGGCAAGCCTGGATACGCCAGGAATAGCAATAGGCGGAGTTAGCGTTGGAGAATCATTTGAACAAAAAATGTATGCAATAGAAAGTGCCCTTCCCTTTTTACCTCTGGAAAAACCACGCTACCTTATGGGTGTTGGCACTCCGGATGACATTTTGGAGGGAATCGACAGGGGAATTGATATGTTCGACTGCGTACTCGCTACCAGATTAGCTCGGCACTGCGCCTTTTGGGATTTTGATGGCAGGCATGATATAACAAACGAGATATATAAGTTTGACCCCTCCCCACTCTGCCCGGAGATTCCATGTTTTGCCACGCGTGAATTCTCAAAAAGCTATATTCGCCACCTTATGATTGAGAATGAGTTGCTTGGAATTAGACTACTTACAATGCACAACATAGCGTTTTTATTTCACCTAATTGAGAAAGTTCGCTATCATATCGAGGAAGGCAGTTTCAAAAATTTTAAGCAGGAATTTTTAAACCGTTTCTTATCAAAAAATGATTAGATTGCTACAAGGTACCGTTTACAGCCGTGACGAACGAACAATAATTTTACTCACGAATGGTGTTGGATATTACGTTGCGATCCCATCGGCTTTACATGTAGAAGAAAATGCAGAATTAACCTTATTCATCCATACCCATGTGCGTGAAGACACATTCGCTTTATATGGCTTTAGAACAAAAAATGAGCTCAACTTTTTTGAAATTTTGCTAACAATAAACGGCATAGGCCCAAAAATGGCCATGGAGATTTTAAATGAACCGCCGGAACTGATACAAAACGCAATCTTACAAGAAAATATATCCGCGCTCACAAAAATCCCGGGAGTTGGTAAAAAAATTGCAGAAAGAATTGTACTCGAACTCAAATCCAAATTAAATGCCACGGGAATTAATTTAAGTGGCAAAGCCTACCTGCAAAAAGGCACAAACGAAGATGCAATTACAGCCCTGGAAGGGCTTGGCTACAAGAGAAATCATATACAAAAAGTATTTGGTGAACTAGCCGATCCACCGGAAAAAACGGAAGATTTGATCCGCCTATTCCTACAAATGGCATGAAACTGATTACAAATCAAAAAAACGTGGAATATTTAAGCGGTTTCACCGGCTCACATGCTTTTTTGTTGATAGGCAAAAACAAAAACTACCTTTTTACAGATGGAAGATACCTGGGCTATGCACTCAAATTAAAAGATGAAAAAACCAGAATCAATTTTGAAGTGATGGAAATAAAACCGGACCTAAACAAAGTACTAAATAAAATTACAAAAGGACCTGTGGAATTTGAGGCTAATAATCTTTCTGTGGCGAAATTTGCAGAGTGGAAAAAGAAATTCGCAGGCAAAAAAATGGCGCAAATCAACGCAAAGGATTCAATCGAAGATATAAGAGCAATAAAAGAAGAAATGGAAATTAAAAACATCAAAAAATCGCAGGATATAAACCAAAAAGTGCTAGAGCGAATACAAAAATTACTCGTTCCTGGTGTAACTGAGCTACAAATAGCCTGGAAAATAAGAGAAATTGCTCACGATTTTGGAATAGAAGAACTTTCGTTTGACCCAATAGTGGCTTTTGGCAAAAATAGCGCGATTCCACATCACCAAAATACAAATGCAAAACTCACCGACAAAGATGTAATTTTAATAGATATGGGAATGAAATTTAACGGATACTGTAGCGATATGACGCGCACTTTTTTGCCAAAAAAACCAAGCGCCGAACAAATGAATATTTATTCCGCAGTCCTAAGCGCACAACTAAAGGCAATCGCAAAAATTAAAGACGGAGCCAAGGTAAAGGACATAGACCTTATTGCCCGCAAAGAAATGGGCAAATATGAAGAGTTTTTTAATCATTCACTCGGCCATGGACTTGGGATAGAAATCCACGAATCACCACGGCTCAGCACACTTAGCAAGGAAATCTTAAAAGAAAATATGATTATAACAGTTGAACCTGGCATATATCTGCCGGGGAAATTTGGTGTACGCATAGAGGATATGGGGCTCGTAAGAAAAAACGGTTTTACGCTCTTCACTAGCTACCCAAAATAAAGTAGAATGCCGTTATGTGTGGAATTTTTGCCTACATCGGGTCGTCAAACAAAGCTTCAGAAATAGTCTTAAAGGGACTAAAAAAGCTTGAGTACAGGGGTTACGACTCCTGGGGTATTGTTGCACAACTGGAAAACGGCGAAATGCCAATAGAAAAACATATTGGAAAAATATCGGAAGTAAGCAAATTAGATGATGCGCTATTAAATCCATCTCGTTTGGCGATGGGCCATTCACGCTGGGCAACTCATGGTGGAGTAACTCAATATAACGCACATCCACACACCACGGAAAATCAAGATATTGCTGTTATACATAATGGTATTTTTGAAAATTACTTGGAGTTAAAAGAAGAACTTATAAAAAAAGGCCATCAATTTAGATCGGAAACAGACACGGAAATCTTTGCGCATTTAATAGAAGAAGAGATGGCGAATGGATTTGAGACGGCCTTCAAAAAAGCCTGCGACCGTGTAACCGGACGCTATGCTGTAGTGGCAATGTATAAGGGCGAACAAAAGATAATCGCATCCAGACGCGGTTCCCCGCTTATAATTGGTAAAGGCGATGATGGCACCTATTTTATAGCCTCAGACGTACCTGCATTCTTGGAATATACCAAAGAAGTCTTATACCTGGATGACAATCAAATGGTTGTTCTTGCGAACGCAAGCGCGACTTTTTATGATTTAAGTAGCAATAAAGAGATCGAAAAACGCACAATCTCCATAGATTGGGAGGAAGAAATGGCGGAAAAAGGACTGTACCCACACTTTATGATCAAAGAAATCATGGAGCAAAAAGACACCCTGGCCAGGGCAATCAACACAGACCCAACTTTAATTTTAAAAGTTGCGGAACTTATTAAAAAAGCTTATGGCACAACCCTAGTTGGATGCGGAACAGCCGGCAAAGTAGCCATGGTTGGAGAATATTTATTTGCAGGAATCGCAAAAAAACATGTTAATACCAAATTTGGATCTGAATTTAAAAGTGCCAGGCATTTTTTAACAGATCGTTCCCTTGTAATCGCCATCTCTCAATCCGGTGAAACGGCAGACACTCTTGAAGCCCTGGAAATCGCAAAAGAAAAAGGTGCCACAATTGTATCCATAGTTAATGTGGAAACCTCAACAATGGCACGCATGTCTGATTTTGTTATTCCGCTCAAAGCGGGACCGGAAAAAGCTGTTGCCTCAACAAAGGCCACAACCTCACAAATTGCAATTTTAACGCTTCTTGCCTATGCGGTTGCCGATAAATTTGACGAAGGAAGACAAATGTTGATTGAAGCGGACGGAAAATTAAACGACATGCTTAACCCACGCTACGAGGAACACATAGAAAATATTGCGGAACAAATCAAAACCGCAAAAGACATAATGATAATTGGAAGAGATCTAAATTACCCCATAGCACTTGAATCATCCATAAAACTACAAGAAGTTTCATACATCCATGCAGAAGGTTTTGCCGGGGGTGAATTAAAACATGGCCCAATAGCCCTAATTTCCGAAGGGACACCCTGTATAATAATAGCTCCAAACGATGAAAATAAATCCGACATCCTATCTAACGCGATGGAATTAAAAGCCCGCGGAGCATTTTTGATTGGCGTATCCAGTGAAAATGCAGAAATTTTTGACCTTTGGATAAGAGTGCCACTAAGTGGCAACGCCTCACCCATTATGAATCTCATCCCAATACAAATGTTGGCGTATAAACTCGCCGTAATGCGAAAAAATAATCCGGATATGCCACGCAATCTTGCAAAATCCGTAACAGTTAAGTAGTTCCACGCACAAAAATCAACAACCCGACCCTTGTTTAACAAGCGATTTTATGGTAGAATTCAAAGATTTAACAAATACAAAAGTATGGAAAAAGGTCCTATCAAAAAAACGCTATCGTCAATTATGACCTTAGGAATGATAATGAGTCTGCTTGGTCCAAGCATCTTTCTGCTTGAGATGCCAACCACCTATGCAGCTACATTCCAAGTCACAAATACTAACGATAGTGGCGCCGGATCTTTACGCCAAGCCATAACCGATGCAAATACGACACCAGGAGCCGATGAAGTGACCTTTACCGTAAACGGAACCGTTGCTCTACTCAGCTCCCTACCTAGCATCACCGAACAAATAAATATCAATGCAACCGCTCCAGTGCTAGCCGGACCAAATTTTATAATAGACGCAACAGGCCAACAAACAGGCCTTACCTTTACAGGTGGTAGCGGACATATTATAAAAGGATTCGAGCTTAAAAATGCCACAAACCATTGTATAGAAATTAGCAGTGGAGTAACTGGCATAACAATTGGAAGCACAGACGCAGAAGGACAAATGGAATTCAACAACTGCACAAGTACGGGAATAAGGAGCCTAGGAAGTGGAGTAACAATAATCAACAGTTTAATTGGTGTGGATACTGCAAACAGTGAAGGAATAAACCAAACCGGAGGTTCTGGGATAACAATTGGAGGAACAAGCTCGCAAGAACGCAACGTTATATCAAACAACAACGCCAGTGGGATAATTGTCTCAGACGTTACAACATTAACCATTACGGGTAATTACATAGGCACAAGTGAAGATGGAAGTGCCGACCTTGGAAATGGACAAAGCGGTATAAAAATCCAAACGGGTTGCACGGGAGTAACAATAGGAGGTGATAGTGCTTCAGAAAGAAACATTATTTCCGGAAATGGAGAACAAGGCATAATGATTAGCTCGAACAGCACTGTAATTGCCGGAAACTACATAGGAACAAACTCAGCCGGGACAAGTGCACTTGCAAATAGCGCGAATGGAATATTAATTGAGTCCGCAAGCAATACAATTGGTGGAACCACAAGTGATTCCAGAAATCTTATTTCTGGTAATACACAAAAGGGGATTACAATCATTGCAAGTTCAAGAAACGCAGACGGAAACTCGATCCTCAACAATTATATAGGCACAAACGCACTAGGTACCGCTGCAATAGCAAACACGGCCGACGCAATACACTTGTCCGGAGGAACAATTGCCAATACTCAAATTGGAGATTTTAGCCAAGGAAACTTGATCTCCGGGAATATTGGTAACGGCATATATATAGATACAAACGTTACCGGAACAATGGTGACCGGAAACATAATAGGATTAAATGCAAGCGGAGACGCCAAAATAGCTAACACACTCAACGGACTAAGCATTTTGGGAAACAACAACACAATTGGAGAAAATGGAGCGGGAGGAAAAAACACCATAAGCGGTAATACTCAACGCGGGATTTATGTTGACGGAGCCACGAGCACGGTAATACTCAACAATTATATAGGAACCTCCTCAGTAGGAACCGTAAGTAATGATTTTGTAAACGGACAAAATGGAATAGACCTTTTTAACGGAACCGCATCCAGCCAAATAGGCGGAACCATTTCCGGAGATGCAAATACAATTTCAAGCGGAGCCGGTAAAGTGGGCGTAAGTATAAATGCAGATGCAGGAAACGGAAATTCCATACGCAAAAACAACTTTTATGGCGCAAGCTTCTTACAAAGACTAGGAACTTCCAACGAAAACATCTCAGCTCCCGCAATCACCAGTGCAACAACAAGTAACGCAATAGGAACTTCAGGCACAGCCTCAGGCACAATCGACGTATATCAAAATGGTATATGGAAAGCTACGGCAACAGCGGGTGGCGATGGATCTTATGAAGTACACGCAACATTAACCGAAGGAGCAACCTTAGTCGCAACAGTAACAAACGTGACCAATAGCACCTCCGGCCTTTCATCAGGCGCAGTGATTACGGCGGATTCAACTCCCCCATCGACCCCAACAATCACTAACACCGCACTTTACACAATAAGCACACCCGTAACATTAACCGGTACAAAAGACGCATATTCAAGCATAGTGATAAATACAGTCGAAGTAATAGCCGCAACAGATAGCGCTACAACCTGGACTTCATCACAAGCAGTTGCAGAAGGCGCCAACACTTTTACAGTTTATTCTGCAGACTTGGCCGGCAACCCATCTGGCAATGCCAGCTATAGCATAACAAAAGACAGCGCAATCCCAACTGCACCTACCCTATCCGCATCTTCTACTTCAACAAATAGTTCAGAAACTATTTTGGGTTCAGGAACGGAAGCAGGCGCAACTGTATATTCAAACGGAGTTTCCACAGGAGTAACTGTAGACGGACTTGGAAGCTTCTCAATATCCGTAGCCTTAGTGGAAGGTGCAAACACCTTCTCAATAACAATTGTAGATGCAGCCACAAACACATCCACAGCAAGCGCAGTAACCATAACAAAATCCAGTGGAGGTACAGGCGGAGGAATGGCCTCCAGCGGTAGCTCACGCCATGAGCAAGTAACAATCAGAAATAATACGGAAGATGAAGATACGGAAAGCATAGCCGGTGAAGAAGAAACCGAAAGCGAGATTGTAGATGTACCGGAAGAAGAACTGGAAGGCACAAACCAAGCTGAAGACAATACAACAAATAACCAGGAAGAAAATCCAGCGGTAGATGAAAGTTCAAATCAAATTCAGAACAACACAGATCCAAAACCGCAAAGAAGCTTTATCAGCGGAATATACTCAGTGATCACACCAATAAAGACCCCATCTTTGCGTGACAATTTGCCTGCAAAACCGGCAAAGGATTACAAATTAAGCCAGAAGCTACTCAATTCAAGAGCCTTTGGCGAACAAAGAAACGGCATCCCAAAACAACTTATAAAAATTAAACTTGGAAATGAAAATGCAAACTTGGAACAAGACTCGGACGGCGACGGACTACTTGACAGAGAAGAAATAATATATGGAGGAAATCCATACGTTAAAGATTCGGATGGAGACGGCTTTACCGATCTAGAAGAGGTCTACTACATGGGAACCGACCCGGAAAGTGCAGATACGGATAGAGATGGTACTCCGGACGGTTTAGACGCCAATCCAAACCTTTACGAAAACCCAATTTTAAATGCCAGCGCTCAAGAAATAACGAGCTATATTGCAAAACACCAAATTGCGGAGCCACTTGGAACAATTGATTCAGACCAAGATGGATTGTGTGATTTGCAAGAATTATATTTTGGAACAGACCCTTTAACGGCGGATTCAGACGCAGACGGCCTAAACGATGGTGATGAATACTACTTTTACGGTACTGATCCCACAAAACCAAGCACGCAGAACGACGCCGAAACCCTAAGAGTAAGCAACCTTAGAAATAATGAAACGGTAAGTACCGGAGAACAATTTCTAATGGGGCACGCAAAAGCGGAAGCAACTGTAAAAGTCTATGAGATAATGGAAGACGGATCCTTAAATGAGCTTGGAGAAACGGTTGCGGATGAAAACGGCAAGTTCTCCTTGACCACAGAAGGGAAACTGGACGTAGGTGAGCACACCATTTTTGTAGCAATTTGGGATAATGGGATTAAAGATATCTCACAAACCTTTACTATAAATGCCGTGGACTATGTACAAGAACCTCTCTACGTGAACTTTGGCATCAAAAATAACTCAACTATAACCGAACGTGCCCCGGAATTAGAACTTCAAGCGGAAGAAGAACAAATGATTTTGGTAGTTTGGAGAAGCACAATTTTAAGCCAAACTTTGATAGCCGACGCAAGTGGCCAAATTATAATGGCAAAACCGGTAAAGAACTTGGAACTCGGAGATCACACAGTTACCTGGTACGCAATAAACCTGGAAGACAACACCAAGAGCGCGCCCACAAAACTAGCATTCACCGTGGGAAACACAGCCTTTATATCCGGTGATAATGGAGTATCTCCACTTACAGTAATACTTGGAGGCATAGCAGTACTTTCCAGTTTGACCGCATTAGGTCTATTCTTAAGAAAACGTAATCCCTCAAAGTGAACCGCCACACTAAAATTGTAGCAACACTTGGCCCTGCCTCAGAAGACAAAACTAAGATCTTAGAGTTATCGGAGGCTGGTATGGATATTGCGCGATTAAATTTTTCACACGGGTCTTACGAGTCGTTCAAAAAAATTGTTCAGAATATTCGGCTTGTGGAAAGGGAAAACGGCAAAACCATTTGCACATTACAGGACCTACAAGGGCCAAAGATTAGGCTTGGCGAATTACCAAAAGAAGGAATCGCCGTACACAAAGGTGAAATCCTCACCTTTTGCATTAATAAAAAAACTACAAAATCAGATGAAAAAATGTGTATCCCACTCCCCTATTCAAAATTAAAATCTGCAGTAAAGCCCGAAAATCGCCTACTGATTGAAGACGGGCTAATACGAACAAAAATTTTATCCATAAACGGGAATAGGATCAAGGCTCTAGTTACCGCAGGCGGAATACTAAAAAGCCACAAAGGAGTTAATGTGCCGGATTCAATACTCCCGGCATCGGAAGCGCTAACGGAAAAAGACAAAGCCGATCTGCACTTCGGCATAAAAATTTTAAAAGTGGATGCTGTGGCAATCTCATTTGTAGAGAGTAAAGAAGATGTACTAAGAATAAAAAAGCAAATCTCAAAATGGACCAAAAGGCGCGTAAGCGTAATCTCAAAAATAGAACGTCCAAAAGCCTTAACAAATCTGGAGGAAATAATCAAAGCTTCAGATGGCATAATGATTGCACGCGGAGATCTTGGAATAGAAATCCCGGCTGAACGTGTGCCAATTGAGCAAAAACGCATAATTCGCATGTGCAAAAACAACGGGAAACCAGTAATTGTAGCCACACAAATCTTGCAATCAATGGTAGAAAATCCACTACCCACAAGAGCGGAAATTAGTGACGCATCCACCGCAATTTTTGAACAAACGGACGCCTACATGCTTTCCAACGAAACAGCGGTTGGAGCATACCCAGTAAAAGCGGTCCGAACACTTGCAAAAGTTGCGGAAGAAGTAGAGGCAAATCTCATGGAATATGAGCAAACAGAAGAAATGCCAACCGGCACAATGGAAGGAACCCTTGCCGATTACAGCATCTCCATGCAGGCCCCAATCCTGGCAAAACAAATGAATGCAAATGCCATAGTTGTGGTTACAAAACATGGATTTACGGCAAACGCAATTCTAAGGTTCCGCCCAAAAACACCGGTAATTGTAGTGACAAATTCAGAAGAAACGGCTCGCCTACTCAAATTCTCTTGGGGAATAAATAAAATTGTAATCACAAAACGCAAACTAAGATCAGAAGAAGTTAAAGATTTGTTAAAAGAAAAAGGACTGATCAAAGAAGGCCAAAACATAGTTTTTGTAAGCTTACAGTCTCAAAAACGCTCACTTGTAGCAATGCAGGTATAGGCTTATTATTGCGCCATGCGCATAATAGGAATAGATCCGGGTCTAGCCACAACTGGTTTTGCGATTTTGGACTTGGAGAAAAGACAAAAAAAACTGATAAGTTGCGGGGTAATTCGCACACAAAAAGGCTTGGGACTTCCAGAAAGACTGTCTGAAATCTACAAGGATTTACAGTCGATTTTACTTGAACACAAGCCAAAATTCTGCTCTATTGAACAACTTTTTTTCTCAAAGAATGTAACGACCGGAATACAGGTTGCACACGCAAGAGGCGTGGTACTTTTTGCCTTGCATGAGCACGGCATACAAATAACGGAAGTAACCCCAAGCGCCCTGAAACGAGCCATAACCGGAAATGGCAACGCAGACAAAAAAGCTATGCAAAAAATGGTAATGCTGGAATTGAACCTGAGTGAACCACCAAAGCCGGACGATGCAGCGGACGCAGTAAGCCTTGCCCTATACCTGGCCTCTATTATAAGATGAAGCCAATCATGAAAAATAAATTAGTAATACTCGGTGTGACTGGATTTGGGATTTCACTTTTGGCAACAGTTGGGATTTTGCTTTATCCGAACCTGTCTGACTTTGTAAAAACAAATCTCACCCAAGATATAAGAAGTGACGGCAATGAAATAATCGAATCAAACATAATTGAAGAAACAAAAAATCCTTACCTAATGCCTAAAGACGCCACCTCAATTCTTGCAGATACCAATCAAAACGATCAAAAAACAAACTTTTACAAAGGATTAATATTTGCATATCAAGAGAATGACACCGAAGCAAAAAATAGTTTTAAAAAAGCATTGCAACTTAGTGGCGAAACCGAACCTGCAATAATACAAAATTTCTTAAACGCCTACAGTGATTTTGAATTGGCGCAAAACGGGCAAAGGATCTATTTAAATGCACTTTTAACAAAAGCCTACATAGACGCAGAAGAGTACCCGATGGCAATCGAAATGGCCACAAAAATATTGAACGAAAAATCCTCTTACCGCGATGTTTGGATATTGCTTGGATACGCAAATCTTAAGATGGAAACCTACGCCGAAGCCGAATCAGCCTTCACAAAAGCCAAGAGCATAGATTCAGTAAAACCGGAAATTCATTATTTTTTGGGCTTATCCAGATTTATGCAAAATAACTGGTCTGGCGCCGTAGAAGAACTGGAACTCGCCATACTTTACGGATTTGAACCAAAATCAGAGGCCTATCAAAAAATGGCAGAAAGCCAAAACTCCCTGGGCAACTATCAAGATGCGCTCAAGGCATACGAATATCTTGTAAACATAAATCAAAGTTCCGTTGGGCTCTTTAGCGAACCAATCAGAATAGCTATAGAAAACGTTAAGGATTTAGACAGAGCCTTAACACTCGCGAATCTTGCAACAACCACTTTCCCCGGTGAAGCCTTAAGCTGGTCTTTAACAGCCGAGGTTTACTTAGCCAAAGGTGAATTGGATAGCGCAGAAAATATGATAGACACGGCGCTTGGGATAAATAGCGCATTTGCAAAAGCCTACTACATACAAGGCTTAATAAAAGAGGCAAAAGGAGAATTAACGGAAGCAAAATCTTCATATAAAAAGGCCTACGAGCTCTCTCCAAAAGCGGATGATTTAAGTGCAATGTCCGCAATTAAATATAACGCCTTAAATTAGATGATCGCTATATACCTCTTTGGCGCCACAATTTTGGGACTCATTTTTGGAAGCTTTTTAAGTATGTTAATCCCTCGCCTACACGGAAAAGAAAAAGGTATTTTCTTTGGCCGATCTCATTGCCAATTTTGCAAACATATTTTAGAAGCACGAGATTTAATCCCACTACTGAGCTACATATTTTTAGGAGGCAAATGCCGATTTTGCAAAAAGAAAATTTCCCCGTGGTATCCGCTCACGGAAATAAGCATGGCACTCCTGTTTGGCCTAATGTTTTTTATGATAAAGGATCTTTACGCCTTCTTATTAATCACCCCAAGTTTAATAGCCCTCGGCTTTATATTTTTTTATGATTTGCGCTACAAAGAAGTACACGATGCTGTTTTAATCCCGGGAATAATTTGGGTACTTGCCGTAAGCATTTTGCAAGGCAATGCGGTGAGCTCGCTTTTGGGTGCGGGAATAGCCGGCGGTTTTTTTGGCCTACAATATCTGATTTCAAAAGGCAAATGGATTGGTAGCGGAGATATTTATATAGGAATTTTTATGGGACTTTTTTTGGGCTGGCAAAACACCCTAATTGGATTGATGCTTGGCTACATCATTGGAAGCGTGGTTGGCGTGGCACTTTTGATCAGCAAAAGAGCGGAGCCTAACACCGCCGTACCTCTTGGCCCTTTTTTAGTACTTGGAACTATGCTAGCCTTTTTGTACGGGAAAGACTTAATAGCATTTTATTTTAGTACATGAAGATTTTGATTCTTGCAGGCGGAGCTGGCACAAGGCTTTGGCCAATGAGTTCGGCAAAAAAACCAAAACAATTCCAAAAACTGGTGTCCAACCACACTATGTTGGAAGAAACTTGGAATAGGCTGAGTTTTGTAGATAAAAATGACATTTATGTGAGCACAAACACAGCCTACGAACATTTTGTAAGAGAGCTTTTGCCTGATTTGCCGGCAGAAAACCTAATACTCGAACCCAGTATGCAAGATACGGGTCCATGTATAGGACTCGCAACAACCTTAATCGCAAAAAAAGATCCAAAAGCGGTAATCGCCATTGTTTATGCAGATCACCTTGTAAAAGACACAAAAGAGTTTGAACTAAAACTCAAAGCCGCAGAAGAGCTCGCACTCACAGAGAACACCCTCAACATTATTGAAGTAAAAGCCAAATATCCAAACACAAATTTGGGCTATGTTCGTATTGGACGCATGCTAAAAGAAACAACCGGCGGGGTCGAAGTTTATGAATTTAAGGAATTTAAAGAGAAACCGGATGCCGAAACTGCAAAAAAATTCCTCTCATCTTACAGTTACCTCTGGAACACAGGCTATTATGTTTGGCGAGCCGACACTATCCTTGAGGAATTCAAAAAGCACCTGCCAAAAACCTATGCGGAACTACAAAAAATCGCAAATGGAGCAAAAATTGAAGATTGTTACCCTGCGTGCGACAAGATTTCGATTGATTACGGAATTATGGAAAAAGTGGATAGCTCACGCGTAAGAATAATCCCTGCTGATTTAGGCTGGAGCGATATAGGCACTTTTGCATCCCTGCATGAAGAATTAACAGATAAAAACACGGACAATCTCATAAAAGGCAATGTTTCAACGGTAGATTGTGAAGGGAGCCTGATTTACAACGAGGATGATGGATTAATTGGCGCAATAGGACTTAAAGATATTGTTGTGGTCCGTGCAGATGGCCAAACTCTGGTCTGCAAAAAGAACCGCAGTGGTGACATTAAAACACTAGGTGCTTTAGTGCTAAACAATAAGAGCCCAATAAACAACAACATTACATCGCACGCACAAAGCAAGCCGGTTAAAAAAATCCCAAAACCTTGGGGCCACGAGATTTGGTTCGCAGACCAAAAAGAATATGCAGGCAAAATTTTGCATATAAAAAAGGGCCACCGCTACTCACTCCAATACCACGAACACAAAAAAGAAACTCAATTCTTGCTTAACGGACTGATTAAATTTTCCACAGGAGCTTCACAAGATAGCTTGGAAGAAATAATTTTAAAACCGGGAGATAAATTAGATATTTTGCCCGGAACAATCCACCGTGCCCAGGCCTTGGAAGACAGCGACATCCTAGAGGTTTCAACAAACGATTTGGACGACGTGGTAAAACTGGCGGACGATTACGGCAGAAGTGGAAAAGGCAACGACTTTGAGCTGGACAAAAAGCTCTCTAAAGAATAGCGGAAATCATTTTAATCTTATGACAAGGTGCGACGACTAAGCTCAGCTTGTTTTTGGCTTACAGGCTCGTATAATTGCGCCACAAAGTTCTAATTTCTTACTTTTTATTTATGTGGAGTCCAAAACGTCTTCTTGCAGGCAAAGCCCTGCTAATAATTATTTTTGCCGGCCTACTTGGCTACGCAGACAGGGTGAGTGATTTAAAACTGGGTCTTGACCTTAAGGGAGGAACCCAACTCGATTATTCAATTGACCTAAGCAAAGTTGAAGAAGGAGATAAAACTCAATTGGTTGAAGGAGTTAAAGAAGTTATCCGCAAACGTGTGGATAATTTGGGAGTTTCTGAGCCGAATATATACGTTTCAAACATCGCCAACGAATACCACATTATTGTGGAATTAGCCGGAATAACAAATATTGATGAAGCAAAAGCTGTGGTTGGTAAAACCATACAACTTGAGTTTAAGGAGGAAAATCCTACTCCGGACGATGCAAAACAAGTTGCTTGGGCAAACGATTCATCAAAATCATTCCTGGATAAGTTAAATGCAGGAGAAGACTTTGTAACGCTCGGAGAAAAAGAACAAAAAGGAAACTCGGATGAAATTATGTTCACGGAAACAGAGCTACAAGATTTAACGCTTTACTCAGAATCCATCCAAAACGCGGTAAAAGATAAGGCAAAAGGCACACTTGTTGGACCTATTGAACTTTCTAACGGCTACACTGTTGATTCAAGCGGAAACATGACTGAAGCAAAAGGTATGGGATTAATCCAAATTGTAGATTTGAGTTCGGAAGAAACGGAAAAAGAAATCCCGGAAGAAGTAAGTGCTCGCCACGTTTTGATTTCTTATACAGGTTCTTCAGCAAGTAGTGGAACGGCACGCACAAAAGAAGAAGCTTTAGCCCTAGCTCAAGAAATCGCGCAAAAAATCAAAGATGGAGGCAGTTTTGAAGACCTTGCAACAGAATACTCGGACGACACAGGTTCAGGCGCCAAGGGTGGAGATTTGGGTGCTTTTGGCCGAGGTGTGATGACAGAAAAATTCGAGGAAACAGCTTTCGCCTTAGATGTAAATGAAGTATCAGACATAGTGGAAACTGAATTCGGATACCACATCATTCAGGTTTACGCTAAACAAGAAGCAAGCACGGAAACAACCACAATTCAAACAAGTGCACTCAACACAATCATCTGGAGCACGGCCCCGGATATGTGGATGGAAACAGCATCACTAACCGGAGAACACTTCAAGAGAGCGGATGTTTCTTTTAATCAAGCATACCAACCATTTGTATCCATCACTTTTGACGATGAAGGCGGAAAAATCTTTGAAGAATTAACAGGAAGAAACGTTGGCAAACGCATTGCAATCTTTGTGGGTGGAGACCTCATTTCCGCTCCAAATGTGCAGGCGCAAATTTCCGGCGGACAAGCTCAAATAACGGGTAACTTTACCTTGGAAGAAGCACAAGACTTGGCTCGTAATTTAAATACCGGAGCCATCCCGGCCCCGGTTGAACTCGTAGGGCAACACAACATTAGCGCAACACTCGGCCAAGAAGCCCTAAATCAAAGCTTATTTGCCGGACTTATAGGTGTAATCATCTTGGCTCTGTTCATGATTCTTTACTACCGCTTACCGGGTCTAATCGCCGTAGTCGCACTTGCAATCTACTCATTAATAATGGTTTTTGTAATCAAAACCGCTATCCCAACGGCTGTGGCTCTTTTTATAAGCCTTGGAATTTTTGGATATGTCGTCCACATAATCCTTAAAAATCGTGATTCCGGAGGGGAAAAATTCATAGCCTTTATGGTGGCATGTTTCGTACTCTTTTTCTTAACACTAGTGCTCTCCAGCCAAATCACCCTTACACTCGCAGGTATCGCCGGAGTAATTCTTTCCATAGGTATGGCTGTTGACGCAAATATATTGATTTTTGAACGTATGAAGGAAGAGATGAAAGAAGGTCGCACAATTCACCAAGCAATAGACGAAGGCTTTAAACGCGCTTGGGATAGTATCCGTGATTCAAACTTCTCTTCCCTTATAACTTGCGCGATTTTGTTCTACTTTGGCTCCTCAATCATTCGTGGATTCGCAACCAACTTGGCTCTTGGTATTTTGATATCAATGTTTAGTGCCATCATGCTTACACGCACACTTCTCGCTTGTGTTTCAGAGACTCGCCTTACAAAAATTCTTTGGCTTTGGGCCCCTGCTAAAAAGCGCACAAAACTTTGGCCGATTATGAAACAAACAAAAATCTGGGCCGGAGTTTCCGCGACTCTTGCCGGAATTTCAATCCTTGCAATCCTTATTTTTGGATTTAATTTAGGACTCGATTTCACAGGTGGGACAATGATGGAACTCAAACCTAATAACGAAGCCTTGACCGTAGAACAAGTCACTGCGGATATTGCATCCGTTGGCACAGTAACTGAGATTGATTTTGGCACCCCACAAATAGTTACCACGGAACAAGGCGATTTAATGATCCGCATGAAGCATATTTCCGAGGAAGAACATGTAGCTATTTTGACTAAATTAAAAGAAACAAGCCCAAACCTGGAAGAAGTAAGATTCACAACCCTCGGCCCAACAATCGGAGAAACCATGAAGCAAAAGGCAATTTTTGCCCTTATATTGACCTCTATAATGATAGTGATTTACATCTCTTTTGCTTTCCGCAAAGTCCCGCGTGAAGTTAGCGCATGGAGATTTGGAGTTTCTGCAATTCTTGCTCTTATACACGACGTACTAATAGTGGTCGGAGTATTTGTAATTCTTGGTCACTATGCAAATGTTGAACTCGATGCCTTCTTTATAACGGCAATTCTTACTATTATGGGATTCTCCGTGCACGACACCATCGTAGTATTCGATCGTATCCGCGAGAACCTTCGCTTCCGTGAAAGTAACGAATCTCTTTCCGAAACGGCAAATAAAGCTCTAAATCAAACCATGGCGCGCTCAATCAACACCTCGCTTGCAACCTTGATTACTATTGTTGCACTACTTATATTTGGAGCTGAGAGCACAAAGATGTTCGTCCTTGCCTTAACTATTGGTATAGTTGCCGGAACTTACTCTTCAATTTTCATTGCAAGCCCACTAATGGTATGGTGGAACAACTGGGCTGACGCAAAAAAACGCTAGTTTCACACCAAAAGCCTATGCCACACAAGTTGTAGCATAGGCTAATTGCACCCGTAGCTTAACGGATAAAGCTCTGGTCTTCGGAACCAGCAATGGGGGTTCGATTCCCTCCGGGTGCACCACACTCTGAACAGGACAAAATCCTAGTTCAGAGGAATATTTTGCATTTCCCAGGACAAAGTCCTATTTGCGATGCCCTTTTTTATTGCGCCTAGCCATCGTCACCTTCCTTGGTCTAACTGCTTTCACTGGTACCCCACCCGACCCATCGGCATCATCACCCCACTCCTCATCGGCAAGTTCCTCCCTATAGGCATCACTCCCCATAAATGCAGATAAGTCATCCCCAAATTGGGTACTACTCCTCCTGTAGAAATCACGCCCTTTCTCTCGTGTTACAGCCAATATCTCACTTATCCGATTCACGACACGCACAAAAAGAGTATTCCACAACTCTTTTGAACCTGTACATGCCCACGCCCCATAAACAAGAATTCTAATTAAATGAGCACCAGCTCCTTCGTCCAGAACAAAGTATTTTACCCCTTCTTTAAAATCATCACGACTACATTTTATCAAATATTCATCAATAATACTTTGACTAGTAAAAGAAATGGGCTCAGAACCTACACAAAGTGAAGACGATAAGACAGCATCCCTATGATCAGGAGCCAAACGAGCATCCAGAGTCGGTGGTATGCCCAAAACCACAAAAACGTCTCGAGCAGTACTATCCAAAATTGCTTGAACATTATGTGGCTCCATAGTCAACAAATCACCACCAATTTCAATCCCTTGTTTTTCTAAATTTGACATCAGAGCATCAATAAATGCAGTGTCAATTACTCCAGGGTAACAACCCCCGGTCTTAGTCATTTTAGGATTGACTGGCAAAGCATAATAAACCGTACCAATTTTCTCTTCACCTTCATTGTCATTTTCATCAGACATAGGAATCGTTTAAAAATAAGCCAGAATTAAAACACGATTTGGCAACAATGTAAAGGGCAAATCACCACCCTCTAAATCTCCCCCAAACTTACCAAATATCTATACACCTCCTCGGAGATATCTCCACGGGTACGGTAGGAGCTTGGATAGAAACTATTTCCGGGAGTTTCTTCTAAAATACCAAGGTTGGAAGCTTTCCAAACGTAAATTGCATACCAAGAATTGGGGTCCAAATCGGGATACAAAAGCTTAGCAACAGTTTGACCATCTTTTAGTCCGGCCTCATAAACTTGGAACAAAATCTTTAAGGCCTCAACCTTATTTACGGCCTGTTCCGGCCTAAAAGTACCATCGCTATAACCACTCACCCAGCCTTCATCTTTTGCATAACAAACATATTTTGCATACCAATCCTCACCAACATCTTTAAAACAATCCTTATACTTAGATCCGTCTGGAGTGATACCGCGCGCCTCAATTAAAACTTTAAGCAATTCCGCACGATTTATCTCCTGCTCAGGCTTAAAGCTTCCATTCAAATATCCGTTCAAAATCCCGGCATCGGACAGCCCGGCAATCGCATCGTAGTTATCATGCATGTAAGACACATCCGTAAATAGCCACTCAACCGGAGTAACGGAAATCTCTTGGCTAGGGCTCAAAACAGCCTTACCTTTGGAATCAAGCGCAACCAACTCAAAATAATAAGTTTTGCCTTTAGAAAGACCCGTAACGGTCGCAGAAGTGATGTAACTTTCATCCACATTTTTTTCTTTTGTATATTCATCGCTCTCGGTCCCATATCTGAGCTCGTAACCGGTAACGTCGCTATCATTCAAACGATTCCATTTAAAACTCACGGAATCCTCATCATAAGTTACAACACTCAAATTTAATGTGTTTGGAGCACGAACTTCCTCAGTCCCAATCGCTTCGCCTTCCTTGTCACTGGCAGTTTCTTCTTCAAGCCCGGAAGATGAATCCGTAACAGCCTCATCAACATCGCTAGACGCATCTGCATAATCCGCAAGATAATAATACAAATAGCCCTCATCAAAGGCACCACTGTTCAAAGAGCTGTTGAAATCTTTTTCAAGCGGAGAAACCACAGCATAAATACCATCAACATCACCTATGTTTTTGATAGAGATTGGATCCGCCATTGTAGAGTCCATATCGATAATTGTGGAAACCGCATCAGATATTTCAACAGATCCGTCATAAGGCACAAGAGAAACCGCAAACGCAACACCTTCCGGTTTTACAAGGTGAAAGTAAAAATCATCCCCCTCCCCGGTATTTTCAAAATAAAGATAATTTGTGCCAAAAAGCGCAGGTGCATAACTCTCATCAATAAGCGCATATTCGGTATTGGTTTCTTCGGCATCTATCACAAAAATCTCGGGATAACTTGACCCTTCCTCGTAATTGGAAAGATCCAAATTCCATAAGGCAAAATCTTGAAAAACCGAATCCAAATCATCCCCATTCTCATCTATTACCTCCGTAACAGCATCATAGATTCGTAAATCACTTTCATAATCCACGGAGGAGCCGAAATAGGAATCCCAAATATCTTGGATGGTATCTGTATCATAATACTCAGAAAGGAACTTTGGCCAAACGGAAAGCCCATATTCAAAAAGCGTACCCGTTGGAGAAATGGAAGCAAAAATTGAATAATCGGTATAAGTGAAATAATCCGGCAAATAGTTAACATAATCATTCACGTCGTTATAGATGTTGTCTTCCATCCAAGTTGCGGTTGCTTCCGCCCAATTTATCCCTTGATAGGTGTAGGCAAAATTTATGTCGTAACCAAACTGCACAGCATGGAAAAACTCATGCCCAATTGTGATTTTTAGATAATCCTCGGTCATCCAAGGATCCAGCGCAATATAAGGATCACCATTACTAAGCACACTGGTAACTCCCAAAGCCCCGCCAAGATATTCATAATTGTCATCCAGAATAATTACAAGCTGGCGATCGTAACCCGCCATTGGATCGTCATAATTTAAATCATCCAAAATGACTTCTTTTGCGTGCTCGGATGCATCACGGACTGTTTCCACAATATCCGGAATTCCATCGGAATCGGAATCAGTTTGACTTGCCACAAGATCGGAATATTCAATCTGAAAATAATCTGTGACGAGGGCATTCTTTTTAAAAAATCCGCTCTGAACAGTATCGGCGCTCACAGTACTTGCAAAAACAGGCAGAACAAGTACGCAAAACAAGAACAATTTAAATAAGTGGGATGATTTCATTTTTGGTGTGGATAAGCGACTAATTTAAACATGGATTTAAAGCTTTTGTAAACAAGTGCTTAGGGTTTATAGTGCAAACATGTTCGCAGACGTACTAATAAATCATCCTTATTCACGAAAGCAAGAGACCTTCACCTACTCTGTACCTGAAGAAATGCAGATTAAAAAAGGTATGGGAGTTTTGGTACCTTTTCAAAAGGGAACGCTAGCCGGATTAGTGATAGAACTACACGATAATAAACCGAGCTTTGAACTTAAAGAAATTGCGAGCCGGCTTGCCGAGGAACCGCTACTGGCAGAATGGCAAATCAAACTGGCAGAGTGGATTAGTGAATACTATTTTTGTTCAAAATTCGACGCTTTGCGCTTGTTCCTGCCAAAAAACATATTTAGAGTTCCCAAAAAAGCGCGCAAGACTGTGAACAAGAAAATTGTACAAGAAATAAAGGAAAAACAGCTGGTATTAACAGAGGAGCAAGAAATAATAGTAAATTCAATCTTAAAAGATAAGCACCCAACTTCTCTAATCCACGGCATCACCGGAGCCGGCAAAACGGAAATCTACAAGAGCTTGATCAAAAATTTTGTACAAGAAGCTAAACAATGCCTACTTCTGGTGCCGGAAATTTCGTTAACTCCGCAACTTGTTAACCAGTTTAAAAGCCTGTTTCCAAACCTCGCCGTAATCCACAGCAGAGTAAGCGACGGTAAAAAAGCTGAGCTTTGGAAAGAGATACAAAGCGGACAAATTCCGCTGGTTATAGGTTCACGTTCCGCAATTTTTTCTCCTTTTAAAAATCTTGGCCTAATAGTAATGGATGAAGAGCACGAATGGAGCTACAAACAAGACAACAGCCCGCGCTACAACGCCAAAGACGTGGCATTAAAAATTCAAGAGTTAACAGGGACACAAATCGTATTTGGATCTGCAACTCCAAGCATAGAAACGGCGTGGCACGCAAAAGAAAACAGATACAAACTATTTACTATGAGTAGCAGAATACTT
This sequence comes from Candidatus Altimarinota bacterium, assembly GCA_041658345.1. Lineage (GTDB taxonomy): Bacteria > Patescibacteriota > Gracilibacteria > UBA1369 > 2-02-FULL-48-14 > JBAZYV01. The sequence continues at coordinate 40,064 of JBBAAK010000005.1, forward strand.
GGCACGCCTCTGCCAAAAGTGGAAATAGTGGATATGCGAGAAGAGCTTAAGGGAGGCAACTTTGGCATTTGGAGCACGGTCCTTGAACAAAAAATTAGTTCGGCTTTGGCGCAAAAAGAACAGGTCATTTTATTTTTAAACAGACGCGGATCCGCATCTTCAACCGTTTGCAGAGATTGTGGATACACTGCTACTTGCAAAAATTGCGAACTGCCACTCACCTACCATGCAAGAAACTTTGCAAACAAATCCTTAATTTGCCATCACTGCGGGCTTATTATGAACCTTCCGGACGTTTGTCCAACCTGCAAAAGTACCAGAATCCGCCATTTTGGAATTGGCACGGAACGCGTTGAAAACGAACTAAAACTTTTGTTTCCACTCGCAAAAATAATACGCGCAGACAAAGACACCATGAGCAAAAAAGACAGTTTTGAAAATCTGCACAAAGCCTTACACAACAAAGAAATCGATATTTTAATAGGAACTCAAATGATAGGTAAAGGTTTTGATATACCGGATGTAACGCTTGTGGGAGTAATGCTCGCGGATATGGGCCTACATGTGCCGGATTTCCGCACATCGGAACGCATTTTTCAACTACTCACCCAGGTTGCAGGGCGCGCAGGACGTCGTAAAAAACAAGGTGAAGTAATTATTCAAACCTATAGCCCATCACACATTGCGCTCAGGATGAGCCAAACTCATGATTACAACGGATTTTATGAACAAGAAATTTGTGCAAGAAAAGAAGCGGGATTCCCGCCCTTTGGCAGAATCGCAAAATTGATGATTTTGGATGAAAATGAAAGGAAGTGCCAAGAAAAGGCAAGAAAACTGACCAGCAAATTACAATCAATACAAGACGAATACTTAGTTTTGAGTGCCCCGGCTCTATTCACCAAAGTAAATGGTAAGTATCAATGGAATATTTTAATACACGGAGCGAACCCAAACGAATTAATAACCAAACTCAGCCAAGAAGATTTAGCCGGCTGGAAAATCGACATAGACCCAATGATTTCAGTTTAAAAAAATAATTAGCTACGCCAAAAAACCCTTCACAAAATCCCAATTTGTTGACAGATTCACTCTCGAGAGTGAATTCCAAAACACTTTTGATCCCGTCAAGTCTTACAGAAGCTCAATTTGTTGACGAGTTCACCGCGCGCGGTGAACTCCAAAACATTCTACAAACGATGCAAGAGCCACATCTCTTAGCCTAGTTCACAAACTGAGCCTTATACTCTCCCCCATCTTTAACCTGCCTTGAGTCGGTTATATTTATCGTATAAGTGGCACCATCCACAAAAATATCGCTAAATGAAATTTCCCTTTGCAATCCCTCGCCCAAACTGTCGGCAATCCACACTCCGTTCTCATCAAAAGAGTAAGCCACAACCTGGTGCCCAACATTATCCGAACCAATATAATAGGGAATATACAAAACCATTGGCTGTCCCAAAGAAAGCTTTTTAAAAAAATACTCAGCCGAAGCATTATAAGTAAAAATCAAATCCATGTCGTATTCTCTGGCAAAACTTGAAGCCTCATCTTGATCCCAAATAAAAGCTCCATCCCAGCCAATCCTATTTTGTAACTCAGCCACATTTATAACCGTGCCATATTTAAATTCCACCAAATTTTTGATGGCAAAAGTATAACAACCATAGCTCCAGCCACTTTGAGAATGAGCCGGGAAATCCATATTGGATGGATAAGCAGGCAAAATCCCCGTATCCAAAACTTCCTCATAAGAAAGCTCGTCATCAGACAACTCTCGCACAGCTACGGGAGAACCATTTTCATAATTCATCGCCCTATACAAAAGCTCACTCATTTGGCTACGACTTATCAGTTCGTTTGGAGAAAGATAAGAATCCAATTTGTCAAAAAGATTGCGCTCCTCTGCCATGAGCAAGTACTCAAAATACCAAGCGGTTGAATCTTGATTATCGGCAAACCTGCTGTAAGAAAGCGTGCCCAAACTTTCCCAATCATAAGCCTCATCCAAAATTTTAACCGCCTCAGATCTCATAATTTTATCCTCCGCACCAAAAAGATTTCCGCTGTAACCTTCCACCAAACCTTCCTCTTTTGCATAGCACACATATTTTGCATACCAATCCTCCGCAACATCTTTAAAACAATTCGCGTAAACGTCGGCATCGGGCGTTAAACCCATCACCCCTTCAACAACCATTTTGGTAAATTCAGCCCTATTGATTAAATTGCGCGGACGAAAAGTCCCGTCACTATAACCTTCAACCACACCGGCATTCATCAAATAATCCAGCGATTCCGTAACCGGATCACTATTGTAAACATCGTCAAAAAGATTGCCTGCGTTTGCAATCCCCGTATTTAAGAATAATCCTAAAAAAACAACTAAATATTTGAGATTTTTCATGCGTGGAAGTTATTAAAGTGCCCAACTATTAAATCTTAGCTTTTTTTAAAACAAATTTTAAGCTATAAATAAGACATGCGTATTCTATCTGGAGTAAAACCTACCGGGCGACCACATATTGGAAATTATTTGGGTGCCATCCGTCAACATATAGCGCTCCAAAATGAGGGTCACGAATGTCTTTTTTTTGTAGCCGATTACCACGCGCTAACAACAGTCAAAAACAAAGAAGAAATGCTTTCTTACCGCAAAGGGATTGTTCTTGATTATCTTGCGCTTGGGCTCGACCCCGCTAAGGTGACATTTTTTTACCAAAGTGCTATTCCGGAGCACACGGAACTTGCCTGGATACTCTCTTGTATAACACCTCACGGCCTTTTGGAAAGAGCACATGCATGGAAAGATGCACTTGCAAAAGGCAATCGAGAAATGAACGTTGGCCTTTTTACTTATCCGGTTTTAATGGCTGCGGATATTTTGATTTATAACGCAAATGCCGTGCCGGTTGGTCAAGATCAAAAACAACATGTGGAAATAGCTCGTGATATAGCGGAGAAATTCAACAGCATTTATGGCGAGACTTTTGTTTTGCCGGAACCGAGAATAGAAAAAGACGTTGCCACGATAATGGGAACAGACGGCCAAAAAATGAGCAAAAGTTACAGTAACACAATCAGTATTTTTGATGATGAATCTGTGATTAAAAAACAAGTAATGGGAATCAAAACCGCCTCAATAGATTTAAAGGATAAAATGCCGATAGAAAACGACACCATACTTTCACTTTATAAAGAATTTGCTTCCAAAAAAGAACTCGATGAATTAAAAGATGCCTACAGTGCCGGAGGATTTGGTTATGGAAAAGCAAAAGAGGCACTACTCACAAAGTTACTGGCTTTTTTTGCAGACGCTCGTAAAAGACGCAAAGACCTGGAAGCTAAAAACATAGACGGGATTATGGATGAAGGCGCAAAAAAAGCCCGCATCCTCGCTCAAAAAACTATGGAAATAGTCCATAACAAAACAGGATTATGAAACGCTTATTCACTCTCCTCGCTACAGTAATAATTGCCGTAAACCTTGCCCCAAGCGCAAACGCATTTACGCCAAAATGCACAAACCAACCGTTCACGGATGTTAACGGGCATTATGCAGAAGATTACATCTGTTTTCTTTATGATCACGGAATTGTAAGTGGAGTAACAGATCACAGCTTTTACCCGGATAGAGAAATCACACGCGCCGAATTTTTAAAAATGCTTTTGCTCAACACGGGCTATCAAACTTATTCTGTGCAAAGTGCATCTTTTGCAGATACCAAGCCCGGCGACTGGTACTTTAGATACGTAACTTTTGCTCATTCAAAAGGCTTTGTTACAGGTTACCCGGACAACACCTTTCACCCGGACGATCCAATCTCCCGTGCAGAAGCCGTACAAATGTTGGTTAGCATCTCCGGCATAAGCAATTACGATACTTCAAACGCCAATACCTCATTTTACGACGTGGATGGAAACGACTGGTACGCGGTAGCCGTTGCCGTTGCAACGGAAAGTGGAATTGTAGAAGGTTATGGAGATGGTAGCTTCCGCCCGAATAATCACTTAACCAGGGCAGACGCCAGCATAATGGTGGCTCGCTCATGGTCAACGCTTTACGAATAAGCATTTTTGAGGTATAATCAGGAGATTTAAAAACAAAAACAAATGAAAAAGGTTCTTTACATAACGCTTGCCGTCTTAATTCTTGGTGGAACCGCCTTTGCCTTGTCGCAAAGCAATTTGCTAAAAGGAACTTACCCATTCAAAAGTTCTGACGAATTAAACACTGAGATAAATAAAGGTAACACTATAGATATAAACGTTACACAAAGTGCAACTGCTTCCTCTTACGCGAATAAGATAAAAGACCAAATGCAACTAACGGAAGAGGCGAAAAATCAAGCCATAACCGCATTTGAGTCAAACGACAAAATAACACTCTCAACCTCAAAAACAAATGCCGAACTAGCATACAACGAAGCAGGCTCTCTTTATGAAGAGCTTAAAGCGCTAATAGAACAATGGCAAATAGACTATTATGAAAAAATCACTGAGTACGAAAATACCAAAGCAGAACTCAGCTTGAGTGAAAGCACATTAGAAACAAAAATCACGGACTATGTGGATTTAGTTTCAAAATATGCAGAAATTTGGCCAGACTATTACGACAATGCTTCCACAACAGTAGTAGATGGTGTAACAACAATTACAGGGATGACTCCAGATGACATAAAAACAGTATTGAATGAAATCCAAATTAAAGTCAAAACACCAGATAATGGAACAACGAGTAATATTTTAACGACGACCAAAGCGGAAGAAATATATGCATTAAGCACTGAAGCTTATAATCAATATATTCAAGCATCAAATGACTATCAACGTTATGCAACAACCCTCGAGCTTGAAGAGACGGAGAAAGTCGCTTTGGAGGGAGAGTACAATGCTACCCAAACTTCTTTAGAAGAAGCAGAAGGTTATCTCGCACTCGCAAAAACCTACAAAGATACTGCGAACTCCTATGAATTTGTGGATTGTGATTCCATCACATTGGACCCAAGCTCATACCAAATGAGCGTGGACGAGGCTGAAGCTAATTTTTCTTTTGTAATTACAGCCAAAAGCGAGGAAAACACAGGACTGTTCACTCGGAATAACAGTATCACTAACTTAATAAAAGCCAGCATTCTTGCTTTTAATCGTTCTCAAGTGGAAAAAGAAGAGAAGGAAGTAGGCCCCATAGACAGTGACACAAAATGGTTTGGAACTCTGAAAATCACAGGAAGTGCAGCAGCTAACTTTTTAGACGAATCAAGTGCCTTAGCTATGCCACAATTAGAAGTTGATGCGGATAGCGAAACCCCAATTACCGTAAATGTAGAAGGGGGTAGCGCAGGCGAAACAATCACGGTTTCATATCCTGATGACATGTCTTGTACGGCCACGCTTGAAATAACACAAGACACTAGCATCACATATGACCCACTTGATGAAAAAGACTTTTCCTCCAGGACAGTTGACGAAGACCTAGATTTTGATCAGGACGGACTTAGCGACTACGACGAAATTCACACTTATTCAACGGACCCAAAAAATGCTGACACCGATGACGATGGAGTAAATGACGGAGATGAAGTAACTGCAGGAACAGATCCTTTAGTTGCCGACGTTGTAAAAACTCCGATAAGTACAACCCCAGTTACCACACCTACTACTGAAACACCTGTTACTACGCCCGCAACAACTCCGACAACTACGCCCACAACTCCTGTAGACACTCTAAGCACAGAAGAGAAAGATGTAATAAAAAAAGATACTTACGTTTGTTCCGCTCCTTTTGCAGATACCTACGGCCACTGGGCTGAAGATCAAATCTGCAGAATGTACGAAGCCAGCGTTGTAAAAGGTAAAGCCCCCACAACTTTTGATCCGGAAGGCGACATAACAAGAGCCGAAGCCATTAAAATCGTAATAATAATGGCCGGCTACAGCGCCTCAAATACCAGCGGGCTCACAACCGAATTTTTGGATCTCAATCAAGAAGATTGGTATTACGACTACCTACTAATAGCAGAAGATAAAGACATAATCCGCACGCGGGATTTTGGAAATTATTTTGATCCAAACACCCCAATAAGTCGTGCTGATTTAATTCTTTATGCGGTAAGAGCCTCAGGCAAAACCACCTACAGTTATGACACGCCGTTTAAAGATGTAGAAGATTCCGATTACTTTGCTTACGCAGTTTCAATTGCAAATAAAGCAACCGTTGACGTGCCTTACGATGACACTGATGACGAGATAAGCGTAATTGAAGGCTACGATGACGACACATTCCGTCCATATGATTCAATATCACGTGCAGAAGCAATCACTATTGCTTACCGCATGTACTTGGCCTGGTTCGCAGAATAAAAATCATTAAATTTTTCTTTGCAGTGGGAGGCTAGACTCGCTATACTTCCTCCATGCCAACCAAGTATATATTTGTTACGGGCGGAGTTTGCTCAAGTTTAGGCAAGGGAATTGCAACTGCTTCAATCGGCGCTCTATTAAAAGCAGCGGGTTTTAAAATCTTTATAATGAAACTGGACCCATATATAAATGTGGATCCGGGCACCATGAGCCCTTTTCAACATGGAGAGGTTTTTGTTACAGAAGATGGTGCCGAAACAGATTTGGATCTTGGCCACTACGAACGTTTTATAGATGAGAATCTAAGCACACATTCCTCTGTTACAACCGGTAAAATTTACACGGAAGTTTTGCAAAAAGAACGTCGTGGAGATTTTTTGGGAGGAACCATCCAGATTGTGCCACATATCACGGAAGCAATAAAAAATCGCATTAAAGAAGCGGGCAAACAAAGCGGAGCGGATATTGTTATGGTGGAGATTGGAGGAACGGTTGGAGATATAGAAGGCCTTCCCTTTTTGGAGGCAATTCGCCAAATGAGACATGAATACGGAAGAGAAAACACTCTCTTTGTACATCTAACACTTTTGCCGTATTTAAAAGCATCAAGAGAATTAAAAACAAAACCAACTCAGGCCTCTGTGCGTGAACTCAGATCGATTGGTATTCAACCGGACCTAATCTTAACCCGTGCAGACAAAAACATTCCGGAAGAATTGCTTAAAAAAGTTTCACTCTTTTGCGATGTGGAAGTCCCTTGCGTAATCCCTGCACTCACCTGCAAATCAATTTACGAAGTGCCTCTGAATTTTAACGAGTACCAAATCACAGAACTCATTGCGAACAAACTCGAACTTGGAGAAGTAAAACCAAAATTGGAAAATTGGAAAGAACTAGTCGAAAAAATCAATTCAAAACGTGAACTGCTTGGCGTTGCACTGGTTGGTAAATATACACACTTGGATGACGCATATTTATCCGTAATCGAATCTCTTAAAATTGCATGCTACCACCAAGATTTGGAGCTCGATTTAAAGTGGATAGATGCGGAAAAATTGGAAGAAAATGATGAAGAAGTCTGGCAAGAACTAAAATTGGCAAACGCAATTATAGTTACAGGAGGCTTTGGCATGCGCGGAACGGAAGGCAAAATCCTTGCTGCAAAATATGCACGTGAAAATGGCGTACCATATTTGGGGCTTTGCCTCGGACTACAAGTTATGACAATTGATTACGCAAGAGCTTATTTAAAAGATCCATTACTAACCTCGGAAGAATTTGTAGAGGAAGGCACCCTGGATCCAAGCAAATTTGTGGTTCATTTTTTGCCGGGACAACACAGCAAAAAGGAAAAAGGCGCAACACTTAGGCTTGGCGCATACCCATGCAAACTTGTAGATGGTACAAAAATACAAAAACTATACAACAAAGATTTGGTCTTGGAACGTCATCGCCACAGATACGAAATTAATAATGATTTTGTTGAAAAGCTTAAAGACAGTGAATGGACCCCATCCGGTTTTTTTGAAGAAGATAACCTTGTGGAAATGGCAGAACTCAAAAATCACCCATTTATGGTGGGAACACAATCTCACCCGGAATTTTTATCACGCCCACATAGGCCACATCCACTTTTTGCAGGCTTAATAGCTGCCGCAAAAACATATGAGGCCAACCACCAATCCACAAATGGCTCAATTCCAGTACACAGCGGTCAATAGCGCCGGGAAAAAACTCTCCGGGGTAATAGGCGCCGTAACAGAAGAAGAAGCTAGGAAACAGCTCAACACTTTTGGCATATCTCTCCTTGCGATTGAAAAAACGGGCGACACACAAACTGCGACAATAACCCAAGAACCGGGCACTTCAAGCAATCTCCCAAAATTTGAGTTTGAAGCATACGACAAACTTGGCCGAAAAGTACTTGGCACCATTCCCTCAAGTAGCCGTTATAATGCATTTAAACGTTTAATGGATGAGTACCAATTTGAAGTGTCTTATGTGGTTCCGGTTGGCGCAAACGAAGAAGAAAGACTCAAAGCAAAAAACGAGGATTTGGAGGTTCTAAAAATAGAATACGAAGCAAAAATCGGAAAAACGGAAGAACAAAAAGAATCCGCGTCACTATCAAAAGAATTCGAAGCAAAACGCCAAGAATTACTTAAAAAAGTAGATTTCATTTTAGGCAAAATCAAAGCTTTAATGACCGAATATGCGGAAGAAATCAGACCTGATTCGAAAAAATTAATACAAAATTACATCGATAAACTGCTCCGCATTAAATCGAGCACCAACCTGGATTATATTGAACACACCTCGGAAGAACTTCTAAAAAAAGTACAGGATCAGGAATTATTTTTACACAAAGAAAAAAGTCTTTCTCAAAGGACAAAATTAAAGATACAAACAGAAGAGATGATGGCGGAACTGCACGCAAGACCGGTGGAATTTAAGATTACAAAACAAATTGATGAAGCTCACGAACGCTTAAGCGTCTCTCATAGCAGATTTTTACGTGGCCTAGGCCAAGTCATCTCCAGATTTATACCCACGGAAGCGGAGAAGGAACTGCAACAAAGAATCAAAGCCATAAGCAGACAAATTTGGACCTATAGAAAGATTGTTTGGACGGCTCCAAAAGAAGCCACTTTGGAGGCAAAACAAAGCTTGGAGCGTCTTAAAAACGAAAAAAATAGGCTCCAAATTGAACTCAAACAGATAAAAATTAGCGCAAAAACCAAAGAAGGAGAAGATTTAATAAAAGAGCCTCTACTTACGGAAGAAGTGAATAGCTTTTTGGGCTGGTTACTGGCCTTTTACTTGGGAGCATACTTTTTGAGCCATTATCTTCTAGCAAAAGAAATTCCGGGTGGGAACCCACTACCGGGAGAATTCAATCTCCTCACCTCACCTTTGCTCAGGACTTTATTGATAAGCGTATTTGTCTGGCACATTCTGCTAACACTTAGGCTGGATCATTTAAGATACAAATCTTGGGCAAATATGGCTATGCTTAGTCTGGGTCTTATCTTAAATTTTAGCCTGATTTTTAACCTTTAAAATGATTCCAATCTTATACGAGTCCGCATTTCTTTCTATCCAAACTTTATGGGTATTTGTTGTGATAGGTCTCTTAATAGCCAGCTACCTAAGCGTACAACGTTTAAAAAGAGCGCGAGTGAACTTTACCCTAATAATAGAGCGAAGCACCGGCATCTTGGTAACGGGTCTTATTACTTCACGAATAATATATTTTATTACCCACACCGGCACTTATTTCCCGGCTTTTGATTTACGCACCATTTGGAATTTTTTATCCATTTGGGACCAAGGATTTTCATTTTGGGGAGCAGTTATAGGCGCAGGAACAATGCTGGTTTACAGATTGAAAAGATCGGAAGAGAACAGCTGGAGATGGGGAGATGCGCTCATAGTGCCAATGCTAATAGGGCTGATGATTGGAGAGATTGGGGCCTTTCTTGGTGGCTACTCTTACGGCACCCCAACGAATTTGCCATGGGCCATTCGTTACGATGCCTTTAACGTTAAATACACAGTCCCGGTACATCCAACTCAAATATATGTATTTATTACGATTTTACTAATCTTACTAAGCAAACGTCTTCTATCAAAAAAAACTGATTTCTTCAAAAGAGACGGCAATACCACGATTTATTTTGCAACAATGTGTTCACTTGGCTTCTTTCTTCTTGAATTCTTAAGGGGTGATGATACACTTACAATCTTTTCCGTCCGCATTCCCACAATTTTCTTCCTACTTATTTTTATAGGAAGTGGACAACTACTATATAAACGCATTAAAACACCACAATATGAATCTACTGAAACTCCTAACGCCTAGCTATATTTTGGATCCTGTGCCGGGAATGGGCTTCTCCTACGGATGGCCACTTTTCATTTTATTCGCATTGATGATAGCTCTAAGCTATTACGTACATTCATACCTTAAAACCAGGCCAAATCACAAAATAGAAGCGCGTTTTTTGGGAGGAATACCCTCTCGTATGCGTGAATTTGGGATCCTTGGTTTGCTCGTAACCTTTTTAAGAGATCAAAACATACCTTATCTCGGAATGCGCATCTGGATAATACTAGTTCTTATCTCCTGCCTTTTGTACGGGATTTACGTGCTACGCAATTACACCAAAAACTTTAATTTGGCGCTTGCACTCACACACACAAAAAAAGTAGAGGACAAATACGTTCCTAAAACAAAGCGCAATAAACGCAAATAAAGCCCAAAGGGCTTTATTTTTTATTAAGACAGCTTAAGCACTTCGTAATCCGCCTTACCAACAGGCATTATTACCGTAACCGTGTCTCCGACCTTAGCGCCCATCAAGGCAACACCAAGAGGAGCTTCATTGGAAATACGACCAGTGAATGGATCTGCCTCAGTTGAGCCAACAATCATAAATTCCATATCCTCTTTTTTACGCACACTGCGAATTTTAACGCGAGTCCCAATTTCCACAACTTGCTTGGAATGCGCTTTTTCATCCACAACTTTTGCTTTCTTAATCATGTCCTCAAGTACAATCACCCTACCCTCCACAAAAGCTTGTTCATTTTTTGCCTCTTCATATTCTGAATTCTCAGAAAGATCCCCATAAGAAATGGCTTCTTTAAGACGTTCTGCAACTTGTTTACGTCTAACAGTTTGCAAATTGTCCAATTCATCTTGAAGGGCTTTTAAACCTTCCTTGGTCACAACCAAATTTTCTTCCTCTACAATAGGAGCAATAGTTTTTTGAACTTTGCCTGGAACTTTAACTGGTTTCTTAGATGCCATAATTAGTTTAGTTAGTTAATTGGTTTAGAAGTACGCGCGGATTTTAACACTCTTTGGATGTTCACGCAGTTTATGAAGCACTTTCGCCTCAATTTGACGAATACGTTCACGAGTAACCCCAAATTCATTTCCAACTTCCTCAAGCGTATGGCCGATTCCATCCTTAAGCCCAAACCTCATTTCTATGATTTTGCGTTCACGTGGGGAAAGGTACTGAAGCATCTCATGAATATTCTCTTTAATCAACTGACGATTTGTTTGTTCTGAAGGAGAAAGAGCGTCGTCATCCTCAATAAAATCTCCAAGCTTACTGTCCTCTTCCGCCCCAACCGGAGCTTCAAGAGAAACAATATCCTGAGAAATCTTTAGAATGTGTCTAACCTTCTTCTCATCCATATCCATTTCTGCAGCTAGCTCTTCCACAAGAGGTTCACGCCCAAGTTCCTGCACAAGCCTGCGCTGTGTATGCGTAAGTTTGTTGATTGTTTCCACCATATGCACCGGAATGCGTATGGTACGAGCCTGATCTGCAATAGCGCGAGTAATTGCTTGGCGTATCCACCAAGTTGCATATGTGGAAAATTTAAATCCACGATTTGGATCAAATTTTTCCACTGCACGGAAAAGCCCTATATTTCCCTCCTGAATCAAATCAAGGAAAGAAAGCCCCCTACCTATATATTTTTTAGCGATAGAAACCACCAAACGAAGATTTGCCTCAGCCAATTTTGCCTTTGCAGATTGATCGCCTTTTGCGATTTTACGGGCCAAATCTGCCTCCTCTTTAGCAGTCAACAAGTCCACCTTTCCAATCTCACAAAGATACATACGAATTGAATCGTTTGCGATCTCAGACAAATCAACTGTTTTCCTGGCCTTATCTCTTTTCTTCTTTGCCTCGGCCTCAGCCGTAGCATGAGCTACTGCAGCCGCATCATCTTTATCTTTCTTGGCCTTCTTCTTTTTCTTCTCATCATTAGCTAAAACTTGCTCATCAGTAAGCTCTTCTTCCAAACCACCATCTTCATCCGTTGCAAATTCATCCTCAATTTCCCCTTCGGCACCTGCAAGCTTTAAAAGATCCTCATCCAAAAGCTCCTCATCGGACGGGCCTTCGTAATCTTTTTCTTTTTTACCCCAAATAAGTTCATCTTTAACGTCAATAAGGTCAATACCCAGCTCCATAAGAAGCGTATAAACCTCATCCGCAAATTCAATATCCTCTTCCAGGTTTGGAAGAGCATGCATTAACTCCTGTTGAGTAACAAAACCGCGTTGACGGCCCTTATCCACCAAGCCTCGCACCTCTTCCGGATATTTAGCCAAATTCTCCTCAGAAAAGTGAGCGATAAACTTCTTAGTCCGTGCCATAAGCGTACTTTTTAAGTGAGGGATTCAAAATAGAGCAAGGCAAGCAACTTAACAAATTCGCTCTCAACAGATCCGGAATCTTCTCCACTTACTTCGGCTTCAAAGGCCATTTTTTGGAGCGAGGGAACCTGTTCAAAGCTCCTATAAAACGACTCGTCCACCATGCCCACGAGATTATAGTGATCTTCAACCTGTTTGTAAACAGAAGTTATATCTGTGCCGGAAACCTGGCCACAAAGTATAGCCGGAAAAGATTCATAAAACTCATTATACTTTGATTCCTCAAGCTTATTAAACTGCTTGATTAAGCCAATTTTCTGAACAAGCTCACTAAAGCTTTTAAAGTCTTTTAAACTTTTCCAAAGCTCAAAAAATTCTTTTGGAAAAGCCAATAATAAGCCCAAAAAATACAAGCTGAGCCTATCTTTTTTAGAAATGCCGGGTTTTTTAATATCTTCCTCCAGATTTTTTTTAATGTGACGCACATTACCGGCATTTTTAACACGATTCAAATAATCATAAAGCATCTCAACCGGCGTTCCAACCTGAGTGGATAACTTTTTTATGTAATGATCCAAATCTGTTGGATGGCTAACGCCTTTTAAAATTTCAAGGAACGAGTCTGTAAAGTCTTTTTTACCGGAAGGCGTGCGTAAATCATTCTTCCCGCTTAATTTATCAAAAAAATATTCCAAATAAGGTTTACGATTTGTTACAGCACCCACCCAAAGCTCCGGATTCTCCTTTACCGTATCAGCTGCATCCTTACCGCTTGGGATCTCAACCACAAAAATCTCAAGACCAAGCGTTTGAGCGGTATGCACAGCACGCAGTAGAGCTTCTTGCCCGGCAGAATCCGAGTCAAAAGCAAGTGCAACTTTTTTCGTAAAACGTTTAACAAGCTTAAACTGCTCCTCGGTCAAGGCCGTGCCACTAGTTGCAACAGTATTAAAAACACCGGCCTGCCATGATGCCATCGTGTCGAAATAGCCCTCAACAAAAAGCACAAAATCTTCTTTTTTTATAAAAGCTTTTGCACGACTCAAATTAAAAAGTAGCTCACCTTTGTGATACAACGCATATTCCGCAGAGTTTAGATATTTTGGTTGCTCGCCTTTTTTGAGCGCACGCCCGCCAAATCCAATTATATCGCCGGAAACATTATCAATCGGGAACATAAGCCTTAAACGGAACCTATCCACAATTTCGCTACCGGCGGAATCGCGCGAAAGCGCAACTGTGGTTTCCAAAATGTCAGATTTTTCATGCTTTTTTTCAAGCAAATACCTATAAAGCGTGTCCTTGCCATCCGGCGCAAAACCAACCAAAAAAGTTCTAAGAGTATCATCTGTTACTCCCCTGCTTTTTAAATACAAAAGCACCTTTTCCGCCTCTCCACCTTTCCACAATTCTTGAACAAAAAATTTGCTCGCATCATTGCAGATAGCTTTAAACCTGTCTTTTTCTTCTTTGTTCACAGAAATTTTTCCCGATTCTTTTGGTAAATCCACATGTGCTTTTTCCGCCAAAATCTCTAGCGCGCCACGGAAATCCACACCTTCAATATCTTGAATAAACTGAAACATATCCCCACCCTTATTGCAGGCAAAACAATAGGCCAACTGGCGCTCGGGACTCACATAAAAACTCGGCGTTTTCTCCTGATGGAAAGGGCAACAGGCCTTTAAATATTTTCCACCACGTTTAAGCTGAACATAAGGAGCAACAATATCCTCAATTGAAAGTTTAGCCTTAATTTCCGAAACACTATCTTGCATAGAACCGGATTATACCATTAAGTGCTCAAAAAGCACTTTTAAACCAATTCCAATCAAAACCACTCCACCAATTTTCTCATAACAGAAACAAAAATGTTTTTTAAGCGCGCCACCAAACATAAATCCAAAAAAGCACAGCGCAAAAGTTATTAACCCAATAATTGCAACGGACTCATAAACATTAGCAACCAAAGAACGCAAAGAAATCCCAACAAAAAGTGCGTCTAAACTTGTTGCAAAAGCAAGTAACAAAAGAGATTTTTTGCGAACATTTTTAGCATCCTCAATCCCTTTATCCGCAAACATTCTTAGACCAAGAATCAAAAGCAAAACAAATGCAATCCAATGATCCACATAAGAGAACCATGCTAAAAATTGGGAAGCCAAGGCAACACCCAAAAGTGGCATCACTGCCTGGAAAAATCCAAAAACAAAAGCCGTTTTAAATGCAAAAAAAACTTGGCTACGTTTTGCCAAAGCACCTTCAATAATAGATACGGTAAGAGCATCCATGGCAAGGCCGAATCCCAAAAGGATACTTACCATATTAAAGTACTTTGAATCTTAAATCGGAAATGGCATCCGTAAACGCCTGTTTGGCCAAAATGCCGTCTTGCCCGGCACAAACTCGAGTTTGAACCTGTAAAACCTCAGTGCCAAATGGAATGAGGCCTTTATGTACATCGCAACCGAGTGCAGTTTCCACATATTCATAAACATCAAAATCGCCAATACGAGTGGATGCCCCAGCCTTTGCCTCAACATCACCCAAGACCTCAAGCAAAACCGTTGAACCTGTTAGCTCAGCCCCACCTGAAACCTTAAAACTTGGACCAAAAGCGGATGCGCCTTTATAGGCCACGTCCATAAGTTCCATTAATTTCCCATTGTAAGAGATTACATAAGAAAAGGTCTTGCCATCACTCATAAAACTTGCCTTAAGCGGAACTATTCCGGAAGAAACAGGCTCTGCCTCAGAAGCAAGTTCAACCAAAGAATCGTCCAAAGCAACATTAAGCTCATCTTTATTGGCACAGCCAAAACTCAAAAGTACAAGGGCCAATATCGCAAGCAAAAGTTTTTTCATAACCGTTGATTAAACTGATGAAAATCTTATCACACCCCCTTGCGTGAATAAAGCAGAGTTGCAAAAGTAATCATCACAGCAAAAAGCAAAACAAAAGAGATGACTTTCCCTTCCGTATGCAGTAATAGCGCCAGCATGCCGAAAACCAGAGATGCACTCGCAAAAAACACAACCGTTGCACCCTCAGAATAACCGGCTTTTAAAAACCTATGATGGAAATGCCACAAATCGCCTTTAAACGGGGATTTGCCATGCAAAATTCTGCGCGTAATCACCCACAAAAAATCCAAAATCGGGAAGCCGAGCACCAGCAAAGTTGTGGCGATCTTACCTCCAGAGATTAAAGCCGTTACCGCCAAAAGGAATCCAATCAACATTGAACCGGTATCACCCATTAACATCTTTGGTTTGGGGAAATCAAAAATCAAAAATGCCAGGCACGCCCCAAGTAAAGTGGCAGACAAAACAATCGCGAGCGTTTGATCGGTGGAATGGAATCCGGCCCTCATACTGAGCAAAAGCAAAATTAAAGAAGAAATCGCTCCTGTACTGCTGGCCATTCCGGGCACTCCATCAATCCAATTAAAAGCGTTAACCATGGTCATCACCCAAACAATAGTCAAAATGTCCGCAAAAAGAGTGAAGACAAAAGTTACGTCGCCAAGGCTAAAAGGAATTTTGATTGAATCCAAAATTATTGGGTCGCCAAACGGATTGCTGATTGAACTGACTCCGATGCCACCAATCACCAAAAGTACCGATGCCACAAACTGCACTCCAAGCCTCAAAAATGGTGAAAGCCCATGCCGGTCATCCACAAAACAGGTAACGGCAAGTAACGTGGCCCCAAGCAAAACCATACTAACTTTGGGGTCAAAAATCAGGCCATCGCTAACGGTAAAATACGACAGAATCGTAATCATAAACGCCAAAAAAATCGCAACTCCTCCAGGGTAAGGGATTGGTTTTCTGCTTAATCCATATTTCGCCGGCTTATCCACAAGCCCAAGACGCGGAAAAAACTTCTTTACCGCTAACGAGAACAGAAAAGTTAGTCCAAAGGAAGTAACCGCAACCATAACTACACTTAAAATCGGCATTTAAAATCAAAATTTATAATGCAAACAAGATACAACATCGCTACGACTTACGCCACGTTTTGTGATTTGCGTTTTTTTGAGAACGGGATTACGCTACGCTCTTTTTATTCAAAAACTATTCATATGGCAAATAATACAATCCCCGAACCGGACGCAAACGACCTACGCAAAATCTTTGATGAGCAAGAGGATAAAGGACCATACACCAAGGTTCCTGAAGGGGGGGGGTTCTAGGAAATTTGTAGATGCTATTGCCTGGAGGCTTTATACGGAATATTGCTGTAAATATAGAGGGAATGATAGCTACATCAGAGCTTATGATGGCAAAGAATGTTGGCAAGAATGGGTAAACGCAGAAATCCATTATGCTTTAGGAAGAAGGTTAAAAGGTTTATCAGAAGAAGAAATTAGCCAAATAAACAGGGGGCAACTATACGGAGAAGTTCGAATAGATGTACTCCGCGCAGTTGTTAGAAGAGCAATTGAACTTTTCTCAGCTTGGGAAGGGAAAGGTTACCCTCCAGAAGGTGACAAAAGGAATCTAAGAGGATCACTTGAAGAATACTTGCCAGGCGAATGATGGTTTAATGATGGTTTTTTTACAAAGCTAGGTGAGCACTTACTCACCGTGCAATGATTTGATTTTTGCGCCACTTAAAGTTAGGTTTTTTGTGTATTTTTATGAGGATTTTTGGTGCAAATTTTGCTAAAATTTAGGCAATATTTAACCTGTTATTTTATGGAAACTATGAATGAAAATCTACTCGTCACTGGCATGATACATGCGAGCAAGAATGCGCCCTCTCCCAGCACCCAACTTAGCGACAAAGAGCTACTAAAACTTTGCGAAGAATTTGGTCGCAATGCCATACTTTGGCGAAGGAAATTTATTGGACTACTGCCGGAAGTAAAGCGAAGACGGCTTTACGAAAAACGCGGGTTTAATTCCATTTTTGAATTTGCTTTTAAGTTTGCCGGATTGAGCCAAGATCAAGTGAAAAGGGCGTTAAATTTGGAGGAAAAGTTCCAAGATAAACCAGCACTTCATAATCTGTTGGCGGAAGGCAAAGTAAGTATTAACAAGCTTGCAAGAGTTGTCTCGATAGCAACTGCGGAGAATGATTTGGAACTTGCGGAAACAGTAAAAATTCTCCCACGTGAGGCACTTGAAACTTTTGTGAGGGATGAAAAATATGCAAGACAACAAGGCAACAAAATGCACGATTTCGAAGGGCCAAACGGCTTAGGCAAGCCGTTATTTGAAGTAGAATCTGTGCACGTGCACACCAACTTACCCCTGGATTTTGAACTTTCTGCGAAGGTGACCGAAGAATTAAATCGCCTAAACGCGCAAGGGAAAGACGTGAACAAAATTCTTGCCAAGTTGCTTGGAGAGAGAAAGGCAAAAATCGAGCAAGAAAAAGAAGAAATCGCAGAAGAAATAACCAAGCAAACCATTTCCAGGCATATTCCCGCCAAAGTTAAGGCGGTTCTTAAGAAGGAATTCGGTACAAAATGTTCAATTCCAAACTGTACAAAGCCGGCACAGGAGATTCATCACTCGCAAAGATTTGCGCTGGCAAGAACCCATGACCCACGTTTTTTAGCTCCACTTTGCCACGAGCATCATCAACTGGCGCACCTTGTGGACCTGGGCTACAAAAGCAAAGTGCTTAGTGGTATCAGCAATTAACTTTTGGCCTCAGTTGGTGGCATAAAATCCTCAATCCGCTTGGCATCTTCAATCTTAAAATCGCCAACGCGAGTACGCTTTAGCTCTGTCATAACCGCTCCGCATCCGAGCGCCTCGCCGATATCGTTCACAAGCGATCTTATATAAGTCCCGCTTGTAACCGTTACATTAAAACGCACAAACGGCAAATCAAGCTCAAGATAAGAGCAAGTGATTGTAACCGGAACAGGTTTTAGTTCAAATTCCACGCCGGCACGTGCAAGTTCGTAAGCCTTTTTGCCTTTGATTTTTTTAGCGGAAAATCTTGGCGGAGTTTGCATGGATTCTCCCCAAAATCGCGCCATCGCAAGTTTGATTTTTGACTCGCCCAAGGTGGATAAATCAAACCCGGTTTCAATCACCTCGCCTTCCGTATCAAACGTGTCCGACTTTTTTCCAAGCTCCATGACAACTTCATAATCCTTATCGAGTTTCATAAAATTTTGGACTTGTTTTGTAGCATCGCGCCCAACAGCCAAAACAAGCACACCTGTTGAGATTGGATCCAGCGTGCCCAAATGCCCAATTTTGCGCTCATGCAAAAGCCCGCGCATTTTTGCCACAACATCGTGACTAGTCCACCCTTTTGGCTTGTTGATGATAATAAAACCGGAAGTCATACGCAACATTTATACAGCCAAAACTAAAGCTTTAATAGATTATTGCTCAACTTGCTGTAAAGGAGCAGGTTGGTAGGCCTCAACTTGTAGCCAAAATGATCCAATGCGCAAATCAAGTGCATCCACCTTCCCCGCAAAGGCCTCAACCTGTGTAAGAAAATCTGCAAACGACATCCCATGTTCATCAATTTTAAGTGCACTAGAAGAATCCATATCTTGCGCTGGCCTTCCCTCTGGAGACGACACTTTAAACAAAGAGGCAAGCGACCTTGGTTCTTTCTTGCCGAAAGTACCACCATCCAAAACGTTATCTACAACCCAATCAGGGCAAACGATACCCGCGCTAAAGCGTAGATCATTAATAGTGCTTCTAACATCAGACTCCCTTACATCTTCTACGCTGACCTCACATGAATCTGGTAGTGCTTCAAAATCCTTAACATCCCTGTCAAACTCACGGCTGATGCTCCCCAGTCTAGTCTCAAATCTTAAAAGGTCAGCACCATGTGCCCCACCGGAAGAGAAGGATGCGGAAGGGTCATCAGTATTTAGAGACTGTAAAAGCGCAATGATATCACCCCTCAAACCGTTTGACTGTGATCTGCGCTCATCCAAGCGTTTTAACAATTTAGCCTTTTTGGACATCAAGGCCTTATAAGACTCTATTGAAGCCTTTTCTATTTCAGCTGGAGTAACTTCTAAAGCCTCCACCAAAGAAATATTTAGCTCCTCTACAGTCATGCCTAACTCCTCTCCCGATAGAGCATTAACAGGCTTGCAAACCTTTAAAACAGACTCAGAAGTCACGTTAGGACTTGGCACGTTGTCGGCAGTGACTTCACCAGCCTCAACCTGACCTGCAAATAAAGCTCCAATTCCAGCAGATAAGAACCGATTCATAAAAACGTGAAAAATGAAATAAGATGGCATTATCCAATAGACCAAGTAATCCGTCAACAACAACGCCTTACGGTCCGGCACCATCGACTCAATGCATTATCTCCACAGTAGCCGTACGATTCAAACATTCCCTCACAACCTTTCTATCATCATGAGGAACTTTATGCTTGCCAACAACCTGGAATTCCTCCGCGCCCTTGCCTGCCACAATCACGGTATCACCCTCTTTTGCGAGCGACAAACCAAGTCGAATGGCCTCCCTTCTATCTAGTACCTGCCAAAATCCATAGCCTTCCTCGCGCGGGATTCCGGCACGCACCATACTCGCAATTTGCCTCGGATCTTCGGTGTAAACATCGTCGTCCGTCAAAATAATCGTATCGGCATATTTGTGAGCAACCGCCCCCATTTTTGGTCGCTTTGTGGTGTCCCTATCGCCGGTCGCCCCAAAAACCAAAATCAATTTACCTTTTGTGATTTCTTTAAACAGCGCAAGAACCTGATCCAGCGAATCTTCCGTATGCGCATAATCAACCACAACCGTAAATTTTTGGCCCTCGTCGATAACCTCAAGACGCCCTGGAATCGGCCTCATTTTTTCGAGCGCGGATTTTATGACTGAAAGATTTACATGGTGAGCCGTAGCCACGGTAGCAGATGCAATCGCGTTATAAACATTCATGCGTCCGGGAATCTTTAAATCAACCTGAACTTCCCCATTTGGAATGCGAATTGTGAACTTGGTATCATCGGCATCAGCAACTAAATCACGCGCAACATAAGTGCCTTTTAAAATTCCATAGGCAAACTGCTGATCTGCCGGAAAAGCGGAAAAATACTCGGAGGCGGAATCGTCCATATTAATTACAGCGATTTTTGGAACGCCGGATTTGCGAGGAGACGCGTTGAGATTGGCAAAAAGCCTGCCCTTGGTTTGCATGTAATCTTCCATGGTGACGTGATAATCCAAATGATCCTGCTTAAGATTTGTAAACACAGCCGTATCCACATTAATTCCAAAAGTTCTGGATTGCATAATTGCATGGCTGGTGACCTCAAGAACAAGGACTTCACAGCCGGAATTTGCCATTTCGCGAATTTTTCTTTGTAGCAAAAATGGACTCAAAGTGCTCTGTTTTGTGAGATTAGCCTCCTCAAACTCGCCGATTTTAAAGTTGACCGTGGTAAGCATGCCGGTTTTTTTGCCAGCTTCCGTGAAAATCCTATGCAACATGTTACAAGTTGTGGTTTTGCCCTTCGTACCGGTAACCGCAATCACAGTCATTTGATCTGCAGGAAATCTATAAAGCACGGCTGCCGTAACCGCCATCACTTTGTGATAGAACAGCCTCACCGGATGGCGATTTGGAAATACCGATCTTACAAAATCTGATATAGACAAGGCGTAGGAGTTAAATTGCGTGCGCAAACTGCACTTTAGCACATATACCAACTTATGATTGTGCACACACTAGTATTGAAACAATTTTATGGGGTTTTGTCATGCGGAAATTATTAAGAAAAAATTCAGGATTTTTTAAGGTTTTTGCAAGAACGGCCTGATATTTTGTATACGCAAAGATTTAATAATCAAAAAATATGGGACAAATCATCCAAAACCCTATAAGCGATACGCCAAGCATTGCAGGGCAAAGTAGCGCTATGGAGCAAAACATCTGCGAACTTTCCGATAGCGAACTCTACGCACGCTGTAAAGAATACGGGCTCTTCGCCAGGCTCTGGAAACGCCGTTTTGCAGGTTTACTGCCGGAAGTAATGCGGAGGGAACTCTATAAAAGAAGAGGCTTTGGCTCAATTTATGAATTTGCTTTTAGGATTGGAGGACTGAGCGCGATGTCCGTGGACAAAGTGCTAAAAATTGCGGAAAGATTACAAGACAAACCAATACTTATGAGGCAACTTTCATCCGGAGAACAAGGTTGGACCAAAATAGAGAAAGTCGCTTTTATTGCCACGCCGGAAACTGATGCAACTTGGGCGCAAAAAGTGGAAACCATGGGGCAACATGCGCTCGAAGCATACGTACAAATAAAAAGACGAGAGATGCAAACCGAACAAAATGCCTCAGGATTGCCCTTTACAGAAAATGGAAATGTTGATGAGTTCACTCTCGAGAGTGAATCAAAAAACAACTCACAATTTATGCAAGTGTGGAACACTTTGAGCTTCCACGTGCCACCACAAATCGAGCAGGAATTCCGCATGATCAAGCACAAACTCGAACAAAATAAAAAAATGCCACTCAATTTTAGCGAAGTACTACACTCCCTAATCACAGAAAGGCCACAAAAAGAACAAATAGTGATACAACTTTGCCCGGAATGTGCAAAACGCAAAGCCGAGATGGCAACTGGAAGATATATTCCCAGCCAAGTTCGCAAATTAATTTACGCAAAATATCAAGGTTTTTGCGCCTTCCCAGCTTGCGTCAAACCTGCAATTTCACTCCATCACACAAAACGCTACGCACTGGAAAAATCTCACAATATAAATACAATCGTCCCTGTTTGCAAAATTCATGAACGACTTTTGCACAGTGGCATGGTAGAAAACGAGGAGGACCCACCCAACCTGTGGCGACTTGCGAGCAATTCCAACACAAAAAATCCAAAATTTAGGATAGACGAACTGGTTGCGGTACACCGAACGGAAAGTGCACAACTAAAACAGATGGATTTGAAACAGGCGATCCCTAAGAGAATAGCCCTCTCGCAATAAACACATCTTTTGCAATTTGTTGCCTCAACGCATCTTCGGAATCAAAGCCAATTACATCGCGGATTTTAGAGGAAACCTCAACCGTAACTTTTTGATCATAAAGATCACCGTTAAAATCCAGCAGATAAATCTCAACCTGTTCTGATGCGTCGGAGAACGTTGGCCGTGGACCAAAATGCATCACGCCTGAATACTTTTTTTGTTCAACTGCGACCCTCACCGCATAAACGCCATAAGCAAGATCGGCAAACACAGCTTTTCCCACAAGTTCCAAATTAATTGTTGGATAGCCAATCTTTGCTCCGCGACCTGCCCCATGAACGACTTTACCTGTAAATTTCATTTAAAACTGTCTAATTAAGCCAAAACATGCTACCATAAAGCCACATAACCAAAAACGCCATGTATAAATTTTACGGAATTTGGATAGACCACGCACACGCATTTATTGTGCAAGCCAACAAATTGGGAGAGATGACAATCGAGAAATTTGGATCTGACGTTGAAGGTAAAAACCATGGTGGAGAAACTCTCGAACACTTTACAATCGTAAACCAAAATCAACATAACGAACGCAGGCACAACGAACTTAATGCCTTCTGTAAAGAACTTATTAAACACGTTACAGATGCCGATGAACTTGTGATTTTTGGGCCAAGCACCGCAAAATTCGACCTTGAAAAAGAAGTTAAAGAAGTAAAAGCGCTAGCTCCAAAGCTTAAAGGAGTTGAGACTACAGATAAACTCTCCGAAGCGGAACTCAAGGACTTTGTTAAAAAGTTCTTCGCGCTATAGCAGAATCGCCATAATTAACCAAAACTGAAAAGCGAGGTCGTTTTTGAAGTACGGAGTATCAAACAATCCGTGAATCAAAATCACAATTAGCATGAGCGCAACAATCGATCGCTCCTTTTTGTCGTTTTCAAAAAGCCACGCAAGCGCCTTAAAACACATAGCGACAAAGGCCACTAAACCAAAAAATCCAAGAGAGAGCCACATTGCCAAAAATATATTATGCGGATGCAACATGTTGAGCTCATAAGGAGCAGTACCAAGCGCCATATTGGCAACTTCCTGATATTGCTGTTCAAACTGTCCAAGCCCAATGCCAAGTAAAGGATGAGATTTGATCAAATAAAGCGCGATTGTATAAACCTGCACCCTAACACTGGACGAAGACCTTTCTGTAAATTGCAAAGCTTGCTCAAATTTGTCACTCCCAATCTGAGAAGCCACCAGACCGGCCCCCAAAACAATCAAAGCTACAACGGAAACATAAAACGCACGTCGATTTTTTTTGCGTAGAAAAAGCAAAAGCCCACAAGCGAAAGTAAAAGTAAGCGCAATATAAGAAGCGTAAGAATCCGTAAAGTAGAGCGCCAAAAAACAAATCACTACGGAAATCGCCAAAAAGATTTTATCTTTGAGATTGGCAAATTTGCCAGAATCAAAAGATTTTATTAGCGCAAAAACCGAATAAACTACCAAAGGCCCCAAATACAAAGCCAAGTAATTTGCAGATTCAAATGGACCGCTGGCACGAGCATCGGCAGTAGCAAATGAACCTGTTAAAACCTGCCAAAGTGCCATGGCAGACAAAGCCACGCCGGAAACAAGCATGGCGCGAAGTGCCCAAGCAATTAGCCCCGGCTTTTCACGGAAAACACTGCGAGCCATCACAAAATAAAGCATCGGCGCCAAAATCCAACCTTTAAAAATCCCAAGTGCCCGCACGCGAGATGGAAATTCCGTTCCGTCCATCATAAGACTCGTATCCGGAACAATAAAAAGAGAAACAATCGCGGTAACAAAAAACACTCCTACAGCCCAAAGTTTCCATTCGCCCAGTCTAAATTCATCACGATAAAACAAAAAAAGCAAAAACAAAAAGCCTATGGTTAGCTCCGGAAAAGTAACAGGCACGCCAAACAAATCACCACGGAAAAAATAGAGCGGGAAAAGTAGCGGAAACAATGCGATTAAGCGTGGAAAAAGTTTTTGCATAACCTAAAATTTATAAAACACCCCTACCCTTTTAGCCCGCTCGCCAAATCTCTTAGCGCAAGTTCTTGATCAACAGCTTTAATAACTCCGCTAGCCACCAAAACTCCAACTGCCCCAAGCCCGAGCGCAATCCGCACATCCTCCCCTGTTTTTATACCCGCACCCACAATCACTTTACCTGGGCCAATTTTAGCTACCGCCTCCACAATAAGTTCCGGCCTTGCAGTAGAAACAGATATATTTCCACCAATCAAATCCGGCGGTTCAACCGCAATAAAATCTGCCCCCATTTGAGCAAATTTATAACCTTCTTCGTTGTTCTCCGCACACACAATCGAAAGCATGTTAAACGCCTTCATTTGCGTAAGCGCTCGAACGATTTCCGCATCCGAAAGCCTGCGCTCAGAATGATTCAAAATCGATCCATCAATCCCAAAAGAATGCGCAATATCCACAGGAATAAGCCCCGTATGCGCCCCATAACTCACCCCATCAATGTGCTGAGAAAGCACCGGAATTGTTACTGCGGAAGCGAGATTTTCGAGGTCGAGTATCATCCCACAAATCGCCAAATTTACGCCCATCTCATCTGCAATGCGTTGATGCAATTTAGCAAGATTTATAGCATTCTCCCCCAGCGACTCTTTGTACGCTTTAAAATTTGTAATTAGAATTGGTGTAGGTAAAGCCATAAGATTAGTTAACAAATTGGTCAAGATGCTTGTAAGGAAAGCGTTTTTATGATACTATGTATGGATTTAAAACCAAAACAAAATTCACGTATGGCACTACACTGTATAAACTTTGGCTTCATAGACCCGTTTGAAAAAAAGGGGTTGAGTTATGTTGAGCAACAAAATAACGACGCACTTAAATCTCAAGCAGAAAAGCTAATCAAAGAAACCAAAGGTAATCGTGGAGTTGAAGCAGCGCCAGAAACAGTAAGAGAATTCAATGAAAAATTAGACAAACTAGCAACAGAAAATCCATCCAAACTTAGCGTCTTCTTGTACAACCTAGAAGGTGCTTTTAAAGAATATGATTTAGTACAAAAACTTTTACCAAAAGTATCAAAATCAATCGGAGATGCCCTAAAACAAAATTTTTGGAGCAAATACGAAGACGATATGCTTTCCCACGAAGAATTAAATGACTTAATTAACGCAAGACAAACCGTAGAATACAGGTTGCAACTACGTGAAAACTCGCTAAAACCAAATACATCGGAACTAATCAAAAATTCACTCGCGTTTGTACAAAAAAAAGGTGAGGACGCCCCAGTTGGAAAAGACGCAACCAGCTTAAAAGAAGATACGGAGTATGTAATTAGCCTTAAAGATCCAAAAACAGGCCTAATAAATCGCAACGTCCAAAAATACTTAACACTTGGTCACATTTTAACTCGTATAGGAGCTAAAACGGCTAAAGTCGGAGATAAAATCGCTCATCTTTGGAAAGACGGAAATACTTACGACAGAGAGGAAACTGAAGAGAATCGCCAAACCAAACGATACATACCAATAGTGGAAGGAAGTGAATTTAAAATAATGCCAGATACAGATACTGACATGTCAGGCACATACATCGAACCAACATTAAGGTCAGTAGAAACCAAAAAAGGTCAATTCGATGACATCCAAAGAAGGGGAGACAAATATGCAAGATACGATGCCACTGCATCAACTCCAGCAGTATTAGCAACAGCGGAAGAAACGGCAACAAAAGAAACCGACTACTCTTCCCTACTAACTCAAAAAGCATCATTACCTCCATATTTTAAAGGCAAATATTCCAATGAATATATTAGAGAGATTAAGCAAATGCAAAATGGTGGAGAAAAAGTTTACGAAGCACTAGATACACTCGCAAAAATTGCAACAAAAATGGGAAATCAAACAGACATGGAAATAGTTTGGAACAATATAAGGGGATTCATCCCAATTATTGGCACACGCCAAGTAGTAAGCTTTAAAGAAATAGTGCATGCGATATATGGACCAAAAACAAATCCTGAAGATGTAATTAAAGAAAACGGCACTTTTACAGAAAGAAAAGCTTTCTTAAATGCATCAAAAAACATTCTAGATAATTTATCAGGGTTAACGCCAACAAACGTAACAGTAAAACAATTGGTTGAAGGAAAACGAAATCTTACATTTGAAGCAGGAAGCGATTTAGATAAAATGTCTAAATATACCGAAAACTTCTTTGATAAAGACAATTTTGGCCCTCCAGTAGACTTAGCAATTCGCAGAAGAATAATTTACATGTTGGGAGCAAAAGATCGCCCTATATTAACAAAGGAGAACTGCTTAACTCCATTAGCAGGAGGAGCACAAACAATGGAAGGCGATGTGATTTCGGAAGCACGCGCATACGAAAAATTGATGGAATCTGGCTCAAAAACCAAATATCTAACCGCCTTAAACAAATATATTAATCTTGGAGCAGAATCCGTAAAAATGTTAAATTCAGGATTAAACGTGCCAGGACAAATAACAAACTTAAACTCAGAACCAACCGAAGAACAAACTTTAGCAATTCGCTATGGAATGATGGTAGAAGCTTCAATGGAACTACATCTTTTACAAGAAGCAGAGGAAGAAGCTGCACAAAAGGTAAGGGTTATAAGCGGTCCAGGAAAACCACAAGTAAACTTTGGCGCAAATGCCTATGTAGACTTGGAAAGAGACTTAGCTGTAGGAGGCTATGTTGCCGTTGCAAAAGAAATTAGGGACAATGTATCTGTAAATGCCAGCGTGAGCGCATCCACAAATGGAGAATCTAGATTACGCGCAGGAGTACAAAAAAAATGGGACAAATTGGGCAGAAAAGACAAAGGAAGTATTACAACGGGCGCAGGTGTACTTGTAAACCCAGAGAATGGAGATATTGGAATGGGTGCGTATGCCGAATGGAATAGAGACCTTGAAAAAGGCCGAGGATTATTTAAATGGTTCAATAAAAACGGTAATATTGAGACGTCAGTAGAAGCAGGCGCAAGCGCATATTTATCCGGAAAAGCGGAAGCGAACGCCGGAGGTGGCTTGGATTTTGATGCAAATGCAAAATTAATAACAAAGATTGCAGAAGCACAAAAGACTAAAAAACCAGAAATTGAAGCTATCTGCGATAAAACAAAAAACAACACTGCATTAAGTAGCAACCCAAAAATTCGTGAAGCATATGCAAATGCTACAAGATATTTGTTAAACCAAATTGTAGCGAGAAAAGTAATTGAAGGATTTGAAGTATCTGCCATCAGAATCACAGACTTCAATGTGCTAGAAGGAGGAGTTGCAACAGATACGAGAACAGGAAAATTCGGCGCATCTGTGGGGCCATCAATAAGTTTTGTAATTGGAGACCAAACAGTAACAATGCATCTAAATCCGGATACAATAATAGAGGATCCAGACAACCCTATTGCAGAAGTTTGGACATCAAAAGATGCAGATAAAGTGGATGTTAGCGTAAATATTACAGATGAAATTTTATGGAACGGAGATAATAATGCAAAAGAGGTAGCCAAAAAACGCGCAACTGAAACCGTACAAAAAGCCTTACAAGAAAAAAACGACGCATTCAAAGATAAAATGACACTCAAAGAAAGTCCTGATGGACTATTCACTCAAATTGACTTTAAACAACTAGACGGCACAGTGCGTTTATTTGTAGATCGTGACGCAAAGTTCCAATTAATACACGATAAAAACGCAACATACTTGAACATGGGATTAAAAGATAATCTTATTGTTACAGTTAACAAAAAAAATGAGGGATACGGAGGAGCAAACACAGTAGAAATATTCTTATCAGACACACAAAAATCTGCGGAAAAAATTAAAGCAGAAAGTGGCATGTGCGTAACTTGGAACCAGTGGCTTAACGACAAAACTGATGAACACGAAGCAATAACTTTAAACAAAGACATAAAACAATCAAACATTTATAGCTACCAAGATGCCCAAAGAGCAATAAATGAGGGTAGCCTTAAAGTTCGTGGCTCAACAGGAAAATCCGCAGAAGCACTATTACGTGAAGAAAAATTTGAGAACGTAGCAATGTTAAAAGAGATCAGCAATGCTAGCATTTTTGCTGAATTTACAGAGCCAGAAAAAGATATTGCAAAAAACATGGCAACAGAACTACTCAAAGAGTTTGACTATAATGCACTCGCTACAAGTGAGAACTCCACAGCTATCAATAATAGAATTATTGAGCTCTATAACCCTGCTATCCCTAGCGAAAATAAAATATTACTTGTACGCCAATATGCGATGGAACAAGGCCGTAGAACATTAGTACATTTACCTATCGGATGGAACGAAAAGGCGCTTAATGAAATCGCCGGTCCAGAGCTCACAGAGATGTACATGAAATACGTAAAAGATCACCAATCTGAAATTGAAAGTGCATCAAAGGATGATATACGAAATGACCTAAAAGGTACACTACCAGACGGAGCAGAGTTTGTTATATCCGTCTGTAACGATGGGAAAACAGCACTACTGCGAGGTTACTACAATAGAGAAATACACGGAGACGTATTGGCAAGAATTAAATTTGACAAGGACAATCCAAAACAAACCCTGGAGGCTCTAGGTTCAAACGGAGATGACACAGATCTACAGGACAAAGTAAAAGCGATGGCAACAGTAATAGAAGGCAGACCATGGAAAAAACTGGAGCAGAACGCAACTCTAGAACAAATACTCAATTCTTCAATTGGCGCAATCATAAGAACAGACGCAAAAAATCTTTACGCAAACGCACCAGAAAAAGCAAACAGGCTGTTAGAGATAGCAAAAAAACCATCAATGACCCTTAACGAAAAGGATAAAGAATTAATAGAAGAATTTAAAACTGCAGTACTAACTTTATCAAACGTAGAAAACGGAATTGCAACAATCAACGGCATCCCAGTCAAAGTAAAAAGTGAAGTTTATATTGGCCTCTACGAAGAATGTATGAACCTACTAATGGGAAAGCATCCTATATTAAACTACCCACAACCAAAACAAACACCTGTGACTTTGCAATATCGTTCAAACGAAAAAGAGACTGGCCTCGAATCAAAGGTTGCGGTACGCCAAACAGTGATAAAGGCAGCGGTTATCCCATCTATTGGAGACAGAACCCAAGGCATTAACTCTAACGAAGCCGGCAATGCAGAGTCACTAAGGGGTGGCGAAAATGGCCCCATGGATGATCCAGGTCAGGAATTACCACATTAAAAATCATATAACATAACATGAAAAAAATACTTCAAATATTAAGCATCATCATATCTTCCTTCACACTTTGTGTGGCGCTGGCTAGTGCAACCGATGAAGATACTGCGATTGCAATACCAATAGATGCAGGTGATTATTCAGCACTAAACTTGGCCTGTGTGGATGGAAGACATGAACATATCCATTACAACACATCAACAGACACACCTACACAGAGATTTATAGGGGTGGCCCATGAATTCGCCATAGTGTTTGAAGACGATTTTTTGGAACATGTAGATACCACAAGGTTACAATGTTCAAACAGTGAAGGGGACGAAGAAGATGATGATGATGTAAGTAGTTACGTAGATTGTGGATTTAACAAAGACACAGATCTAGGTAGCACCGTATATTCTGAATCTGCAGGAAAATATAACGGAATGACAGTAAAATACCAAGAGCTAGATTTTATTGCCGGCAGCCCAAGAGGATTACTCTGGACTTACGGAACAAATGATCCGACTAACCTGGACGATAAACCATGGATAGGAGCGGGTGGTAGTACAGCAGAAGGAATAAATTTTTGGCTAGAGGACTACGACGATGAGTACACGGTAACAACCACAAGTTGGACCAAAATGGAATTCTTCTATACAGATCCGGATGAAGATTACACAGACATGAGCAAATGGCATCACACCTACACAGATGAGGTATATCCATTCAGATACATACTAGACCCAGACGCAGATTATATTTATTGGTACGGTCTAAATGGTACTACCGTAAGTAATTTTGAAGCTTGCCCACCACCAGAGGCCCTCGCCTGTTCCACCCTAACTATTTCCCCAGATACTCTCCGTATTGATGACGTATTTAGCGACACAGATTTTACTGTAACTGCAACAGATGCAGAAGGAAACGACATAACAGATGAATCAACTTTCACTTATAATGCACGCAAATATGGATCGACATTCGTATCCCCAGACCCTGCGGACGGAAGCATTTACACGGGAGTGCTTTTTAACCTATTCAGCCAAGGCAGCCAAGATGTAGTAACTGGAGATAGCACAATCACTTATGAAAACTCGGAACCTGGAGACAGTCTCTATGTTTATGTAAGCGATTATAATGGTGTTTCTTATCCAAGCTGTAATGCAAACGTTGAATTCCCATATTGTACGGATCTAAATATTTTAGAGCCGGACGCGACTCCAAGCCCAGAGTTTACAGATACCTACATGACTAATATAGAAATTGAAGCTGAATCCAGCACTAACGAAAAGTGGCCATTCAACGTAACTTATTCATCCACGGACGCGGATGCAACTTTTGATAGAACTCACAGAAGTCCATACACAACAACAGATTGGACAATCGACAGGTATGTAAGCACAAACACAGACGGAGGAATAGCCATGGAAACCGTAAATGTTGATCTTGATGATGAAAACAGCGACGGCGAAAGCGATGACGTTGCAGGACTTTGTTCAGACGAGTTCACCTATATGTTCTTGCCTATTATTGCATGTAAATCTTTTGATATTACGCAAGAAACAATCACAGCAGAACAAATGGCAACGGGAGACGTAGAAATTTCTTGGACCAGCGAAAACACAGCGGGCACAGAAATCGCAGGCCCATATATTTGTGAAAGCACAAATCCAGCTGGAACATTTACCGACTCAACTGCAACAAGCACAGGAACAATAACAACAAATGATACAACCGTTTACTATAACGGAACGGCCGGTGACACAATCACTTGTTACACGGAATTTTATGGAAAAGGAAATCAAGACGGAGAAGGAAATCCACAATGTAAAGATACCGTAACAAGCGAATCTGCGCCAAATGCGCCGGTTTGCGAACTGCTAGTCTTTAGCGACACAGCATTAGTAACTAGCGATCATGGAACAACTTACGAAGAAAAAACATTCGATGACACATCAATACTAGACTATTCAACACTTTGCATGGACTACAATTTAACTGTGTCAGATCCATCCTACACAGGAACAATTCGAGCAAACGCATATACAGATACAGGCATGACCGCATACAGCGGGACTCTAAGTCTTACAAATGATGAAACAGGCGGTAGCGCGGTTGGAAATCCTGTGGAACTAGCAGTTACAGGCTACACAAGCTACAGCGGAACACTTTGCTGGGAAAATTACGAACCTGAAAACTACATCACAATCGGCCTAATTGGCGACGAAGATGTGTGTTTTGACTCTCAAGAATTACCACCGGAAACCACAGAAAATCCTTTCTGTACTGATTTACTACTAAGCCCGGATAGCGTAGTTATGGAAATGGGCGCAAGCACTGCAGATGATATTGCAATCACTACAACAGTTACAGGTAGCGCATCGGATTGGTCAGGCACTTTAATGATTACAAAATCAGGCGCAGGAACACTTTATTATGCAGATGGAACAGCCAGCGAATTTTCAGACGGCCACCTTGCAATCCCGGTTTACGGCGAAACAAATACTGTAACCGCATCTTATACTGGAGGAGTTGCTGATGACATTGTCTCCGCATATATTGAAGGCGAAACCAATTTATGTGCAGATGCCTTCCCTATTACGCAACCAAAACAGGATAATTATTGCGTGGATTTGAATATGAGCCCGGATAGCGTAATCATGTCTTTGGACGAAACAATCACAGGAACCACCTCTGTGAAAGTGGATGTAACGGCTAGCGATCTCGATTGGTCCGGAACTTTAATAATCGCTCGTTCAGGAGTAGGAACACTTTACTATGCAGATGGAACAGCCAGCGAATTTTCAGACGGCCATCTCGCAATCCCGGTTTTAGGCCAAACAAATACCCTAAACGCATCTTACGTGGGAGGTAAAGAGCGAGATACAGTTATGGCTTACATAGAAGGCGAAGAAACAAATTGTTCAGACAACTTCTCTGTAGTAAAACCCACATCTGCTAATTATTGCATAGATTTGAACATGAGCCCGGATGGTATAAGCATGTCTTTAGAAGAAACAATCACAGGAACCACATCCATCAAAGTGGATGTAACAGGTAGCAATCCTGATTGGTCCGGAACTTTAATAATCGCTCGTTCAGGAGTAGGAACACTTTACTACCCAGACGGCAGAACATCTGAATTTTCAGACGGCCATCTTTCAATACCGGTTTTAGGTCAAATCAGCACCCTAAACGCATCTTACGTTGGAGGTAAAGAGCGAGATACAGTTATGGCCTACATAGATGGCGAAGCCACAAATTGTTCAGACAATTTCTCCATAACCAAAGGGGAAGAGGAAGAGCATGAAGGAGGAAGCGAAGGCGGAGGCGAAGAAGACGTTTGTGAAGTTGAAGTCGAAGATGACAACAGTTACTACGCAGACGAAACAATCGGTTCCTGCGAGGATTACACTATAGAAGATGTTTGTACGGGTACGGATGACATTACAATCACTGCAGAACCGGAATATAAAATCTGTTACGAAGACGAAGATGGCGACGAAGATTGTGAATACGGTGAAATAGAAATTACAGCAGACAACTATTGTTTTGATGTAGAAGTACACGCAATCTGCGAGGATGCTAACGTCCAAATTGAAGAAAGTGGCGACATTTGTGGAGAAGTAGATTTAGCCCCACAAGAAGTCGGCGAATTCAATAAATACATATTCACCTTTAACTTCTCATCCGAAAAAAATTCATACTCAGATGAAGGCGTATTCTTCTCACATGATGAAGACCGCGCATTCTACACTCTTGAATATGACCCAGCGGGACCGGAAGACCAAATAGTCTTTACCGATTCAATGTGGGATCACAACCTTACAGGAACAACCGGAGGTAACTTTTCAACTACAGGAACAGTTAAGCTAGCTACCACTCCTACTGAACTTACAAGCGGAGAAGCTTACGGAGAAGTCTACACCTATTCCACAATCACAAAGTTTGGATTTGGAGCCACTCACGAAGAACATTCAAACGGCATGGCAGATTATGTAGATGGTTTAGAGGATTTTAGAACTTTTATTCCATACATAAAATATGAGAATGGCCACGATGAATCAGAACCAATCGGCGAATGCCAATATGAATATGACGAAGATAGCGGAGAAAGAACTCTTACAACAAACGGCGTTTGTTTCGACCCGGAATCGACACCGGAAGGTAATCAAAAAGTAATAATAGAAAATGCAGGTACAATTAAAGAAGCTTATGGCGAGGATGCCGTAATCCGCGTGCGTTATGTTGGAGTCGTTAACTCAGGAATCGACTGTGCATCCACCGAAGACGAATGTTTAACAGAAGAATTCCAAAATGAAGCACAGCTTAGCTTGTACGACGATACTCAAACTTTAGAAGCAAGCGCACGCCTTGTTGTGCTTTGCTCATACTTAATCACACAAAATTCAGGAGACGTGTACTTGGAAGAAGCCTTGCACGGAGGCTCAGACATCTCATGTATTTACACTGATGAAGGTGCAACGGAAGGTACCTATCACAACGTAGATGCTCTAGTAATTTTGGATAACGGAGCCGGAACAGGTGGTGACGCCGAAGGAGCAACCGCAGACGGTGGCATAACTTACACAGATGCCACAAGCACAACTTCACTCTGTAACAATGACTACGGTAGCAGTATTGTTGGAAACTTAAGTTCTTATGTGTGTGAAATAGTAAGTGCGGTAAGCGATTTATGGAAGAAATCAACCGTGGAAAGCGGAACCACAAGTAATTTAAGCCAAGCAACGCGCAACGTATCTACAAACCAAGTTGCAAGCGATAGTGAATATACAAGCTTTACTGAACTTCAAACCGCACTCACAAACAAAAACAATCCAACAAGCGGAATCTTATATTTTGATGGGAACACTAGCGACGCAGGGAAAATCACACTTGGCGCAATGGAAATCCCATCCGGCGCCTACACACTCGTTGTAGAAAACGCAAATTTAGTCTTAGCTGGAAACATATCTTACTCAGCCACAACCGATTACAAAAATATGCCGTCCATTGCCTTTGTGGTAACTAGCGGAGATATATTTATCAATGCAGATGCACATGAATTGGTTGGAGTTTACTACACGGACCAAAAATTTGATGGCGACGAACGTAGCGCGGTCAACGGAGATCTTACAATCGACGGTTCATTCTACGGGAACATTCAAACCTTGCTCAACAAAGCTCACTATGTTGGCCCTCCAACAATGGATGGAGGTAGCGTGGTTATCCGATACGATGCACGCATAATCTTAAATACGCCTCCGGGGCTAAGTGAGTACGTTGACATTGAAACCGAGAAGGCAGTCAACTAGAATACCCGCATGGGTAAGCCGAATTTTTACTTGATGGTCGGAGACGACACCTTTTCTTTACTAGAAGAGGCAACTCGTTGGAAGAATGCCTTTGTGGAAAAGTTTGGCAATAACGATCTTGAGGAATTTGATGGTGACTCAGTTTCAGTCGAGGCAATTAAAGGATCTTTGCTGGCGACTCCATTTTTGTCCGAAAAAAGACTGGTTATTTTAAAGAATTTTTTAAGTTCACAAAAAACGGAAATCAGCCAAAAACTCATTGCTACATTAGAAAAAATACCGGACACAACCTTTTTGTTAATGACAGAAACCGCCTCGCCGGATAAAAGAACAGTGGCTTTTAAAGCAATTTCCTCACTCGCCACAAATCGCCTGTTTTTAAAACCAAAAGGAGCCCAAATGAACACTTGGATTATTCGCCATGCGGAAAGCCTTGGCGGAAAAATCGATTCTAGCACGGCCGGCTATCTTGCAAACTGGGTTGGAGACGATCTTTTTAGCCTTTACAACGAGATCCAAAAACTCACACTTTTTGCACGCGGAGAAAAAATCACAATTGGCATGATTGATTCGATTGTAGCGGATAACGTTCAGTCTTCCATTTTTACATTAACAGATGCGCTCGGACGCAAAGACGGTAGCCTCGCCATAAAAACTTTAAAAAAATTGCAAAACCAAGGCCAAGATGCAGTATTTATTTTTAGCATGATAGCCCGCCAATTCCGCCTACTGCTCGAGATGAAGACAAGAATGGAAAGAGGATCCTCCCCCGCTCAAATTGCGCGTGACATGCAAGTGCACCCGTTTGTGGTGGAGAACACCCTCCGCTTTTCAAAAAACTTTACAGTTAGCAAGCTCAAAAAAGGCTTGGCTGAACTCCTTAAACTCGATAAGCGCCTCAAGACCGGTGCCATCCCACTTAAACCCAGGGAGGAAGACCAATATCTTTTGGCGCTCGAACGAATTTTGATAAATCTTTAGGCTTCGCTTCGGCTTAGCAATCCAAATATTTTTCAAGTTCCCAAGGAGAAACATAAGTTCTGTAAGATTCCCATTCAGCAAGCTTCATTGCATGGAATTTTTGTGCTGTTTCATCCCCAAGTGCATTCCAAATAACTTCATCGCCGGCAAGTGCATCAAGCGCATCTTTAAGATTATTAGCAACGCTTGTAATGCCACGTAGTTTCATATCTTCCGGGCTCAATTTCCAAATATTTTCCTCCATAGGCTTTGGCGCCTTTAAATCATTCTTAACCCCTTGCAACCCGGCAGAAAGCATAACCGCAAATGCTAAATAAGGATTACAAGAAGGATCCGGGCATCTAAGTTCAAAACGCGTCGCCTTTTCTGCTTGAGAAGGATTAATGCGAGGAACACGGATAAGAGCGCTACGATTTCTTTGCCCCCAAGCCACATTAACAGGAGCTTCATAACCAACCACTAAACGTTTATAAGAGTTAACTGTTGGATTCAAAATCGCGTTCATAGCTCTAATATGTTTTAGCTGACCTGCAATAAAGTTCTCGGCCAAAGAAGAAAGCCCGCAAACACCGGCAGGATCATAAAATTTATTCTTACCGTCCAGCAAAGAAAATATTGATTGATGCACGTGCATACCACTACCGTTAACTCCAAAAATCGGCTTTGGCATAAAAGAAACATGCAGATTCATCTTTTGAGCGATTGACTTAAGCACAAGTTTAAAAGTAAGTGCATTGTCTGCACAAGTTACAGCATCCCCATAACGGAAATTTATTTCACTCTGACCAAAAGCAACCTCATGGTGCATGCGTTCAACTTCAATACCCATCATATCTAGCGCAAAAGACATGTGCCTGCGAAGCTCAAGCGCCTGGTCGTTATATTGATCAAAATAACCGGCATTATCTTGAGGAACCGGGATTGGATTCCCTTTCTCGTCCCTCTTAAAAATAAAAAATTCGAGCTCAGGACCAACTTTAAAATCAAAACCCATTTTAGTTGCTTCGGTTAGTTGCCTCTTTAAAATATTCCTCGGACAACCTTCGTAAGGGTTGCCATCCGGTGTAAAAATATCACAAATAAGACGAGCCGTAACATCCGGACCATCTAGCGTCCAAGGCAAAACAGCAAAAGTATTTAAATCGGGATGTAGCGACATATCAGATTCAAAAATTGTTGTGAATCCAATGGAAGAACCATCAAACCAAACCCCATGATCAATCCCCTCTTCTAATTTGTGGACAGGAATTGTAATTGCCTTAAGGACACCTTTGAGATCCACAAATTGAAAATCCACAAATTGCACTTTGTAATCTTCCGCCATTTTAAGAACCGCCTCCTTTGTTACCTCTGCACGGCTTGAACGCAAAGCTAAACGTTCCGTATGTTTAGAACCGAGCATAGATGGTGCAAGAACTGGATTCATATGTTTTTAGGTTACTTGTATGCACCATATTTACGAGCAATACAAAAAGTTTACAAGATGGTTTTTTGCCACTTTTTAGCCTGTAGAACAAGACCAACACATTCCATTTGACCTCCAAAAAAGATTGGCCTATGCTTAGGGCGCAACGCATCTGTCGAAAATTTCTACAACACCAACTTACCTTGCCAACAAACTTACATAATGTTCTAACTAATATAGGGCTCACGGGTAAAGAAGCTACCGTCTATTTGGCGAATTTAGAACTTGGCACGGCACCTGCCTCGGACATTTCCATACGAGCAAAATTGAATCGCATCACAACTTATGACATTCTAAAAAAACTCATAAAACGAGGCTTCGTCAGCACGCATGTAGAAGAAAGGATTAAGTATTTTTCCGCAACAGAGCCGGATACGCTTCGGCTTGATGTCCGAAAAAAATACATGGACTTTAAAGAGTCGCTTCCGGATTTACGCCGAATCCACGGCAAAACCACTGCCCCACACATTCGCTATTACGAAGGCATAGATGCGGTCAAAAAAATATACCAAGACACCCTGACCTCAAAAACAGAAATCCTTAATTATGCCGACTCAAAATCGATCCGTGAAATTTGGCCGACTTACGACCAAGACTACGTAAATGAACGTGTGAAAAAACGAGTGTATTTACGAGGGATTTCACCGGATGATCAGTATGGAAAGGCAGTAGCAAAAGATAATGAAAAAAAACACAGGGAGATAAGATTGGTAAAAGCTGGACCATTCTCCTTTGCGAATGAAATCAACATTTATGACGATAAAGTCGCAATAGTTTCATTCGGCAAAAATGGAGACGCCATGGGAATGATTATAGAAAGCGCAGAAATAGCGAATACTCAACGTGCCATTTTCATGATGGCTTGGGAATTTGCAGGAATGCAACAAAATCGTAGAAATGATGACAACTAAACGACCTTAAGAATAGCTACATCATCTTCAACGCTTGTTAAACGTTCATCCAAACGCATATTTACATTCTGAAAAGCTATAAATTCGATGCTAATGTGTTCAATTCTTTTCATCATGGCATCATGTTGCGAAGCATTTGCATAAACAAATTCCTCAAATTCATCTCTTGTTATAAAGTTTTTAAAAGAATTGTCGTGGCGCACTAACATCTCTATAACAGATTCCATCTGTTTTTCAAGAACACTAACGCGTGCTTCCAATACATCTAAACGCACCCCAATAGATTTGAGCTCTTTAAGGATTAACAACCCGGTCTCTTCGGACAGTCCAGCCATACAAAAAATTATTTAAAACTCGGCCTCATGTTGTGCCAGGAACTTGCCTGCTCGTAAGCGGAAGCAACCTGTAAAATAAGATCTTCAGACCATTGTGGCCCTAAAATTTGTAAGCCAACCGGGAGGCCATTGGAAGAAAATCCACAAGGTAAAGAAATTGCAGGAATACCCGCCGCAGAGGCTGGAATTGTTAACGCGTCCGCCAAATACATTGCAATTGGATCCCCGGATTTTGCACCAACGCGGAAAGCCGGAGTGGGAGAAACAGGCGCCATAATGATGTCGCACTTTTTAAAGGCCTCGGCAAAATCTTGAATAATCAAAGTTCTAACTTTTTGCGCTTGTTTGTAGTAAGCATCTGCATAACCGGCAGAAGAAACAAAAGTTCCCACCATTATGCGCCTTTTGATTTCCGCCCCAAAACCTTCCCCACGGCTCGACGTATAATAATCATACAAATCTTTAACTTCCCCGTCCGGCTTGTGGCCAAAACGTATACCATCAAACCTGGCCAAATTCGTGGAAAGTTCCGTTGGCATGGTTACATAATAAACAGCCACTCCATACTTGGTCATTGGTAAAGATATATCCACCAAAGTTGCACCAAGTTTTTCATATTCTTTAATTGCAGATAAAACCGCTACTCGCACGTCTTCATCAACACCTTCCGCAAAAAACTCTTTTGGAATACCAATTTTAAGTCCATGCACCCCTTTAGTAAGATTTTTTGTATAATCCGGCACAGCCACAATTGGACTTGTTGCATCAAGAGGATCATTCCCCGCGATTGCATTTAACACAATCGCAATATCTTGAGCATTCCTGGCAAAAGGGCCAACCGTATCCCAACTGGAAGCGAGCGCTGTAACGCCAAACCTACTAACGCGCCCATAAGTAACCTTGAGCCCAATGCATCCACAAAGAGAAGCAGGTTGACGAATAGACCCCCCGGTATCCGTTCCCATCCCAAAATAAAACTGGCCGGAAGCCACGCCCGAAGCCGATCCACCGGAAGAACCCCCAGCAACATATTCCCTATTCCATGGATTTAAAGTTGGGCCAAAATAAGAACTTTCTGTAGAGGCTCCACACGCATATTCATCCAAATTGGTTTTACCCATGAGCAAATAGCCAGCTTTTTTTAAACGAGCAATGGCGGTTGCATCATAAGGTGGCACAAAATTCTCAAGCATGTGTGATGCACAAGTTGTTCTTACATCCCGAGTATTAAATAAATCCTTAACCCCGGCCGGGATGCCTTCCAAAATGCCAATTTCTTCCCCACGCGCAATTTTTGCATCAACTTCACCAGCTTGTTTTAAAGCATCATCGCCGGTCAATGTTATAAAAGTATTTAAATGTTTTGTTTTTTCAATTTGATCAAGACAAGACAAAACCAAATCCTTGGCAGAAAACTTTTTTTCTTTTAAGCCGAGGTGCGCTTCTGTAATGCTTAACCAATTTAAATCCATAAAGATTATTTACAAAACTTTTTTAACGCGAATTTGATGCTCATCTTTTGGCAAAGGACTGGCTTCCAAAAGTTCATCCGGAGAACAAAGTTGCTCGGTAACAACATCTTCCCTTACAACATTGGAAAGCCCTGTAACTTGAGAAGTCGGAGTAACCAATTTGGTATCCAGCTCAGAAATCACCTCAACATAAGTCAAAATATCCGTAAGCTGGTCGGAAAGACGACCCACCTCTTCATCGGTAAGTTTTAACCTGGCCAGATTGGCGATTTTAAGGACTTGCTCTTTAGAAAGCTTCATAAGCCGAACTTTAGCAAGCCTTGAAGGCGTATTCAATAGATGTATACTGAGCTCATGCAAAAAACACTACAGAATTTAGGCTCGGCTTCCTTTGTTTTTTTAATAATCTTTGGAGGCTTGCACATAAGCTCTTCAATCCTAATTGCAGAAGGAACAAATAATACGATTGTAAGTTTTTTATTTAATTCGCTCGACCTGCCATTCTTGCTCTCTGCACTTCTTTACGGAATCTCCCGCATAAGTTTGAATGCAGAACAAGTCACAGGAAATGCAAAAACAACACTTATAATTTGCACAGCGCTTGGAGTAGCCATTTTCTGCTCGGCTCTCTACTTAAATTTTGCCCTACCGGATGCCAAACTCTTCTGATAAAAAAATCGTAATGGCCTTTGGAACTTTTGATTATTTCCATGCAGGCCATGAGAATTATCTAAAACAAGCAAAAGAACTTGGCGATACTTTAATTGTGGTTGTTGCACGTGATGAAACTGTAAAAAAAACCAAAGGAGAAAGCCCGTCTTTTAATGAAAAAAAACGCCTGCGCGATGTATCCGCCTGTAAATATGTGGATAAAGCGGTACTCGGCGATACGGATGATAAATATTATGTGATCAAAAAATACACTCCACAAATTCTTGCACTGGGATATGATCAGTTCGTATTCACATACGGACTTGAGAAATTTTTTATCCAAGAAAAATTAAACGCCGAAATTGTAAGATTAAAGCCATTCGAACCGCAAACTTTTAAAAGCTCTATCCTTAAGGGCGCAAAAAATCCCAAATGCCAAAATTCACAAGATCAATCGGTAGATTAGCAAAACTTTCCACGCAAAATTTAAGCCGTAATTTGCTACTAAGCATCGCAACAACGGCAATGATTGGCCTGATACTTTTTGTGTTTAACATCATTATGGTTCTAAACGGCCTTACCCAGGGGAGCCTGGAAGAACTCAACAAAAAAATAGATTTGATTTTATACCTAAACAGCGAGGCATCCATTTACGAGATCACAGACATGATAAATGATCTCAAAGCCTATCCAAACGTAATAGAAGTGACTTACACAAGCAGTGAAAGCGCATTACAAGACTTTTTAGCCACTTATCCGGAAAAAGAAAATCCTTTTAGCACCTATGGAATAGAAAACCCCCTGCCACAAAGTATTAAAATTGTGACCTCAGACCCAAGCCACCACCAAGATGTAACAGATTATTTGGCCGGGACCCCATATGGAAAGCTTTTACAAGGCACGGAAAGCCTGGACGAAAACCAAGAAATAGTTGCAAGGCTTTTGAGCCTAACAGCATTCACAAAAAAACTACTGATAGGAGTGATTTTGACTTTTGTTTTCGGCACAGTGCTAATGGTTATGAATGCAATTAACTTGAGCATTTTCACCAGGAAAACAGAGATAAAAATAATGCAACTTGTTGGTGCCAAACCCAGAATGATTTTTTTACCCTTTATCTTTGAGGGAGTAGTTTACAGTATTATTGCAAACTTTTTTAGTTTGTTTTTGCTTCTATTTTTCTTACAAAGTACAGGCGTTTTGGACAATCTTTCGCTTAACAATTTTAACATTGCCGTGCTTGCCCCGCTTGAACTAATTGGTAGTATTTTGATAGGCGTTTTGGCGAGTTACTCGGCTACTTATTTTTATTTAAGGCACAATTTGCTTTTAGAAGATTCATGATTAAATCCTTCCGCGCCATCGTTATAAAAAGACGGCAATTCATGGAAAACGATCTTTCGGTCGTTATACTTAATCAAGATGGAGACAGAATCGACGTAATTGCAAAGGGAGCTGGAACACCGGCCTCAAAAAGGCGTGCGCATTTGGAACCAATAAATTTGATTGATTGCACCCTTTACTACAGCAGAAATCATATCTATCTGCATGAAGTAAAATGCATAAAAAGTTTTGTTAATTTAAAGTCCAACTTGGATAGCATTACTCAAACGCAAAAGCTTTTACAAATAATAGAAAAAAACACATACCCGGAAAATCCTGATGCTCGTATTTTTGATTTAATGCTTGAAACCATAGAATGTTTTAATCAAGCAGATCCACATCCTTTATCTCTGGAAATGGCACTTATTAAACTCGCAAACATAATGGGAATATTGCCAAATTTTATCGAACTCGAACTCAAATATCGCAAGGCGATTGAATTTTTTAAAGTAAGTCACTCCTCTTCGCTAAAAAGGCTCACAACTAATCAAGAGGAAAACAATACAATAAAAGTGGCAGTCCAAAATCTATTTTAATCCAAATAAAAAGTACTTACCCCCATCTTGATTTTATCCGTCTGCCAGGCATAAAAGGCGCATTGATTGATGGCAAAAGGTGAGCGCGCACTCACCCGTGAATTTGTCTAGCAGAAATGATGGTTTTAACCTGTAAAATGGGGGAATTTTGTTGTAATATTTGGGCATATTAACAATGATTTATGGAAACTAACTTACTTCCCAAAACAACCCACATCACAGACCAGGAACTTTACAGGATGGCCAGAATCTATGGCAAAAGAGCAATATTTTGGAGGAGGAAATTTATGGGGTTACTGCCGGAAATTTCTAAGCGCAAAATTTACGAAAAAAAAGGATTTAATAGCATTTATGAATTTTCTT
>JBBAAK010000006.1:0-65402 GCA_041658345.1 Candidatus Altimarinota bacterium
GGATATATTTATACATGGCTAAAATGTGTTGGTTTTAAAGTTGGTTCTTCAAAATTTAACACCTCTTTTAGCCTTACCCTAAAACAAAATCTCCAATTCCTTTAACAAAAAACTGGTGCCTTTTTAGTAAATCCACCCCTTTACAGAACCTCATTTTGTTGACGCGCAAACTCTCGAGAGTGAATCTCTCGATAACTGGCTCTTTTGTCAACCCCCACCCTTGTTTTTTTTCCCAAAAATGTTATAATATACAGATTTCTTATTTTTTAACAAAAACAAAAATGAAATCAAAAAGAACAATTGCACTCTTAGCCCTATTAGTTGTAGTGCTTGGAGTGGGCGCTTATACGGTGAGCCAATCTGATAGCCTACAGGGGACTTTTCCAGGCCTAAGTTCAACAGGAACTTTGAGCCTATCTGCCTCAAGCCCTTTATCTGGAGCAAGGACAGTTAGCGCTTCGGACGAACTTTTTGCATTTGACTGGTCCGCACCGTCAACAAAAGACGTAACAATCAATGATTGGACGCGTCTTGATTTCATGTTTCAATCAGACGACGACTTAAATCCAGATGCCGATGGAGACATGGTTGAGCTTTATAGCGCAGACATGGCTGAACCTATAGGACATGGATTCATAACCATGGATACCTACACGCCAGAAGAAGATTACGCCTATGCTTCCGTATATTTTACATGGGCAACAGGTGTTGACGCTGGATCAACACAAACCTACTTTTTGAAAGTAAATAGCGCCAATCTCCTTAACGAAGACACAGGAGAAGACGATCCTTTAATGGTAACGATGGTTAAATCAAGCATACTTGGTAAGTCCACAACCATTACAGGTAACACTATGAACTACTAATCCAAACAAACTTAGCGGAACAATTCGCTATACCATTTAAAAGAGGCCCCTCCACATAGAGGGGTCTTTTTTTCACCTCAAAAGCATCTCTGCAATTTTCCCAACATCTCCGGCGCCCATCAAGAAAACCACATCGCCATCCTGAATGGTGTCACTTAAATACTCCGCTGTTTGCTCAAGCCCTTCCCCATCTTTTACATCATCGTGATAAGAAGAAATTGCATCCACCAAAGTCGCAACAGAAACAGACTCTTTATCCTCCGCACTATCACGTGCTTCATAAATATTTGGGATTATAACCTCGTCCGCATTCTCAAAAGCCTGAGCAAAATCATCAATTAGAGCATTAGTTCTACTGTATTGATGAGGTTGGAAAACCACCACAATCCTTTCCTCGGGATATTTTTCACGCGCAGCCTCAAGCGTAGCCACAATTTCCGCAGGATGATGAGCATAATCA
Organism: Candidatus Altimarinota bacterium; assembly: GCA_041658345.1. Taxonomy (GTDB): domain Bacteria; phylum Patescibacteriota; class Gracilibacteria; order UBA1369; family 2-02-FULL-48-14; genus JBAZYV01. The sequence goes on from JBBAAK010000006.1 coordinate 1,327, forward strand.
TCATAAACCAAAGCACCTTCCATCGTTTCACCCTTAAGCTCAAACCTTCTCCAAGCCCCATTATAAGAAGCCAGTGCCGTGGCAATAGAGTCTTCCGGTGCACCGAGCCTGCGGGCTAAATGAGCAGCAAGCCCTGCATTCATTAAGTTGTGTTCACCGGGGATCCCCATCTCACCTTCGTAATCACCGGTATCTTCCGGCCAAACCACTTCTTGGCTTTGCCCGGCAAACTCACAAAAAGCACTATCGTAATCGGCCTTATCTTTAAAATAATCCAAATGATCCAAATCAATATTTGTAATGCCAAGCAAATCCGGATGCAAACTCAAAAAATTACGTTTGTACTCGCAAGCCTCAAGAATAAACAAATCACTCTCCCCAACTTTTACATTTTTTCCACCAAACTCTTTGAGCTTACTGCCAACAATCACTGTTGGATCCATGCCAGCGGTTTCCAAAATAAGTGCAAGCATAGCCGTAGTTGTAGTTTTGCCGTGAGTGCCTGAGATTGCAACCAAATGATAATCACGAGTGATTTCGCCGAGCGCCTCAAAATAAGTCATCATCGGAATTCCATTTTCTTTTGCAAAAACAAGCTCAGGATTGTCCTCAGGCACAGCCCCGCTATACACCAAAAGCTCCGTATCTTCCGGAACATTGTCAAAACCATGCCCAATCAAAACCTCTATTTCCTCATCTTCAAGCTCATTTGTAGTCGATGACTCGCTCGCATCGCTCCCGCTAACAGCCGAACCCTTGGCTTTACAGAGGCGCGCAAGCCCACTCATCCCTATTCCACCAATCCCCACAAAGAATATATTTTGATTTTCTTCAAAAAATGACATAGTAAGAGTAAAATAACACGGCGATGATAACAAAACCCATGCAAGAAAGCTACGAAAGTCAATTTGGTATGATGCGAATAGTCCTGGTTGTAGGATTTTTTATAGTTGCCTACATGCTCTACAACCTCACGGTTTCCATTTACGAAAATTACAATCTGGAAAAGCACATAGCCGATTTTGAAGATAGAAACACAAAACTTCAAGATGAAAATGCTAAAAAACAGGATGATCTTGCCTATTACATTTCCGAAGAATATATAGATAAAATAGCAAAACAAAATCTAAACCTGGTAAATCCAGGTGAAAAAGTAATAGTGATCCCGGATGAAGACTTGGTAGTTATTTCAAACGATCCAAACGCCTCCGAATTATCTGAAGATATTATGAATTCTTGGCCAAATTCAAAAAAATGGTGGGAATTCTTTTTTGGCTCAAACCAATTCAAAAGCTAATTGGTCGCTAACCTTGCCAAAAACCAAGCAATTCCTTAAAATACGCGGGCCAAGCACCGAATGTGCTAGACAAAAACATACACGGCTGGATAGCTCAGTTGGTTAGAGCGCGGGACTCATAAGCCCGAGGTCGGCGGTTCAAATCCGCCTCCAGCTACCACTCGCAACGGAATAAAATTCCAGTTGCGAGGCTGTTTTCATTTATAAGGACAAAGTCCTAGTTCAGAGCTATTTCATCCTGTTCAGAGCTATCTCATCGCCTTAAACGCAAGCATCATCTCATCCACCACTTTTCTATCTTTGCCGGAAAGTGAATTTTTACTGCAATTAACCATATGATTTTCCAAAATCGTCAAAGAAACACTATCGAGTAAACCTTTTACTGCACGAACCTGTTGAACAATGTCCATGCAATAATCCTCCCCTTCTATCATAGAAAGCACTTTTTTAAGCTGTCCGATTGCTTTTTTGGTGCTAAGCGAAGCCCTTTGTTTATATTGTGTAGCCATATTAATAAGGTTAAGAACCTACCACCGAGGTTATAGGTTTCACCCAAAAAGTCAATATTTAAGTCTTGCCTTATCTGGCATTTTTACGTATATTCCCCCTGCGGGGTAGAGCAGTGGCAGCTCGTCGGGCTCATAACCCGGAGGTCGTTGGTTCGAATCCAACCCCCGCAACCAGATTTGACAAACGATTAAGACCATTTTAGAATAGCATCTTTACAGGAATACAAGTAAAAATGCTAAAATCACCCTCCACTACTTTTGAATCAGTAACGCCTGAACAGCTACGTGACGAACCAATGAGAGAGTTGACGAAGATTTGGGTGGGAAACCGTGCTAGCTTTTTAAAAGTAATGAACGCACATAGCCCTTGGAGAGCTAAAGCCCCAGTTTTCCCTTATTTTGGTTTACATGGAACAAATTTAAAAGGAATTAAAGCGATAGAACGTGCGAGATTTTTCCAAAGAGGAGATGTAACAACATTTACAGATCGCGACACAGCAACGACTAAAGACTTGATTGCTCTACTTATGCAAATGCCACAGACTCCAATAAATTATATGAGAAACAATCCAAATGTACCGTCAGCACCTGGAGGAATAGTTGTTATTAATCTAGAAGATAACGGGCGTAATTGGTCTAATATTATTGAGTCCAGAATGTCTATCGGAGAGCTGAGAACAATCACTCCTCTCACCTCTTTAGGCAGATATTATTCTGGTTTTCAAAATCCAGATTACAGTGTAATGCGCGCCGGCTGTGGTTATATAAATACGAGCGGAGGAACACGATTCAAAGGTATAATTAGAAGCACAGAGTTGCCAATTTATAGTGGAATAGAATTCGATCCAGAAAAAATGGAGGGACTTGCAAGAAGCATATTCGGCACTCTTTTCCTTAACCAGGAAGTACTCAAAAGAAGTTTACAGCTAATGGAAATAATTGAGTAAGTAAAAAACTACCGCATGAAATAAGCAATCAAAACATTGGTGTCTACATTTACAGATCCCATTCTGCTCGCAGTTTTTTAATATGCTTAAGCATAGCGCTTGCTTTCTTCTTAGACAAAACCCCTCTGGCTTTATACCAACTTTCAGGCATAAACATTTATTACGCACAAAGCATAGCGTGAAGTTCATCGAAGAGCAATTTAAATACAACCAATTAAAACAAACTCACTTGGCCATCTTGAGCGTAGTATTTTTCCAAAGGTAGGTTTTGTATACCAGGTAGGTCACGCAAGTTTTTTAAACCGCCTGCCTGCAAAGTGTTCAAAAATTTAACAAAAAGTTGAGCGGTTGCACGAGCATCGTGAATGGCTCGGTGAGCTTGAGGCAAATCAACCTGAAAAGTCTCTGCCAGAGCCCCTAGCCCATACCTGGCAAGGTTTGGATGCACCAATTTTGCCAACTTAAATGTGCACAAATATGGATTTTTAAGCTCAAGCCTCTCTTCCCTCCTCAAATGGCTATTCACAAAACCTCTATCAAACTCCACATTGTGCGCCACAAACACGCTGTCCTCCCCCAAAAACTGCAAAAACTTATCCACTACCTCTGGGAAACGTGGAGCAACTTTAAGCATTTCCGTAGTAATGCCTGTAATATCCGTGGTTTCTTGCGGAACAAAAATCCCGGGATTCACCAAAGTGTCCCACTCATCCACAATCTGCCCGTTTAACACTTTAACTCCGGCAATTTCAACAATATTATCCAAGTTTGCTTGCAAACCGGTTGTTTCCAGATCAACAATTACAAAAGATGTATTTAAAATCATAGCGGAGAGACTTTAACGCCATGCAAAAAAAAGGGCAAGCTGTAGAACTCCTTAATTTACAAGATCGGAGATTACACCTTGAATTTCTTCAAAATTGTTGGTGCGTGGTAACAAAATATACGCCCCACTCTCGTTGATTTTTGAATAAAGATAATTGCTCGATGTAAGCACAAAACCGGTCTGCAAATCAAAATCACGATAGTCGTAATAATAGCTAACGGCATCAAGCAGATCTACATCTGTTTCTGTAGTGGAAAGCGCAGTCTGGAAAATTTCCGTCAAATCCTTCATTTCCATAATAGAATCTAATTGAGTCACCTTTGTACGCAGTGCAGATAAAACTTTTTGTTGCCTGCCCGCCCTATCAAAATCAGTTGTAGATTTACGGCTACGCGCATAACGGAGCGCCTCCTCACCATCCATGTGGTACTGCCCAGGCTCAATTGAATAAGGATCATAGCCACCTTGGCCATTAGGATAATATCCGTCGTAAAGAGCCTTATCCACATAAATATCAACACCACCGATTTCATCCACTATCTCTTCGAATCCGGATAAATCCACCTTGGCATATTTATCAATTTGTAAACCCGTCACAGAAGAAACCATCCTCTCAAGCTGATCAACTCCATAATAATAATAGTACTCATTTATACGGCGTCCATTGATGTACAAATCACGCGGGATTGAAAATAAAGTAACCTTTTCTTTTTCTACATTGATAGAAGCCACCACAATTGTATCCGTGTGGGCACCATTAGTTCCAAGTAGCAAAATGTCAAAGGTTGAATCCTCAACGCTACTTAAAATAACATCGTCAGACGTCATCTTGCCGGCATCGGAAGGGGTAGAAAGTTTGGACAAAATGCCCGAAAATATTCCGGCGATCTCATCGTTATTTCCACTTTTGAGTGCGGTTTCAAGACTACTAAAATCACCTTCAATCGACTTAAGAACTGCCTCTTGTGAGGTAAGCTGTTCTCGCAATACAAAATTTGATTGGCTAAGCGAACCAACTTCATCAATCAACGAACTTATCTGTGAAGAGTTTTTGCTAAGTGAAGAATTAAAATAAGCACCTGTGATTGCCGTACAAACAAAAATCACCCCCATAAAAATAACCGCCATGAACTTGGAAAGCTGACTGCGTTTAACAACATTAAGTAGCTTTTTATCCATATGGCTCAAGTTTTCCGGCCCAATATGGAGCACATTATATGCCGGGAGTCCCGGTTGCTGGTTGTTCTGGTTGTTCTGGCTGTGGAAGATTTGCATCGGTGGTAGTGTAATCGGCTTTAACATCTGAGCCAAGATCATCTACGGAAATTCCAATACGAGCCGCGATTTCCTGCTCAACAAACATCTTTTTGCGACCGTATTTCATGCGGGAATATTCTTTAACAATATCATGGATACGTTTATTCTTACCTGTTTCATCCCAAATTGTCTCCAGTGAAAACGGCCTCGACGTCGCCCCATTAACATTAAGTTTTATATAAGCTTTATAATTGGCGATTCCAATCACATCTTGCTCGGTAAGCACAGGCGCATATTCTTTTGCAAGATACTCGGCATCCTCAGCACCCACCTTAAATGATTGCAAAGTCCCAACGTTACCAAAAACTGCATCGCGAATTTGAGTACTGCTGTTGCCAAATTTGGAAACCACAAGCTGATTAATATATTGATGCGCCATTATGAGCACCAAGCGATACTTACGAGCCTCAGACAAAATCGAACAAAAAGTATCTGTTGCAAAGTTTTGAAACTCATCCACATATAGGAAAAAATCTTTACGATCCTCTTCCGGCGTATCCACGCGCGCCATAGCCGCCATTTGTATTTGCGCCACAAGCACAAGCCCAAGTAGCTGAGTGTTCAGCGTTCCCAATTTACCTTTGGAAAGATTTACAAGCAGGATTTTTCGGTTATCCATAACCTCGCGAATATTAAACGCAGACTTAGCCTGTCCAATTGTATTACGCATGATTGCATTCGTAATAAATGGCCCAAATTTAGCGGAGAAATATGGAATCATTTCTTGTCTTTCTCTGTCTCCGGTGTTTGCATATTCATGTTCCCAGAACGATTTAACAACCGGATTTTTAACTTTAGAAACCTTGTATTTCATAAACTCGTCATCCACAAATATACGTGGCACATCAATAAGCGTTGCACCTTCATCCGGATCTTCCATAAGTGTTAAACATGCATTTCTAAAATAGTGCTGAATACGAGGCCCAAAGATTTCGTCTCCAAATATCTTAATAAAAATCTCAGTTGCCTGGCTCGAAGCCATATCTTGTTGTTCCGCAGTCCCGGCTTCCAGCATATTAAGTCCCATCGGGCGTTCCATATCGGAGGGGTCAAAAACAATCACATCTTTTGCACGCTCCTTTGGGATATAATGCAAAATTTCTTCAATCAAATCTCCATGTGGATCGATCACACAAACTCCATCGCCATTTTTAATATCTTGGCGCGCCATATAACTCAAGTACGCAGATTTACCCGTACCGGTTTGCCCAATAATATAGTGATGACGATTACGATCTTTTTTAGGGAAATAGATAGGCTTTTTTTGCCCACGATACACATTATATCCAAGTAAAATTCCATCTGCGCCCATATCTGTTGGCGGAGGTAAAACCTTATAGCTAAGCCATTTGATAAGTGGCGTGTAATTATAACGGCTGTTTGGAAAGTGAAAAATTGAAGCCAATTCCTCAGGGCAAAGAATGGATGATTTTTCCCAAAATTTGAAATCCCTCTCATGCAAATTTGAATACATGATTGGAGTATTTATAAAATCAAGAGGTATGATTCTTCGCGCTTCAAACCAGTTTGAACCCGCATCTTTTACAACATTGAAAGCAACCATTAAGCCATTCAATATGTCATCACAACGACTACTGCCACCATCGGAAGACGCCATTATGCGAATAACCGTATCAAATCCAACCTGATTTGCCTTTTCACCAACACGTTTGGCCACTTCTTCCTCGGTTTGTAACATACGCACATAAGAATCCCCACTGGAAGCTCCGGGAGGAGGATTGCTTTTTTCCGCCTGATCATAACCAAAAGTAAGTGCCGTAAAAAACCAACTAAAAATGCCAAGTACTTTTCCAAATGCACCATTCGCCCCCGGCTTTTTATTCTTAAAAAGAGCGGTAGCAAAATCTCTCGCCTCCTTTTGCCATTTGGCGCTACGTGGACGCAACATAATTTGCACAACAGCCTTCTCGTTTTCTTGCAACTGCGAAAGCACATTTGTCATGTCGTTAAGCGGATCGTTTTCTACAAGTTTGTAAGTTTTAAGCGGATACCAATTAGGATTTTTAAGATACAAATAATAGCCCTTAATTGTGCTTTTGATTTTTGATCCGTCGGGCTTTACAACATGGAGAGTCGGACGCTCGGTTATATAATCAATAGAGGCACTTGTATAAAATGAGGTGATTTGTTTTTCCAAAATCTCCTTATAAAAAGGCAAAACACTACAAATAAATGTGATTTCTTTGTGCCTGGCATGTATTTCAAAAGAAATTGTATCTCTCTGAAACAACCAAACCATGATTTTATTGGCCAAATTAAGCTCATGAATTTCATGCAGTCCACGAAAAAGCTGATCCATAATTGCAGTTTTTTCTCTAAAATCTTTTTCTGTAGCATTCTCCTTGTCCTTTTGCGATTCCTCGCGGGGCATTGTTATTTGAATGGTAACGCGAAAACGTGCCACAATTTCTTCATAGATTAGCCTCACAACCGGCACAAAAAACATTTCGAGTAACAGTAGCCCCATTAACGCTACAGTAAGCCAAACATAGCGTTCCTCAACAAAAGGTTTAATCAATGGAATGTACCCTTTAAACGCTTCCCAAACTGCTAATAATCGAGCCATACGTTAGTTTTTTGATGTTTTTAATCTCATAAGTATAGCAAAAAACAGGCCGGATTACAAGGCTCTGCAAAGGTGCAAAACAACGGCACCTCACTCACTCCCTCGAAGCATCGCGAACTGCCAACACACCAAACAACGCGTTAAAAAAACCGATCAAAGACCGAACTAAATCTGGATCATCGGGGATATGCGCCGTGCCTTTACAGTAAACAGATATCATATCTTGACGCCCCTCAGGACTAAGCTGAGCCCTACTTGCGACCGGACAATGATACACACCAAATCCATCCTTAAAGACACTTATCCTAAGATAACCACATAACTCAATTAATTGCTCCTCGGTAATTTGCCCGCCATACCGTTTCAAAAACACATCAAAACATCGGCTTACAGGATCACCCGTCAAAGCCTCATTATCCTCCAAATGGCCACCATCTAAACGCTTTTCCAAGGTAAACAGGTTAAAACTAACATATCCTGTGCCTTTTCGCCTTCCACGTCAAGCCCCCTTTACAAACCTTCGTTTTGTTGACAGATTCACTCTCGAGAGTGAATTCCAAAACACTTTTGATCCCGTCAAGTCTTTACAGAAGCTTAATTTGTTGACGCGCAAACCGTCGACGGTGAACTCCAAAACATTCGGCAAACGGCACAAGGCCTACCCAATCTTCCCAATCAAATAATCCTTCAAATCCGCAATCTTTACCCTTTCTTGCGCCATTGAGTCTCGATCGCGAACAGTCACACTAACATCAGTTTCAGATTCAAAATCATAAGTGATGCAAAAAGGAGTCCCAATCTCATCTTGCCTGCGGTAACGCTTCCCAATGGCACCAGCTTCATCAAATTCGGCTCTAAAAAACGGCTTCAAATCCTTATAAAGTTTGCGCGCCACCTCACTTTGCTGTTTTTGCAGTGGGAAAACCGCAATCTGTACAGGCGCAATGCAAGGATTAAAGTGCATCACAGTGCGCTTTTCGCCATTTTCCAAATCTTGCTCCTCATAGGCATCAATCAAAACAGTCAAAACCGTGCGAGTTAAACCCCAAGAAGGTTCAATCACATGAGGAACAAAAACCTCATTTGTAACTGGGTCGCGATACTGCAATTTTTCGCCGGAAAATTTTGTGTGCTGATCCAGATCGTAAGAACCCCTGTGCGAAATACCCTGCAACTCTCCCCAACCAAACGGAAACTCATACTCCGTATCTGCCGTCATTTTAGAATAATGCGAAAGCTCCTTTTTATCATGCTCACGAAAACGCATTTTATTCTCACGGATGCCAATCGCCAAAAAGAACGCTTTTGAATCCGCCAACCATTGCTTGAACACAGATTCTGCATCTTCCGGCCTCACAAAATACTCAATCTCCATCTGTTCGAATTCACGAGTACGGAAAATAAAATTACCCGGAGTAATTTCATTACGGAAAGATTTCCCAACCTGCGCCACGCCAAAAGGCAAACGGACACGAGTCGAATCTAAAATATTCTTAAAATTAGTAAAAATTCCTTGAGCCGTCTCCGGCCTCAAATAGATTTGCTCAGCCGTATCTTCAATCACACCTTGATAGGTTTTAAACATAAGATTAAATGCTCGTGGTTCCGTCCATGCGATTTTGCCACACTTAGGACACGCTATTTTAGCATCCATAACTCGATTAAAAATCTCTTCATTAGAAATTCCACCAATTGTTTCTCCAAAATGTTCTTCCAAAAGTTTGTCTCCACGCACACGCTCATTACACTTCTTACAATCCATCAAAGGATCCGAAAAATTCTGCACATGCCCAGAAGCCTCCCAAACCCGTGGATTCATTAAAATCGCACTATCGAGCCCAACAATATCATCGCGCCCTTCAACAAAAGTCTTCCACCAAAAATCCATAATATTTTTCTTGAGCTGTGATCCGTAAGGCCCGTAATCCCAAGTATTCGCGAGTCCGCCGTAAATCTCACTTCCCGGATACACAAAACCCCTCCTTTTACAGAGAGAAATCACTTCTTCCATGATTTTTTTATCTGCCATAATTTTGTACGATTTAAAGAACGCACAAAATATACAGATTCATAAGTCTTAAGACAAACTAAAAGACCGGTAACGAAGACCTAACCTTACGCGTTTGTTGGATAAGGCGGTGGAACTGGAGATTGGTATGGAGCCGGATTGCCCATTGGAGATGGCCCCATAGGTGCAGGTCCCATTGGACCCATAGGATTTTGCCCCATTGGTGCTGGACCCATTCCCATTGGAGATGGACCAACTGAAGGTTGCCCCATAGGTGCGGACGATTGTCCACCAGCCTGTTGAGCAGCTTGTTTCTTTTTAAAATCTTCCATAGCGCCGGAAAGTACGCTAATAAACGATTCGGCTGTACGTTGATTCATATTAATACGGCTCACAACCTCAATAATAGGGGCTGGGGTGTTTGGAAGAAGATATCCAAAATCTAGCACCACTTCGTTAGAATTTACATTCACAGAAACGGCGTTTGAGTAAACACCTTTTTGTACATCGTCAGGTACTTTTACCTGTAACTGTTGTTGACCTGTCTGAGCATTTTGATTTTGATTTGTGTCTGCCATATAACTTAAGAAATTAATGGATAAATTTTTATTTCTTATCGATAGTATATCACAAAATCTTGGCAAGTGCACGTGCTTGCAAAAACTTTTTTTTGCATCACAATATAGGCACCATATTTTTAACCACGCTAAATATGAAACCCTGCCCATGCAAAGATCACGTACTTTGGTTCGGTCTTGTTGCATTTGTAATTGGAGCTACCATCCTTTTACAACGCTTTGACATTGTTCCGGTTGCAACTTGGGACTATTTATGGCCAAGTATTTTGCTTGTAACAGGTCTTAAAATGATGCTTTCTTCAGCTTGCCCATGCCGTAAAGAAGAATCTTGCTGCGGTGGAGCAGACTCATGCGCATGTGAAGCAAAAGTAATGCCGGAAGCAAAAATGCACGATTCAAAGAAAAAATCTTCCAAGAAAAAATAATGAAAAAACTCTTTACTATACTTATCGGATTCTTACTTTTGGGAGCCTGCGTTTCAACAAACAATACAGATTTGGACGCACATGAAGATGGCATAAAAGTGCCTACACAAACAGAAGTAAAGTACGCACTCGTCACGCTTGACGGTGGCGGGGCGACTGGTGCCGTAATCGGCTGCGGAGATACAATCTCTATTTTAACAAAAACAGAGGAAGGAGATCTCACAGAAGCACAAAAAATTCAAAAAGGGCTAGAAGAACTTTTTAGCATCAAGGATCATCAAGTAGATAGCTACTACAACGCGCTATACCAATCAAACCTGTCCGTAAAAAACATCTCTGTTAACAGTTTAAATGGTGAAAAAACAGTAAAAGTAGAGCTGAGTGGGAACATAACTTCTGGTGGCGTCTGTGACGACCCACGCATCCAAGAGCAGATAAGCTACACTATCTCAAGCAACCTCTTGGAATCTACAACTCCAGAAACAGCAATAATAGAAGTAAGCCTTGATGATAAACCACTTTTAGATTACTTTAACCAAAAGTAATTACTCAAAGTGACAAATAGAAATACCTTAAAAGTGCTATACGAAGACGAAAACCTGCTTGCCTTTGAAAAGCCTGCAGGTTTAGCTTCGGTTCCAGCCCCAAATATTCCTGATTACAAAACAATTCAAGGTTGGGCGCGCGCTTGGGCAATTGTGCAAAAAAAAGATTTCAAACCTTACCCGTTACACCGTCTCGACAGAGACACTTCCGGAGTAATTCTGTTTGGCAAATTCCCCCGTGATCGTGAGAAATTGGAAGGCATTTTTGGCAATCCGGAAACGGAGAAGACTTATCTTGCCATGGTTAAATGGATACCAAAACCGGAGGAAGGAACCATAAGTTTTCCTCTCGAAGCCAGAAGTGTGAATAAAAGAGTCCCGGCAGTCACTCACTATAAGGTTATTCAAAAATTGGATAACGTGGCCCTGCTTGAGGTGAGAATAGAGACGGGACGCAAACATCAAATAAGGAAACATATGGCGATGATAGGCCATCCGCTTGTGCTGGATAGGCTTTATGGCGACAAGTCCTTTGATCAGCATTACCAGCGCAAAAAAAAGGGTAAAGGCCAATTCTTTCTACATGCCATGAAAATTTCTTTTATCCACCCATTTACAGGGGAACGCACTGTGATTACTTCAGAAAAGGAATCATCAACACATCTGTAACATATTCAGCATAAGCACTGTCTGTAATTACGATTAACTGAGGCAAAGGATCCAAATGTAAGAAAAACACATGGTCGTCCTGTACAAATAACGCATGGTGATTTGCCTTGCAAAGACCCGAAACGCACACATCAAAATGTGCTAATTCTTTCTCTAATGGCGCAATCTCCTTCGAAAGCACCAAAAACACATTTAAATCGTTACAAGTTTTTAAACTTTTAAGAAAACGAAGCAAAAATTGAGGCATTTGTTGTAGCAAGAGCAAACCTCTAAAAGGATTCTTGCTTAAAAAGCTCAAAAATCCTTTTACCACTCCGTCTTCACCTTTATAGAAAGTTACATTCGGCCTGTCTTCGCTTAGTGCAGAAGATTTTTGAAGCTGATCTATGCAGTCTTTTGCAACCGCCAATTTCATCTGTAAACTAGCCTTCTCTCTATCAAGTTCGTCCAAAAGGCATTCCGGATCATGCGGAATATATTTACGTCCTTCCCCACTATGTTCATAAGTAATGATCCCACGCGCCATTAACGATTCAAGTACCGAATAAACCGTAACGCGCTTCATGCCAACGCGCTTTGCAAGTGAACTTACCGGAGATGGCCCAGTTCTAAACAACATTAAGTAGACCCTGGCCTCCTTCTCGGTGAAGCCGAGTTTGACAAGGTTTTCCAAAAACATAAAAGAAAAGTTCGCCTGAATAGTGCAATCAATAGCAAGTCTTGTAAAGCACCAGCTGTTGTCAGTGACTGATGACAGCTCAATAAAAAACATATGTTGTTCTCGCCTCAACAACTGTTTTTAAATCAGTAAACGTAAATTGCAATTTCCCAAAATCACAATAAATAAAATAGGCTAAGGCATACTTAAACAACCCAAAAATGCATGTACTAATCGTAACTCCACACCCTCTGCAGAGCGCACTTATATCCGGCTCGCTAAAGAGGCAAAACATAAAAAACATGACACTTACACCACAGGTACTTGTAAACGGCTGGTGCCCGGAAACGGATGCCATTCTTTTCCCACACGCATTTGGAGAAGAAATTTGGGAAACTCTAAAAACATTTTTAGAGAATTTAAGCCCGCGCATGCCACTCATGTTTTTGGGCAAAAGCCACAAAGGGATGTTAAAAGAAAAAACTTTTGAAAAATGGGCTAAACAATCCATATTTTTGGATGATTCCATGCAAATTGATGAAATCCCGATTCTGATAAGAGATATAATCCAAAAAAGTCCGCTTTACGAAAAAGGGAAACAGATACAAATTGGCGCTTACACCTTAGATAGAAACCAACGAATGTTACAAAAAAACGACCAAATCATACAGCTCACAAAAAAAGAATTCTTTTTGCTGGAACTTTTCTTACAGAATGCAAACTGCGTCACCAGTCGCGATACAATTATAAATTATGTTTGGGATAAAACTTCTTATGTGGATCCGAACAGCATAGATGTACACGTTAGCCGTTTAAGGAAAAAACTGGAGCTCACAAGGGACAATTTAATTATTCAAACAGTGCCTTGTTTAGGCTACCGTTTAAGCCTATAATCGGCTCTATGATCGAGAAAAGTCAAATAGTCCGCATACTACAAAAATTTGGCTTTGGGGAGAAAGAAGCCAGAGTTTATTTGACTTTATTAGAACTCAAAGAAGCAATCTCCAGCACAATATCACGCAAAACCGGATTGAAGAGGCCTACCACTTATCTCATGTTAGAAAATTTGCAAAAACAAGGCCTCGTGAGCCATGTTAAAAAAGGCAATTCACTTTATTTTAGAGCAACAAAACCAGATTTCTTTTTGGAGAAAGAAGAAAAACATTTGAACGACTTAAAGGGCGATTTGAATTCTTTGAAGTCGTCCTTGCCTGAACTCCTTGCAATGCACGATAAATACTCCGCAACCCCCCCAAATGTCCGTTTACCACGGCACGGACGGCCTGATAGAAATTATGGAAGACACTCTAACCACCAGCACCGAACTCCTCTGTTGGTGCGACGTCGAACTCGCCGTAAATTCTCTAAAAGACTACTACCCCACCTACATCAAAAAGAAAGTCGCCAGAAAGATTTGGCTGAGGGGGATATTCCCATACAGTAAAAGTGCATTAAGGCATAAAAAATACCAAGGAAAAGAGCTGAGAGAGGTATATTTGATCCCTGAAAATGGCTTCCCATTTGACAATGAAATCAATATTTATGACGACAAAGTAGCAATAATCTCATATGAAGATAGTACCGGGGTAATTATACAAAATGAACACATATCTAATACCCAAAAATCCATATTCAACTTTGCATTTGAACATGCAAAAACAATTGAAAAAGAGATACTCACAAAAGAAGATCTCAAATACATAAATGGTTAATCACAGCCACAATCATTAGAACGTGACCTGCCATTGTCGGGGAAGACAATTCTCACACATTTATTCTTGCCAAAGCGCCGTTCAGTAATTCTAAGACGACAATTGTCATAAGCAAAATTACCACCAACCCTAAGTGCCCTCTCACCAACAACATTCCCAACATCCCAATTAGAACGCACATTACAAGTATCAAAAATTCGTGCAAACGTACAATGCGTAGCAGCAATTACTCCAGGACATGGTACTGCCAAAACAGAATCCTCATGCGCTAATTCACTATCAACATCCTTTCTATATATCAAACTGTCAGCTCTACGTGAGACATGAACCGGTACGTCCTCGCCCACAGAGCCAACAATATGTATCAGCTCTCTTCGTGCACGCTGATTGGTCAACAATAAAACTTCTCTCAGCAAAGACTCATCCACATAATCCGACATTTTACCAACCAATAAATCATAAAGCTCATGATTCAACCGCCGTATTGGCAAAAGCGGACCCTTTCGCAACAAACTATGCGAAACAACAGTATCCGAATCACTATCGTATAAACGTTTTTCACCACCAAATTTGTCAAATCCACGTGGGACATCAAACAATATCCCAATACCAGCTAAAGCATTTCTTTCCAACAATCTCCCCGCATCTAGCAATCCGGCACGTATAGACCTCAAGGGTACAAATAAAGCAGACCGAGAAGGGGCACCATCTATAGAATCCAGACCGGATAAGACTGAATAACCAGGAGGAATTATTTCCGTTTCACTAAACGACCGAAGACTTGCATTCCCAAGTATAACACAAGCACGTTCCTTCCCGATATCAGAATCTAAAATTGACACCACTGAATGTCGATTAGGAGTTAACTCAATATCAATACTAACTAATTATGATGTTTTGTCAAATTTGACGTTTAGAGAAAATCAGTTAAAATCAATCCCAATGGAACAACTAATTAAAACACTCATCGACACAGGCTTAAATGAAAAAGAGGCAAAAATATATTTGACATTGCTAGAGTTAAATGAGGCCCAACCTAGTGTAATAGCCAGAAAAGCTAATGTAAAAAGACCCACAACTTATGTCATACTAAAACAATTACAAGAGAAGGGCCTAATCAGTTATTTCACAAAAGACAAATGCATATATTTTCGAGCTAATAAGCCAATGAAACTGGTGGAGGACCTATTAAACAAATATATAAGATTGAAGGAATCTCTTCCAGACTTATTAAGCTTACATAAAAAATATACATCAACACCCCAGATGTCGATATTCGAGGGCAGAGAAGGCTTAATTCAGATCATGGAAGATACCCTCACCGCATCAACAGAATTATTATGTTGGGCAGATATTAGCTTGGCCGTGTACACGATACTAGAAGACTATTATCCAGAATATATAAAGAAAAAAGTAAAGGGTAAAAAATGGTTAAGAGGCATATTCTCATATGATAAAAAGGCCCTCACGTTCAAGAAAAAAGGGATTCAAGAACTCCGCGAAGTATACCTTGTCCCAAAAGATAAGTTTCCGTTCAAGAATGAGATAAACATTTATGATGATAAAGTGGCGATTATTTCGCATCAGGATGAGATTGGCGTGATCATTCAAAATCAAAATATTGCGGACACGCAAAAGGCCATTTTTAACCTGGCATTTGAGTACGCAAAAATCCTCGAGAAAGATTTGCTCACAAAAGAAGATCTTGCCTACCTGAATAGCAAGGAAGATTAGCCAAAACAAGCCAATCAAATTGCACCGGCTTACCTTAACCATGCTTGTTGTCGAAGTTGTGACAACAGGTTTTTAACCTGAAATTTTTGATATGCATAGATGTTTAACCGGCAAAAGTATAAAATAATGGCATCTAATAGCCAAAAACATGTCAAACTCAATAAGAAGATTGGTACACGGATTCTTGACAATTATAGTATTAAGCAATGTCATCATTCCTATATCACCACCCGCACTAGCGGAAGAGATAAAAGCAAACTCAGATAAAATAGAGCAAAATACAGAAGAAACGATTTACAGTGCAAGTGAAACAGGAGAAGACGGTGTGTCGAACGATGATATTGATCAAGCAGAGGGCAGATTACATCCAGAAATAGATGATTTTACAGGAGCATTCATTTATGATTATAACTTCCAACTACCAAAAGGAAGGGGCGAGCTACAACCCTCTCTAACGTTGAGCTACAACAGCCAACGCAACGAATGGGATAGTTTTTACGGAGCAGGCTGGTCTATTGGAATTCCATCTATTACAAGAATAAATAAAACGGGAATAAACAATCTCCATGAAGAAACTTATTTCAGCTCTTCAATCAGCGGAGAATTAGTAAATAAAACAAGCTCTACATATGGAGATTATGCAAGCAAAGTAGACCCAGGTACTTTTATAAAGTATACGTTTAATTCAGATGAATCTTGGACGGCCACAGACAAGTCGGGAACAACCTATTCCTTTGGGGCTACAACAGATAGTCGCCAAGACGATATTGCTGAACCAACTCACATCTATCAATGGATGTTAGAAGAAATACGTGATGTAAATAATAATTACATACACTATGAATATTTTAAAGATAGCGGACAAATATATCCGAAAAGAATTACATACACAGGTAGCAATAGTACAGATGGAATTTTTACAATAAATTTCACACTTGAAGATCGCACGGACACAAGTACATTCTTCAATACTGGATTCGAAGTCGAAACTAACTATCGCATAAATAAGATTGCAACATCAATAGAGGACAACGAATACAGAGATTACACATTAGGATATGAAACGCCAGATGATACAAAGCGTTCACGCCTTACATCAATAACAGAATCTGCCACAAATCAATCAGGAGAAACAATCGCTTTACCAACTACAAGTTTTGGATACGGAGAGTCGGAAAAAGATTGGACGGAGGTCAGTGGATACAACATTCCTATCGTCTTCCATGCAACAGATAGTTATGAGGGCAATGGCATAGAAATAAGCGACGTAAATGGTGATGGCTTTTTAGATTTACTCAAATCGAGTGGATCGGGACTCGTGAATGGACATGTATATGTTAATTCAGGAGATGGCACTGGATGGACGGAAGATGCAAGTTACCACATACCTGTACATTTTTGGGGTAGTGATAATTACATGCAAAATGCACGCATGGCAGATCTAAATGGGGACAGCTCCGATGACATTATTTATGCAATGGCATCGAACAGAGCAGCATACACTTTCAATGAAGGTCCCAATACTTGGATAGAAGACTCCGCTTACTCCATCCCATTATCATTCAATGATGGTTACCTAGACGATCGAGGCGTTCTTTTGGTTGACATCAACGGAGATTCTTTCCCAGATTTTGTGCAGTCTCTAAGAAACAGCTCCCAAGTCATTAGCGTCTACCTTTTTGACCCAAACACCAAAACATGGAACATAGTGCCTACAGATGTTTCAATTCCAGTAGCCTTCAATGACAAAGGTATAGAACTAGGAGATGTAAATGGAGACCGATTGATAGATATAGTAAAATCAGAGAGCATTTATCAACCACAGGCAGTCTACCTAAATCAAGGAGATGGTACCGGTTGGACAGAGGCAACGGGCTACAACATTCCTACTTATTTTTGGGACAGGGAAAACATGATGGACGTAGCAAATATGATAGATGTAAACGGAGATGGACTATCCGATATTGTTTATTCTGGGATTTCAAGTACAGCGAATGCTGTCTACATAAATCAAGGCGATGGCACGGGATGGATAGAAGACACAGCTTACACAGTTCCAGTAAAATTTGCGTACGAATATCGTCAACCATATGGAGTAAGATTCTTTGACGTAAATGGTGACAATTTTACAGACGCAGTACTCTCGCACCAATCTAGTGGCTCTAGCACAAAAAAAGTTTACATCAACAATGTAACCTCAGAACTTTTAGAGAGTATAACCAGTTCTTATGGCTCAACAACAACGATAGAATATGCCCCCTCCACAGAGTTCAATAATCCTGAACTTCCTTTTGTTATCGATGTAGTTGCTTCAACAACGGTTGAAGACGGCCTCGGCACAAGTAGCACAGCCACTTACTCCTACGAAGGTGGCGAATATTATTACGTGGATGAGTTCGATCGCCAGTTTGCCGGCTTTTCCAAAATCACAAAAACAGAAGATGAACGAGTTACAAATACATACTTTGAGCAAGATGAACGTGCAAAAATCGGACACGCATACAAAACAGAAGTTTATGACGATGCAGGCAATCTTTACCAAATTGCCACAGATACTTGGGAAACTTACGATCTTGGCTACGAAAATGAATTTGTATTTAAAAGCCAATCCGCTGTAATGAATTACTTCGGCTCTTCGCACGTGGATACAGGCGTTGCCTACGCATACGACGATAACGGAAATCTCCTAACCCAAACAAATTACGGCGAAGTTGATGCCAATGAAGATGGAACTTTTACAGACACGGGCGCTGATCTACGTGAAACGGAAATGACCTACGCAACAGACGCAAACGGCATAATCCAAAACAAACCTGCATCAAAAACACTCAAAGACGAGTCGGACGCAACTGTTCAAGAAACGCTCTACTACTACGATTCCCTTCCCTACGGCGAAGTATCAACCGGAAATCTCACCATACAAAAATCATGGATTAGTGGAACGTCTTACGCAAGCTCTACATTCGCATACAACAGCTACGGTAACGTGGAAACCCTCACCGATCCGCTCGGCAACACAACAACATATTCGTACGATTCATACAATCTTTATGCAAATTCCGTTGAGAACTCACTTGGGCAAATAACTGACATCGAGACCAATCTCGCAAATGGCAAACCAACCCGCACAGTAAGCGCAAACGGAGCGGTAACAGAAGCCGATTATGATGGTTTTGGCAGACCGATTAAAGAGCGTCGCACGCAACAAGACGGTTCGTTACAAACCGTAAGCACGCTCGACTATGATGACGAATCAATTCCACACGCGATAACAAGTCACACATATTTTGCAGATGATTTGTACGCAGAAAAAATCACATATTTTGATGGATTAAATCGCGTAATCGAAGAAAAAACTCTCAACGCAGATGGAGGCTACTTTGAATCGGAAACCCTGTACGACGCCCTCGGACGAGTTGAGAGCAAAAGCCTACCGGCAACAACCGTAACCGAAGACCTATTCGAATATTATTCTTATGATCCGCTTAATCGCCCAACTCAAATCGAAAACAGCATTGGCACGCAAACAATGGAATATGACGGATTTACAGTTAGCTCATTTGACGCTCTCGGGAATCAAAAAGATTCCACGTCAGATAGCTATTCAAACCTAATCGAAGTAATTGAATATTTAGACGGGACCGCGTACACAACCGAATATGAATGGACGACACAAAATCAACTTTCGAGCATAACGGACACACTTGGCAACGAACGAAACTTTACTTTTAACGGGCTCGGGCAACGCCTAAGCGCGGAAGATTTACACGCTCCATCCGACTCAACTTTTGGTACATGGCATAGCACTTACGATCTCGCCGGCAATCTGGAAACAAAACTCTCCCCAAACGGTTTTACAACAACATATACTTACGATGCACTAAATCGCATTCTCACCGAAGACTCAAATTTTTCAGAAGGAGTCGAAGCAACTTATACTTATGATTCTTGCCAAAATGGAGAAGGATTTTTGTGTAGTACAAGCACAAATAACGGCACAAGCACAAACTACGCTTACTACCAAAACGGCGGGCTCCAAAGCAAAACCACCGTCATCGCAGGCACCGATTATCAAACTTCTTACACTTACGATTATCAAGGAAATCCCCTAACGCAAACCCACCCGGACGGCACAACAATCCGTAGCACCTACAACGCAATCGGAAAAATTGAAACAACAGAAAAGAAAACTCCAAATGATGCCGATTTCGTTTTTGTTGTTACAGATACAAATTACGGACCAAACGGACAAATTACAGAAGAAACTTATGCAAATGGCACAACAACTTCTTACACATACGACGCCTCAAATCGCTACAGGCTAACAAACAAAACGACAACAGGATACTCGGCTTATGCCTCAGACCCAATCACAACTTCGTTCTACACAAATTCTGCAGATGGATATGTTTACAAGGCACATGCTGTTTGGGACAACGCACATGATAGTACGGCAGGCCACAACTTAAATAGCACGTCCGCTTCCTCAATGGCGGGCACATCAAAATCAACAACAAACTATTCCATATACAGATCATTTTTGCCTTTTGATACGTCCACTTTGCCAGACAACACATTAATAACATCCGCGATACTCAAAGTTTACGTTTCCAGTAAAAAAGATCACGACAACGATGGGGATGACTTTATTACAGTAGTACAAAGCTCTCAGGATTCATCAACAGCATTAACCGCAGAAGACTATAACAATGCGGGCACGGTAGATAATCCAATCGAAGGAATCGATTCAACGGAGAGGAAAGATATCACAAACATCTCTACAGGCGCATGGTTGAATTTTAATCTAAATACAATCGGCAAAAACTGGATTTCCACAACCGAAGCTACAATGCTTGCATTCCGCGAAGGCCACGATGTTTTAGATTCAGCTTTCACAAATTCTTCTCCAATAAATACTCAGTACAACGTTATTTCATATTACAACAGCGAAAACACCGGCACATCTTACGACCCAATTCTGGAAATCACATACACAGCACCGGTCGCAACAACAATCCAAAATCTTTCTTACTCTTACGACGATGTCGGAAACATCACTCAAATTGTGGATTCTTCGGCTACGGAATCCGCAAAAACAACCGCCTACACTTACGATGATCTCTATCGTCTAACTTCATCAACGGTAAGCAGTGCTGTTTCCGGATCAAACGAAACAATCGATTACTCATACAACATTATTGGAAACATTCTTTCTCGCTCAGACTTGGGTACATATTCTTATGATGGCGATGTTGAAACGGGCTCTTACGCAAATCCACATGCGGTTACATCTATCGTAAAAACAGAGGGATCAACAGATTCATTCACCTACAATCAAAACGGGACTTTGGCTTCCACCTACACAGCAAACTTGGATAGCACAAGTGAAACAACTTCTTACACTTGGGACTACGCCGACCACATGACATCTCGAGAAAAATCTCAAATAACAAGCGGAGCAACTTACGACCCGGTTACCGTTTCTTTCTCCACAAACACAGGAGATGGCTATGCCTATAAAGCGAGTGGTCTTTGGGATAACTCCCACGATAGCGTAACCGGAAGCGCAAACGGCACTTCGGCCTCAGCAATGTTTGGCTCAACAAAATCAACAACAAGTTATTACATTCATCGCTCATTCTTACCTTTTGATACTTCTTCTTTACCGGATGATGCCATTGTGAGCTCCGCAACACTCAAAGTTTACGCAACTGCAAAAACAAACGACGATAACGATGGAGATGATTTTGTAACAGTTGTGAAAAGCTCACAAAGTTCCGCAACTACGCTTGCAGGCTCCGACTACAACAAGGCCGGCGCAATCAACAGCCCAACAGAAGGAATCGACTCGACCTCAAGAAAGGATATAACAGATATTTTGACAAACACTTGGCTCAATTTTGATTTGAATGTAGCCGGCAAAAGTTGGGTTTCCACAACCGGCGCAACCATGTTTGCCTTGCGTGAAGGCCACGACGTTTTAGACTCTGCATTCACAAGCTCCTCTTCAACAACTTCGCAATCAAACACCGTAACTTATCGCAATAGCGAATACACCGGCACATTTTATGATCCTATTTTAGAAATCACCTACACTCTCCCAAGCACATACACGGAAGTTCCTCTTGGCGATTCCACCTACACTTATGACCAATCCGGACAACGCACAAGCAAATCCTGGACAGACTCAGAGGGCGCGGTCTACCAAACAATCTACCCTTCCACCTCATACGATATCGAAGGCACAGAGCACAACATCTACGTTGGTGGCCCAAGCGGAACAGATGCAAGAATCCATTACGATGGCATCTCTTATTCAACAAATAGCAATCATTCAGATCATTTAGGCTCTATTTCTGTGATTACAGATGAAGACGGAGCTGTAAGCGAACTGCTCGATTACTACCCATACGGCACAGAACGATTGCATAGTGGTGCAACTGCAGGGTCGGGAGCTCCGGATGATTCAATCGCAAAAACATACATCGGAGAATATTCAGATGACGACTCAGGCCTCTCCTACCTAAACGCCCGTTACTACGACCCCGCCAGAGGCCAATTCTTGAGCGAAGACCCAGCGCAACTTGATGGACGAATTATGAAAATCCTAGCTGACCCGCAAAGCCTAAACTTTTATGCTTACAGCAGGGGGAATCCGGTGATGTTTGTGGATCCAAATGGGGAATTTTGGGACACTTTGTGGGATGTCGCAAATTTAATTTACGATTCCATTTGGGGAACCGAGGAAGACATGGCTTTTGACGCCGCAATGACAATGATTCCGGGAATACCAGCTGGCGCTACAAAAGTGGATGATTTGGTTAGTGGAGCTTCAAAATATTCGGATGAAATCGCTCAATATTCGGAAAAAATTGAAATTCAAATAACCAACTTGGTAAGTGGTTCATTCCCAAAAGGCATTACCGTTCTTGGAACGACCAGAGGTGGATACGAAGAATATGCTAAAAGCATCGGTGCGTACTATTTTAGAATGAGCGATAAAGCCTGGGCAAATTTAAATGATTCTCAACGATGGGCGGCAAATCAAACTTTTCTAGATAATGCTATTGCAAGAGGGGATGATATTTTTCTTAACGATGTAGTAGGAAAAATTGATGATGCGACAGGGTTTTTTGGACAGGAGCTGGACTATTTGACTCAAAACGGATATAAACTCAGTGAAGATGGTAAGCAAATGATTAAGGAATAAAATATGGATAAAAAAAAATTAATCAAACATGTTGTACTTATTCCAAAAGAATTTTACGAATTAAAAAATGTAAGTCCATGCGAGTTAATTAAAAAAAGTGGATATCTAGAATATCATGGATTGATTGGCATGGAAGATATCGAAAGTTTTTTAAAAGAGCATTTAGGCTTAGTTTCCTATTGGCTTAAGTACTCGGACGATCAACGGGGTGTCCCGGCATTGCTTTTTTATGAATCAAAATCAAAAAAAGGTGAATATGAGGTTGGACGTTACACCGACGAGAGAGGACATGAATTAATACAAAAATTTTCTAATCTTAATAAAGCTTGTGCTTTTTATATTTTGAAGGAAATAGAGGCATTAAGATCAATCTGTGGGTAATGGGGTCTATTATATGTGAATTATTAATAATATATGTCAAAAATTATTCCACATTCTCTTAAATTCTTCATTTCATTATTAGCCATTTCGACTTGGTTTGATTTTGTGACGCTTAGCAGATTCCAGACATCGACTGATTATCAAATGTTAGGATATTACCACTTGGGATTTTTGTTTTTAATATTATTGATCGCCCAAATCATTATCAATATTTCCGTGATTTTCTTGATTATTAAAAA
The DNA here is from genome assembly GCA_041658345.1 of Candidatus Altimarinota bacterium. GTDB lineage: Bacteria > Patescibacteriota > Gracilibacteria > UBA1369 > 2-02-FULL-48-14 > JBAZYV01. The sequence goes on from JBBAAK010000006.1 coordinate 24,969, forward strand.
ACATAGGAAGGCCTATTGTTTTGCGTGGGCATCTATCAGTTTGTCTCTATCAAGTATGACTATTTCCGGTTTTCTTTCTCTTTTTAATTTAGAACTGGTAGAGAGGTTCTATATCGCCCACCGAATATCTCTTGGAATGAGCGTGGACGCAAATTTTTTAAATTTCATTTTTTCTCCTGTTGGGCTTATAAGCATAACAATCATTAGCTTATTTTATTATATCTTTTTAAGTTATCTGATACTAAATAATCGCCAATTTTTTAACGACTGATTCGCTTACTACCACTGGTCGGATAGATGTCGCTGGACTTACCAATTGATAAAAACTATGGAAACGACTAGATACAGTTATCCCCTGAAAGAAACAAAAAGATTTCCTCTAGGTGAAAATGCCAAGCGTTATATGAAAGAAACGCTTAATGGAGGGTCTTATTTTTCTGGATTACTCCTAGACGGTTTCATGTCCTCTGATGGCATTGTTTTTACCTATATGCCAGAAGGCACGAAAATTGAGAAAATTAAAAATTTCCGTCATAGCGTTTTTATGTATGGTGGCGTGGAGAGAAAAACAACTTATCTAGATACCAGACAAGCATTGGTTGAATTTATTGCTGAATATTTATCCAAAGACGAGTCGCGTGTCTACCTCATTGAAGACCTTATGCAAAGGAGTAAAGATTCTTGTAAAATAATCGAAGGACTTAGTGCCATTACTTTCCAAGACAGATGTTATTATATGCTTACCCATAAGGATGCTAAGAATATTGACAGGATCCGAAGAGTTATTAGTTTTACTCATACTTGGGCTTTCGAAGGGATACTTTCTCACATGACTCGTAAAAATGAGAGTGAATTTGAAGGAAAAGATGTCCAATCTGTTATAGCAAATCTTGAATTTATTGTTATTGGTGCTTTTGATTTGGAAGGATATGTAATCTGGGAGAAAAGTAAATAATTACTATGGGAACTACCTATCCACAAATCCTTGGAAAGGGCTCACGATTAATAATTAATCTACTGCCAAATCAAGTCCAGGAAAGAATTAGTAACTTGGACTTTGTTTTGGACGTTGATAAAAAAACCGGAAATATCGTTGGCATAGAAATAATCAATTTAAAACAACAGTCCAGTTGTGGAAATTTGCAGATGAATGATCAGAAGGTTTTTGTCGACGGCTTAACGTGGGACATAAGCTACAAAGACGAATACGATGTGGCGTACATTGATTTTAAGAAAAATGGTGATCCAATTAATGTTAAAACAAAGCAAGCAAAAGGTACTATCTATCTGGATACACGGAAAAATATAGTTGGGTTGGAAATTGATATGTAAAAACAACCTCATGCACGCCATCCCGCTAACCCAAATCGGTGATTCCCAAGTCCTCAAAATGGTGGACATGCCAACGCCCGCGCCAGCAGAAGGCACCGCCCTAATTCGCGTAAAAGCGTGCTCCGTTAACAGAATAGATATTTGGCAACGTAGCGGAAAATATCCAACAAAATTGCCACACATAATGGGGTCGGATTGCGCGGGGATAATTGTTGAAGCAAACACAAATCTACCGGAAGGAATTCAAATTGGATCAGAAATAATCGTGAACCCGGCAATATCTTGCGAACCTAGCAAAGGATGTTCTTCAGTTAAAATTTTTGGATTCAACACCGAAGGCGCTTATGCCGAATATGCAATCGTGCCACTCCCACAAATCTACCCAAAACCGCAATCGCTCACATGGGAACAAGCAGGCGCATTCCCACTCACCTTTCTAACCGCCTGGCACATGTTGGTTAGCAGAGCCAACCTTAAATTACAAGAAAAAGTTTTGATTTTTGGCGCGTCAGGAGGTCTCGGAAGCTCCGCCATACAAATCGCAAAAATGCTTGGAGCAGAGGTTTTTGCCGTAACTCGTTCGCATGACAAAAAACAAGCACTTTTACAGATTGGCGCTGACTATGTTTTAACTCCGGACGAAATCCCATCTCAAACTTTTGACGTAGTTTTTGACAGCGTTGGAACTCAAACCTTTAATCTTGGAATCAAATCTCTAAAACCACACGGAAGATTGGTACTCGCAGGCACAACATCCGGCAAAGAAGCCACGCTCGACTTGGCAGATCTCTACGGCCGTGAACTAACAATTTTGGGCGCTCGCATGGGCACAAAAGAAGATTTCGAAGCCATGTACGAGCACGTCAAAAACGGCCAGCTCAAACCTGTAATCGGCGCAACTTTTCCTCTAAAAGACGCCTCAATCGCCCACAAGCTCATGGAAGACGGCAAAACGCTTGGAAAAATCGTACTAACGGTTTAAAATCTCCTGGCAAGCAATCAACACGCCACATGCCAAAAATCAACAAAAATCGCCCCGCCTATTCTCTTGTTTTTGCATTTTTAGTGATGACCGTGATTATGCTAATCGGTGCGAGCACAGTCAAAAACACACAGAGCAAGCAGGATTTTTACAATCAACTCGAGGATTCACAAATAGCTTACCTCGCCGGGCAGTCCGCAGCCGAACTGGGCGTGCTCGCAATGAAAGATCACTACGCGGGTTATGACGCCACTTCCGCTCTAAAGATTTTCCGTAATGATTCCGATGGCGACGGCCTTTACGAAACTTACGGCAATTATCAGGTCTACGGCAAAGCTCAAGAAAACGGCGAATACGGTGACGCGTACACTTATTACACTCCAATTCCAGGTACAGGCACGGCAGGCGATCCGGATGACTGCTCCATTTTAGACAACGAAAAACCCTTGAACGATCCCTGCAACTGGAACCGCTTACTTTACGGCCAAAGCGTTACAATTCCACTTTATAGCGATGATGACGATGGCAACCGCCTCTCTCCCTCAGCCCTCGGCCTAACAGGTTGGACTTTAAAGGTTAGAACCCCTTGCATTGACGAAGAGGAAGATCCGGAAAGGTGTGCGAGATATATCCTCAACGAAGGCACAGGCAGTTTGGAAGATGACAATTCCGTTATTTTGTGGCAAATACTTGGAGAAACAAATGATGCAATTCCGAGTCCAATTGTTGTGATGCCGAATGATCAACCAGCAATATGTGTCTTCTTGCCATGCAGAGACCCTTATCTAAATACAGAAATCTATGAATCCCTCATCAACGCCGTATCTGATTACATAAGCGATACATACGTGGTAATCGACTCCACAAAAGCTATTTCAAACAACTTTGGTATTGCAGACTTATACGGAGAATCTCCTGTGGCAAGTTACCTTTCCATGCGACTAAACATAGTCACGGAATTACTAGAATACGGCACTGAAGCCTCAATCCCATACCTGGAATGGCAACTTGTAACGGAAAGTGATGAACCTGTTGGCGATACAAAATCAATAATTATCGGCAAAGGCTATTACGAAGGCTCAAAAGATACATATTATTATCCATTTGTAGTCACCAGGTCTACCACAGGTGAAAGTACAAACGTCTATACTTTGTCAAATTAAAACCGCAACCTAGCTTGACTTTAAACCTATCTTGTGCCATATTTGTGATGGTTTAATCCCCATTTATATGGCGGAAAGAAAAATAACAAAACCGGGTGAGGCTGAAGTCAGTTCAAACGTGCCTCATAAAAAACTAGGATTAACTGGTGCATTATTGGTAAGTGCTTTGTCGTTTAATGCTAGAGCAGATGAGGTTTATTCGTTTGAAGAAGCTACGCCAGTCGCAGGCGCAAGTGAAGTTGGTACGCACGAAGCTTGGCCAACTGTAAACGAGAACGGAATGATGTTTACAAAGATAGATGCTGATGGAAGCGCTCTACAAGAATACTTACCTAACGGTGCTACTGAATCATCTACTGTACCAGTTTCTGGTTTATCATCGGCAGTGTATATGCCACAGTTTGTTGACAGCTCACATGTGTTAGTGCGCGAATCATACGGCACGGACGTATATGAGCTAACAGACACATCTGGCGGTGCTTGGGCAAGTAGTTCGGCTGACTTACTTTATTCTCATGAAGACTATAGTTTTGGTGGCGGTTATACTTACAACCAAGATTCTGGCAACATCCTTTATTCAACGTGGGATAGTCCAGATTTTGACATCGTGGATCTAGATAGTGGAGCTGATGTCGTGGCCACATCTGAAGATGAAATAGAACCAGCTGAAGATTCTGAGCATAACAAAGTTTTTTACACAATAGGATGCGACTCTTCTGGAATGACTGGATGTGAAATTTGGACTAAAAATATTTCAACAGGCTATTCTCAATTTATAACGGAAGGACGATCTCCCTACTATCACGATGGAATCTTGTATTATGCAAGTAACAACGGTACCGATTACGACATCTATAAAATGCGTGAGACAACTTACGACGACCCAGACTCCGACCTAGACGGTTCCCCTGTAAGCGTAGATTGTAACGATGAAGACGCTACAGTTTATCCTGGTGCAACAGAAGTAACGGATGATGGTGTTGATAGTGATTGTGATAATGCAGATTCTCCAAGAATCAATGGAATTTCTATCAATGGCATGGATATTAGAACGTTAGCGCCGGACGCAACGCCAATAATGTACATGCGTGGAGATATTGTAACTCTTAGTGCTGATGCTGGCGATGACGAAGATACTAATAGAAACTTAACTTATAACTGGACCGTAACTAACGATTACGACGGCACCACAACTGAACTTGAAGGCAGGGATACAAGCTTCATACCGGAAAAAGCAGGTTACTACATAATAAATCTAAATGTTATAGACACAGACACAAACTCTGCTACAGCTTACTCTGACTTTACAATCACTCTAAATGTAGAAGATGTGCTTGGCTCAGAACTCGAAGGTGGAGAAGTTGTTGAAAGCGAAGAAGGCGGTTACCTTGAGGCTACCGCCGGCTACCCATACGTGAACGAGGATGGCAACATCGAACTTGATTTTGGCGATACCGTTTACTTAGAAGGCGAATGGGATCTTTCTGGCATAGGTGCGGGTACAACTGTTTATACAGATTATGATTGCCGTGCAGAAGCTGGAATGGGAGTCCTTGGACTAGTTGCCCCCGATTATGGTCCTTATGTGGATACATCAAACACAACAGAAATGATGTGGGTACATTTGGAAGCAGGAAGTTACGATGCTGTTGGTGATCAAGGAGGTTTTGACGTAACAATTGATGAACTTGACACAAACTATTTTGCAGACACACTACCTAGTGAAACCGATGCAGATACAGACAGCGATTCTGACACGGATACAGACTCTGATTCAGACTCAGATAGCGATACGGATACAGATAGTGATTCCGATAGCGATTCAGACTCTGATGCAGATGGCGATGGTGATACTGATCAAGACACAGCTTTAGATGACACAGATGATTCTCTCCCAGTTGAAGATGATACAGGCGTAGGCCAAGGTAGCTGTGATGGCACAGGTTGTGCAACATATCCGGGTCATCTAGAAAATGGCATGTGGCTTGCTAGTGGATTGGCAGCATTCTTAGCTCGTCGCAGGAATACACCAAAAGCAACCGATACAAGAAAAGCTTAATCTACAAAAAAACTCACGTTTATCGCAATAAGTGCATTCCTAACTTTTATTTTTTGAAGTATTTTTCTTGTAACCGACTTCAAGTGCTCTCAAAAAGATTTTCCCGAATTTTTCTCTATTCAAGAAGTCAAGAACTACCTCTGTCGTACCACCCTTCGATACGATCTCATCTCTCAAAACTCGAGCGGATTTATTAGATTTAGATAGCATTTTAGCTACACCCAAAAAGGTTTGTCTAATAAGTTTCATAGAGAGTTCTGATTCAAGACCTATATCACGAGAAAAATCATAAAAAAGCTCAGCTAATAACAAAAAATATGCAGGACCACTACCAGAGACAACAGTAACCGCACTAAAAAGTTTTTCATCATTTAACATCACCTCTTCTCCAATTGACTGCAGAATAGTTTTAGTCTGTCTTACTTGCAATGTACTAACCTCATTTGATTTAACCCAACAAGACATCGACTCACCAACAAATGCACAAATATTAGGCATAACACGAACTGTCGGACAGTTAAACCCTAAATGATACTGAATGTCAGCAATAGAAGTTCTGGCAACAACAGAAATCAATAATTTTTCTTTTGTGAGGCACTTTTTGATATCCTTAATCACGTCAGTAAATATCTCAGGCCTCACTGCTAGAATAATAACATCTGCTTCTTCAGCAACACTTATGTTACTATCCTTGCTATTGCTAAATAAAAAATCTCCTTTATTGAAATTACCACTTGCAACAAGACCAGAAAATATCGCTTTGCCTATATTGCCAAACCCAATTATTGCGATCTTTGAGATTTTTTTTCTCATAATTTATGATTCATTATCAGTCTGTCAAAAAGTTTATTACCGTCAATACTTAAACATTGAACCACTTTACCTATTACACTATAAAGAACCCTTTTCATACAAAGAAGGCTTAATCTGTTTGGCAGATTGTGGTATAATGTAAGGATTTAAAATCCTCAGTTTGGCGAAAATCAAAAAAATAATTGTTGGAACAGTCATTATTCTTGGAGTACTAGCCATCACTTTTGCCTTGCACGCAGGTGATGTTTTAAAAAATCAAAATAGTGGGCTTTCCAATCTGTTATACAAAGAAAGAGAAACTTCAGAAATTGTTGTGATTGCAATAGACGATGCAACAATAGCGCCAACCCAAAATGGGGGGCTGGATTCTATGGCGAATTGGTCCAGGAATTACTACGCAAAAGTCCTAAACCAAATTGAAAAAGGGAATCCAAACTCTGTATTTTTTGATATTTTCTTTTCATCCGCAAGAGATTCCGGCGATGCCGTTTTTGCAAATGAACTAAATAAATACGATAATGATTATTTAATCAAAATGCCTGCGGGAGAAAAATACTTAGAGAATGATGCCTTTATTTATGAATCTGAGTACACACCATTAAAAATATTCTCGGAAGCCACAACCTTGGGGTTTTACAACGAAGTTAGCAACCTGGAAGAATCCACAAATTTAAGAACAATCTATGCCCTACCGGCCTATGTTGGCGTAGAAAACGGACAAATTGAAGAACACATAGATTTAAAAATCGCTCGCGAAAAACTAGCCACTACTGAACCTTTTGATATTCCACTTGAGAACGGCCAAATGCTAATCAACTACGCAAAAGAGGCATACAACTGGCCAACTTACTCTTTTGTGGATGTATATAATGGAGAAATTGATTCATCTGTATTTGAAAATAAAATTGTCCTTATAGGGGCAACCGCAACCATCTTACAAGATTGGTACTATACTCCAATTGACACGAATGCCAGAACGCCAGGCTTAGAAATCCACGCAAACGCAATCCAAACAATCCTAGATGGGAAATTCTTAGAATACCAAAGCGCGGTGGGGTTCCTGGTAACAACGGGGATAATGTTACTTGTAGCGGTGTTGGCGTTTCTTTATTTGCCGATTATTGCGGGGGCGATTGTGCTAATTATCGAGATTGCGCTGTTCCCATTTTATGCGCAGTTTAGCTTTAACAGAGGCATAATCCCGGATCTTCTTTGGCCGGTTTTTGCAGTTTTTATTGCATACCTAACTGTGATGGCATACAGAAATTTCACCGAGTTTAGCGAAAAAAGAAAAATCAAAAATGCTTTTGCGCACTATGTTTCGCCGGAGCTTGTGGAACAGATTACGCTAGACCCTGGCGTAGTTGCTCTCGGTGGCGATAAACGAAACATTTCCGTACTATTTTTGGATATAGAAAACTTTACCGGCATCAGCGAAAATCTTAAACCGCAAGAAGTCGTAACTTTAATCAACTTTTATTTTGATGCACTTTCCAAACTAATTATGGCTCACGGCGGGACTGTGGATAAGTTTGAAGGCGATGCGATTATGGCGATTTTTGGCGCGCCGGTACCAAGCGTAGATCACGCACAAAAGATCTGCGAAACGGCACTTTCCATAAGAGAAAAAATGGCGGAACTCAATCAAAAGTCAGGTTACAATTTGAATTTACGCATAGGGCTCGCAACCGGAGACGCGGTTGTTGGAAACATGGGCTCTACCGATCGATTTGATTACACCGCGATGGGAGACACGGTAAACACAGCATCCAGGCTTGAAGGCGCAAACAAATTTTACGACACAAAAATTCTTGTTACGGAAGGCACAAAACTTGGCGCGAACGCAAAATTCTTTTTCCGAAAAGTAGATACGGTTTGTTTAAAAGGTAAAGGCAACGCCATGGCGATTCACGAGCTCATGGGGCTTAACGAAAACGCAAGCCCGGATGGCAAAGCCTTAGTTACAGATTTTGAAACAGCCCTCACCTCTTACCAAAAAGGTGATTTTACCGGCGCAGAAGCCCACTTAAACGGCATTTTAAGCCGTTTGCCACAAGACGGCCCATCCAAAACTTTGCTCGCCCGAATAGCAAACTTTAAAACCACTCCCCCAAAAGATTGGGACGGAGTTTGGAGATTTAGTGAGAAGTAATTTTCCTTCTTGTTAAAATCAAAACCAATACCAAACTATTGCAGATAACCCCAATGATTAAAGGATTCACAATCGAGACCCAATCCCCAGGATAATTCGTAAGAACAGACAGCGTAGCAAACAGACTAGCAATTACTGTAATCAACCACGCCATATAATGTTCTTTTGCATTTTTGCTAAGAACTCCAGAAATCGTTGGGATATACGAGATCACATATATTGCCTGCAAAAGTAAATTGGCAAATCTATCACTAGACGTAATTTGCCAAAAAATACTTACAACAATAGTTAACAGGACAACAAGTAAATCAGTTTGTCTTATTTTTGAATGGACACCTTTTAACAAGGTGTAAGTCAAAATAGTAAATATCGCAAAAGAGTTTGTAATGGCAAAAAGTGCTTGCCAAACATTATGATTAACAACGGTAAAATAAGTGAAAGAGTTGATTATACTAACAAAAAACCAGATACCCCATGACACAGGATTGGGCTCCGATTTACCATTAAACACTTGCATAAAATACACTATCGACGATAACGCCATAAGAACACCGGCAACTAAACCAAAAGAATCTGAAAGCAACATATAAATTATTTATTTAGAACGAACTCACTGGGTGGCTTTGCACAATGAAAATCTTTAATACTCATACTCCAACCATATGCACCAGCATTTTTAACAGCAATCACATCACCTACTTCAGGCACATCCATCTCAATGGTATCAAAAATATCCAACGATGAACATGAAAACCCAGAAACAGTACATACACCTCTAACAGGATTTGATGCTTTGTGCGTAAATAATTCAACTTCATGATGCTGACCTACCAACATGGGCCTAGTGAAACCAACCATACCTCCATCGCAAATAACGTGATATTGATCAAAACTCTTTTTAACGTCTATAACTCTTGTAAAAAAGGTACCAGCATCACCAACCAAATACCTCCCTGACTCAACAATAATATCAGCGGAACCAGCATCTATCATCGCTTCTTTAGCGAGCTTAGCACATGATTCTAGATCCAAAGCCTTGTCACCGTCTTGATATGGAATACCAAAACCACCACCTACATCCAAAATTTCCAATGTCATAGGGATATGGCCCATAATTTTACGAGTTTGATTTAACTGATTTTTAACAGATTTAGCTAACTTCGTAGGATCAAGAATTTGACTGGCAGCATAAAATTGAGTACCAACTATCCTTATATTGGTCAAAGCATCAATTGCTGATTTTTCAGATATAAGAGAGTCAACATCTAACCCAAATTGAGAAGACTTACCCATCATAGATTCGCTTTGCTCGTTATAAAGTTCTGGCAAATTCATTCTCAATAAAACTTTCAACACAACATTCCTTTCTCTAGCGACCTCATCCAATAATTTAAGTTGATTTACAGACTCAGCAGTAAAAAGACGGACGCCAGAAGAAACGGCCCGGTTAACTTGTGAATGAATTTTACCAGGACCAGCAAACAATATAGATGAAGGATTAAATCCTGACTTAATTGCAACGTCCATCTCCCCATCAGTTACAACTTCTGCATCATAGCCAAGCCTTGCAATAATAGAACATACATCTACATTAGGATTCGCTTTGATCGAAAAATACATACGACATCCATCAAAAGCACTTTTTAGCCTAGTTGCATTATCCTTAATACGCTGTCCATCATATATGTAGACTGGAGTGCCAACCACATCAATAACATCAACAACCTGATCTTTAGTGTACCCACGACTTACACTTGCATCATTTGGCATACGAAATACCTCAATGGCACTTACTCCTGGTATACAATACCAAGGATAATGTTCAGAAATAACAGTTTCTACACCCAAACCAATATATTCATCTGCAAGATTGCTACCAGTTTGTGCGAAAATCACAACTGGCTTATGCCACTTTTTAGCCATTGCAAATATTTCATCAAAAGTCGATGTCGCAAGTGTCATACCAGTTGCAAGGACAATATCACTCTGAGGGATTAATAATCCATTTTGGTCACCATTATTAATGGCATTACCATCAACATTTTCTTGATCAAGGAGCTCTGGATCCATATCACTAAGTATAGGTGAAAGTCCTCTCCTGACCATTTCTTCTACTATAGTTTGCACAACTCCAATCATGAGCACCTTAGCATGAGTCATTGAGTATTTTTCTGATACACGTTGTACTTCTCCAGCAACAATAGATGCTCTTTGAGAAGCTTTCAGAACAGTATCATCAGAAATCACAAATTTCTCGTTTGCCTCCTTAAGGACAGAAGCAAAACATGCGTCGATTATAGCTACATTTAATGCAACATCGTCTGTGATGACATGCCTTCCATCTTGACCTATTAATCCGTCTATGCTTTCAGAAGAATCTTGAAAACGGAAACTAGCTCCCAACCCAGCGGTGGCAACTAAATAACCAGACTCTGTAAAAACTCTTTCTCCATCTCGAGGCTGTGCTCTCATATTAAAATCCCAAATGCCACGAATCATAAATAAATCTTTCGGCATATCTGCCGTTCTACTGACTAAGTTTCTACGCATATTACCAAGGGAATCGTTTTTAGGCGTAGACACATCAACACCTAATTTGGATCCTAATACTTTCAATACATAGTCCACATCAACCATGTGATACATACAAGTTCGTTTTGCAACATAACCATCGCCAGCATCCACTTCGTCATCAATACGTTTAATCATTGTAGCACCTAAAAGGGCATGTAAACCTAAAGTTGCCTCATTATTCATGTCCAATTCAGTAATAGCACCACCCTCACTAATAAGAGACCCTAACTTTTCAATCATAAAGACAATTTTTGATAATCCTCTTTTTTTAAGCTCTTTAACGTAAAGATAATATAACAATCCGCCTAAAGCACCTCTCTGAGAATCAGGTCTGATCATGAGATCCATACCATATGCGACAAGATCCTGTAATTGATATTGTTCGAAAATTTGATAATCCTGCGTAACAACACCGTCTCGCATAAAAGACTCATAGAATGGACTGTCCGCAGAAAAATCATAACAACCCCAAATAAATCCATTAACCGCATCATTCAATTTAGATAGACGGAAAAAATATTCTTTTGACTCTATAGCCTGTGAAATAAGCGCTCTACTAGGCATTTTCAATATACCTCCTCTACTTGAATATGCATCAACATTACGAGGATCTGTCTTTTTTTCAATATTTTTACCAACATCTAATTGCTCATAGATCCCCATGATCTGATCTAAATCATCAATATCTGCATCTAGAACTTCCACGCTGGGAGAATATTCTTTATGATTGCCATCAACAGATCCATTGGGTAAAACAGGCGCATTATTCATAAATAATCATTAATAGGGGTCAGTATGCTCATACTTATCCCAAAAGTACAATCTTTGTACTAAACAGCTGTTGTCAGTGACTGACAACAGGCCCCATGAAACAATGTTTTAAAAGTCATAGAATCCACTATAAATCCAAAACTTTGCTCGCCCGAATAGCAAACTTTAAAACCACTCCCCCAAAAGATTGGGATGGAGTTTGGAAGTTTAGTGAGAAGTAAAAAAGAACCTCATGTGAGGTTCTTTTTGTATCGTGATGGTTCACAATCAGCCGACTCGTCGAACATATTATAGCATTACTTCTTTTTCTCTTCCAAGTATTTCTTGTATCCGATTTTTTCGAGCTTTTCGGCAGAGGCCAAAACTTTTTCTTGGATTTCAACTTTAAATTTAACTAATTTTTCAGCAACATCGGAATCGAAAGTCCCTATAATTTGCGTGGCCAAAATGCCTGCATTTTTAGCACAATTTAAAGCAACAGTCGCAACAGGAACTGCCGAAGGCATCTGCAAAATCGACAAAATAGAATCCCACCCATCAATAGAATTGGATGATTTAACAGGAACGCCAATTACAGGCAAAGTTGTCATTGATGCAACCATGCCAGGCAAATGAGCGGCACCACCGGCACCGGCAATAATCACTTTAAGCCCGCGCTTTACAGAAGAAGTAGCATAATCAGCCATACGCTTTGGAGTTCTATGCGCAGAAACAACAGTAACTTCATAAGGAATGCCCATAGTGTCTAAAAAAATAGCCGCCTCAGACATAACAGGCAAATCGGAATCAGAACCCATAATTATTCCTACTAGTGGAGTTTTCATAAGTGTTTAGGTTAAGCAATAACTTTTAAAGTATCCTCTACCATTTTAGCGCTTTGCATAGCTTTGTCTAAATCATTATTTAAAACAATTGCATGCCCCATTTTGCGAAAAGGTTTAGTGATTTTTTTACCATACAAATGAACATGCACGCCGGGTATAGCCAAAACCTTATCCATCCCTTCATATTTTGCATTGCCACTAAAGCCCATCTCCCCCAAAATATTTACCAAAACTGCAGGCGACAAAGTTGCCGTTGACCCGAGCGGTAAGCCAAAAATCGCACGTAAATGTTGTTCAAATTGTGAAGTTTGATTCCCTTCAATTGTGTGGTGCCCACTATTATGCGGACGAGGAGCCATTTCGTTGATTAGAACCTCCCCCGTTTTAGTAACAAACATTTCCACGGCAAGCAATCCAACAACGCCCAACCCTTCTGAAGCCTTAATTGCAATTTCTTCTGCTTTTTTCTCGATTTCTGGAGCAATTCTAGCTGGCGCAGTTTGGAACTCAAGCAGATTTGCAACAGGATGAAAAACCATCTCGGTGGAAGGATAAGTTTTTACTTCACCCGTTGTACTGCGAGCAACCATAACTGCAATTTCCATTGAATCGCCAACAAAATCTTCTAAAACACACGGTTCTTTAAAAGCTTGAGCCAAGTCTTCTTCTTTACGAACAATCAAAACACCTCGTCCATCATAACCACCTTTACGCAATTTAAGTACAAAAGGAAGATTTACTTCACCGGCATGTAACAAATCAACAGCCTGTTCTCCACTTTCGAGCAATCTAAATTTAGCAGTTGGAAGCCCATTATCTGCCATAAACTGTTTTTGCAAACCCTTATCTTGAATCAACTTAAGAACTTTTGAACTTGGATAAACGGGAACGCCTTCACTTTCAAGCTTTTCCATTGCATCTGTATTAACATGCTCAATCTCAATTGTGAGCATATCCACAGTCTTTCCAAAGTTATAAACACTATCAAAATCCATAAGAGGCCCAACCGTAAATTTTTCTGCGAGTCGTGAACATGGAGCCTCCGAATCACCATCCAAAACATAAAAAGATACATTAAAATTCATACCAGCTTGAATAAGCATGCGACCCAATTGGCCTCCTCCTAGTACGCCAAGTTTGAGATCGCCATATAAAGATTTATCCATGATTTTGCAATTTTTAGTTTTAAAAAATCCGCTAACATAGTAGCGGAAACTGCTCTGACAGTCCAAATTTAATGACAGTTCAACGCCCCTTGAAGAAACTCACTTAATAAGGTATAATTAGAAGATTTAAAAATCCATTATGGGCATTGAACAAAATAAAGACGGCGCATATCTCCCAGATAAAAATACAAAATGGCCTGAAATGGCCACTCAAGAGAGGGATAAAGTTTACAGTAGCCTCAAAGAAACATATGGAGGACGTTTAGCCAAATTAGACGCAAAAACAGAACTTGCCAAAAAGAGACTGGAAGACAAAGTTAAAGCAGATTTAGGGATGGAAGTGGATGATTTCTGGGCAGAGCTAAGTGGTAGTGATTTCAGAACTGAGTTTAAAGCCAGTGATCCAAGATTAAAGGGCATGCCGGTAAGCCAAGCTATACTGTTAACATTTAAAGAACAGACCATCCCAGGTAATGCAGAGAAAATTGGCATCAAAGGCAAAGAACGTGAACTCATGCTATTTTGCCTAAATTATTTACAAAACGCACCTGAAAATAAAGCCAAAAATCCCAACGGAAACATAGATTATGTGCCAAGAAACGGTACTGTAAAAATCATTAATGATGAAGATGATACTCGATGGAGACTACGCATCGAAGATGTGACGGGGACTAAACTCTTTGAAGGATACCTATTTCCTATTGATCTCTAAGCGATATATGCTAGATCCACTGCTTTTCGCGTTTTCACAAACGGTTTTTAAATCATCAACTACGACTCCATAAGGTTTGATGACTATCTTATTGCTTGGTATAGAAGTAGGCATAGGTTTTTTTGCACCTGCTATCGAAAATGTACAGGTTGATTCCACTTTCCAATCATCACATACAGTAAAAAGCACAGCTACGGCACCATCATTAGTCCAAGCATCAAGCCAACCTTTAGGACATGAGTTCTGATCGCCACTACGCGGAGCCAACTCCCAACCTGTAGTTCTATATACTGGAGAAACAATATCCTGAGTCTGTGCTGACACTTCTGGAATGACAATTTCGGTTTCATTACCTCTAATAACTTCCACAGATAATACACCTTGCGCATCTGCGGGTTTTTCGTTTGTCTTTTTTGGAGGCTGTTTATTCTCAACAATTTGTTCTTTTTGTTTAGAATTATTTTTGAGATATTCCAAAATACTATTTTTTTCTTTTGCTAAACGTTTTTGGATACTACTATTAATCTCCTTATACCCTAAGTAAACAACCGCAGTCTTAAGATCTATTTTTTGAGCTGTCGCAAACTCTTCAACCGTTTTTTTATTCGGAGTAGATGAAATCTTAACAACATACGGTTCAGGACTATCATCTACAGAAATCCGGAACTCCATATCGACACCAACCTTTGTTACATCGTTTTTACCTATCTCATGTTTCAATCCTTTGTAACTTGCGTCAAAAGCGTCACAAAATGCAAAAAACTGTCTAGAAATATCATCCCTTTCTTCTTCTATCTTTCCATTAAAAACTTCTATCTCATTTTGATCTTTATTGCTTACAAATGGTGGAACAAATTCAACGCCATTATCAGAAGAAGGATGCGTTAGTACATTAGGAGGAATGGGAACAACGGTAATAGGATTTGTTGTTGTGCCTAAATTAGAAAATTTCTTATCTGAAGATAGCCAGTAGACAAGAGCACCAGCAGTAACAAAGAAACCAATACTTACCAACCCATGTGATATAAGCCTACCAATCCTAGAAGATCTAGGAAAAGGTTCGCACAAATCAGCTCCCTCTTTTTGTTCAACAGACCTTTTCCTCTGTTCAAGAGCTATATCAACAACAGGCCCCACGACAACCCGTTTTTGAACTGGTGGAATCGGAGCGGATGGGATTGGAGCCGATGGAATCGAAGCCATGGGGATAGGAGCTGGCGGAATTGGAGCAGATTGTACGGGAATAGGCAAAATTGGCGCAGGTGAAATAGGGGCATAAGGCTCAACTAATTCTTCAGTTAATTTTGGAAGCACAGCTCCCTTGACCCATGAAATGCATTGTCCAACAACACTTGAAGGAGACGAGACTTTGACTTGATCAACATCAAGAAGCCTTGCGAGTGGATAACGCCCCATGTCACTCACGTCATTTTGACCTGCAGATTGAGAGGTTTCCATATCACACAAACTAGCTTCATAAGACTGATACTGTTTGTATTTTTTCCAACGCCTTATATCAGCAGCAACATACCTCTCACGAAGAAGGGGCTGAACGATTAAACGCCATGCTTCCCAATCCTTATTCCTCATTGCAACTATTCTTGCACGCTCATCATCATTCAACGTTAAATGACGATCTGGATGAGTATTTGCAATAAACGCTCTATATAATAGGGAAATATCTGCTTGACTATTGGTATATGAAATCCCAAGATCACTAAATAAATCTCTATTAAGAATGAACACATCATTTGATGTCACACCATCCCAATCAATTAGAATATGTTGGAAAAAATGATGAAATCTCAATATCGGCACAGTCCATTCCTCTCCCCACTGACTTATTGGCAGAACATCCATAGGGTCATCTCCCCACTCAGGACATCTGGCAAGACTATCGACAAACGGTTTATAATCGTTCAATAACCTTCTCTTCCTAAGCTCCGTCCTATCTGGTTCCTTTGGCAAACGCATAAACTATTTCTTAGGAATTTGACTCAACTTAGGAATTTGGCTCAACTGTTGAAGCACCTTATTACTAACAGGAACCGCTATATCAGACGACCAAGTCTTAAACCCTATATTTGCATTGAAATCTTTCTGCATAACACTCACATTCTTACCACTTTTTTTATCAACCGTAATCTTACTCTTTTCTGGACGAAGATAAGTAACGGCCATATAGTAACGGCCATCTTGCATTTGAACGGCAAAAGGCGCCCAAACAATATTGGTGGAATGATCATGAACTGCACTACCATGAGGCCCAACCCTTTCGGCAGTACCTGTTTTACCAATAGCAAAAAGAACATTTGAAGGTACATGCATTTTCTTCATAGTACCTTTAAAGGGTAAAGCACCCCATTCTCTTGCCCTTCCGTCCGCATACATAAGCTGAGCACAGTTAGCGTCACCAATATTTGCAGGTATATTCCAAGCGTTAGTGGTATTACCAAAAATGTCCCCAACAATAAGATGAGGATCAGGCAAAATCTTACCAGTCATCATGGCATATAAATAACTAGGCAATTCAACAGGACGCACCGTCCAATTGCCCGTCACGGCTGCATCAATAGGATTTACTGTCACTGCCTTTCTCCAATCGCCATAACATTCAATTGCAGTTTTTACATTTGCAGCATTAACCTTAAGATCCTTAGCGGAAACAATGAGGTGACCACTGGAAACCTGAAGATCATGTGCCGCTCGTTGCACTACCGGATTTGGATCATCAGGTAAATAACCAAGTGTGGCAATTTGCGATCCCACATACAACTTACCAGTGGACCCAGGGTTATCTGCTTCTGTTAGCGCTCTCGAAGTATATTGGGACTGATAACCATCTCTAGTCCCCGTAAAGACGCCAATATATTCTCCCTTCTCATTCACTGCAAATACAGTACCAGCAACGCCAAGAGGGAGCTTCTGTGTAGCTTCTTTAACAATAGAAGAAAGTTTAGTTTGCAAAGCAGGATCGATTGAAACTACCAAACCATCGGCCGAATTACGCCAATCTTCAAAAGATAACCCTGAAGACTTTAAGTGCGCACTCAATTCCCCTTGAGCTAACGTTTCAATGAAACCATAGCCAATTGTATCCCTATCTCTACCTTTTCGAACTTTTTCTGAAATTTCAAAATTAGGTTGCGCTGCACGAATTTCTTTTGCTATAGCTTCTTTCTCAGGAGCAGGAATAGCCCCCTCCTCAACAAGCCCGTCCAAAAGACCAAGAGCTCGGTTTAAAATCCCATGAGGATTAGACCATTTGTCATCAATTTCTTTTTTACGAGCTTCAAAGTTATCGGCTTTTGCGCTAGGCGCAGGAACGGGATGAGCAGGCAAAGCAGCAAGAACAATTTTGTGTCCACGCGTTAAGGCAGGATCATTTAAGTCATAAATCCCCCAATAACGAATCATGAAGTTCCTTACGCCTTCTCCTCCATTACCAAAGTGCGCATAAGTCATATAGTTGGCAAACATTTCATCAACCGTCATTTGCTCCCCAAAACCTAAACCTATAGAACAAAACATTTCACGTTCCTTCCTAATAAGACTGGCAGGGCTAAAACGACTATGCCCCGAAGTTTTTTTTAGTTGAGACAAATATTTAAACTTACCAGTTTGTTCCCAAATAGAGCCACACAATTGATCAGCCAAAGTAGAACCACCAGCACTTCCACCAGTCAAAATCGGACGAAGCAAACCTTTAGGATTGATACCAGTTCCACCCTCTGCCCAGCGATCTTCTCCATATGTAAGAGCTTGACGAGTAAGATACAATGGGCCATCTGTCTGAACATCTTCTGTGGAAACGGGCTTTATCTTCCAATTAACACGAGCGTTCTGTCGTTCATCACCAGTATTTGCTTGCGAATTTTCATCCCACCGTTTTATATCTTCGGAGATAAATGACCTAGCGGGAATATAACTAATTGGACGAAAGGATCCATCAGAGTTTTTAACATGCAACGGTATAGCAGACAAAACACTTGCATCATGAGCCACCTCCGCCGCATCTTCCACTCCTTGATCATACGCGTATTTTGCAGAACCAACACCAGCAACCGTTAATCCTAAAGCACCGACAAAAAAAGGTGCTAATTTATACACTTTTCGCTTAACAGAGCTATAAGCTGGCAACAGAGAACGTTTTGGTTTTGGCTTCTCTTGTTCATGTGGCACTCCTCGTTTACGCGCTACTGTAGGACGTAAGGGTGCTGACTTAGGCGCAATAACAACATGTTCGCGATGAACCCGTCTTCTAGATACAGGCCCAATATCAGATTTAGGAATATTCTCCTCAGTCGTTTGGGCAGTCTGTGTTTCAAATACACTAAGAGAACTCCAATTATCCTGCGTACCGCTAGATGGCCCACTCAACGTTTGAGGGGCTGCACCACGAATATTTGCTCCTTCCAAAATAGCAAAAATACGGCCATTAGTCGCAAGAGCCTCTTCCAAAACAACATTGAAAACGACATTACCAGTTGATTCCAAAGGACCATAATGCAATATAGTTTCTCGATCATTGTCGTGATGAACAAGCTTAACTTGAAGACCAGAAAGATCAGTACCTGGAGCCTTAACCTGACATGTTAATTGAAGCTCAACCATGCCATTACCTTTAGGTCGAGCAAAATCTTTTCTTAACGAAATTTCTGGTACATCAAGGGCCATTTTATTTTAATTGATTTATGGCAAATACATCCATTGTCCAAGAAGAGAGATCCATATCTGAATTTAATACAAAACCATCTCGTCCACGCTTTCCTACGGTATTATCAACAACAGTTGGACGGGCTCCATTAACACGACTACCATGCGTAAATGCAAAAGCCCCACCAGTAAGATCAGCGTGATTTTTGTTAAAACTTACAATTTCTTCTTTCATTCCGACAACTCCATGCTCAACATGAAGCCCACCACCAGAAAGTTTAGCCCGATTTTCAATAAAATGAACTTTAGATAAAGAGACCGCACTATTATAAACTGACAATCCTCCGCCACGATCTGCCCGTCCATCCCTAAAAGTCACGTCTTCCAAACGAATTGGACATTCCAAATTAGCAATATTCATAACAGACAAATTCCCACCATATCTTAAATCACTTTTAGGATCTATAAAAAGTTTTCCTCCTCTATTATAAACAGGCATTCCCAAGCCATCCTGGAAAGCACACGCTTCAAAAGTACTAAAAGCCGTATAAGGACCATTTAAAACCACTCCAGACCAGCCTTTCCCAGCATCCTTAGCCCGCAAATAAATTGGTTTATCATGTCCTCCTCCTCTAAACAACAACGTCCCTTCAGAATAGACACCCACGCCAGGAGCAAAAAGGAATTGTGCCCCTGGATCTACCTGTAAAATAGCTCCTTTACAAACAATTAAATTTTTATCAAAAGCATAAACTCCTTCAGGGATACTAAAGTGCTCACCGTCCTTAATAGGCTCACCATGGGCAACACGATCTGCAAAATCAGTTCTATATTCCTCAACTGGAGGAATTGAACCCGTAGATTCTACAATACTCCCATTTGGAAGAGAAAATTGTACTTTCAAAGTGCCAACTTCAGATACAGGCAGACGAAAATCCATCTGCCCTTCAAAAGCACCACTACCTGGCATTGTGAATTCATCGGCTTTACCACCCCAGACCAATTGGAAAGGGATAGGAGTGGAATTATCAGACCCAAATTGAGTACGAACAGCATCCGAAATTGATACACGCAATTTAACGATATGGAGATCTAAACTAGACTTGCATCCCACAATATCGAGTTTGACAGGATCTTGTTCAATATTCATAAAATAAAATATTATTTCGAATTAATAGTAATATAACGTAGGGCTGGAAGTTTTGTGGGGACAGTGATCCCTACGTTTAAAATGTTTAACAATGTGAATGCCTCTTGCAGTTTTGTACCAATATGCCAAGCCAAATCAAATTGTCGAGACATACCTTCATCAAAACCAAAAGAATCCAAATTTTCTCGCAACTCTTTTGCGAAATGATTAAAAGCCAAACTGACATTTTCAGCATCTAAATTCTCTCCAGAATTAACTTCTACAAAACCTGGCGCACCACTATAGAAACGTTGATACATATTAACAAATGTATCGATAAAAGATCGAGCTGTTTCTGACGTCAAGTCGCCAGACAAATTTTCATCATTCCAATGTATCAACTCATTTCCACGATTGTTATAAATTCTCTCAAGAACTTCCCCACCAAATTCTGATTTAGCAACCTGTAATTCACCACGCACAGTTGCACAACGAGCCTTTAGCGTCATTTTTCTATCACGTAAAGACGTTGGATCAGGCGTCAACTTTTTAAGTTCACCTTCAATATCACTTATTGTTTGAAGACGTTCCTCTAAAATTCGCAAAACGGAGAATGGATTGATTTTAGAAGCAAATGCGCCTTTATGAAGCACATAACGAGCTTCTTGAATGGCTTGTTCCAAACGAGCAAATTCTGGTTCATAAGCACGACGAGCCTCTTCTTCTTTATTAGAATCTACTCCCTTACTAACAGCTCTGATCCCCTCCTCTGCACGAGCAATAGAGGCAGTAAGCTGCTTATCTAATGCAACAATAAGCCTACTGTAATTTTTTAACAGATTTTCTCTTTGACGACCTTCCCCTTCACTTAGCACGTCCACTTCTTTAAGTTCAACAATCTCCTCCTGGACTACTACAGCATCCAAGAGCCATGCCTCCTCACCTATATCTTTACGCACGAGCAATCCATGTATTGCCTTCTCCAAAGTACTGGTGCGCTCGGCCAAATTTCCAGAGTGTTTACTATCATCTACACTATCACATCCAATAAGTGCCCCCATCTCACTGCGAAAGCGATCTGACATCTCTTTACCAGTTGAAGCTTTTCCCTGATCACGAATTGCAATTATTAACTCAGAAGGATTCATTTTTACGCCTTCATTCCCCAGGGACATTATGTGTTGCTCAAGGACTTCTGGATCGTCGCTATAATCTTCAACAGCACGGACAAGACGATTAAATGCACGAATAGCTGGAGACTCAATACGCGTCATCCCACCAAAAAACGCGACTAATTCTTCTTTCCATGAATGCGTCGAGGCCAATTCTTTGTCAACAATTCGACTTGCAGAACCAAGTAACAATCCTTCTTCAACAGTTTCAAAACGCATAGATTCAGAAAGCCCAGTCATAACATCCACAAAACGACCTCTAACGAACGTCTCATTTGTAGGAGACTGACCACCATCAGAAGTATACATACTAGAAAAAGGTCCGCGATTTAAATGAGTATGAAGAGCTTCCAAAAACTCCTGCATCTGTTGTCTGGTGTTACTACCAACTTTTCGAATACGATCCATATCGTTAGCGTATGCTTTCTGCACGGACCAGAAAAATCCCATATCCAAATATCCAAGAATTAAAGACATAAATGCAACTAAACCAACTAAACTCAAGTTCATAGAATTCCTCTCAATAGCAGAGATTGCTTTACCTATAAAATTTTTCTCTTCAAAACTGTTACCAACATCAACAGATTGAAAATTAAAATCCATAGAATCAAATTCAGGTGGGTCAATTTTTACTGCAGTATTATTTGGATCTAAGGCAAGTACCAACTCTTGGTCAAATTCAGCATAAGGTTGACCTAAAGCTTTTATATCGGTTTTTAGTTGTGCACGTAATTCTTTTTCATCCTGCTCGAAAGCATTAAAGTGTGGATCTATTAACTCTTTCGATGCCTCCTTATTTGCAAGAATCGATTTTTCTGGCATCCAATGTCTCGTAACTTCATCAACCTCAGCGAATCTACTATTCATTTTTTCTTCCACACCATTTATATATTTTCCCCAGAGGGCTTCTATAGCATCTGGATAAGAGTTTGTATGTTGATTATGGAAATCTAAGTACTTACTATTTGCCACAGCATACTCGCCCCCTTCACGAGAAGCAGCGCCAGAGAGCACAGAGTCAATAGTGCCTGTCCCAGCACGGCGACCAACAATCCAACCACGAAATCCATTAGTCAACTGACCATAAGCACACAAAGAACCCACCTCAGGGACATCAATCGTCCACTCTTTATAAACTTCATGAACAACAGGATTACCACCCACTTTACAACGAGGATCATCAGGCCCATTAATAAGAGCGTAAGGTTCCCCTGAAAAATAGGCCGCAGTCAAACCATAAAAACGCGGACCAAGACCCTGAGGCGTGCCATAAGTCCCAAGTGCCTCATCTATAGAAGCACGAGTAGCCATAACAGATGCTTGAGTGCCTGCACCATTAGCCTTAGCCTTTGCTAGTTCACCACGAGCAACTTTTTTATTTTGATCAATCGCTTCTTTTGCTACATCAATTTGAGCGGCTGAATCCTTTCTCCCAAAAAACAACTCCATACCACCAGTCACATTCGTTAGAGCATCCGGTCCAAAAACAACAAATAAAAATATAGCCAATTTAGTTCTCTCTCTAAAAAGGACCTTAGTAGATTCTATCAAACCTAGACCACGCGTAGAGCCAATAAATTCTATATTTTGTTTTCCTAGCCGGACGATTTCAGAAATCGCTAAAGAAACTGGCACTCCAAAAACATACTGAATGCCATTTATCAACACGGCATTTTCAGGCAAGACGCCATAATGTGCGAGAAGTGCTAACCCTTCACAAATACCATTCCAACTTGTATAAGCAGTAGCACCCCATAATGCCCACCTAACAAAAGACTTCACCCCTAACATCAAACGCTGATCAGAATGCAACAAATTAGCGCCAGACGATGCGCCAGAAGCAATGACGGGAAGACGTTTTTTCACTTTCATTCTTAAATCTTCTTCAAAAATACCACTCATCCCTTCTAACATATCTAAAGCATGTGCCCTATAACTCACTTCATTTTTAGGAATTTCTGCAACTTCACGTGCGCGTTCAAGCAAGAAGGTTTTAAGTTCTTCCCGATTTGATGGCTCCAAATCATCTAAATACCCTTTAAGAGTATTTTTTAAAACATTCAAAAATAGATCACAAGATGCTACACTTCCCAACGATTGAGAGGTAGCAATGTCAGTCACAATAGACGTAAAACCATTCTCAACACATCTCAAACGATCAGACTCCATATTAGTTTGACTATCCACAAGCGGACCAGAGACTTTTCGCATAGCAGGATCCATAGGTTTTTTACCCAATGGCTCATTACCAACAAACTTTCCAACAAGTTCTCGATCTAAACTACCTGTAAGTGACATAAAACGGGGGTGGTTACTTTGAGCTGTCTATAAAAGATAGAACTGAAGCATAAGAATTAGGATTTTGCAGAGCAGCTTTCCCAAATTGACGATCTTTAATCTCTAAAGCTGCTGCTGCATAACCATCGATGTACGTCCTTTCTACTTGTTTGGCATAATTAAGCGCAGACTCTCTATAAGATTCATTCCATTCAGTAGGAATAAATCCAGAAAGCCTATCAAGGCCTTGATCAAAATTAAGAGGACTAGAATCGTCAACATCAACCTGCTGTAAACTATCTTGGATAGCAGGTATCCCATCAATAAGCCCACTCTCATTCAGCCGTTCATTCAACGTATCACCCAAACGATTTTTTTGAAAATTCTTCTGAAGAAGCCCTTGAACGGCATCTCCATCCTCTACCTCAGCACCTACTTCCCAAGAAATACTGGGACCAAACACGTACCAATGGTTCTTCCCGTAACAAACAATAGTCCAATCTTTGTCACGATCAGACAACTCCCAAGTCCTCAATTGAGAAGCATCCCCTTCCAAAACATTCCATCTAACAAACTCACCATCATTATAAATAGACATTTTTGCCAATGCTTGCGGAGTTAAAGAGGCATCTGCATCTAAACTAGTAATGATATCTTTTTGAAAACCTGCTTGCATATCAAAAAAAGCAGGAGAGATACCAGCATCTTTCCTATAACCTTCAACCCTATCTCGTATAGTTTCCACTTTAAATGCGGTCATTTCATTTTTCGACAAATCTGACCAAACGGCTGCAAGTGTTGGAATAAAAGCCCAAAAGGCAACGGTCCTTAAACCACTTCTCAAAGCAATAAAAGGTTTAGAAATGGCCTCTCCAGAAAGCTTTTGATCAGCCTTCAAGAATGCAATGCCAGCCAAAACGCCCAAAGCACTTCGCGCAGAAAAAGACGCTATAGCTTGCTCTACAACCGAACTTACAATGGGATAAGAAAGTGAAGCGACACCAACACTTAAAGAAGCAACCTCAACAGAGGTTAACAAAGTACGTAAATAACCAGCATCCTTTTTATTAGGAACAGATAGATCAATCTCTGCCTTGGCAAGAATCTCAACTGGATCCGTATTTTGTTCACCACCTTCTGGAGAAGAACCCGACATAATAATTGAGGAAAAGAAGCTATCTTAAAATGATTTAGCCTACTTGCGCAATAGAAACCCGCATTTTCCGCTTGCCAAAGCCAAAAAACAGTTACAACAAACAACTTAACTTATATTATGTTATATTTACTGCTCTGACAGTCCAAATTTAATAGAGAGACCAAAAATTAGGGTGATCATACCTCGCGGTATATCAACTCTGTACCGACTGATCTTGCGATCAATGGACAGAGGCGACCTAGGAATCGTTACACGGTCTCTTTCGAGACCCTTGTAAACTCCTTAAAAGGAGATGGTCCATCCGCACGTTCTCGTACGGATACCTTGTTACGACTTAGTCCCAATCAGTAGTTTTGCCTTAGTCCCTGCTGAGCAGGGCCTTCGGGCACCCCTACCTTTCATGACTTGACGGGCGGTGAGTACAAGACCCAGGAACATATTCAATGCTCCGTGGCTGATAAGCATTTACTAGCGATTCCAGCTTCATGAGGTCGAGTTGCAGACCTCAATCCGAACTTAGACCGGTTTTGGGGATTCGCTCCGGATTACTCCTTGGCTGCCCATTGTACCGGCCATTGTAGCGCGTGTGTCGCCCAGGGCATAAGGGCCATGCTGATTTGGCGTCATCCATACCTTCCTCCTTGTTATGCAAGGCAGTCTCCTGTGAAAATTTCAACACAGGACATGGGTTGCGCTCGTTTACGGACTTAACCGAACACCTCAAGGCACGAGCTGACGACAACCATGCAGCACCTGTCTTCGAGTTCCTTGCGGCACCTCCTCGTTTCCGAGAAGTTCTCGAGATGTCAAGCCCTGGTAAGGTTCCTCGCTTACTATCGAATTAAACCACACGCTCCACCGCTTGTGTGGGTCCCCGTCTATTCCTTTGAGTTTTAATCTTGCGATCGTACTACCCAGGCGGATCACTTATCGTGTTAACTTAGGCACCGAGAGGGTCGAACTCCCGACACCGAGTGATCATTGTTTACAGCGTGGACTACCGGGGTATCTAATCCCGTTTGATCCCCACGCTTTCGTCCATGAGTGTCAGACATAGGCCAGTGAGCTGCCTTCGCTTTTGGTGTTCCTCTGCATATCTACGGATTTTACCCCTACACGCAGAATTCCACTCACCTCTCCTAGTCTCTAGCAGAGTAGTTTTGGATACAGCCTTGAAGTTGAGCCTCAAGATTTAATATTCAACTTACCCTACCACCTGCGGACGCTTTACGCCCAATAATTCCGGATAACGTTTGCACCTCACGTATTACCGCGGCTGCTGGCACGTGATTTGCCGGTGCTTATTCCTGGGGTACATTCAAAATTATTCCCCCAGAAAAGCAGTTTACAACCCGAAGGCCTTCATCCTGCACGCGGCGTCGCTCCGTCAGACTTTCGTCCATTGCGGAAGATTCTTTACTGCTGCCTCCCGTAGGAGTGGGAACCGTTCTCAGTTTCCCTCTGACTGGCCATCCTCTCAGACCAGTTACCCGTCATAGCCTTGGTGAGCCATTACCTCGCCAACAAGCTGATAGGACGCAGGCACCTCCCATACCGATAAATCTTTACCCTTGCGGGACTATCCGGTATTAGCCCTTCTTTCGAAGGGTTATCCCTGAGTATGGGGTAGTTACCAACGTGTTACTCAGCCGTCCGCCGTGGGCCTAAACCCACTCGACTTGCATGTATTAGACGCGCCGCCAACGTTCATCCTGAGCCAGGATCAAACTCTCCAAAAAGAAAATTTGAGCTGGACTCTGTGTTCCTAATATTTCTAAAAAGAAAAAGAAGTCCAAAAATTTAAAATTAAAACCTAAAATTTGGGAACTCTCTATTAGATTTGAACTGTCAAAGGACAATTTTTGCACAAATCCAGAAGACGAATCCACAGGAAACGTGCTTGACGATTTTAGCTTGGTAGAACTTAAAGTCAATAGGATTTTTAGGGGAAAAGTTTGGGATTTGTTTGGAGATTGCGCAGTTGAGTTATGTTGTTGCTTGATTGATTGGTTGTGCAACCGTCGGTTTGTGAGGATTATTTGGATTGGCGTGTTAACCTAAAAGGGTGAGTGTTTTCACCCTGTAGTGGTGAGTACTTGTGCACCTACAAAACATTCTTATTTTTATGCCACAGAAAATGCAAATTTTTAGTGATTTTTTGGTTGTTTTTGATGGCATTTTTGAGGCGATTTTTGATATAATTTTCTTGTCATTTTAACCTTATAATTTATGGAAAATATCAGTGATTATGAATTGCTCAAAATGTGCGAGGAATTTGGCTCGCTTGCAATAAAATGGAGGCAAAAATTCATTGGACTTTTGCCGGAAGTGAATCGTAGAAAGTTGTACGAGAAAAAAGGTTGCCAAAGTATTTATGAATTTGCGGCAAAATTGGCAGGAGTTTCTGTAGAACAGGTTAACCAAGTCATAAGGTTGGAAAGAAAGTTTGAAGACAAACCGGCACTGCATACTGCGTTAACAGATGGTGAGGTAAGCGTTAGTAAGCTTGAGAGGGTTTCTTCAATTGCAACCAAAGAAAATGACGAAGAATTGTTGGAAATGGCAAAGAATTTCCCAAGAAAAGCACTTGAAGTTTCCGTGCGTGATATCAAGAATTTCCAAAATGAGAATGGCTTGCCTCAGCCATTACTCGGCCAAGAAGTTTTGCCCGGGCAAAACATTCCAGCACTAAAGCGAGGATTGTCAAACGGGGTCATTGAAGAATTAAATCGCCTGGATGAACAAGGGCAGGACATAAATGAAATCCTTAAAGACCTTTTGGAATACAGGAGGCAAAAAATCGAACAAGAAAAACAGGAAATTTCTGCGAAAGTGAAACAAACGGATTCAAGGTACGTGAATGTAAAAACAAAGCACGTTCTTGAGGAAGAATACGGTACAAAATGTTCAATTCTGGGTTGCGACAGGCTGGCAACTGAGATTCACCACACTCAAAGGTTCTCAGTCGCTCATACGCATGATCCAGCTTTTATGGCTCCGCTGTGCCACGAGCATCATCAAATTGCGCACTTAAAGGACTTGAAGTATGCGGAAAAGTTGACGAGAAGATGATGCCATCAATTTTGCACTGGGAAATCGCATGCATCAAAAAAACGTCTTGATAATGAGCTTTTGAGTTCTTCTATTTGTATATTTTTTTGGCCTTCCGGCAAATACCTAACCCATCCATCTGGATTTCGTCCCTTTTCCTCTAAAGATGCCTCATCACACCAAAACTCTTGTGCACTTAATACGTCGTTAAACTCAACTCTCGGTCCGTAAAACATTCGCCCCCCCCCCATCCATGGGTTTTGGAACATTTGGTTGAAGTAAAGTTTTGGCATAGTGATGCGGTTAAGCGGTAAAAGTTGATGGTTCGTATGGACGTACCATAAGATGATTTAATTCTTTCGTCAAGCCGTCGGAAATAGCAGATTTGGGATTATATGATATAATTACAGTGTACTTAACCACACCTATGAACGATTTTATACAATATTCTAAAAGCAGTCTTATAAAAGGACAGCTTAAATCAATTAAAAGTGCAGGCAAAATGCCGGCAAAAGACATGCTTATCCCAACAGTTTTGGAGAAAACACATGAAGGAGAACGCTCCTACGATATTTTTTCACGCTTATTAAAGGATAGAGTGATTTTTCTTGGCAACGAGATTGAATCAAATATGGCAAGCTTAATGGTTGCACAACTTTTGTTCCTAGAAAACGAGGATCCAAAGCGCGACATAATAATGTATATCAACTCACCCGGAGGGCATGTAACCGCCGGTCTAGCCATTTACGATACTATGCAATATGTAAAACCTGATGTTTCTACAGTTGTTATGGGAATGGCTGCATCCATGGGCGCTGTAATCCTTTGCGGAGGAGCAAAAGGCAAACGTTTTGCTCTGCCAAACGCAGAAGTTATGATTCACCAACCTCTTGGAGGTGTTGAAGGCCAAGCAACAGACATCCGAATACATGCGGAACACATTATTAAGACAAAAGCTCTACTTAACGGCATTATTGCAAAACATTCAGGCCAAAAACTTTCCAAAGTTGAGGACGATACTGAACGCGATAATTTTATGACTGCTCTTGAGGCTAAAAAATACGGCCTTGTTGATGCAATTATAGAAAGAAAGTAGACTATTGCCATGTTATTGTTTAGCACTAAAGTGCCTGAGTATCGCAATCTTAATAAGATTTTTGTTTACAAAAGTGCTTTAAAACAAAATTTAGAGCATTTTAAGGATATCTTGCCAGGCAAATCAATCTGCCCGGTTCTAAAATCCAACGCGTACGGGCACGGACTTATTGAAGTCGCAAAAATTCTGGACGGCGAAAACGCGGATTTCTTTTTGGTGGATTCACTTTTTGAAGCCTACAAACTCAAAAAATCACGAATTAAAACTCCAATTTTGATTTTGGGCTATACATCGCCGGAAAACTTAAAAACTCGCCTTCCCTTCCATTTTACAGCTTCTAATAAGGAAAGTTTGGAGACTTTGCACAGATTAAAATTACCGATACATTTAGAAATTGATACGGGAATGAATCGTATGGGATTTACTTGGAAAAACTTTGAGCAAGATCTGATTTTTATCAAAAAAATGAACCCAAAAATAGAAGGATTTTTTACTCATTTGGCTTGTGCGGATTCTAGTGATGATGCGTTTACAAATCTGCAAATTGATCGTTTCCTAACTGCGCTAAAATTATTTAAAGAAGCGGGATTTAATCCAAAATATATTCACGTTGGGAACAGTGCCGGCGCCAAAAAAACAAATCGACCGGAATTTAATATGCTTAGGCTTGGCATCTCGCTTTATAAAAATGCCCTACGCTTTGATGCCACGCTAATCAATCTGCAAAATCTGCAAAAAGGCGAAACTGTTGGCTACAGTGCCACTTACACGGCAGAGGAAAACCAAACGATTGGAATTGTGTCTGCGGGATATTATGAAGGAGTGCCAATTTCGCTGAGCAACAAAGGATTTATGGAGATTAACGGACACATTTGCCCGATTGTTGGCCGAGTTTGTATGAATCACACAATGATTCGCCTGCCGAACTCTGCGGATCTTAAAGCAGATTTTAAGGTTGGCTCTGCAGTCACAATTTATTCAAACGAGGATGATGCAAAAAACAGCGTTGAAGCGCAGGCAAAACTAGCAGGCACAATTAGCTATGAACTTATTGCTCGCCTTTCTGAGAGTACAAAACGGCAAATTCAAGAATAGCTTTGGCAACATCGAGTCCTGTAGTTTTTTCAAAAACCCTCGAAAATCCCGGATTTGAATTAACCTCAATAACAAGCGGGCCGTCTTTTGATTCCAAAATATCCACGCCGGCAACTTGGAGTCCAAGCGCATTCGTAGCACGCACCGCCAAAGACGCATATTCATCTGTTAAAAGCACGCCTTTTGGCACTCCCCCAAGCTCGATGTTTGACCTAAACTCTCCTTTTTGAGCCTGCCTTGTAATGGCTCCAATTGCTTTGCCACCAATAACCAAAACACGCGTATCCTTCCCCATTGCCTCTGAATAAAATTTTTGTACAAGAATTAGTCCGCTGGCTAGAATCCAATCTGTTAAAACGCCCTTCGCCTGCTCAAAATTTTTAACAAGCATAACGCCCTGTCCATAAGTCCCAAACGGATCTTTGGCAACAACCGGCAAACCTCCCATGGCAGTACTCGCCAAATCAAAATCCTCCAGAGTATAAATTGGCACACTTCTTGTAATTGGCACGCCTGCAGATACAAGCAAATCGAGCGTAGACTTCTTATTTTTTGCATTACAAATAGAATGAAAGGAGTTCAAAACCGGTACCCCAAGAATCTTTAACTGCTCAAGCACATGTAGCTCCGTTTCCAGATTGCGAACTATCCACGGACGCGGGATAACACAATCATAGAAATCAATCGGCTTTGTACTTTTTAAAAAATCTTGAACAAAAATTGTACTCACATTGTGCGGTAAAGCGCTCCCGGCCTCTAAAAATCGATCAATTTCGACCTGAGGCGGATTTCCAAAATATAAAACTGCGATATTCATAGTTATGGTTTAGCACCTTCGGCGCCTGTTGTAAAAATATTTGGCAAGTGATATAAAATACTCACATGAAACGCATACTTATCACACTCGGATTCTTACTTTTGACTGCTTGCGGAAGTGTTGCCAATACAGACACGCCAACTGGTGGCGAGTATTTAACTTACACCTATAAAACCACGGAATTTACCATAACAGCACCAGAGGATTGGACAGTTTACGACACTTTTACGTCAGAATATCCGGATGGAATGCGGGTAGCTTTTAAAAACAATATGAAAGATAGCGATTTTACAGCTAACGTAAGCGTGGTAAAGGAAGATAATCCAAAAAACTTAACCAGTTATGACCTTTCGCAAGAAAAAATCGCAAGCCACAAGGAATCACTTTTAAATTATGTTCTTGTAGCGCAAGAGGAGATTTTAATTGGCGCCCCGGGAGGGGAAACTCGCACACTATTCAATCAATTTACAGGTAAAAACACGAGTTCCGGACCAACTTTAAATTTTATACAAATGACCGTGGCAAAAGCAGATAACAGTTGGACGGTAACCGCGAGCTACCGCGAAGGAGAAGATGAGTTTGTAATCGCAAAATTGTTGGCTACAGTTAAATCATTCACGCTTAAATAATGTTTACTTGGGATCTAAACCCGGTTCTGCTACACGCAGGACCACTGGAAATTCGCTATTATGGAGTATTTTTTGCTTTGGCTTTGGGTTTGGCTTATTCACTTGGACGCAAAATGGTGGAGCAAAAAAAACTGTCTGTAGCGCTTTTTGACGAATTGGCATTATATCTTATAATTGGCCTTGTAGCCGGCGCACGCTTTGGGCACATTTTGTTCTATGAACTTGATTATTATTTGGCAAATCCAACGCAAATTATTAAGGTTTGGCAAGGCGGACTTTCGAGCCACGGCGCAACAATCGGCGTGATTTTGGCTTACGCCCTATTTTTGTGGAAGAACAGGTTGGGACGAAAAAAAATACATGGCCACAAAGAACCCGCCGTGAAATTCTTCGATTTTGCGGACATTATTGTAATTGTAACTTGCATTCCGGCATCACTCGTAAGAATTGGGAACTTTTTTAACAGCGAACTTGTTGGGCGCGTAACTAACGTTGAGTGGGGAACAATCTTTGCGCGAGTTGATGAACTCCCCCGCCACCCAAGCCAACTTTATGAAGCTCTAATGGGAGCGGTGATTTTTGTGATTTTGTATCTGTTGTGGACGAGGAAATATGGATGGCCTTGGGAAAAGACAGTTGCCGACAAACGTAGTATTATTGGCAAAAAAACTTGGCTAGCGAACCTGTTAACGCACCTATTAACGCCTAAGCTTTTTGTTGGACTATTTTTTGTTCTATATTTTGCAGGCCGTTTTTGTGTTGAATTTTTTAAAGACTTTCCACTGCATGAAGGTTTTTTTAACCTTACGACGGGGCAAATTTTGAGTTTGCCGTTCCTGATTTTAGGGATAGCAATGCTTGCGTCGTTTATAAAATATAGTGAAATTCACCGTCGACGGTGAATTGGTCAATAAATCGGCATCCTGTAAAATCTTGACGTGCAAAAATTTGTTTTATATTTCACTCTCGAGAGTGAACTCCTAAACAAAACTAATTTTTGTAAAGAGCAATAGTCTACCAAAATCAACTTCAGCGGGTGTTCAAAACTAGGATTTCATCCTAAGAAATGCGAAACCATTCTCTGAACTAGGACTTTGTCCTGTTCAGAGTTTGGTGCCTGGGGAGGGAATTGAACCCTCACAGCCTTACGGCCACAAGATTTTAAGTCTCGCGTGTCTACCATTTCACCACCCAGGCGCCGAAGTTGATGCCCCCAAGCAGAAGCAAGGGGAGAAATGCAGGCCTCGCAACAGGAATTTTATTCCGTTGCGAGTTGGAGGCGAGGACGGGATTCGAACCCGTTTGGTACGGTTTTGCAAACCGCTGCGTAACCATTCCGCCACCTCGCCGTATTAATCGCAACTTTAGAGCAAGAGCTCTGTCTTGTCTAAAGATATGGTGGACCGGGAGGGACTTGAACCCTCGACCAAAAGATTAAGAGTCTTCTGCTCTACCGACTGAGCTACCGATCCACGCGGGAAACTCTAACAAAAGCGCACACCTCTAGCAATGTTTTTTGGAAATGTTATAGTCTGGACATGAAACTAAAAACCGTATTTGCTTGCCAAAATTGTGGATACCAAACCGGTAAATGGCTTGGTAAGTGCCCATCCTGTAACGAATGGAACACTTTTGTTGAAGACGTAATCAACGTGGGCAAAGAAGAAGTTACGCGCCACACAAGGCTCGGCAATGCAGAAAAACCTCAAAATATCGAGATCAACTCACCCACAAAACCGCGCATAAAAACGGGCATAGCAGAATTCGACACAGTCCTTGGCGGAGGAATTGTAGAAAGTAGCCTGATTTTACTATCCGGCGAGCCAGGCATTGGAAAATCCACCTTAACACTCCAGGTTGTAGACCGCATGGCGGGACTTATAGATCCTCAAAAAACCGTTCTCTACGTAACCGGCGAAGAGGCAATCGAACAGGTTGCAGACCGCGCAAAACGCCTCGGCCTTAAACAAAAAAACATTTCACTACTCTACGAGACCTCAGTCGAAAACATAATCACCGCAATAGATAACGAGAAACCGGCCTTTTTGGTGGTAGATTCAATCCAAGTCCTCACTTCCCAAGATATTGCAGGAACCGCAGGAAGTTTGAGCCAAGTTAGATATGCAACAGAAATCCTAATGAATGAGATTAAAACTCGCAAAATTCCCCTGCTTTTGATTGGTCACGTAAACAAAGAAGGTAATATTGCAGGCCCAAAAGTTCTTGAACATTTGGTAGACACTGTTTTACTGCTCGAAGGTGAACGCGATCACGAACTTAGAATGCTACGCGCGCTAAAAAATCGTTTTGGGCCAGTAAGTGAAATTGGACTTTTTGAAATGACAAGCGAGGGCATGTGCGAAGTCAAAAATCCCGGTGAACGCGTACTTGCCAATAGACCTCAAAATACCATTGGAAGCGCACTCACCATAAGCATGGAAGGCAATCGACCATTTTTGATGGAGGTACAGGCCTTGGTAAGCCAAACAACTTTTGGTTACCCAAAACGAATGGCGAGCGGATTTGATAGAAATCGCCTGGAACTACTCATTGCAGTCCTACAAAAACACAACAAAATGAACCTGATGGACCAAGACGTATACATAAATGTTGCGTCCGGAATGCACTTAAACGATCCTTCTGCAGATTTGGCCGTTTGCATGGCGATTGCATCGAGTTTTTACGGCAAAGCGATCCCAAGAAATGAAGTTGTTTTTGGCGAAGTAGGCCTAACTGGCGAAATAAGGAGCAGTTTTAAAGATAACGAGCGCCAGAAAT
The DNA here is from genome assembly GCA_041658345.1 of Candidatus Altimarinota bacterium. Classification (GTDB taxonomy): domain Bacteria; phylum Patescibacteriota; class Gracilibacteria; order UBA1369; family 2-02-FULL-48-14; genus JBAZYV01. Next base: position 59,373 of record JBBAAK010000006.1, read on the forward strand.
CCGCCCAAAAAATGGGCCTCACCACAAAAACCATTACACATTTGACAAAACTTACCTTGCCTTAAACGTAAGATGTGTTAGAATACAAAAACAAAAGCAAAAACCATGAGCGTAGCCTCTAAAACTGCAGATTTACCGGACCTAGATTCTAGCCCTCAACCTGGCACACTGGATGAGCTTTTAACAAAAGCGCGAGCAGAAGTAACAAGCGAGGGGTTTAGACGTGGAGCACAGTTATCAAAAACACTAACAGACCCGACAGAGTCCCACAGAGCTGAGATCTTGGCCGTAATCGGAAAATATGCACAGGCATTACCAAAAGATTATCCTCAATCACATTTCCTAAGACCGGCAAATAAACCGGACGGGACTCCAAATGCAAGGCATCATTGGGCACTTAGTCCGCTGGATAGAACAGGAAATGCACTTTGGATTGAGCTGGAACAGGTAGCGGACAAAATAAAAGGCACATTAACCGATATTACTGCCGGCACAGACGTCCAAACCATGCTTCTACTTGGTAATATTCTTAATTCAAGAACCGCGAATACCAATCAAATTTTAACAATTAATGGAACTGGGAGGAAAATCAGCCCTAAAGAGATATATGATATTTGGAAAGAAATGGATACAGGTGCTAACACAACAGATTCAACTCAAAAATCCATTGAATTTTGCAGAAGGATAGGAATTGAACTGGAAGCAGGAAAAGAAAAAGAAACTATACGAGATGTTAAAGACATGGCTTGGATTTTTCTATCAAAAATAATGCGAAATGCCAATGATGTGCTTGCTGTAGCAGAAGGAGAGGAAACAATAACAATTCTTGGAATAAGTGATACTTTACACAATATCAGCTTGTTTGAATGGTTAAGCACTTTATTTGAAAAAACAGGAGATCCAACGCTAAGACTGGAAGCACAACTACTCTTAAAATTAAGTTTAGAATTTTTTAACATAACAAACAGCAAAGCATTTAAAAATGGTACTCAAATGCTTCCGGCCGTAGATAAAAAAGTACAAGAAGTGCTTACTCCAACAAATGAGACAACGAGATATAATAGATTAAAATTTAAGAATTCTGGCAAAAAAACTGAGATAGAGATAGATATAAATAAATTTAAATCAACGCCCTTGCGCAGGATAGAAATAGCCGGCTTCGATCAATTCAAAAAACGAGCAATATTTATTGGCTTCAACCACAAAGGAGAGGAATCCATTCTAACAAAATTATTAACAAGAGAGCCTGACGCAAATCCGGAAGAGTTACGGGATATTTTAAGATGTACCTTAGTAATCCCGGACGTAACCACGGAAGATTTAACGACCAACGCAAATGAAGAAAAAGATTACTTTAAGGCAATTGCCAGAAAACTCGGGGAACAAATGGGCTTAAGCTATAGAGAAGAATCAACCGTAAAAGATAATCCTCTACAAGTTGGCGAATTCACTATTGAAGATGATTTACAGAAAAAAGATTCATTATTCCGAAACATAAAATTGTTGGGAGTACTACCTGATCCAAAGGACCCAACACAAATCGGCACTACAATAGAAATACAAATCAATCCAATAGATTTACATGAAGTCACGAATGGGATAGATTCACCATTTGGGCACGATAAATATGAAGCAATGCGTAATTGCAATGTTGCAAAAAATACGCTCGCAGAAGACCTGTACCCACAAGCAATTGCTGAGTTAGATAAACATTATGCAAGGCTGGAAGAAGAAAGAGGAAAGGCAATAAAAGCAGGAATTGAATACACAAAAACCCGCGGAGAACAGATGCGGAGAGAAGCCGAGGACAATTTAGGCCCAACAACAAACGGAGAAAGCCAAACACCGCCAACTGATGCGGAAGGTGTTATAGGGGGAAGAAATAAGCGTTTAAATCCCAAAAGACTGCTTAACATTCTTCTCGCAAGTTTTCGCAAGTTCCTCAGCACTCACTCCTCTTAATTCCGCGATTTTTTCGTAAATTTCCACGATATAGGCCATCTCGTTAACCTGTCCGCGCTTTGACTGTGGTGGCAAATAAGGACAATCGGTTTCCACAAAAAATAAATCCTCAGGAACAGCCTTAACAACATCGCGCAAACCATCCGCTTTTGGATAAGTAACAATACCGGTAAAAGAAGTATAGTAGCCCCTCTCCCAAACTTTGCGGGCAAAATCCAAATCATAGCTGTAGCAATGAAAAACCGCTTTTTCAAGCTTTTCATCAATCAAAATCTTTAGCGTTTCTTCCCCAGAATCACGCGAGTGAATAACACACGGCAAAGCAAGTTCCTTTGCCAAACGAATCTGCTTTCTAAAAACCTCTTCCTGCTTTTCTGGTGAAAATTTATTACGAAAATAATCGAGCCCAATCTCCCCAATCGCCACAACTTTTGGGCTTTTTGATTTCTCGCGCATCCAAGAAATTTCCTCATCACTTAAATCATCACATTCGCTTGGATGAATGCCAAGTACCGCAAAAATAGACGGAAATTTCTCTGCCATTTCAAGCGTCAACCTATTAGCTTCCTTGGTATAGCCAACAGAAATTATCTTTCCAACACCGGCCTTCTCCGCACGCCGAACCACCTGCGCAGGATTTTCATACGATTCAGAGAAAGGATGGCAATGGGTATCAATCCACATAATTTAAAAATTATTCCACACTTTGTGAAAGCCTTTTTGCCTGATCTTCCAAAATTAGCGCATCAATTAAAGGGTCAAGCCCTCCATCCATAATTGCAGGAATATTGCTAAAGTTTTGCCCAATCCTGTGATCCGTAACCCTATCTTGCGGAAAATTATAAGTCCTGATTTTGTCCGACCTGTCTCCACTCCCAATCTGTGCAAGACGCACCTCACCTAGTTCTCTGGCGCGTTTCTCAAGCTCCGCCGCATAAACACGTGACCTTAAAACGCCCATGGCTTTAATCTTATTTTTTAATTGTGATTTTTCATCCTGACAAATCACCACAGTTCCGGTTGGAATATGTATTATGCGCACAGCTGACTCGGTTTTATTAACACTCTGGCCCCCATGCCCACCCGCACGAAATACATCGATTCTTAAATCTTGATCCGAAATGTTCACATCAACTTCTTCCGCCTCCGGCAAAACCGCAACTGAAGCAGCGGAAGTATGCACGCGTCCTTTTGCCTCAGTTTCCGGAATCCGCTGAACTCTGTGCACCCCGCTTTCATACTTCATTCGCCCGTAAGTGCCATTACCGATAACCTTAAAAACAACTTCTTTGAGCCCTTTTTCACCGGGACTTTCACTAATCATTTCCACTTGGTAGCCCTTTTCTTTTATATAACGCAAATACATTCTAAGTAGCTCTTCCCCAAAAAGCGCAGCCTCATCACCACCTGTTCCTGCACGGATTTCCATAATGCAATTCTTGCTATCATTTGGATCCTTTGGCACAAGTTCAAGTTTTAACTCCTCCTCAAGTTTTAAAAGTTTCTCTTTTGCCAAATCAAGATCTTCCTTTGCCATTTCACGGATTTCCGGATCAGAATCTTCCAAAAGAGCTTCATTGTCTGCAATCTGTTTTTCCAGTTTTTGCATCTGTTCAAAAAGCAAAACCGTACCTTCAATCTCGCGCCTGCGAACAAGCAATTTTTGGTATTCAGATTGATTGGCTATAACGGCAGGATTGGCCATTACCTCATTTAGCTGAGCCAGCTCATCCGCAAGTTTTTGGAGTTTCTCTTTCATAAGTTGTTGTGGCTTAGTTTTAGCAAGAAAACGGCTTTCTTTCCAGAAGAAAATGCCTATCCAAGCCTTCGTAATCTTGCCTTAAAGTGAATTCCATCTCAGGTAAAAGTTCGCATGCTAGTGATCTAATGGCTTCCCCTTGCGAAAATCCAAGCTCACCAAATACGTATTTAAAGCCCCTGCCCTGCATACGGATTTGTTCAAAAAGACGACGATAAAGCTCTAAACCATCTTCTCCTCCAAACAAGGCCAAATGAGGTTCATATTTTTCCACATTTTCCGCAATAGATGCATGCTCCACCAAACCTATATAAGGCAAATTACACACGAGTGTATCAAAATTTTCTTGCGGAACCTCATCAAGCAAATCAGATTGAATCAGCCCAATATCCACCCCGCACTGAACACAATTTTTGTTCGCCACAACAAGTGCAGAGGAACTAACATCCGTGGCAACAACTTTAAGCTCAGGCCTGGTCTTTTTAATGGCAATTGCAATCGCGCCACTCCCCGTGCCAATTTCTAAAACGCTATCTTGCGCTTTAGAAAGCGCCCAAGTAACCAACTGCTCAGTGCAAGGGCGCGGAATCAAAACATTTTCATCCACATATAGCTCTATACCAAAAAACTCCTTTTTATGAGTCAAATAAGCAACCGGAACCCCATTCATTATTTTGACCCAAGCCTTTTGCAAAAGAGCAAGTTTTTCTACAGGAATTTCATCTTTGGAATTTGCCACCAAATCCAGCCTATTTAAACCCAGCAAGTCACATAAAAAAACTTCCATCTCTATCCGCAGATGGGCTTTTTGAGCAAGACGAAGAACTTCACCGATAAGCACAGTGTCATTTATTGGTAGAACTTGTTGCGTTCCTTTTCTGCACGGTAACCCTCACGTTTTAATGCTTTCTCACGAAGAAGACGATCTGTTAGAGCGCGTTTATGATAACGCCTTCCCTTTACCAAATCACCAACACGTGAACGATTAAACCATTGTTTAAAGCGAGCCACACGTTTCTCTGAAGATTCGTTAGAATCAGCGGAAACCCAGAAATTTATTAATTTAACCATAATAAGTGCTAAAGACGAAGCCGAGTATAAGAGAAAGACACGGTCTAAGTCAATACTTTATTTAGCCTTATTTCCCACGCTCCTCTTTAAATCGCATATAAGCACCCAAAATCAAATCTTGCACATCTGTTGAAAGCGCATAAGCCTTCCCATCACGCTCCATAACGATCCCACATTCATATTCATCCTCTTCCAGCGGATCTTCCACAAATAGGTACATATTTTTCTCATCAGCCATTGGCTCAAGCCTATATTCCATTTTAGAAAACGCCTCATTTAGTAGAATTGTTAGCGTTTTTAAATCATCAAATTGCCCGAGTAGAAGCCCCAAACCAGTATTTGATGTTGATTTTTTAGAAGCCATGGAAATCATTAAAATTCCCATAATTATACCTTAAAACAGGCCTAAAAACAAGGCTGATTAATGCGGAGAATTTTCGGTAACAGTCTCTGACGCATCATTATCACCGTCACGGTCACCAAGCCTACTAACTCTACCGTTGGCATCAACGGTAAAATAATATGCCGTAACCACATCCCCATACCTTAAGCGTGAGTATGTTGCGGTAGCAATGACCTCATTGTGATCATAAAGGTACGAATGTGAATCTGCAAATTCATCACCGTCCACCTCACATTCAGTACGGTTTTGATTAGGATCTTCACAATAAAGCCTATCAAAACAAACAAAAATTGAACCACTTGGTTCGCCTGAAAAGTAACTTTGAGCAGTAACGTTAAGACCAAGAATCTCAACACTTGGCACGGCAAGCCTTGCATTCGTATCAAGTGGAAACTCATTGCGCATTATGCCTGCACAATATCCAGCAGTCACATCAATAGCTCCATCAAGATCATTTTGGTCCCCACTATCGGCGGTATCTTCTGAAGTATCTGGATTTTCTGTGTCACCAGTGTCTCCAAGCCCAGTATCAGAAGGGTCAAGAGGCTCACAATCATCACAAACTGAGCCATCCGAAAGACTAGCATTCCCAACCACAGCATCACGGCAAGCAGGCTGAGTTGCACCAAACGCAAGTGCTCCAAAAAGTGGCAAATCATTTAAACGCATAAAAATTATTTTAAAAAACAAGATGTGATTCTACAACAATCACACTAATACTGCAAGGGCCATTTAACTAAAAAGGCACCAGTTTTTTCAGTTGTCTGAATGAGAAGAGCGAAGGCTGTTTTTGTGGAGGTGCATGAAACTGGATTGGCTCAAGTGAGTTTTGCAA
>JBBAAK010000007.1:0-62372 GCA_041658345.1 Candidatus Altimarinota bacterium
GCGATGGACTATTTGCTCATATGAAACAAAAAATCCTAATACACCGTGGAATTTCTAAAAAACGCAGGAAACAAATGATTGATTATTTCTTGGAAAATTTCTAGCAGACCGTTTTTACCTATATCCCAAGAAAATCCTTTTTTCTCATAAATTTTGCGCTTAGAAATTTCCGGCAATAATCCCATAAATTTTCTTCTCCAAAATATTGCTCTTTTGCCATAAATTCTGGCCATCCTATAAAGTTCGTTGTCTGAAAAACGAACGGCGACAGTTGATCCTGGATTCTCTGTAATTTGGGTTGTTTTGGGGAGTAAGTTAGTTTCCATAAATCATTGTTAATATGCCCAAATCCTAGCACAAAATCTGCCCATTTTACAGGTTAAAACCACCATTTCTGCTAGACAAATTCCCAGGTGAGTGCGTGCTCACCTTTCGACACCGATTAATGCACTTTTTGCCATAAATAATGCACGTCTCGCGCCACGAAGTAGCCCCAGCACATTTACTCACGTCCCAAACAACTCAGCCTCGGCACATCCACTCTTTACTCATATTTCAAAAATCCAATTAGTATGCCATAATCCGCTCAGCACTTCGTCGTCAAAAGCCACTAGCCAACGCACAAAGCCCGCAAAGTGCCACCGCTCAACCCACGTTCCACCGCTCAACCCACGTTCCACCGTTCGATCCATGCGCCACCATTCACACCTATCCTTCACCGCCCAAAAGCCATGAAAAAGAAATCCATGAAGAAACGAAACGTAATTATACTCGCAACAATTGCAACAGTTTTTTTACTGCAATTATTGATTTCAAATTATGGCCCGCAAAAAATAATCAATGTGCATGAATCAATTGAATCCAAAGAAAACGTGATCCAGCTCCAAGACGCGATGAAAAAAACAGGCATCTCAAAAATCGTGCTCAGCGGAATTCCGGAGGACATTTTATATTTTGATGGAACCGTGCAAAGTCTTGCAGACAGCAAAAATAACAACGCGATAATCGAACAAGTTATTAAGGAATATCCAAACCAGTTTGATTACATTTGCACAATCGACCCCAACGATGTTAACAGATTGGAATTGTTGGAAACGTGCATCCAAAATGGAGCCGTTGGCGTAAAACTTTACAATGGTTATAGCTATTCTCACACCGCGCCAATTGATGATTCCGTACTTAATGATTTTTACGCAAAAATAGCGGAAGAAAATAAAATCCTTTTATTACCGGTCAACACCAGCGAGTACACAAATGAGCTTACAAACATACTCATTTTGAATCCAACTTTGAAGGTGATTTGTCCACATTATTGTCTATCTTCAAAAAATCTGCCACGCTTAACCGAGCTTATGGATGCGCACAAAAACCTATATGTAGACACAAGTTTTGGTTCGCTCGATTTGGCAATTGAAGGCTTTGACACAATCACCAAAAACCCTGAAGAATTCACAGCGTTTTTTGACCAATTCGCAGATAGAATTCTTTTTGGAACGGACAATGTTATAACAACTTACGAGAACAAAGACAGCGAGTTTATTACGAGCCTATACCAAACTTATTTAGACGTATACAAAGGTCTAGCCCTGCCAAATAGCATCACAAAAAAAGTCTTCTGGCAAAACTGGCAGGACTTGGTAAAATAAGCGCACACCTTAACCAAATAACATGGGATATATAATTCTGTTTGCGGTAGCAGTAGTACTTTTGGTGAGCATCCGCCAAGTCAATCAATATGAGCGCGGAGTCAAATTCACATTCGGTAAATTTACAAAAATGGTGAACCCCGGCTGGAGGATTGTACTCCCGGTTTTTCAATCAATGAGCAAAGTTGATTTGCGTTTAAGAACTGTGGAAGTACCAACACAGGAGTGTTTAACAAAAGACAATATTTCCGTTGGCGTAACGGCCGTGCTGTTTTTTAAGGTTAACGACGCCAGCAAAGCAGTCCTAAATATTGAGAATTTTTACTATGCAACCTCACAACTTGCGCAAACCACAATGCGTAACGTGGTTGGAGAAGTGGCACTTGATGATCTTCTTTCTCAACGCGAACAATTATCGGAAAAAATCAAAAACATAGTGGACAAAACTATTCAGGAATGGGGAGTTACGGTTGAGAACGTTGAACTTAAAGACATTTTGATTCCGGATGACATGAAACGCACAATCGGTAAACAAGCCGAGGCTGAACGCGAACGCAGAGCTATGATTGTTAAATCTGAGGGAGAAGTAAGTGCGGCAAAAAACATTCAAGAAGCTGCAAGATTACTTAATGGCGAACCTGGTGGCTTGCATTTGCGCACTCTTGAAGCAATCAACGATATATCTTCCGACGCATCAAATACCACAGTTTGGATGGTGCCGATTGAAGTTTTGCGCGCCGTTGAAGGATTAAAAGAATTTATTGATAAAAAAAGCAAATAAATGTTGCGGAAATTCAAAATTTTAGGGCATCCGCTACGCTTCTGTTTAACGACTCCGGTTATGAACAGCGCCAGCCTTGAGCTTGGCTTGGATTTAAGTTTTGAAACGGTGGATTTGCCCCCGGAAGACCTGCCGAATGTAATGGCGACACTAAAAGCAGGGGAGCTTGCCGGGGTGATTACAACCATGCCATTTAAAACTCCTTCCATAGCTTTTTTGGACGATTCTTCCTCCGAGGTAAAAGAAATCAATGCAGTAAATTTGATTTTGAACGAGGATGGCAATCTTTATGGACATAACACGGATTGGATTGGAGCCGTTGGAGCACTAAAAACCGTTATGCCAAATTTAGAAGGCAAAAAGATTTTGATTCTTGGCGCAGGAGGGGCGGCACGTGCAGCAACCTATGGATTCAAAAAAGAGGGCGCAACCATAACTCTTTGGAATCGTACCCCGGAAAAGGCCCAAGAATGTGCAAAGAGGATGGGCGTAAATTGGATAGAAGACCTAAATGAATTAAAAGAAAAACCCGAGGTGATTGTTAATGCAACCGCAGTAAGCAATTTTGATAGACAAAAAACTTTGATTCCATTTGCCTTGTGGGAAAATGTTGAAGTTGCCATGGATGCGGTTTACGGCAAAACCAGCCTCTTTTTGGAGGAAGCAAAAGCCACTCGCGTTAAAAACATTATCTCCGGTGAGCTTTGGTTTTTAAAACAAGTATTTACTATTTTTGAGATAATAACCGGCAAAAAAGCTCCGGAAGATTTTATGACGCGCCTCACTAACGATGCAAAAGAAATCGCAAAAAACTAAATATCAGAGAAAGCTTCTTCGTTTATCACAATCTCCCAAGTAAATAAAATCACAGCAAACACAATAAATACATCTGCTAAATTGAATGTTGGCCACCAATAAACTTTTATAAAATCAATAACTGCGCCAATCCGCATGCGGTCGATTAAATTGCCAAGCGCGCCGGCGAGCAGTAGCGCAAGCCCCAAAAGGTGCGTGCGGTCTTGCCATAATTTGTTTTTAATTACCACAAAAACCCCAAGCCCAAGCACAAGGAAGGTAATTAGATAAATTATATAAATTGGCAGATCAAACCCAAAGACCATTCCATCGTTGTAGGTGAGGGAAAATCCAAAGTCCTGCACGTTCTTTGTATCCAAAAAGCTAAGCGCCCAAGCTTTTGTAAGCTGATCAAGACCCAAAAACACCACAAAAAGTGGTGCAAAGAACTTCCACAGCGTATCGAGTTTTTTGGCTTCCTTTTGCATAATAATCAAAATTTAAAGCACCCAGTCTTTTTTTGCAATCCCTCCTCGTTGCTAAAACCCCCATTTTTTGGTATAATTACAAGATTTAAAAAATACGTATGGCAACAAAACTGAAAATAGGAGAAGATCCGGACGAAATCGACGGGAGTTTTGAGATTGCAGACGACGATAGCGTAAGTGCAGGAGGCACTATCAAGTCGGAGAATAGCCTCCTTCCTTCGACCGATTTTAAAATAATAGACGGGGAAGTGCAAATACAAGCGTTGGGAGGTAAATGGATAGAGGCGAGGACTCGCTTCGATGCCAGATTCTTTTACCAAAGAGTTATTGCAATACTAAAAAAAGAACATCCAGAATATATTTTTTCCGAAAAAGACGGCAAAATATATGCCAAAAATAAACAAGCTTCAGATGAAGACAATGATGATGCATCGGACTTAGCAACTCAACTAGCAGGCACAGCAAGCAGTGCATTAAAGGTATTAGACTCTGGCGCAACGCCAGATGATGAGCCACCGCTAGAAGTGACATTAGATCAATTGCCAGATGACGAGTTAGAACCCTCAGATAATCTCGACAATTCTGAAGGGGAAATTGCTAGCAACAGACCTACTACAGTGGAAGAAGCACTCGCAAACCTCTTTAAAGAACAGAATTTAAGCAAGGCGGTTGATGCGACGACAATAGGTGTCAGGGCCTTAGGTGAAAGAGCCAAAAGAACTTGGGATGCAACAAAAAACACTAGAGAAGAAACTTTGGATGCCACGCGAAAAACAGCAAAGGGGGCAAAAGCAAAACTAAATAAATACTTAGACGAAGGTACAATCAAAAAGACAATAAATAAAACAGCCCTAGGCATCGGCACAGGAGCAGTAATTGGGCTTGGACTCGGGGCTTACGGGACACTACGCTTTGTTGGAGGGGCTTGGGAGCTTACAAAAAATGAAGCTAAAGCAATCAAAAAAACAGGTTGGCCAGTATTAAAAGACGTGGCAAAAACAGTTGCTTGGCATCCATTACGTGGAGTGGGCAGAATTGTTGCAACACCACTTTCACGAGGAGTTCAAGGATTTAAAGCCGGGCTCAATTATCCTGCAAAACCAAACAAATCAGTAGGAAAAGGATTTTTTGGCAAGCCTTGGGCGGGGATGAAGAATCTAACAAAAGGCGCTTGGTACAGGGCAAAACAATTAGGTTCAGTTCCGGCCGGACTTGTAATGGGCGGGCTTGGAGCCGTTGAAGGAGTCGCAAATTTTGCAATAAAAGATGTAGTTGGCTTGAACAAAGGAAGCGCTGAATTGATCAGCGATGGATGGAAATATGGGAAATCTCTTGGGCCAAATAGCCAAAAACCAGAAATCAGCAAATATGGTGTTGAAGCCGGTCTTGCGGGAACAATTTGGGACACTTTGAAGTTTGGTAAAGGCATTGCTTGGGACGGTCCAAAAAACTGGATAGTCGGCGAACCAAAACTAGACGCCGAAGGCAAAACACTTGAAGCAAAACTCGGTGAAGATGGAAAGCCTATCGAGGCGAAAGAAAAAACACCGGGACTCTTAAAGAAGATATGGAATTTGTTTGGTGGTAAAAAAGAAATCGGGGACGTTCTTCGCATAAAAGATGTTTGGAAGGAAATCAATAAAGATGGTCAACCATTAACAGCAGACGGACTCGGCAACCTTACAGACGCAGTAGTCAACTACTTGAATTTGGAAAGCTTAAGCCCAGTCGCCGCTTTTACAGGGCTTGGCGTAAAATATCTAGCAAACAAATTCTTGCCAAATGAAATTGAAGGGACGAATATCGATTATTCTAAATTTGGGGAATTGCTTGGCAACATGAAGGGCAAATCCATTAACGGATTTGTAAAATCATTTGATGTATCTAAATTAACAAGTAACTTCAGATATCTATTAAGTGACAAACTTCTTGAACAAGGAATAAAGACCGACGAAGGCAAAATGGCAATTAAGGCTCAACTAAAAGCATTCTTCAATGATGAAGGGCCATTGGATTTGGCAACAGTAAAGACTCACTTAGACGTATTTATTGCTAAGCTTACGGACGCAAAAAATCTCAATCCAAAATTGGCAACTGACGCCACTGCAATTGTAGCAATACTTAACGGCATAAGAGGAAACTTATCCAAAGATGGCGTGCTAAATGAAGTCTACTTTGGGGTAAAAGAAACAAAATTTGATTTTGATTATGATAACTTCGGAGATCAAGCTTACGAGCGCATGCCAGATAAGAAAGCTGCTCTTAAAGGGTTTGACGTAGGGGCATTCAGAGATCAATTTACTTATTTGTTGAAAAAGGGAGAGATTGAAGAAAGCCTTACTTCGGAAGAGGGAAGAAATGAACTTAAAAAATTACTTGCAACACTCTTTAACTTGCAAAGCGATAAATTAAATAAAGTCTCTTTGAAAAAACGCAAAACAAATTTGATAGGGAAATTTGGTACAGAAAAAAGTGCCAAAGAAATGGGTCTTGAGAAAGAATACAAAGAACTGGATAAAGCATTAGAAGAGATAGTAACGGTGGTTGAAGAATTTGTTGAACAAATATACGCCGATAAAATCAATTACAATGCATTTGGAGCAAGTATGTCTACTGTAAATACTAAGGAGCGTATGGGCTTCTTCTTGAGATCATACAATTCCAAATTATTTAGAGAAACATTCGACTTGATTATTGATGAAGGAGCATTAGAAGAGCTTAAAACTAATCCGAGTTTAAGGAAAACAGCACAAAATCAAACCAGGATGTTGGTGCGTCAAGAACCACAAAATGGGCACGTAAGATTACAAGAATTTAAAAATACACTCGAAGGATACATAAAGTTACTCGAAGAAATGCAGAAAGATGCAACACAATTCAGTGGATTAAGCGAAATGGTTCGCGCAAACCACACGGCAATGCTAGCTGATCTAAGATCAATACAAACATTCGTAACAGATGCAAATTTCAAAATAATTAATACTAATGAACTCGGGCTTGACTACGATAATTTTGGGGAACAGCTAATGGATGCTATAGATGACAGGAAAGAATTTAGTGAGTTCCTAAGCAAATTTAGTACAAAAGATTTTGTTGCTAATTTTGGAGCTATATTGCGGTTAAATGACGCCACAACGCTAACGGAAGGACAAAAGGCACAACTACAAGAAAAGATTGCATCTCTATTCAATGCAAGACTTGTTGACGCGAGTGGGATGGGCACAAGCATCTCAACAATGATAGATAGCCTCGATAACGAACTGGGTAAAAATACAGTAGCCTCAAAACTTAAGAGCAAAGGGAAACAAATTGTAAGCGCATTGAAGACGATACAAACAAAATCAGTTCAAATATTCGGCGTACAAAGCGAAGCGCAAACACCTCCTGTACAAGCACCTCAAAAGAATGTAGGGTAAGCAACCAATCATTGGTGCTTATCTATGAGAGATGATTTAGGAGAAAGATATTTTGAAGAATTAATCTATGGGACTCCCATCTATAGTTTTGGCAAAACGCCAGATGGTAGGATCGTAGGTGAGCTTTCGAAGGCTAGAAAAGAAGAAAACATAAGACATAGTGACTTGATGCGTGTGCAAGGAAGTTTGGCAAATGCATTAAAAGATATACACGGAGGTAGGGATGTTGTGCCTAGAGATCAATTCCAAACAAGGGAAGCAGTAAATTTATTGGCCACAACAAGCAATCAAATAGGATCGCTTAGTGGACAATTTGGACATCTTTTGGATGAAACAAGATTATTAGCAGAGATAACAAACAACGGCTTATCGGGTTTGGGGAATAAAATGGATAGTTTAGGCGGGAGAATGGAAGATGTTAGAGATGCAGTCATTGGCGTTGGCAAAGACACTATTACAGGGATAAATGGCCTCAGAGATGACGTGCGTAATGTGGGTAAAGATGCAAAAGGGCCGAGTAGAGGAATCGAAAAGATGGATGATTTAGTGCTGAATCCAGAGATTCTGTGCGAAGCAATAGCAGCTCATAAAAATGGGATACTTAATGAAAAAGGCAGACGCGAACTCCAAGATTTTGTCGATCGTAAACTTGGAAGTCCAGAAGCGGGAAACCATATCAGTGGGGTGATTTACGGGGACACGGAAGAGGCAAGGAAAACAGGAAAAATGAGAACGACAGATATGCTTGCAATGATAAGAAAAATTGAAAGATTATTCCTACACCCAAGCGATTTAATTAAAGGCGACTCAATGCAAGAAGAAGCGCTAATAACATTAGGTGCGATTGCTCAGATCGACGAAGAAGAAAGATTTAAGCATCAAGCGGTTTCACGATTTATACAAAATTGCATTACGGTATTTAATATTTTCAAAAAGGCAAAAAACATTCCAATAAGCCAAGAATTTTTAGTGGACCTTGTGAATAATCATTTGGTGCCAGAGGCAGTGGCATTTGACGTCAAAAGGACTACAAGACAGTCCAGAATGGATGGCTCTGCAGTAGACAGAAATTTTAATTTGATGGAATTACTTGAGCAGGGAGACAGAAGAGAAGCACAAGGAGTAAGAGCGGAGATTCAAAGAGGAGAGATGACAACCGAACTAAGGAAACAAACGTCAATAAGCAGTGCTATTGGGATAACTCAAATTGCACAAGGTAAAGAATCAAGCATGCAAAGAGAACAAATGTTAGAGAGTTTACAGCACGTCGTAGAAATTTTAGTAGCAAGTAGTGGACAACTAATAGACATAAGAGAATTAGCAAAGCAACTTATCGATATACTTGATGCAGGTTTTTCTGAAGTAGCACAAGTATTGGGGACGGGTTTTGCGATGCAAAAAGTAGGACAAGCTGAAATAGCACGAGAGGTCATGCGCTCTAGGGACGAATCAACGCACGTGATGAGGCAAAGTGCAACAGAGATTGGGGATAAACTTGATTTAGGCTTTGCAATGCAAAGAGAGGCTCTTACCGAAATAGCACAAGAAATAGCGATTTCAAGAGTCGAAATTTTGATGCAACTGGGAAAAGTAGAACAAACAATTAGAAGTATAGGGGTTGGGATACAGACGGCATTGAATGCAGGGAATAGAAACTTGGAAAGGTTAGTACAACTGACTGAGGGAAGCTTATCTAACGTTGCTGTACAACGTGGCAAACAAGGATGGACATTTCTACAAGTCGCGGAAATAGAAAGTGATTATCAAGAAGCATTAAGGCTGTTTGAAGAGGGTATAAAAGAAGATCCAACTATCGTTGTAAATCAATATGGCGCTGCCATAGCACAAGAGGCTTTAGGGGATGAAGAGGGGGCCTTGAGTAGATATAGAAATACAGGAAGATTAGCAAAATCCGATGACGTGATAATCGAAGCATACTTGAAATATGCCACTATCAGACTGAAAAGAGGAGAGCCGTTGGAGGCTCAAGAAAGTTTAAAAAAAGTATTAGAAAAAGACCCTTATAATATGGAAGCAAGATTTATGTTAGCAAAAAGTTTTGCTTTAACAGGCTTCGAAGAAGAAGCATTACAAATACTTATTAAGTTGATTGAAAGAGACGAAGGAATTTTAAATGAAATAAAATTAGAACCAGCATTCAGCAAAATATTGCCAAAAATTATTGAAATGCTTCGAGGAACTGAAGGAGCACGGGCTGGTATAGATTTAGAATCGATTACTTCGGATCTAAAACAGGCAATAGACGATCATGATTTAGAAAAATGTCTAGAAATTATGCAATTTGGTTTTGAAAATTGTCCAGGACTAGTGTTAAGCAAAAAATGGCTTACCAACATACCAGAGGGCATACGTTTACAACTTGTTGAAATTGTAACAAAAATAATACAAAACAAACCAGAATTTTATAGCGCAGAGGCTTGGTATGCTATTGCATTCATTGCACTTAGATTAGGCGTTATGAGTGAAGACATTCGTTTAGCATTTAGAGAAGGAGCAAAGATGGATATAGATTACAACATGAGAGATTACAAAACAGTTAAACAAACATTAAGGAGAATCGATCCAGAAAAAGTTGACGCATTACTATACACATTACAATCTAAAAAATAATTAAATATGAAGACAAATAATTATCCAGACTCAGCAGAATTAAAAATCAACCGTGAGGAGAGATTGTCTGATGAATTGATGGGGATAGAACTTGGTGTGAAAATAGTTGATGCAAAAGGTGAACCGGTACAAGGATGGCCATTTAGCGTAAACAGTCCAACACAATTATTGGTTAAAGGCATAACAAACGAAAGTGGAGAATATAGTGGGCGGAAATTAGTACAAGTAGCAAGAGATACAAATTTAAGAGTGTTCTTAGTACTAACAGACTCAACGGCAACAGATTGGAAATGGGTACCAAAAAAAGAAGAAATAGGACATGATAAAATCGCAGAACAAGATGAATATCCGGAACAGTATGTAGTAAGTGGCCAGTACGGCGATTGGGGTGGTTATAAAAATATCCCCCTAGGGATAGTAAATGCCACAAATGAGGGAGATGATTTGTTCCTACAAAGACTATTGGCATACAATCCAGCCAGATTTAGAATGGAACATTTGGTGTTAATGGACGGAGGCGTATTTGATGCCGAATTAAATATAATAGTACCTGATGATGGACATCACCCAATTTTAATAGCTTTAGCACAATTTATTTTAGGCGAAGACATTGTCAACATAGGGAAGATGGGGAATATGGTAAATATGGTAAATGACCGTAGCTTCAATAAAAAGAAACTCGACTCTATCGTTGATAGTTGGATAGCAATGTTAAAATCAAGAGCACTCACAGATGGCAATGCAAAGGTAAAATTGATTTGCTTATGTAAAGACATAGAAAGCGTGAAAATAACATTGACCGCTGAGCGTATAGAAAAAATAAGAAGATTGGCAAAAGCAAAATAAGAAACAAGAAGCCCCTTCCTTCGCCCCCACTCTTTGCGCTAAACTAGCGTAGCCACAAAAACCGGCTAACAATGTTTAAGCAAAGAAAATACGATACGGTACTTTTGATTGCGGTGCTTGCACTCGTAGTTATTGGAATTGTGATGATTACGTCGATTGGGGTGCCAAAATCCATTCGCATTTCGGCGCCGGATTTAAAATATGCGGATTGCGCAGATACGGCGGTGGATTGCTATTTGATCCTCAAAAAACATCTAATTCGTGCACTTATTGGTCTTATTGCCATGCTGGTTGGCTGGAAAATGCCGGCAAAAATATGGAAGACTCTATCACCGATTTTTTATGTTTTTGGAGTTGGGTTACTGATTTACGTACTATTTGGTGGAGACGCAAACAACACATTCGCAAAAAGTTGGATCAATCTGCCTGCACTACCGTTTGTGGATTCAATACAGCCATCGGAAATCGCAAAACTTGGGCTTATTTTTTATTTGAGTTATTTTTTGTCCGAGAAAATTTCTTACGAAAAACTGCAACTTTGGCAAGAAGGATTCTTAAAATTCGCAATAATAGCAGGCTTAATTGTTGGTCCAATTGTTTTTCAACCGGATATTGGATCAGCCATGGTGGTTTCTGCGATTGCGGTGACAATTTATTTTTTATCGGGAGCCAGCTTAAAACATTTTGCAGTTGGAGCTATTTTTGTAGTGATGGCATCTAGTATTATTTTGGGCGTATCTGGGCACTCACGGGAAAGAGTTGTTAATTTTATAAGCCCACCGGAAGATTGCAGTACGGACCCGGCATGTTGGCAAACTCGCCAGGCAAATATATCCATAGGTAGCGGAGGATTTTGGGGGAAGGGACTAACTCAAGGCATACAAAAACAATTTTATTTGCCACAAGCGGTGGATGATTTTGTATTTGCGGCATCCTCGGAAGAACTTGGATTTTTGCGCATGGCCATAATAGTTTTGCTTTATGCCACGATTGCTTTCCATGGATTTAAAATCGCCTCGCACGCGCCAAATAAATTTTCCATGCTGGTTGCCGGGGGTATAAGCGCATGGATTTCGGTGCAGGCATTTGTTAATATCATGGTAAATACCGCGCTATTTCCAATCACAGGGGTTACGCTCCCATTTATGAGTTATGGAGGGTCCTCAATGGTAATGACATTGTTCGCAATAGGGATACTGCTAAACATCTCACAAAACACAACGCATTATGAATATTCTTCTAACGGGCGGAGGGACAGCAGGTCACGTGATACCGGCTCTCGCTATAGCGGACGCTATCAACGCATTTAATAAAAGTGCAAAGATTTTTTACATAGGGTCATATAACGGAATAGAAAAGACTCTTGTAAAAAATGCCGGCATAAAATATGTTGGAATAAGCACCGGTAAATTTAGACGATATTTTGACGTGCAAAATCTTTTTGATTTGCTAAGAATTCCATGGGGAATAATTCAGG
Organism: Candidatus Altimarinota bacterium; assembly: GCA_041658345.1. Lineage (GTDB taxonomy): Bacteria > Patescibacteriota > Gracilibacteria > UBA1369 > 2-02-FULL-48-14 > JBAZYV01. The sequence goes on from JBBAAK010000007.1 coordinate 12,081, forward strand.
CTTTTTGGGTCCTTTGGGATATAAAACCAAAAGTGATTTTTAGTAAGGGTGGATTTGTTGGCTTGCCAGTTGTAATTGCAGGATGGCTACACAAAATACCTGTTGTAATTCACGATTCCGATTCAATTCCGGGGCTTGCTACAAAATTAAGCGCACCGTTTGCAAAAAAGATTTTGCTGGCTTTTGAAACCGCGGAAGCAGATCTCTACGCATACCGCAAAAAAATTGAAGTGGTTGGTAATCCAATCAGGCTTTCTTTGTTTGAAGGCAAGCGCGCACGTGGGATTAAAATGACAGGGTTTGACGGCAAAAGACCTGTACTTCTTGTTATGGGAGGAAGTAGCGGAGCTCAGCAATTAAATATTTTGGTGCAAAAAGAAAAAGAAAATTTAACGCGCGATTTTGATATAATTCATTTAAGTGGTACCGGAAAAGGTAGTGTAAAAAAGGAAAAACATTATGTGGAATTTCCATACGTTGAAGACGGAATGAGGGATTTATACGCAATCACAAATCTTGCACTCACTCGCGCGGGAGCAAATACAATTGCGGAGCTAAATGCCCTGCAAATTCCTGCACTTTTATACCCACTTGGTACACATGCAAGCCGTGGCGACCAAATGGCAAATGCTCAAATAATGGCGGAAGAAAGCTCACTTTTTATGATAGCTGATGAGGACAAAGACCCTCTCAATCAACTACTTTTATTGCCGGCACGTTCAAATAAAATTTTGGGAGACGGAGTCACTCAAAAAGTTGCATTAATTTTACTTTCATACGTATGAAAATCGGATTCCAAGGCTGGTTCCTGGACAAACCCTACACAGGTATAGGGCAACATTGTATTGGCCTTTTGGATGCACTCAAAAAAGAACACACAGAGCTTTTAATCGTTACGCCAAAGCAAATAAAGGTCAAAAAATGGCTTATATTTGAAGGCCTAAAAAAATGGTACTGGGAGCGCATTCAAGTGCCAGCTTTCTTTGCAAATAAGGATTTGGATTGGGAATATTATCCATACCCGTCTCCACTTCCAAAAACATCTTTGCATTTGCGCGCAATGACTGTGCACGATCTTATTTTGTGGAAAGATAAACGTTACTTTGGCGGAAAAATTAAGACTTTTTATCACAAAGAAGCACGCAGAAGTCTTGTGTATGTTGACCACATTTTTACGGTGTCAAAAACCACGCATGATTTGCTTGGAATCCCCTCAGCAACAATTTTAAAAAATGCTGTTCCGGAATTGCCAAAAAAAATCATAAAAAATCCAAAATATAATAACGCACTTATTTATTTGGGAGGTTACGATATTCGCAAAAATGTGCAAGGTCTAATCCACGCATTTGAAAAAGCAAAAAAACATCTTCCGTTTTTAAATCTGGTTTTGATTGGGGCTCCACATCATAAATCAAAATATTATCCAACTTTGCCGGAGGCGGAAGGTATTATAAATTTAGGCTCAATTTCAGATGAAAAAGTTTATAACACGCTCGCATCCGGTTTTGCATTTGTGCATTATTCCGACCAAGAGGGGTTCAACATACCTTTACTGCAAGCGATGAGCGTTGGCCTACCGGCAATTGTGCCGAACATTCCAATAAATCGTGAAATATCAGAATCTTCAGCCTTATTTTTTGATCTATCTGCAAAAGATCCATTTTCTGCTAAACTCAAAATGTTGACGGACCCGCAAAAGAGAAAGGAGATGATATCTATGCAGAAAAAAGTGGCGAATAAATTTACTTGGAAGAAAACCGCAAAAACATTCTTAAAAGCTTTAAGACCATGCAAATAGATTATTCAAAAAAACATTTCCCGGGCCAAAAAACCGGTGAAGTGGTAAAACTCCTGATTAGAAAACATTGGATAATGGATTTTAAAATAGGATCAATTCTACTTTTGATTGGGATAATTCCATTTTTAGTGGGCATACTTGCCGGAGACTTAATTTGGCTGAACGCAGAGGCGAATTATTTTTGGGCTTTTGCTCTTTTTGGCATTCTATACACACTTTTTATGCTGTTGATCATCTACATTAAATGGCTCAATGAAGAGCTGGATATAATAATAATTACGGATAAACGCATAATCTCACACGAACAAATCGACCTTTTTCATAGGCAAATCTCAGAAACCGCGGTTGAAGACGTGCAGGACGTAAAAGGTATAGAAAATGGACTTCTTGCAAGTATTTTCCATTACGGGGTTTTAGAGATAAAGACCTCCTCCAAGGATGTTTTTTTTACCATGAAGCACGTTGATCATCCATATGAAAATGCAAGAAATATTCTTGACCTACGTACCGAAAAAACTAACAAACCATCAGCATGATTTCTGATATAATTCTCATTCTAATTGCGGTATTGGTTCTGGCTTTTATAGCTCTACTTTGGCTGAGACACGAACTCCTTAATTCTGAAAGAAACATAGGCCATTTGCGCGGGATTTTGCAAAAAGATTTGAACAAACGTAGGGACACTGTTCCATATTTGCTGGAAAGCATGCGTGCAACTTTAGAGCCAACAGACATATGGAGAAAAATCGTAGAGCAAAGGGCAATTTTCCATGCGAGTGATAGCCTTGAAAAAGAGATGGAATTCGAAAAGGAAATTTTGGATTTTGTTAACACGGTAGACATCAAAGACGTAAATGTTTTGGAAGCAAAAAAAGATATTTTGGATTTAACAAAATTGATAGAAAAAGAAAAAAATGAAATAGATTTGGCAGTCTCCGGCTTTAATGAATTAAAAATAAAGTTTCCTTACACTGTGGCCTCCGCTATATTCGGTTTTCAAGCTCAAGCGTGAAGTATTTTATACACACACTCGGTTGCCAGATGAACTACTCGGACTCGGAGCGCATAGCGAGCGTGCTTGAGTATTTAGATTACAAAAAAGCCAACGATCAAGAAGACGCGGACATTTTGGTTTTTAACACTTGTAGTGTAAAGCAAAAGGCGGAAGACAAAGTACTTGGGCTAAGAAAAACCTTGAGTGCACTACGCAAGAAAAATAAAAAATTGGTGATAATTGTAACCGGGTGCATGATCCGCAAAACCTCAACACAAAAAGACAAAAAAAAGGACAAAGTCTTGGAAAGAATGCCGGAAATAGATATTGCACTTAGAATCGAAGATTTGTCCGGCTTGCCAAGTCTACTTCAAAAAAAACCATTCACAGAAGATGGATTGGAACAGTATTTTCACATCACACCGAAGAAAGAGACAAAGTTTTCTGTATTTGTACCAATAATGACCGGTTGCGATAAATTTTGTACTTACTGCATAGTCCCTTACGCCCGTGGACGCGAAAAAAGTCGCGATTTTGATGAAGTTTTTGAAGAGTGTAAAACTCATGTTGAGGAAGGAGCTGTGGAAATAACTTTAGTGGGGCAAACCGTAAATTCCTATGGTCTGAGTTTTAAAGACAAGACCTCCGGAAATTTTGCAAAATATGGGGCAAGTCCCTTCGCCGAATTACTTAAAAAAGTGGATAGCCTATCTGTAAAAGGTTTAAAACGCCTTCGCTTTACATCTCCACACCCGCGTGATTTTAGCAAAGAACTCATAGAGACTCTCGCGAATCTAAAGACTCTTTGTCCTTATATCCACATGCCGGTGCAATCTGGCGATAATGCCGTTCTTAGACGCATGAATAGAAATTACACGGCAGAAGAATACAAAGAAATCATGAACGCATTAAGAAAGGCAATCCCGGGTTGTGCAATAAGCACGGATATTATTGTGGGTTTTTGTGGGGAAACGGATGAGGAATTTGAAAACACTTATAAAACTTATGAGGAAATGGAATGGGATATGTGCTATTTATCACGCTATTCACCACGCAAAGGAACATATTCTTACGCAAATCTAAAAGACGATATCCCAGCGAAAATAAAAGCAAAAAGATGGCATAGGCTAAATGACTTATTAAAAAAAACAGCCAACAAAAAACACGCATTTTTTCTTGGTAAAAATGTGAAGGTCTTAGTGAGTGAACAAAAGGGCAAAACGTGTACGGGCCGTACGCCTGAATTTAAAGAAATTCAGTTCGAATCGTCTAAAAACTTGGTTGGTAAAATCGTTTCTGTTAAAGTAACCGCATATAATAACTTTTATTTAAATGGAGAGCCAAATCCCAAACATTCCTCTTGAGCCACAGCCAATTACAAAAAGGGAAATGGTTATCCCGTGGAAGCTTTTAATTAAAGTAGTTCTTGTTATCGCGATAATTCCATTTGTATTGGCATCATATAATTTTTTTGTAGCAGGGGATGCAAAGACAAAATCGGACGAATATTACGCAATCGCAAAAACTTATAGCGAGGCCGGCGAACTTCCAAACGCAACAAACGCAGTACTAATCGCAGAGCAAAATATCACACTAAACAAAGATGCAAAAAGTCGTGCATATTTACACACTTTTATTACGATAATTTTACTTGGTGGAGCCGGGTTCTTTGCCTATAGAAACAGTAAAAAAACGATCACTGTTGATGAAACAGTAGCCGTTAATCCTCCTGTTCAAGCACAGCTTTAATTCGTCTTATCCCCGCGGAAGAAGATTCTTCTTTTAAGATTTTAAAATGCCCAAGTTCGCCGGTATGGTCGGCATGTGGCCCTCCACAAATTTCTTTTGAATAATCTCCCATAAAATAAACCTTAACTTTACCGGCAAGTTCATTTTCGTATTTATCCACAAAAACTCCGGTTGCATTCGATTTGCGAGCATCCTCAACAGTCATCTCTTCACAATGAATTTTGTAATCTGCATGGATTGCTTCATTCACTAAATCTTCCACCTGCTGTATTTGTTCAGGCGTGAGTTTATCCGGATTATTAAAATCAAAACGCAATCTTTCGCCGGTTATATTTGAACCTTTTTGCTCAACATGTTTGCCAAGCACCCTTCTTAAAGCCTCAAGCATCAAATGAGTTGCGGTATGTAATTTTTTAACCTCATCACTGTGGTCTGCAAGACCTCCGGCAAATTTTTGATTTGACCCGGCACGTGATTTTTCTTGATGGGCTTTGAACGCTTTATCGAATTCAATTGCACTAACAATCACTCCTTTTTCTTGCAAAATTTCCGTAGTCATCTCTATTGGAAATCCAAAACTTTCAAAATAATAAAAAGCTCGTTTGCCACTTAAAACAAAGCTATCTTTTAATGCTCCAGCTATTTTTTTAACGTCTTCCAGGACCAAATCGTCCAAAATCATATTTGAAGCATCCGCTTTAAACTCATTGCGCAATTTTCTAAGTGCCGATCCGAGCCCTTGTTGCAACACAGGAATCATGTGCGGTTCCTGCACTATTTGAGTTATGGCATTAAGCGCCATTTCCAATCTGTGAACTTTATTCTCACTCTCTAAAATTTCAAAAGACTCTTTAACTTTTAAAATATCTTTTTCAATTTCCGCCTCCCCATTTTCTAAAGTTATTTGGAATTGTTCTTCCTCTTTTTTTAATTCGGATAATATTTTTTCTGAATTTTTTACAAGTTCTTTATAAAAATCGCCATAAATCTCAATAAATTTCTTGGCAAATTTTATGCAAAATCCTTCCTTAATCCCAAGTTTATGCGCATGTCTAATCGCCCTGCGAATCAATCTTCGCAGAATATATCCTTGCTCACCATTTGATGGCGTCACGCCACGCTCATCACCCAAAATAAACACAGCGGAACGGATATGATCGGCCACAATTCTTGCGCTAACCAAATTGTAAGAGCTAGACATCGTCTCAATTTCACGCATAACAGGTGCAAAAAGTTCAGTTTCATAATGGCTGGGCTTGCCCTGTAAAATAGCAGTCATCCTCTCAAGCCCCATTCCCGTGTCGACATTTTGTTGTTTAAGAGGCTCAAAAGTACCTTCCGCGGTTTTGTTGTATTGCATAAACACATTGTTCCCAATTTCCGTGTAACGACCGCATTCACAATTTGGATGGCACCTCAAACTTTCGTCTTTTAACACATATTTATTGATTTTTTCCGCGCCGGCTCCCGGTTTATGTTCGTGTGAAGGCGCTTCCGGGCACATATCAAAAAATATCTCGGTATCTGGACCACATGGCCCCGTTTGTCCCGCAGGTCCCCACCAGTTTTTCTTCTTTTCGTAAAAGAAAATCAATTGTTTTTCGCCTACATTTTTTTCGTTTGCCACTTGGAATCCATACTTTTCCCATTCGCCAGCTGCCTCCAAATCACGCGGACAATTTTCATCGCCCTCAAAACAAGTCACATGAAGTCGCGTTGGATCAATCCCAAGTTCTTTTGTCAAAAGCTCGTACCACATTTGGATGGCTTCAGCCTTAAAATAATCGCCAAGCGACCAGTTTCCAAGCATTTCAAAAAAAGTACAATGCGTACCATCTCCAACCTCATCAATATCATCCGTACGCACACATTTTTGCACGTCGACAAGGCGCTTGCCCTCGGGGTGCGATTCACCCAGCAAATAAGGTACGAGAGGATGCATTCCGGCAGTTGTAAAAAGCACAGTTGGATCATTTTCCGGTATTAAACTGGACCCCAAAATAGTGGTGTGTCCATGTTTTTTTGCGAAGAAATCGAGATATTTTTTTCTTAGTTCGGAAGCAGTCATAAAAAATTTTAAGCAGGCGGATTCTAACACGCACCTGTTCACAGGTCAAAATATGGACTCTTTTTATGGAAAAACCCTGGAGTTTAAGATACAATCACTTTACAAAATAGCAATCTGTTGAAGCATTCACTCTCGAGAGTGAATAGCGAAATATATTTCAATACGTCAAGGCTTTACAAAAACGCCATTTATTGATTCGCTTACCGCGCGCGGTGAACTGCACAACATATCTCAAGCCACGCAAGACCCAACCGCATCACCAAAATACTCACAAAATGCCACAAAAACTATTAGATATTTCACTCCTCGCCTCGGTCAGTTTAATCGCAGTCCTAGCCATGCAAGCAATCTCACTGCGCCTTCACGCGCTTCCAAATTTAGCAGAAATTCTTCCTCAAGAAACGGAGGGTTTTATAGTGGTAAACCCACAAACTTTATATATTCCACAACAAGATTTTGTATATACATCCACGTATGAGCCAAGCACATTTTCTGGAAATGAGACAACGCAGACTATCGAACAAACCGACGCTTACACAAATGTTCGCTCACGCTTGCCACATTTTGAAGACGGATTCGTATACGGGAACAGCAATTTTTTTAAGTCGATTTTCCCAGATTGCCTGCAAAAACTTATGGAACTCTCACCATATTTTGGTGCAAGCATAAAGGCAGACCAAAACCAAATTTATATAGAAACTTTCTTTGCAATCGATAAAACGAAAATCGCACAAGTGGACAGCCTGTCCATAGACGTGCCGGAAAATGTCGATATCCATTGTCAACTTCTCGAAGAAAGCGATATACTTTATGCACTCGCTTCCAAGTGTCAAAACATTGTATCTACGCAAAAATTCTTTGATGACGGAATATTCGCTCGCACAACAATAACGCTGCAAAAGCCATAACTATAAATAATGATTAATCTGGACATAGGCCCGGAAACGCCAAAGAAAGAAGACACACACAAAGCATCTAAATATGTGCTCAATTTGAAGTCGGTTGATTCAAAGAAACATCAAGAAGCGCACAGCACCGCATCGGTGGACTTAAAAGAAGAAATAAAATCGCAAAATAAAACCCCGGGCAGGATACAAATTGTTGGTTCACATAGAATTTTTAAAAACGGACTAGGGCGAATCCCAATGCTCATTTCTGCACTCGCAATTTTGCTGGTTCTAAACCTTGGCCAAATTGTATTTTTGGGAAAACAAGAAGGTAAAGAAGCGCTAGCACTCGCAGGGGAAGGTTTCGTTTCTTTGCAAAACGCGGGCGAATCATTTGTATCAAATGGGAATGCAATCGATTTGACGCTCTTTGACGACGCACAAAAACTTTTTAATGAAGCAAAAGAAAAAGGTTCATTTCTGCTTAATTCAAATTCGCCATGGCTAACGGAACCAAAAGAAGTTCAAAGTCTAAAAAAATTAATTGAAGCGGGCTCGCTAATGACTGAGGTTGGAACACATTTAGGCAGGGCAAAACTAGCCATAGAGTCTTTTCCGCAAGAGGGCTCGTTAACAGAATATTTTAAGTCGATTTCCGAGCAGGAGATAGAACCGGCAAGTACAAAAATCAATCAAATAATAGCACTTTTGGACGGGGTTGATTTGTCTAAAACCGGTTATCAAGACCAGTTCGAAGCATTCAAAGAAAAAATTGGTGCACTCGCAAGTATTATGAATATTTATATTGCTTCAAAAGAGCCACTTTTAACAGCACTTGGGAACAAGTACCCTCAGCATTATTTGGTACTTCTGCAAAACAATGATGAGATGCGCCTCGGAGGTGGATTTATAGGCAGTTTTGCGATTGTAGAAATAAATGATGGGCGCCTTACAGCTTTTGATTTCCACGATGTTTATGAATTTGATAATAGATATTTTGAAGATTTAGAAGTGCCGGTCCATGAACTTGAAAATCTGACGTCGGAGTGGAGACTTAGGGATAGCAATACGTCGCCGGATTTTCCAACTTCAGCTAAAAATGCCATGTGGTTTTTGGAACAAGAAGGAGGTCCCGGAGTGGATGGAGTCATAGCCGTAAATTTATCCGTTGCAAAAGAATTTTTGAATGCAGTAGGTGGAGTCAAAATTGATTCATTGCAAAAGGACTTAACCGGCGAATCTTTTTCTGCCGTTATAACAACGCTTGTTGAAGCAAAAGTGAATAAGTCGGACCCAAAAACAATCTTAAAAGAAGCATTAAATGCCTTTTTGGAAAAAGCAAAAGATGGAGATGCATTGCAAAAACTTGGTGCGGTATTTTTTGCACAAGCAAACAACAAACAAATACTTTTTTATCACAAAGATGCAGGCGTACAGACGCTTCTTGAATCATTTGATTTTGATGGCGAAATTCCAAAACTCGGCGAAGCAACCGGAGACTTTTTTATGCCACTTTTTACAAACATTGGCGCTAACAAAACGGACCATTATATAAACACAAATATTCTACACAACACGCAAATTCTGGATGACGGATCCGAAGTCGCAACAATCACGCTCACACGCACACACACATTTACGGAAGACACATTGAAATCTCTAAAAGAGATGCTTTATTCTTACGGATTTTCCGAATGGAATACTGGGCTTGAAGGCATACTCGGGAACGCACAAAACAAAACAGGGATCAGATTTTATGTACCGGAAGGCAGTCGTATTATTGGTACAACCGGCATTTATCGCGATGATATACAATATTTTTACGATAAAGACCAAGACGTTTCTTATTACTATTTTGAACAAGTTTTAAGCCCCGGCGAAGCCAAAGAAATCGCAATACAATTTGCCCTTCCATTTGAATTTTTTGGCGATTTTAAGGAGTACGATTTCTCTATGTTCAAACAGCCGGGATTACAATCCACAACTTTTAAAAAGACCGTAACAGCACAGGGTGGCACATTACTCTCTGAGGATCCGCTCGCAACCACGCAAGAATTTGGCAGTGACTACACAATCACAGGCGCACTAGAAAACGACATAAGTTTTAAGCTTTTGTATCAGTAATTTTTGGCCTAAAGGCACATTTACATTTCAACAAATAAACCAACCATTTTGAAAATAAAATATAAAAATTATCTCTTGGCAATTACCGTCATACTAATTGTGATTTTTGGTGCGGTTGCTCATTCAGGTAATGTTCTACAGGGGCGCTTTAGTATGCCTATCAACTTTACAACAATAGATACAGACACTAAGCCTAATTTGAAAATCACAGACATTTCGGTTAGTGGAACAGGACAACTACAAATCACACAGAAAAATGCGAGCGCAAAAATAGTCACAGAGAAAGGAGGCACAACGGCCATTTATTTTGATGGCACTTTGAGAAAAACCTATAATTGGTCGACACTTGCTGATCAAAGCTTTAGATCCATAACGGGCCAATCTACGATTTATACCGACGTCTTAGATGGGATATATACGGTAGAGGCCTGCATAGATGCATCAAATCTGGTTGAGGAATCAAATGAAACTGATAATTGCATGACGGCAACAGCCGGATTTAAAGATGGATTTATTATTTATGAGACAACGAATGTAGAGCAAGGTTTAGAATGGTTTGATGAGAACAGAGAAGAGGCTTTATTGGAAGGCGAAGATGACAGCAAATACTTAGAACTACAAGGGACAGTAATGGCGATTGAATCGGATGACGTAATCGTATTAATACCTGAGGGTTATGAAGAACTCGGAATTGCCCACGCAAAAGATCTAACATATTGTTTAGCCTTGATTCCAACAACTTTTGATCATACCTACCCATCTGAAAAGGTGCTGGCGAAGCGTTATATTAACGAAGCAGATGTGCCACAAAATTTTTCCAGTCATGGGCAGATATTTTCCTCTCGAATCAAATCCAATTTGGATGGTGACCTAGAAGACGTATTAACAAATGATCCAGAGGGTTCTTTGTATGCTTCAAGCCCTAGTTCATGTTCAAATTCTCATGAGTTCACACATACATTATTTTACGAAGCTCCTACCGCTTGGGCTACAGAAGGATTTGCTCAATATTCTCAAAAATTACACCAATCTGGATCAAACTCAGCATTATTAGAATGTTATGAAGATGGCTACACAGACGAAAATGGAGAATGGACTGAATACGCAACTCTTTTGGCGGACGACATAGATTATGATAGTTCAATGTGTCTGGTCGAATTAATTGATGAAATATATGGTAGAAGTGCACTACTAGCTATAGCAGACCGTCTGGAAATGTTTCAAAACGGGACGTTAACAGATACTATCAGTCCATATTATCATTTCGTTTACGATGTTTTGGATCCAGTGATAGGTGAAGAAAATCGCAATTATTTGTTAGAAATTTTTGGGATCTGTGGTGAGGAAGGCTTCTCTTGGTAGCCAAAGCTTTGCTCATCTCCTACATCAAAAATTCTTTCTCTTAAAAAGTTCCTCTAACTTATCAAAAGTTAAAGTGACAATTGCAGGGCGACCATGTGGACAATGAGTGCTGTTGGCAGTTTTTTCCATCTCTAAAAGTAAAGCCTGCATTTCTTGCATTGTGAGCGCATCGCCAAATTTTATAGCACCTTTGCATGCGGTCATTTTGGCGATTGCCTCGCGCACATTTTTAATAGAATGATTTTTAAGCTCCTCCGACAAATCGGACAAAACTTCCAAAAATAATTTCTCCGGATCTCGTTTTAAAAGTTCAAGTGGAACTGCGCGTATAAAGAAAGTCGATCCGCCAAAATAATCAATTTCATAACCCAAACTTTCAAAATCCTTGCCATATTTTTGCATAATTCTTACTCCATCCGCACCCAAATCAATCTGTAACGGAGTGAGTAGTGGCTGTTTTGCTGGGACCAAATCAATTGACTGAATAAGTTTTTCATACCGCACCCTTTCATGTCCGGCATGCTGGTCTATAATTGCAAGACCCTCCTCGCTTTCGGCAATAATGTAAGAATTCGCAATCTGTGCGATTGGCCGGAGCGCAACGCCTTTTATAGAAAAAACAGTTCGATTTTCGTGTACATCATGGGAAGCCATAGGCCCATTTTGTTCTACCAAAACAAAACTCTTAAAATCAAAATCTATCGTTCTATTTGGCATGGCAATCCTGCCATTAACAGGCGACAAATTCATATTACTCAAAGCATGATGAACCGCTCCAAAAATCGAATTATAAACTTCCTGATTGTTTAAAAACTTTACTTCCATTTTGCGCGGATGCACATTCACATCCAAAAATTCCGGATCAATTTCAATGTTAATCGCATACCAAGGGTATTTCTCATGCATTAGTAGCGAATGAAAAGCCTCCATTACGGCACGGCTCACAAAACGGCTCTCGATTGCACGGCCATTCACAAACAAAAATTGATATTTTTTTGTACTGCGCGCGAGTTCCGGTCTGCCAACAAAACCAGTGATTTTAAGATTGGATTGATTGTAAAAAATTGGCACCAAAGCGTCCGCAATACTACCGCCATAGATTGATCTGATCCTCTCACGCAAGTCTTGATTTTTTGGCAACAAAAAAACCTCCTCACCATCTTTTGAAAGCCTAAAACTAACAGCACTATGCGCAAGCGCAATTTGGCAAATCAAGTCAAAGCAGTGCCCATATTCAGTCGCCTCCGATTTCATATATTTTTTGCGAACCGGCGTGTGTTGAAAAAGATTTGTTACGGTTATGTCGGTGCCACAACTACACGCAGTTTCTTCAAGCACTTCTTGTCTATTACCATCTATGACCAGCAAAGTCCCGGTTGCGTCCGATTGCGCTCTGGTCTTCATTGTTACTCTGGAAATACTAGCGATACTTGCAAGTGCTTCACCCCTAAATCCCAAACTTTTTATAGAAAACAGATCCTCAAGCTTCTCGATTTTACTTGTTGCATGCCTCAAAAACGCCATTTTCGCATTCTCTGGATCCATCCCAACCCCATCGTCAGAAATACGTATTTTTTGAAGTCCCCCGGCGTTAAGCTCAATCGCAATAAAACCAGCCTCCGCGTCAATGCTATTTTCAACAAGTTCTTTAACCGCAGAAGCTGGCCTTTCTATAACTTCGCCCGCCGCAATTTGGCTAATTAATTCGTCACTTAACAGATGAATATGTGTCATGCCACTATGCTACCTTACTTGACCCAACTACTCAAATATGCAAAACTTCACAAGATGAGCAAAGTAAATGTAGAGGTCCAAAAAGAGCGTCATGAGAAACTCTTTGAGGGTCAATACCATACTTGGTTAGGACGCATTTGGTTCCACTCAAAAAGGGGACTCCAGACGCTATTTTATTGGCTCGGTTCTTCCGGCAAATGCTGGTCTGAATTCGTACACCCTTTGGATCAGTTGCAGGCGCCCAAAATTTTATATACAAGGCTAATAATGTGGAGCATAGGTTTTTTGGTTTTAACTTCAATGAATGTTTCTGCCAGTGCCGGAGGAGGAATGGTTGGGTCAGAATATCTTTCACTGGAAATATCGGACACTTATGTTTCTAACGATGAAGGTTATTTGATTAAAAATATGCCACTTGAGGGTGATGCAATTTATGATCAAAACCGCGCGGAAATTGTGGAGCATGCCGTTGCCGAAGGTGAGACTTTGTCTATGATCGCCTACCGTTACGGAGTTAAAACCTCCACAATAAAATATGCCAACACGGGCATTGGAAGTGGCGATTATTTAAAGGTCGGTCAAACGCTTAAAATCCCACCAAAAGATGGAATTTATGTAAAAGTTGAGTCCGGAGCAACAATCGCCTCTTTGATAAGCAAATACAAAGGTGACGCAGATAAAACAAAGGAATTTAATGGCCTCGTGGAAGATGGCGATCTTAGCGCCGGAGAAGAGATTTTTGTGGTAGATGGACGTCCCGAAGTGATTTATATAGCAAGTGCACCTTCATACGCAGGTTCCTCATATAGTGCTCCAAGTGTTACACAATACAATATCACGCCGAGCGCAGAAGGCTGGATACGCCCAACAGTTGGAGGGATCACCCAAGGCTATCATTCCGGGCATTATGCGTATGATATAGCAGATCGTAGCAAACCACCGATCCTAGCAGGTGCCTCCGGAACGATAATCGAAGCCTCATCCGGGACCTGGGGGGGTGGTTATGGCAATCATGTGCAAATCGATCACGGAAATGGTTATGTGACTTTGTATGCGCACATGGAAGTCTTATATGTTAGCGAGGGCGATTACGTTGAGCAGGGGCAGGTAATAGGAAAAATGGGCAATACCGGGCGTGTATACGGTGCTACAGGGATACATCTGCATTTTGAACTTATGTACAACGGGACGAAAATCAATCCAAGCCTAATGGGAGTATGGTAAATCCACTAAAATGGCCGGCGATTATTGCAGATATTGTGGTTGTAATTTATCAAAAAACATTATCTCCGGATCATTCTTGGCTTAGTCATAAATTTCCAGGGGGATTTTGTCGTTATACGCCATCTTGTTCAATGTATACGAGGCTGGCCATCAAAAAAAACGGCTTAATAATCGGTGGACTAAAAGGCTTTTGGCGCATTCTTCGTTGTAATCCATGGAGTAAGGGTGGGCTAGATTTGCCGTGACCCATTGCATTTTTGGCATTCTACCGCTAAGCTCCACAAGGTTTGCCAAAATTTAACCATGTATAAGTATATGGAATCTGATGGACAACATATTTGCAAGGTTAAGCGCGCACTAATAAGCGTGTCTGATAAAACGAACTTAATTCCACTGGCCAAGGCTATTTTGGAGTGTGGAGCAACTATACTTTCAACCGGCGGTACCGCAAAAGCACTTAGAGATGCAGGGCTGGAAGTTACGGAGGTATCTGATTACACGGGTTTTCCTGAGATGATGGGAGGCAGAATTAAGACACTACATCCAAAAATACACGGAGGACTTTTGATGCGTCGTAATGAGGATGAAGAAATTGCAAACAAACACGATATACAAGGAATAGACATGGTTGTGATAAATCTCTATCCGTTTGAAGAAACAATTGCGCGCGAAGGAGTGAAAGAAGATGAGGCAATCGAACAAATCGACATTGGTGGCCCGGCCATGCTACGTAGCAGTTCAAAAAACTTTAAATGGGTGGCGCCTCTTACGGATGTAAAAGACTATGGGATAGTGATTGATGAGCTTAAAGAATTTGGAGGAACAACAATAGAAACTCGCAGAAAAATGGCCATAAAAGTTTTTGAAAGATTAAGCGCATATGACAGATCAATTGCAACTTATTTAAGAGGGGAAGGCCAAAACGAACCGCTCGATTTGCATTACGAAAAAGTGATGAAACTTCGTTATGGAGAAAACCCACATCAAAAAGCGGTGTTTTTCCGTGACCCGCTAGATAATTTTCCAAACGTTACAAACGCAAAAGTTTTGCAGGGGAAAGAGCTTTCTTATAACAACATAATTGATGCGGACAGCGCGCTTGAACTTGTAAAAGATTTTGATAAACCGGCTGGTGCGGTTATAAAACACACAAATCCATGTGGAGTTGCAACGGCAGAAAACATAGACGATGCATTTGTGCTGGCTTACGAGGTGGATCCAATGTCAGCTTTTGGTTGCGTGATTGCGCTAAATGGAGAGTGCACGGAAAAAATCGCCAAATATATTTTGGATAAAAAACTTTTTGTGGAAATTATTATTGCGACCGACTTTGATGAAAAAGCAAAAGAACTTATGGCCACAAAACCAAACGTGCGATTGCTTGCGACCGGAGAACTCCGCAAAAATCCAAATCAACGTCATATAAGATCGGTTTCTGGCGGACTTTTGGTACAAACTGCAGATGAATATGTTGTAACAAAAGATGATTTAAAAGTAATGACGGATGGCAAGCCAAGCGCAGATGAAATTGAAGAAATGCTTTTTGCACGCGTAGTTGTAAAACACGTAAAATCGAACTCTGTAATCTTTGCAAAAAAACATGATAAGGGCGGTTGCGTAACAACCGGTATAGGTGCCGGGCAAATGTCCAGGGTGGATAGCGTGCTCATTGCAAAACGCAAAGGTGGAGAAAGAGTACCGGGATCCGTAATGGCCTCAGATGCATTCTTCCCATTTCCGGATGCAGTTGAAGAGGCAAGTGGAGCCGGGATTCATGCTGTAATCCAACCAGGCGGATCAATCCGCGACGAAGAAGTTATAAAAAAAGCAAACGAACTCAAAATGACCATGGTTTTTACCGGAATTAGAAGTTTTAGGCATTAAACATGACCTTTTTCTACGCCATTCTCTTAGGACTTTTACAGGGTATAACGGAGTTTTTGCCAATTTCATCCTCCGGGCATTTGGTGATTCTCGAATCCTTTATGCATTTGGATGTGGAGTCATTAAAAGATTTTGATGTAATGCTACATCTGGGTACGCTAATCGCAATTTTAATATTCTTTTGGAAAGACATTTGGCAAATTAAACGCTGGCCAATTTTGATTTTGGCCTCAGTGCCTGCAATTATTATAGGGCTACTTTTTGAAGATCAAATCGATGCGATTTTCCGCAATCAAATTTCTGTAGCAATAATTATGATTATCGTAGGCGCATTATTTTTGATTCCACAAAAAAACACAAAAAACCAAATAAATTATTTACGCGGATTTTTAATTGGTTGCGCACAAGCCGTAGCGATTATACCTGGAGTCTCTCGCAGTGGCTCAACGATTTTTACAGGCACAATGCTTGGGATAACTCGTGAAGAATCAGCAAGATTTTCATTTTTACTCGGCTCAATTGCAATTGCAGGAGCTGGGTTTTTAACAGCAGTGGATTTAGATACAGCTCAACTTTTACCGACACCGATTCTACTAGCAGGATTCTTGGCAAGCTTTTTATCCAGCATTTTTGCAGTTTCATTCTTAATGAATTTTTTAAAAAAGCATTCACTTAAAGCATTCGGTATTTACAGAATAATTTTTGGACTATTTGTGCTTGGCCTCTCATTGGTCAATATATAAGTGCAAGTTAAATTTGAAAAATCTAAGTACGGAGTGTACAATCACAAAAATCAGTGACAACAATTAAACAATGTCCACATCTATTTCAAATTACGCAATTGCAACAATAGGGAGCCATACAGCCCTTCAAATACTTAAAGGAGCAAAAGACGAAGGCTTCAAAACAATTGCAATAATCACACCGGAAATAAAAAAAGTTTTTCAGTCCTTTCCGGTCGCAGATGAGCTCATAGAAATCCCATCTTTTAAAGATTATTTCTCCATAGAGGATCAATTGATTGCCGAGAACGCCATAGTGATTCCACACGGCTCTTTTGTTAGTTATGTTGGAGTGGATGAAATCGATCAAAAAATGCGCGCAATGTATTACGGAAGTCGTGGCATTTTAAAATGGGAATCCGATAGGAATATGGAAAGAGAATGGCTCAAAAAAGCCGGCCTCAATCTGCCAAAAGTTTATAAAACACCGGAAGAAATCGATTGCCCTGTAATAGTTAAATTCCACGGAGCAAAGGGAGGATTTGGTTACTTTATTGCAAAATCGCCAAAAGAATTTTATGAACGCATTAAGGAATTTCCAAATGAACACGACTATGCGATTCAAGAATATATAGTCGGAGTGCCTATGTATGTGCATTATTTTTATTCCGAATTAAATCATGAACTAGAAATAATGAGTTTTGATAAACGTTACGAGTCAAATGCAGATTCAATCGGTCGTATTGCGGCAAAAGACCAAATCGAAACAAATATAAGAACCAGCTATACAATTACAGGCAATATCCCAATCGTAGTTAGGGAATCATTATTGCCAATGTTTTTCGAAATAGGGGAAAGTGTGGTTAAGCATTCACGTGGACTTGCCGGCGCACCAAAAGGGCTTTTTGGTCCATTCTGTCTTGAAGGAATTATGGATCCAAACTTAAACTTCCGTGTATTTGAAATCTCCGCGCGCATTGTTGCCGGTACAAATCCATACATAGAAGGTTCTCCATATACGGCGCTTCGTTACAACGAGCCAATGTCCACAGGTAGACGTCTTGCAAGGGAGATAAAACAGGCCATTGAACAGGGTAAATTGGATGATTTACTAGGTTAAAAAAGATTATAGCGGAATACTATTGACAAGTTAGCAACTAGGGGGTACAGTACTCCCCTTTTATTAACTT
Source organism: Candidatus Altimarinota bacterium (assembly GCA_041658345.1). Taxonomy (GTDB): domain Bacteria; phylum Patescibacteriota; class Gracilibacteria; order UBA1369; family 2-02-FULL-48-14; genus JBAZYV01. Next base: position 29,817 of record JBBAAK010000007.1, read on the forward strand.
TATTCATATGAAAAAGTTCAAGCTCGCAATTTTATCACTATTGTCTACGGCACTCGTACTAAACACGATACCGTTCGCAGTATCATCAACAAGTACCGATGTTCTTTCTGGCGCAAATGCCGATTTGGACTACGTATATATTGAAGGGGAAGATACGGATGACAACGTAACAAGCGAATCTGAGAATAACGACAACAAGTCTTTTGAAGCATTCGGAGAAGAAAACAACGATTCCCAATATATATATATGGGAATGGATGAAAAATTCACCGAAGTTTATTTTGACGTTGAAGACGCGATCAACTACGAAAGCAATGAAGACGATGAAGACGATGAAGATGACGAAGATGACGAAGACGACGAAGATGATCAAATCACTTGGGAATATAACGACGGAGACTCTTGGAGGACTTTGTCACTCGACGAAGACACTGTAGACAACTTTAAAAAGCTTGGTACTCACAGCATTTCTTTTGACACTCCAAGCGCTTGGGAAAAATCATCTTATAACGAAAAATCAGAATACTGGATTCGTGCAAGTTTAGAGCAAGAAGTTGATGAAGGAGTAGAAATCGAACAAATCTCCGCACTTGTATATAATGTTTCTGTAAGTGTAGAAACGAACAAAGGACAAACACTTACGAATTTATCAAAATCAAACTTTAGCGTTTCAAATCCAATAGATACTAAGATTTATGCTTTTGATCAAGAAGATTCAAATACTTACAACTTAGCTCTTCAAACAGAAACAACAAACGACGACTATACAATAATGGTGACTGTGGATGGCTACATGCAAGTTGGAGTACAAGCTACCGATGTAGACACAGATATGCAAAACCTAAGCGTTGAATTGAATCAAACAACAGGTTGTAGTGATCCTTTTGTAGACACAGATTTCCATTGGGCTCAAACAGCAGTAAACAATCTTTATTGTCGTGGAATTGTAGACGGAGAAAGCAATGTATTCATGGTTAACCACAGTGTTACACGTGGTGAATTCCTAAAAATGGCACTTGTAAATGCAGACGTAAATGTTGATAAATATGCAACATTTGATGTTCCATTTGCAGATGTTGATGAAAGCGATTGGGAATATAAATATGTATCATCAGCATACCAATTGGATGTGATTGATGGGGACTCTTATTATTACTCAGATGGAGATATCTCGCGTGTTGAAGCATTAACGATTTTAGTTCGTCTAGCAGGTATAGAAACAGACCAAACATCTACAAGATTTACAGACGTGGACAACAGCGACTGGTTTGCTTCGACAGTACGTTCTGCAACAGACTACGATGTAGTTGAAGGCTATACAGACGGAACATTCCGTCCAGACAACATGCTCACAAGAGGTGAATCTGCAGTAATGGTGGATAACGCATTTAGCGCTTGGTATCAAGAAAAATAATCACAAGTCATATAAGAGCCCTGCGAAAGTGGGGCTTTTTTATTACCTTAATCGCAAAGTCAGTGTAATATACCACCACAAATATCTCTCAAAATGGACAAAAACTCTATCAAAACAACTCTTAAAAACTACGATTTAAACGATCTTACAATAGGAGTACTAGGTGGGCACTCCGCGCTAGACGTCTGCGCCGGCGCGAAAGCACTTGGATTTAAAACTTTGGCGGTTTGCCAACGTGGACGCGAGAATACTTATGCGAAATATTATAAAACCCGCAAAGGGGAGGACGGACACGAACGCGGATGTATTGATGAAATTCTGTTGGTGGATAAGTTTGCAGATATTGTAAAACCGGAGGTCCAAGAGGAGCTTCGCAAACGCAATACAATTTTTATACACAACCGTTATTTTTGGGTTTATTGTGATTTTAAAGCAATCGAAAATGATTTTAATGTTCCAATTTACGGCACTCGCCATTTGGTTCGTTTAGAAGAACGCGATCAACCAGGCAATCAATATGAATTATTAAAATTGGCAGGGATAAGATTGCCTAAAATTCTATCTTCAGCAAAAGAAATTACAACTCCTGTAATTGTTAAAGTTAATGAAGCAACTCGTAGCTATGAAAGAGCATTTTTTGTGGCAACCAGCGAAGCAGATTACGATGAAAAATCATCCGAAATGTTAAAAAGAGGGCAAATAACAGAAGAAGGATTGAAAAAGGCCGTGATTGAAGAATTTATTATTGGCGCACAAGTAAACTTTAATTTCTTCTATTCAGTCTTAAATGGAGAATTGGAATTAATGGGCACAGATGCACGTCGCCAAACAAGTATGGACGGATTTTTGAGGCTTAATGCAAAAGTTCAACAAGAATTGTTGGACGGCGGATACAATCCAACCATGATAGAAACGGGTCATTTTGCTGTAACAATCAAGGAATCTTTGGTAGAAAAAGCTTTCGAAATTGGTGAAAAATTCGTAAAAGCCACGCGTGAAAACACAACTCCGGGCATAATTGGCCCATTCGCTTTGCAAGGCGCAGTTTCTTCCGAAAACGGGCGAGAAGAACTTGTAATTTTTGATGTTTCTATGCGCATTCCAGGTTCACCGGGCACACGTTTTACACCTTATACGAGCTACTTGTGGGGCCACGAAGTCTCTTACGGCGAAAGAATCGCAATAGAAATTGCCGAGGCAGTTAAAACAGGAAGGCTAGAGGAGATTATTACTTAAAAAACTAATAAACAGTTTTTAAATAACACTCCTCGCACAGAACTTTTTCGGTGCGGTCAGGAGAATACGAAGTTAGAATATTTTTACTGCATTCTGCACACGCGCGGTTCCAGAGTGCTCTTGGGTTGCGGAGCAAGCGACGTTTTTGGTAACGGCAGTCAAAACATTGGCAAGGCAACGGAAGATCAAAACGTTTATAAAAATCAAACTCTTGCTTGATGAATTTATAATTTTTGCCACAAGTTTCACACGATAAAATTTGTGAAACAATTTCTGGGGAAGCATCTTTAGAAGACCAAGGTAAAGTGATTTTTTGGCCTTGGTACAAGTTGGCAGAATTATCTGTAAACCATCTAAATCCATACTCTCTTGCAGATCCTTCCGTTAATGGGAAATATTCTTCAGCAACAGTCTCGTTATAACAAAATGGAGATACATTTGCTGGGAAAAATTCACCCCATTCGCCGGTCTTTTTCATGTGCTCAATGATTTTTTCTTTAAGAAGAAAATATTCTTCACGTGAATATTGTTTATTAAAAATACAAAATTCTTTATGTTCAAGCCCAGTGCATCCAAATAGATTTTTTACGTTATTAAAACACGAATGGCAGTAATACGTTTCGGAAACTTCGTTCCAACAAGCATCACAAAACATAACATTATAAAAATTATTTCCACACAAATGATTTTCATATCCCATTTCACCTTTTTGCCCCCACGCATAGCAATCGTAACAATCTCGACTATCATGTAGCCAAGTACAATATTTGCAATCTTCTAAATTAGTACAATCAAAACAAAACTCCGCATTTTTGGAAAACGAAACATGATCGCCACTAAAATTTTCGTTTTGAAGACCAGCATAATATTTGTGTGGCGATGCAAGCTTTATGCTGTTAAAACCTTTCTGTGCTTCTAAAAATGCCTCTTTTGAAGACATATATTCAGCAACACGTTTTTTATATTCTTCCGGCACGCAAGGCTTATTAAAAATATGATATTTTTTGTTAACCAAGCCTGAACAGCCAAAACATTGTTCACAACTTTTGCAATCATTCAAAAAGTAGGACGAATTACAATTTTGGCAATTTTGCGAATAAAAAAGTTGGTAACAATTATAACAATCAATGCACTCGTAGCAGAGTTCACAATCAAAAACAAAAAACGAATCAACAGTATTTTTACATCGATGAAGATAAGTACAGTAATACGAATCTTCACTTTTTAATGCAGCAAAAATAAGATAAGAATCTTTATTTTGAGTTGTTAAATTTGTGTAATCACAATTCTGATTTTCCTTTTGCAAATTCAATGAGAGGGCCGGTACCGCAAGCATCAATTCATTAAATTGTTCAAAAAATGGCCGATTAAAATCAAAATCTCTGCCATATTTTAAAGCATCCCATTTGTCGCTATGGTAGCAACTAGGGCAATAAACTTTGTATGGCTTATCTGGCGAATAAATAGAAATTATTGTTTTTTGGCAAAGATCACATTTGCGATGATAAAGCTTGCGTTCATTACGCCAAATTAATTTCCTTCTGGTTCTTTCTTCTGGGCACAGCGTTGGCATCGGCACACCCATTTTTACATAGAAAGCTTGGTCTTCATCTGTAATAATAAAGTTTTTTCCAGAAATACGGCATGTTTTTGTGATTGGCGCCATTAATAAACAGTTTTTAAATAACATTCTTCGCAATAAACAATCTCGGTGCGGTCTGGCGCATAAGTAGTCTGGATTGGAGCGCCACATTTTCCGCAAGAACGGGCCCACAAATAGCGAGGATTACGTAATGCCATACGGTTTTTGTGGCGCTGTTTGAACGAACAACGTGGAATTGGGATGCCAAGTCTCTTATAAAAAAACAATTCCTGGGGAGCTATTTTATAAGGTTTGCCAGAATCTTTGCACGTAAGGATCTGTTTGCAAATATCTTCAGATGTATCATGGGCAGAATCAGGCAGTTCACGCATTGGGCCAATATATGCATTAGAGGGCTCATCATCTTTCCATTTATAATTTTTTAATAAAGCCTCTTCTTTAGTAAGAGGGAAATAATCTTGAGCAGGAGTCTCATTATATCCAAACGGAGAAATAGAAATTGGAAAGAATTCACCCCATTCTCCGGTCTTTTTCATATGGTCAACAATGCGTGGCAAAAGTTTTTCATATTCATCGCGTGAATATTGTTTATTTAAAATGCAATATTTTTTATGACGAACTCCGGTGCATCCAAAAAGATGATCTGACTTGTAACATTCATTGCTATAAAAAACATCGGAAATTTGCTCATGACTTTTTACACAAAACAACATTCGCTGGCAGTTATATCCAACACAATTACATTCATAGATGAGCTCTGCATTTAAACCAAATTGGTAAAAATCCATACAGTCTTTTGAACCATTATAAATCTGATAACAGTATTTCCCATCATGCATATTTGAGACATCAAAACTCCAAGAGGTATCTTTGCAATTTACCAATTGGTCTCCAAAAGAATTCTCCGTTTGAATCATTCTTAAGCAACGATTTGGGAGTTCTAAACAAAAGACTTTAAATTCTTCTTTTAATTTTTCAATTGTAGACCACAAATGAGGAGGATTTTCTTTCAGGAAAGATTCATAATCACCTTTGCTCATTGATTTATTGAAAATACAGTACTCCTTCTGTGTAAGATTTTTGCAACAAATACAATTTTTACATCCTATGCAATCTTTTAAAAAATATCCATCATAACAATTAATACAATTTTGAGAATATTTTAGGTTGTAACAATTTTGTATGTCTATGCATTCATAACAAAGTTCAGAATCAAAAGCATTAAAAACATCAATGCAATTTTTACTTTTTTTAACGCCATAACCATAATAACAATCTTCATTATAATCAGCATGAAAAATTAAATAGCAATTTTTATTATTTCCGGCGTAATTTGTGTAGTCCGAATTTTGATCTAGCAAATAGTCATTTAAAACGGCCACATGCGGTGTTGCATGCAAAAGTTCATCAAATTGCTCAAAAAACGGACGATTAAAATCAAAATCCCGCCCATAATCCAAAGCTTCAAATTTATCGCTCCACCAAATTTCCGGCTTATAAACTTTATATGGTTTATCAGGCGAATAAACCGAAAGAATCTCCTCGCCAGAGTAGTCACATTTTCTATGGTAAAGATTCATTTCATTACTAACAGCAAGACGTCTTTGTTGTCTACAATTAGGGCAAAATGTAGGTGCAACAATATTTATTTTTTTATAAAATGCATCATCCCAATCAGTGATTACGAATGATTGTCCACAATTAGCGCAAGAACTAGTTTTTGTAATTTTTTCCATTAATAAACAGTTTTTAAATAGCACTCTTCGCACAAAATCTGCCCTGGCTTTGATGGATCATAAGCAGTTTCTAATTGCTTGCCACAAGTGCTACAAGGCCGCAACCAAATCATTCTTGGATTTTTTAACATCATCCTTTCTTTGAATCTTTGTTCGGGAGCTTTTTGTGGCAATGGTAAATCCATTTTTTTATAAAGCGCTAACTCTTGCGGTGTGATTTTGTAGAATTTACCCGAAGCCTTGCAGGTATAAATTGTTTTACAAATGTCTTCATTTACATCTTTTGCCCAAAGCGGAGGTGATATTTTTTGCCCTTGATATGCAAATTCATCTGTATCTTCTTTCCATTTTAAACCTAATTTTTCAGCCTGTTCCTTGCTAAAAGGATAATGATCTTGAGCAACAGTTTCATTATAAGCAAAAGGGGATAAAGACATTGGGAAAAACTCTCCCCACTCACCAGTCTTTTGCATGTGTTCAATCAATTTTGCTTCCATCTGTTTATATTCCTCCTCTTTATAAACTTTATTAAGAATCATAAATTTATTTCTTTTAGCGCCTATACATCCAAAAAGATATTCACTGTTAAAGCACATGCTAGAGTACGTGATGTATTTATTGAACCAACAGATGTCTATAAAGCGAGTCATGTAATCGCCTTCGACGCCTATTGAATCATAAATTAATTCGGAGTTGTCTCCATTGTTCATGTCATACGAATCTTTTATGTTTGTTGCATCAATCACAAACTTACAATCTTCTAAACGGGTAGTATCAAAACAATAATGAGCATTTTTTGAGTTATAAACTGCATCACCACTACAATCTTGATTGTTAATTTCCGCCATGTATTTGCGGGGGATATCCGTTTTTGCTAAAAACTTTTCAACCTCACTAGGGAGATTTTTATGAAGTTCCACAAATTTATTTAAATACTCTTCCTTGGAATACTCTACGTTATAAATACAGAAATTCTTGTTTACAAGGTTGTAGCATCCAAAACAATTATGGCAACTTGTAAGATTATATCCGAGTATGCAATCGTAGCAGTCGGATGAGTCTTGTAGCCAAGATGAGTTGTAACAATTGGCACAATCAATAGATTCATAAGACAATTCACATCTAGTTAAATTTGATCCGTCACAAGTATTTTTGCAAAACCAAGAACGTTTTGTATAGAAAGAATCTTCACATTCAGCGCATGTAACAAGTAGATATGAATTTTTATTACGCAAAGTAAAATTTCCATACTCGGCATTTTCATGATCTTTATTCATCAAACTTATGCGGGGGACTTTGAGCATTAGTTCGGCAAATTGATCAAAAAATGGGCGATTAAAATCAACATCTTTCCCAAAAGCAGTAGGATCCCATTTATCGCTCCAAAAACATGCTTGGCAATAAACCGTATAAGGACTATTTGCAGGATACATAGCGATTATTTCCTTTGCACAAAGATCACATTTTCTATGATAAAGCTTTCTTTCGTTACGAAACGTAAGACGTCTTCTTATCCTTTCAATAGGCGAGAGCGTTGGTAACGGCACGCCCATTTTTGCATAAAAAGCCTGATCTTCGTCTGTAATCACAAATGGGATTCCAGACGCACAACATGTTTTTGTAATTGGTGCCATTAGTAAATAGTTTTTAAATAACAATCATTACAGTACACAATTTCTGGGCGATCCAAAGCGTAACTGCTACGGATTTCTTTTCCGCAATTACCACATTTGCGTTCCCATAATTTACGAGGATTTCTGCGCGCCATGCGCTCCATGTGGCGAACATCCGGGCATTTATTTGGGATTTGAATGTCCATCGATTTATAAAAAGCCAATTCTTGTGGCAAAATTTTATATGCCTTACCACTAACACTACACAAAAGGATCCTATTAATAACGGAGTCTGGTACTTCATTTATCGGAAGATCATTTTTGTAATAATCACCTTGATATTCACATTCAAGAGCTTCTTTTGGCAAGTCATACCAATTAAATCCATTTTTCACAGCGTCCTCTTTTGAGTAAGGGTAATAATCATAAGCAATACTTTCGTTGTAGCCAAAAGCACTCATATCCACCGGAAAAAATTCGCCCCACTCTCCGGTTTTTTGCATGTGCTCAATAATTTGTGGCACAAGTTTTTCATATTCTTCCTTTGAATATTGTTTGTTCAAAATACAATACTGTTCTTTTTGATGTAACCCTGCACAACCAAAACAATTATGAACAGAGCTACAACCTGCCGAGTAAAGTAAATTACTAGAACTTCCCATAACATCTTTGCAAAAAAGATTGTGATAGCCGATCACGGAGAGTGCTTCCAAGGATAATTCCTGACCGGCTCCATTGTACATACAGTCGTAACAATCTTTAAAATTTCCACCAGTCAAGCAGAATCTGCAATTTTCTGAATTTAGTAAGTCAAAAGAATCAAAACATGCATGGGAATTAAAAAGATGATTACCGCTAACCTCTTCACATTGATGAGAAATGCAGTCAACGTGAGGCAAACCTAAACGCAATTGGTTAAACTTTTGAATGAAATCCAGTAATACATTTGGATCTTTTAAACTGGATAAAATTGCTTCATATTCGTCTTTTGCATAAGGCGTGTTTAGCACATAAAACTCTTTATTAACCAAATTGACACAACCAAGACAAGAACGGCAATTTCTACAATTAGAAAGGTAAGAGGACGATGAACATGAGGTGGAATCGGTGCACAATTTGCATTCATAACAGCGTTCACAATCAACACACTCATAGCATTTTTCACACGAATAGGAATACAGCATGTCAAAACAATTTTTTGAATACCATAAAATATGTGAATAAAAGGAATCTTGATTTTCTATGTTCCCAAAAACTAAATAACAATTTTGTGACCCATAGCTTTGATTCGTATAAGTGCAATTCTCAGAATTAGAAACATTAACAGATGATTTTGGAACGGCATTGTATAATTCTTGAAATTGTTCAAAAAATGGACGATTAAAATCAAAATCCCTACCATATTGCAACGCATTCCAACGATCACTCCACCATTCTGGCAAAGAGTAAACTTTAAAAGGTTTATCAGAAGAATAGATAGAGATCATTTGTGCGCCGGAGAAATCAGATTTTCTGTGGTAAAGTTTTCTAAAATTTCTGTGAGAAGCTCTGCGTATCCACCTACATTCCGGACAAAAATTTGGTGATGGCACGGCATATTTAATGCCATTAAAAACAGGGGAAACCTTTGAATAGAATTCCATATCTACATCCTCAATATTGAAGGCATTTCCACATTTTTTACACACCTTTTGGATTGTTGCCATAAAACAATTTATTCGAGGAGGCAAGTATACGCACTAATTGTAAAATAGTCCATAATCCTAGCTTGAAAAATCATAAAATTAAGATTAGAATGCGTGTAGAAATTTTTTTACAACATACCCTTGTTAAAACAAAAATTATTACAATTCGGGCTTTCTGAAGAAGAAGCAACGGTATATTTAACAGTGCTTGAATTAGGAGGATCATTCGCAAGCACAATTGCAGGAAAAGCGGGCATACCACGCGTTAATTGTTATTATGTTTTGGAGAGTTTACGCAAAAGCGGACTTATAACAGTTAATTTAAAGGGAAATTTAAAATTTTTTGTTGCAGAACCACCACAAGTTTTGGTGAATAATATGGAGAGTAAATATCAAGAAGCCAAAAAAATCCTTCCGGAATTGCTTTCAATAACTAACATTTACGCATACAAACCAATCATTCGTTCTTACGAAGGAATTTCGGGAATAAAAAATATTTTTGATCAAACTCTTAACGCAAAATCAGAAGTTTTGGGCTACACAAATCTGGAAGCACTCGGCGATTTATTGCCGGATTATTTGCCATCTTACACTCAAAAACTTGTGCAAAGAGGGATAAAAACACGCCTACTTTCTCCTTTTACAGATGAGGCTCGCATGTTTATTAAAAGATTTTATCCCAAAAAATTTCCAGAAGAACTTGTTGAGATTTTATTCGTGAATCCAAAAGAATTTAAATTCGAAAATCAAATTAGTATTTATGATAATACAGTTGCAATTATGTCTCTAAATCCGGAAGAACTAATGGGTATGGTTGTAGAATCTGGCGTTTATGCACGCACAGAACGTGCCGTATATAATCTCGCTTGGCTTGGCGCAACCGCTTTTGTGGCACAGTAGGTGTTGTCACAACTCCAACAACTGATTTTGATTGCATTTTTTTTGAAATCATATAAGATCGGGTAGTACTAATTAGTATTACTAAAAGATATGATTAACAATACTCAATCGAAAAATAAAACCCGCATATCCATTACGATTTTGCCTTCAATAAACCTGATGCTCGACAAAGAAAGCAAGAATATAGGCGTTAGTAAGAGCGAGCTCATTGAAAATGCTTTGAAGTCATATTTACGCAATAAACTGCAACACGATGCGAAAATTTTAGGACAGATGCACTTTGATGATTTGCCCTCAGAAACTGAATGGTTCATGATGGGGCCACAACTTGAGCCTTATGACGAACATTAAAAAATGGAGATAAAGCAAGGAGATATATTTTGGGTTAGCCTGGATCCGATAAAAGGGCATGAACAGTCGGGAGAACGTCCGGTGCTGGTTTTGCAAAATGATCTTTTGAATCCACATTTAAGCACTGTAGTTATAGCCCCTATTACTACAAATTTAGCTACGAAGGGCTTGTTCACAACATGTTTTATAGAAAAAGACACCACAAGACTAAGAAAAGATAGCATTGTGCTACTCTATCAACTGCGTGCAGTGGACAAAGTACGTTTTAAGAAAAAAATCGGACAAATATCGCCAGACAAAATGAATGAAATCAAATTTCAAATGGCCTTGCTGTTTTAGTAAAATAAAATCTGCTATAATCACGCTACTTTAAAAGAATTATGAAAGTAATCCTACTATCCGCGGGGCGTAGTTTAAGGGCAAAGCCCATAGAAGATAAAAATTTTCTAAAATTCTGCGGAAAAACTTTGGTTGAACATCAAGTTGAGGCGCTTAAAAAAGCAGGATTCAATGATATTTTGGTTGTTGGGGGTGCGCACAATAAAGACAAATTAAAAGAAATTTTAAAGCCGTTTAAAGTGCAAATTTGCGAACAAAAAAATCTTGACGAAGGCATGGCAGGTGCAGTGCTTGCAGTAGAAAAAGCTGTAGGCAACGAAGATATTTTTATAGTGAGCGGTAACGATGTTGTAGACGAAAAGGCTTACGAATTAATGGAAAAAGCCTCAAAAACAACTGGAGATTCTTTTTTACTCGCGTACCAAGTAAGTAGTTATTTCCCCGGCGGTTACCTAAAATTACAAAAAGACCGCGTCATAGGCATTACAGAAAAACCTGGCGAGGGGAATGAGCCATCAAACTTAATAAACATAGTTTTGCACGTGCACAAAAATCCAAAAGAGCTTTTTGCCGAACTTAAAAAAGTATCATCGAAAAAAGATGATCGTTATGAAGTTGCATTAGATAATTTAATGAAAGAACGTATTTTTAAATCTGTGAAATACACGGGATTTTGGCAACCGATTAAATATCCATGGCATGTATTGGATTTAACAAATCATTTTTTAAGCGGACTAAAACGCAAAATCAGCAAGACTGCACAAATCGCAAAAACCGCAACAATTAACGGCAATGTTGTAATTGAATCAGGCGCAAAAATTTACGACAACGCAGTTGTGCAAGGGCCGGCATACATCGGTAAAAACACGGTAGTTGCAAACAATGCCTTGGTTAGAGAATCAATTATTGGAGACAATTCGGTTGTTGGATTTTCTACAGAAATCGCGAGGTCTTTTATAGGTGATGATTGTTGGTTCCACACAAACTATGTTGGCGATACGGTTATGGGCAACAATTGCAGTTTTGGATCTGGAGCAGTGTGCGCAAACTTACGTCTTGATGAAAAAGAAATTGGCGATTCTAAGCGTAATAAACTAGGCCCAATTTTCGGAGAAAATATTAGAGTTGGTGTGCAAACCAGCATAATGCCGGGCGTTAGGATCGGATCGAACACAATGATAACTTCCGGCCTTATAATTGCAGAAGATATTGAGCCGAATAAATTTGTTAAAGGCAAAACAACGTTAGAAATAAAAGATAACAAAGCCATTTTAGATAAATCTGCGCGGGCTAAAATGAAGGGCAAACTTTAAACACCGAGTTCAAATTCACTATCACCATTTATCTGGCATTGGCACGCAAGACGCATATCAGGCGAGCATCCACGAGTATCTAACGTGAATTCTTCTTGTTCCGTTTTTGGACCTAAATTATCACTACCATTTTTTATGCGGATTAAACAGGTTGAGCAAATCCCATTTTCACATCCGAATGGGATTCCTAAATTATTTTTTTGTGCAACATCTCTAAAATTTTCACCACTTTTACACTCTGCAATTGCACCGGTTGTTAGATTTTTTACTTTTGGCATTTGGTAATTTTAATTAAAAATAGTTTTTTAACAAAGGGTCGATGTCCACAAACGAAATCTCTTGATCTACAAGTGGCACATCAGCAATTTGTGGGACCATTTCTTCATATGTTGGCCTCTCTGCCGTGTAGTAAACACCGGTTGGAATTTTCTCACCCCACTCTTCAGCTTTTTGGATGGCAGAAGCCTTATATTCCGGATGATACGATGGATCATCTTCCAATTTATAAACACGCTCTTTGTACCATTGATAAGTATTGATTTTGTTAAAAGTAATGCAAGGTTGGAGTACATCAACATGCGCAAAACCTTTATGAGTAATTGCTTTCTTAAGGATTTCTTTTAAATGAACAACGTCGCCGGCAAAACCACGAGCAACAAAAGTGGCGCCGGAATTTATTGCTAAACTTAGAGGAAAAACAGGGACTTCGATAGCACCTTCCGGAGTCGTTTTGCTTTTAAATCCACTCTCGCTAGTTGGAGAAGTTTGCCCTTTTGTTAGGCTATAAACCTGATTATTTTGCACGATATAAGTTAAGTCCAAATTTCTACGAGCTGAATTTAAAAAGTGCGAAAGCCCTATTCCATAACCATCGCCATCACCACCAATCACAATAACCTTCATACGGTGATTTGCGAGCTTCATGCCGGAAGCAACCGGCAAACTGCGCCCATGCAATGAATGGAATCCATACGTTTTAATAAGATGTGGGGTCTGCGATCCACATCCTATGCCAGACACCACCATAGTCATTTCCGGATCAAGTTGAAGTTCAAAAAGAGCTTGTTTTAAAGCGACTAAAATTCCAAAATCACCACAGCCTGGGCACCAATTACATTTCGAACCGGTGTCCAAGTCAGAAAGTTTTTCTAAGATTTTAAGTGATTTTATCATGATAAAATTTCTTTGATTTTATCGAATATTTGAGATGCAGGAATCGGCCTGCCGTCATAACGAAGCAAACGATTCTCTATCAAAATTCCTGTATATTCACGAATTACACCAGCCATTTGCGCTTCTGAATTATTTTCCACAATCAAAACTTTTTTTACATTTTTCAAAATCTCTGTAACGCCTTTTTCCGGGAATGGAAGTGCACATTTTATTTGCAAAAAATTAACTTTTTTACCGTCAGTATTTACATTCGAAACTGCCTCTAAAATCGGTCCTTTTGTAGAGCCCCATCCAACAATTGTTAAATCGGCATCAACATCTCCATGTAAAGCAAAGCATTCGCTTTCTGGCAAAGATTCGGTTTTTAAAGTAGCCATTTTTCGCGCACGTTTGTCCATCATTTTAATGCGATTTTCAGAACTTTCATCAAGGTCTCCATCCTCGCGGTGTTCATCTGTAGCAGTAGTATAAATACAATTTGGATAACCGGGTAGCGCGCGAGGAGAAACGCCACTCTCCGTCAATTTAAAACGCTTATAAGTGCCCTCCGGGATTTTTAAAGCATCATCCATGCTAATTGATTCACCATGATCAATCTTCAAATTTTTATGGTCAAAAGGCTCAACCGTACTAACAGACTCACCAAGATATTTATCAGTTAAAATCAAACACGGCATTTGATATTTTTCAGCTAAATTAAATGCCTTAAAAGTCATTTCAAAACATTCTTTTGGATCACCCGGTAAAAACAAAACTCTTGCGAATTCCCCATGTGAAGCATGCATTACAAACCTTAAATCGCTTTGCTCTGTCCATGTTGGCATTCCTGTTGATGGCCCGGGCCTGGTGCCCATAACCAAAACAAGCGGAGTCTCAGTCATGGCAGACATCCCAAGAGCCTCAGTCATCAGGGCAAACCCACCACCGGAACTCGCGGTCATTGCACGAACTCCCATGTGAGATGCACCAATCGCCATATTTATTGCAGAGATTTCATCTTCGGTTTGTTTCATAACAATTCCATATTTTGTACCTTGCCCCGCAATAACCTGCATGATTGATGTGACCGGCGTCATAGGGTAGGCGGACATAAATTTAAGCCCGGCACGTATGGCCCCAATCGCAATCGCTTCATTGCCGGAAATCACCATACGACTTGGTTGATTTGCCACGCCACTCAATTTTTTTTCAAAAGGCAAAACGTCTCCACCGCAAGTAGGAAATCCATTTGCAAAATTTTCTTTTACATAATCATAACCTGCTTTTGCCATTCTAATATTATGCTCAACAACTTCAGCCCCTTTGCGTAAAAAAGTCCTTTCCAAAACACTACCAATAAAATCAAAATCAAAATCAAGCACTGCAAAACTGGCTCCAAGCGCGACTGTGTTACGCATAACACGTTCCGCGCCAAGCTCTTTTGTAATACGAGCAAGCGGAACCGCAACAATACGAACGTTTTTTCCAACCGCACTAAAATCAAAATCTATCGCTTCATTATCATAAATAACCGCGCCATCCTTATCCATTTCGAGCACATGTTTTTCGATAGTTTCTTTATTCAAAGCCAGCATCACGTCAACCTTTCCTTCATGTGAAAGTACGGGGGAAGGGCCAACTCTAACAAACGCAGTATTGTGCCCTCCGCGGATCAAAGATGGATATTCCGCATACCCATGAATATGCAAACCGGCACGTGCACACATACGCGCAAACATACTGCCCATGGTTGTAATTCCATAGCCGGCCTCTCCACCGGTAAGCCAATTTATAGGGCCATTTTGAATCATAATTCTTGGATATGAATCACATTTACAGGGCAAACATCAACTGCATTTTGATTTTCTTCCGCAGCTTTTTCCTCAACAATTAATTCAGTCGTGCCATTCTCTAAAACCGTCGCGCCAACTAAATCAGATTTTCCGTCTTCCGCATTCATCTCCCAAAATTTTGGGCAAACACTGGCACAAGCAGTGCATCCAATACAATTTGGCCTATCATGAGTTATTTTGAATTGTGTCATAGTGTGTTTTAAAATTATTGCTTATCACTAAATTGCTTAAACAGTAAACGAATTACCTCCGGGTAACAACGTTTTTCCAATTCAAGCGTACGTGCGCGGAGAGTTTCCGGAGT
Source organism: Candidatus Altimarinota bacterium (assembly GCA_041658345.1). Lineage (GTDB taxonomy): Bacteria > Patescibacteriota > Gracilibacteria > UBA1369 > 2-02-FULL-48-14 > JBAZYV01. The sequence continues at coordinate 45,316 of JBBAAK010000007.1, forward strand.
GTCGTCCTCATAAACCGGAACCTTTTCTTGCATGATTGTGGGCCCGCTATCAACTCCGAAATCCACATAATGAATTGTCATTCCGCTCTCCTTTTCTTTATTAGCCAGCACGCCTTCATGCACTTTCATTCCAAACCAGCCTTCTCCGCCATATTTTGGAAGCAAAGCCGGATGTACATTAATAATTCTTCGCGCAAAATGCCTCACAAAAGGCTGACTTAATATGCGCATATAACCTATTAAACACACCAAATCCACATCGCCGAGTTCTTTTATCAACTCCATATCATAATCTTCTCGCGTTTTGCCAAGTGGATTTACAAACACGGCTCTAATGTTCCTGGCGCGTGCTTTTTCTAAAGCCTTGGAATCTTCCACATTACTAATTACAACGCAGATGTCGATTTCTTTTGGCATTTTACCAGCGTCCATTTCCTCAAATATTGCACCCAGGTCAGTTCCATTCCCGGAGGCCAGTACTCCTATTTTAAAGTTTCTCATTTTTACAAGTGTTACATGATATATGGAAAAGTCCCATTCTTTCGGCAATCGCTTGCCCAGTAGGGGTAGTGGCAAGTCCGCCGAGAGCGGTCTCACGCAGTTTTGGTGAAATAAGTTCTCCAACTTCACGCATTGCAACTACAACTTCATCAAAAGGCACCACGCTTTCTATGCCGATATAGGCCAAATCCGAAGCAGCCATGCTATAAACGGCAGCAACCGCATTCCTTTTTACACATGGAACCTCCACAAGACCACCAATTGGATCGCAAGCAAGCCCAATCATATTTTTTAGAGCGATTGAGGACGCATGTAAACAGGTTTCAGGATTTTTACCGCGTACTTCAGTGAGGGCAGCAGCCGCCATGGCAGTTGCGCTACCAATTTCGGCTTGGCAACCACTAGCCGCACCAGAAAGTGTAGCTGTATTTGCAATAATAATTCCAATTGCAGAAGCGGTTAACATCATGCGCAACATTTGCTCTTCACTCAAATTAAATTTGAATTTTGCCCCATAAATTGTTCCTGGAATAACCCCCGAAGCACCGGCGGTTGGGAAGGCCAAAATCACTCCCATTCTCGCATTGTTTTCTCCTGTTGCAATAGCTCCGAGCATTGCCCTCACTGCGGCCTCATGTAAAAGCAATTCGCCTCCCAGTTTTTTAAAATCCTTTACCGTTTTTGCAAGTAGAGGGGTTGATTTGCCGGACATCCCACTTGGAGAAATTTCAGGATTTTCAATCGCGGATTCTATTGCGTTAAACATAACCTTGAGCCTTTCCCCGAGCATTCCCATAATTTCTTTTTCACTTTTGCCGGAAAGACGCATCTCATAATTAAGCATAACTTCCCAAATTGGCATTTTGTTTAGCCTACATTTTTCTAGTAATTCTTCTCCATTATGAAAAATAAAAGCATCCATATTATTTTGATAATTTTTTTAGAGATCGTACAAATAGAATTCCCTCTTCTTTTTCGAGTGCGAGTATTTCATCCAAACTAAGCTCTTTATCTATACTAAGTACACTCAGAACCTTATTCTCAAAAGCAAGATACGAACTCTGCATATTATGGATACGCACACCCTTTTCTCCCAAGAAACCGGTTGTTTTAGCAAGCATCCCTGGCAAATTTTCATTTTCGACTACAAGTGTGAAGTACTGTTCCGCGCTGTTTCCAGTTAAATGCACATCAAATCCATCAATTTGATTGATTACAACATTTCCACCACCTATCGAAGATCCAATGATCTCCATCTTTCTATCATCTGCCTCCAAAGTAATTTTTACAGAATTTGGATGATAAGAAGACCCAAGGTTCCCAGGTTCAAAACAGGCGATTAGACCTTTTTCACAAGCAATTTCAAAAGCATTCTTAATTCGCTCATCATTTGGTGCGAACCTCATTACTCCTGCAAGTAGTGCGCGGTCAGTAGCATGTCCTTTATATACTTCCCCAAAAGATCCATGTAATAAAAAATGCACTCTCTTTGGTGTGGCATCGAATATGGCCCGCGCAAATTGCCCTATCTTTACAGCCCCAGCAGTATGGGAACTGGATGGGCCTACCATAATAGGTCCGGCGATATCAAATAGGGAAAAGGTAGTCATATTTGTAGCAACATTATGCAGGGCAATGAATTTTCTTGCAAGCACTTAATAAATGACGTTCAGGTTAAAAAAATAGACGATGTAACAATCCGAATAACTCGTCCACCACATCTACTTGAAAGAATTTAATCGACCGCATATAGTGATATGAAACGCTGATTTAGACACTACAGCTTTTCACCCCGACCTTTCACAGAAACAAAAGAAAAACAAAAACAAATGTAGTTTAAAACTCTGCTTTGCGATGGTGACCATGACATGGTTACCCATGAGAGACAGACTCTCAATATCGCTTTGTGGGACTTGCTTTCGCTCCCTGCTTCGGTATAGCGACCTGATTCCACGCCAAAAGCCGCCCCGGTCCGGCCATAAACCCGACCAAAGTGAGGCAGATGAAAAACAAAAACAGAATGGTTTGGTCTCCATTCTCAGAACCAGCTTCTTGCTCATAACGATCTTCGCACCCAGATTACGGTGACGTTCTAGATCGAGTGAAAAGCTGGTTTTTTCGTAGCTAAAAATCCAAACAACTATCAGCTTCTATTCCGGCATATCTAATTAGCGTTAACGCATAAAATAGTGGTGAACAGTTTCCTCAGTCATTGCCATTTTACGCCTTCTCAAAGCCTCAATTATTGCATCATGATTTTTTTGCAAAGTCTCCAATATTGCAGGAGGGAATACAAGCATGAGATTTTTTAATTCACCGGTGCTCTCACCACCAGCAAGTTGTCCATAAACGCTCTCAAGTGCTGGCATGCCTGTAGGAGATCCATCACGTTTGCCCCTATATAAATCCCAAACTACACTGACGATAGGAGAAAATCTTTCGAGAAGGCTATGATCGTGTCGAACAAAACGAGCTCCTGTCTCTTCTTCAATGTAACGGAATTTAAAAGTAGACTCAATCTTACCATTATTAATCAATTCCAAACCTGCAAGAAGTGGGTATCCATAGATGGCGCGAATTGGACATAAGTCGCCAGACCACTCGCGTGTCATATCCACGCTACTTTCATAGAAACTGTCATATTCATCAAAACCCAAAACTTCTTTAAGGTTTGTTACTTGATGATCATCGTTATCTTCCGGATAAAACCCCGACAAAGTTAAATTGCCATTACTTGAACACAAAGAACTACTTTTTGGAAAGGATGAAAACCGCATGGCGTTCCAGCCTCTGTTAATATTCCATAGTCTCTCTCTCTCGATTTCACCACTTTTGGGAGCCAATTTTTCATCAGTAATTCCAGTTTCAAGAACAAGGTTGCAGGCCATAACGTTAAGATCAAAAAATAAGCCCGAATTAAAGCATCAAACAAACAATTTTGCAAATTTAGCTCTTGCGCCAAGCTGGTTTTTTTGCGCCTAAAATTTTACCCGCAAAGGACGAGAATATCTTTCAATAATATCATCGCGCCTAGACTCAAACAAATCTAAAATTCGCTCACCAAATATACGTGTCAAATCTTCAGGACTAGTAGGGTCAGAAGCATCCCTTCCATCATTTCTTCTAATAATTTGTGCAAAAAGATCCTCAAGTGCAGGTGAAGCTAGCTCGCTTACACAAGCGTCTCCTCTTAGCACATAATATATTCGAGTAATTTTTCTCAAAACTTGTGTATATCCTTTGTGATGCTCGTTATCAATAGTACCCCCCCAATCACTTAAAAGGCCTTGGAATGTAAAAGGACCCAGCCCCCTGCCATTAGCTATTCTTTCGGGGAGGGCAAGGGACGATACATCAAGGGGATAGCTATAAGAAGCACCACCACACAATACTCCTCGCCCAATTCCCGCCTCTGGGAATTCCGCTGTAGACTTTCCCGGATCCCATTTAAAGAAGTAATGTTCCAGAGGTGATCCATTAAGTCTAAATTCACGCGCACTACCAAAAAAATAGGGAGGCAAAATTAATACACCGCTTTCATCTAGTGGACTGGTAGATGCCATCTCATCCCAAACAAAAGAATCAGCAGACGGTAACTCTTCTCGATTCATATCGACACCTATACCAACACGTAAGTGGCATGCCATAATCCAATGCTGAAAAATAAGGCCGAATTAAACCACTAAACAAACAACTTTGCAAATCTAGCCTTTGCACCAAGCTGGTCTTCTATCTTAAGAAGTCTGTTGTATTTGCAAATTCTATCCGTTCTGCTCATAGAACCGGTTTTAATTTGACCGGTCTCCATGGCAACCACAAGATCGGCAATTGTTGTATCTTCCGTTTCTCCACTTCTATGTGAAACAACAGAAGTAAATCCGGCATTTTTAGCCATATTTATAGTTTCAATTGACTCTGTTAGCGTGCCAATTTGATTCAATTTAACCAAAACTGAATTTGCAGAACCTTCACTAATTGCACGACTTAAAAATTTAGTATTTGTTACAAGCAAATCATCTCCAACAATCTGGATTTTTTTGCCAAGTCTATCTGTTAATTTTTTCCATCCTGCCCAATCATTTTCCGCTAGACCATCTTCAATAGAAACTATTGGATATTTAGCGACCAAACTTTCCCACAAATCAATCATTTCATCTGAGGTTTTAGAACCAATCCCACTCCTTTCAAATACATAATTGCCGTTGTCCCAAAGCTCGCTAACCGCAGGGTCAAGCGCAATAGAAACGTCAACTCCAGGTTTGTAACCGGCAAGTTCAATAGCTTTTACAAGTAGCTCAAGTGGTTCTTCGTTACTTTTACAACTTGGAGCAAATCCACCCTCGTCTCCAACGGATGTGGCATAGCCGGCATCTTTTAGAACTTTTTTGAGTGCATGGAAAACTTCCGCACCATAACGAATTGCCTCGTGGAAACTTGGCGCACCTTTTGGCATAATCATAAATTCCTGGAAATCCACGCTTCCGTCGGCATGTGCACCACCATTTATAAGGTTCATCATAGGCAGTGGAAGTAGTGTTGCATTTGGATTTAAGTGTTCCCAAAGCATTAAGCCCTTTTCGTCGGCAGCCACATGTGCAACCGCGAGTGAAACTGCCAAAATAGCATTTGCACCAAGCCTGCTTTTGTTGTGTGTTCCATCTAGCTCTATCATTTTTCTATCGATTGCTTCTTGTTCTTGCACGTCCATTCCCATAACCGCATTCCTTATTTCGCCTTCCACATTGCCGACTGCCTTAAGCACACCCTTTCCCCCAAATCTTTTATCTCCATCCCTAAGCTCACATGCCTCATTTTCTCCTGTTGAAGCCCCACTTGGAACAATAGCTCTACCAAAACCTTTTTCTGTTGTAACCTCTGCTTCCACCGTTGGATTTCCGCGTGAATCAAGCACCTCTCTTGCATGGATGGACAGAATTTTAGACATATTTAGCTTGGTTAAAACATATTTGGATCGCCAACATAATTCATATTCTTTGCTAAAAGCGCAAGCTTTGTTAGAATGCTGGCGATTTTAACAGCTACAAAATGGAAATCTACTGGCACGGTCATTCATGTTTTACTATTAAGTCTAAGGACGCAACCATCGTTACAGACCCGTTTTTGATGGGGCAAGCTTTGCCTAAACTCAAAGCGGATATAGTAACTTTAGGTGGAGAAGGGGAGATTGCTGAGGTTGATGGAAATCCAAAAATTTTGGATTGGCCTGGCGAATTTGAAGTTTCCGGCATTTCGATCGAGTCATTTAAGCCAAATGGAGATGAGGCAAATGTGTTTCTTTTCCAGGTTGATGGTATGCATATCTGTCATTTGGGCTACATATCGCACGAATTATCTGACGAAGTTTTAAATCATATTGGAGATGTGGATATACTTATGGTTCCGGTTGGAGGGGGGGTAGTGCTAGATGGTAAAATGGCACAAAAAGTTGTGGAAGCCATAGAACCAAGAATAGTTATTCCAATGGTTTATGCTGGAACAGAGACAAAACTTAGCATATCCGGTGCTGAAGAATTTTTGAAAGCAGTTGGTAAAACGGAGCTAACGCCTATAGAAAAGTTCTCAGTCCAGAGCCGTGCCAATTTACCGGAAGAAACTATGGAATTTGTGCTTTTGGAGCCAAAGCTATAAGGCTATAGTGCTACCAAACAGCCTGAAGATAAGTGGTACGCTCTTCTTGTGGCATAAGGCCTTAAGAAGTGCGAAATTTTTGTAAGCCAACTTCTTTTGCCCACAAAATAAACGCGAGACGTTGAAACATGAAACTTTTTGTGAGTTTTTGTGAATAACATATTGGAGTGGTATTTAAGAATACATGCGTATAACGGCAGTAACCACGCCTTGAACCTCTAGATATTCAAGTGGATTGATGTTTTTGTAATCAGGATTTTCTGCTTCCAACCAAACACTTCCTTTCTCAGCCTTGTACCTTTTTACTGTATTTAGTCCATCTACAAGGGCCACCACAATATCACCATCCTTTGCTTTAATTTCGCTGTTTGCTATTACAAAGTCTCCTTCCAAAATCCCTGCATTTATCATAGAAAGCCCACTAACGCGGAGTGCAAATGAACCTTGTGGGCGTTTTAGCAGATCGTTTCCAATCTCAAAATAATCAAGCACATGTTCTTCGTTTAACGTAGGCCCTCCGGCCGGAATTGTCCCAAGCAAAGGGATCCTACTTACATTAGATCCATTCTCAAGTCTTTCTTTAACAGAGTCCAAAAGCCCTATCCCGCGTGGTGTGTCGTCTTTATTTAGAAAGCCTTTCTCTTCTAACGCCTTTAAGTGTTTTAAGATGCTGTTGTCACTGCTAACTCCAAAGTGTTCACGCATTTCACGCAGAGTTGGAGATTTCCCCATTTTCATCTGATAATCTTCAATAAATTGGAGAACGGCTTGTTGTTTATCGGTAATCATAGCGCGAGAGGGGTTATTTCTTAGCACTGAAGTGCCTGGGTGAGTAAGTGCTCACATATTAGGTGAGCGGACGCTCACCGTCAAGTAAAGTAGCATGGACACCTCTCAAAAATCATGTTTTAACAAGCCACAGCAAAGCGTATAACAATCTTATGAACAACCTTTACATAAAAACCCTCGACCATTTAAAAACAAAACAAAAAATCCTTTTTTTGACGACTTCAAATCGTTGGTCAGGCGAAGAGGGAGGTGAAAAACCCAAAAGCACGCTACTTGCGGAAAAATTCGCAAAAGATTTAGGTGAAAAAGTTAAAATAATAGATGTAACCAAACTCAAAATTTATTCATGTGAAGGCAATGTTTCTACAGAGAAAGGCAATTCTTGCGGTCAAAAAGAAGCAAATCTCAAAGACAATGAAAAGAACCCAAGCGCCTGCCACAGATGTTGGGCGAGTTTAAATAATAAAGACGACGAACTTTGGCAAATTAGCAAAAGCCTTTTTGAATCTGATTGTGTGATATTTTTTGGATCAGTTCGTTGGGGTCAAATGAACTCTTTTTATCAAAAATTGATCGAGCGCCTAACTTGGCTTGAAAATCGTCATTCAACCTTGGGCGAAGATAATTTACTTGGCAAAATTGATGCCGGAATTATTGCAGTGGGGCACAACTGGCATGGCAAAGAGGTGATTGAGACCCAAAAACAGGTCTTAAAATTTTATGGATTTAACGTAGTTGATGACATCTGCTGGAACTGGCAATTTACAGAGGATGAGAATTCCGAAGATAACGAATCCTACCTCAAAGCCAGCAAAGTTTTTATGGAGGAATTTATTGATTAGCTCTGTGCACGTGCACAGTTTTTGCCTCGATTTTTGGCTTAGCTAAGCCATTTTGATTTCAAAAATTGTACGTGCATAGTACAATGCAATTATGCAAGCCTACGACTACATAATCGAAAAATTAATCGGCATTGGATTCTCCGAGGGGGAGGCGATTATTTATACAAAATTATTGTCATATCCGTCTGTAACTGCAAATTTCTTACAGAAACAAACAAGATTTAGCTTGGCCGGAATTTATAAAATCCTTGATTCATTAATTTCAAGCGGACTTGTTTTGACGCAAGCAACGAAGCCATCGGTATACAAGGCGATTGGCACAAATTTGCTTGCAAAAAGATTTGAAAAAGAAAGCAAAAAAATGCAAAGAATATCACGAAAATTGCAAGATTTAACAGGTTTGATGTCCATCAATGAGCAAACCGAAATTTACGAAGATGAGGAACTGGTTAACGAATACTTATCAATTCCTAAAAAAATCAACGATTTTATTTGGTGCGTTGGATCTTTTGAAGCTGTAATCAACTTTTTTGGCGAGAATACGGAGAGGGAATTTATTAAAACAAGATGTAGTCGAGGTGTATCTGCAGACGCAATTATTTTTGATAGCTCTAAATGTTCCAAAGAATTAGCAGGTCGCGATAGAGGAGAAAAACGAGAAACAAAATTTATAGGAATCAAAAACTATCCTCTTAATTTTGACTATTTGTTTGGCGACACATATTTGAATTTTCACAAAGACGACGAGGGTAAATTGAGGATGCTCAAGGTAAAATCCAAAAATCTCGCAAACGCAAAATTGATGCAATACCAAGCACTTTGGAATTCCACTTGCAAGTAGAGAAGATTTTTATCCGATTTTAACCTGTTCGCATTCAAGTGGCGGAGCTTTTTTACAATAAAAATTAACGCCATCAAAAATCATTATAAAATTATGACTTAACACTTAATTAGATTTTTATGCCAGAAAACATCCGCGAATTAGAAATAATCGTGCCATCGCAAGAAACATCTAGTGTAAAAATGCCACAAGTGCCAAATTTTGCTGATAGAGCTACATTCCATCAATCTACAGAATTCCCAAATTCTGCAAAATTTATGTTATTTGTATACCAAAATTCAGGAGCAGAAGAACCCTTTGTGGCAATCGGCAGGCCAGGCGACAGGCTCCACGCGGACATTCGCAGTAGAATTAATAGAGATACCGGCAATACAGTAAGACCAGGAAATATTCGGCAATGGGGTGGCGGATTTTATTTATTAACAAATGAAGAGCCAGTTAGGGTAATCTTCCATGGCAGAAGCGAAACTTTTGGCAGATTTAATGAAGATTTGTTACAGCGAGCTATGGAAGAAAGCGGAATCCAAACCAAATGGGAAATTCTCCGTAGATGATTTTCCTACAATTTTGGCGCAGGCGAAAGTTTGCCCGGGCACAGTTTTTGCTTCGATTTTTGGCTTAGCTAAGCCATTTTGATTTTCTAGTCCGCACTAAAGTGTGTGCTGTGCACGTGCACACGCAAGCGAAACGAAAGAGCCAAAATTCAAACAGGGCGTTGCTGAGTTTTTTCTTTAGTAAAATATTTTTGCTATACTCACGCCATGTTGAAAGACCTCTTTAAGATCCGTAAACTTGGTTGGTTAACACCTGCTCGTCAGATAATTTTGCTGGTACTCACATATTCGGTCCTTATTGCTACGGTTTATTGGGCTCGAGAAACAGCCAGTGATTTTTTTGGACGCGTAGGGAGCTTCCAGGTGATTTTCGCACCACTTTATGAAGAAATCATTTTTAGAGGCCTAATCCTTGGGGGACTGTTAGCCCTTTATAACAAAAAAGTCGCCATATTCCTAAGTAGCATTCTTTTTGGGCTCTGGCATCTTAAAAACTTTCAAATCCTTTCCACTCAGGCGCTGATTTACCAAGTTCTTTATACCGGGCTTCTACTCGGGCCATTGCTCGCTTGGGTGGCACTACGATTCAAAAGTATATGGCCTGGTGTACTGATTCATGTGCTTAATAACATACTTTCAATCCTGAGTTGGTGGATAATAGCTTCATTACTTATCCAAACATGAGCAACATCTTCATCTTTCACGGCACTGGCGGACATCCGCAAGAAAATTGGTTTCCTTGGCTTAAGGCAGAGCTTGTGGCAAAAGGTCACAACGTCTACATTCCAAAATTTCCTACACCGGAAGGCCAATCGCTCGAGGCATGGTTGGACGTTCTTAAACCTTACGAAGATAAAATCAATGAGGATTCGATTTTGATTGGGCATAGTCTTGGAGGACTATTTCTGTTGCGAGTTCTTGAACGACTTCAAACAAAAGTCAAAACAACAGTTTTTGTTGGCGCACCTATTGGCGTTAAACCTATTAAATTTTATGAAAGTGATGAAAAATTCAGCGGATTTGATTTCGACTGGGACGCCATTCGAACAAAGGCAACTCACTTCATTGTTTTCCATTCCGATAACGATCCATACGTTTCCCTTGCAAACGGAGAACTTTTGGCAAAAGAGCTTGGTACAAACCTTACTTTTATTCCAAACGCAGGCCACTTTAACTCTGCCTCCGGCTACATCAAATTTGAGGAATTGCTAAAGTTTTTTTAGGCTACACCTTGTGCAAATTTGGTGCCCTCGGGAGGAATTGAACCTCCATTTTATCCTTAGGACGGATCTGTTCTATCCGTTGAACTACGAGGACCGTTTAGCGCAGCTAAGTTAGCATTTTTCTGGCGAAGCCAGGCATTTTGCCAACCAAGCCCAACCAGTCTACTAAAAAATTTTTGCGATTGTAAGCCCTTTCTCGTATCATGCGTGCGTTACTAACAGCGAAGAGGCATGGAATTAACACCAATGATGCAACAGTACCAAGAGATTAAGGCCGAGTGCCGTGACGCAATCCTTTTTTTTAGACTTGGTGATTTTTACGAAATGTTTGGACAAGATGCAATCGAGGCCTCAAAAATCCTGGACATAACCTTAACTTCTCGCAACAAAAGCGATCCCAACGGGCATCCGATGTGTGGAGTTCCTTACCACGCGGTTGAAGGTTACATTGCAAAACTCATAAAATCCGGCAAAAAAGTGGCAATTTGCGAACAAATTTCCGACCCAGAGCTCCCGGGGATAGTAAAACGTAAAATCGTAAAAATCATCACTCCGGGCACGACTTACCTTCCGCAGACCTTAAACCAGAAATCAAACAGATTCGTATTGGCCGTTTTCCCTCAAAAAGATTACTTTGGAATAGCTTTTTGTGATCTAAGCACAGGTGAATTTAAAGCCACCGAATTCTCCGGCAAAGACGAGCTTAAAATGGAACTTTTAAAGATAGATCCATCGGAAATAATCTTACACACGGAACATTATGATGAGCCACAAGTTCGCGCACTACTTGCGGAATTAACAGAAGCAACTCTCTCGCCGATTGAGTTTTACGAGGAGCCGTACCAAATGCTAGCCCGTCATTTTAAGGTTACAACTTTGGATGGATTTGGGATCGGGAACAAACCTTTTGCGGTCCAAGCGGGAGGACTTTTGCTCAAGTATCTTTTGGACACACAAAAAGATGAGTTAAGACATGTGGATCGCATAACTTCTTATAATCGGGAACAGGTTATGGCGCTCGATGAAGCCACAATTCGCAATCTGGAACTTTTTACAACTTTAAGAGATGAAAATGAAGAACATACATTGCTAAAGATTTTGGATGAAACTTTAACATCTATGGGCGGGCGACTTTTAAAGAGATGGCTCACGGAACCTCTACTTAAAAAAACGGAGATAGAAGAAAGGCACGAAGCTGTTTTTGAACTCACACAAAATAATGATCTGCGCCACGCACTTTTGGAACAATTAAAAGGTTTAAATGACTTGGAACGTTTGCTCGGCAGATTGAGCGGGAATACAGGCACTGCGCGAGATTTAATTGGCTTGGCGGATTCTTTAGAGCGTATTCCGGAAATCAAAAATCTACTCAAAGAAGCTCAAAGCAATCTGTTAAATGACCTTCAAAATGCGCTTACGGAGCTTGCCGACCTTAGCACGGAAATCAAAAAAGCGATTTTGGACGAGCCGGCCTCAAAATTAACAGAAGGAAATATAATAAAACCAGGCTATTCACAAGAACTTGATGAACTGCACTCATTAATGCACTCAGCAAAAAGCGCGCTAAAAGCAATCGAAACAGAAGAGAGCAAAAAAACCGGGATTTCATCTTTAAAAGTTAGTTTCAATCGGGTTTTTGGTTATTACATAGAGGTTAGCAAAATCAATTTACATAAGGTGCCGGAAACCTATATTCGTCGCCAAACACTTGCAAATGCGGAGCGTTTTGTGACTCCGGAATTAAAAGACTACGAAGAAAAAGTCCTAAGCGCGGAAGAAAAATCAAAAGACCTGGAATATAGATTGTTTTTGGAGCTCAGGGGCAGAGTTCTAACGGAAATTCGCGCAATCAAACAAAACGCAGGAATTCTTGCGGAAATTGATGTGCTTATGTCTTTTGCCCTGGTGGCAATCAAAAGAAATTACGTTAAGCCGGAATTAACTTTAGAGCCAATTTTGGAGATACGTGGAGGCAGGCACCCGGTTGTGGAAAGTATGACTTTTGAGAAGTCTTTTATAGCAAATGATGCGCTTTTCCTTAAAGATCAGGCGGAAATCAAACTTATTACCGGCCCAAACATGAGCGGAAAATCGACTTATTTGCGCCAAGTCGCCTTGATTGTACTTATGTGCCAAATAGGCTCTTTTGTGCCGGCAGACCAGGCAACAATGCGCGTTTTTGACCGGATTTTTACAAGAGTTGGAGCTAGCGATAACTTGGTGCGCGGCCAGTCCACATTTATGGTTGAAATGCAGGAATCTGCCTATATTTTAAATCACGCAACAGACAAAAGTTTGATAATTTTGGACGAACTTGGGCGCGGAACCAGTACTTATGACGGCCTCAGCCTTGCCTGGGCGATTTTTGAACACTTGCATGATAAAACCCGCGCATTTTCTTTGTTCGCCACCCATTATCACGAACTGATTGAACTTGCAGAAAGGTTGCCACGCGCAAAAAACTACTGCATAGACGTAAAAGAAACGCCTCGTGGCGTAATTTTCTTACATCAAATAAGGGAAGGTGGAATAGACAAAAGTTACGGGATAGAAGTGGCTAAGTTGGCAGGGATACCAATCCAAATTATTGATCGTGCAACTCTTTTGCTTGGCACTTTGGAGAAAGAAAAATCCATCAATCCAATAAAAATTCCGGAAAATCAGCTGGATATTTTTGCTCGCGCAAGGCACCCGGCACTGGAAAGACTCAAACAAATCGACATAAACAAACTCACTCCACTCGAGGCCCTTAACGCATTAAGCGAACTCAAACGAAATGCATTTTAACTCAAAACTGCAGGAAGAAACTCACAAAAAAGCCATTTTAAAAAAATATAAAGCGGTTGCTTTTGACGTAGACGGCACACTTACCAAATTTGCTGGATTTGTGATTCCAGAATCTTTAAAAAAAGCCTTGGTACAAATACCGGTCCCAAAAGCATTTTGCACAGGGAGACCAATAGAAAACATGGGAGCACATCTGGAAAAAATCTGTAATATGTCCAAAAATCCCAAAAAAGAGCTGGAATCGTGGACGATTATCTCTGAAAATGGAAGTGCCATAAGCGAATACCAAAAAAAGACGCAAGATTATAAGATGATTTACGAGGTTCTGTGGCCGGAGGAAAGAATCACAAGGGAAACTCTTAGTGCGTTTATAAAAGATAAATTTGGTTGGCATGCGATTGTGGCACTTAGAGGGCATTGTTTGGTTACTCATTATCATGCATGGATGTATTTATTCCCACGCGGAATAAGGTTACTCTCGCACCATACGGCACTCAGTTTGAGGAAAATGCTCAAAAAAATGGACTTGGACGATATTTTAAGTATACAAGATTCCGGAATCGGCAACCTGATTGTGCCTACAAAAAGCGGTAAAGGTAAGGCTATAAAAGTTTGGGCAAATCATCTCGGAATCGACGTAAAAGATGTACTTGTGATCGGCGACCAACCTGGCATTGGCGAAAATGACGAAGAATTTTTATCAGGCGATTTTGGCACAGCTTTCTCTGTTGGCTCACTTACAAAAAATGTTTATCCACTGCCGGCTTTTGATGCTCATGGCCATCGATTAACAGGTCCAAAAGGCACAGAATGGATGGTTAGGAATGTGGGGTGGTAGAAATCTCTTGCCTAAAGGGCTACTGCATGCTAATCTCACCGCGCTTTATCTGTCTTTCGAGGGATATATGTGGCCAAAAGGCCGGGTATCACCTCCGAAAGTAACTATCCATACAGGTATGAAATATGAAATCATGCTCATCCTTAGTCCAAAATTTACGGACAAGGAACTCGAAAAAATGCTAAAGGAAACCAAAGGAACCCTCACGGAAAATGGTTTTACAATCATAGATGAGGACATTTGGGGTATGCGCGATCTCGCATACAAAATTTCCGGACAAACTCGCGGTTACTACGTGGTTATGACTTTTTCTGGAGAGCCATCCGGGGTTCCAGCAGTGCACAAGGATTTGTGCCTACAATCAGGTCTAGTTCGTTATTTGCTTACCAAAGTCGCCAACGATTACGTACTTATGCGTTATGAAGGCGGTTTGCAAATGGCAAAAACAGCAAACGCTAAATTAAGCTCACCGGCAGAAGAACTTTCAAAAAAAGTTCGCTCAAGGAAGCCAAAAGCTGAAAAAGTGGAAGAATCCAAAGAAAAAAATGAAGAACTTGATGAGAAACTAAAAGCCATCATCGAGGACAAAGACATACTTTAAAAACTACGTGGCTTAGCCACACAACTAATATTTAATTCCTTACTATATGCGAAGTGTTAACAAAGTGATCCTCATAGGGAATCTTACAAGAGACCCAGAACTTAAGACTACAACAGGTGGGCAGTCAATCGTCACCTTTGGTCTTGCAACAAACCGCCAATGGACAACAAGTGGTGGAGAAAAACGTTCCTCAGCCGAATTCCACGAATGTGTGGCATGGGCTAAACTAGCTGAAATCTGCAAACAACACCTTAGGAAAGGTATGTTGGTTTACGTTGAAGGCTACCTAAAAACTCGTAGCTGGGATATGGAAGACGGCACACGTCGTTTCCGCACGGAAATTGTGCTTCAGGATATGATTATTCTCGAAAAACGTCACTCAGATGAGGAGGGAATTGACTACATTCCGGAAGGCGAAGTAGCAATTGATGAAGTAGATGCAGGTGTAGTTTCAGATGTGGCCCCACAAGGAGACAGCTCTCTTGCGGCAAACATCGAAGACGACAACATGTTTTAGCCACAACAATATTTCAATCTTACTATGACAAAAAAAGTAAAAGTACAAAAAACACCTCGTCCAAATCTCCCAGTCTATATTGACTACAAAGATTTGGAAACGCTTCGCGGATATTTATCCGTGTTTGGACGCATAGTTCCGCGTTACTACACCGGTGTGTCTCTAAAACAGCAAAAACAGCTTTCTAGAGGTATCAAACAAGCTCGTGAAATGGCACTTTTGCCTTACACAAGAAAGTACTAGAAGGCCGTAAAGTTCAAATTAAAGTCCCACTTTAAAAAAAGGTGGGATTTTTTGATAATCCATAATCTCATGCCCGGGTACCATCAATACATTGCGTGTAACCATACCGTCTGGAAATTGGTATGACTCTAACAGAGGCTCTGTCTAGAAGTGCTCTAAACCAAACATTATCTGGACTGGCACCAAATTCTTTAAAAGAATACTGATTACCACTTGGCGGTAATTCAACAGAACGTGGAAATGGTAGAAATGTACTTGATGATGCCAAACAGCTTTCTTGTAAAAAAGTAACCCAATCAGGTTCACAACCGGAAACACTATTGTCACCAAATTTTATTAGGCTAACCGGGACATGGTTGTCTAAAGTCCTAATATCAGGCCAATTATTTGGATTAGGAGACATCCTATCTTCAAGTGTTGGTAAGTGCCACTTACAAAACTGATCATTTCCTCTCAGAAGCGCACTTTCACTACTATAACGAGGTATTCTTACGCTGGCAACTTGGCCATCCATGAAAGGATGTATTTGATGAGACGTTGTCATTTCATCCGTAACTTTTGCCCTGAAGCCGGATGCTCCTAGGGCGGTGAGAAAGGGCGAACTAGTTGGTCCATTTCCAGACTCTTTCACAAACGGTCTGGACACAATAATAACTGGAGCTTCTTCTTCCATACCAATATCGGCAAGGGAAGTAGGCCTACATTGATCCCTCAAAAATCTTGGAAGGACAGCCCACGACAACATTCCTTTGGGATTTACATCTCCTAATTTCATAGATTCTTCCCCAAATACACGCGCAAGATTTGCCTCATCTCGAACAAACTCCATCAGTCCTTTCAAGGTGGCATAATCTTCCGGAACAGATCTGCCTAATCGAGTTTGGATGTTTGCCGCATCCATCAACTTTTCAAACCCACCCATTGTGTATCCATTTGCCATATTATAAAATTTAACATTTAAGCCGTAATCTTACCCCCCCCAGTTTGGAAAACAAGCCAATAATGGCTCACAAAAGCCAAAAACTAAACAAAAATAATTTAGCCCCGGGATGGGCAATCCAAATCGCTCAGCCATGTACTTTATCTCTGTATTTTTGGTCGATTAGATGCGCCAGCTGATGATGCTCGCGGCAAAGTGGCGCCAAAAATCGTGGATCGTGAGTTTTTGCCAGCGCAAATCTTTGTGAGTGATGTATTTCTTGCGCCGGCTTTGTACAGTTTGGAACTCCGCATTTTGTGCCAAATTCTTGGTTGAGGATTTTGCGAACTTTGGCAGGAATATGCCTGGAAACGGGTTGCTTGGTTATTTCCTCTGCGATTTCCTCTTTTTCTTGCTCTATTTTTGTCCTTCTTTGGTCCAGCAACTCCGCAAGAATTTTGTTAACGTCTTGCCCTTGCGAATTTAGACGATTTAATTCTTCGGCCACCTCCGCAGAAAGTTCAAAATCTAAGTGCGCGGTGTGCACGTGCACAGATTTTACTTCAAATAATGGCTCGCCTAAGCCATTTAGCCCTCCGAAATAATGCATTTTGTCACTTTGTAGGCTTGCATTTTTTTCATCCCTAACAAAAGTTTCAAGTGCCCCACGTGGAAGAATTTTTACAGTTTCCGCAAGTTCCAAATCATTCTCCGCAGTTGCTATCGAGTTAACTCTCGCAAGTTTATTTACAC
>JBBAAK010000008.1:0-48769 GCA_041658345.1 Candidatus Altimarinota bacterium
TTCACAGAACCGCATCTACAAGCCTTTTTTTAAACATAGATCCAAAGATAAAAAGATAAACTGCATTTAACAGCTTACCTAAGCCAAAATAAAAGAAAAATAGCAGACCGTTTTTACCTATATCCCGGGATTCATGTTCTTCCTCCTTCCTCTTACCAAACCAACGTTCCCAAAATGATTTGCGTGGCGTTTCTTCGGCTTCTATAGTTGGGGATGCGGGTTCTTTTGGCATAATTTGGGTCAAATCCATTGCGTCTTAGTCCAGCCTTTGTTCCACCTCCATTGTTCTGTGTGAGACTGAGGCTCTCCTGTTGTTTTTTTGATTTCGTTATCGCATTGCTCCGCACTTTCTTCTGCCCAGAATCGGCTTGTGCTTTTTTCTCCATCTTCACCCGTACCTGTTACTCTGTATGAACCTCTTAATTTTTGCCATACGTCTTGAGCTAACATGGTATTTGGGTTTGATCTTAATCCATAAAATGGGAATAAAACTCCAAAAGAAATCATAAAGACCCAAAAAGCATTTTTTCCCTGGCAGTCCAGACCTTCAGGCACTGGTCTTTCTCCTTCATCTGCTCCGAGTAAATCGTCATGGAGGCAAGCCATCCACACTTTAGCCTGTTCTGCTATTTCCCCAATCGGTGCTTCTGCAAGAGGCATTTTTGCTTCTGGCGTATCTAACAGGTGAGAATGTCCAAGATGATCAATCGCTCCCAT
Source organism: Candidatus Altimarinota bacterium (assembly GCA_041658345.1). Lineage (GTDB taxonomy): Bacteria > Patescibacteriota > Gracilibacteria > UBA1369 > 2-02-FULL-48-14 > JBAZYV01. Next base: position 718 of record JBBAAK010000008.1, read on the forward strand.
CCCCGCCGAGAATACTGCTGGTAGCAAGATACTTGTGGGGATTTTGTCGACAATTTTTTGGGCGAGGTTCATTTTTTGAGGTTTGGTCGGGCCTATCAAAACATATATCGCTAGACAAGTCAAGGTCGGCGTAGAACCGCATCCATATAGAAATGATTTAAAGTTGTTAACTGAGAGGAAGTAATCATAGTTCTGTCTCCCGTTCGTCTTTATACAATTAAGGCAGGTTTAACAGGTCAAGGCTTTTTCTTCTATAAACACTTCTTCGACGGTGTGTTTTCTATCGCCTAAATCTTTGTAGTAGTGCTCTTTCTGTAATTGAAAGCCAAATCTAAATTGGAAGTAACCTCCGTAGGGTATTGCTCCAAAATCCCCTTCGTTAGGAATTGGCTTGGTGTTTTTGGCTAGTTTAAGCCGTTACACCTGCTAGGTCATTTAAGAAAAGTTGAATGTTGGAACTGTAGTAGTTTGTTTCAATCATACTCCTGACGTCAGGAGTTAAATTCGTTTTGATATAATCAGCTAGTGGGGCAATATCTTGAGTTAAAAAATATGTGGTGAGGCGCTTCTCTATTTCAGGCAAGCCATTGATCACAGATCTTAAGTTTCTTTTCCACATATCATATTGATCTGAGACAGGTGCGTAGTTGAAGACAGGTGAAGGAGAAGCTTTATACATTTGTTCAATAAAATGTTCAATTAGCGATTCCTCAAGTCTTTTTTGATGAAAGCCATTGAAAGATAGATGCATTGCTTCATGCACTACCAAGTGTGCGAAGGCGTTTCTGTTTTTATAAAAAGTTCTTATGTCGATAAAAGATTTCCCGCTTGTACGATCAGCATATTCGCTATTTTCATTAGTCACATGCGTGACGTTTTTTAGTGACAAAGGTGCTGGAATTCCAAAATAAGAGAGAAAAGTTTTTTGGAACCATTCGTCTATGTTATCGACCAATCGTTGAATTTCTTCTGGCATTGGTAAGATTGCGTTTTCTAAGCCGGCACGACTACTTGCAAGAATACGTAAAGCAAGTGCTTCCAGACGTAAATTTCTATCGGTTTGTTTGTCTTGGTAATGCTGTTGATAAAAAGGGAAATCCAGCGGAGACCATTTTTCATTTCCTCTTTTATATTTGTCGAAATAATATTCGCACAAGGTTTCGTCTGAGGCATAGGTTGGGCAATCTTCAAAGTGGTGAGGCTTGGTAGAATCATCATCGTCAGTATTACCACTAGTGGTGCCAAGGTTATTCATGTGTTTTTAAAATATTCTGAATTATACCATGAACAAGCAACTATCTCCATACTTAGGGATGTAAAATGTTTTAGACTTTTTTTGTTAGCCCACGACCGCATCTAAAACGAGTGCGGTACATGCAGAATTTGCTTTAACCTGTGAGCATTCTAAGCTTTCCACGGATGTACTCTTCCAACGTTCTTTGAGAATTAGTGCCACAGCTCTATCAAATGGCTAAGCTAAGCCAAAAAGGTTGACCTGCCTTTCTCCCTTTTGTGAATACTGGGGCGACGGCAAGTTAATTAATTGTCTGAGTCCGGCAAGGCTGTATTCGTGAGTGTTTCTGCTTCTGTGATGAGGTCTGCCATGTATTCCTTTGGAATGTGTATCAAAGCCTGCTCAATTCTATGTGCTATCTCGTGTAATTCCTCTTCAATTGTTAGGGGCTCGTCTGTTTCTACGTTTATTAATACGGGTCCTGGCCGTTTTATGGCGTCAATGTTTTTTGTGGCGTTTCTCAATGCGCCTCTAATGTCTGCGCGAAAAATTTGTGGTATAAGCTCTTCAAAAAGCTTTAAGATATCTTCCACTTCCACGCCTTTTGTGGCGATTTCTTCAAAAATTCCCAAGCAATATCCAATTGCATGGCTTGCGTCTAAGCCAATCGGTATGGCAAGAAAATCTAAAGGATTTTCACTGAAATTGATTTTTGGGAATTGTGCTCTGGCATAGTCGAGTGCAAGTTTTAATGTTATTACTGCCAATTGGCGGGGCGTGATCTGCCCTTCTAGAACTTTTTGAGGCTCTACTGTTCTTTCGAATAATTCTGTGATGGTTGTTGTTAATGTTGCGTCGAGGTCTATTTTTGGTCGCGCAAGCAATGCAGAATTGAGATTTACAAAGGCCGGTTCAGTTATGCGTGCTTTTGTTATTAGGCCGATTTTTGCTATGAATAGTGATAGCGCTTGCGCATGTGACGGGCTTGCATCCGTACGAATGATGCTGAAGTGTTTTAATATTTCTTGACATTGCGTTTTGCGATCTACCGGACGGATTTTGTATTTTTCAAATAAATTTTCTCCTTTGGATGATTTTTCCATTTTTTAATGTCGTGTAAGGTTTAGGTAAGTATATTTGAGCATGAAAATTTATTTTAGTCAAATCTGAGGAAAAATAAGGGGATACTTTTGAGTGGGGAGGTGCTAAGTTTTGCTCATGCAGGAACAAGAAAGAAATGTTTTGCTTTTTGGTTTTATTGAGAGCGATTTGCCATGCCTGGGTGTGCCTGAGCAAATTATGAAAGGGTTGAATGGGGCTGTTTTTAAATCTCGGAAAGGTCTTAGGTTTAAAATTTTTAAGGTAGGATTGCCGATAGATTGGGGTCTGTTTCCAAGTGTCATTGAAAAGGCCGTTCGTCAGCATGAGCCGGCGATTGTTGTTGGGCTTTGTATGAATAATACTGGTGATACTCAGAGCGTATTGCGTGAGATATATTCGACAGATCAAATTGGTCAATTGAGTATGGGCGGTACCGCTTTTAAGCCAGTCGTTGTTGTGTGTGTACCTTTTGCGCCTGTTGATCCACAGGCTAATGCCGTTATGAGCACGATACGTGGCCTTTCCGAGCTTGTGTCTTAGTGTAGGAATTGTTAAATTCTGTATTTATGTTGCGGTTGTGGGGGTAACTTTGCCCAATGAAGTTGAGAGAGCAAAACGCGTTATTGATCAGGCGTGTAAGGACCATAATCCGGTTGGCTTGATTGGGTTTAGAGAAAAAGCCGAAACTGAGGTGAAAGAACCTGAAGCTTCGTATATTGTGGAAGTGGAACGGTATCTTACCGAGAGGGGCTATCCGGGCTGTATTTTGACCTGCTTGGCTTCTACTTCAGACACTGTTGTGGGGAGGACATTTGTTAGCGTTCTTTATCCGTTTGCGGTAAATAATGCGGACCGTAAGGAGGCTTCGCGTGCCACGGCTATTGGGCTGGATCTGTTACGCGTGTATTCGGAAGACCCCGCCGGCATCAATTTTCCTGTTGACAAGCCGACATTTTGTGTTTAAGATGAGGTTCTTTAAAAAATATTATATGGGACCTGGTTCTTACCAACTTGCTACAAGGCTTGATGAAGGTGGTTATCTAATGCCGGAAGACAGAACTGTTTTGGCTAGAGCATTAGCTGAACATAATGAGCCTTCCGTACCGTCAGAGACGGTAGAGGAGCAAAAAGAACCAGTCAAAGTACGAGCCGGTTTAACTCATGGTGAGTTAGAGGCTGTGACTGCGGTTTAGTACCCCTCCGCCATTGAATCCAGGTAGTAGTTATAGTCGTCTACCAAGGAGTTATAAGAGGCTAGAATGTCGTAATAATCTGTATAAAGGGCTTCCAGGTTTTGATCTGTAAAATTACGTAGTGAACGCTTTGCGGTTGGTAAGAAAGTTATAGTCATTTGATCGTAAAAAGTGTTGTACTGCTCAAGAACGTAAGGATCAGTTATTGCCGGTGCGTTTGCATCAATGTGTGTGCTTACATTGGAGTCTAAATTTTGGTAAGAGGCTTGTAGCTCCGCTAATTTATCAAAAGAGCTACTGCTATAAGAGTCTTCCATAACGTTAAAAACCGTTTCTGCAAAATCCAAATCGTCACTGATGTAGCCGAGCCCCACGCTGGACGGATCGGTTGGGTCCGGAACCCAAGTGTCATAAATATCAAAAAGTTCATCCGTGTAGGTCAAAAGTTCCTCGTGGTAAAGGTAGTACGTTTCTATATTTGCATAGATTTCCGTGATCATTGTTTGCCCTTGAGCAAAATCATCCTCTTTATAATCTTGTGCAGTTACGTAGATACTAAGTTCTTTGCATAGCTTTTCCGTACTGTCGATTGTTGTAATCATATCTTGTACGGCGCTTGTGAGTTGCATTGTTTCTTTGGGAGTTAAGCCTTGCGGATCTAAAACTTGATTCTTTAAATTGGCGTAATCGTAGATGCTAAAGGCACAAGAAAAAGACGGCTCGGAACCGAGATTTGAGTAATCATTCATATCCGACTCAAAATAGTAGTACACGTCATTTTTTAGCATAGACATTTGGTCATTGCCGGCATTTAAAAAATCAACATAGGCGTTTAGAGAATCCGTGGCGGAAACAGCTTCCATTTTATTCGTGGAATCTCCTTTAAAATCGCAGGCGGGGACTAAGAGGGCGCTTGTGATTATTAACGCGATGAGGAGTTTTTTGGCCATTTTGTTCGTGGTAAGAATGCGTTAATCATTAAAACATGTAGGGCGAGGCGGGTCTAGCTACTTGAGTTTTTTTGATTTGGAAAGTACTCTAGGTTCGCTTTAAAAAAATCTTTTATGAACGAAACAGGGCTTAGTTTAGCCAAAATGCTTAAAGGGGGCGTGATTATGGATGTTACAACTCCGGAGCAAGCAAAAATTGCAGAAGATGCGGGTGCCTGTGCGGTTATGGCGCTGGAAAGAGTGCCTTCGGACATACGTGCGCAAGGTGGAGTTGCCCGCATGAGCGACCCTGCGATGATTAGAGCGATTCAAGCTGTGGTTACGATTCCCGTGATGGCAAAAGTTAGGATCGGGCACAGCGTTGAAGCACAAATTTTGGAAGCGCTTGAGGTGGATTTTATTGATGAAAGTGAAGTTTTAACGCCAGCGGATCCATTCGGCCATATAGAGAAAAGTGGATTTAAAGTTCCGTTTGTTTGTGGTGCAAGAAATTTGGGGGAGGCGTTAAGACGCATACATGAGGGGGCCTCAATGATTCGTACAAAGGGTGAGGCGGGGACCGGGAATATTGTGGAGGCGGTGCGCCACATAAAAACTATTCGTGATGAAATTTTGGCATTGGCGAATGCTGATTTGGAGAAAAAGGCTTGGGAAATGCGCGTGCCACTTGCTCTTGTGGAAGAGGTTATGAAGCTTGGCAGACTGCCTACCGTGAATTTTGCGGCGGGTGGAATTGCTACTCCTGCGGATGCAGCTCTTTGCATGCAACTTGGAGTGGATGGAGTCTTTGTGGGAAGCGGAATTTTTAAATCTAAAAATCCTTCCAAAATGGCAAAAAGCATTGTGGAGGCGGTGATACATTTTAATGATGCAAAAAGGCTCGCAGAAATTTCCGAAGGCCTTGGCGATGCGATGCCCGGGCTTGAAATCGATACTTTAGTAACTCACATGCAAGAGCGCGGATTATGATTGGCATACTTGCAATTCAAGGTGGGTTTTTGGAACACGAAGAGATTTTGGACAAGCTTGGAATTTTGCATAAAAGGGTGAGGTCTTTGGACGATGTTGGGGATTTGACCGGGTTAATTATCCCGGGCGGAGAAAGTACGACCATGGACTTGTTTATGCAAAAATATGGGCTTAAAGATTGGTTGATTAAGCGAGTTCGCGATGAGACTTCCGTTATTGGCGGGCAATTTAAGGTTTTTGGAACGTGTGCAGGACTGATTTTGCTTGCCAGATATGGGCTTCTTAATGCGACCGTTGCAAGAAATGCTTATGGCAGGCAACTCGCAAGTTTTACGGCGGAGATTAGTGTGGAAAAATTTGTAAACGAATTTTCTGTTAAAGGGCATTTTATTCGGGCGCCAAAAATCATTTCTGTTGGGGCGAAGGTGGAGGTTTTGGCGGTTTATGAGGGCTTGCCTGTGCTGATTAGGGAGGGGAATGTTTTTGGCGCAACATTTCATCCGGAACTTGCCGGTGATTCGGGGCTTCACGAGGCGATATTTTCGTGATAGTTTACGCACTGTAGTTTATTTAATTTTTCCACATGCTTAATTTTAAAAAGACTTTTGTTTTTGCACTTCTTACGTTGGCGCTCGGGCTTGTTTCTTGTGGGTCCGATAGTAGTAGTGATTTTAGTGCACAAAAAAGTGCATCCGGACTAATGCCGGAGGCTTATATGCCTTACGATCTTGGCTTTGTTTTTTCTTATTCACTTTTGAACGAGGATCAATATCTTGCGTTTCAAAATCTGGATTCTCGCTTGGGTGAAGACGCTCAGCTTTCACAAGTAATCGCAAAAAGTTTTAATACTCAAATGGCAGGACTTGGGCTTGATTACGATATCGATTTAAAGCCTGCGCTTGGTGATAAATATCGTTTTGTTTATGGAGCAAAACCTTCAGAAAAAGTAGCTGGAGATGTTGACTCAACAGGGTCTACGCTTTCTTCTTTTGCAGTTTTGACTTTGCAGGATGCGGATCAATTAGAGACTCTTTTGCAAACTTTGGTTACGGCACAAAAATTAACCAGCGAGCCACTTTCCGGCATGGATGTTTATCAGGATGCTAGTGGGAAATGGTATGCAAGCATTTATCAAGATTTATTTTTAATGACTAATGATCCCGCGAATTTACTTGCCATGACTAAGCAAGACCAAGACACAAGTTTATGGGCTTATCCACTTTATCAAGATGCAATTGAAAATGGTGCCGGCGAAAGCATTTTTTATGGAGTGATGTATCCACAAATTTACATCGCGGAAGTTGCTTCTTTGCCTACGCAACTTGGGATAAGCAATGTGCCTTCGTTGATTGATTATGAATCACTTTATGTTAAGGCCGAGGAAGATGGATTTGCCTTTGATGTTTTTGTTAAAGCCAACAAAGAGAAGGCTGAGGAAGCAGATTTTACTTTTGATTCAGTTCCAAAATTCAAACCCTATTTGCTATCCGAAGTGCCTGCAGACGGGCTAATGGGATACATGGAATCTTATGGAATCCAGCAAAGTTTAGAGAGAGTTCTTGAGGTTGGCGATGATACCGGGGCAATCGATTCCCTGGAGACTTCCGTGCGTTCGTATTTTGGAATGGATTTGCAGGACGACATTTTAAGTTTCTTGGATAAGGGTTACGTGCTTGCTTTGCACAAAAATATTGAGGGTATTGTGCCAGGAATTTCCATTTATGCGGACGTGAGTTCCAATGCCGACTTGGCGCAGACTTTTTTGGATAAATTAGACGGACAGCTTTCCGGGCTTATGGTTATGCTGGAAAGTGCCTTGCCGGGAGCAATCACAAAAGACACGGTGATGATTGATGGGACCACTTTTAACAGGCTAGAGCTTGATTTAAATGCAATCCCTCGCAACGAAGAATCACCATTGCCTGCGGTTGTTACGGCTACGCCAATAGAAATAGCTTATGGGATTACGGATGATCGTTTGTTAATCACAACGGCAACGGCTTGGGCCGATGGTGGCGAGGTTGTTTCCGATAGTGCTTTATATGAGGATTTAAAATCCAAAATCGACGCCAGTGAGGGGCTCATTCTTGTGGATGCAAACGGCGTGAAAGATTTTATTGGGACTTTGCGCGCACTTAGGGAACAGCTTGAACTTGGAGTTAGTGATAGCGCAATGCAACTTGAAGATTTTCTTGCCAGCTTTAAAGGCTTGATTGCTAAGAGCGAAACCGAGGCCTATGAAATTCATTCAAGCGGATATCTTTTACTTGCGGATTAACTTTTGATTGATTCTCATTGATGGCAGAGCTTCTTATTGGTTTAAATTCACACAGTGATCTGCCGTTTTTACGGCATGTATTGCCCAAGCTTTGTGAGCTACAAAAACTTTTGCCGTCTGATATTGTTTTGATGGATACCGCATGTGATGAGTCGGTTAAATCTTATGTAAAAAAAGAATTTCCGCAGATTGAATATTTGCGCCACAAGGATGGTAATTTGGGTTATGGGCGTGCGTACAATGAGATTTTGCGCAAAAAGGTTGGGGAGGAGAATGGTGCTTATAAATATTTTTTATTGATGACCAGTGACGTTTTGCTTGAGCCTAAAGTTGTTGCGAAATTTGTTGGCGAAATGGAAAAAGACAAAAGCATTGCTATGTGCGCGGGCAAGTTGCACTTTTGGGATTCGAAAAATAACAAAAAAACGAATCAAATTGATTCACTCGGAATTATGGCGGAAAAAAGACATCATTTTTATGATTTTGGTGCGGGCGAAACGGATAATGGACAATACGACAATCAGCTTGAGCACGTTTTTGGAATTTCGGGCGCGGTGTTCTTGATTCGCATAGATGCAATTGCTGAACTTGATGGTGGTCTTTTTGACGAGCGAATGTGGATGTACAAGGAAGATGTGGATTTGGCGTATAGACTAAGGTGGCTTGGCAAAAAAATCGTGATTTTCCCAAAGGTTTGGGGTTACCACGCGCGTACCGTTTATAACAAAAGTGGGAATTTTGTCGGGGGACTTTTAAAGGCGGATAAAGACAAAAAAAACTATGCGCGCGCAGAATCATACAAAAATCATCTACTTATGCTTAAGAATAATTTTACGTTTAAGTATGGCGCGCGGGTTATTTTTAAAACTTTTATGTATGAATTTTTAAAAGGTTTGTATATGGCATTTACACATCCAAAAGTTCTTTTTGCAGGTTTAAAAACCTTGCTTTTTGTGCCCTCTAGGCGTACTTGTAGGCGTGCTTCTGTAAAAAAAATGCTCAACTATTTTAAATAATATGGATCTCTCTATCGTAATTTTGCATCATGGGAATCCACAAGATGTAAGCAAAAATCTTGAGGCTTTAACGCATGCAATTTTGCCCGCAAAAACAGAGGTGATTGTTGTAAATAATGGCTATAGCGGAGCTAATGCCGGCATTCCTTTTGAGCGTAATTTAAAGTTTGATTTGCGATTTTTTGAGATCAAAAATAAGGGTTATTCAAATGGAAATAATTTTGGAATCAACATTACAAAAGGTCAATATATTTGTATTTTAAATCCGGATATTGAAGTGGAAAAAGATACTTTTCGCGTGCTTTTGGCTTATTTAAAAGCGCATCCGCGTGTTGGGATTGCCGGCCCTCGTTTGTATTATGCAGACGGGCAAGTGCAAGACAATTATCGTATGTTTCCCAGACCACTGGACCATTTTATTAAGCGCACGATTTTGTGCAAAATCTTCACCGAGCGTATGCGCAAATATTTGATGTGGGACAAAGATCCAAAAAGATCTGAGCCTGTAGATTGGCTAACCGGGGCTTTCCAAATTATTACTCGCAAGGCATGGAATAAAATCGGTCCAAATGACGAAAGGTTCTTTTTGTTTATGTCTGATGTGGATTTGTGCAGGCAGGCTTGGAACAGAGGTTTTGAGGTGCATTTTGTGGGTAGTGCAGGAGCACTTCATCGCGAAAATCGTTTGTCTGGCGGCGGGCTTGTTGACGTGTTTAAAAAGAAAACTGTGCGCACGCATTTTTGGGATGCGCTCAAATATTATTTAAAGTATAATCCGCTCGCTTAGGCCTTTCGTATAGTGGTAGTACAGCGGTCTCCAAAACCGTTAGCGCAGGTTCGATTCCTGCAGGGCCTGCCATTGATGCTAGCAGTAAATAAGCGTATACTTATCGGATTTTAACAAAAATAAATATGCCTTTTTCAGAAAAACCGAGGTCCGTAGATGAGCCTCAAAAAGCTAAATCGAAAATATCCGCCTCTGCCATTATTGATAGCAAAGCTAGAATGGACTTGAGTCGAGAAACTCTTATGAGGCTTAGAGCTCGGGAAGAACAAGAAGGGGTGCCCGAGGCGACTCAACTTAATATGGCTGATTATATTGTCAAACCTGGTGATGCTTTGATCAGTATCGTCACTAAAAATATAAAAGGTGTGCGTTGGACTCCTGAACTTACACATTTGCTCGCCGCCTCAATAGATTCGACTGTACAAGCAGGCGAGGGCTCTGGAGAGGTACACCGTACCCTTCATTACATTGAGCCTGGGGACAAGGTGACCCTGAAAGATGGACTTTTAAGCGTTATACCAGCTGGTAACTTCCCGGATGGGACTGTTCGTGGAGAAGTTTCCACCCGGCTTTTTGAGATATAAAGGGCTATAAAGCTCCCATACCCCATAACGGAATGGGGGTTTTATTTTTTTATGGTGCTTTAACTTGTGCTTTTTGCATAGATTTGGTAATATATGCATAGGTTTGCATAGGTTGGGGGTTGATTTACATAGATTCTAATATGGATAAGAAATTTCTAACGATTGGTGAAACGGCTAAAATGCTAGGCGTTTCTGTGGATACTTTGCGAAGATGGGATAAGGAGGGCATTCTTAATTCGGTTCGTTCTTCAAAAAAAGGACATAGATATTATTCTGAACAGGACGTGTATCTTTTTGGGAAGGATTTGTTTGATTTGGCTGAAGAATGGGCTTTAAGAGAGGTTGGTATTGAGCCTGAATCCAGCCTGTATTGTTCCACAAATGATGTTTTCCAAAATAGGCTGGTTGGCATGCAGAATTTATTGGCCGGAATCCCAAATCTTTCCACGCCATTTTCTTTGATTGTTGCTCTTGTGGGAGAAATCGGTAATAACTCTTTTGATCACAATCTTGGGAATTGGAGAGATATCCCCGGTGTTTTTTTTGGTTATAATATTGAAAAAAAATATATTGTGTTGGCTGATAGGGGGCAGGGTTTGTTGAGGACTCTTCAAAGGGTTAAGCCTAATCTTAAAACTCATGACGAAGCGATGCAGGTTGCTTTTACAGATGTGATTTCCGGTCGTGCGCCGGAATCCAGAGGAAATGGATTGAAATTTGTGAAAAACATCATTACTACAAACCCACTAAATCTTCTATTCGAGAGTGGAGATGCGAAACTTGTTTTGCAAAAAGGAGACTTGGAACTAAGAATCACAGAAAAAATCCCTCCGGTACATGGGTGTGTTGCCATGCTAGAATTTTAATCCCAAATAATTATGTTAATACAATTAAAAAAATTCGGTACAACTCTTAGTTCAAGACCAGCCGGCAAGGAGGCCTATTTGGCGTTTTCGCCTACGCTGAGAGAGATCAAAGAAGGTGAGCACGTAGATATTGATTTTGAGGGCGTAATTGTTTTAGGTCCGTCTTGGGCAGATGAATTTTTGACGCCTATTGTTGATCAATATAAAGATAAAGTTAGCTTGCTTAATGCCGATAACCCTTCTGTTAAAGCTACGCTGGAATTGCTTGGGCAAATAAGAAAATGATTACTTGCCTTGAGTACAGGCGATTAAAGAAAATAAATCCTTAGGATTCTTAGGACTTGTGAATATTTCGTATTCGGTGCCCAGGTTCTTTTTGTAGAGCATTCGCATCACGGAATAATCGGCGAGGGCGAAGCCAACCGCATCAAAAACAATCAAATCATCAGTTTCACGACGGCCCATTTTTTGGCCTTGGATTATTTCCCAAAGTTCGTCGAATTCAAAAGAGCCTTCTTCCAGGTTTTGGATCTCGCCTTCATATTTGGTTTGTTCAAAAAATTCCACCACAATACGCGCGTTTTTCATCACCATTGGGTCCAGTTCCGTTTTGCCCGGGCAGTCGCCACCAATAGCGTTGATAAATAATCCATGATTATCTTTTATGGCAGAATAAGGGAAAAGTTCCACTTGGGCTTTTTCACAAATGCAAGTTGTGAGGATGTCTACGCCTTGGACAACTTCCGTTCCATTTTTGCAGGCGATTAGTTCTAAATTGCTAGAGGCCATATTGTTTGCAAATTTTTCCATGGCATCAGGATCGCGATCGTAATAGCGGATTGTTTTGAGGTCGAAAATTTGTTTCATGGCATAAGCTTGGAATTCAGACTGAGCTCCCGTGCCAATGATCCCCAAAACCGAAGCATTTTTGCGTGCCAAATGTTTTGCTGCGAGGGCGGAAGTGGCTGCCGTACGAACTGCCGTAAGTATGGTCATGTCACAAAAAAGTTGTGGGTAGCCGGTTTCAATATCGGCAAGCATGCCGGTTGCGACAATAGACATTTTATTTTGCTTTGGATTGTCTGGGTGGCCGTTAACATATTTGTAAGTGTAGAACTCTTCGTCGGCGCAAGGCATTAACTCAAATACACCATGTTTATAGTGTATCGCGTGGCGAGGACTTTTGTGGAAGACTTGCCAACGTTTTAAATCTTCTTCCAAAAATTTGGACGCGTCGGATAACAAGGTATTGAGGTCCAATTTTGCAATATCTTGTGAGGTTATTATTTTCATAATATTAGATTAGTAAATAAAAAAATACCCGCGAGATGCGGGCTTAAAAGTTACGAATTATTTGTGTTTAACGCCGCATCTTAAAATAACACAAAAGAGTCGGCATTTGCGGTGCGTTTTTACTTTGTGCTATTTGTGCGAAGTGCGTCATACAATTTTTATCTTAACAATAAAAATCATGATTGGCAATTAATTTCTAATTTGCTCTATAACTTACATCTGCGCTAACAGTCAAAGTTACCTTGTTTGTATCAACATCATAAGTTGTGCTATCAACCCAGCTGTACATGGAAAGTCCGGAAATTGCGCCGAGAGCGTAATCAAGCATTTCTTCGTAATTTGCCTTTTTTTCCGCCATTAAAGTTTTAAGTGTTGGCACCGCTAATTTTTCTGCTGAAGTTGTGTTTAAAACTACAATTTCCGTCCAGTTATCAAAACCATTTTCGTAAAGCAATTCTTCCGCTTCTTCCAATTTGGATTTTTTTGTAAGGTCCACTTTTATAGACAGGCTTCCATCGTACAAATTTGTGTATTCCCAGTCTGCATAACTGTAAACACCTGTTCTGCGAACGGTTCCATAATCAGCCATTTTTGCTTGAATATCTTTGTAGACTGCGGACATCTCTTGTACAGCTTCTAGTTTAGAAGCCATGTTGTCCACGGTGTAGGTTCCATATAAATAAACTTTATCTGCGGAGACATCTATTGTTGTAGATATGTTAAAAGAAATTCCATCTTGGTAATAGTATGGGTCAACGCAACCTCCGCCACAAAGGGCTGGTTCTGCGGAAGTGGTGGTTTCTGTTGGTACATCGCTAGCCATTGCATTTGAGACAAGGGCAAAAGTAAGCAAGATTGCCACCGCTAATTTTTGTAATTTTGGCATAGGAAAGCGTTAAAAGTTATGGCTAAATTTTAGAGAAACTCTTTTGTTGAGGCAAGATGAAAGTATGTTACAATTGGTTTTGCCTTTAAAACTCCACATATGAATTTACGCAAACTGGTTTCGGTCTTTGTATTTGTATTTTTGTTTGGGCTTATGCCTGGCATTGGTTTTGCGACCGTAAGCGCACCTTTGGCTTGGCCCGGTTCTACCAGCGGAACGGATATTGACTCCGGACTACATGGTATCGGTTTTGAACCAAGTGGGCTTTTTTGGAATGATGTTTCAAATAAACTGTTTGGGGTTGGAGATGGTGGACAAGTTGTCTCTATGAATGCGGATGGTTCAGGCGTAACTACTTGGGCTGTTAGTGGTGATTTAGAAGGAATAACTTTTGTAGATGAAAGTTCTTCAATCGTATATTTGTTAAATGAGAATGGATCGATTATTAAATACGATTTATCCGGAAGCAGGACTTTGCAAACTTGGGATACGCTTGCTTATTTGCCAGAAAAAGATGGCTGGGCTGGTGGCGAGGCGCTTGCTTATATGCCAATTTCTGGCACAAATTATTTTGTAGCCGGGTGGCAGTATGATGGAACTTTTTTTGTGTTTGATTTGTCCGGGACCACTGTTAATAAAGTTGGTAGTTTTAAAACGGGTATGGGTAGAACGGACTTGGCTGATATGTATTATGAAGACGGACTGCTTTATGCACTTTATGACAGTGAGAATGTTTTAGAAGTCTTGACAGTTTCCAAAGTTGGATCTTCTTTTGTGCCAACTTTAGTTCATGAATATATTGTTCCGGGTGCAGATCAAGAAGGATTTACTTTGGCTTCTTCTACCGAGGCAACAAGGACTGCTTTTATTGCGCAAGATAGTGGTGGGATTATCTCTTACACCGGGTTCCCAAATTTTTCTTATACCGAACCAGTTGTAGAACCGTGCACTCCCACTACTTGGTATTTGGATGCTGATGGAGATGCACTTGGAACGCCGAATTCCACACAAAGCGCTTGTGAACAACCGGTTGGCTACGTGTCTAACAATGTGGACACTTATGACAACATTCCAAACTACGGAGTCGAGATCCCGGAGGACAGAGTAGACAATAATATGAATGGCACGGTTGATGAGATAAATGTTGGCTACAATCATCCTTATTACAGTACTGTTGACCCAACTACAAATCGCAGGGCAAAGATATGGAGCATGTGGGGAAGCCGTAACGGGGACTATGGAGTGAGATATGGAGATATGTCCATTTTTAGATTTTCTGCATTTGATGTGAACACAAAAAACCTAACGAGTGTTTATCCAATTTTAAATACCGGTTATGCGCTTGTGGTTTACGGCGATAATGTGGCGATTGTTAACGCTTTTGCCGGTACAAACGTAGTCACAACAACACTTACGGCGTTGTCCGGTATGACAATAGATGAGATTAAAGTTTGGGCACAAACCGAGCTTGGTTTATAGAGCCTGGGCCTTAGTTATTTCTTGTCCGGCGGTATGCTGTAGTAGTCAAAAAGAAAAGCCATAATTTGTCTGAGTGTTTGGCCTGAAGTTGCTTCGGCCCATTCAGATTTGCGTGGATGATCCATTTTGACTATCACCAAAAACTCGGGGTCTTCAATGGGGCCTATGCCCATAAATGAGGCAATTGTGGTACCTACTCCAGAGAGGGCTTTACCCCATTTATAAGTTTGGGCCGTGCCGGATTTCCCTGCAAAGTAATGGCCTTCGATTGAGATGCTTGCGTAGGATTCAACTACTTCCGTCATCATGGCGATAATTTTTTCCGAGGTGTCTTTTGAAATCACTTGCCTAATTATTTGGGGCTCAAACTCTTCCACTCTCCCGTCTTGATATTCGATTTTTTTGACTATGTATGGCTTCATTAAGACGCCGTCGTTAGCAAGGGCGGTGTAGGCCTGTACAAGCTGTATTGGTGTCATGGAAATACCTTGTCCAAAAGCCTTTGTTAACATTTCTGATTCGCCCCAAGTTTTGTAGTACGCTACTTTCCCCATCACCTCATCATTAAAACCAATGTCGGTGCGCTCGGTTAGACCGAAGTCTTCAATATAAGAATAAAACAATTCCGCTCCCAAAGTTTTAGCAACATAAGCCATGCCAATATTACAAGAATGTTCCAAAACTTGAGTCATGGTTTCCAGGCCGTGGTGGTTGCCATCGAAGGTATCTATTTGATTATCATATTCTCCTGTGATTGTGTTGTAATCCACTTCCAACGGGCCACTGTCCATAAAGGTGGAATTTGGAGTTATTTCGCCGGCGTCTATAGCGGAGGCCACAACTATTGGTTTAAAAACAGAACCCGGTTCGTAAGTTTCTTGAGTAGTTTTATTCTTGTAGACTTCCGGGCCAAATTTGTTTTTGTAGGCATACCATTTATCCTTTTCTTCTTCGTCCGGGAAAATTTGTATACGCACATCCGGGCTCATTTGTATGTAATACCAATAAATGGGTTCATCTTCCGTTCCCGCGATTACAATATGGTCTTTTTTGTCATCCGGAATTTCTATTTCTTCGGTATCGAATATGTCTGAATATGAATTTGGATTAAAAGTTGGATATTGCGCCATTGCTAAAATCGCACCTGTTTTTGGATTGATTACTATGGCTTGTCCACTATCCGGATTTGATTCCCTTACGCCTTGTGCAAGCAAAGTTTCCACTTCGCTTTGAATTGCTCTGTCTATTGTTAAGGTTATATCGGCTCCGTCTACGGCTTCTTCAATCACGGATTTTCCCACTGTAATTTGGTTACCGTAAGCATCCACTTGAGACGTAAAAATACCGTCCATGCCTTTTAGTATGTCGTCAAAAGTGCCTTCTATTCCGTAAAGGCCTTGGCCCGCGGAGTTTACATAACCAAGTGTTTGGGCCCCAAGTTCTTGTTCTGGGTAGTAGCGGAAATATTCGTCCTTTAAAACCACCCCTATAAATTGTGGCTCCTTAATTTTGCGGTCTTCCGCAAGTATTGTTTCTATTTGTTCGGAGATTTTTGGATCTAGCTTGTGTTTAAGTTCAACATAGCGATTCTTACCAAGCAGAGTCGTTTGTATTTGTTCAGAGTCCGTATTAAAAATATCGGCGATCTGCCCGGCTACATTTTCTTTATCTGTGATCTTGGCCGGGTAAGCATAAAGGTCTCCGGTGGCGGTTAATTCGGTCCCTTCTATTTTTGCAGAACGGACTTTTTCTTGCATTTGGGTGTCCAGTTTTTCCGCTATCAAAATGGTGTCTCTCGTCCGCGTTGCCAATTCATTTTCCAGCGTAGCAAGGTAGGCCGTAAATAACTCTTCATCCGTTTTATAGGCAAGTTTAGATATGGCCTCGTCTCGTAGCTCCTCCTGTTCCATTTTCATAATTTCTTCGTATGCGTTCTCATAACGGATTTGGTCGAGTTCCTTTTCTTGCTCCAAATCAAAAAGGAGAGGGGCTAGTGTGCTGGCTATGAGTGCCGGATTTGTTATTAAAGTTGGATCCGCGTAAATCATGCTCAGCGTAGTATTTGTGGCAAGGGTGTAGGTTTCTCCGGAATGATAATCTTCCACTAATATCTCGCCCCTGCGTGCAGGCAAGGTCGTGTATCCATATTGTTCAAGTTCCGCAATACTTTTGTAGTAGTCGTGCTGAATTATTTGCAGATAAAAAAGTCGTAAAATTATTATTCCCGCAACCAAATAAAGTGCCAAAAAAATCGGTGTAAATCTTGAAAATCTGGCGTTAGAAATCATAAAAGTTGGACGGAATGGCGGGCATTTGTTAGCATCGGATGCGCTTCATAATAAAACGCTATGCACACAAAAACAACATTAGGTAATGGACTCCGCGTGATTACGGAAAATTTGCCCGGCACAAAATCGGTAACGGCTTTAGTGCTTGTTAAGGCTGGCTCCAGGTTTGAATCAAAAGACATCAATGGGATTTCGCATTTTTTGGAACATTTATTTTTTAAGGGGGCGCAAAAATATAAGAGTGCAAAAGAAGTTTCTGAAGCAATCGATTCTGTTGGCGGGGATTTTAATGCATTCACTTCAAAAGAATATGCCGGATATTATGTAAAAGTTGCGTCGCATCACAAAGAGCTTGCGCTTGATGTGCTTTCCGACATGTTGATTCATTCCAAATTTGATCAAGGGGAAATAGAAAAAGAACGCGGTGTGATTTTGGAGGAATTAAATATGTATCAAGACACTCCAATGGTGCAGGTTTCTTGGGATTTTGAACGCGCACTTTTTGGGGATCAGCCAATTGGTTGGGATGAAGGTGGGCTCAAGGATGTAATCAAGAGGGTTTCTCATGATGATTTTGTGGCTTATAAAGAATCTTTGTATACGTCCGAGGATATGGTGGTTTGTTTGGCTGGCGATATTGAGCACAGCGAGGCGGAAAAGTTGGTTTCGGCTTATTTCCCAATGGCACAAGGTAAAGCAACTAGGACTATGCCTGCGTTTACTCCAGCTTTGCCAACTTGTGAACGAGTTAGATTGCAAACAAAAAAGACCGAGCAGGCGCACATGGTTTGTGGAGTTATGGGCTTGCCGGAAAAACATCCCGATCATTATGTTTTGAAGGTTTTGTCTTCGGTTTTAGGTGGCAATATGAGTTCCAGAATGTTTATGGCTGTGCGTGAATCCAAGGGTTTGGCTTATTACATTTCTTGCGGGACGGAAGATTATTTGGACACGGGTGCTTTTTATACCCGCGCGGGTGTGGACGTGAATCGCATTGAGCTTGCGGTTACTGCTGTGCTTGATGAATATAAGAAAATTTGCGACACAGGAATTGATGAAAAAGAGCTTTTGAAAGGGAAGGAGTTTTTGAAGGGAAAATTGACTTTATCACTTGAAGATTCTGAAAACGTTGCGCAAATGCATGCCAGAAATGAGCTTTTGTATGGCAAATTAAAATCTTATGAAGAGGTTGCTGGCGAACTGGATAAAGTTACGGTTGGTGAGGTAAAGAGAGTCGCTACGGAATTACTTGGCGGGGGCGATGGCACTTCCGGCAAGTTGTGCCTTGCTGTGATTGGCCCTTACGAAGATAAAAGCAAGTTTGAGAAGTTGATTGCTAACTGATTTTGCATATAAAAATGTATAGAGTAAGCTATCTATCGTATGTTTTTATTTTATCAACACCGTAAAACATGAAAATCAAAAAATGGATAGGTGGCATTTTGGTGGTTTTATTAATCGCGATTTTAGGAACATATTTTTTGAATGGAGAATTGTTACAAGGGCGCATTAGGCTTGTTACTCCCTCTGGCACAACGTGGTATGTTGATACAATCGGCGGTGGTGATGGTACTAGCATCACGAGTCCGATGCTGCCTGGAGCTGCAATTTTAGATGCAGAGAATGGCGACAAAATTATTTTTAGTGCGGGGACGTATCTTGTTGATGATGATATTTGGGGCTTGGGGGTATATGTGACCGGCAAAGACTTGATTCTTCAAGGTGCTGGAATAGGCCTTACAATTATGGACTGTTCTTTGGATGGATTTGTTTTTTACAATGCTACTGTGGATGTTATTGGCATGACCTTTATCAAGACTATGGAAGATGGTGATGCAGAAGGCGAAACCGCAGTTTACGCTCTAGGTGGAGCTAATGTTAATTTAGACCGTATTGAAGTAAAAGATTTTCCGTTACAGGCAATATATGTAGATGGGGAAGGTACAGAATTAATAGTAGAGAATTCTTATTTCCAAAATAATTATCAGGCTATCCATATATTTAATGGTGCAAATGGTTATATAAATAATAATAAATTTACAAAAAATGTTGACCTTGCCATCTTCATTGTTGAAGGCACCGAATCTACTATAAAAAACAATATTTTTTTTAAAAACAGAGTTGGAGTAGAGGTGAGGGACTCGGAAGCACTAGTGGATGGAAATGTTTTTGAGAAAAACGAATGGGGTGCGTATGCGTATAGTTATGACGGAGGTATTAGCAATAATCAGATCTTAAATAATAAATTCTTAAGCTCGTCTGTAGTTGGCATGTCATTGTCCGGCAGTCCAGAAGATTCTACGTTGAGTGCAAATCTTTTTTCTAAAAATGCAATTGGTATTAATGTTTGGGATGGTGCTTCTAGTATTATTACAAATAATGTTGTAACAGATCAAATTGGGAATGGAATTATTTCTACTGGGGCAAGCCCAACTATTGCCTACAATACTATTGCGAATAGTGGTGGCAATGGTATCACTTTGGATGAGGGGGATACGAGTTATGTGGTAAATAATATTTTATATAAAAATATTTATGGCTTGTTGGTGGATGCTATGGCTGGCGCCGTTGAGGTTGGATATAATGATGCATATGGCAATACAACAGATATTTCTGGAACATATGTAGATCTTGGCGGCAATCGTTATGATGACCCCGCCTTTGTAAGTGTAATCAGTTTTGATTTAAGTTCAATTTCACCACTTATAAACCAAGGAGCTTTATATTTTGTTGATGATGATTTCGAAGGCAACTCTCGTACTAATCCAGATATTGGTGCGTATGAGTTTTAAAATCTTTTGGATGGCAAACTTAGGGCTTACGAAGACAAAAGCAAGTTTGATGCTTTGATTGCTAACTAATGTATATGAAAAAAAATCTTTTTGTTCTATTTGGAATTTTGTTGTTTGTTGCAGGTTGCGTGGGGCCACAAAAATTTGATTTTAGTAAATTCGCGAGTGGAGATAAAAATGTTTTGGAAAATACTTTTATTTTTGACGAAGGTTTTGACGGCATGGGGACAATGGATTGGCGTTACTATTCCAGTATTTCTTCCGACAGCCCGCTTTATAGGCAACTTGATAATCCATTCTTGTTTGCCTATCCAAGGGCATGGGATTTGGAAGAAGATTTGCAAGGAGTACATTTAATTATGGATGGATTTAGTGTGGATTTTTTGCCTGGTTTTAAAAAAGAATCAAGGTCGCCGTATCAAACTGCTTTGAGTTATTGCCCAACCGTAAGCAATGGAAATGGATCCGATTTTGTTCTTGTTTCTCAAGGTAGTATTACTGTTGCCGGCAAAGAATCTGCTTATGTTAAACACGGCAGTACTGCAGAGGATGGAGACAGTGGCTATACGGTTTGTTTGGATCTTGGGGATGAATTTATGGTTATAGACGCGAGTCCACTAAATGAAGATTCTTTCGCAATGTTCGAAAACATTCTTGGGTCTTTAACCATTGGTTTGGGCGCGGAAGATACGCCTATTGTTTGGTCTATAAAAACCGCTGACGAACCCGGCGTAACTTTTTTTGTTGATGGCGAATTGTATTTTTTGCCTGCCGAAGATTTTGTTGATGTGAACTTGGAATTGATTCCAGATTATAGTGGCGATGTTGGCACTGCCGTTCCAGATATGGTTAGTTTCAATGAGTACGTTAAACTGCGTGCGGAGTGCGCTAGTGATAGTGAATATTGTAGGTATTATGGAATTGGGACTAGTGAAGAGTTTTTTAACGTTTATTATAGCGAAGGCGTTGGGATTAGCAGGATGGAGCAAAAAAGGCATGGGATTTGAAGTATGTTAAAATTTTAATTAAGGAAAAATTCAGGTTTTTTTCAGGACAGGATCCGGTGCATGCATTATAATGCGAATGTTTTTATGTAATTACTGGTTAGTATGAAAAAAGAAAGTTCAATTATTGTTTTTAATCAAAAAAATGTGCGCAGGCATTGGGATGAAGAAAAAGAACTTTGGTATTTTTCGATTGTGGATGTTGTTGAGGTTTTAACTGAAAGTGTGAATCCGAGGAAATACTGGAGTGTTCTTAAAACAAGATTAAAAGAAGAGGGAAGTGAGGTGGCTACAAACTGTAGTCAACTGAAATTGATGGCTTTAGATGGCAAGAAATACCTTACTGATGTTGCCGACACCGAAACGCTTTTACGTTTAATCCAGTCCATTCCTTCGCCAAAAGCAGAGCCTTTTAAAGTGTGGCTTGCAAGAGTCGGTTATGAAAGGATCGAAGAGACTGAAGATCCTGAGCTTTCTATTGAGCGCGCCATGAAAACTTATTTGCAAAAGGGATATTCAAAAGAATGGATTAATCAAAGATTGAAAAGTATTGAAGTACGCAAAGGTTTAACGGATGAGTGGAGCGACAGTGGCGTAAAAGAGGGGATGGAGTATGCAATTTTGACCAACGATATCACTGAGGCGTGGGCTGGCATTAGTGTGAAAGAATATAAGGCTTTGAAAGGTCTTAAAAAACAAAATTTGCGTGATAATATGACTAATCTTGAATTGGTTTTGAACATGCTTGCAGAGGCGACTACTACTGAAATCTCAAAGAAGAAAAGGCCAAAAGGTTTTGATGAAAGTCGTAAAGTTGCAAAGCAAGGTGGGCATATCGCTGGTAATACTAGGAAAGAAATCGAACAACAAATTGGAGAAAAAGTGATTTCGCGGAAAACTGCTAAAGATGGGTTGGGGAAAAGGATTGTAAAATAAATTTACTCACATGCCCCCCAAAGCCCTTTACCTTCTATTTGTGCGTTTTGTTCTAATGCGGTGAATTTGTTTGGGTCTGTTACCGGATATTCTCCTGGGAAAGTAGCGTAGCCATTTTGTAATAATGCCTCATTTAAAGATTCGAATTCGCCGTTATTTTGTAGTGCATAAACGTAACGTAGTTTGCGTCCGAATGGATCTTCATCTTGGTTTGCCGGGTCTTCTAACAAATGTACGGCGCGATTTTTGAGAAATTCTGTAGTGAATAGGCTGGCTTCGTATCCATAACATTCGGCACTTGAGTCTGGTCCATTTACTTCGTTTGTGTCTACTGCAAGCAGGCGGACTTGGAATACGTTTCTATCTATACCCGAAACCATAATTGTGTCTCCATCGAGTACAGCAACCACCCAATAAACGTCTTTGGCTAGTATTCCTTCTTTTGCTACATAAGGTTCAAAAGACGCTTCTTCGATGGAATTTGTCCCAGCATATTTTTCTGTCCACATTGTGTCGTCTATTTCTGATGCAGAGGCAACAGGGGCGGAACTAAGGCTAATAGATCCTATAATTGTGAGCACGAAATTTATGATTGATGCTAGCAAGTTTTATCTTAAAAAGGAGGCAAAATAACATAATTTGGTTTAGACGTCAATGCCTTTACAGGTACGAATTTTTGAGGCAAGCTGTGCGGGCTATTAATCAATATATTTATGGAACGTACACTTGTACTTATAAAACCAGATGGGATTCAACGTGGACTTGTTGGAGAAATCATTTCACGGTTTGAACGCAAAGGTCTTAAAATGCTCGGTTGTAAAATGATGGCGCTTGATGAGGCGATTTTGCGTGAACATTATGCACACATTGCAGATAAGCCATTTTTCCCCGGAGTTGCGGAGTTTATGAAAAGTTCTCCTGTTCTTGCTATGTGCTGGGAAGGACTTGAGGCAGTTGAAGCGGTTCGTTTAATTACAGGCGTAACAAAAGGGCGCACTGCAGATGCAGGAACTATTCGTGGAGACCTTGCGATGAGCGTATCTTGTAATGTTATCCATACGTCTGATTCTGTGGAAAACGCAAAGAAAGAAGTCGCAAGATTCTTTAATCCAGATGATCTTTATGACTACAAAAAAGGCGAATACGAGCACGTGTATAATCAAGAAGAGCGCGAGTCGTAGCCAGGTTTGGGAAAAGTTTTTGGAAGAAAGATTGCGTGGGAATAAACCTGTTTTGATGGATTCATCGGATGGGTTTAGTTATGTGTGTATACCGGCTGATGAGCCGGCTAGGTGCGATGAGGATTTGCGGTTTTTGGAAACTGTGCACGTGCACAGTTTTGCAAGTGGCAAAAAAAAAGGTCATGGTGTGGTGGAATTGGATGGCCCAAAATTTGTTGGCGGTTGGGTTGGATTTTTTACTTACGATTTTTGTGCGGAATTGTGCGGGGTTTCGCTGAGGCAAAATCTTAGGATTCCAAAAATGGTTTTTGTTTGGTGCGATAAAGTTTATGCGTTCGAAGTAACAAAAGAAGATGGGCTTAAAAGTTTGAAGAGTGGTGATTTTTATGTAAGGAATTTTAAGTCCGGTATTACAAAAAAAGAATATGCGAATGCGTTCAAAAAAATTCAAAAATTTTTAAGCGATGGGGAGAGCTATCAGGTTAATTTTGCACAAGAATTTATAGGTGATTTTGATGGTGATCCGTTTGCGCTTTACCAGGCGCTTTATGCCATGAATCCATCTCAAATGTGTTTTTTTATGGAGGGTGAATGGGGGGCTGTTTGCAGTAATTCGCCGGAGAGGCTTTTTAGTTTGCAAAATGGTGTTTTACGAACCGAGCCAATAAAAGGCACGGTGCCTGCGAGCGATGATCCAAAATTTTTACTTCGTGATAAAAAATCTTATGCGGAATTAACTATGATTGTGGATTTGATGCGCAATGATTTGGCGCGTGTCTCTAAAATTGGTTCTGTAAAAGTTCTAAAGCATCAACTCTTGATGAGGTTAAAAAATGTGTGGCATAGCTATAGCGTTATTGAATCGCAGTTGGAGAGTGGCAAAACCATTCGTGATGTTTTTATGGCCTTACTTCCCGGGGGATCTGTTACCGGATGCCCCAAAAAAAGAACAATTGGCATAATTGACAGGCTCGAAAACTTTAGCAGAGGTGCGTACTGCGGGTCCGCCGGTTATGTTTCTACAAACGGCAATGCAGATTTTAATATTATGATTAGAACGGCGACCGTGCGGGGTGGGGGCGTGAGCTTTCCAAGTGGTGGTGGTATAGTTGCGGATAGTACTTGTGAAGGGGAATATGAAGAAACAATTCAAAAATCTAAAATCATGCAAAATGCAACAAGGAGTTTATGAGACAATGCGGACTTTTGATGGCATTTTTGCTCTGTTAAATGAGCATGAGGCGCGTCTAAAAAAATCATGCGAGGCAATGGGGATTTTGTGTCCGAATTTGGAGGAGATTATTGGCCCGTATGAAGGGAAATTTGATCTGCGTTTAAAAGTCGTAGTGGAACCTACCGGGGAGGTCCATGTGCATGAAGAGACTTTGCCAAAATGGAGTGGAAAATTTTTGTTTGACGAAACTTGGCGAGTTAAATTTGTGGAGGGTGAAAGGGCTTTGCCCGGTATCAAACATTTGGATACTTCTTTTCAAGTTGGCGAACGCGAAAAAGCGAGCAAAGAAGGTGTTGATGAGATTGTAATGGTTTCGCCGGATGGTTTTGTACGCGAGGGCGGAATCACAAATATATTTTTTTGGGATGGCAAAAAATTGATCACTCCGGCAAGTGGAATGTTACTTGGAATTGGCAGAAGTTTGGTGATTCGTTTTGCGCGTGAAAATGGAATTATTGTGGAAGAGCGCGATGTAAAATTTGAAGAAATTAAAAAAGGGCTTGGCGAATTCTTTTTGGTAAATTCCATTCGTGGTATTGTTCCAGCTGTTGGCGCGGAAGGCATAATTGAAAAACTTTCTGCATTAATCGGTAATTTTATTTCACAAAAAATTGAAGAACGTAGATACAAAATTCATAGGAATAATTAATGTTACGCCAGACAGTTTTTTTGATGGTGGGCGATTTTTGGAGCATGGTGGAAAAGATGATTTTGTTAAAATTGCACGCCAAATGATTTTGGATGGGGCAAGTGTTTTGGACGTTGGTGGCGAGTCTACAGGGCCCGGTAGTTTAGAGGTTTCCGTGGAGGAGGAACTTAAGCGAGTTATACCTGTTATTTCCCGTTTAAGGGCGGAGTTCCCGGACATTATAATCTCTGTTGATACATGGAAAAGTGAGGTTGCTTCTAAGGCAATTTTGGCTGGTGTGAATATGGTGAATGACGTTACTGCGGGTAGAAGTGACCCAAAGATTTTTGACGTTGTTGCACAGGCAGACGTTCCGATTGTACTTATGTATTCAAAGCAGGCGAGTCCTCGTACGAACCGGGAAATTGTTGAATATGATGATGTTGTTGTGACTGTAAAAACTTTTTTGATGGAAAGAATTCTTTGCGCGCATAAAGCTGGGGTCAAAAAAATAATTATTGATCCCGGGATGGGTGCTTTTGTGAGTGGCGATGCAAAATATAGTTTTGAAATTATCGAGAGAATTTTGGAGTTACGCGAGATGGGCTATCCAATTTTAGTTGGCACTTCCCGCAAAGGCTTTTTGGGCGCCACGCCAGAAGAGCGTGAAGCAATGACTCTTTGGACCACTTCTGTTTTGCGTGGCCAAGTGGATTATTTACGTGTGCATGATGTTTTTGAGAATATTACGTGTTTGGCTTGACAGAGGTGCATTTAGTGGTGTAGAAATATGTTTTTTAAGTGATTTTGTTATTATGTCTTTTCATGATGATGAGCCCTGGGCTTCTTCAAGTGATGATTCGGTAGCCCCTAGCGAAGATCCTAAATTGTCCGTTATTCGGGAGTGGGGAATTGTTGATGGGCGAATACCTGTGGTAGTTTATGTCGGGACTGAGATGGATTTGTCTTTGACAGAAGAAGTCTTTGTAGATTTTGCAAACAGATTACGAGCTTTCCTTCGTGGTTTTGTAAGTGGTGAGGTTAAGGGGGTTAGCGTTGCAATTTATCCTGGAGGCCCATCTTGGCAAGTTTGTTTAGATCGTGCTAACAGAGGCGTGGATTCTATCACTCCTCAATCAAAGTATTTTTATGGCATGAATGTTTCGGGGAGGGAATGTGATGTTGGTAAAACTTTCTTTTATGAGCCTGATGAGCCTATACGTGAGAGATGGCAGTTTATGTTTGGATGTAGTCCTTTTAATTTTCAATTTATTGACCCTAGTCAAGGTCCAGAGGTTTCTAAATAAATTGGATCTGTAGATAGACTGTTTGCCGGGTTTTTGGTACTCTGCACAAGTATGCTAGTTTCAAAAGAATTTACGTTCGATAGTGCGCATTACTTAACTGCTTACCATGGTAAGTGTGAGAGGTTGCATGGGCATACTTATAAATTGCGCGTAACTGTTGAAGGAGCGGTTTCCAAGGAAGGGATGGTGGTGGATTTTTGTGAGTTAAAAGCATTGGTTGGCAGGTTGGTTGTAGACAAATTGGATCATCAATCGTTAAATGATTTTTTCAAAAATCCTTCTGCGGAAAATATGGTTATTTGGATGTGGAAAGAGCTTGAAAAGCCAATCGTAAAAATGGCCAAAGGAGTAAAACTCTATGAAATTGTGCTTTTTGAAACGCAAAATAATTTTGTTACTTACCGCGGAAAATAATGCGAATTTTTTTAGGGCTAGGTAGCAATTTGGGAGAGAAGGACAAGAATTTAATTCTTGCCAAGGACTTGCTCATGAAAAATGATGTTTTAATTGTTGGGCAGTCTTCCGTGCTTGAGACGAAACCGCTTTATGGGCTAAATCAACCCGACTATTTGAACCAAGTTGTGGAATGTACAACAGAGCTTAAGCCGGAAGAGCTTTTAGTGGTGTGTAAAAAAATCGAAAAAGAAATGGGCCGTCCGGTTGCGATTCCCGGCATTACAAATGTGCAGTTTTTGGGCAAAAAAGTTGGTGAATTGGGCAAGAATCAATCTGCAAAAGGTAAAAATGAATCGCGGACTTGCGACATAGATATTTTGTTTTATGGCGGGAAGATTATAGACACGGAAATTTTAACAATTCCACACAGAGGGATTTTGGGGAGGGATTTTGTTTTGAGTGGCCTTAAAGAATTGGCTCCAGATTTTGTTCACCCTGTTTTAAAAAAGCCATTGAAAGCGCTTGTACTTGAGTCATAATGCACTCATGAATCAAAGGCAACGTGAATTGCGACTGTCGGCGCTCGAAATTATTTGCAAGTCCGGCAAAGGTCATAGTGGACGTATGCTTTCTTCCATCGATTTGCTGGAGGGGCTTTATTTTGGTCGCGATAATGAAAGGCAAATTTTTAAGCATAATCCGCATGTTCCACAGATGCCGGATCGGGATTATTTTGTGCTATCTAAACTTGAAGCACTGCCTGCACTATATGCGGTTTTAAAAAAAGATGGTCATACTTTGCCTGAAGTTTTGCCGGAATATCCGGATAGAAAAGTACCTGGAGTGGAGGTGACAACTCGTGAGCACGCTTATGGACTTTCTGTTGCCGTAGGCCTTGCCGAATCAATTAAGGTGGATCATAAAAATCAACATGTGTTTTGTTTAGTTGGCGATTATGAACTGGCTCATGGCAAAGCTTGGGAATCAATAATGACTGCTTCCGAGCATAGGCTCGATAGGCTTTGTTTGATTTTGGATGAGAATGATCCGAAAGACGAGCCGATTCAAGAAAGGTTTGAATCTTTTGGTTGGAAAGTGATTAAGCTTCAAGATGCGCACGATCACGATGAAATTGCGTATGGATATATGAGGGCCAGATTGACTTTGCGTAAGCCAACTTGCATATGGGCACCTACAAAAAAATCTGCCGGGATTCCTTTCGCAGAAAGAAAAATTGAATATGATGACACGGTTTTTTCTGCTTCGGAAATGGAAGAAATTCGTAAAATTCTTTTATAAATTTGTTATGAATTTGGATGCAAAATTTACACAGTTGGCGCTTAAAATAAGAAACTTGGTTGTGGTGGATGTGAGTTTTCCAAAAAGTCCTTTTGCGGAATTTAAAAAACTGTATGAGCAACGCTATATTTATATGCCATGTAAAAAAGAAATGGTGATGGGTTTTGCGTGTGGCATTGCGAGCATGGGTAAATTGGTTGTGATTTATGGTGCTGATCTGGCAATGGAAAAAATGCTGGATCCAACACTCAATGTGAAATTGCTTAAAGAAAGTTCGGCCGGCTCGCTTGAATCGCTGGAAAATGAATTAAAGGAATTTGGCCCGGCGGTTTTATTGATTCCGCCAGTGCTTTAAAGTAAGGTGTATTTTGTTAATCTCCACTATCTATGGCATTAAAAAATCTTCGTATTTTCTCCGGAACTTCAAACCCTTTCCTTGCGGGAGCTATAGCAAAAGAATTGCACGTGCCTCTTTCTAAAATGCAAATAGCAAGATTCTCTTGCGGTGAAATTTATGCAAAACCGGAAGAGTCTGTGCGTGGAGCTGATGTGTTTTTAATTCAAACTTGTACTAATAGTGTGAATGAAGATTACATGGAACTTTTTATTATGATCGATTCGCTTAAAAGATCTTTCGCAAAAAATGTGCATGTGGTTATTCCACACTTTGGCTATGCTCGCCAAGACCGTGTTGCTTCACCTCGTGAGCCGATTAGTGCAAAAGTTATGGCTAGTTTGATTGCATCTGCCGGAGCTGATCACGTAATTTCAATCCATTTCCACAGCGATCAAACGCAAGGATTTTTCCCATTTCCAATGGATAATTTGCACACTAAAAACTTGTTTGCCGATTATTTAAAAAATAAAAAATTCCGCGATCCCGTGATAGTTGCTCCGGATGCCGGTGCCGCAAAAGAGGCAGGTAGGATTTCTGCCTTGCTCGATTTTCCTATGGCAATTCTCACAAAAAAACGTCCTCGGTTTAATGTTGCGGAAGTTACGGCTGTGGTTGGAGATGTGGAAGGGAAAACGTGTATTTTGGCAGATGATATGATAGATACTGCTGGTTCCGTTTGCGCGGCTCATAAGGCACTTATTGATGCCGGTGCAAATCCGGATATTTATTTACTTGCGACCCATGCTGTATTCTCCGGCCCTGCGATTGAACGATTAACAAAAACGGGTTTTAAAGAAGTGATTGTGACCGATACGATTCCTTTGACGGATGAAAAAAAGTTTAAAGGATTGACGGTACTTTCTGTGGCTCCAATGCTTGCACGTGTTATCCGTTCCGTGCATGAAGATCGTTCTGTAACCCAAGCTATATGATGATTTATATTGGTAGTGATCACGCAGGATTTCCACTTAAGGAACTTTTGCAAAAATATTTAAAAAGTGTTGAAGGTAGGGTTAAAGATGTGGAGCTTGTAGATTGCGGAACTTTTTCGGAAGATTCTGTTGATTATCCGGATATTGCAAAGGAAGTTTCTTTAAAAGTTTTAGGTAGTGAAGGAGCTCTTGGGATTTTGATTTGTGGAACCGGAATTGGAATGTCTATTTCTGCAAATAAAGTGGATGGCATTCGCGCCGCTCATGTTACAGATTCCACGCAGGCTCGCTTCGCTCGCCTACATAACGATGCAAACGTTGTTTGTCTTGGACAACGCATTACCGGAAGTGAGGTTGCAAAAGATATAGTAGACACTTTTTTGTCTACTGATTTCGAAGGTGGTAGGCATGCAAACCGCGTACAGAAAATTAAAGACTTGGAAAATGGCAAATAAGATCCAAATTTCTCCGTCTATTTTGTCTGCTGATTTTGGTCAGCTTAATTTGGATATTGCGAGTATTGAGCCGTATGCGGATAGTTTGCATGTGGACGTTATGGACGGACATTTTGTCCCGAATTTAAGTTTTGGTGCGCCGGTTATTCGGTGGATTAAAACCTCTTTACCGCTGGAGTGCCATTTGATGGTGGAAAATCCTGAGCAATATTTTGAAGCTTTTGTGAAAGCTGGAGCCCATTCCATTATTGTGCATGCGGAAACTGTTAAGGATTTGCCTGCGTGTTTTGAAAAGTTGCGAGATCTTGGGGTGGAAGTTGGGGTTTCAATCAATCCGGAAACGCCGATTTTTGCGATTTTGTCAGTACTTTCTCAGGTTGATACTGTGCTACTTATGAGTGTTCATCCTGGATTTGGCGGGCAAGAATTTATTCCGGAAGTTTTAGACAAAATTCGTTTGATTCGTGCCGATTATCCCGATTTGGACATTGCTGTGGATGGTGGCGTTAACGCACAAACCGCGCCTGCAATCATTGAAGCAGGAGCAAATATTTTGATTAGCGGATCTTACATTTTTGGTGCGCCTGAGCGGGAAGAGGCAATAAAGAAGTTAAGAGGCGAGGGCTAATTTTTGGTTGGCTTGCTATTCTTTCACCGCTTCCGCAACCGTGTAGCCTTTGCGTTCGGCGATTTTTTGATAGTTGCCAAAGAGCTCTTTGAAAGTGCGTTTAATGTATTCGCGCAAGCCTGTAATTGTTACTACGCAAATTCGTCCGCCGGGTTTTAAGTGTGTGTATGCATCTTGCATCATTATTTCAAAAAATTCTTTGCCGGGTTTGGCGGGAAGATTGGAGATTATAAGGTCGAATTGTTGGTCTTGTGGCACGGCGCTAAAGGCATTGCTTAAGATGACTTTTGCGTTTTTTAGTCCATTTAGCTCAATGTTTTTTTGAGCGTATTCCGTTGCCACAAAATCCTTGTCCACCATTAGCACAGAGCCTTTTGTTGCGAGTGATCCGAGCACAATTCCTATTGGTCCGTAGCCACAGCCGAGATCGAAAATATCGTCCTTGGGATTTACGTTGACGTTCTCTATGAGCAGGCGAGTGCCCTCGTCTATTTCCTTGGGGCTAAAAAGTCCCCACGTTGTTTTAAAAGTGAATTCGCGACCTTTAAGGCTTACGTTGAGGGTGAGTTCGGTAGGTGGGGGCATAGGGAAGTGATTTTGCGATTAGGAATAGCCTCTGAACTAGGACTTTGTCCTGTTCAGAGAATGGTGATCGTGGCAGGGGTCGAACCTGCGACCTTTGGCTCCGCAAGCCAACGCTCTATCCAGCTGAGCTACACGACCATGTGCGGGCATCCTAAGACAAAATGTATTTTTAGGCAAGTTAAACCTTGTCCCCTCCGTGTTCGCGAATAATTCGTAGCATTTCGCTGTGTAAAATTCCATTTGAAGCAAGAACGTTTTTGAGTTTTGGATTAAATGGCGAGCCATCCATATTGGTTACGGTTCCGCCGGCTTCTTCTAAAATAATTTTGCCTGCTGCAACGTCCCAAGGCTCAAGATCATATTCCCAAAATCCTTCATAACGGCCCGAGGCAACAAAACATAAATCGAGTGCTGCGGTGCCAATTCTGCGAACTCCGTGGCTTACAGTATAAAATGCATCAAAAAGTGACATGTTTTTTGCGTAGCGTGGGCTCTTTCTATCGTAAGAAAATCCAGTTGTAAAAAGTCCGCTGGCAATATTGCCGGTTTTTGACACCTCTATTTTTTTGTTGTTCAAAAATGCGCCTTTGCCTTGTTGCGCCCAAAAAGTTTCGTTTAGACCCGGGACTTCAACCACGCCGATTATCGGTTTGCCCTTGTGGATTACTGCGATTGATATGGCAAAAAGTGGAAGTCCGTGCGCAAAGTTCGAGGTTCCATCTATCGGATCGATTATCCATTTGTATTCTCCACCACCTTCAAAAGCTCCG
Source organism: Candidatus Altimarinota bacterium (assembly GCA_041658345.1). Classification (GTDB taxonomy): domain Bacteria; phylum Patescibacteriota; class Gracilibacteria; order UBA1369; family 2-02-FULL-48-14; genus JBAZYV01. The sequence goes on from JBBAAK010000008.1 coordinate 32,186, forward strand.
GATTCTTCGCTCAAAATTGAGTGGTCCGGGAAATTGCTTTTTATGGTTTTTATGATTAGTTCTTCACAGGCTCTATCAGCATCTGTTACCAGGTTTAAAGGATTGTCTCCCTTTGTGTAGACGGAAAACCCTTTTTGTTGATATTTAAGTGCAAGTTTACCTGCGTCGTAGGCGAGTTTTTTTGCGATTTGTAATAGGTGTATTGGCATGAAATTTATTTAAGCCTTTGAATGATACCCAGAAAATTATTTGCCGTGGAGGAAAGAGCTTGACAAAAACGCTTAAAATGCTTTAATTAACATATGATTTTTCTACAGGCACTCTACATGTTGATAATCGAGGAAAAGAAGGGAATCTCTTCTGAAAATGTTTGTAGAATGAATAGCGTTATTCTGTCCGCTGGTAGAAAGCACAGAGCAATTTTATAGCTCAACGACAGATTGTTATTAGGCATTTCTTTGTTGAATCTGTTGTGGTTTTCTGCTATAATTATCAGATTAAAAAATCTTTTAATTATGGCAAGGACAGCTTCAAAAAAAGAATTGTTAATTCGTGCCAAGTTGTTATTGGCACATAATTTGTTTTTGTCAGAAAAAGAAAAAAATCTTTTGGGTAGTAAACTGGAGGAATGTGATGCTGTGGCGATGGGTGGATTTATATCTGTTATGGAGTCTCATGACAGGCACTTTAAAAGGATACTTGAGAAAGCCTTTAAAGATGATAAGAAGGGCAAATTTTGGGCAAAATGGATTTCGTATAAGAAAAATATTAAAAAGGCCGTTTCCGCTTCTGTTCATGAAAAAGAGAGAATAAACGCTGACTATGATTTGGGAAAAGAATTACAAAAAATTTAAACACATATATGGCCGAAGAGAATTTGACCAGGAAAATAAATGATGAGCAAGCTCGGATAGAGCAGAAAGTCCTTGAAGAGGAGAACGATGATGGTACTTATGTTTTTGATGATCCAGAGAGGTATATAAAAACATTTGTTGAGGACGTTAATAGTTTCCAAGATTCGTTAAGTGACATTGATGATCCTCAAATTAAGGATGCGTTGTCGCGGGGGGTTTTGGAATTATTGGACACTACAATCCCTGATAAGACGGCAAAAGATACTCTGAAAGCAGACCTTGATGTTGCGAAGGCGGAGCTCACACTTGCGTTAAGGAAATATTACAAGTCGATTCATAAGCTACAAGAGTGGCAGGCGTTTAGGTATGAGGTTAAAGAAGGAGATAATTTGCTTAATATTGTGGAAGTACACACAGGAATTATTTGGAAGGAAGACCCTCAGAAATATTTCGCGATTGTTAAAGCTTTGCAAGAGCAGAGAGAACAAGAAGGTTCTATCCCCTTGATCGACGAAACCGGGGACTTGAGTTTTAACACGACAACAAATCCTCCGGCTACGTTGGAGCTTGGAGAATATTTGGATATGGAAAGTGCTCTTCTTAAAGCGCAACCTTCTATTAAGGCTATTATCTGGTACGGTTTGGTTAGCCCTGAAATGGAAAAAACAATGGAGAAAGTGGTTATTATTGAAAAAGCGAAAGAAAGAGGGGATGTGACTCCTGAGTCTGATGTTGAGAAACAAGAGTTTAGAGCTGGAGCGGAACTTACAACAGATGATGCTAAAAAACTTGGTATAGTTAGTGATAGTGGCACTTTGGAAGAAATGGGATGGGCATGGGGAGATCTAGGTCATGATGCCGTCTTTAAATTGCCTAAGGGACAGAAAGGGCTTGCTATCCTGCCGGATGGCATTGTTGTGAGTATCCTTGACGCTAAAGGACTGGGGATTGTTGCACCTGATGAAAATCTTAGATTCCGCGTTGAAATCGATGGATGGAAACTGGCAATTGATGATTCTGGCGAAGAAATTATCGTTAAGGATTCAAAAATAAAGAGGCCAGTGCGCGCTCAAGCTGTGGACAACGTCCAAACTGTGGTGGAATCTGGGCCCTCACCTGTGGGCGCGTGGGCAGGTTCAGTCGTTGCGCGATTTAAAAATAAAAAACCGGATCTTAAGGCTCATCCTGAAGGGCCATTTTATCTAGGTACGGTTATTATTGGAGATGCCCCTGCGGAAGAGAAAGCACTTCGTTTTGCGGAAAACTGGGGACTTGATGATGAGATAATTGTTGATAGTAATCTTAAATCTATAGAGCCGAATGATCTTGTTAATATTTTAAATAGGAAATGGTTTGGTAAGGGGAAATTGGCTTCTTCGGCTGGTTCGATTGGAAGTCGTGAGTTTGGAGATAAGGATACTTTTGACTATGATCAGTCTAGAGATCCTGGATTTGCAAGATTACATGAAGGCGATGGTGCAGAGCTTCTGGAGAGCTTGAGTATGGAGGATAAAATGAGATTTATAAGTGAGGTGGCAGAAGATGCTAAATTGAATGAACAGCAAATTTTAAGAATAAGACAGTTGGAGATGATAACTGGTTATGCACAGTCGCTTTCAGATGACTTAGGCGATGCGCAAACGTGGAGTTTAAAAATTCATGATTGGTTCAGCTCCGGGCCGGAAGAAACCAAATATGCAATAGACGAATGGCTGGCGAACTCAGTCGGAAGAATTTCGGGCAGAATTATCTCTGACCCTAATGCATCGCTTGAATCTTTGCTTGCGCAAGATTCGGGGAATGCAAAGGTTCTATTAAAAGCCCTTGAAAGTAATAAGATAAGAATCGACGATGTTACGAGTGAGGAGGATTTGATCAGGCAAAAATCACAAGTTGTAGAATCTTTGAGAATGCTTGGGCATTATGACGATGCTGAAGGTGTTGTTACGGACGTTTTGAGGAGTGAATTTGATGAGGGCAAGGAGCGATTTGTGCAGGACAAGGACACGGGGAAGCTTAAAAAAAATGAATTTGGGGAAGACAATTATGCAGAATTTGAGCGTCGTGCAACTATTGAGGTTGGTTCGGCAGTTTCCTTCTCAAATGCAGAAGCGGAGTGGGCCGAGAAGGGGATGAGCCCGGAACAGATAAATTTATATATTCAAGATTTGGTGGGACTGGAAAGAGACAGAATGGTAGATAGATATGTGGCGGAAAATTATGTTGGAGATGACACTCTTCGCGGTGCCAAGTCCGGTATTTGGCAACAATACAAAGACATGCGTGGTATGGGCGCTTTTGATATATCAGATGAACATTGGAAAACAATCATACATGAGTTGGTTATAAATGCTCCTTTTATAGTTTTGAGCGGTGGATTCGCTTCTCTTGGTAGGATGGTGGTAAGTGTTCCTTTGCGGACTTTGGTAGCCAGTGGAAGATTGGCGAAATTTGGTCTTGTTGCCGCCAGAGCTGGTAAGACTGGTGAGGCGATTGGCGCTACAGGAAGAGCTGTGGTTGATGCATCTGAACTTGCCAGGTTGACCGATGGGATGACCGCACTTCAAAAAACGGCCTTTTATGGGCGCAATTTAGAAGTTGTTGGAATGGCTGGGAGCAAAATGGGTGGTGTTCTGGCAGAAGTTGGTGGAGGTGGCGCAGGATTGCTTACAGAGGGATTTTTGTTCGAATTGGCACATGCCGGCTTGCAAGGCGAGTCGCTTTTTAATCAGCCACAATGGGTTCAAAATGTCCTTTGGTCCAGCGTTACTTTAGGTCTTTTCCATGGAGCAGGTAAGGTTGGGGAAAGGTTGAGCGGAGGGGCGCTGGCGACTCTTAAAAATTATGCTCCAAAGATTGCGGATAAAAAAGTTGCAACTCTTGTAACTAATCTTATCTCCAAGGGTTTCGTTGAAGTTGCGGCAATGATGTTTATTTCCGGCGTTCAAAAAGGAGTATTGGTATTACAGGGGGAAGAAGTGGATTACAATCTCGTTGATGAACTTTTTCATGCTTTGATTACTGTTGGTGCATTGAAAGTTTCGGGTGGAATGGTGCAAAAAGGGATTGGATCTATTCCCAAGATATCCGGCAAAATGGCCGAGGTGGAGGCCGATAGTACTGTAAACAGGGTAAAGCAGGATATTCGTGTAGAAAGAGAGGAGGCCCCTATTCGTGAATCTGCCGATAAGCTTGTAAGCCATCTTAAACCTGGAGACGAACTTATTATTTCCAGAGGCGAGGGGAAATCTCCTATGAGGCTACGTATAATAGAAGTGCGTTCAGATAGGAGTTTGTTAGCGAATGAACTGAGTGGTAAAAATCCAAAAGCTCAGGTTAAATTTGATCTTATCGAGGATAATGGGAAAGTCGGACTCAAAAAAAGTAATTCCGCTACGGTCCATTTTGGGGATGGATTTGAGAGGAAAAGAGGAGAGAGCGTTGACCAATTGGTACTTGATGAGGAACGAGCTAGTCTTTTGTTGGACGAGGCGGACAAGGAAAGTTTAAAAGGACCCGGAGTTATGGATAAAAAATCTCGTGAAATTTATTACAAGATGATAGGAAAGTGTGCCAAAGGGTTAAAGCTTCAAGTATATACTTTCAACGGTCAATCGGAGGTTATCCTCTTGACGGGTGAAAAAAATTTAAGCACTTTCCTGGGTACTTTCTTCGAGGGATTTCTTGAAGATGGCAGAAAAGTTTGGGTCACATTTGAATATAGCGGAAATGGATCTATTGCTGTTAGGTCGGAGGGAGTTGGTCTATCTTTCCGTGAGGATTTCAAGGTTTTGAATAATGAACCTTTAGCCAGGTCATTGGCCTATGTGGACAATATTACTTCTTATCAATTTGGTCATTATATGGGCGCGAGTAAGGAGCAGGCGGGGAGCTTTGAACCTAAATCGGAGTTGGAGCGCATCAAAGCCATGAAGCCTGGCCGTGGGCGAGAGCTTGCTAAAAAGGAATGGAAAGTTAAATTCGAAGCACAACAACGTGAGATTGCTAAAATACCCCAAAGGGTTAGAGATTATTTGGAAACTTTCCCGGATTCAACGATACAAGAGGTTTTTGATTATGCTCTTGGTGGGCCGGAGGCGGAGTTACGTTTCTCGCGAGACCAAAGGGTTAAAACAAAAAACATAATTCTGGCTTATATGAAGAAATGTGAGGTTGTTTCGCGTGCTTTTGATGAGTATCAAGGTCGTGAAAAAGAGCTCGTTGCAAAGGTGTTTGGGGTGGATATTTCCAAGCTTGAAGGAGATATCCAGATGTCTTTGCATGGTTCTGTGATCTTCTTTAACTGCAGAAATCCCGAGGTCTATAAACTGCTTTATGGTAGAGAAGAGGCTTTAAGGTCCGGTGGGTTTTTTAATAAAAAGCTTAGTATAGATGATGTTTCGGGTACGGTTATTGTTGGGAATAATGTTAGAGAGTCCAGTGTTGGTGTTGTGGCTATCCATGAGTTGAGACATAGTGAAAATTTATTACTTCGTCCTGAGGATTCCGCAACAAATGTGGGATGGTCCTCTCCTAGCGTACGCGCTGCTGATGAAGTTTTGGCTTATATGGCGGATGGTAGTGATAAAACATCCATTCTCGATGTCCTGACTGAAAAGGATGGGCTTTACGATTATTATAGTGACCGTAGGAAAGAAGCCGTTGCGTCCAAAGACAAGGGAAAGATTTCTGCTCTAGAGTTTGGATGGACAGAACATTGCAAATTGGTCAAAAAGCTTGTTGATATTGCTTTTGGGCTTGGATCTGCGGATTTAGATCTTTTAGCCATTACCCCCGTTATATATTGGGACACGTTGGTTACGCGTGATGGACATGGTGTAAAAACGGTAGATCGCGCTAAGTTTAAAGTGGTTTTGTCTGAAGTATTTGATGGCGCTATAAACGAGTTAAAAGCAAGTTTGGATTTTCTTAAAAAACAATATTCAACAGGTTTATTGCTTGGTAAAGAATATGCGAGTGGCCTGAAGACATATATGCAAAATCTTCGCAATAAAATAACGGAACTAAGTAATATCTTAGATAAGATCTCTGATTTTGATCTTGCTGGATCTTTAAGTGTTAAGACTGATGAATTAGAACAACTTTATCGCGATTTGGGACAAGAGTTGTTGCGGTTGTAATCCGGGGCATCTTTTGTTAAACTCATCCGGCTTGGTTTTTGGGTACATTTAAAGTAATTTATGATTCAAAAAAAGTTCAAAATCAGCTCCGAAATGGTGCCAAAAGGGGATCAACCTTTGGCAATAGAGGGGCTTGTTAAGGGCTTGTCTAAAGGGCTTCACGACCAGGTTCTTTTGGGGGGGACGGCAACCGGTAAAACATTCACAATCGCCAATGTAATCGAACAAGTTCAACGTCCAACCCTTGTGATTGCGCACAACAAAACTCTTGCCGCACAGCTTGCGAGTGAATTTAGAGCTATTTTCCCTGAGAATGCCGTGAGTTATTTTGTGTCTTATTACGATTACTATCAGCCGGAGGCCTACCTTCCGCAAACCGATACTTACATAGAAAAAGATGCGCAAATAAACGAGGAAATCGATAAATATCGCCACAAAGCAACTGAAAATTTGCTTACTCGCAGAGATACGATTGTGGTGGCATCCGTATCTTGTATTTATGGGCTTGGATCGCCAAAAGAATATTTGGATTTGCGGATTACATTAAAGCGCGGAGATCAAACCCCAAGGGATGCTATTTTGCGCAAATTAACAGATTTGCAGTACACGCGTGTGCATATGGATTTTAAACAAAGCAAGTTCCACGTAATGGGGGATACTTTGGAGGTGTTCCCACCGGGTGGAGATACTGCTATTCGCATTGAATTTTGGGGGGAGGAAATCGAAAAAATCACAGAAATTGAACCTTTTACCGGCGAAGTTCTTGGCGAAATGGAGGAGGCCACAATTTTCCCTGCAAAACACAGTGTTACTACCGAGGAAAAAATCAAACATGCGATTACAGGGATACGTGTGGAACTTGAAGAACGCGTTGATCAACTGCGCAAAATGGGCAAGGGGCTGGAGGCGGAGAGGCTTAAAACTCGCACGGAATATGACATGGAAATTTTGCTTGAGACGGGCTATTGCACAGGAATAGAAAATTACGTTAGATATTTTAATGAGGTTGGACCCGGTGGAAGGCCGGCTACGCTTATGGATTATTTCCCAAAAGATTTTTTGATGGTGATTGATGAATCGCATATGACAGTTCCACAAATTGGGGCTATGCACAGCGGAAATTTATCACGCAAGCAGACTCTTGTGGAGCATGGATTCAGGCTGGTTTCCGCTTATGATAATCGTCCTCTTAAATTTGATGAGTTTGAGCAATATATGGGTAACACCATTTATGTTTCCGCAACGCCAGGGGCTTATGAAATGGCCAAAAAAGACGGCATGGTGGAGCAGATTATTCGTCCAACCGGTTTGCTTGACCCGGAAATTGAAGTTAGAAAAAAAGAAGGACAGATTGCCGATTTGCTTTTGGAAATCACAAAACGTACCGCAAGTGGCGAGCGAGTGCTAGTTACAACTCTTACAAAACGTAGCGCAGAGGACTTAACCGAGTATTTAACGGACGTGGGAATCAGGGTGCGTTATTTGCATTCGGACGTTGAGACTTTGGATAGAATAGAAATTTTGCGTGACCTCCGGCTTGGTAAATTTGACGTGCTGGTTGGTATTAATTTGCTCCGCGAGGGGCTCGATTTGCCGGAGGTCTCACTCGTTGTGATTTTGGATGCGGATAAGGAAGGATTTTTGCGCAGTACGCCTGCCTTAATCCAAACAATTGGAAGAACCGCCCGTAATGTAAATGGTTTTGTGATTATGTATGCAGATAGGATTACCAAGGGCATGAAGGGTGCGATTGATGAAACTTATCGTCGTCGCGGGATACAAATGGAACACAATAAAAAGCACGGAATTACTCCGCAAACCATTGTAAAGGCCGTTCGTGATATTGAACTGCATCGCAAAGAAGAGGCCACAAAAGGAGTTAGACGTTACAATACAAAAAAGGTTCCGCGTGAAGAATTACATAAACTTATTGAATCACTTGAGGTGGAAATGGACGTGGCTTCTCAAAATATGGAATTTGAAAAGGCGGCAGTGTTGAGGGATGAAATTGAAGAGATGCGGGAGAAGTTGACGAAGTAATCCATTTGACGGCTTGCTTGTGCGGTAATACAATATCCCCTCGACTTTTAATTTTGTTTGTATGGGATCGAAATCTCGATTGGAACTAGAGGATGCGCAGGTGATTTTTAATGCTTGCGAAGTGGCTAGTTTGGGGCGTATTGCATATGCAGTGGGCCAAATTCTTGGGGGTGAGCTAAATAGGGAGGAAGAGCAGGTTTCTGTTTGGGTAAATGATTTTATTGGTAAAGCCTGCGCGAGTGGTATTGGTGATTGGAATTTTCGGCAGTTTCTTTTGGGTTGTCGTTGCTCTGATCATGTGACAGTTTATACGGATGGATTCTTTGGTTCCAGGTGTGATAGCGCGAAGAATCCCGCCTTTGTTGCTTTTAATATGCTGAGCAAATTATCTAGCTTTGCTGGCATTACTTCTTTTACCGGTATTGCTTCCTTAACCGATAGAGGCCCTATGCGTTTTGGGAGGTTTGTTAATGGGGATTTTGATATGGATGGTGTGTGTATTGGTGATGGATTTCTTGAAGGACGGTTTGTCGGAGCATTTAGTGGCGACCAGTCTTTAGGTGAAGTTGCGTATCCTCTAGGTGGTGATATTAATCGTCGTAGGTTTGAAAAAAAGGACGGTCTTGCTGTTCGTGCTTATGAGACTGTAGAAGATTTTAGAGAGGTAAATGGTTGGCGTGATGAAATGTACCTTGCTTTAAGGCAGATTCTTGGTGTGGATTCGATACCTAATGCTGCTTGATTTGGCTAAGTCTACCAGTTAGTTGATGGAAATTCTTTTCTATTAACCCTTGATTTTTTTGTGGACATATATATTCTATCCGCGCGTTAGTTTGCTTATTTAAGCCAAATGAACACCATGTCTACACACAAAGATCTGAAGACATTGCCACTCGTAAAAGGGCTTTCCCACTATGCGGAAATTACCTCACGAGTTGCTGTTGTGACGGTTTCTGTTGTGGCGATTTTGGCCGTTCCGGCTTATTTTTTGGATAACTATTTAGGTACTTTCCCATGGATTTTTATTTGTGCGCTTCTTGTATCTATGCCGGTTTCACTTTATATGACTTACAAAGTCATTTTGGATTTAATTAAACGTAACTTAAAGGATTAATTATGACTGAAATCAGTCTTGCACCAGAACCAGCTCTAGAACTCGGGCATTTTGCAATCTCAAATACGATGACAGCTACCGTTCTTACGACTTTGCTGATTATTGTGCTTGCCATTTTTGTGCGTAGAGGTGCCGGGATTGTTCCAAGTCGCGCGCAAGTTCTTTTTGAATCGTTTTTTACATTTTTTCTGGATCAAATAACTATGGCGGTTGGGTCAGAAAAAAAAGCGAGACAGTTGGTTCCGATAATAATGACATTTTTTACGTTTATCTTTATTTCGAATCTCTTCATTTTGTTGCCGTTTGTTTCCGTGCTCGTCACTGGTGAAGGCTTCCCATTTTTGAGAACTCCAACTACTGATTACAGCATGACCATTGCTCTTGCGTTTATGATTATTGCAGGTTCACATGTGATGGCTCTTTTTATTTCTCCGCTTGGGCATGTGAGCAATTTTATTCGATTGAAAGGCTTCTTAAAAATTCGTAAACCCATGGACTTTTTGATGGCGATTATCGATTTTTTTCTTGGAATACTCGAGGTTGTTTCGGAAGTTGCAAAAGTTTTCTCACTCGCAACTCGTCTTTTCGGGAATATTGTGGCTGGGGAGGTTGTGATCGCTATTGTGGTTGGGCTCATGTTTGCTACAAAATTCATTGTTCCAATTCCATTTATTGTGATAGCTTCATTTGCCGGAGTGGTGCAGGCGTTTGTATTTACACTACTTTCGCTCCTCTTTATGTCTATGAACATTAGGCATGCATCTCACTCTCATTAATTTATTTATCATCCATTTATTCTTAACCCCTTATAATCTATGGATGCAGAACTCATGAAAATGCTAGCCGCCGCCCTCGTTATGGGTGTCGGTTCCATTGGTCCAGCACTTGGAGAAGCTCATGTTGCCGGTAAGGCACTAGAAGGTATGAGCAGAAATCCAGAAATGTCCGACAAACTTTTCACAAACATGATCGTAGCTATGGCTATTATTGAATCCGTTGCTATTTACTGTTTTGTGATCGCTCTCATTATTTTATTCGTTTCTTAATATGGAAGGACTTTCCAAACTTGGAATTGACCCAATCGCAATCCTTGTCTACATCATAAACACGGGCGTGCTTCTAGCAGTACTTGTGTATGTGCTATATAAGCCCGTTTTGAAATTTCTTGATGAACGTCGAGATAAAATTCAAAGTAGTGTAGATGAGGCGGTTCTCTTAAAAGATGAGCTCGAAAAAAAATCAGCTGAAGCTAAAGAAGCCGAAGCTCGTTTTGAGGAGCTACTCAAAAAAGAAACCGAAAATCTTCGAAAGTTTTCTGAACAGCGTAGGAGTGAGCTTGAGGCCGAAATGGCAGTGGCTCGCACAGACATGCTTAGAAAGGCTGGAGAAGAAATTGAAGCCAGGAAAAATGAACTCATAAAAGACGTTGAGGATAATATTCTTGGACTTATCAAAAAAATTGTTCTTGATATCGTTCGCAATAAAGTACCCGAAGAAGTCGTTGCAGAAAGTATTAGCGACGCATGGAAGCAATATAAATAAACTATGTTAAATTCTTTTTTTACAGCACTACTTCATGAGCTCCTCGGTTTTGCTTCAAAGCATCCGGATTTCTTTTCGGAAAAAACTGAGGAACGTGAAGAAAAACTAAAGAATCTTAAAGTGCCGGTCCCGTTTAAGCATTATTTGCAAAACGTTTCCGAGGACCATTTTGTAAAAGATTTACATCTTACGCTTGATTTGCTGTCAGGCGCGCAAATGGTGCAACTTCCACTTAAGGGCAGTCTTTTCTTTAAGGCTGTTCTTGAGTTTTTTACGGGTACTTTTGCGTCCAAGCTGGATGAACTTTCAAATAGTTACTATCTTCTTCCTTACGAAAAACGTATAGAAGAGGCCAAGCGAATTATTGAAAGCGACAGTTTGGTCGCTCGTGCTCTACGAGATCTTTTGGTTGATAATTCTTACCAGGAGATCGCAAGTACGCTGGAGCAGTTGTCCAATTTGGTGGTAGGTGGCGCAATGGTTTTAGTCCAAACGCCACGTGACGCCGGAACTCTGCTTAAAAAGGAAATGCGTGGAACTCTTTCTAAAGAATATCCGCTTTCTTTTCCAAAGTTTCAGGTTAACCGCGAGCTAATTGGAGGCTTCCGCGTGTTTGTGAATGGTACGACCAAAGATTTTTCTTGGTTCGCACGCATACTCAAAATTACAACATTAAAGCCGAAGCAAAGCATAGGCTAGACAATAACGTGGCGAAGCCACAGCATTTTTCTTAATTTTTTATCTCTTATGGCCAAAGAATCTTTACATAATTTTCTTGCCAACATTGAAACGGCTCTCAGCCAATCAATGGGTGAAGGCGAGACCGAAGCTAAAGGGCGAGGGGTGATTCAGTCTTATAAAGATGGAGTCATTTGGGTCAAAGGTCTTCCGGGTCTCAAAATGAATGAGATCGTGGAAATTGAAGGTGTATCCGCTCAGGCTCTTGTGATGAATCTTGAAAAGGACTCTGCATATGCAGTAGTTCTTCAAGCTGATCGCGGAGTTAGAGAAGGACTTTTTGTTAAATCGACCGGAAGATTTATGTCACTTCCCGTGAGCGAAGCGCTTATGGGACGTGTTATTGATCCTCTTGGAGTTGCAGTAGATGGAAAAGGCGAAATCAAAGGAGGAACTCTTATGTCTCATGAAAATGTTGCACCTTCCGTGATGGTTCGTAAATCCGTTTGTCAGCCGGTTCAAACCGGAATTGTGGCAGTTGATTCACTTATCCCAATCGGACGTGGACAACGTGAACTTATTATTGGGGATCGTCAGACCGGTAAAACAACAATCGCAATCGATACGATTATCAATCAAAAAGGGAAGGATATGATTTGTATTTATGTGGCGATTGCTCAGCGTGAAGCAAGAACTGCACAAGTTGTGGAAACGCTTCGCCAATTTGGAGCGCTAGAATATACGATTGTGGTTTCTGCGCCTGCTGCATCTTCTGCCGTACTTCAATATCTAGCTCCTTATGCAGGATGCGCAGTCGGTGAATATTTTATGGCAAAAGGTAAGGATGTGCTTGTGGTTTATGATGATCTTTCTAAGCACGCAGTTGCATATCGTGAAATGTCATTGTTGCTTCGCCGTCCTCCAGGACGTGAAGCTTATCCGGGAGATGTTTTCTACCTCCACTCCAGGCTACTCGAACGTGCTGCAAAAATGGATGATGAGCACGGAGGAGGAAGTTTAACGGCTCTACCAATTGTTGAAACTCAGGCTGCCGATGTGTCTGCATACATTCCAACGAATGTGATTTCAATTACAGACGGACAAATTTTCTTGGAACCACAGTTGTTCAACAAAGGAATTCGTCCCGCTATTAATGTGGGTATTTCCGTTTCCCGTGTGGGAAACGCCGCGCAAACAAAGATAATGAAAAAGGTTTCCGGGACTGTAAAATTGGACTTGGCTCAATATTATGAACTTGAGGCCTTCTCACAGTTTGCATCCGAGCTTGATGCAAGTACAAAAGCGCAACTTGTTCGTGGACGACGCGTGGTTGAAGCTTGTAAGCAAGGACAACACAAATTACTTCCACTATGGCAAGAAATTATAGTTCTTTACAGCGCTTCAAAAGGTTATTTGGACGCACTTGAGCCGGAACAAATTGGCGCAAAAATTGAGGCTCTTTATGCCCTTATAGAAACAAGCCATAGCGATTTTGTAAAAGCCGTTATGGAAAAGAAAGAACTAACGCCGGAAATTGAGGAACAAATTAAAACTATTCTTGATAAATTTTTTAAATAATCTATGTCAGGTGCACTCTTAGACATTAAGAAAAAAATTGCGAGTGTTAAAAACACTCGTAAGATTACAAAAGCAATGCAACTTGTTGCGGCAAGTAAAATGCGTCAGTTTCAAAAACGTGCGGTTTCAACCAGAAGTTATGTGTGGAATTTAATGGACATGCTTGAAGAAAATATAGATGTGCAAAGTTCTTATACCGAGGCGCGTGAGGCCGGCGAAATTTTGTTTGTACTTTATACGTCGGACAAGGGGCTTTGTGGGCCACTAAATAACAAATTGATTAATGGACTTTTCCGTTCTGAGCTTTGGAATAGTTTGACTGAAGAGCAAAGGATGCTTATTACGATTGGTAAAAAGGGTCACGATGCCGCAAGAAATCTTGGCGTTCACGTGGATAAAAATTTAGTTGGAGTCCCAGAAAAAATGAACGATGTGGAGGCTCTTAAATCCATCGATAAAATTTTGGATTTTTGGAGGAACGGCAAAGCAAAACAAATTATTTTTGTTGCGCCTCATTATAAAAATTCATTCACATTTTATCCGGTCTTAAAAACTTTCTTGCCATTTAGTAAAAAAATGATTGAGTCAAACATTGGGCATAGCGAGCATGCCCACAGTAAAAGAAAACCGGATCCTCTTACAATTTACGAACCAACAAAAGAAGTAGTTATTAGTCGTTTGCATGAGCAGGTTATTATGTCTATGTTTGTGGAATCTTTTCTTGAACTCAAGGCCAGCGAATATTCAAGCCGTATGATGGCCATGCAAAGTGCTACCGATGCAGCGGACAAAGTTACCGCAGGTCTTTCTCTTCAATATAACAAAGCTCGTCAGCAAGAAATCACTCGAGAAATCGCGGAACTTGTGGGCGCCAGCGATGCTATCTCATCTTAATTTTAAACTCCTTAATTTCTCCTTATGTCTGAAAACAAAGAAATGCAAAAAGGGAAAATCGTGCGCATCATCGGAGTGGTTGTGGATGCGTATTTCCCGGATCATATCCCAAGCCAATATTCCGCTCTATATGTGGAAGGGCCTATCGGTCGCGTTGTGCTTGAAGTACAAGCTCATCTTGGTAATGGGGTAGTCAGAACTGTGTCCATGGCTACAACCGATGGACTTTCTGTGGGGCAGGAAGTGCTCGATACCGAAAAACCAATTCAAACTCCGGTTGGTAAAGCAGTTTTGGGTCGTGTTATTAATGTGACCGGGGATGTGATTGATGGAGGTAAAGAGCTTCCTAAAGATACTGAGTACCGTTCAATTCATGCAGATCCGCCTTCGTTTACCGATCAGAATCCAACAGTGGAAATTTTTGAAACAGGAATTAAAGTTATCGATTTGCTTTGTCCGTTTATCAAAGGAGGAAAAGTTGCTTTGTTCGGAGGCGCCGGAGTAGGTAAAACAGTTATTATGCAGGAACTTATCCATAATGTGGCTTTGAGCCATGGAGGATATAGCGTGTTCGCAGGAGTTGGAGAACGCTCACGCGAGGGAAATGATTTGATTCGTGAAATGCGAGAGAGTGGAGTAATCGACAAGCTTGGGATGGTGTTCGGACAAATGAACGAACCTCCTGGAGCTCGTATGCGTGTGGCTTTAACCGGTCTTACAATTGCAGAAAAATTCCGCGATGAAGGAATGGATATCTTGATGTTCATCGATAATATTTTCCGTTTCACTCAAGCCGGTTCAGAGGTTTCTGCCTTGCTAGGGCGTATGCCATCTGCAGTAGGTTATCAACCAACACTTGCTACGGACATGGCTGCACTTCAAGAACGTATTTCATCTACAAAGAAAGGTTCAATTACGGCTGTACAGGCTGTGTATGTGCCTGCGGACGATTTAACGGATCCGGCTCCAGCTACAACTTTTGGACATTTGGATGCTACGATTGTGCTTTCTCGTAAGCAAGCTTCCATGGGGCTTTTCCCGGCTGTGGATCCACTCGATTCAACTTCCACCGCTTTAACGGCAGAAATAGTTGGAGAAGAGCATTACAACACTGCGACTCAAGTTCGCCAAGTTTTGCAACGTTATAAAGAATTGCAAGATGTTATTGCGATTCTTGGTATGGATGAGCTTTCTGAAGAAGATAAAAAACTCGTTTATCGCGCTCGTAAAATTCAAAAATTCCTTACACAAAACTTCTTTGTTGCCGAATCATTTACGGGTAGCCCGGGGCAATATGTTAAAGTTGCCGATACAGTTCGCGACTTTAAAGAAATTTTGGAAGGGAAATATGACGACCTTGATGAACAAAACTTCTACATGGCAGCTACAATTCAAGACGTTAAGGATAGGCAGGTTGCGGGTAAAAAATAATTTTTCATGAAAAAAATATTTTCCATTTTTGTTGTTTTGTTTGCTCTAACTGCATGTTCGCATGTGGAAAAAGATGCTGTGGTTAATCAGCCTAGTCCAGATGGAATTGATGCTAATTACGATGACTTGGTTTATGTGACTGATGTTTATGAACGCGACGGAAAGGCTTTTGTATCTGTTGACCCAATGGAATTCTTAACAGACGAAGATGGTACATGTAGCAATGCAGTAGAAAATTCGGACCTTCCTCAATGTGGCGGAAGTGGTTTTACTCAAGAAAATAAAGAAATCCAAAATATTGAGTATGAAGTTCCGTTAGATAAAACTGTTTTTTTTGTGATTGATTGGGGTACTTCTACCGAGTCTAGTTATCCAATGAGTTTCTCGGATTTTGAACAAAAATTTTCTGAGAATAAATCAGTCTTTGAAGTAACGCCTTATCATTTGGAGGCTACAGGCAATCAAGTAGTTTCTTTAACTGAAAAATACATTCCTTAATTATGTCTACTTTTCATCTTACAATTCGCACTCCGGAAAAAGAAGTTTTTGCCGGAGACGTTGATTCCATTGCTTTTAATGCGGAAGACGGACGCGTTCAAGTTCTTGCGCACCATGGAAACTTTGTTACAACCTTGCAGTTTTCTCCGCTTTGGATAAAGAGCGAATCACAGGCGCTTGAATATATTGCGCGTAGTGGAATGTTTACTTTTGATCACAAGGCTAACTCTGCCGTTCTGCTTTGTTTGTATGCAGACGAAAGGGGGGAGATTAGTTACCAAACCACAGAAGAATATCTTAAATTCTTGCTTACGGAACTAGAAAAAGGCGATTTGAGCGAATACCAAGTCTTGTACCTCAAGGGTGAAAAATTGGCTGTTGAAAAGCAGATGAAAGTGGCGAAATAGCTGTTGTGATTTATTTTATGACCAGCGAAAATCCAGTCATAAAGAGCAGAATAAGAAAAATTTGCTCAAAGCGTTTTCTGGGGATTTTTGCGTAAAATTTGTTGCCTAAGTAAAGTGAGGTTAAGAAAAATGGAAGAATGGCGAGCGATTGGAGGAAAATTGTTTTATTGAGGGATCCGTTGTAAATAAGAATTGGCACTCGCAATGCATTTATTACGCCTAAAATGCCTATTAAAGTGGCGCGTACAATCGCCATATCCTTGATTTTGTTGTGAATAAAGGGATAAGGGCATTTTAGTGTTGCTGGAAATTTTCAAGGAAATAGTCGATCATTTGTTTCCTACGTTTTTTAGAAATTCCACGGTGAATTAGGATTTTTTGTTTCACATGAGAAAACAATCCATCAC
>JBBAAK010000009.1:0-36565 GCA_041658345.1 Candidatus Altimarinota bacterium
GTGATGGATTGTTTTCTCATGTGAAACAAAAAATCCTAATTCACCGTGGAATTTCTAAAAAACGTAGGAAACAAATGATCGACTATTTCCTTGAAAATTTCCAGCAACACTAAAATGCCCTTATCCCGAAATATACTATATTTGGGATGCTGTATCTGTTTCTGTGGGATATAATCTCTTCGCTAAATCTCCAGTAAGGGTTGATTGCTGTTGAGCTCATTGCGGTGTGGATATTTGCATTTGGAGCAAGTAGACTTACCTGCGACACTGCTACTCCTGAACCGGGTCCTAGTTCTAAGAAGTTTGGTTTAGCTCCTGGCCAAGCTAAAAGTACTCTTTCGATACATGGATGCAATCTACGTGAATTTGTATTGTTTAATCCATGTCGGATGTGATCGAAATCCGACTCATCCCCGGCGCTTTCTCCGTGAATAAAACCCTCGCGTTTTGCACGGTCTATTCCTGAAAGATAATTTTCGATCGCCATGTTTGAGGGGTAAATGCGGGTTTCCGTCAAAGCGGGTATTATAAAACAAAACATTTGATACGTCAAACTGGCTCCCCATACTGGAGGAGGTTAGAACTCTTTGTGAGGAGATGGTGGTGTTAATATAGAGAGTATATCAAGTCCGTCATTTCTTCGTATGTTGTTCTGTCTCCTTCAAGACGCTCATCTATGATTATTTTGTCAGGGGTTTGTATTAATGTTTCTCTATAGTGGCTTCCTTTCTCTCCAGGGCTTGCGTAATAAAGAATGTAGGTATTGGTATTTCCATCAGTGCTAACCGATTCAATCTCCATTTTTCTTTTTGATTGTCTATCGCAAAATGCCCACATATATCCGTCAGGATCCACTGGTTCAGGGCCATCTTCCATTCCTGCGTAAAAATCTGATGACTTTATTTTTTGAACTTCATCTTCGCATTCTGGGTCAATATCAATGAATAGAATGTGGTCTTCATAGATAAGTGTATATCTTACAAGTGCATCATTTAAATCTGATACATATACGTATTGAGATTCTGGAATCATGAAAAGTTTCCAGAGAAATAATATTACAGTTATTGTAACTGCAATTATTATTAAAACTGCTCCTACTAACACACCAATGATAAGTTTCTTTAGATGCTTTTTCATGGTCTGGATTATATCAAAAGTTTCGCACCCCAGCTATGGGTATGCGAGTTTTGTTGTACTTTGCTTGGCAAAGTTCACAATGTGCATAAATGGCTTACTGATTATTCATCGAGTTCTTTTTCTCGACGCAATATAGCGCTCAATCGCTTCTTTTGTTGTGACCCAATTCCTATTTTCTTTATGCGCTTCCAGTTTGTTTGTAGCTGCCAAAAGATTTAAATATTTTTCCGAATAATCGCATGATTTACTTGCTTCTTTGAGTGATATGTATTTTTCATTTTTATCTGAAGATGGCGTGAGAGTATCCAAATAGATTGCTAAAGAACGCTCAACATTTTTTGCCACAAATTGGACTAAGGTAAGGTAATCGCCATCATCTGCTTTTGCTAAGACTTCGTAATATTGTTTTCTGTCATTTTTTAGAATAATTGTGAGAGGGTATCCCGCTTGCATTATGACAATGTTCATTAAAAGACGACCTGTTCGTCCGTTCCCATCAAAAAATGGATGAATGTGCACGAATTTGTGATGCAAAATAGCCGCGAGTTCAATCGGGTGTAATTGTTTTTGATTGTTTGCAATCCAGTCGATAAGATCTTCCATCAAATTGGGTATTTGCATTGCATCAGGCGGTTGATGCTTTGCGCCACCAATTATAACTTTTGCATTTCGGTAACATCCTGCCCAATCTTTTTCAGTTTCTTTTGTGATGATTTGATGAAAGTTTTTAATCAAGTGTTCCGAGATGGTATTGTTTCTGTTGTGACCGATTAAATCGTATAAATATTCGAGAGCTTCTTTGTGGTTTGTAGCCTCCAGATGATCTTTAAGCGGTTTATTTTTGATTGTGATTCCTTCGTTGAGTACAAGGAAAGTTTCTTTTTGGGTTAAACTATTTCCTTCGATTGCGTTTGAATTGTATGTCATCTCAACTTCAAATTTTTCACGAAGTTTCTGAACTGCCGATGGTGGGAGTGGGCGAAGGGAATTAAGCTTTTTTAGCTTGTCCGACAGGCGTTTTTTGAGCTCTTTTGTTAAGTGCATACAGGTTTGTTAACATGGGATACTTCTATTTTAGAGCTATCCCATGTTAAAGTCAATGCGTTCAAAATGGCTCCCCCTATTTGATAGCGTCCGAAGGTTTGTGATGGGCGAGGGATACTCCTTTTATGGAAGTCCACTAAGTTCACAATGTGCATGAATGGCTTGAGGGTGCGATCGCGATTACAGACGGGTATTGCTATCCGTATTAAGGTTTTAACTGAGCATAGTCTAAGCGTATGGTTCATGTTAAACTTGAGCTAGTTTTAATCTAAAAAACATGAAAAAAATAATCTTGTTCATTGTTCTTTTCGTCTTTTTTGTGCAACCTACTTTTGGGTCGTCTGATGTTGATTATTCAGATGAGGACTCAAACACAATCAAATGTGATCAAATCAGCGAGATCATCAACTCAGGAAATTGCAAAAATTGGGTAGTAAAACCATCTGTAGGAATTTGGTGTAATCTAATAATGTCGCAGGAGATGATGACCCAGTATAAATATTACACTCCGACTTATGTTTTTGCCCCAGGAGAAGTTTGTGCCGAATGGACGGATCAGGTTGACCAAGAGGCGTCTATAGGTGGTGAAGATATGGGGTCAGACCAGTCTCAAGTGGAACAGACAGAGGAAAGTATGTTTGAAAAAGTCCTGGGTGGATTTCCTACTTTTATCGGAGAATGGTTCCAAGCAATTTCTTCCGGAGCTAAATTAAATGCCTTTTTGGATAGTGCAGAAGACCTCATGAAAGATAGTGTCACTCTTGAACTGACCAATCCTGAGGATTTGGAAGAATTCTTGGCCGGTGGAGGTCCTTTTGCGGGGGCGAGGGAAGGATGGGTAAGGTCTTTGGGAATAGATGTTGAAACTATTTTGGGTCGTGAACCTACTATTGCGACAGAAGATGAAGAAGCGGCGTGGGCATTTGTGCCGGAGTATATCGATGCGCCTGACGAAGAAAATATTGTTGTTGTTGAAGGAATCGATAGATTCACCGTTATAAATGATAAAATCATTACACTAGATACTGTTTTTACAGGGCCGACTTCAGGAATGGTGGAATTGAGGTATAGCTGGGGAAAGGATTCCGGTGCAGTTATTAGCGTCCCATCACAAACGGAAGTTAAATTTTTGGAACCGGTGCGAGATGAAAAGACTCAGGACTTAAAAAGAATGGTGGAACTCGACAAAGGAGAGATTGAAGTAAAGGTGAAAAACTCCAATCCCAAAAACGAGTTTGGAGTACAAACAGATTTTCTGGATTTGTATGTAATTGGGACTCATTTCTGGGTTTCTCATGGTCAGGATAAGAATTATACATTGGTTGGGGTCTATGATGGTGAGGTAGAAATCCAAACCAAAGATGGAGAAACGACTACAATCACTTCGAATGGAGATAAACCGGGAATATTTATAATCACTCAGGAATTTTCAATCATGAGACTCACCCTAAGTGGTTTAATTGCGATAGCCGTGATAGGCGCTGTGGTGTTTCTATTTAAGAGAATAAAAAAATAGCAACACACTTAAGTTAAAAACACTGGCTCCCCTTATTTGATAGTATCCGAAGGTTTGTGATGGGCGAGGGATGCTTTGCTTGGCAAAGTTCACTAAGTTCACAATGTGCATGAATGGCTTGAGGGAGCAGTTTTTGATGAGTGCCACATTATGCCTCTACTCCATCTACCACCAACCTCACACTTAATTTACACTTTTCAATCAGATCCAAAGGATTGTCGACTGCATTGGCATCAATCGTCCCATCGGAAATTGCATTTACAGCATTTAATACTGTCCATGCTTTCACTATGAGGAGCATTTCCTCAAGTGTCGGAGTAAAACTTGCCCAACAAACATAAGGTGGCACATCTGCACTTTCTCTGTATACATGGCAATTGGTATTTACATCCGCAAGTAGTGCACTTTTCCCGCGAGATGCGAATAACCTTAAAAGCTCATCAAGATTGAGAATTTCCGCTTCGTGAGTCCTTGCTTTGAGTACCTCTTCTTCTGGCAGAAGAGCAGGTTTCTCATTAGGTCCGGTTGTTTCCCAATTTGAATAGAGTTTTGGTAGTTTTGGAGTACCTTCTTCGCGCAAATGCACAGAAAAATGCATGTCGACTATTTGCTCGCCGGTGGTATCACTTACGGTACATGATACATTTCGTCCGCTCATACGTTATTCTTTGAAGGCTAAAAGAGGTTAGAATACAATAAAATATGCTAAAAGTCAATGGCTCCCCAAGTTGGAAGCAATTCGAACTGCGTTGCTTGCATTGGCATGAAATGTAGTATACAATTTGTGTGTAAATTTGTTAACTAATTTACTTATGTTAAGACAACAGGTTATATCTGTGACGAACCTTAGAACTAAAACGAAAGAGTCCTTGCAGAACCTTCAGCGAGGGCCAAAATATATTTTTTCTAACAACTCACCTGTTGCTGTGCTTCTTGACGTTGAAGAGTATGAAATGTTACTTCGGCCCGATTTGATTGAACTTTCCAAAGAGAATGTGGATGATGAAATGCTTTCTTTGGCACGACAGGCTCAGAACACTCCTTTAGAAGAGCTATTAGATCTGTAAATATGCCTGAAGTTTCTAAGATTTTTGAGAAAAAGAATATTCTGCTCTATTTGCAAAATAGAGGACTTCTTGAACAGTATAAAAAAGCAAAAAGATATCTCCTCGAGGGTAGTGCAGTGCAGGTGCGATTCAAGGAAAGAAATCCAAAGGGGAGTGGCATTTGGTATTTTCGTATCAATCGTCAATTCCGAGCTCTAGGTGTTTTTGATGAAAAAGGAAACTTGATTATTTTTGATGTTGATAATCATCAATAATATGGCTCCCCATACTGGAGGAAGTTAGAACTATTTGTGAGGAGATGGTAGAGTCTGATTATGAAGCACCCACAAGGTACGCCTTACATTAACATTGGTTCTGAGAAAGCTTGTTTGTTTTTGCACATGTCAAAATTTTTAATGATGAATTTGACAACGCGTCCTAAGCTTTACTATGCAATTGAACAAGCTTTGAAAACAGCTGAACAGGGATACTTTGATTCAGGTGTTCTAGCTTTTTCTCAACTTCTGAATCTCTTTAACCAGAAAACTCCGGATCAGCGTCATGTAGTAGCTCATGAATTCTTGGAGCAGCAGCAAGATGAAGATACGTTTAATGTGATTTTAAATAAGTTGAAGCTTGTTGCCGAATATCGTCAGGAAAAGGAAATTAGAAAACATAAATTAGGAAGAAAGAAATATTTTCAAGATCTTCATGCTGAGTGGGAATCCTTTCATGCCGCTCACTCAGCAGAGTCGACTCTATGAACGTTATTTCAGAAGAAGTTCTAATAAACCTGTCAGACGTTGATACTTCTCAGCTTGATAACCGGGGAGCTAATGCTTAAAAATTGGTCTTGACGAAGCTCTACTGGAGATTTTGCCTGGATTGTGTGGATTAACTGCTCCTTGAGAATGGTTTGTTGGTATTGGATTTGGGTGGAAGAGATAAACACTTTTGAGCTCTTGATTTCTCATTTGTTTATTTACTTCCTATCGATTGAACAATGCAAATCTTTGTCTCCCTAGAATTGGAACAGGTGAGGACTGTAAGTCGAGCACAATTTGATTAAAAGGATCAAACAAACTGCCACACCCAAATGTTCTAGGGTCAATTAATAAGGGGTACTTTCCTAGATCGATCTCGTAATTGAAATACCCCAACAGAGTTACTTTTGCTTTGATTCGTCCATTTTGATGGAGGAATGAAACTTGATGGGCTTGTATGCGTTGCTCACTTCTTAACTCATTGTAAAGTGTGGGGTCTGAGGTAAGTCTTATTGGTAGACCTTCATTAGGTCTAGTTCCGTCTTTTATGAAATTTCGAATCGCATCAAATTCTTTTCTGTAGATAATCTCATCAAAGCCAGAAGCATTTGCGCAAAGAGCAAAGTAGTTAAATGCAATTTTGCAGGGGACCCTTCTTATAATATCGTCCATTTCTCCTTCAAACGACATTGTTATGTTTTCCCCTCGATTATCCTCTTCGTAGGATTCCCTTGCTTCTTCTCGATATGTGACGCCTAGGTCTGCAAGCATTCTGATTATTACTTCCAGAGGGTAGTCGTTGTCTGCGAATATATGTATTTTTGTTCGATCCAACCCCAACAACCAACGTTGAGTGGCCTGATACTTACTGCCACCTGGAGTAAGCTGCGAAAATGTATCAATAAATAGGACGTGGTAGCCACCTTGATTGGTTCTAATGACTACGTGTGGTCTAAATTCAATCTGTCTTGTTCGAGGGTTTATTTGAGGGAAAAGATTATTGAAGACGCCTAGGTTTCCATCTGAAGAGAGGTTGAATTTTATTCGCTCCCCTCTAAGACGAACGGTCTTTTTACATCTTATCTTTAACATTGCCGTTTGTACTCCTTCCCATGAATCTTCAGCAAATACAGTTTCAATGCCGCTTAGCTCGTTGTTGCATTGATCGCATACTGTATCACCTTGGAAGTAGAGGTCTGGCTCAAAAGTGCCTAAAAATTGTGATATGACATGTTCTCTTTTTGAGAAACCTTCGATTGGCTTCTCTTGAAGGCAGTAAATACATCGGGGCATTTTTGATGAAGTTATGGGCTAGGTCATACTTTTGGAAAGTCCAACTGTTCCAGTATACTCATTATATGAAGACAGCTTATACAATGTTTGAACGACTCATCTCTGATGGCAAGAAGGAGACCGATAGGTTGATTGCCACGCTTGAGTCTGAATCATTATACATGGACTACAAGGGTAAATCTTACAAGGACGAAGATGATCTTTCGAAAGATGATATGTTAAACTTGGATAAGGCATTATCTGGTTATGCTAATACCGAAGGTGGAGTTCTTATATGGGGTATCGAGAAAAAAGATGGAGTTCTGGGTTCGTATGTACTCATTGAACAGCCAGAGGCCTTTGTTGAACGTTTAAATACAGTCACTCCAGGTCGTGTTTCTCCAAGTGTGGATGGTGTAAGGCATGAAGTTGTTTTTAGCGGTACTGATGGGGGAGTGGTTGTTACGTACGTTCCTCAGAGTGAAAGTACGCCCCATAGATCTGTTGGTAAGTCGGGTCAGTATTATAAAAGGCATGGAGGTAATTTTCTCTATATGGAACACTTTGAAATTGAGGATATGTTTGGTAGGAGAGCAAGGCCGAAGTTAGGCATGGACGTAAGTATTCGGAAAGTTGTTGATTCGAGGCCTGACCCTACATATGCGTTGACTGTGAATATTTTTAATGATGGTAAGGCGATAAGTCAGCTTTATGGTTTTGATCTAGAGTTTATTGATAAGCTGGTAGCGGGTGTTCCTGTTGTAACTAATAGGCCTGGTATGCGAAATGGAGCACATGTTGTCGATGGTATTTGTACGCTCAAGTATCGTAATGGTCGTCATGATGAAGACTCTAGGCCGATATACCCTGGGGAGACTATTGTCATCACTCCTAATAACCATAAATTGGGGCATATCCAGTTCAAGATGTCTGACACTCAGTTTGATGCCTGGAAGGATTTTGAGTTAGGCTATAAAGTTTACAGTGAAAATATGCTTCCACAGGGGGGGACCGTTAGGTTTGGTAATTTGTTTTTAGGGTCTGATGAGTAACGTTTATTTGGTGGCTCCAACCACAACATCTTGTGTTTAAGCATGCTTATTTGGTCAAAAATCTCTTTAACAGGTTAGATTTATCTTGTACAATGTTTATTGTACGGGATCGGAGTATTGCAGTAAGTAAGGAATCC
Source organism: Candidatus Altimarinota bacterium (assembly GCA_041658345.1). GTDB lineage: Bacteria > Patescibacteriota > Gracilibacteria > UBA1369 > 2-02-FULL-48-14 > JBAZYV01. Next base: position 7,969 of record JBBAAK010000009.1, read on the forward strand.
TTAATGATTTCGTTGGTATGCGATACTATTGGAAGTCGAGAACACAGAAGTTAGATAACTGTTGTTCTATAAGCATCTATTCACTTAAGAAGAGAGGCTACTTCAGTCGTAACACAGTATACAATACGATTAGTTGGAGTTATGGTGACAAGCCAAGTGGAACAGTCAGATGTTGTGTCGATAAGAATAATGAGTTTATGCAACTTGACTATACAGTGACGAATAGAGATACTTATGAATCTCATGATATAAGCCACAAAACGTATCTAACAACCACTTCTTGTAATTATGGTAGTACTAGATATTGGTTTTTATGTACTCATTGTGGTAGGCGTGTTGGTAAATTGTATAGGTCTGATAGTAATTATTATCTTTGTAGGCACTGCGTTGGATATAAATATGGGAGTCAGAGTGCTGGCAGAATATCACGTATGTTCAAGGTAAATTATTATTATTCTGACTTAGAAAGGATGCGCAAAGGAATCCGAGCAACTCATTATGCTGGGGAACCAACAAAGCGTTATAAGCGTTACTTAGAATTATCTGAACGTATGAAGAGAGCCATGGGGTGGTGTTCTATGTCCATTTAGCCTCGCTGTCCAAAAACACTATAGAGATTATTTTTTAGTTATACTGTTAGAGAATTGCCCACTCCACCCAGTCAACAGGAGGACCTTCAAGAAGCCAAAGAATTATACTCATATAGTAACTTGGATTATCTATCTGCCTTGCTTATCTGGCTGTAGCAAGGAGCCATTTTATGTGATAGGGCTCTGAAAAACAGGAAGACAAAAACTCGTTTGCACCTTTTAAGTGTCTTTCGTAGGCTTCTGCAATATCACAATAAATGCATGCTAACTCTACCTTATAGCCATGTTTCCCCATAGTTTCTATTATTGCCGTAGTGATGTCCGACCTATCGCCAATAATCTCCATTACTATATTGCGTTTTTCTTTGATGGCTCGATCTGCAACCAACTGACCAATAATTTCCATTATCTCAATAAAATCTTGACCAAATTCATAATTAAGGTCATCTCCCTTACAAATAGCTTTAAAAATGTCGCCAGCATCGAGTAGCACATATCCTTTAGAGTAGTTTAGTTTTCTCTGTGTTGTTTTCCCTGCGCCCGGTCCCCCTGCAATTAAAATCAATTTAGGGGTCTCTCCATTTGAAAGCGACGAATCGTCAAAATATTTTCCTATTATTTCACTAACAGATATGTCCATAATTTTTATTGTTATAATCCCATGAAGGCTAGTGTGCCATTCTAGCTTTTACATCTTATCACTCTTAATGCATCCGTGCATGTCTTTTGACAAATGATTGCAAGGTGTCAATTGGCATTAGACCGATATACTATGTCGTGGTGCTCTGTGATCATTTGGATCCGCTGGTTCTTTGAGGGGGGACCTTACGAGTGTCTAAATGAGCTTAGATACATCTATGCTGTAGATTTTCGCAAACGTGCCTAGCTCCAAGATATCAAGTCTTCTTTGGCAACTTTCTATCTTTGAAATAAATGATTGTGGTTTATTTAACTTCTTTGCGACTTCCCCTTGAGTTAAACCAGCCTTCTTTCGTGCTTCTTTTAAACGGGCAATCAGTTCACGGTAGTCTTTGGAATGGATGCTACTCATAAACTGTATGCTAAATCCCATTTCCGAATATCCCAAAATAGGATATAGTATGACCTGCTATAGAAAAACTTACCCTCAATTATGAAAAAAACATTTCTCTGTCTTATTTTCTTCTTAACCTTCTTTGTTTTTTTGCAAATTGGCTATGCTTACTCTGAAAAAACGGAGGAATGTATTGATCGTGTTAACGGCGTTATTTTGCAAACGTTTTCGACTGAGTTGAAAGATTTAATTCTTTCCGAAGACGATGTTGATGATGATATAGCCGATTTTTGTTTAGAGAACGACTCAAGTACAAACTACTCTGATTCGACTACTTTTGCGCAAATTGGGCAAGATGCCGTTGATAATTTCTTTGCTAATTTTTTGTATGGGAAATATGCGATTATTGGATCAATTAATGTAGCATTTGAATTTAATGTTTTTACTTCACAAAGCAGGGATTATATTCAGGAAAATCTTGATGATGAATTTGTTTCTGAACAAAAAACCGAGTGGGATAATCTCTTAAACAGAGGCTTATCGGATGGGATTATATATTATCAAGACTATATCGACGCAATAGACCGTGTTTATGACAATTATGTCGAATTTAAGGGACTGGTGCAGGAAGGGGTTGATAATAATTACGTATGTGATGATGGAGTCTATACGAGTATAACCAAAAGTAATTGTATTTGCTTGGAGGGTTACGATTGGAATTCATCTGGAAATACCTGTACTGGAATTGAATATGAAGAGGATGAGAACGAAGAGGACGCCACTGACGAAGACATCACTGAAGAAGATGATATTGACGAGGATCAAATTTTTAATGATTTAGTTTCTTCAGACGAAAATGCCGATGCAATATCGTATTTATACGAAGAAGGAGTCATTTCTGGTTACGACGATGGTTCTTTCAAACCAGAAAATTCACTCAATAGAGCAGAGCTACTTAAAATACTAGTTGAAGGAAAGGGCATTACCCCTGACGAAAATGAATATGCCAACTGTTTCCCTGATGTGACTGAGGATTGGTTCGCAAAGTATGTTTGTTATGCAAAAGAGCAAGGTTGGGTTGAGGGCTATCCCGATGGGACGTTCCTGCCTTCCAGCTATGTGAATAAAGTTGAAGCCGTAAAAATGCTCTTGGAGGTTTTTGACGTAGAAACGCAAGAACCTAGTTCGAGTCCCTACTCTGACGTACCAACCAGTGAGTGGTATGCAAAATATATTGTAAAGGCTCAAGAGCTTGGCTTGTTGGAAGAATCAGGAGCTTATTTCCCTGCGGACAGTATTACTAGAGGTGAGGTTAGTGAGAATATTTATAGGCTGTTACTCCAACAATAATTATGAATCACTTCTTCAAGTCCCAGCTCTGTGGCTTTCTAGTCGTTCTTGCGCTCACTGGATGCGCTGGGTTGGGCAATAAATCTGTAGATGCATATCAAATGGTATGGGAACTTGATATAAGTCCTGTAGCGGATATTATTGAAAATGAGGAAGATAAGGAGTTATTCTTAAATGAATTCCAAAAGCAGCTAGAAGATAAAGCGGATGAATATGCCGATTATCACAACGTTTATATTAAAGAGGAAAAAGGACAATATTTTGCTTTTATAGAACTTCCTGCGACAGGGGTGGATAAGGAGAAAATGCAGTTGGAGGAAGGTGGAGAGAAGCCTCTGGAGTTTGTAATTATGGGTGTTGAATACACAAATGTAGAGACGGATGAATGGATTAAAACTGATCTTGATGAATCTCATTTGGTTTCAGCAGATGTACAATTTAATGCGTATTACCAACCATATGTGTCCCTAACTTTTGATGAAGAGGGGGCAAAACTCTTTGAAGAAATAACAGAACAAGCTATTGGTAAGCGGTTGGGTATATTTGTATACGGAGAGTTAATAGCTGCGCCTACTGTGAGTGAGAAAATATCAGGTGGACAGGCTCAAATCTCAACAGATTTCACGATCGAGGAAGCACAATCTTTGTCAGAAGATTTAATGAGCGGCGTGGGTTCTTCGATAAGGTTGATTGAGATTAATGAGATTCGTGTGAGTTTTTAATCTATGATTCTGTCTCTCATATGAACTTCTCAAGAGTGATATACTTGGTAGTATTACTTGGTTTTAGTGTTTTAATTGGCTTAACTAGTTCTGTAAATTATGTACTTGCAACTAGCGGTGCTTGCTCTGGTCACGACGGTGTAGACTGTAGTGCTGGAGCTGATTTGGATGGCAGTGTGATTTGTGATGACGGTTGGAGAGGAAGTAGTGTTTCTTATGTTTCTTGGGCGAGTTGTTATGAGGGTGACTCCATTTCTACTTATACAGTTCATCAAGAGCCAGTTGATTCTGGTTGGAGTTTTGAAGAGATTTTTGGTATTGGCATGATCGTCTTATTAGTGGCGACTGCTGCTATCTATTCTCCAAAGTCTTCCAAACGATAATGCAGGTTGGAGCAGTTCTCTGTATTAGAAAACAAATCGTTTTAAGATGTCTAGTGTTTCGATTGCTTATAAAAAAAGCCCTATGGCAACAGAAGATTTGCAATAATGCTTCAAGGCGTTATAATGGCGACGATCTTCATGGTTACATGTGTAACCAAAAATTCCAGAGTCATACACTGGAGCTGATGAGGGGAAAAGTTAGTTAGTAAGTACGTAAGTAAGCTTACTAATCTAATCCCTCTGTTTTGAGTCAGCCTGTTCATACTTTACAATTAAGTGAAGAAGCGGTTTTGGAGTTCATAAAAATTTACCGTGATGAGTGTGGGGTAGAGTTAAGTTATGAACAAGGGCAAGAAAAGGCGAAGTCAATAGCAAGCCTTTATCAATTCTTAATATTCAAAAATTAAGTTATACTGAAGTTATGAAGTACATCATTTATGCGCGTAAATCACAGGAAGATAAAAATCGACAAGTCCAGTCGATACCTGATCAACTGGAATGGGCTCATGATTTTGTGGCACGAGAGGGTTTAGATGTACTTGAGACCTTCACTGATACGCAGACGGGCACAAAACCTGGAAGACCTGGTTTCACTCGCATGATGGAACTTATTTATGCTTACAATGGTGAAGTGTGTGTGTTGTCTTGGAAAATTGATAGATTAGCTCGTAATCCAGTTGATGGTGGTGCTATTCAATTTGCTTTGATGAATGGCAAGATTACCTCCATCAAGACCATGGAGTCTGCTTTTACTATCAATGATAGCCAGATCCTTCTTAGCTTGATGTTTGGTGCAGCTACTCAATATAGTATTGATCTATCGAAGAATGTGAAGAGGGGCATGAAGAGCAAAAGAGATAAAGGTTGGTTGCCCAATCGCGTTGGTGTAGGTTATACGAATGAGAAGAGTGGCAATAAAGGATCTAATCGGGTTTTTTCTGATCACGAAGGGGATCGATGGAACTTAATCAAGAAAGCGTGGGAGTTATTGCTTACTGGTTCATATAGCGTAGTTGCAATTCGAACTATGTTAAACAATGAGTGGGGGTTCAGGAGTCTTAGTGGTAAGCCTATGTCTAATAGTGGGATGTATTATGTCTTTCACAATATGTTCTACGCTGGCTACTATGATTCAGATGGAGAACTTACACTTGGTAAGCACGAGTCCATGATTACTTTAGAAGATTTTGATAAGGCACAGATTATTTTAGGAGATAAAGGGAAGCCTCGTATGCAAGCACATGAGCATAAGTACACAGGAATAGTACGTTGTGCAGAGTGTAATTGTATGATTACTGCTGAACCCCCTAAGCGTAAGGTCAATAAGAGGGGAGAGATACGTGTTTTCAACTACATGCGTTGCTCAAAGAAGAGTAAGAACATGAAGTGTTCACAGCCCTATATCAGGCTTGAAGATTTTGAAGACGAGGTAGATATCTTCTTAGATAGGATACGTATACCCAAGGCTTTCCATGAGTGGGCTATTAAACAGTTGCGTGTGTGGGCAAAGGAAGAGAATAAGCAGGGTGTTTATAGACGTTCTCATATTCAGAAGAAATACAATGAAAACGAGGCTTTAATGGCTAAGCTATTGGATTCCTATTTGAGGGGTATTGTGGACGAGTCTACCTATAAAGAATCCAAGACAAGATACGAGCTAGAAATGGGACGTTTAGAGGGGCAATTGAAAGGACATGGTGATGACAAGGTAAAATGGCTTGAAGAGGCTGAGAGAGTCTTTGATTTGGCGAAAGAGGCACGTGATAAGTTCGGTACTGGGGATCGTGAGACTAAGCGTAGGGTGCTTAAAGCATTCGGCTCGAACTTTTCCCTAAAAGACAAGAAACTGCTTGTAGAACTACAAATGCCGTTTAGGTGCATCGAAAGAGCCATGGATCAGACCAAAGTTCGATTTGGTTCGCTCGAACCATTTGAAAATGGCTTAGACAAGGTAAAAACAGAACATCTTGAAGAAGCAATTCCAAACTGGCTCCCCCGGTTGGATTCGAACCAACGACCAAGCGATTAACAGTCGCTTGCTCTACCACTGAGCTACAGGGGAATATAGGCCTCAAATAATGCGGGCAGAGTATAGCCAAACGGCTTAGGGTTCGCAAATGATTTTAAAAAATGCTTTACGCCAAGCTTACTAGAATACTTCCTCCAATAACCATAACTGTGCCGGTTAGCAATTTAACTACTTCCATATCTTTCCATTCTGAGAAAATTATCAATCCAAAAATTACAACAAACAATGTATTCATGTTGTATAGAGGTGCAAGCTGGCTTACAGGTGAATTATACTTACTAAGTGCAAGTGCAAAAAGACCTGTGCCAATGCCCCAAACAAGTCCTGAACTAAAACTGGACAGTGTGCCTTTTATAGGGAAATTCCAGTTGTGGCTTAAACTTGCGGTGATTATTCCAAGCAAAAGGATTGCGAGCCCTATCATTATCAAATAAGGGCCTGTGCCCATTCCTGCTTTTGTGCTCACTTTGCCAAAAATACCTGATGCTGCATAAAATATAGCCGGGATGAATCCACCAATGATTAAGCCTATGGTTGAATTTGACATAATTAAATGATTTATATAATTACTTTCCAAATCTCTCTACTAACAAATTGGTCTTTGCGCTCGTAAAATAGGCTTGGGCGGTCGTGCTCGGAAAGGGGAATCACCTTCGTATATTTGTTCAAAATTGTGTGTAAATTTGGCAAAAATATGCGTTCGTTGCCGTCCCTGTGGTAAGGCGCGGTAAAAATCATTGTAACAGGTTCGCTGACTATCTTTTTTAGATTGCTAAAAAAGGCTTCGTACAATGTTTCCAAATCGTCTTGAATCTGTTTTAAGGTTTCCGGGGCTGGTACTTTAGACAAATTTGGCCCAAGAGCCGTTTCTGAAACAATCGCAAAATCCACTTTTGGCAGATCGTTTTTTGTGATTTTGTTTGCATCTTTTTGAAAAACCCTAAAAGAGGGAAGAGCCCTTTCTATTTGTCCCTGCAACCATTTTAAGTTGATTTCGGTGTCTTCCACGCATCTTTCGCTCAAATCTGAACCGCTTGCGGTGTAACCAATAAGTAGCGCTTCTTCCAAAACCGTTCCGCTTCCACAAAATGGGTCATAAATCTCAGCTCCTTCTTTTTGTTCTGCTAAATTGATTAAAATTTGGGCGAGTTTTGGTGGTAACATGCCGTTTTTTGAGTCTTTTGCAGGGCGATTGTAATCGCGGTGTGAGTACCATTCAAAATCTTGAATTGCGAGAGTTTTTGTTAAATACCACTTTTTTGCGCCTTGGAAAAGGTGTAGTTCAATAGCTCCCTCCGAGATTAAATCTTCATGCCAAGCTTGCACAGAAGATAGATTTTGGAAGTCTTTATTTACAAAGCGCACGTTCCCAAGAAATGGCTTCAGGTTTTTTTTAGAATTAATTAAGATTTTTTTCAGGATTTTTTCAGATTTGGGGTGCATGCTAAGCCCAAAGCGTATTTTCCCGCCTGGTTTAATTTCATTTTTCATGGAAACCACAACCCATTCTTCAAAATTAAGTGGCATAGCGGATGGTCCACTCTGTAAAACTTGCGTTATGCGCACAATTCCGCCCATTCTGTCGATCAGCATCACGGGGTCTTCAATCTGGCAATCAAGCACAAAACCATCTTCAACCTCATCAATAACAACTTCGCCAAGGATTGAGATAATTTCCGTCTTTGCGAGCCCCTTGCCGTGTCCTGTCTGTAAAACGTACTGCATATGAAAATTTTAGAGATTGTTTTCGTCCTGATTTCGCTACTTTTGTTCGGATTATTTATTAAGGCTGAGTTAGAGTACCATAATCGGCCAGGTTTGGAAGTGATTTTGGAGGGCTGAAGTCTATGCCAAACAATCTGATTATGTTATAATTCAGATATGAACAAAGAGCCAGAGCCTATCGGCGTTGAAGGTATTGATGCAAAGTTCCATCCTGAAATGGTTGAATTGTTGGGTGAAAATTTAATTCGTAGTGTCGCAGATGCCTTTAACGATCCTTTGAACGATGAGTTGCAAGCTGTTGTTTTTGGTTCGGAGTTGAGTCATGAAGAACAGATTATTTACTTGGAGTCTTCACCAGATTTACATGGGTTACGTCTAAGACTTCTAAGCCTCGAGAATGATATTGCAAAAGTTTTACTTCCTGAATTTGATAAAAAATTAGGGGCTACTGTGGCTAGCGTTGGGAACGGGGATCAAGTGGACAGTTTTAAGCAACTCGCTCTTTTATTTGATTTTGTGAACTCGTTTAGGCAATTTCTTGTTCCAGGAACAAATATGAAAAATATGCGTGTCATGGAGCTGGTATCTGGTCTCATCCAACGTATGTTTTTCGAGTCGACTTCTTATTTTGTGAAGGAACAATGTGATATGAAAAAAGTGAATCAAATAAGAGCCTTTTTTATAGGTCTTCTTGACTTTCTTTCAGAGCAAAATGGATGTAATTATTCTCAGTTGAATTTGCAATCGGCTGTAAATTCAACTCGTTATGCAGTCGACAATAATTTTCAAGAATTTTTGGCGTTTATAAAATCTTTGCCCGATGTTGACGAGGAAGTTATGTTAGAAGATATAGTCGCAGTGGATGATCTTATTTCTACTCGTAGACAATCATTTACTGCTCCCGTTAAAATTGGCAAATTTGTTTTTGTGCCACCTGTTTCGGAGGCTCCTTTGGACATGGCTTTTACCATTGTTAGTGGTGCGATTATGATTGATGAATCACAAACATATATGCCTCCGATTCGTACGTCTGGGTATTCTGTCGAACAGCAATATACACCTGGTGCAATCGAGCTATATGTGGATAGATCTTTACATGAACTTTGTTTGCCCCTTACACATTTTCCTTTGCAGATGTTTTTTGAGACATATCCTCTTACTAGAAGAAAGAGAATGAAGGTTTACTCAAAACTTAAATCTGCTTTTTATCATAATTTGGTTGAATATTTAAGAGGTCTTCCGGAAGATCCAAAACTAGCTTTGCAAGCTGATGTCACCGTTGAAACTATTGACGGAGTGCATAAAGATATTGTTGTTGTTTCAGGGTTGGAGCTAGAGCCAATATTAGAGGAAGCTTCGGTTGTAGTTAAAAAACCTCGCAAGTTTACGCGTGGAGAGTGTACCGGCTTTAAAAGTGGTGAAGTGCAGGCTATTTTGATGCGTATTTTAGGGGAGCCAGTTCGTGTGAATGGTAGCCATTACTTTTTTAAAGGCGAAAACGGGCTTAATCCGCCAATCTCTCTCCATTGTGGCTCTGTACCAGTTGATCCTGGAGCTTTGTTTTCTAATATTTGTGTTTGGGGCATTGTTGATGAGTGGCGTAAAGAGACGGGGCGAGGTTGACCTCTTTGAGAAAATTTCGTGCTTGCAGTGCAATGGGTTCTCGCTTAGAGTAGAGCCAATTTCCCATTAATCTTTTAACTTTATAAATATGGCCTTCTCTCTTAATCGCGCACAGGTAATTGGTAACGTAACTCGTGACCCCGAGGTTCGCCAAACAGGTGGTGGGCAAATGGTTGCGTCTTTTAGTGTGGCCACAAACAGTTCATGGATGGATAAGGCTGGTCAACGTCAGGAAAAAGCGGAATTCCACAACATTGTGCTTTGGGGCAAACTTGCAGAAATCGCGCAACAATATGTTAAAAAAGGTCGCAAGATTTTTGTGGAAGGTCGCATGCAAACTCATGATTGGGAAGGTGAGGATGGAGTAAAACGTATGCGAATGGAAATTATTGGTGAAAACATTATTTTGCTAGATAGATCCGGCACGCCAACAGGTGAAGGTGAGGCTTATGAGCCTGCATCAAGTGCTAAATCTGATGAATCGGCTGGTGGCGATGTTGCTCAAAAAACGGCCACGGCTGAGCCGGAAGTTACGCTTGATGATTTGCCATTTTAAGATACCAAAAAAGCGATTCAGGGACACGTGCGAGTCATATAGACTAATGCAGAGGTGTGAGATCGCTTTTTTGCATAATCCCTTGTAAGTAGTCTCCTACGAGAGGAGCCTATTTGTAAGGAATTGCGCCTGCTCTACTACTTTTGTTTTTGTTTTTAGCCTTCGCGCTTTGCGCTTCGGCTTTGGCGTGGAAAGTAGAGAGGGAAAGGGCTTTTTGCAATAAGGCTCTTTCTCTCTTTGCTTTTTTTGTGTAGAGTTCCCGTGTTTTCAAAAAACAAATCTTTTAATTGTATCACTTTGGAAGACTTAAGACAAGCTAGTGGCAAACTTATTTTGATTCTCGGGCCGTCAGGTTCGGGCAAGGGTACTGTTTTGGATGAGCTTCGCTCAAAACATCCGGACTATGTTTTTCCGGTTTCCTGCACCACTCGTTCGGCGCGTCCGGGTGAAAAAGATGGGGAGGTCTATCATTTTGTTACTAAGGATGAATTTGAGGCACGCATAAAAAATGATGATTTTTTGGAATGGGCGATTGTGCACGGCGAAAATTATTATGGCACTCTAAAAAGTGAGATTTTGGAACCGCTTAAAGAGGGCAAGGTTATTATTCGTGAGGTTGATGTACAGGGGCTAAGGTCTATTATCGATCTTATCCCTAAAGAGAATTTGAGGTCGATTTTTTTGACCGTGGATGGCTGGGAAACTCTGCAAAGAAGAATTTTAAAACGCAGTCAATTGCCACAGGAAGAATTGGATAGAAGGCGCGAAAGCTTTTTGAAAGAAATGGCTTGGGCTGACGAATGCGATACTGTTATTGTTAGCGCGGAAGGAGAAATTGATAAGTTGATTTTAGATGTAGAGCACGCTATTAATGAGTTCATTGGGGTGTAGCCAAGTGGTAAGGCAACGGACTCTGAATCCGTCATCGATGGTTCGAATCCATCCATCCCAGCCAATTATTGTCTTTTGCTTCTGATTACTTCAATAATCGCTGGTAGTATTGATACAAAAATGACTAATAGCGTGATTGCGGTGAGGTTCTCTTTTACGAATGTGAAGTTTCCAAAAAAGTAGCCTGTGAATAAAAAGATTGCTACCCAAGAGATACCTCCAATAATGTTGTAGCTTATAAAAGTTTTGTATTCCATTTCGCCAACACCTGCAATAAATGGTGCAAGTGTTCTTACTATTGGTACAAAGCGTGCAAGTACTATTGTTTTTTTGCCATATTTTTTATAAAAATCTTTGGTTTTTTGCATGTGCTCTTTTTTTATAAATTTTGCAAAAACTTTTTCACCGAATTTTTTACCAATTGTGTAATTTATTGTGTCTCCCAAAATCGCCGCAATTGCTATGAGTGCGAATAATAAATATACGTTTAATAATCCGCTGGATGCGAATGTTCCAGCTACAAAAATTAATGAGTCGCCAGGTAAAAATGGCGTTACAACCAGTCCGGTTTCTAAAAAAATCGTTGTAAAAAGTATGCCATAAATCAAGTTTCCGTATGAATCGATTATTAGCGAGAGATATGAATCAATGTGTAAAATAAAATCAATAATTTTTGTAAACATGGTGTTAGTTTAATGATTGTTTGTTTTTGTGCATTCTTATAATTGCGATGATATTTACGATTGAATAAATGATCCCGATTGTAAACATTGTTACCCCAAGCACCATGAATGTATCATGCGTTACTTCTCTTAATATAGAGAAAATCACAGGTATAATTTCTGCGTCCGGATGTTTTGACAGTGCGCTTCTTAATACATTAAGCACATATCTATAACCGATTTTTGTACTTATTATTATGAATATTGCGCTAAACATTATTGTTAGTAGGCTTATGCAAAATTTTATAATTCTGTTTTGTAAATTCTTTTTTGTTTCCGGCAAATGGATAATGTTGAAAGTCAGATACGTCATATATACTTGCCACCACATTGTGATTCTTTTCCACATTCCCATAAGCGTTCCAAACTTTTCTTCCTTTACCGGCTGATCGTATTTTAGCTCTTTGTATTTGTATCCTTTGCCGTAGTGTTCGGCATAACTATTTAAACCCATTTCTATTCTAAACTTGTGTTTGTAGTGATGGGGGAGTGAGTCCCAAATTTCTCTTTTTAAAGCTCTTTCTCCAGACATCAGTCCGATTGCTTTGAATTTTTTTTCTCTAAAATTTGATCTTACGCCTATAAACATATCTGTTTTCCCACTTAATACTGGCTTTATTATTGTTTCCACCATTTTTGTGTCGAAACCTTTTAGATCGGCATCGCAAAAAAACAAAACATCTCCAGTGCTGTTTTTTACACCTTTCTCCATGGCCGTGGCTTTCCCTAAGTTTTTTTTGTTTTTTAAATATTTTATGGTGCGGAATTTTTTTACGATTTCTTCAGTATTATCTTTTGATCCATCATCCACAACAATTATTTCATCGATTATTTTTGTTTTTGTTAAAACCCTAAGCACGGCCTCTATGCGCTTGGCTTCGTTGTAACATGGGATTATTGCGCTTACTTTAGTTCTCATTTCTAAGTTCTTTTGGAAGTAAATATTTCGCTATTAAATAATGTATTAAATGGATTGATATAAAGATAATTCCTATCGCCAAAATTACTAGTGAAGTGTGTTCGTATAGATTAAAAAACATACCTGATCCTCTTCCGGCAAGCCATCCGAGCCCTACGATCACAGGCAACCAAACCGCTATAACTATGGCGTTCATCCCCATAAATTTTGGTAATGAGGTGCCTTCCGTGCCGGTGTACATTATTGTGAATATGCGAGTCCCGTAGAGAAATTTTGTTGTGAGCAATAAACGAAATTTGTTTTTTGATATATTGCTTATAAAAAGTTTCATTCTTTGATATTTGGATAGAAATTTTTTAAAAAATGTGGCTTTTTTAAATGCGTATTTGCCAAATAAAAACCATGCTATATCGGATAAAAATGTGCTTACGTAAAATGTAATAAAAAGTGTTGGTAAATCCCAAAGACCTTGCCCCACCAAAAATGCGAGCGGTATCATAACTTCTTCGCCGGCTATAAAAGACAAAACAAAGAAAAGTATTATTGGGTGATTCGCAAATTGTGTGGCGAGTAGGCTTAAATCCATAATTGGGCTCAAATATGCACGTTTTTTTTACTTTTGACAACCGCTCCGGGCGGGAGTTTAATCGAAACATGAGTATTCTTATATTTGGGAAAGGTTATATTGCTGGCAAGTTTCTGGATCACTTTAAGAAAGAAGGTGCGGAGATAAGTATTTCCGACGTGCGGATTGAGGATTATTCCGTTGTTAAGGCTGAACTTGAGTTAAAAAAGCCGGACATCGTTTTGAATTGTGCAGGTAAAACGGGTAAACCGAATGTGGATTGGTGTGAAGACAATAAAATGGAGACTTTGTATTCAAATGTGATCGCTCCGTTGATTTTGGCGCGTGCCTGTAATGGCCTTGGAATTTATATGGCGCACATTGGTAGTGGTTGTGTTTATACCGGCGATAAGGATGGGGGAGGGTATACCGAATGTGATGAGCCTACTTTTGATGGAAGTTTTTATTCCCGCACAAAGGCTTGGAGTGAAGCAATGCTCAAAGAATTTCCAATTTTGCAGTTGCGACTTCGCATGCCACTTGATTCAGTTCCCGGTGAGCGCAATTTTATTACAAAAATTACAGCATATAAAAAAGTTATTTCCGTGCCCAATTCCATAAGTGTAATTTCTGATTTCATTCTTGCCTCCAAGTCTTTAATCGCTAAGCGTGCAACTGGCGTTTATAATGTTACAAATCCCGGTACAATTACGCATAAAGAAATTTTGGATATGTATAAGGAAATTGTAGACCCTAATTTTAATTATGAACTTTTTTCTTTGGATGAGCTTTCTAAAATAACAAAATCCGGTCGTTCAAATTGTGCACTTTGCACCAACAAACTGGAAAAAGAAGGCATACACTTGCGCCCTGTGCACGAGGCGGTGCGTGCTACATTAATTGAATATAGAGAAAATTTGGAAAAAGCAAAAAGTGCGTTATAATGCATCCATGCCACGCTCAAAACAGAATTTGGTTCTACATGATTTCGCCCGGTATTTTTTTGTGCTTGCCGTAGTTGGCGTAATGATTTTGTTTTTTTGGATTATCTCTCCGTTTTTTAATATTTTGATTTATTCCGGGCTTATAGCTGTGATTTTTTATCCCATGTATAAGTGGTTTTTAAAACATCTGTATGGGCACCAGAGTGTTTCTGCTTTGTTTAGTACTGTTATTGTTATGTTTATAGTTTTGGTTCCGCTAGCTCTTTTTGTTGTGTTTTTGGCACAAGAAGCTGTTAGCACTTATGAGCTAGCTACTATGAAATGGTCTTATATGGATTTTAAAGCTTTACATTGGAATGGGCTTCAAAATCTTCCGCTTGTAGGGCCAATAATCGGAAGGATTTTTGATCAGTTTGGTATTTTGGAAGTTTTCAAAAATGTAAAAATTGATTTTGTTGATATTGCTCAAAACCTTAGTTCCGGTTTGGCGAACTTCTTGGTGGCACAAAGTACAACAATTGTTAAAGGTGTTGGAGATACGATTTTGCGTGTGTTTATTTTGTTACTTACAATGTTCTTCTTCTTCCGCGATGGCGATGGACTTTTATCTTTCTTAAAAACTATCAGTCCTTTGCCGGCCAGTTATGAAACGGAAATAGAAAATAAATTGCGTGATACAACTTATGCGATTGTGGTTGGTAATTTTGGTACGTCGCTTGTGCAGGGTGCAATTGCTTGTATTGGCTTTATGGTAGCAGGTGTACATAATGCTATTTTTTGGGCAACGCTTTTGGCTTTTTCCGCTTTAATACCTTACATAGGTTCTGCTTTGGTTTGGTTTCCGGTTTCTGTTGCGCTTCTACTCCAGGGTGAAACTTTGTGGGCTATTTTCGTGTTCTGTTGGGGACTTTTCTTGGTCTCTACAGTAGACAATGTTATGAGGCCTTGGTTTATTGGCAACAGGAGCAAAATGCACCCGCTTGCAACATTCCTGGTTGTGCTTGGGGCAATATTTATTTTTGGACTGAAAGGAATTATCTTTGGCCCTTTAATTTTGAGCTTAACAGTAACCGTCCTGCATATTTACAGGCTTGAATACCAAGACATGCTTGAATCTTAGTGGGCTGTTTACTTATCCTTGGTGCTTGATTGCGAGTTCTAATAGTGTCCTTAATCCCGAGGCTGTTGCCCCATATTTTGTTGTAGGAGTAGGTTTTTCCGCCCAGGAAGTTCCTGCGAAATCAATATGAGCCCAAGCAGTTTTTTCTATAAAGTTTTGCAAAAATGCTGCTCCCATTATTGTCCCAGCCCTTACACCATCAGTGGCATTTTTTAGATCCGTGAAATCACCCTTTGTGGCTTTTATAAAATCAGCATCAAGTGGTAATTGCCAAAAACGTTCATGTGCATTTTTTGAAGAATCAAGTACGTCTTTTATTATTTCATCTTTGTTGCCGAGCACTCCTGTGATTTTGTAGCCAAGTGCATACACTACTGCACCCGTTAACGTGGCTATATCAATTATATTTTTTGGGTGAAAGTTTTTTTCCGTGTAGCTTAATGCGTCCGCCAAAATCAAACGTCCTTCTGCGTCTGTGTTTACTACTTCGACAGTTTTTCCATTGTACATTTTAAGTACGTCTCCTGAGTGTATGGCCTTGTCCGAAAGTGCATTCTCCGCGCAAGCGATTACGCCTAAAAAGTGGCCCGGCATTTTTAGTTCGGCAATGGCCTGCATTGTTCCAAGTACTGTGCCTGCACCAGACATATCTGATTTCATTGTTTCCACATGCCCGGAGGGTTTTAGATTCATTCCACCGGAATCAAAAGTTATTCCTTTGCCAATAAAGGCAATGGATGGTTCTTTTTTGTTGCTCTTATATTTGTATTCCAAAAAGGCCATGCATGGGCCGTCTTTTGCCCCTTGTCCAACTCCGATTATTCCGCCACAACCCAGCTTTTTTAGTTTTTTATTATCTAAGATTGTTACTTTCATCCCATATTTTTTTGCGATTTTTTTTGCTTCATTGGCAAGGTCTTGAGGCACTTGATCACCGGCAGAGGTGTTAATTAAGTTTCTTGTTAATATTGATGCATTCTCGAAGGCGGAAAGTTTTTTTAAAAACTCTAAATTTTCTTTTGAGTCGTTGGTTAAGAAACAAACATCTTTGAGCTCTTTTGCTTTTGAGTCTGTCTTTTTGTAAAAAGTGAATTCATAAGTTCCAAGTATTATCCCATAAGCAATTGATTCAAAATCTTCATTTACAAAAACCGATATTTTTTCTGCTTTTGATTTTTTTGCGATTCCGGAAATTGTTCCACCCAATAATTCATTTTGGTGCGGTACTTTTTCTTCTTTTTTGCCAAGCCCTACAAGTACCAATTTTTTACAAAATTCTCCATCTGTAAAAAGTGATATTGTTTGGCCCTCATCTCCTTCGAAATCGTTATTCTTAATGCGTAGCTCAATCATTTTGCTCAAACTGTTACCCAGTATTTTTTTGATTTTTGGCGAAAGTCCTTCTTCTTTATAAAGTGGCAAGAAAAGTACATCTGTCCTTTTAAGGTTTTGTGAAATTTCAAATTTCATGAGACGTTGTTGTTATATTGTTGTTGCTTGCGCAACTGTTGTTGTTAATCAAAAAGTACAATGGATTGAATTTGATGTAAAGCTGTGAGTTAATTAGAGCATGATCAAACCTCAAAAACTTTATTTAATTTCTGCATTTTTGTGCGGGCTGGCGGTTATGGCTGTGGAGATGAGTGCAAGCCGACTTCTGGCTCCTTATTTTGGCAATTCACTTTATGTTTGGACTAACGTGATTGGGCTTGTAATGACGGCACTTGCGGTTGGTTATTATCTCGGTGGGAAAATTGCTGATTTACGCCCGAATGCAAATTTGTATTTTTTACTTATCCTTGTAACCGGTGCGTGGATTTTATTTATACCGTTTGTGGCCGGTCTTATTCTGCCGATTCTTTCTACCGGTTTTTCTAATTTATACACTGTGACTTTGGCCGGATCTTTTATCTCTGTATTTGTTCTATTTATCGTTCCTCTACTTTTGCTCGGAATGATTGTGCCATTTACGGTTAAACTTTATGTGCATGATTTGCCAACACTTGGTAGTGCTTCTGGAACAATTTCCACCATTTCTACAATAGGTAGTTTGGTAGGTACTTTTTTGCCGGCCTTTGTTTTGATTCCGTTTTTGGGCACAATGAGAACTTTTATTTTTCTTGGGATTCTACTTATTCTGCTGTCCGCTCTTGGTCTTAAAAATAAGTGGCTTTTGGTTTTTGGCGTAGTTGCTTCTTTGCTGTTTTTCCTTACACCAAAGGTTTTTGCCGGTGAATCGCTTATAGCTTCGGACGAATCACCTTATGGTTTCATATCCGTTACGGAAGACGCCGTTGGTATTCGCAGACTGCATGTTGAGAATCAAATTGGCACACAATCAATCTACGATCCAAATGATTCGTTGGTGAGTGACAGATATTATTATGGCTATTTCGCCGTTTTGCCGGCGATGATAGAAGATCCAAAAAACATTCTTATTTTGGGGCATGCCGGTGGCACTTTTACAAGACTTTACAATGAGTATTATCCTGGTTTATCCGTGACCGGTGTGGAAATTGATCCGGCCGTTA
Organism: Candidatus Altimarinota bacterium; assembly: GCA_041658345.1. Taxonomy (GTDB): domain Bacteria; phylum Patescibacteriota; class Gracilibacteria; order UBA1369; family 2-02-FULL-48-14; genus JBAZYV01. The sequence continues at coordinate 25,672 of JBBAAK010000009.1, forward strand.
CTCGTATGTCCAAAGAGTATATGGGGCTTTCTGATTTGGTCGTAAATATTGTTCACGCCGATGCCCGCACTTACGTTTTAAATTCAGATGAAAAATATGATTTGATTCTTGTGGATGCCTATCATTCAGCGAGTATTCCAGCCCACTTGGCTACAAATGAGTTTTTTGATTTATGTAAAAATCTTTTAAACGAAGGCGGTATTTTGGCCGTTAATGTCGCATCCAGTGAGAGTGAATTTTTGTCGATTTTTGAGAACTCGTTGGCGCAATCTTTCTCGAATATTTTGTCCGTTCAAATCCCGAGTAGTTTTAATACCATGCTCGTGGCATCATCGTCTTATGGATTTTCTTTTGATAACGTTCCTCATGGGCTTATGGAGCGTGCTGAATATATAGAAAAAAATCGTATAAGCGTTGCTTATGATTCTGCTCTTCCAATTTTTACAGATGATAAGCTCTCACAAGTTGAACTTTTGAATGAGGATATGTTTTTTAAACTCCTGCAAACTCAAGAGGTGCATTACAATTAAATCTTACAAAATCTTCGTCTATTGTTTGGCGATTCCCAAGGCAGTTTTGTAGCCCATGGTAGTGGACAATTTCGTCTTCGCCAAGTTGCCAGCATAAAAATACCGGCTCGTTTTTATAAAAAGAAGGGAAGTCTATAAGCCCGATTTTTGGATCTCTACAAATACATCCAACTTGTTTTAGTTCATTTATACAATTTTGTATTTTGTGTAAGGTCTCTACATCTTTTTGTGAATTTTCTGCTCCTTCCAATGTTAAAAAAAGCCGTGCAATGTCTGCAGTTACCGGTGCTACAAAAACAAGCGCACGATTCGCCTCGTAAAGATTGAAAGTTTTTTTCATACAAGTCGTAGTCATCTATTTAAACGTAGAATTATGGCTTTTGTTACATCGTTTTGTTAAAGTTCTATTGTACAAATTAATATTAAGCACTTATGACACATACAGCAAAAGATTTTGTTTCTTTACTTGGGACTCTGGATGGGATTACTGATGCTCAGCTTTCTGCTCACTTTAAACTCTATGAAGGTTATGTGAAAAAATTAAATGAAATCGAAGAAAAATTGATCACGGTGGATAAATCGCTTTCAAATTATTCTTTTGGTGAATTTAGTGAGTTAAAACGTAGAGAGGCAGTTGCTTTTAATGGGGCTTATTTACATCAAATGTATTTTGAAAACTTAAGTGGAGTTAAAAGCGAACCTTCGGTGGAATTAAAGACTGCCATAGAAAACTCTTTTGGCAGTTTGGAAGGGTGGGAAAAAGATTTGCGTGCATCAGCCGGTTCTACGCCGGGTTGGGTACTTTTAACTTTCAATAAAATAGATCAGAAGTTGCATAATTATATTATGTTTGAGCATCACCTGGGTCTTCCGGTTCATCAAGTGCCACTTATGGCCCTAGACTGTTGGGAGCATGCATATATGATCGACTACGGAATCTCTAAACCGGATTACGTTACGGCATTTTTGAAAAATTTGAACTGGGGGATTGTGAGTGAGAGGTTGAGTGGTGCAAAGTAGTGCTATGAAATGACTTGACAGAAAGTCAAGGGGTTGGTAAAATCCGATGCTTTAACAGCTTAAAATATGTCATCACAATTAGATTCTGCTGGAAATGATTTTGTAAGAGACCTTGTGGTCAAAGGACACGAGGTAAGCATGGATTTTTCTAAAGCATTTGCTTCTACATTTGATAGAGAAGACGTTAAGCCTATTGAAGAGGATGTAGATGAAGTTACTCGATTGATTCAAGGTGCTTTAACTCCGCAACAGGCCAAATATCTTAGGGGAGTAGGGGCTTGTACTTATAATGCTACTTTGCAAGCAGATAGTAGAGATGATGAGTTGCTGAAGGCATTAATGTTCTATGGTATGGATTCTCAAAGTAGAATTGCTACTGTTCCTGAACTTACTAATAAGCTGTTCCCCTTTGTGAGAGGGAGGGTACTTCATCCAACGTGGTTTCATGGAATTCATACAACATCAAATAGTGAAGTTGCTATGCGAGGTTTTATTGATCGTGGTGAGCCTATGCATTATAGGCTTCGTGAATTTTTGAGGAGTTTGCCTGAAGGAGTGCGTACGCAAGATAGATGGAGCTGGGCTACTGATATTGCGACTTTACAATATCAAGATCTTGCTCGTACTGATAGAGATGCTGTGGTGCTTCCTGAGGAGGGTCATTTTGCATTGAACCCACAAAGTACTGCTGCTTCTGTTGGTATGGCTGTCGGACGTACTTACAATAATACGCCAGTAATCGACGAGTTCAACATTAGCCAGGCATTTGAAAATGCAAGACTAGGAGCTTTGGTAGATTTTCCAATGCAACAGGCTAAATAACTCCCCAAGTCCTTTTTTCCACAAGGCGTCCGTTTATTGTAAAGCCCGAAGCTTTTTTGTGTCCGCCACCGCCAAAAAGTTCCGCTATGCGTGATAAATCTATATTTTGATCTTGAGTTCTTAAAGATCCTTTAATTTGTTCATTTTCGGTCTCGGCCAGTAGCATGCAAAATTTTGCATTTGGCACATGGTTTAAATAATTTATCAATCCGGAAGTGTCTTCGTGATTTGTGTTGGTTTCCGTATAGTCATTTTTTGTGATTACGCTTACAACCGCATTCTTTGAATTAAGTGTTGCGCGGGCGAGTGCTCTGCCCCAAAGTTTTAATTTTGGTATTGAAGCTGTGTGGAATTGTTCTTTTATCGATCTGGCATGGTCTGCGCCTTTGGCTTTTAATCTACCAACTATTCTAAGTGTGTCTGCCGTTGTGTTGCTGTGCATCAAAGATCCTGTGTCGTAATAAAGCCCATGTAGCAGGGAAGTGGCCATGGTTGGGCTTATGTCCCATCCGTAATATGTGAACATTAAAAATAGTATAAAACATGTGGATGGAGTATCGCTCATAACCAAATTTATATTTCCAAAATGGTCATTTGAAGGGTGATGATCTATATTCAGAAGAGTGACTTTGGTGCGGTCCAAAAGCTCCGGTTTTTTCTCTTGAAATCCAATCAATTTATGGCCACCGCAGTCAACTGTGATCACCAAATCAAAATCTTTAACTTCAAAATCTTGGACAAAGCTAAATGAATTATTTAAAAATAAACAATTTGAAGGTACAGGATCAATGCATGCGGAAACCGTGTGTTTCCCCAGGCGTATAAGTGCTTCTTGCAAGGCGAGGTTAGCGCCGATTGCATCTCCATCAGGCGATTTGTGAGAAATAATTAAAATACTGCTCGCTTTTTGTATGAGCTCTCTTGCTTGATCGAATACTGCAAGTGATAGGTCTGGCATTAGGCTTTTCCTAAAGTTGTATCTCCGTGTTTCCACCCCATTGGGCATAGTTCACCTGTTTGACAAGCTTCAACTACTCTTACAATTTCGTCTACATTTCTGCCTATGGAGAGATCGTGTATCACAGACATTTTTATAATTCCATCCGGGTCGATTACAAAAGCTCCGCGTAGAGCAATGCCTTTTTCTTCAATTAATACTCCATATTTTTTGCTTATTTCCTTTGTTATATCCGAGAGCATGCCAAATTTCATAACGCCTAAATCTTTTTGCCACGCTTTGTGTGAATAAACACTATCAACGGAAACTGATAAAACTTCCGTATTTAATGCTTGGAACTTTTCGTATGCGTCATTAAAAGCCGTAATCTCTGTTGGACATACGAAAGTAAAATCGAGTGGATAAAAAAATATGACCAACCATTTGCCTTTAAAATCTTTTAAAGAGACTGTTTTTACGGCATCTCCGAATAGTCCTTCTGCTGTAAAATCCGGCGCCATTTTACCAATTTGTAGGCATGAACATGATTGAGTATTCTCCATAAGATTTGGTGTGATGAATTAAAGTTATTTTTTTGCTGAAACAAATTCAAAAGCTTTGAATGCTGCTTTGCATCCTTCGTCCGCACTTACAATCGCCTGTTTCCATTCAGAATTGCTTACGTCTCCTGCCGCATAAAATCCCGGTATGTTCGTTTCACTCATTTGATTGATTATAATCTCGCCCTTCTCGTTTTTTGCTACGTTTAAGTCGTTAACCATATCCGTTAATGGTACCCGTCCAACTTCTACAAAAACTCCGTCTATTGGCATCTTTGTGCCGTCCTCAAACTTAACTTCTCTTACCGCTGTGTCTCCTGTAATTTCTGCAAGATTGCTGTTTAGGCGAATTGAAATGTTTGGTGTTTCCTCCATGTTTTTTACGTTCTGAGGTTCGGCTTTTGCAAATGCAGATCCGCGATAAACAATCGTAACGTGGGAGGCGTGCTCTGCAAGAATGATTGATTCTTTAACCGCGCTGTTACCACCACCTACAATAATCACATTTTTGCCTTTAAAAAATCCTCCATCGCAAGTTGCGCAATAAGAAACTCCGCGTGCCAAAAATTCTTTTTCACCGGGAATGCCGATCTTTCTGTAGGTTGTCCCGGTTGCTAAGATTACAGTTTTTGCCTCCAAAATTTCTTCACCGGCTTGCACTTTAAACGTTTCTCCGTCCTTCCAAACTTTTGTTACTTTCATCCCAGTTTTAAAAGTGACTCCATTTGCAGTGGCTTGCTCTACAAATTTGTTTGCAAGTTCTCCACCGGAAATTGATATGAAGCCGGGATAGTTTTCCACAAGGTGCGTTGTGGTAATTGTTCCGCCGAGCATTTCTGCCACAACAAGTACGTTCATATTAAAGCGTCTTGCGTATATTGATGCGGAAAGTCCTGCGCATCCACCACCTATAACTATTAGATCGTATGGCATTTTTTGGGTTGGGTTATTTGTTATGCTGCTATTGCAACCTCATTTGCAAAGTGATCGGTATTATTCGTACTGTCCATTTTTAGATGTTGGAATTGTTCGTCTATAAACTTGTTGGCTATATCTTTTTTTATGTTTTGTGAATTTTTTAAAATCGACATGTTGCTCTCGGATAAATGCATACGTCCTTTCCCAAGTTTTGTTATTGCCACCATTACTAATTTTGTTAATTCTTTTTCAGAAAGATCTTCAATCATTTTTATTGGGTCTTTTGCATCTTTACCTTCTTCGTCTTCAATCATTATGTGTTCGTTGTATTTTGCGAATGAGAGCTTTTCATACACTTTGGTGTTGCCATATTTAAGTTCGTTCTTTTTGATTTTTTGCAGGTCTCTAATTTCCCCACCGGAATTGAATACATAACCAAGGTCATATCCTTCATCTGCTTTTTCTAAGAATCTCCATTTGTTGAGTTGGCGGTTATCGGTGATGTCGTTTTCCGTTTTTGCCGTTCGATTGAATTTTATCCAATATGCTAAGTCATCCTTGTAACGTTCTTTTTGAGTCATATGGTTGTCTCTTGCATATTTTTGTGTGCCAAAAATTCTCTTATAAGTTTGTGCTTGTATTTTTACCGTTTCCATTTCGCCTTCTTGCTTAAGCTCTTTTGTTACCTCTTCCATCATTTTGTCTCCGGCTTCCGATTCGAGTTTTTCTTCAACCGTGTCCATTTCTTCATTATCAAGATGATCAACTGTGCTAAGGTCAAATGGATTTTTTTGTTCGCGCCCAAAGCGCTCCTCCGCCTTCATTAGCATTTGCTCTCTATCAAAACTATTTGCTTTTATAAAGGCGTTATCGTCACGCAAGTAAGTTGGAAGCTTAAAATATGCTCTAACAGTTTTTTCGCGCTCTTGGATTTCTTGTTTAAGGACTAAAATTTTTGCCTTTTGAGTATCAAAATCCGCGAGTTTGAATTTTCTAATCTCAAGTACTTTTTCGAATGATTGGAAAAGTTCAACGTTGTTTGTTCTGGCAATAGTTATGGCACCTATAAATTCTGCAACATGTATGTTTTTGTTGCGTACATAAGTTGCCAGTTCCGGCAAATACGCCTCCAGTTCATGGCGTCTCATCAAATGAGTTTGTGCAAATATTTTTTTGCGCTCTTCCGGCAATGCGTTTTCTAGAATTTTGTCTCGTTTGTCATAAAGGCGTTTTCTATCACTTATCATTTTTGGCAGGTTTTTTATTGCAGAATCCATTTCTGCAAAATTTTTGCGTTCTTCTAGCCAATCTAAAAACTCAAAAGCCGTTTCCGGTAATTTTCCCCATTTGCTCACAATATCTTCTCCACCAAAATATTGTATATTTTGCATCAAGACTTTCCTATATCTTTCAAATCTCGTGTTGTAGCCCTCTATTACATTTTTTTTAAGTGTTGCCGTGTCTTTTGTGGCATTTGCACTTTTTTGAACTTTTTTAAATTCATATTGTATTGAGCTCGGTGCGTCTTCGACTTCTTTTATCTCTTTTAATATATTTTCCAGTAATTGTTCTTTGCTTCCAATCATAGCGAGGGAGCCCAATCTACGTGCGTATTCGTCTTTTACGAACGTGGTTTGTTTTTGGAGTTTTGTGCGGAATCGCTTTTTAATTTCCAGATTTTTATCGAGCTCTTTTAAGGTTTCTATCATACTTATGTCGTTCCCATAAAGTGGGAGGTCTCCAAACCATTCTGCCAGCCCGTTCATTTCGTCTTCCAGTAGTTTCTGTTCTTTATCAACTACGTGTTCAAAGGCGCCACTTTTGAGCATCTTTTCTTTATACCATTTGGTCGCGGTTTTTTCGAGTTTTTTCTCGATTGTGTCAATTTCATTACTGCTTTTGCAATTGTCTATTTCTTCTATGTATTTTTGCTCGTTTATGCCGGTTGCGTTTTGGAACTCTTGCAGAGAATCTGCCAGTTCTTTTTGTTTTTTTATGTCTGATTCGTTGAGTTTATTTACTCCATTCCATGCCATTTCTCCCTTGGCCTTCCCCTTCGTTAAGTCCATCTTATCGTTTATATGTGTTCTAACCTGTGCATTCTTGTACTCCGTTGAATGTGGATCAATCCTTTTGCTATCAGAGTCAAATGAATCAAGTAGGGCGAGTCCTCTTTGGATTTTCCAAGGGTCTAAAAGACTGCGGTTAATGAGCTTGATTGACATGTGAGTTGATTATGGCCCAAAAGAGAAATCTGCTTTTAGTTTAAAGCTTCGGGCCCAAAATGCAAAGTCTTTTGGCGCTTTTTGTACGCTTCATAGCCCAGCCAGCCGGCGATTGTGATTACCGTAGCTATTAGCCCCCAAGGAATTGATGTTTTTTGGCTTGCCTCCGCGCCTTTTATGAGTTCGCTTGTCATTATTTTATATAGTCCGTTTTCCATGCTTGCTTGTACCAAAACCGTGTTGCCGATTTTGAAGAGCAGTTCGTCTGTTTGGGCTTGATTTGCTTTGAATGTCCAGTTGCTGGTGCCATCAAATAAAGTGAGTAATGATCCGTCAAAAGATTCAACGTCTCCTTTTATTTGTTTCCAGATTGGATTTGGCTCTCCGGGGCTTGGAATGGTCCATTCCCATATGTCAAATTTAGATTGGCCAAGTTCTGCTATGGATGCTGACTCAGTGGCAGTTTCTTCAACTGTTATTTGTGAATATGATTCTCCTTCCTCGGAGCTTTCGTAGCTGATTTCATCCATTATTTCTCCGTTGTAGTCCACGATTTCTACAGTTTCGTTGCTGTTATTTAAGGCGATTCCGCTTTCTGTTCTGTAAATTATTAAGGTTTGACCTGGTTCTATTATAAAATTGTCCGGAATTATGTATGGGTCTGATCCGCCCGGGCCGTCATCCAGTATCCAATTGCCAAGGTTTACAGCAATAGTTCCGCCGTTTGTGAGTTCTATCCATTCTTCTTCTTGATCCGGCCCTTCCGGGTTTGGAAAAACCTCGGTAATTTCTACGTTTTCAGACAGGTCTCCGTCTTGGTAGTTTGTGTCTGATTCTGTTGCCTCTTCGCTTGCGTCGGCGTTTTCCGTGGTACTTTCCGGCGCGATATTTTCTTCTCCCGGGGTTGGGGTCGTTATTACATAAGAATCACCAATAAGCGCATAACTTTTGCCTTCCGTGGTGTCTTCGTAACTTATATCCCAGAGTATTTCATCATTAGCTCCAAGTAGGCGAATGTGGTCTACAGTGTTATTTAAAGTGAGTTTACTGTCTTGAATAGATACCAATAGGTAGCTTTCCGCCTCCAAAGTGCCCGTTAAACCATATGGCGAACTGCCACCGTCTTCGTCATCAAGTTTGAGGCCATCCATTGTGAGTGCTTGGTCGTAAGGATTATATAGTTCTATCCATTCCTCCGTGCTATCTGAACCCTCCGGATTTGGCATTGCTTCCGAAAATATTGGCCAAAGGGTAGGGGTTACAGGAGTAATCACCTCGGTTTCTGTTTCAGTTGGCTCGGTTGTATCTTCCGAAGTAGTTTCTGATGCGGTTTCAACTTGTGCATCTTTTTCTATTGCTTGGCCTTTTGTACTTGTTTCGTAAGAAAACGTATCCACGGTGTCTCCGGCTATGGTTTTTAGCGTTACCGTTTCATTACTGTTATTTAGTTGGAAAGAAAATCCTGTGATACTTGTGCTCTCACCGGCCTCGAGTGTGCCTTCAAGCGGATATGGTTTATTCGTGGTGTCTTCGATTGTGTAAAAGGCGAGTTCAAGATTGGTTTTGCCGGTGTTTTTTATCTCTATCCATTCGTCTTCACCAGTATTTGGATTCGGGTAAAGTGCAGTTATTTCCAGGTCTTTTGGGATATCTTCTTCCGCGATGCATATGTCTTTTGCCAGCGCAATCTGCGGGAGTAAAAAAGATATGGTTACTAAAGTGGCGAGCAATCGTTTTTTCATATTTTTTGGGTTAAGTGCCCATACGTTAGCAAGCCGACCTTGCGAAAATCCTGAATTTTTCCTTAAAAATTTCTTAAGAAACTGAAGCGCATTAAGTCGTAACACGATTCTATTTTGTAATTCATGTTGCCGAAAGTGCTTAATGTTTGTTAAAGTTCATTCAGTTCTTTTATATCTCAATTTCAGGGCGAAAAAAGCCGGTTATAAGCTTAGAATTTTTGTTCATTACTTCTTGAAAACTTCACGTTTGAATCTCGTACGTTTGGTTTAGAAAGAAGGCGCAAAAGAGCGTCGGTTTTTATGTACCTGGGTTAACCAACAATCAAAATGGATACTATAAATATTATCCTGCTCCTGTTTGGAGCTGGACTTGGAGGATTTGCCGGATTTGTAATCCGCAACAAACAGATCAAAGAGGAGGGAGCTAAAGTAAGAAGAGAGCAAGAAAAAGCTTTGCAAGATGCTCACGGCAAGGCGAATGAAATGATAATGAGGGCAAAAAATGAAGTTCTTAAAGAGAGAGAGGAAGCGCAAAAAGACGAACGTGTAAAACGCAAAAAATTGGAGGAGACCGAAGCTCGTTTGCTTAAGAAAGAAGAGTCAATGGATGGTAAAGTGGAAGAGCTCGATAAGATGAAAAGTAAGCTGGAAGAGAAGTCTGAACAGCTTAAAAAAGAGCGTGAACGTGCAGTTGAGCTAGTTAATGAGCAAGAAAAAAAACTACAAGAAGTTGCAGGACTTAAACCTGAAGATGCAAAAAAACTTTTGCTTGAACAAATAGAAAAAGAGTTCAAGGACGAGATGGTTTCTTATGCAAAACATCTTGAGGCTGAAATGAAAGAGGATGTTGACGCAAAAGCCCGCCAGATTTTGGCAGATGCAATTCAACGTTATGCTTCCGAGACTACAGTTGAGTCAACAACTACATCCGTTCCACTCCCTGCAGAGGATATGAAAGGGCGTATAATCGGGCGCGAAGGCCGTAATATTAATGCGTTTGAATCTGTTACGGGTGTGGATGTTATCGTGGATGATACTCCGGGTTCAATTATAGTTAGCGGGTTTGATCCAATCCGCCGTTATATGGCAAAAATCACGCTTGAACGCCTTGTGGAAGATGGACGTATTCACCCTGCGCGTATTGAAGAGACTTATGCAAAAGTTAAGGAAGAGGTTAATCTGCTAATTAAGGATCTTGGAGATAAGGCTGCTTTTGAGGTTGGGGTTGCCGGGCTTCCGCCCAATCTACTTAAGATTTTGGGACGACTTAAATTCCGTATTGCTTATGGACAAAATGTTCTAAAGCACTCCATGGAAGTTGCGTTTTTGTCTGCGGGGATTGCAGGATTACTTGGAGCAAATATTGAAGTGTGCAAAAAGGCAGGACTTTTGCACGATATAGGTAAAGCAGTTGATCATGAAGTGCAGGGGAAACATGCTTCTATCGGTCGTGATATTTTAAAGAAGTTCGGTTTGCCGGAAGAGGTTTTGCAAGCCGTTGAATCAAACGAAGGAGATACCGAGGCTGAATCTTTGGAGGCAAAAATTGTGCAGGTAGCCAATCTTATTTCTGTTGCGCGCCCAGGTGCCAACAAAGATAACATGGAGAATTATGTTAAGAGGCTTTCCGATATTGAGAAGGTTGCAACTTCGATCTCCGGTGTGGAAAAAGCTTTTGCTGTGCAGGCCGGTAGAGAGCTTAGGGTTTTTGTTAGCCCGGATGAGATTGATGATTTGCAATCCATAAAGCTTTCACATGAAATTGCCCGTAAGATAGAAAAAGATTTGCAATACACCGGCAAAATCAAAGTCGAAGTTACTCGCGAAAAGCGCGTTGAGGCTTTTGCAGGGTAGGCTTAGACGCTTAGGGCTTTTGCAATATTATTGCGCCAAGAATTTAAAGGTCGGAAGGACTTTTTCACAATCCTCTACGACGCATTCTATTAAATAGACTTTATTGTCTTTTAATACAGAAATCTTTTTGATATGCAGGCTTCCGGATCCGGCATTTCCAACCTGTGTATAAGAAATTTCGGGATATAGGTAAAAACGGTCTGCTAGAAATTTTCCAAGAAATAATCAATCATTTGTTTCCTGCGTTTTTTAGAAATTCCACGGTGTATTAGGATTTTTTGTTTCA
>JBBAAK010000010.1:0-31750 GCA_041658345.1 Candidatus Altimarinota bacterium
GTTACCCGAAACCAACAGATTATGAAGTGCCGGTTTATTCACAAATTTTTCATCTAAGTTAAGTACCCTTTTCACTTGATCTTGGCTTAAACCTGCGAGCTTAAATGCAAATTCAAAAATGGAATTAAACCCACGTTTTTCATAAAGCCTTCGCCTCTTTACCTCAGGAAGTAATCCAATAAATTTTCTTCGCCAAAGTAGAGCCCTCTTACCAAATTCTTCGCAAAGTTTTAGTAGCTCTTTGTCGCTTAGTTGCGTACCGGCGCCAAGCAGATTTCCATTTGTAGTTTCCATAAATTAACAGGTTAAATATTACCTAAATTCTATCAAAATCCGCACCAAAAATCCTCACAAAAGCATCCAAAAAGCACAACTTCAACTAGCGCAAGTCCAAGAATATTGCACGGTGAGCAAGTACTCACCCTGGCTTTGTAAAAACCATCATGAAACCATCATTGCCCTTCTCTTTCGCATGGCAAATATTCTTTGAGCGACCCTCTTAGATTTCTTCTTTCACCCCATGCCGGGCGAATAGCCCCACCACCTTCGCCCAACACAGCCTCATCCCCTTTGCCACACACCTTCGCCACACATTACATCCTCATCAGAACCGGAATTCCCAAAATACTAAGCCCGCTTTTTAGCTCATTCATAAACGCATGCACGATTCCAATTCTTGTGCGCCTATCAGCTTCATTCTCTGCATTCAAAACCGGCATAGTAGAATAGAATCGATTAAATTCCTGGCAAAGCTCAAACAGTGCGGTTGCGATTATGTGAGGTTTACGCTCATTAAGCGCGCCTTCTAAAGCCTCTGGGAATTTGAGCATTTTGCGCACCAAAAGTTTTTCCGCATCGTCCCTAAGTGCAGGCATTCCGCTCAAAACCGTGTCACCGGCCTTTCCGATTATACTGTTTGCCCTCGCATAAGAATACAAAAGATATGGAGCAGAATTCCCTTCTAAAGTTATGATTTTGTTCCAATCAAAAATAATATCTTTATTTCTGTCTTGAGACAAAATTGCATATTTTGTGCTGGCCACTCCAATGGTTTCCGTAAGTGCAAAAAGTTCCGCACGTGGCAATTCGCTTCCACGTTTAACGGCAAGTTGCCCAGCCCTCGCAACCGCCTCATCCAACATTGCGTCCAATCGAATCACATTCCCTTTACGAGTGCTCATAGCACTATCTTCAAAGCTCATCCTTCCAAACTTAATATGTTCAAGACCGCTGTCTTCCGCATAAGAAAACGCCCTAGCCACAGCAAAATTCTGCTCAAAATGTAGTGATTGCGCCCTGTCTACAACGTACAAAATCGCCTCCGGATGCCAAGTCTCCACGCGGTATTTTATAGTCGCCACATCGCGGGTTAAATAAAGCGTGGTCGAGTCGCCCTTCCTGAGTAGTGCCGGGACTGCCTCCTCACCCATTGGGAATATAAGTGCCCCGCCTTCGCCCTCTTTAAGCAATTTTCTAGCCAAGCCGTCTTTTATCACCTCATCCGCCATTTTTAAGTAAAAACTTTCACCCATAATATGATCAAATTGCACGCCAAGCCTCGCAAAAATCTTCTGTAAATCCTTAAGACTTTCCGCCACAATCCATTTCCAAGTTGCAATTCTGGTCTCATCCCCATCTTCCAGAGATTTAAAAATCTTTCTAGCCTCTTCGCTTAAGTCAGGATTTTTCTCCTCCTCCTCGCAAAATTTTACATATAACTTGGAGAGCTCCTCATTTGGATTTTTTTCGACTGCTTTCATATCACCCCAATGTTCAAGCGCATAAATTATCTTTCCAAATTGTGTGCCCCAGTCGCCAAGATGATTGATTCTCACCACAGAGTAGCCCATAAAACTAAATAGATTTGCAAGCGCGTCACCTAAAATCGTAGTGATGATGTGGTGGACACCCATGTGTTTTGCGGCATTTGTACTACTGTAATCAATCACAATTGGTCTCGCATGTTCCGCACCGGGATTTTCTACCGAAAATCCCTGCTCCAAACTTTTTAAAGCCTCGGCAAGACACATATGGCTCAGCCTTATATTTAAGTATCCGGGATTGGCAAAACTAATGCTTTCTATGCGGAAATCTTTTGGGAAATTTTCGAGGATTTTTTCCGAGATTTCTTGCGGGTTCTGATGCAATTTTTTTGCCAGTTTAAATGCCACCGCACAGGCAAAATCTCCATGATTGATGTCCCGTGGCTCCTCAAGTGTGGTATTTGCAAAAACCTCTTCTTGGCTAAGTTCCGGGAAAGTTTTGGTAACCGCCTCCAGGAACATTCCCCTAAGCTCGTGTGAAAATATCTTCATGCCCAATTTATAGCAGAACCCGCGGGCTTAAGCTACAAAACTTAATGAAAACAAAAATCGTGATCACCTCACAAAATCATATCTTTTTGTGCCATCACTCCGAACAGCTTCTCTATAAACCAGGAGCTCATAACTATCGTCATTTATTTTTTTTAAATACACTTTATAAGTTTCCCCATCTGCAACCGCATCTTTAACAAATTCTCCCGCACTATCCGGAATTTCATTACTTGAGCTTAACCTTCGGATCCTTTCCCGCTTTTTGTCCTCACCAGGAGGAGTCCAGTTTGATACAAGACTCCTGGCATGCAATACAACCTCATTATCCTCACACCAAAAATAGAGAGCTTCATACAAAGCTTTCTTGCTGGCATTGGCCGTATCGAATGAATCCAACGCATTATCAAGAGATAACGTGAGCGGATTCACGATCCCACTTCTAATCCTCTCTAGTGGCATATTTTTTGCAGGATAGAACTTCACAACATTCTCATCATCAACTACCACCTGTCCACTTCCAGCACTATTTTGTCCACCAAAAACAGGTCGTATTAATTGATCATTAGGCACTATGTATTTTCCACTTTTATCAATTTGCACTGCACGCAGAATTGGACTGCTCCTAACGTCCAAGAAGAACGCCACACCCATACTGTCGACATTCATAGTGCCGACTAATTGACCAAAGGTTTTGCCATCGATAAGCCCTAAATCTGCTCTTGAATCATCATATCCATCATCAAGACATCCGGGCACAAAATTAACATTTTGGTTGGCAGAAATCCCTTCTAGTAATCGCCTTAAACCAACCTTATTTTCCCGCACTTTCGCTTGTTCTATATTTGTAAAGAACGCCTTTATCCAAGTTAATACATTCTGTTTAACAACTTCATCTCCAGCATTTTCTTTGAGCATCTCATGTGGCGCAACATGCAATGGTACTTGGGGCGTATCTGCGGGAGAGTCCTTAACCATATATATAGAATTTAGGGGGAGACGTTTTACGGATATATCATAACACAAAACAGTCAAAATAGGAAGGGTGCTAGCCCGCTATTTTCTTTTTACCGCAAAAAATCTGTGTATGAGCACATACTCCGTACCTCCCTCCTTGTCTTAATCTCAAAAATTTGCTAGTATTAAGAGGTGAGCACATACATCGTCCTAGTCATTTTCTTACTTTTTGTTTCAGCATTCGCATCGGCAAGTGAAACAACTCTAATGACCCTAACGCCGGCGCAGGTTCGCACAATGGTTGAGGCAGAAATCCCGGGTGCGGATTTTTTGGCAAAACTAAAAAAACAACATCACAAAACCCTAATCACGATTTTGGTTTTAAACAACTTTGTAAACGTAGCAATTTCATCATTAATTACAGTTATAGCTACCGAATATTTCAAATCTTCCGGGCTTGGAATCGCAATGGGAATAGCAACTTTTTTGGTCTTAATATTCGGAGAAATAGCTCCAAAATCTCTTGCCAGTAATTTTGCAAAAAGCTTGGGTCCGCGCATCGCCATGCCACTTTATGTAATCGCCACAATCTTAACTCCGCTCATTTTTCTTTTGGATCTTTTGGTAAACGGAGTTCAAAGACTTATGGGGGTAAAACACCACATTGAAGTTACGGACGAAGAACTCATTGCAATGGCATCAATTGGCGCCGAGGAAGGCACAATAGACAAAGACGAGTTGGAATTTATAGAAAATGCTCTGGAATTTAACGATATAAAAGTTGATTCACTTGCGACTCCACGCGTCCACGTTGACGCACTTCCCGAAGAATATTCCTTAAAAGAAGCCTCCGAATTTGTTGTCCACCATACCCACACACGCATACCGATTTACAGAGACACAATAGACAATATTGTTGGGATTTTGCAGACAAAAGAACTGCTCCGCGCCTTGCACGAAGGCGAAAATCCGGAGGAACTTACTTTGCGCCAACTCAAATTGCTTTCACCTTTAAAAGTCCCACAAGGCATGACCGTTCATGATTTGTTTTTGGAATTCAAAAAAAAGCGCATGCACATGGCTGTGGTTTTGGATGAACACGGTGGAACCGCAGGAATCATAACTATGGAAGATTTGCTTGAGGAACTTGTTGGAGATATTGAAGACGAACAAGACGTGGTGGAAGAACACATCAAAAAGCTCGGCGAAAACCTTTATGAACTTGATGGCCGCACTGAACTTGATGAGATTACAGAACTGACAGAAATCAAATTTAAGCATCCGGAATACAAAACCGTAAGTTTTATAATTGTGGATTCTTTGGGCTATCTACCGCGCAAAAACCAAGGTGTTATAATCGGTGGCTGGGAATTCAAGGTCACAAAAATGCTCCGCAATACAATTATTAAGGTGGAGATAAAAAAGCTCGTTGAGCAAAAAAAGCTTTAAGCTCAGCTCTTCAAATAATCGGCACAAACTTTGTAATCTCTAAATTTGCCAAACGCCGTGCCGGCATCAATGGAGGAAATGGCGTCCGCCAAAAGTGTTTTTGGAGATTTAATTGCCTCCTTAAAAATGCTTTTACTTAGGCTCACGCCGGAAACCATATTTTTTGCCAAACCGGCCAGTTTCTCCGGGATATAAGTAACACCCGAACTAACCCCACCACAAAAAGTTTGTGACGCCGTTTTGAGCAAACTCACCAGTTTTTCTCCAGCGATCAGTCCGCCAACTGCCACAATAATACAGCCCAAAACTATTTCAGCCATCATCATGCCAAGCCCAAAAGCTCCATGGGTATAATAATAAGTCCAAGTTTGCCACATAGCTTTTATTGTTTGGAAGGGGTGCGCCAACATGTTTTTGATTAAAGTCGTAAGTAAATCAAAGATATGAATTGGGTCTAGTAGCAAAAAAGAAACATCCTGCAAAATATTAAAATATCCGTGTACAAATCCGGCACCAAAACGTTCCAAAAATCTACCCTTTTCTTCGTAATAATCCACGCTGTGATTAAGGTTTAAATGTTGCAGAATTACGGTCTCGAGCATATTGAGTTTTTCCTCAACTTTCATCTCCTCTTTTTCCCAAGAGATCAGTACTTGTTCGAGCGACAATGCTCCGCTTTGAGTGGTCATAATGTTTTTTTGGCTAAGTCTTCGGGGGTGCTTTTTGCTTCCGCAATATCCAAAGGAGATGCTTTCAATTTAGACGCATCAATCGTTCTTAAAGGTTCATTTCTCAACTCAGCCATTGCCTCCAAAGCACCTTGCACGCGTTTTTCCGGATCGCGGTCATTTGAGAATTCTTGTTCCAAGCCAAGCTTTTTCGCCATGGCATTTTGTGCCACTTCTTTTGCCGTAAATTTTTCCGGCATATCATGAAGCTTCAAACCTGCGAAGTCTTTTTTATCTTTGATTTTTTCTTTCCCCTTTTCCGGATTGTCAGCCTGTTCCGCACCCATATTCAATCTTGATTTAATGATTTTAAAAGTTCATCGGCATTTCTCTCTTCCGTAACGGTTTCTTCTCTTTCATTCTCAAAGCGCTCATAAGCGAGATCTGTTCTTTTTAAGTTTTGCGATTTTAAATACCATTCTTTTAAACGCTCTTCATATTCCCCATCACTTTCCGGGCTTGCCCCGTCCACAAATTCTTGTTCGCGTTGGATTACGTCTGAAATCCGCACGAGCTCTTCCTCAGTCATTTCATTTTGTTTAACTTTGCGCACCACAATCCAGCGTTGACGAGGTGTTAAAACCTTAGAATGCAGGACTATGTCGATTACAGCTTTTTTATCCATAAATAGGCTTAGTGTATCCAAACCGGCGTTCCAATATCAGTAAAGCTATACAGGGTTATTGCATCTTCAGATAAGGTTCGTATGCATCCGTGGCTTACCGGAGTCCCAATGTGAGTTAGCGCCTCAGACCAAAACGTTCCGCCATCAGTTGCCAGGTAAGGCAAAGCATGGATTCCATATCCACGGCTATCCCACATCTGGAAATAAGGCATTCTATAATGAGGCCATTTTCCTCCGATGCGCAGTTCTTGTTTCGATAAAACCTGGTAATCTCCGCGTGGAGTTGGGGTATCACCGGCACCACTTGAAATTTGCATACTCCAAACTCGCGTTTCGCCAAATCGTGCATACATCATTTGGTCGGAAAGCGTAATTTCTAGACTCCGAGTTAGCCCTTCCAACTCTTTTGCGGACATAGACACGTTGGACACGTACTGAATATTATTTTCCATCTCATCTGTAGGCGTTCCAACCGGGATTTCCACCCCAAATACGTCGGAGATCCAAGCCTCATTTTCTATAACAGGCTGGAAGAATTCTCTATAAATATTATCTTCATTTGGTGCCAAACTTTGAAAAACCACATGAAAGCTTTGATCGGGATTTGCAAATGATTCGCTCATTTTAACGCGTCGGGGATTTGCCCATCCGGAGATTGCATAATCAGCGCCTCCAAACAAAGAATTTCTATCTTGAGAATTTTGTGTCCCAACATTAAACACGGGCACCTCACTACACCCACTTTCAGCAGAAAAAATCCTTGTATTGCTTGTATTCTTAAAGGCCATATCAACCATAAAAATCTCATCTTTTTCTATATTGGGATCCACCGTAACGGATTCCAAACTTACACTATAATTGGAACTATCCGGCTTAATATAATCGCAATAAGACCATTCTCCATATTTTGCGATAACAGTATTTTCGCCGATTGTAATTCCGCTATCAGCCTCAAGTTCATCCGGTTCCACCCTGCTAATTAAGTCAAAATGTATGCCCGTTAAGACAATAACAGGTTCATTAAAAAGTGATACACGCACATTCTCGTTGCTAAGTATGCCAACCAACAAGGTGATAATGAAAAAAATGGAGGAAAGCATTATCGTGAGTATAGGTCGACGAAGCATTTTTTTTGTTTTTATTTAGATCGTGCAATTATACCTCAAATCAGCCTACTTGTCCAAGAGTTTTTGCAGTTCCTGTTTGAATGTTTCTACGTCTTTAAATTGCCTATAAACCGATGCAAAACGAATATAAGAAACCTCATCTATCATTTTAAGTGCATGCATCACGTCTCTGCCTATTATATCTGCGGGGACTTCTTTACCGCTACCGCTCCAAACTTCTTCCAGCGCGTCCAGCATTCCATTGATTTTCTCCTGGGTAACAGGGCGCTTTTCACAAGCTCGCCAAACTCCGCGCTCAACTTTACTGCGGTCATAGCTCTCTCGTGAATCATCTTTTTTGATTACTATAAAATTCGCCGTCTCAACCTTTTCAAAAGTGGTAAAACGGTGATGGCACTTATCACATTCTCGGCGTCTTCTAATCGATCGCCCCTCATTTGCTTCTCGAGAGTCGACCACGGAAGTACTTTTGTATTTGCATTTAGGACAAATCATCAGCTTAAATAGTGTCATGTTCGAATCATTCACACAAGAGGAGCTTAGAACGCTGGCCATTACAATAGTGCTGGCTCTAGTTCCGGCAATAATTTGGTCCTACCTCATTTTTAAGGGACGCAAAACTGCACGCGGACCACTTTTTTTGGCATTTTTCTTGGGAACGTTCACCGTGATTCCACTGATAATTTTATATGATTATCTTTGGGTTTGGTTCCCGGAGTTTGATTTGTATGCGTTGATTTCAAATAACGTAGCCGTTGCCGGACTAGCCTCAATATTAACCTTGCTTGTGGTAGGGGTTTTGGAAGAACTGGTCAAAAGCGGAGTAGTACGATTTATAGACAAAACGCGCATTGGGATTCAAACCATAAACGACGCGGTCGAATATTCAATTTTAGCGGGACTTGGCTTCGCATTTGTGGAAAATATATCTTATTTTTACCAAATTTGGCAAAATTCATCCTCAATTGCTGAGGCGGTTTTCCCGATGGTTTTTAGGTCCATTTTTACAGTTTTGGGGCACGCCGTGTTCTCAGGAATTTTTGGATATTTTTATGGCATTGCAAAATTTTCCATGCCAATTCTTGAAGCAAAAATTTGGATGGGCGAACGCTCAAAAAGCATACAGATTCTGTCTAAAATTTTAGGTACAAACGAAGCCAACGCCTTTCGCCAAGTAACTCTTTTTAAAGGACTTTTCATTGCAATGGCAATCCACGTTGCTTTCAACTTTGCGCTTGAGATGAACCAGTTTTTGCCGGTAGTCTTCCTGGTTGGTGGTGGATTTTTATACTTGCTTTATCTGCTTGCTCACAAAGCCGGCAACATTGTTTTTACAGGTGAACAAAAAGAATCCGCTATAGCCAAGCGCGACACGGATGTTGTGCTTGAACTGCTTGGTATGTGGACTCAAGAAGGTAAGTACCAAGACGTGGTAGACATCTGCCAGAGACTTTTGATCCGCGATCCGGATAACAAAGTGGTACAACTTTTTGAAGCGAAAGCCTTAGAAAAAGAAAAATTCGCAAACTTGGAAAAATCAGTTACCTCACTTTTTACAACAGGAGGAGTTCAAATTGAAGACAAAAGTTTGCGGGCTTTAATTCGCCAAAAAGTCCTCATGGAAATGTTAAAAGACAAACAGTCGATTCAGCCGGAAGAACCTCAAAAAATCGCCCAAGCAAGCCTGGCACAAAAATCAAGTGGTCCAAGAATCCCGACTATTATTGGAGGAGCAAATCCTCAGCAAAAGAGTCAGTCATCCCCGAAAGGAAATCTCTAACTTCTTCCGGACTTTTGCCTTCCGCCATAAGTTTTGCAAAAAGCTCTTTTATAATTCCCTGCCCATGTTTTGCATGGCTCAAAACCTCCTCGCTAAAGTACAGATTTTTCATCAAAAATTCTTTTAGCTCCGTGTTGGCTCTCGCCATTTTTTGTGGGAATAGTGCAAGTTTTTCCGGGCACTTATAAACGTCCTCCAGTGTGCCGATTTTAAACAAGCCGAGCCTCTCGCTGGTTTCTTTTGCAGTCCCATCAATCATTATCCCAATCATTTTGCTAACCGTGCGTGCGATTCTGATTTTGGGGTCGTCCATATAGCCATAATATCTTTCTGCATATTCGGAGGCAGTTCCCCAAAGGGCCAGATTCTTCAGATCCTCCTCTTTAAAAAGCCCGCTTCTAAGCCCATCATCAACATCATGATTTTGGTAAGCAATTTCGTCCGCAAGATTTACAATCTGTGCTTCGAGCGAAGGGTGAACCCCGTCTTCCAAACCCGGCCTGTCCCAAGTAGTTTCATGTTTCATTAGGCCGTAAATCACTTCAATACTCAAATTTAGCCCGTTAAAATCCGGATAACTGTGCTCAAGCTCGGTAACTATGCGTTTGCTTTGCTCATTGTGTTCAAAATGTAGACCGTATTCCGCAAGACACTCGTTTAAAGTCGTTTCTCCGGCGTGCCCAAACGGCGTGTGCCCTAAGTCATGAGCAAGTGCGATTGTTTCCGCCAAGTCCTCATTAAGCCCCAGCATTCGTGCCAAATCTCGTGCAATCTGCGCCACTTCAAGCGTATGCGTTAGTCGATTTCTGTAGTGGTCCCCGTGATGCGAAACAAAAACCTGCGTTTTGTCTTTAAGTCTGCGGAACGCTTTTGAATGAATAATTCTGTCCCTATCAACCTGGAATGGCAGACGATTTTTGTCCTCCATTTCTTCGATTTTCCTCCCACGCGTTGCACGGTTCATCACCGCGTACGGTTGGAGCACCTTCGTTTCATTTTCTTTGAGTTGGTATGGGCTAAGAATCATTTAGATTTGTTATGAGTACGGATGGTAGTTAGGACCCCAGTGTAGGCGGGCACCCTTGCGCCAATCGCGGAATGTGGCTCAATTCACCGCGCGCGGTAAACGCGTCAATAAATTGTAGTTTTGTAAACCCCTTGCACCAATTGCGGAATGTAGTCCAATTCACTCTCGAGAGTGAACCCCTCAACAAGACGGAAGTTTGTAAAGGGCCATTGTACATTTTTAAATTTTATTACTCTTACTATGAATTTTAACTCACAAGGCGCATATACGCAAAATCTATTGATTGCAAACATGTCCACATTAATTTATAACGTAGCTACAAAATAATACTAAAACCTATGCCAAAACAATCATCCTCAAAGTACTCAATCACGGTCAACAATAGAAAATATGAGTACTCACTCAAGCCCATTGGCAAATTGCAAACGCGCGTAGTTTGTAGTGAAGCCAATATCGACCAAAATTTTTTAAATCAAGACGTGCCGGCATTGCTTTTTGATTTGCCAAACCTCATTTTGGCGGAAAAAGAATATAAAGATAAACAGGAAGAGGTGATCCGTTTCCGCGTTAGCACAGCAGATAAAAAGGAAATAGAGAAAAAAGCCATCAAAAAAGGCTACAAAACAGTTTCCACGTTTTTAAGAGAACTCGCACTGAGTGCATAAAGCACTGCACTTTTGACAGGACTCCTAATTCCTAGTGGCGCTTTTCAAACGTGAACGGGGAGGGCGGATGTCGGCGCCATTGTGGAGCAGGTCAGTCGCAAACGAGTGCCTAAGTACGTGTGGAGTAACTTTTCTGCTAAGGCCCGTTTTTTAGCTTTCCCTTGCGGTTTTTTTTGGGGGGGGTAAAGTAAATATCTATTTTTTATTTTAATCACTATGGCTCTAGAGTTAAATTTGGATGGAGGAGATTTGACAGCGCAGTGCAAGGCTTGGATTGATTCGATTTATGCAAATCCATCACCCCAATCATCATTTGCTAAACGTGATACACGTGAGGGGGTGTGTTTTCAGTCAATATCAAGAATAGGCTTGCGATATGTCGAAATTCTACCAAGGGCCACGAAGGGTGAGTTTTCAGGGGTAACCCTAAAGTTCGTGTGGAACGGTTTTGATCCATCCGGAAGGATAAATGGGTTTAATCTTTTAGATTCGGTGGGTATAGACTTACACAATAGTGGAAAATGGTTCGTTGATGGAAGTGGTAGGAATCAGGATTCTGGTATAGTAACCTTCAAGGTCACAAGAAGTGGAATGGACACTCCGAATGGTCTTTGGACCATAAATTCATCTGGAAGCCCTGTTCCAGACACTAGCTACGATAGGGAGAAGTTAGAAGGTTTGGTCAAGGAGGTTTTAGATGTTGTAAATCAGGAAGTTGAGGCACTAGGGATTTAACGCCAAAAAATTCTCACTTCTCAGATTTACTGGGTTTTTCTCCCTACTTATGAAACCTCTCATGCACCTCCCTTAACCTCGCGTTGGTTGAATGAGTATAAATTTGCGTGGTTGTAATTGATGCGTGCCCTAGCATTTCCTGCACGGAACGGATGTCTGCGCCATTGTGGAGTAGATCTGTTGCAAACGAGTGCCTAAGTACATGCGGAGTCACTTTTTTGCCAAGCCCCGCAAGCTTTGAAGCACGCCTAACCACTTCTTGCACGGTATACGCCGTTAATCTGCGCTTTTCGCCAAGTCCCAAATCCTCGTCCTCCCTATTTCGCCCATAACTTATAAAAACAGGCTCCCAGTTATCCACTCTTTCGCTCAAATACATTCGCAAATATTTAACGCACCGCTCCGACAAAAATACAATTCTTGGCTTTTTACCTTTACCTCTCACCGTAAACTCACGCCTTTCCAAATCAACTTGCGAGCGATTTAGCGAAACAAGTTCCGAAACACGGAGTCCCGTTGAATACAAAGTTTCAAGCATCGCCCTATCTCGCATATCTGATTTTTTGCCCAAATTAGTTGCATCAAAAAGCCTTTCAACTTCATCCCGCGTCAAAAAATCCACAATCCTTTCCGGAATTTTTTTAAGGTCGATTTTTTCCGGCGAAAGCGTGGAAATGTCTTGCCTAGCCAAATATTTTAAAAACGCCCGCAAAGCAATCATATGATAATTTTGAGTCTTAACGCCAAGAGCATTGTTGTGCAAATCCACAAATCGATTCAAAAAAAGTTGGTACTTATGCACGTCATCCAAACTTAAAGTCCCAATATCCCGTCCTTCAAAAAAATCATAAAATCTTTGCAGATAATGATGATAATTTTCGACCGTTTTGCGAGCCTTATTTTTGCCTACTTCCAAATGCTCCAAAAATCGCGTGATCAAATGTTGTAATTCTGTAACTTCGGGCATAGTCAAATGGATTTAAGCAAAATATAAAGGACCTTCCCCGCCTCCCTGCGCGTAATAGTTTCTTCAGGCGTAAACAAATCCCCACTAACTAGACCGTTTTCAAAAGCAAACTCGGCCCCAAGCGCATACCAATCATCCTCGATAACGTCCGTAAAGGCATCGTCATAATCCATCCTTTTTGAGCCACGGAGCCTGTAAAGCATGGTAAAAAACTCGGCGTTATTAATTTGGGCATCTGGCGCAAAAGACAAATCGCTGTGGCCAATAACCATGCCAATATCATAAGCTTTTGCAATGTATTTTCGATACCAAGCATCAATCGGCACATCCCAAAACGGCACCATATTTCCCGCATCGGGGTTCCTGTTAAAAGCCTTTAAAATTATTTTAACCATTTCCGCCCGATTCAAAACTCTATCCGGGTACAGCATCCCATCACTTCCCATAAAAACCCCCTCCTCTTTTAAGTATTGAAAAACGGCTAAATCCGCATCGGTATTCGGCAGATCCAAAAACAATTGATCCGTTAAAACGTCGTCCCATTTTTCTCCAAAATCGGTAAGACTGTAATCCGCAGTAATCGCATCAACGTAGCCAATCATACTTTCCGCAATGGAATCCCCAGGGAAATCCCCAAGATATAAATTTTTTGCAGAACGTGGTTGAGAAACGGTGCAACTATCCACAGTTTCGCCATTTATCCCAAGAGAAAAACCCCCAACCCCATAATGTAGCGCAACATCATTCCACTCGTAAGGAGTCACGGACTCCGGGCTTGTAAGACGGTACCAACCTCCATCAATATCGCAATCCGCATCAAAATTTGGCGCATAAATTCCGGCAAGAATTTGTCCATTTCCATTTATGTAAACGTAAAGATCACCCTCTTCCGCGGTGGAAATCCCCGAAGAATCCAAAATAGTACCGGTGGCTCCGTTAACATCACTAACGTACACGCTCAAATTAACCGTTCCGTGGCTTGGGATTTCGTATGATTCACTTAAATTCACAGAAGAACTTTCACTGCTTGATTTGAACTCGGCATCGCTGGGTGGAAACAAAATTGCGAGTGCGGTTTTTGATTTTTCGGTGGCGGTTTCCAAAATGCTTTTAGCAACCGTTGTGTCCGCGATGGCATCTGCATAAGTTTGCAAATTTTTTGAATTAAATTCGCCATCAGCTCTATATAGGCTACTTTGGAAGATCAAATTTCCATTTTTATGGACAAGATGCAAAGATACATATTCGGAAATAACCGTGGAAAACACATCGGAATATGCTCCGTCCTCCTTAGTTTGATAGAGAATTGTATCAACAGTACTTTCCAAAATGCTTTTTTCCCCGTTATCAAAATCATCCCTGGCGACTATTTCGTTAAACGCACTCTCAGCAGATTCTTGCGAGGCATACGAATAAATCAAAAGCTGAATTTGTGGCAATTCACTGTCAAACCACGGGTCGGAAACAAGTCTGGCTTCATAATTCACAACAATCCCTCCGCTAATTTGTGTGGAACTCTTAAAGGCAAACTCAGAATATCCATTCAAAACAGGCAAACTGTTTCCATTCGGAATCACCAAATTAGTAGCGGTTTTAAGTTCGCTGGACGTGGTGTCCACAACTGCAAAAGCGCTCAAAGGTGCCAAAAACAGAGCAATCAAAGCACTTACACATAAAATGGATTTTCGGATATTCATTAATACTACTATACTACACACATGATTGAGTTCAAAAACGCCACAAAACAATATGGTGATCGAATGGTTCTGGATAACGTTAATTTGTGCATACAAGGAGGTGATTGGGTTTGGCTTACCGGCGCATCCGGAGCCGGGAAAACAACACTTATACATTCTCTTATAGGTGCAGTTCAGCTTACCGCAGGAGATATTTTTGTTGATGGCTACAAAGTTACAAAATTTACGCCAAAAGCCCTGCAGGAATATCGCAGAAAACTTGGAATAGTTTTTCAGGATTATAAATTACTGCCCAAAAAAACAGTTTATGAAAATGTGGCCTTTGCTATGGAAGTTTGTGATTACACGGAACGTCAAATTGCTGAGCGTGTACCTGAAATTCTAGAAAAAGTTGGGCTATCGGACGTTCGCCATCACTTCCCGTATATGCTTTCCGGGGGGGAAAAACAGCGCACCGGCATAGCCCGCGCTCTAATCCACGAACCGCGCCTTATAATCGCAGACGAACCAACGGGGAATTTGGATCCGGAAACAGCCTCAGGCATTGTGGATATTTTTCATAAATTACACGTAGAAGGCGCAACAATTATTTTCGCCACGCACAATTACCATCTATTGGACAGAGTAAAAGGCAGAAAAATAAAGATGCAGGATGGTAGGTCGCTTGAGAATAATTAAAGGAATTTAATTCAGGAAAAATTCAGGACTTCCGCATAAAAAAGGCATATATGTAAAGTGGCTTTTTAAAAGTCCCCCTTGACGGTGAGTGCGCACTCACCTAACATAGGGCTAAACAATCCTTATTTCTTAACCCCTCATTTTATGACGGAAGAAAAGGTAAAACAAACGGCTGGCGAGAACCGTAAAAAAGCACTCGAACTTGCAGTTTCTCAAATTGAGAAAAACTTTGGCACCGGTTCAATTATGAAACTTGGTGAATCACGCCACATGGACGTGGAAACCGTTCCAACCGGCTCTTTATCTCTTGATCTCGCGCTTGGGGGCGGAATACCGAAAGGGCGTGTTATAGAAATTTTTGGCCCGGAAAGTTCAGGTAAAACAACTCTTGCCTTGCACATAATTTCAGAAGTGCAAAAACAAGGAGGGCAAGCTGCATTTATTGATGCTGAACACGCTCTTGATCCGGCTTACGCACGCAAAATAGGTGTAAATGTGGACGATCTTTTGCTCTCCCAGCCGGACACTGGTGAACAAGCATTAGAGATAACAGAAACCCTGGTGCGCTCGAATGCTGTAGACATAATAGTAATAGACTCCGTTGCAGCTCTAACCCCGCGTGCAGAAATAGAAGGCGAAATGGGTGAAGCTCAAATGGGGCTTCAAGCTCGTCTAATGAGCCAAGCGCTCCGTAAACTTACCGCTGCGATCAGCAAATCAAATTGCATAGTTGTTTTCTTAAATCAACTCCGTATGAAGATAGGAGTTATGTTTGGAAATCCGGAAACAACAACCGGAGGTCAAGCTCTTAAATTCTACTCTTCAGTCCGTTTGGAAATCCGTCGCATAGGTCAACTCGAAGGAGTGGACAACGGCACAGGGGATGGCCGTCAACTTGTCGGTAATCGTACGAAAGTAAAAGTTGTTAAGAATAAGGTTGCCCCACCATTCAAAACAGCGGAATTCGACATCCTTTACGATCGTGGGATTTCACGCGAAGGCGACATCCTGGACCTTGCCGCCAAGTACGAATTTGTTCGCAAAGCCGGAGCTTTCTATAGCTATGGAGAGGTAAAGCTTGGTCAGGGCAGGGAAAATTCAAAACTTTTCCTTGAGGCGAACAAAGAACTTTCTCAAGAGCTGGAAAAGCTCGTGCGTGAAAAGGTTGCAACACAAAATGCTTAACCAAGCCGAAGCGTAAGCGGAGGCTAGACGAAAACATGGCGCCAGCCATAACAATCTTCTTGCGAAAGTAACAACTACGTTAAGTTATCCTAGCTAAGTTCCCCTATGGACATCCCAAGTTATAAAAAACACTTAAATTATGCTATGCGCGCGCTCTCAGTGCGCGCGCATAGCGAATCCGAAATGCGCAAAAAACTGCAAAAAAGAGAAGGCATTGATTCGGAGATAGAAGAGGCGGTAATAAACCGTTTAAAAGAACTCAATTTTTTAAACGATGACTTGCTCATAAACGTAGCCTTAACAAACGCCTCAAACATATATTTTGATGGGCACATTAAAGTCGCCTCAAAATTGTATAAAAAAGGCATTCCATTCGCAAAAACGGCATCAATTTGGAAAGAAATGGGCATGGATGAAAAGGAAATTGCCGCCAAGGCTTTAGCAAGAGCTTCAAAACGTTTTAAAGATTTACCTCGTGAGAAATGCTTTCAAAAAAAGGCTAGATTCTTAGCCTCAAAAGGCTTTTCACCAGAGATAATTTTTGAACTTGCCTCAAAAGGTGAAAATATGTAAAATACTCTTAGTCAGGATCATAAACTTAAGGTAGGATTTTGTATCCTGCCCTATTTACCAATCTAAATTTAAACTCACACATATGCACCAACAATTTATGGCAGCCGTCCGTCAACTATGTAGCGAAAAAAACCTTCCGGAAGATGTAATCATGGATATTGTGAAGGCCGCTCTTCGTACAGCTTACAGAAAAGATTACGGCAACAAGGAGCAAAACATAGAGGTAAATATCGACCCAAAAACTGAGCTTGTGACTATCTACATTGTTAAAAAAGTTGTAGACAAAGTGGAAGATTCGGATTCAGAAATTTCTTTGGACGATGCTAAAAAAATGAATAGAGCTATAAAATTAGACGAAGAAATCCGTACGGATGTAACGCCGATGTCATATGGGCGTATTGCTGCACAAGCCGCAAAACAAGTAATAATTCAGCGTATCCAAGAGGCGGAACGTGATTTTATGTATGAGACCTTCAAGGATCGTGAAAATGAACTTATAAATGCACTTATTCACAGGGTTGATGGTAATCAAGTTTACGTTGAACTTGGTGGTGTAACTGCACTTTTGCCGGCTCGTGAACAAATTCCAAACGAACAATATTACGGTGGACAACGCCTAAAACTTTATTTGGACAAAGTAATCAAAACCACAAAAGGCCCACAACTACTAATTTCTCGCACCAATCCAAAATTATTGGAAAAACTAATGGAGTTGGAAATCCCTGAAGTTAAGACGGGCACTGTGATTGTTAAAGGTGTTGCGCGTGAACCTGGAGTGCGTTGTAAAGTTGCAGTTATGTCCAAAGATGCACAGGTAGACCCGATTGGCGCTTGTGTGGGACAAAATGGAGTACGTGTACAAAATATTACGCGTGAACTTTCTGGAGAACGTATAGACATAATTCCATGGAGCGAAGATCCAAAAAAATTCATTCAAGAATCTTTAAAACCGGCAAAAATCTCCAGAGTTGAAGTGGAGGGATCTCAGCATTTGGCAAAGGTATTTGTGACTCAAGACCAAAGGGCACTCGCCATTGGTAAAAGTGGACAAAATGTAAGACTTGCATCACAACTAACAGGTTGGGAAGTAGACATAATGGACACGGAAGAAACTGCTGTGGCCGGTCCGGCTCAAGTTGCCCAAATCATGATGGTTACGGATCTAGAAATCCCTGAAGATGTAAAAGAAAAACTTATAAGTGCGGGGCTGGAACAAGCACCACAGTTAGCAGGACTTAGCGCAAAAGATTTGATGCAAGTTGAAGGCATTAGCAAAGACGAAGCAAATCTTATTGTTGCCTCCGTAGCAAAAACTAAATAGTTTCATTGAAGCTATGAGCCTAATAAGTCAAAGCGCACTTTTATTCGGATTTACCCAGGGTTTTGTTATAGGACCGCTTAGCCTTTTTGCAATCCGCGAAGGCTTAAATCCAAAAAAGGGCTTTTGGTACCAAATGCAGGTTTATTGTGGCTCAATCTTGGTAGATATTTTTTATTTGATGCTCGCCACCTACGGCGCAGCAAAATTTATAGAGAACGATATCGTGCAGGTTATTATGTGGTCGCTTGCCGCCTACATGCTCATAAACATGGGCATAAATACCTTCCACGAAAGGCCCAAAAGAATGTCATTTCACAATATGCATCGCCAAAAGTTAAAATTTTACCAAACGGATTTTTTCCGTGGTTTTGCATTAAACATTGTGAACCCAATGGCGATTGTATTTTGGATTGTTGTTGCAGGCAGTATGTACGGAGATTATGCAAGCACGGTTTCGCCGGGAGTATTCGCAATGAACATAGTTGTTGGTGGGATTCCAAGCTGTATAATTGTGGCGCTTTTAACACTTTTGCTCAGAGAAGTTTTCCACACTTGGATGCTCAAAAAACTCATGCAAGCCGGCTCACTTGTGCTTGTTGGTTACGGTCTTTGGTTCACATGGAAAGCTGCAAACTGTCTACCGGGCTTGGTGGTCGGATTCGCAAGCCTGTTTTAGCCACCGTACAAAGTTCACCCACAAGTACTGGAAAAAACCTCAAAAATCTGCTAGAATGTAAAGATAAAATTACATTAAATGGCAGACCAAAATTTATTGACGGGTCAAGTTAAGACAGATGCACACCTAGCCTTGGCCTCTGCAACAGGTGGAACGCCACTTGGTTCTATCAATCGTGAACTCGAAGAAAAGGTGACTCGTGAGCGTGCCCAAAAGATGGGCATGAACTACATAGACATAGCCGAGGTGCACATAAATCCGGATTATTTACATGTGCTTGAGAGTCGCGTCGCCTACGAAGCACTTATAGTTCCGTTCTTCAAAGTGGGCAAAAAAATTCGTCTGGCACTTGCCCATCCAACTAATCCAAAAACGCAAGAAGTTATAAAGCGTTTGAAGAACGATGGTTATGCAATAAATGTGAATTTGGCATCAGAATCAGGCATACGATTTGCACTTGAATCGTACAAAAGCATTGATGGCCCCTCACCGATTCAAACGGAAAATATTATTGATGAAGCTAAAATTGATTCTTACCAGGCAGAAATTGAAAATCTTGGAGCCTTAAAACAAAAAATCGAAACAGTCACTTCCGAAGAAGCCTTGAATTTTATAAGTGTTGGAGCCCTAAAAACAGGTGCCTCGGACATACATTACCAGCCGGAAGAAAAGACAGTCACAGTGCGATTTCGCATAGACGGAGTCTTACAAAAAGTTTTGGAATTGGACCCAAGCACTTATTCATATCTTGGGAATCAACTCAAATTTAAGTCCGGCATGCGCCTTAACGTAACAAATATACCTCAAGATGGACGTTATTATTTTAAAGTCAACGATCGCAAGATAGACGTTCGTGTCTCCTCAATCCCAACGGAATATGGAGAAAGTTTTGTTTGTCGTCTACTCGATTCCAAGCAAAAAAATCTCTCTTTTGAAGAGCTTGGTTTTGAGGGTCGCACACTCACAATTCTAAAAAAAGCTCTCACTTTGCCAAACGGAATGATACTTGTAACGGGTCCAACCGGATCAGGTAAGACTACAACGCTGTACACAATGCTTACGGCTCTAAATCAACCGGAAAATAAAATAATTACTCTGGAAGATCCAATTGAATATCACCTAAGCGGAATTACCCAAAGCCAGATTAACGAGAAAAGAGGCTACAGTTTTGGGTCAGGCTTAAGGGCCATACTTCGCCAAGATCCGGACATCGTAATGATTGGGGAAATTCGTGATTTGGACACTGCAGAAACCTCAGCTCAGGCAGCACTTACAGGCCATGTGCTCTTGTCTACTTTGCACACGAATAGCGCAATCGAAACTGTTCCTCGTCTCGCAAATATCGGGCTAAAACCATTCATGATTGCGCCATCCCTGGGAGTGGTGATGGCGCAACGTTTGGTGCGCAAGGTCTGCCCATATTGCGCAATCCAAAAACCTCTGGAAGAAAGCGAACGCAAAAACTTAACAATTGCAGTAGAACAAATAAAAAAAATCTACCCATCGATGGCCTTAGACTTGCCAGCCACCGTGCCTCAAGCCAAAGGTTGTGAAAAATGTAATAATACAGGCTATTTAGGACAAGTTTCCATCGGCGAAATCTTCGAAAACACAGACGAACTTAAAGATGCGATTTTATCAGAAAAATCAGCAACGGAATTGTTTAACATAGTTCGTGCTCAGGGCATGTTAACCATGGGCGAAGACGGCGTACTCAAAGTTTTGCACGGAGTCACAACCTTAAGTGAGGTGGAAAGAGTCACATTTATAGCTAGTTCTTTACCAGAAAATAGCGTTGATCAAGCCCCAGCCGTAGAAACCCCTGCATCTCAAGAGTCGTAATACTTGCGCAAAGGTCGCGAATGGAACTTGGGAATTCCTCACAAAGCTCCGCCATACTTTTTGGTTTTTTCTGTATCAGACTAAAGATCTCTTTAGAAAATTTATCTAAATGACCGGGCGCTTCCCTTATGGTAGTCCAAGGGACCCCAAGAGCCTCAGCAACTTCTTTGGGACTACTAATAAGTACTCCGCCATCCCGAATCAATTTGAGTGTGCCTGCACTTTTATCATCGGTAATTCTTCCGGGGATCGCCAGCACCTCGCGTCCGTTATCTAGCGCATGGCTTGCCGTATTAAGCGCACCGGATTTAAAACCAGCCTCAACTACCAAAACAGCCTTGCAAAGCCCTGCAATGATGCGATTCCTCACAAGATAATCACTTTTATAATATTCCTGTTGGCCGGACTTCTCAGAAAGTAAAAGCCCGCCATTCTCAATAATCTTTTTGGCGAGTCCGGTATGCGTAGATGGTTGCACTTGCGGAAGAGGATTGGCCAGCACGGCAATTGTGCCACCGCCTCCTTCCAAAGCACCAAGATGTGCAGACGCATCTATGCCAAAAGCCAAACCACTGACTATTGTAATACCCCTCAAACTCAAAGCTTTTGCAAAAGAGAAAGCAATCGCCTCCCCCTGCGCCGTGCAATCACGCGTCCCAACAATTGCAACGCGGGGATTTTTTAGAATTTCAATGTTCCCGCTGTAATAAAGAGGGCTTGGTGGGTCAAAAATCTCTTTAAGCAACTCAGGGTAAAGTGGGTCCGACAATCGAATAGAAAAAACATCCATGTGCCCAAAATAGCACTAGGACCTTGCGAAATTCCTGAATTTTTCCTTAAATTTTTCTTAAGAAAACCGAAGCGTAATCATCATAATCACTTTTTTACCACAACCTGGAAAAAATCTGCAATTGCCTTATCTGTTCCAAAACAAACTCTCTCACTTTTGCATTCAGGACAAATATACTCATATTTCCCTGGTTTGCGTTCGGCATCCAGGGCAACCTTTTTACAATCTTTACAGTAAAATACAATCATTTTGTTTGATTAATAATCTGTTGGTTCGTGATCAAGATCCACAGTTTTTGTGTTTTGGCTTTGGAAAGCGCTACCATTCCCGCCACCCCACAAATTTCCCCTGGCGGAAGAACTATATCTGGTTTGGGACTGCATCATTTTGTATCTGGTTTTTACGTCCAAAGTGAGTGGATCCACCTTATCCGTAAGGCTGGTTTGCACAGGTATTTGATGTCCGGCACTTGGGCTATAAGTTGGTGGATTTTGGTAGGAAGCTGTGCTTGGCGACGCGTAAGTGCTCTGGGCAGGCTCAACATTTTGCTCTTCCACATTAAATTCAAGTGTTTCTTCTGCTTCATTCTTTTCATATTTTTTTGCAAAATAACCCGCAATCATCATTAGCCCAACGGACAAAAATGCGACCATCATTCCAAAGCGCGTGCCTTTAGTGCTGGAACTGAGTCCAAAATCCGGATTGTAAAAAATCACATTCCCCACCAAAAGAAACAAAAGCGACTCTGCACCAAGTATTAAAGATAAAACTCCGCTTTTACGCCTTAAATTGAAAAAATTTCGTCCAAGTAAAGGCAAGAAAAGATTAAAAAAAGTAACTCCCGCGAACCCAAGAACAAGAACGCCAATCACAAAAAGCGGCCCCTGTATCCCAAGATAAGTATCTCCTATCCCCACACTGTTCCTTTGATCATACCAAGGCATTATCGTGCTGATCATTGCCATCATACTACCTAGCAAAATGGCCTTCTTCACAAAAGGAAGTCTTAGGAAACCTTGTTTCATTCTTTGCTGAAGCGACATATAATGGGGGAAAACAAAGGAATTCTATCAAACGAGCATCACAATGACAACAAAAAGCATCGGAATAGATATAAGGGCCGGAACTAACAAAGACGGCAAAGGTTCTTACACCTTGGAAATTGTTAAAGCACTTCTAAAAGAGGCCAAAAACACTAAGTTTTTGCTGTTTACAAAAACTCCGAATCCGGCTCTTAACGATTATGAAAACGCAAAACAAATTTGTATTCATGGATGGGGTCCATTTTGGCATTTAAACCTGCTAAGTCACATAAAAAAAGATCCGGTTGATGTGTTTATAGCTCCGGCAAGCTACATTTATCCGGCTTTTGCACCGTTAGCGCAAAAAACAGCAATTATTGTCCACGATTTAATAGCCTTTCTGCATCCAAAAGATCATCCGTTTTTTCCGACTTTTGTTGAAAAATTTACCCTGCCAAAAGCGATAAAAAAAGCAAAATGGATATTCTGTATCTCTCAAAATACATTAAAGGATTTGCACAATTTATTTCCGGAGACCAAAAAAAAGCAGGCGTTGATTGCCTCGCCGGCCGTTTCACAAGATATTGTCTATACAAAATCACAAAAAATGGATTTGCCGGAAAAGTTTATTTTTGCAGTTGGCACTTTACCTCGCAAAAATCTTGGGCTTATTGTTGACGCACTTAAGCTATTAAATGATAAGGATTTACACCTTTGCGTGGCGGGACTTAGGCCAAAGAATTATGAACAGCTGTCTCACTATGAACAGCTGTCTCACTATGAACAGCTGTCTCACCATGAACAGCTGTCTCAAGATACGCAAAATTCTGCATCAGCTATGGCAGACAAAATTCATTTCCTCGGCAAAGTCTCCCAGTCTCAACTTTGTGAACTTTATTCAAGGGCAAAAATGCTGGTTTTCCCATCACTTTATGAAGGATTTGGCATCCCTCCGCTCGAAGCAATGGTTTGCGGATGCCCCGCGATTGTAAGTGACACAAGTTCCTTGCCGGAAGTTGTTGGAGACAGCGCAATAAAGGTAAACCCATCAAATGTCGACGAACTCAAAGACGCAATCAAAACCCTTTTAAATAAAGATATTGCTCTCGCCTACTCCCGCAAAGGCCAAAAACAAGCTCAAGTTTTTTCCTACCAGACCTCCGCAAAGACAATTTTGAAGGCAGTTTCTTAAGACAGTTTTTCAAGACCATTTTGGAACAAACTTCGTGGGTCTATTTTGCAAAACCATTTTGGGATGAAACTTTATGGCTCTCCCATCGTAAAAAATCAACCTTAGCAAGCTCTGCCCGGGCGGAGCTACGCAACGTTATCGTCTATCTACTTGCGTGCAAAAAGTGCATTGATTGGTGCCGAAAGGTGAGCACGCACTCACCTGTGAATTTGTCTAGCAGAAATGATGGTTTTAACCTGTAAAATGGGCAGATTTTGTTGTAGAATTTGGGCATATTAACAATGATTTATGGAAACTAACTTACTTCCCAAAACAACCCACATCACAGACCAGGAACTTTACAGGATGGCCAGAATTTATGGCAAAAGAGCAATATTTTGGAGAAGGAAATTTATGGGGTTACTGCCGGAAATTTCTAAGCGCAAAATTTATGAGAAAAAAGGATTTTCTTCAATTTATGAATTTTCTTTTAAGTTGGCTGGCTTAAGCGAAGACCAGGTTAGGCGTGTTTTCAATTTGGAAAAACGATTTAACGAGATGCCAATCTTAAAAAATCTACTTAGTTCCGGCGAAGTTAGTGTAAGTAAGTTGGCCAGAGTTGCATCAATTGCTACCTTGAAAAATCAAGAAAGTTTAGCGGAAGTGGTAAAAACACTTCCCAGAAGTGCTGTGGAAACTTTGGTGAAGGACGAAAAATTTGCATTAAATTGTGCCAAGTTCGACGGGAAAGACTTTGCGAACTCAAACCAAAATGGCTTATTTAAGCCACAAATCGAGGTAAAATCTGTGCCCGGCACAGTTGCGAGCTTGCTTGAACTAAGCAAACTCAACTTAAATTCTGCAGTTACCGCACGCCTTCTTGAGCTACAAAACAAAGGCATAGATTTAAACCAAGTCCTCACAGAACTCCTAGATAGGCGCGAAGAGGAAATCCAGCAAGAAAAAGCCAAAATTGCAGAGGAAATCGAACAAAACCAGGCAAGGCAACCTGTAGCGCAGAGCACAAAACCGTCGAGATACATCCCTGCCCGGGTCCGCAAAATTATCCAAAAAGAACATGGAACAAAATGCTCAATTCCTAACTGCAACAAGCCTGCGGAACAGCTTCATCACACGCAAATTTTTGCACTTAGTCACGCCCATAATCCCGCCTACCTCGCTCCACTTTGCAAAAATCACCACACACTTGCGCACAGCGTGAATATTAAAGTCCAGGAGGAAAGAGAAAAATCGCGGGTATAAAGTTCCAGGTGGTTCGCATGCAAAGATCAAGACGCTTAAATCACCCTGCCCGGACGATCAAAAACCCCGTTAATGCACACACGAATTTCTTCTTTTGCCATCTCGTGTCTGGGTGGGCAACTTGTTTAATTCCTAGTCGCCACAACTTTACCATCCACCGTCCTCACAGTTATGTAAGAAGGCATTTCTCCACTCGGGCTGGCTATAACCGCATCACAAGTTGGTGGCATAAAGACAAAACGTCCGGTTATGCCGGCAGGACTATTAATTCTATCGGACAAATCCACATTCAGACTCATCCAAGCAGAAAAATCTGCAGACGGATTGGCCTCCTTAATCTCATCAGATGCAAATCCAACATCAGTTTCAGCATAATAATTTTCATTATCTCCCACCACAAACGCCACAACAACCTCTTCTCTAAGAGTAGAACTTAAATCATCTTTATTTTCAGCGTCATCTCCAGTTAGCACATAGTCATCAGTAACAAAACTATCCGTGCCATTCCCAACGGCAGACGGCTCAGACCCGTCATATTCCGTAATCTGTAATCCTCCATAAACTTCATCTGCATAATTTGCCATAACCCCTTCAACGCACATAACACCGTCTACATTTTCCGCACTCCGCCCCTTACACCCTTCAGCCACTGCCCCAAACGTTAAACCCCCAAGCGTTAAGCCCCCAACCGTTAAAATCTTTTCTAATGAATTTTTCATAATTTTTATCTTTAAAAGACGCTAATCTACATCAATTCAATCAACTTGTCAAATCTATCAATCATATCTTCCAAAACATAATGACTCCTCACGAATCTCTGCCCGTTCAGCGCAATTTCACGGCTAAGCTCCGGATGCTTCATTAACTTCTTAATAGCCCTATCTATCTCAGGCACGCAAGGCTCCACAATTAGCGCCTCTTTGCCATCATGCAAATCAAAAGCAAGTCCACACTTATTGCTCAAAATACATGGCACGCCCGACCACATTGCCTCAGCTCCAGCCATGCCAAAAGGATCCATCTCGCGTGCCGGCAAAACAAACAAATCAAGCGCCTTGTAAAACGCCATCATCTCCGCTCTGGTTCCCATGGACACAAAGCGGACACGGGCCGGATCCACCCTCTTTTGCAAATCCTTTTTTAGCGGTCCTTGTCCAACCAAAACCAGCCTCGTATCAGGTTTGGAGTGGACAGCCTGGACAAGCATGTCTACTCCCTTGTCGTGTGACAACCTAGCCACACAGCCTATGGCAAAACCCTCTTTCATAAAGCTAGCCAATTCCGCAGAAATATTGGAGGCTTCTTCAACAATTGTTCCGCACGGAATCACTACCACGGTCTTTGCATATGGGCGCAAAATCGGCTCCATTGCGTTGGACGTAACTACCACTGTGGAAAACCTGGAAAGGAAAGTATACAAAACTCGCCATGGATTTTTTGTTAACCATCGCCCTATTCTTGCATGTTCCAACCACAAGATTTTCATTCCAAAAAACTTCGCCCACGGAGTCATGAGCAACTTTTCCGAAAGAGACAGCATGTAAACGGTGCTCACTTTCCATCTTTTTTTTGCACTCCAAAGGTAAACTCCACAAAGCAAAAAGAGCACAGGGCTAAGCAAAGTAAAAGAGATAAGTCTCCAAAAAGTAACCGGTGGTTTTGCGAGCCACACTTTTTTTACATCAAAGTGTCTATCCAAAAAACCCCTCAAAAGCACAGGGCAACTACCAAGAAAAAAGCTAGGAACACCCCTGTTATCCAGTCCTGAAACCACAGCTAAAGTATGCAATTCCTCCCCCCCAAATTGCGATTCATAGGGGAAACGGGTGACAAGAACTCGTGTTTTTGCTACGTTTGACATAGTTTATTTCCTGCACGCACCATGAAACCAAAAAAACCAATTAAATTCCAGAGCATCGGCTTGCTTGGCCGTACCAACATGGAAGAGCACGCTCCCTTTCTAAAACAACTAAAAGCCTATTTTGAAAAGAGGAACTGCAAAATTCTTTGGGATAAACACATTTCGGCGGTACTTGGGACAAAGAACGAGGCAACTCGCACGGAAGTTTTAAAACAGTGCCAATTGGTACTTACTCTTGGTGGAGATGGGACAATTCTAAAAGTTGTGCGTGATTATCCAAAACGCGCGGATCTTTTTATCCTGGGCATAAATCTTGGGACAATGGGCTTTCACACAGAAGTCCATCATAAAGACCGTACTTTTAAACTTTTGGATGAATTTTTTGACGGAAAGTACCACATCGACGAACGCCTCATGCTCCGTATAACTCTTTACCGCAACGGGCAAAAAATAGAAACGCATTTGGCACTTAACGAAGTTGTGATTAACCAAGGTAACTTCGCCAGACTTATTTCTCTATACGCAGAAATAGACAAACGTAAAATGATAGCCTTTAAGGCGGATGGAGTGATAGTCGCAACGCCAACAGGTTCAACAGGGCACTCGCTTTCTGCAGGTGGCCCGATTATTCATCCAAGAATAGACGCATTTATTTTTACACCAATTTGCCCGGCAGAGCTTTCCGTTAGACCGATAGTAATTCCGTATAATCGCCAAATCACCCTACGTATAGAAACGGAACGTCGTTACGCAGACAACAAAATAGGCCTCACAATAGACGGACAAATAGTCATTCCGGTTGAATATGGCGATCAAATAAAAGTCCGCGCTTCGGCACGCAGACTAAAATTTATAAGGAGAGTCAACGGAGGCGGAAACTATTATCGTTTGCTCAGAGAAAAGCTTTCTTGGGGGAAATAAGCCGAAGCTAACTTTCCATCAAAACCGCCTGTGCCGCCGCAAGTCTTGCTAGTGGAACGCGGTACGGACTGCAACTTACATAGTTGAGCCCAATCGCATGGCAGAACATTACTGATTTTGGTTCCCCGCCATGTTCTCCGCAAATACCAATATCTAGATCTTTTTTGGTGTCCCTTCCAAGTTTTACCGCCATTCTCATAAGTTGACCAACACCTTCTTGATCGATTGTATCTGTTGGATTTTCTTCCCAAAGACCATGCTCCAAGTAATAAGGCAAAAACGATCCCGCATCATCGCGTGAAAGGCCAAAAGTCATTTGAGTTAAATCGTTTGTTCCGAACGAGAAGAAGTCAGCATGTTCGGCAATTTTATCCGCAACAATACAAGCGCGTGGCAATTCAATCATAGTCCCAACTTTCCATTCAAAAGGTAGAGGTTTCATTTCCTCAGCTATTTTATAAACCATGTCTTTGATGGTTTTAAACTCCGCCACGTTTCCAACAAGCGGAACTTCAATTTCGATGATTGGTTTTATGCCATCGGCTGTAACCGCCTTCCCCGCCTCAAATATAGCTCTAACTTGCATTTCTGTGATTTCCGGCATAGTGAGTCCGAGCCTACATCCCCTGTGTCCAAGCATCGGGTTGAATTCATGAAGCGATTCTACG
Source organism: Candidatus Altimarinota bacterium (assembly GCA_041658345.1). Lineage (GTDB taxonomy): Bacteria > Patescibacteriota > Gracilibacteria > UBA1369 > 2-02-FULL-48-14 > JBAZYV01. The sequence goes on from JBBAAK010000010.1 coordinate 28,041, forward strand.
GTCTTTTTAAGCGTCTCAAATTCAATTTTCATATCATCCGCCACCGCGCGGATTTTAGCGTCTGTATTGGGCAAAAACTCATGTAATGGTGGGTCGAGCAAGCGAACTGTAACCGGAAGCCCGTTCATTGCCTTAAAAATTCCCTTAAAGTCTTCGCGTTGTACTGGTAGCAATTTAGCAAGTGGCTCGCGTCTAGCTTCGGCATCTTTGGCCAAAATCATTTGTCTAACATTCATAATGCGATCTTCATCAAAGAACATATGCTCGGTACGGCAAAGACCAATTCCTTCCGCGCCAAGTTTTCTTGCAATTTCAGCATCTTCCGGAGTATCTGCATTAGTACGCACTTTAAGCACGCGCACTTCATCAGCCCATTCCATAAGTTCTTCAAATTCATCACTTAGAGATGGTTCAACCGTTGGCATAGCGCCTTTTAAAACCTCCCCAAGTCCCCCATCCAAAGTAATCACATCCCCAGCTTTAAATACTTGCCCGCCAATTGTTAAAGTCCCTGCTTTTTCATCAACTTGTGCATCTCTACATCCGGCAACACAAGGTTTCCCCATACCGCGAGCAACAACAGCCGCATGGCTGGTCATTCCCCCGGTTGAAGTCAAAATTCCCTTGGAAGCATGCATGCCGTGTATATCCTCCGGGCTCGTTTCTTTACGCACCAAAATCACATTTTCTCCTTCTCCGGCCAGCCTATAAGCTTCATCTGCCGTAAAAGCAACTTGTCCACATCCTGCTCCAGGGGAAGCTGGTAGACCTTTTCCAAGCACTTCCTTTTCTGCTTTTGGGTCAATCGAAGGATGAAGCAAAGCATTTAATTGATTTGGATCCACGCGTTTAATCGCCTCGTGTTTTGTGATTAAGCCCTCGTGCATAAGGTCAACTGCAACTTTTACAGCAGCCTTTGCAGTGCGTTTTCCATTGCGAGTTTGGAGCATAAAAAGACGCCCGTTTTCAATGGTGAATTCCATGTCTTGCATATCTCTATAATGATTTTCAAGCAGGCGTCTTACTTCATTCAATTCGTCGAATATTTTTGGCATTTTATCTTGCATCGCAGTCAATTTTTCCGGTGTACGTATTCCTGCAACCACATCCTCCCCTTGCGCATTGTACAAAAATTCTCCAAAGAATTCCTTTTCTCCGGTTGATGGATTTCTGGTAAAAGCAACTCCGGTTCCACTATCTTCACCCATATTTCCAAACACCATGGATTGCACGCTAACGGCAGTCCCCATGTTATGAGCTATCCCGTGCAAAGTTCTATACGTAATTGCCCTCTTGCAATTCCAAGATTTAAATACTGCGAGTATGGCAAGTTCCAGTTGTTCGCGTGGGTCTTCCGGGAATGGTTTGCCACTGTGCTCGAGCACTATCTGCTTAAAAGTAGACACAAGTTTTTTCCAGTCGGCGCTGTCCATGTCGGTGTCCAGTTCTACTCCCTTTTCCTTCTTTGCTTCTTCGAGGGCTTCTTCAAAATGATGGTGCCCGATCCCAAGTACAACATTGCCAAACATACAAACAAAACGGCGATAAGAATCATAAGAAAAACGTGGGTTATCCGTCTTTTCAATTAAGCCTTGGACGGTGTCATCATTAAGTCCCAAATTTAAAATTGTATCCATCATTCCGGGCATGGAGATTTTTGCTCCACTGCGTACGGAAACCAGTAATGGATTTTTTGCGTCCCCAAAAGATTTTTTCATTTTATGTTCAAGCTCCTCTAACTTCTCGTCGAGCTCTTGGTAAAAGCCCTGAGGCATTTCGCCTTTTTCCAGATAGTAGTTACATACTTCCGTTGTGATTGTAAATCCCGGGGGCACCGGCAATCCCAAGTTAGTCATTTCAGCAAGATTCGCACCTTTACCACCAAGGAGAGCGCGCATATCACGATTTCCCTCGGAGAACGAATATATTTGTTTCATGGCTTTTAAAGAAGTTAGAGTTAAAAGTTTGATGATTTTTTAGTAGTCACGCGGACCACGGCCTCACACTCCACGCCTCAAACTGAGCGCATCTGCAATGCGAGCCATAGCCGTAATGAAGGCTGCTTCCCTGTAGGTACAGTTGTATTTTTTTGCATTATCCGCAACCGCTTGCCAAGCCTCAATCATAATAGGTTTGAGTTTTGCATCAACCTCCTCAGCTGACCAATAGTAATTCATTTGATTTTGTACAAGTTCAAAGTAGCTAACCGTAACACCTCCTGCGTTAGCCAAAATGTCCGGCACAACAGGGATTCCCTTGCGAGCCAAAACCTCATCTGCCTCAGGTGTGATTGGCCCATTTGCAAGTTCCAAAATCGCCTTGGCCTTAACATTTTCAACATTATCTTGATGGATTTGATTTTCAAGCGCGCCGAGTATCAAAACGTCTACTTCTAGTGCAAGCAATTGATCGTTTGTAATAACTTCACAACCCTGCCCGCTGATTGTACATGCGCTCAAAACGCCTTTTTCTTCCTTACAAGTAACTGCAAGATGTGGATCTAAGCCATCCTTACAGTAAAGACCGCCTTTTGAGTCGGAAACGCCCACAATTTTAAATCCTGCATCATGCAAAAGTTCCGCCATGTGTGAACCGGCATTTCCAAATCCTTGGATTGCAATCGTTAATTCACTTGGTTGTTTTGCATATCCCTTTAAGAATTCTTGCAAAACGTAAACTCCACCTTGGCTCGTGGCCACATCTCGTCCTTTTGAGCCACCAACCGGCAATGGTTTTCCGGTGACTACTCCAAGCACATTTTTACCCTGTAATTTTGAATACTCGTCGGCTATCCACGCCATTATTTGAGGTGTGGTGTAGACATCCGGTGCAGGAATGTCCATTTCAGGCCCGATAAAAGGAGCAATGGCTACTGTATATTGTCTAGTCAACGCTTCAAGTTCGCGCACGGAAAGTGCTTTTGAATCCACCACAATTCCGCCTTTACTGCCACCCAAAGGGATTCCAACAACCGCACATTTCATAGTCATCCATGCGGATAGAGCTTTAACCTCACCCATGTCCACTTGTGGATGGAAACGAATTCCACCTTTGTATGGGCCACGGATGTTATTGTGTTGGCACCTGAATCCTTGGAAAATCCTAAGTTCTCCGTTGTCCATTTTAACCGGAAGGCTTACTTCCACAATTCTATCGTGATGGCTAATAATGGCCTGAAGGTTTGGATGGAGTCCCATCAATTTCGAAGCTTTATCGATTTGCTTTAACGTATTTTCAAACAATGACATGGATGCGGGGGGTTAAGAAAATCGCAAAAAGTCTATGTCCCGCGGGCTTCTACTGCAAGCCAAAATTTTATAAAAAGTAGACATTAAAAGATTTTTCTTTGATGTCTACTTGCTAGGCGATGGGCGAACAGAACTGCGCATCAAGTAAACAGAACTGCACATCGAGTAAACAGCACTTTACAAATAGTTTGGATATTGAGCAATTCACTCTCGAGAGTGAGCCTCACAACATTCCGTACTTAACGCAAGGCCTTCACAAAATCTCAATTTGTTTCCGCGCAAACCGCGCGCGGTGAATTCCGCTATATTTTGCAAACGGCGCAAGCCCCTGCGCTCTAAAAAGGCACCAGTTTTTTGTTAAAGGAATTGGAGATTTTGTTTTAGGGTAAGGCTAAAAGAGGTGTTAAATTTTGAAGAACCAACTTTAAAACCAACACATTTTAGCCATGTATAAATATATCC
>JBBAAK010000011.1:0-29993 GCA_041658345.1 Candidatus Altimarinota bacterium
AAGAAAATTCATAAATGCTATTAAATCCTTTTTTTTCGTAAATTTTGCGCTTAGAAATTTCCGGCAGTAACCCCATAAATTTCCTCCTCCAAAATATTGCTCTTTTGCCATAGATTCTGGCCATCCTATAAAGTTCCTGATCCGTGACGTGGGTGGTTGTAGAAAGTAAGTTAGTGTTCATAAATCGTTGTTAATATGCCCAAATCCTAACACAAAATTCCCCCATTTTACAGGTTTAAATCATCATTTCTGCTAGACAAATTCACAGGTGAGTGCGTGCTCACCTTTCGGCACCAATCAATGGGACTTGCCACCATCAATCAATGCATCTTTCGCCACGGCCCAATGGACATTTTGTCATCCAAAAATCATCACAAAGAACATATAAAGCCTAAACTAGGCATAAGTTTAGCATGCAAACCAAGCGTCTATTTCTCCCCAACCTCCACTCTCTCCGCCTTAAACGTTTTTCCTAAAAACACACTTCCCATTTCGCTAAAACTTTCGGGATCCCCTGTGGTAAAAAACTCAACCGTACCAACCGTACCAACCTTGTGCGCGCGCACAGAATCATCGCCACCAACGTCTGCCCGGGCAGACGCATCGTCAGCCATTTCCCCATGCCTTCCTAAATAATCCTTCAAGCTTTCCGCCACAATTTTCCCGGTATTTAAAACCAAAGTTTTCCTTCCCATAATTCGCTCAATATCTTTTTGCAAAATCGGATAGTGCGTACAAGCAGGCACGAGCACATCCGGATTTCCAAATTTGAGTTCCCGCAAATAAGCCTTTAAGATTCGCTTTGTTTCCATCTTAAACGCATAGCCTTCCTCTATTAATGGCACAAGGAGCGGACAAGCCTTTTGCACCACAGTCGCACCATCCACCCTCTTTTTTATCTCGATTGAATAAACATCGCTATTCACAGTCGCTCGGGTGCCAATCACCGCGACTTTCATTTTCCCGCCAACGCGAGCCCTTCCGCCATCCCGCGCCTCTTTTGCAACCGCCTCTGCAATTGGAACAACCACACCAAGCACGTTTTTGTCCTTTATGCCGGGTTTTCTTATCATTTCCTCCTGTAGCTCCTTCAGGGCATTGGCAGAAGCCGTATTACAAGCCAAAATCACCAAATTTGCACCTTTACTGAATAAAAATTCCACACCTTCCCGGGTAAACTCCAAGATCTTCTCCTTGCTGTGATTGCCATAAGGCGCCCTGGCGCTATCTCCAAAGTACACGTAATCATACTCAGGTAGCTCACTAATGAGCCATTTAAGTATGGTTAGACCTCCAAAGCCGGAATCAAACACACCTATCATAATTGCGATTTAACCTGAAATCTGCTACAATGTAAAGGATGGACTTTCAAGAAGCAATTCGGAAAATCGAAGAACGCGGAGATTTCAATCGTTACGCGGAGGTAAAACCTGTGTTCGAAGATGAGCTTAAAGCGCTCAATTCAGACGATCACACGGAACGCGGGCTTTGTTATTATTACTTATTGGTCAGCTATTTAAAGGCACAACTTGTGCACGAAACCGAGGAATCGCTCGAGTTTTTTGAAGAAATGGACAGTAACTTTTTGGAACAGGAAAAAATCTATAAAAACGAGGCCAAAAAATTCACAAAAGGCGAAATTCAAGATTCCTACAGATTGATGGAACGTTGCTACAACTCGCTTGAATTTTTGTATCGTAAGCACGATTTTAAGTCTAGCCGAGAGTTTGCCTACAAACGCAAAATGCGCTTTCGCAAAAACGCATACCTGTTCAACAAAGAATATGGCTCCTATTTGGAATATAAATTTTTGGAAGTAACCTGTCTTTATGGCACAAGCATTGCTCGCTGGGCACTCACAGTATTTGCCTTTATGTTTACAATCTCACTAGCCTACATGCTAACGGACAATATTGTGGCGGAATCTCAGCGTATGATTCCACATAACGCGCACTGGTTTGATTATTTTTATTTTTCAATCATCATACTTACAACCGTAGGGCTTGGAGATATAGTTCCAATGAGTGTGGAAGGCAAAATTCTTGTTGCGAGCGAAGCCTTTTTTGGCTTTGTGATGCTCGGGGTCTTTATGGGGATGATGCAAAAAAAACTGTAGGAGCTATTTTCTCCAACACAAAAAAAGGAGCGACCACTCAGTCACCCCTTTTTATAAGCCGTAGCGCTTTAGTTCCTTCTTTAGCTTTGCAAGAACAACCAAAGCAGTGGTTGCAATGCCAAAAGGCCAAACAGCAAACCAATGTAGATATTCTTGTTCAATTTTTCGCCTTTAAGTTCGCTCTCTAAAATGTGCATAGTCTCTTCTTGATGCTTAATTTTGTTTGTAATTACAAACTCTTGTTCGCGTACTGCCTCCTCTTTTTCTTGGTACTCAAGCAACGGAACGGAATGTTTTAATTGAGTTTCAAGTTGCCCAAGTCTGTAATTTGTAGCCTCAAGCTTGTTGTGATATTCACGCACTTCCCTTCTGGACAAATCATAAAGTTCTTCAAAAACCTGGTCTCTCTCGCTTTTCTTTGATGACTTTTGTTCATGCACAACTGCAACCGGATTTTCTTCTACCTCACCAGTTTCCGCATCAAAAATCTTTGCTTGTCTAGATGATACGCTGTCCACATGCCTGTGAGCCCTTTCATCACTTTCCGGGGAAGCCCCGTGCATGTTTTGGAAATGTGCAACTTTTAGATTTTGGATTTCTTCTTCAGAAAGCAAAATGCCTCCGCCTTTTTTGCGGATGGAAAGTTTTTTTGCACGAATATACCTATCAAGGGTGCGCGTGGAAATATCCAAAATGTTGGCCGCATCTTGGCGAGAAATTGTAAACTTTGGGGCTGTAAGGTTCATGTTGGCGTGGGTGAAGTGGAGTGGATTTTGCCTTGCACTGGCGGTGCTTAGCTGTCTACACCGGATCTTATCATCCACTGTCTACTTTGACTACACGATTGATACCAAAACAACACTACTTTATACTGTCGTCATGTTCAAAATTATACAAAGGCTGGCGCGCACGGTAATAAGCATAACCGCCATATCTTTTACAGTTTTATTTTGCCTCACCGCATGGTTTCTTTATGGCTTCCATTTGGAGTCTCGCGCAGTAGAACCACGCATAGCTTTTTGGCTCGGCCATTCTTTTGCAACCACCAATGCCGACTTTGAATCGCTCAATAAAAACATTTCACCCTTGCCGGTCACGGATTTATATTTTCACGTTGGCCCTTTAACAGAAGCAGGAGGCCTCGCAGACGACATTTCAATAGACACACTGGCCATGGAGGCTTTGACTACCCAAAACTTTGCTTGGATAGGCGCTTTGCGTAGCCAAATTGATCTGGCTAACCCCCTCGTGCGTAGCCAAATAATCGCATCCGCAAAGTGGACACTCACTCAGGGTTTTGATGGCATTCACCTAGACATCGAGCCAATTCATGCGGACGATGAAGATTTTTTTACTCTACTTAAAGAACTCAACGAACAAATCCCAGGCGTAAAAATTTCTGTTGCAATGGACGAATGGCAACCGTCCTTTCTCACAAAAAAAATCGCGCAGATTTACAACACCAAAATAGAAAGTTATTGGACTAGCGATCAAGTTAAGCGCACGGCTGATTTTGTAGACCAAATTGTAGTGATGACTTACGACACGGGTTTTCACGATCCGAAGCTTTATGAATGGTGGGTGGAGACCCAAACAATAGCACTTTCAAAAATAATCCCGGATGGGGTCGAATTTTTTGTTGGCATCCCGGCATACAAAACCGGTGCAAATTTTGATAAAGACACGGAAAATCTTTCTACCGGCATAGCAGGATTTACTCGCGCGGTCCAAAACATTCGTAGTAATATAAAAAACATAGACGGCATAGCAATTTATCCATATTGGGAAATGACCGACTTGGATTTTGAAACTTTAAGCCAAAACTACAACGCCTTATGAAACTTATTTACGTAAATTCCACGTCCTCGCCAGCGCCAAAAACGCTTTTCCAAGACGTTGTAAAAAGCATTCCCAACTTTGTTAAAACTCAAAAAAAAGAAGTTGAATTATTGCTTACGGACAATAAAGAAATCCACGCATTAAACAAACTCTATCGCCAAAAAGACAGCCCAACGGACGTGCTTTCTTTTGGCTTTGCAGATGGCGATTCCCTCGGCCAAATAGTGATTTCCGTTGAGCGCGCAAAAGAGCAGGCAAAAGAACTTGGCCAACCCTTAAAAGAAGAGCTCAAGTTTCTATTTACACACGGGCTACTCCACCTCCTTGGCTTTGATCACGAAACACAAAAAGACGAAAAACTGATGCTCAAAACCGCATACAAAATTCTTGGAAGAAAAATTTAAGATTTTTGTCATCAGCCACTGATGACAGCAGTTTATTGCAAATACTTTGCTTCCATGCCAACATAAATGCATGTCAAAAAACAATAAAATTGCACTTTTTGAAGGCAAAACCATAAGAAAAACACTCCACGATAACGAATGGTGGTTTGTGATTGAAGATGTTGTTTTTGCGCTTATTGATTCAAGCGATCCAAAACAATATATTCAACGCATGAAATTGCGCGATCCAGAATTAGCTAAAGGGTGGGTACAACTTGTACATACCCTTGAAGTATTTACAGATGGAGGCAAACAAAAGATGCTTTGCGCTAAAACAGAAGGGATTTTTCGCATTATTCAATCTATACCTTCTCAAAAAGCAGAACCGTTTAAAAGATGGCTTGCAAAAGTTGGTTATGAACGCATCCAAGAGATTGAAGATCCAGAGTTGGCAACAAAACGCGCTCGTGAAATTTATAAAGCAAAAGGCTACAGCGAGGCATGGATAGAAAAACGCATGCGTGGCATTGCAATTCGCGAAGAACTTACAGACGAATGGCATAAACGAGGAGTACAAAGAGGAAGCGATTACGCCATACTAACGGCGGAAATCTCCAAGGCAACTTTTGGAGTAACACCAAGCGAATACAAAAATTTAAAAGGCCTAAAACGAGAAAATTTGCGTGACCACATGACCGATTTAGAACTTATATTTGGTATGCTCGGCGAAGCATCTACAACTGAGATTGCACGTAGTACAAATGCCCAAGGTTTTGAACAGAACAAAAAAGTAGCAAAAAAAGGAGGCAAAATAGCTGGAGACGCTCGTAAACAACTTGAAATGGAAAGTGGTAAACCAGTGATTTCTAGGAGAAATTACTTAACTTAATCAAAATCAATTTCCGCCACACAAGTTTGCGCATTGCCATAAGTACCCGCAAAAGACCGCATAAATTTGAACTTAACCGCCGTAACCGCATCTTCCGGCATCTCAAAACTTTGCTCACCATCCGTATCGGTAAAATGTAGTTCCCCAAGTGCTTCCGCCTGCGAATCGTACCAAACTTCCACAATATTCGGCCTGCCAAACTCCTTTGGCCCCGGCATAAAAGTCACATTTTTAAGTGATTTTTCCTCCGGCAAAATCACAGTAAGAACAGGTATGGTGTTCTCGATTTCATCCACGCACCAAAAAGTATCGCTATCGCCATCCACAGCAAAATATCCGCCTCGCCCATCAACCTCGCTGGAGGCAGTAGCAATCATTTTTGCAGATTCATCCAGTCCATTGGAACCGCACCCGGTAATCACCAAAATCAAAAGTAAGAATTTTTTCATAAAAATCAAAGTAAGGCATTACCATTATAGCATGTGCAAAAAAGAATTCAGGTTTTTGTCAGGACTTACCGCATGGAAATTTTAACAGATAACATTAGGGCAAGAAAATACTGGAATGATCTGAAGAAGAAACTTATTAATGAAGGATATCTCGAAGTGTCCGAAAAAATCGGACAGTTGAAATTAGAAGCTCCTGACGGGAAAATGAGAGAAACTGATTGCGCAAATACAGAAACAATTTTCCGCATCATCCAATCCATTCCTTCCAAAAAAGCGGAACCGTTTAAGAGATGACTTGCCAAGGTTGGGTACGACCGCATAAAAGAGAGAACTTGCGTGAACACATGACTGATTTGGAACTTATTTTTGGTATGCTTGGTGAAGCTTCAACTACAGAAATCGCCAGAACCCACGACGCTCAAGGCTTTCAGGAGAACAAAAAATCCGCACACAAAGGTGGACACATCGCCGGTAACGCTCGGAAACAACTCGAAACAGAGACTGGCAAAAAAGTTTCCACAAAAGGAAACTACATAGAAACTAAAAATCTTGGTCGGGGTAGAAGCGTGCTTCTAGAACTTTTGGGAGGTGCTTTTACGTTACGATGACCACAGCCCTGAAAAGAGGTGTGCGTGGGAATAGGTTTTATTCAGAACAAACTTCACAACGCCTTGAGTTAAGACTTTAGGGGGAATTCTCTTTTAATCCTATCTATCCACGAAGGCCCAAAATAATGTTCATCGGTTTGCGTATGAGGCATACGTGAGTCTCGGACATAAAACCAGTGGTAAGGAGATTGTCCTGATTGTCTACGAGTAAGATCACGCACACTTGCTGAGAAACGCGTCCACCAAATAGCTGCGCCATCATCAATAATCCCACAACGTTCAAAAATGAAATGAGGTGTTTTCGGTGGAAGGACTCCCTTATGCTTCAAGAGTTCATCCAAATATTCGTTAAAGCCAGCTCGGGTCTCATCATCAAGCCAAGTAGCAGAGTCGAGAGCAGCTAAATAAGCATCACGTTGAGCAGGCTCTAACAATTCATGGTCTTCAAGACAAACGACTAAATCAAATAATGGGTTCAGTTCATTGCTATCCAAAAATCTGTCTACATCCCCATCACGGTTCTCAGTTTGAGTCCAAAGAGTGAGAGTGTAGCCCACCTTTACCAGTTCACGTAGTGCGAGGATTGCTTTTGGATCTGCAGCTTCTGCATCATCGGGAGTACCACGTAGCACACCATCCAGATCAATCATCAACACAGTTTTATCACGAAATTTCTCGCGAAGTTCGACAAGGCATGTAGCTTCATATATTGACTCATGTCTTTCTGCCATAATTTAGCCTAAAGGACACGATTAAAGCATAGAACAGCAATAATGTCAATGGTCGGGGTAGCAGGACTTGAACCTGCGACCTCTCGGTCCCAAACCGAGCGCACTAGCCAACTGTGCTATACCCCGAAGCACGGCGAAGTATATTCAATCTTCCCCCTAAGGTCAACGTGCGGTTTGGAATTAGGCAGTTCCCTCAACGGAGGAGCCATTCCGTGGGGGCGTTTTGATGGCTACCATCACATCTTTATTGAGTACCTGAGCCTTCTTATGAGTTTGAAGTGCAACGAGTGCTCTACCTGAATGCTCCTTAAGTTTGGCCAATGATTTTTTTCCAGCATTAGTTGTCACAGATATTTTACCGAGCTTTGTTGTAAATTTTTCTATATCTTCAATAAGCGCAGTTTCTTGTCCCATGAGATTAGCAAAGACTTCATCACTATTCTTTAATGTAGAAGCCCCCTTCTCCTTATAATATCTCGGCCAGGCTTTTTTTAAAGCTTTTATTTTACGTATTACGTCAACTCCCGACACGTCATAAAATTCAGTAGAAAGCTTTGCAATTTCTTCAATTTCTTTCTTTGACAAGCCGGGATCCATCTCTCCCTCTTCGACGACGGCTACCGCACTGGGTGGGGGAACTACTGCTACCACCGTTTCTGCCGGTTCCTTTGTCTCAACTACTTTCACAACCTCTACAGACTTTTTCTCCACCTTAAACTTAGTTTCTCCATATTCAACCAGTAGACGTTTATGTGTTTTCACACCTAAATCACTAATTTTGTCGTACCACCAACTACCATCCTCCCACGCGCACACTACTTCCTTGCCATCTACCTTAGTTTTTAATTGATACTCTTCAGGATGTTCTAATTCAATCAAGCTTTGACCTTTTGGCCCTACAAATTGCTCGATTCTACTGTATTCGTATCCATCCCTATCTGACTCATCTATTTTGATAGTAAACTCTTTGCCGATTAAATCGCCAGCAACCGCAGGATTCAAATATTTCGTAGGATTTGCTTTTAAGACTTTTGCAAAATTTTCAGGCCTATTGATTGCCTTTTCTTTTACAATATCACGACTCTCTTCAGCATCCCTTGCAGGAATGACTCCTTCTTCTCTATCAGGATCATCAATATCGGCACCAGGCTTAATATTGTTTTTTCTGCCAACGGCATAATTATCTTTACTATTCGGATATAACCAATAATGACCATAGGTCGGATAGTATTGATCATCACTCAGATCTTGGTAAATCAATCCACGTTTTAAGCCTTCTTCAAGCGTGAGGGATTTTTCAAGTGGCCTATTTGGATCCATCAATCTTACAGTTACAGGCTTTGGTGCCGTGCTTATTACTTGTTCTGACATTTTTTTCTCAGCAACAATTGCATGTGCATTATTAACGAGTTTTTTCCTCTTTAGTTTACGCATCACCATTTTTAACCACCTTACAGGTTCAGCAAATGTTTGTGGATTAGCACCGTACTCATCCTCAAATTGCGTAATACTATTGCCGGTATGGGCCAATATTTTAGTAGCCTGATTCCTATCATCTTGTTTGTCCCATAATTCATAAATTGACCGAGAGGGCAACCCATTACCACGAACATCCTGCAAAAAAGATATCCATTCAGTATCTGTCGGCCAAACATCTAAAATTTCATTTAAAAGCGTACCGGGCTCTTTCTCACTAGATTTGCTAGTATTTTCAAGGGAGAGTGAAGCCAAAAGTCCATCAAGAGATTTACGAGATTCGGCGATTACTTTCTTTTTATCATTTTGTACTGCATCAACAAGTTCAGCATATCCTTTTGGATTTACATCCTCATAATGTTGCAAGAATTCAGGAGCATATCTTTTCCCAGAGGTATTTATCTTGCTCGCAAGGTCCTCATATTCACGCAAATTTTGCAATGGTGCATTATCTTTTTGTATTTCTCCCATATCCTATAAATTATGAATTAAGTTGTCCGCCGTTTTGGTGGCCTGGCGGTGGTCGTCGTTTTCTACAGTTTGGAGCTTCTCACGGGCGGAATCGGCCTTCCATTCCTCTTGGTAGGCGCTTGCGGTTTTAAAAATCTCAAGTTTCCTTTTCATTTCCTTGATTTCTTCATTTTGAATGTTCAAAAGCGTAGTTTTAAGCTGTTCCAAATCGCCGGCGCTCATCCTTGGGGCAAGCTCCAAAATACGAGTCAATTGCGACTCACTTAAAGCCTCAGTTTCCCTTGCAAGCATTAATACCTCACTAAGCGTTGTGGACATTTATTTTTGTTTAAATCTAGTAATTATAGCAGATTTAGAGGATTTTTACAATTCCTATAATCGAACCAGGCGTAGGACCCCAAGATTCTTCCCACAAATTTGGCTTAAACCCACCACGGGTTTATATTAAGTACAGCATGCAAAAATACTTTTCCACAGTTTCGTCACTTCCAATAATAGCAGGAGAGGATAAAAAATCGCTCGGCCACATTAATGGCGCATTTGTTAACCCGGAAACGGGCCAAATAATTGGATTTTTGGTTGGATTTGGCAAGATTTTAGTACCAACGGACATACAAAAATGGGGCAACGAATCCATACAAGTTAGCGACGAAGAAGCCTTGGTTTCTCCATGGGACGTTTTACGGATTCAATCTTACGGAATAAAACGCACTTTTTTGAATGGCAAAAAAATCGTCTCAAAATCCGGCAAAAAACTCGGCAGGTTACGTGATTTTTCTTTTGATCCGGCTGGCAACGCTCTGGCCACAATCGACGTTTCCAAAAAAATCTGGCCTTTTGAATGGGCCAAACGCAGTTTTCCTGCAAAAGACATCGCGGAGATCTTGGATAGTGCAATTATACTTGCAATCGACCCAGAAGCCGAAGAAAAGATTAAAGAGCCTGTGCTTCAGCCTTCATAAAAAGGGATCAGTCACTGGCTAGATTTCCACAAGCGACTTTCCTGTCATTTCTTTTGGTACTTTTACGCCAATGAGGTGGAGGATTGTTGGGGCAATATCTTTTAGCCCTCCGGTCGCTTTGCTGTGGGAGGATTTCTTGAGGTGTGCATGGGTAGAAGGCTGTGCGTGCGCACAACTTGGCACAAAAATAAATGGCACGGGATTCACCGTGTGCGAGGGGCAAGGCCCACCTGTTTTTTCGTAGATTTTGTATTCCGCATTACCATGGTCGGCGGTAACTAAAATGGTGTAGCCGTTTTTGAGTGCTACCGGAATTATTTTAGACAAACATTCGTCCACAACTTCTATAGCCTTTACCGTAGCTTTAAAATCGCCGGAATGGCCAACAAGATCGGGGTTTGCAAAATTGAGCGTTATAAAATCATAATTTTTATTAAGATTTTTGATGAGTTTTTCTGTGATGCCGGGGGCGGACATTTGCGGTTTATCCGCATAAGACGGGCACTTTGGCGATGGCACCAAAATTCTATCCTCACCCTTAAATGGATCTTTTTCTTGGCTGTTTAAAAAGAAAGTAACATGTGCAAATTTTTCCGTCTCAGCTATGCGGAGTTGCTTGAGCCCGTTTTTTTCCAACACAGAACCTAGATTATTTTTTACTTTTTGTTCGGGGAAAACAACCGGCGCTTTTTCCGTGTATGGACCAAAAGCCACAAAATACGGTTTTAATTTACTTAAAAACCTTTCTGTTAATTGGCCTGCGCGGTCAGTGCGGAAATTAAAAAATATCACAGCATCATTTTTATGGATTATCCCATTTTCGTTGAGCAAAATCGGCTTTAAATAGTAATCACTTTCCAGCCCATTTTTGTAAGCTCGGGCAATTGCTTTTTTTGGATCTGATTCTGCCTCTCCATTGCCTTTTGTGTATAGATTATAGGCCGTATCCGTGCGGTCCCAATTTTGATCGCGGTCCATGGCATAGTACCTGCCTATTAAAGTCACAATCTTGCCAACCCCCTCTTTTTTGATGTGTTTTTGGAGAATGTTTATAAACTTTGTGGCGCTTTTTGGCGCAACATCACGGCCATCTGTAATTGCATGGATGTAGACATTTTTTAAGCCATGCTTTTTTGCGAGTGTGATTAAGGCAAGACAGTGATCCAAATCGGAATGGACGCCTTGATCGGAAATCATACCCAAAATATGTAGTGCTGAATTTTTATTTTTAGCGTGTGTGATTGCGGACAAAAGTTCTTTCTTTTTAAAGAATGCACCATCCTTAATTGCTGTATCTATTTCCAGGAGAGATTGCATCACAATTCGCCCCGCACCGATTGTTAAATGGCCCACTTCCGATCCGCCTTGATTGCCTTTTGGAATTCCAACGTCAACGCCTGAGGCTTTAAGCAAAGTCCAATCATATTTTTTATAAAGCTCTTTCAAAAAAGGTGTTTTTGCACGAGTGATTGCATTGCCAGCATAGTCTTTGCCGTGTCCAAAGCCATCCAAAATACAAAGCAAAACTTTACTCATTTTAAAGCGTGGATAAATAATCTACGGCCGTGTTTAACTGCAAATCCTCTTGATTCTCATCTGTAGGAGGCTCCATTTCTATCACAATGTCCGGGGTGATACCAAGCTCATCTATCGTACGATCGTTTGGGGTAAACCATTTTGCAATTGTAAGGCGCAAACTTGATCCGTCACTCAAATTGCTGAGTTCCTGCACACTACCTTTACCAAAACTTTGCTCGCCCATTATTTTTGCACGTGCATAATCTTGGAGTGCCCCGGCAACAATTTCTGAGGCGGAGGCGGAGCCGGCATCTATCAAAACTACCATTGGAATTTCTGTTAGCTGTCCACCACCCGAGGTATTCATGGTCTCGCTAATTTCGTTCTTGTGTTTAACAATCACTGCAGTTACTTCCTCCTTAAAAAACTCACTTAGCATCTCTATGGAAACGTCCAAATAACCCCCGCCGTTCATTCGCAAATCCAAAATCAATCCATCCGGGCTCTTAAGTTCAATGTCTTGCACAGCTTTTGTGAATTCATTTGTAGTGTCGTCCCCAAACTGATAAATAGAGAGGTGAGCAATATTTTTGCCGGCTTCTTCGATGTAGGTCAATTCAACGCTTTCCACTTGGATTTCTTGCCTTGTAATTGTGAATTCAAGAGGCTCGCCACTTTCCCCTCGCAAAATCGTTAACGTAACGTCCGTGCCCTGTTCCCCACGGATTGCCATAACAGCATCAAAAATGGTCATTTCGCTGGTTGGATCCCCATTGATTAAGAAGATGTGGTCACCGGGCAAAAGGCCGGCTAATTCTGCGGGAGAATTTTTGAGTGGGGAAACTATCACCAACTTGCCATCTTTTACGGTAAGTTCCGCACCTATCCCCTCAAGCTCGCCGTTAAGACTATTATTGAATTCTGTGGTTTCAGTCGGGTCCATGAATTCCGAATATGGATCGTCAAGCGCGGAAACAAGGCCTGCAATTGCTCCATAAACTTGGCTTTGTGCATCCACTTCTTGGTAGTCAAAGTAGTCACTTTGGATCGTCTGCCAAACGTCCCAAAAAAGGCCCATACTTAGAGATTCTTCCGAATCACTTTGTGCAAAAGTCTGGTCGTTTTGATCGTTTTCGTTTGTATAGACCGCGTTGGTTTGCCAACCTAAAAGAGCACCTATTACAAGGAAGGCAATCGCTCTAACTATGGAGCCTTGATGTTTCATCTGTTTTTGATTAAAAGCCGGTTCATTTTAGCTGAATAGTCACGGCTTCGCCATGTAATATTGCCCAGGTTTCTTTTGTTGTGGTTTGCACCACGTTCTTGTCTAGCCTACGTTGCACTACGGCTTGTTCTTAAGAAAAATTTAAGGAAAAATTCAGGATTTTCGCAAGGTCTATGGTTTAGATTTTGGCTACTTTCTTGTTCTTTGATTTTTTGTTCCCCTCAACCCCGCGCAAGCAAACCCCAAAAGGAGGTCAAAATGCGCAACACCACGGACCGAATGGTCCTCTTCATCCTGCTCTTCCTCTTCACCTTCTTCGGGTGCAAGCCCCCTGTGTACGACAGTCCGGTCTGTCCCGACTGTGAACCACTCGAGAGCTACTCCGAAAACGGCGCAGGCGGTGCGTGGGATTTCACTCTCCCCTTCCCCTCCGGTGACTACTACATCCTCACCCAGGGCTACGGCTCCAACGAAGACAACTACACCGGCACTCACAAGAACTACAACTTCGAGTACGGCGACGACACCTACGCTCTGGACTTTGCCCAGAACTCCTGCGACATGTACGGAAATCACGTTCTCCCCATCATGGATGGACGTGTGCTCCGCACCGGAACCGATGGAGGTTCGTACGATCAAGGCTACGGCAACAACATCCTCATCGAGCATGTGGATGGTATTGTGAGCCGGTACGGACATCTTTCCGAGATCTATGTGCGCGAAGGCGACGAGGTCTCTAAAGCGGACGCAATTGGCGCCGTTGGCAACTCCGGCAACTGCCGTGGTACCGCGTGCCAAACTCATCCCGGAACCCACCTGCACCTGGCCGTCTATCAAAACGGCGAAGGCTTCCCTCCTCTTCCGCTCTCCGGAACGGACATGAGCACGGGATGCTGGTACAACCGTGAAGGCGTCGAAAACTGCGATGGCTACCCCGGCACCTACACCCCCGTGGACGATGGCTCTTACGACAACGACACCGGCGACTACAATGATGACGATCACGGAAGTGGAAACGTCAACATCTCTCTCGCCTACGCATCTCCCGGATACGGAACGGAAGACGACACCGAATTCGTTTGGATCGCCGTTGTGGAATCCACAGACTCCAAGCCCGACGTTACGCTGGTGATCAACAATCCCAATGACAACGTGGACTATGAGTTTTCCATGGAATCCGCCAAAAACGACAATCCCTACGTCTTCTTCTACAAAAAGACGCTCCGCGACCCCATCGACTACGAGTTCACCATCATCGCCAACAGCGGTGGTGACAGTGACTCCGAAGACGGCTACCAGATCGAAGTGGACAACGATGGACATGGCTCAGTTCCCGAGTTCGAACTCTACGAAATCTCACCCACAAGCGGTGAGGCCAACGAGACCGAATTCGAGTGGGCAACCCTTGTCCACTGTGAAGATGAGCCCGAAGTGACTCTCAAAATCGTGAACCCAAACGACGCCCAGGTCTACGACTTCCAGATGGAGGTCGACGACGCCGGTCACGACGAATGGTACGCCGAGTACGAGAAGACGCTTCAGGATCCAACCACCTATGTGTACTGGATGGAGGCCGAGTGCGATCACCTCGTGAATACGGGTGAGGTTTTCACGGTTGAAGTGGAATAGAAGAAGACAAAGACGCTAAAAAGTCTTGGTGCTTAAACAAGCTGTTTGGCCTACCACGTGGCTCACGCTACGTGGCTCACCTCCAGATCTTTAATCACCACTGGCAGAAGACCGTCTTTAGATCCGGCGCACTGCAAAAGAGCTTATGGGATGGTACGAGCCAAAAGCCTGCCATCCCAATCCCCTCAAGCTATAAACTTTTTTATTTTATTTAGCTATAATATTTCTATGAAAATCACAAAATACTTTCTATCAATTTTTATTACCTGCACATTTTTTTTGATGGCAATTTTGCTTCTTGCATGCACAACCGTTGAAGTAGACACCACAACTGTGCCCGAAATTTCTACGATTAAAGACGAATTTTTAACCGTGCCAATGGAGGCCCTGCCTTTTTATGTTGAAATTCCTTCCGGCTGGACATTTACCGAGAGTGGAGTTTACTCAATTCAATTCGACCTGGGCGCCAGCGGTGGAATGCAGTTTAATAAGGCGAAGATGGAAGAAAGTTTCGATGAACTTTTGGCAGACGGCTATATTATCCTCCCAAAAAATCCGGATGGTTTTACCGTTGCATGCAAAAGCATTGCTGATACTAGTTATTGCGGTATAAAAATTGGTGATTCTTTGGACATATACCAAATGACGATTATAAACAAAACGCTCACGGAAGACCGCCTAAAAGAGATAGACCAAATCATACAGAGCCTTAAAGTGGATTAAAGTTTGCACGTTCAGACCTTAATCCAACTTCTTTAAAGGTGCGATTGAAAGTGCGAGTTTTTTCGTGCCGGCTTTTTTCTCTTTAAAAGCAATTGTTACTATTCCGCCTTGGACTTTAATCACAACGCCTTCACCAAAAGTTTTATGTAAAACACGGTCGCCATCACAAAGCTCAACCGCCTGGTCCGGTGCAAATTCATCGAATGCAAAATTGTCCGCTTGGTTCATATCCACATAATCATTCTCCACCGGAATTGGACGGTAGCCCAAATCTTCCACATCGAGTTTTTTTGCACTTCCGCCACGTTCATAAGTTTGCCCACTCACCGCATCAAAACCTAAAATCAAATCCTCCGGGATATCTAACAAAAATTGGGAAGGAACGTTCTGTTTAAATTCGCCGTAAAGCATGCGCTGGCTCGCATAAAGCAAGTACAAATTGTCCATTGCGCGGGTCATACCAACGTACATAAGACGGCGCTCTTCCTCAAGTTCCTGTGGTTCAAAAAGACTGCGTGAATGTGGAAAAATTCCTTCCTCAAGTCCGGTTATAAATACAACGGGGAATTCAAGACCTTTGGCACTGTGCAAAGTCATTAAAGTCACTGCATTTTGCTCGTCGGAAAGGCCATCCAGGTCCGTCATCAAACTTATTTCTTCCAAAAACACCCCGAGCGAAGTTTCCGGCTCAAGCGCAGAATATTTGTCTGCAACCGTAATTAATTCTTGTATATTTTGGTACCTGGCCTCCCCATCCAAAGTTTTATCGCTCAAAAGAAAATCCTTGTAACCGGACGCCACAATCAATTGTTTTATTGTGTTTGCAACGGTGAACTCCTGTACGATTTTTTGGAAAGACAAAATGAGTTTTACAAATTTTTCAACCGATTTGTTGTCTGAAGATTTCATTACAGTAAACAAACTTACATCTCTTGCATTGGCTTCGTTTTGTAAATCCTCAATTGCTTTTGGACCGATTTTGCGGGCCGGCGTATTGATTATTCTAAGCAAACTTACACTATCTTGTTGATTATTAATTACGCGCAAATACGCAATTATATCTTTGATTTCTTTGCGTAAATAAAACTTAACATTCCCAACAATTTTGTACGGGATTCCAAAGCGCATAAACGTTTCTTCAAGCACGCGGGACTGAGCATTTGTACGGTAAAGAACCGCAAACCCGCGGTAGTCTTTTGCCTCTTGCATCCTAACATGGTTCATAATTGCCATTGCCACATTTTCCCCCTCGCTTCGCTCATCACGCGATTTTAAAATATTGATTTTTTCTCCCCCCTCGCGCTCAGTCCAAAGCCTCTTTTCCTTACGATGCATATTTTTTTGTATCACAGCATGAGCCGCATCCAATATCACAGTTGTTGAACGATAATTTTGTTCCAGTTTTATAACAAGTGCCTCGGTGTAGTCTTTCTCAAAATCCAAAATATTTTGCATGTTAGCGCCACGCCAAGAATAAATACTTTGGTCCGGATCGCCAATTACACAAATGTTGCGATATTTTTGCGCCAGCAACTCCACAATGCGGTACTGTGCATGATTTGTATCCTGGTACTCATCCACGGAAATATAGCGAAAACGCTCCTGATAAGAGTCCAAAATCTCCGGAAATTTTTCAAAAAGCGCAACCGTTTTGGAGAGGATGTCGTCAAAATCGAGCGCCTGATTTAAAGCAAGTTGTTTTTGGTAAGGCTTGTATAGCTCGCCAACTTTTTCCGTGAACATATTGTGTGCGTGCAGAGCGTAATCATCCGGGCCCATAAGCTCATTTTTTGCCTGTGAAATATTTGAGAGTACCGCCTTTGGATTGGTTTGTTTTTCGTCTATTCCGCGTTCACGCATTAGGCTCTTCATCAGAGCAACTTGATCCTGCGAATCGTAAATTACAAAATTATTTTCATAGCCAAGCAGGTGAATGTGTTTTCGTAAAATCTGCACACAAATTGCATGGAAAGTTCCAACCGTTGGCATTTCATTTTCTGTGCCGAGCAGATTTGAAATTCTATTTTTCATCTCGCCCGCTGCCTTATTCGTAAAAGTTACAGCCAAAATATTACCCGGCCTGGTGCCTTTTTCTTTTATCAAATATGCAATTCGATGAGTTAGAGCGCGGGTTTTGCCAGAACCAGCTCCGGCGATAATGAGTAAAGGCCCATCCACTGCTTTTACAGCTTCAATTTGTTTGTCGTTAAGACCGGCGAATAAATCCATTGTTTGATTGCTACGGCTAGAGGCTAGATTTTACCAGACTCTTGCGCATAGCCAAAGGCTCTCGTATAGTTTGGCTATCCCACGCTAAAAGCCACGCCAAATACGCCAATGCCACGCTTTAACTATTCGCTTAAAGGTCTTAAATGGATTTCTGCTTCAATCCTTGTAACAGGGTTGGTTGTGGGTGTTTCTTATGCCTGTGCAAATGGTCCGTTTTATGCAAATTTTGGGAGCGCGTCTGTGCTTGATTTGCCGTCCATCACGGTGAGCACGGCCGAACAAAGCGCAACTATTTCTTACGGCACGCAAGCCGAGGTTTATAGATTTTCCGTTGATTCCGATTCTTCTTACACGCTCCGCTATTTAACGATGTCCGTAAAATCATCCGGTTTGGATTTATCGGCGACCCCAATGGACTGGAAACTTTACAAAGTTACAGGCGATAAAATCGACTTCTTAAGCCAAGTTGGCTATGGAGAAAAATTTGTGGATGAAGATTTACGATTCAGGATGTTTTTGAGCACAGAAACAACTTCTTCTGGATTTTTGGGAGTACCGGGCAAAGCGACTTTTGCCGTTGTAAGCTCCGTGTTAAAAAATCCTTCCGCAGGCAAAAGCGATGTGTTTTTACGCGCACATCTTGGGCACGGATCTTCAAAAGAAATGGGTTGGGCCTTTAAGTTCGGTCATGATAATCGTAGCTGGATGAAAGTGGATTCTATTTTGGATTCCAGCCGAATCAATGGGCTACCAACCGAAGCATCGGAGAGATTATAGGCCAAACAAAAAGCCCGCTCTTACGAACGGGCTTTTAAAGATCACGATTAGTCACAAGGACTCAGCTTACAGTTCCGCTTGTTGTTCCGCCTGTGCTTCCTCCTCCAAGTGCAGCACCAAGAATGGTGTTCACAAATGCGTAAGATGCAAGAATCATCATTATTCCAATAACAGAGTAAAGAAGAATCTTTTTAGCTTTTCCAACGTTATCATCGTTACCGGCGGAAGTTACGTAAAGCACACCTCCGTAAATCACCATGATTACAGTTACAAATCCAAGGAAACCAAGGAAGTAATTTAAAATGTTTTGTACAAAATCTTTGAGTGAGCCTTCTCCACCTGTTGCGGAAGAAACCGCATCGATGTTATCTGAAGAATCAATTAATGATGTTGCAAGTGTTGGTTCTGCAAAAACAGAAGAAACCGTAACTGCGAGACCAAGTACTCCTGCAAAGATCAAAAGTTCGCGGAATATTGGAGAAGAAATAAATGCTTTCATAGCGTGGGGTTAGCAAATTTCAAGGGGAATTATACTATGCGTTCTCAATAACCGCAACTTCTCTCTCCAAAGTAATTCCAAACTTTTCTTTTACTTGGCTTTCCGCAAGCTCTGCAAGGGCGATTATATCTTTGGAATTTGCTCCACCCAGGTTCATAAAAAAGTTGGCATGCATAGGTGATATTTGCGCCTTGCCGATAATTTTGCCTTTAAGTCCACAGTCTTCAATCAACTTGCCGGCACTTGCGCCTTCAGGATTTTTAAAAAACGAACCTGTAGAGGGGCCAGCTGGCTGTTTTAGTATGCGATTTTTTGCCGTTTCCATCATTTTTTTGTGGATTTCTTGGGAGTCACCTTTTTTTAGCAAAAATACGGCAGACAAAACAATTACTCCCGGGTGACTTTTTACAAATGAAGATCTGTAGCCATAATCCAGAAAATCTTTTGTAACCTCTTTAATTTTTGCCCGGGCAGACTCGCCAACCTGTAAACTCGCAGACTTTTCTTCGGGCATGTACAAAGTCGCCTTTTCGAGCACATCTTTAATTTCTGTGCCAAAACAGCCTGCATTTCCACGCACTGCGCCACCAACCGTTCCAGGCAGGCCATTCCACGCTTCCAAACCTGTTAAAGATGATTCTTCCGCTAATTTTACAAGTTTTGCCATGCTTACGCCCGCATCTGCAAAAATCCTCTCGCCTTCCACATGCAAACCGGAAGACCGCACGCGCACCACAAGCCCGCGAAAACCCGAATCATCAAACAAAATATTGCTTCCTCCGCCAAAAACCACGACTTTTAAACCATCCTCTTTTGCGAATTTAAGCCCATCAACCACTTCTTGTGCCGTGTTTGCTTCTAAAAAATAATCAGCATTTCCGCCAATCTGGTAGGTCGAGTAAGGCGCCAGTAAATGATTTTTTTGGATTTCCATAGCCGGCATTCTACCACAACTACACACAAAATGGAGCCACAACTGATCGAAAACTTGTGACCGCCTAAGTTGATTATATGCGCTTTCAAAAAATTACGATGCGCCCACATATGTATGTTATATGTATAGTTTATATAAACACTATACGTTTTAAGCTTTACTTATTCCCTCGCTAGGACCCATCAAAAAACTTGTAACTTGACCGAGAAAGTCTCAAAGTGTACACTTTTGTTCTAATAATTACACGATATGACCACAAAAATCATCGGCATCAAGGAGTACCGTCAAAACATCACATCTCTTTGGAAAGAGGCTCGTAAAGAAAATATTCGATATATTGTGATGTACCACTCAAAGCCAGTCTTTGAGGTGAGCCCACTGCAGGAGGAAGATGAACTCATAGAAATTTTAAGGAAAGATATCGAAGAAGCCAGGGGACAAGCTAAAAACGGGGAAACCACTTCCCATGAGGCTCTTATGGCAGAGTTTGGCTTAAACTAAGACTTATGTTTCGATTTGAGTACACAAAGAATGCGGTAAGGGATTTGAGGCAACTGGATCCACAAGTTGCAAAGCGCATTTTGAAGAAAATGGATTTTTTCTCAAAGCAGGAAGACATTTTGCAATTTGCCAAAAAACTCACGAATTCAAGCTTAGGAGAATACCGTTTTAGAATTGGTGATTATCGAGTGCTTTTTGACGTAGACGAAGATGGAAGTAGGATAAAAATCCTGATGGTGCTTTCTATAAAGCACAGAAGGGAAGTTTACTTAGACTGATAAGTGGCATAAACTAAGCTCAAACTAAGAATGGAAGCACAATGTTTCTTTTGCTTCTTCAGCTGTAATACCAGACGCTATATCCAAGGAAGTCCTTACGTCAGCTTCTGTTTGGCTAAACGTACCATTCCAATTTGGAGAAAAATAATATACATATCGCACACCATCCATACTCAAATCCCCTTCATCAAGCGTTAAGTCTGGTTGGTCTAAATCCTGCCTAGATGGCAACGAGACGCCATTCAATGTAATTTGACCAGGAGAGTAAACATGAACACGACAAACTCTATTACCTGCACGCCATTTACGAGGGTCAAAATCTGGTAATTCCGACTGTCCTTCTTCACTTAAAGGTTTATCGAACCCCGGGCTTTTCATAACAATTACCTGGGCTCCATTTGGAACATCAGCTATTGATGACCGAGCTAACACGGCCATTGCAATATCGCTTTGGCTTGGCTCGTCTGTTACTGGTTCACAATCCACTAGTTTATCTACCATGAGATCAAAGGTTAAATTTAATACAACGAAATTATACGTCAAAAATGAGTAATTGTCAACTGGAACTCTGGAGCCACTTGTCGGATTTGAACCGACGGCCTACCGCTTACAAGGCGGTTGCTCTACCGCTGAGCTAAAGTGGCATTTTGCGCGATACTTTTAACGTTTTTCTGGCTAAAGGTCAAGAAAAATCCTACTAAAATCTAATGGAGCCATCTACCGGAATTGAACCGGTGACCTGCACGTTACGAGTGTGCCGCTCTACCAACTGAGCTAAGATGGCAAAACTCCAAAGAAGCTCGCGTAGTATAGCCACCAAACAAAAAACCCGTCAACCAAGCACCTCGGCAACTTCAGCATGCGTGCCATCTTCCGCCTCATTCAACTCGTGATTTTCACCGAGCAAGTGAGTTTCGATATACGCCATTATTACCAACTGCCTGAGTATGTCTTTTGCCCCGATTAGGCCACGGCTGGACGCACTAAGGATCGCAGAACATATCTTATTTAAATCCTCCAAATTGTCTGGATAAAAGTCTCCAAGATTTGCAATTTGTCTGCGTTCAAAAGTGAACAAAGAACTGCACGTTATTGCCATATATGCGCCTAAAGCGCCACGAGCACTATCATACTCACTCAATAAAGCCTTTAGATTGTGTCCGGAATTATCCTTAATCCTGCCGTCTAAACCCGCATAATTTTTACCTAAATATTTGGATTTGTAAGATTCTTGTGCAATTTTTCTAATTTGACTGTTGCTGGAGCTTAAAGTAGGAACATAACGTCTAAGCAATCTGTCGGAGATCGGTGCCCCGTTAGACTCTAAATGCATTTTTATATGTGGCAAAACATCAAAATCAATCCTTTCTAGCTCATTCAGAATACGTACTACATTATCAATGGGCCAACACCCATAGTCCCGAAATGAAAAACCAGGGACTTTATTTTTAGCCATATCCATGCCCTCGGAATTCTTTTCTGTAATTTGTACGCCCAGCCCTAGCCAACGTAAAAACAAATCTTGATTCTTGGGGCTACTAAGCCAAACTCCCAGCTCAAAATAGGTATTCGGTATACCAGTCCCAATGCTATCGATCTCATCCCTAAGCCCGGCCAAATCCGCCAAAAAAATGTTGGCATTAGGTGGCGGAGCCACATCAGGCAAAGTTTCAACCTCACCAGGATCAATAGATGGCGATTTTCTACCGGCTTTTTCATAAGCAAGTTTGGCACGAACAAGCAAGGCCTCAACGGCGTTTCTAAACTCTGGTTTAATCACTTCATTAACAGGTGGTGGAGATACTTCATCGCTCATTTTATGCTCGCATTTAACGGCTACAAACTCTAAACTAATTTGGCAATTTGTCAAACGCCTGCTATTGGAGTGTCTACGCGCTCAAACACTTGACATTGCATACCCTACCCCCTATAGTATAGGGCATATGACTAAAAACACTTTACACAAGCACGGTGAGGCTAACACAAAAGCCAAAAAAGTTATCAACATGGCAGTCGGGAGTATTAACAAAATCCCTCTAATGATTGATGACAAGCGCTATTGCCCGGAGGTCATCCAACAGATTGATAGCGTGATTGGACTGCTTAAAAGCGCACGTACGGAATTACTTCGGGGGCATCTTGATTCTTGCCTTGTAGAAAAGCTCAAAAGCGATAAGGAGGGCGCGCTCAAAGAATTGTTAAAAATTTATAACATGAAATAAAACCATGAATAATTCTAAAACATACAAAGTAAAGGGTATGCATTGTGCTTCGTGTGCAAACATAATTGAAAGAACAGTAAAAAAGATTGATGGTGTTAAAGAAGTCTCCGTAAATAATGGCACGGAAAATGCAAAAATAACCTTTGATCAAACCAAGACAAATCCACAAAATTTTAACAAAAAGCTAGAACCGCTTGGCTATTCTCTTGTAATCCCATCTGCGGAGGATATGCACATGAGTGCAGATGAACATGCCTCTCACTTAGGGCTTAATCAATCGAAAAAAGACAAACTCGAAGAAATAAAAACAATGAAAAACGGTGTGCTTATGTCCTTGCCTATTGCAAGTTTTGCCATCCTTATAATGGGGTGGGAAATTTTTGCAAAATACAATTTAGTGGCACCAATGTCCCCTACGCTTTTTGAATTTTTCCACCATCTTTTGCCAATATTTGCCACATATATTTTTGCAACAATCGGAAGGCCATACGTGCTTGGAGTTTACAGATTTTTACGTTACGGGAAGGCAAACATGGACACACTTATTGGAATAGGTACGTCGGTTGCGTTTATTTATAGTTTTATAGTCACAGCTTTTGAAGAAGTTTTGAAACCATACTTAAGCGTGCAATATAATTTTTATGACATCACAATTGTGGTGATTACTTTTATTGCGCTTGGCAAATATCTTGAAGCAAAATCAAAACTTAAAACCGGCGATGCAATAGAAAAATTGCTTGGTTTGCAGGCCAAAACGGCACTCGTGATAAGGGACGGTAAAGAAGTCGAAATAAAAATCGAAGACGTAAAATCGGGAGAAATTTTGATAGTAAAACCGGGGCAAAAAATCCCGGTGGATGGAATTGTGGTTGAGGGCTCATCTTTTGTAGATGAGTCAATGATTACAGGCGAACCAATCCCCGTAGAAAAAACTGTGAACATGCAAGTTGTGGCCGGCACAATTAACCAAGATGGAACTTTTAATTTTAAAGCAACAAAAGTTGGATCAGAAACACTGCTCGCACACATAATTAAAATGGTGGAGGATGCACAAGGCAGTAAGGCTCCTATACAAGCTTTGGCAGATAAAATTTCTGCCGTATTTGTGCCGATTGTACTTGTACTTGCAGTCGTAACATTTCTTGCATGGATGTATTTTGGGGTACCTACGCTTGGATTTTCTAAAGCATTGTCATTTGCAATAACTTCTTTTGTTGGGCTACTTGTAATAGCTTGCCCTTGTGCACTTGGGCTCGCCACACCCACGGCAATTATTGTTGGAGTCGGTAAAGGTGCAAAAGAAGGAATTTTGGTAAAAGACGCATCTACGCTCGAAACATTATACAAAGCAAACATAATTGTAGTGGATAAAACCGGCACAATCACAAAAGGGAAACCCGAACTCACGAAAATAGAGACCCTTTCCGATGCCAACGAAAGCCAAATAATTTCGATTTTAGCCACGCTGGAAAGCAAATCGGAGCACCCGATTGCTCATGCAATAGTCACTTATGCAAAACAAAAAAACATCAAAACAAAAACCATGAGTGGTTTTGAAATCATAAAGGGGAAAGGCATTAAAGGCACAATCGACGGAGTGGAATATTTTGCCGGCAATCCGCAAATCATTTCCGACCTTAATATTCATTACGATACAAAGGCCCTTACGGAAGAAACAAAACAAGGCAAAACACCGGTACTGCTCGCAAACAAAAAGTCCGTACTTGGAGTTGTATTTGTTGCGGATCCAATAAAAGCGGAGGCGATAGAAACCATAAAAGCATTGCACAAACTGGGTAAAAAAGTCGTGATGTTAACCGGGGATAATAAAAACACGGGAGAATACATTGCAAATCTTGTTGGCATAGACGAGGTAATAGCCGAGGTAATGCCGGAAGATAAATTAAATATTATTAAAGATCTGCAAAAGAAAGGCAACATTGTAGTTATGGCAGGCGATGGAGTGAACGATGCCCCTGCTTTGGCTCAAGCAGACGTTGGAATTGCAATGGGCACAGGTACCGACGTTGCAATTGAATCAGCAGGCATAACACTTTTGGGTGGCGACATATCAAAGATTGTTAAAGCGGTTAGGTTGTCCAAAATCACCATGGATGGGATTAAACAAAATCTGTTTTGGGCATTTATATATAACGTTGTTGGCATTCCACTAGCTGGCGGGTTATTTTATCCCATTTTTGGATGGCTTCTTTCACCGGTTTTTGCAGGCCTTGCGATGGCCATATCCAGCGTGTCCGTAGTGTCAAATTCACTTCGTATCAAAGTAAAAAAACTCTAAACATATGAAATATACTTTTCACGTTGCAGGAACACATTGCGCATCATGCAAAATCTTGATTGAGGACATTTTGAGCGAAGAAAAAGATGTAAAAAATGTCAACGTAGACATAAAAAAAGAAACCGTGGAAATCGAAACGGAAAGCCAGGAAGACCCACAAATTTTGGCGCAAACATTAACAGATAAAATAAAATCAAATGGCTACACCCTCTTTGTAGAAAAGCCCATCAAAAAAAACGAACAAGATGATCTTATTTGGAAAGCGATACCAATCGGATTTGCATTTTTGATATTATTTTTTATTTTACAAAAATCCGGCATCTTAAACTTTGGCATTGGTGGCAAAACAACTCTGGCAACAAGTTTTATTATTGGGCTCATTGCTTCAGTTTCAAGCTGTCTTGCAGTTGTTGGAGGGCTGGTGCTTTCGCTTTCGGCAAAAATATCACAAGACAAAATAAGCGATACAAAAACTTTTGTACTTTTCCACGCGGGCAGATTGCTTAGTTTCGGCTTGTTAGGCGGAGTTCTTGGGCTAATTGGCAACGCAATCGGAATTAATTTTATATTTAGCATGATGCTTGGAGTTTTGGCATCGCTAATTATGATTTTTTTGGGATTAAATTTGCTTGGAATTTTCGCCAAAAACAAACTAACTTTACATTCCGGTTTCTTCAATTTCTTTAAAAAAATCGAGCACAAAACACTTACACCTTTAATGGTTGGATTTGGGACATTTTTCTTGCCATGCGGATTTACACAATCCATGCAAACAGTGGCGCTTTCCAGCGGATCATTTTTATCAGGAGCTTTGACTATGCTTGTTTTCGCCTTTGGGACATTGCCAATGCTCGTACTCTTATCTTTTGGGGCGGGATCATTCGCACATTCAAAACACGCACCTTTATTTCTAAAATCAGCAGGGGTTGTTGTAATAGGTCTTGGCACTTTTACTCTCCTTGCGGGCCTCGCAGGAATAGGAATTATAAAACCTATATTCAATATATAAACGATTTATGAACAAAACACTTTCAATTATTGTCACTTTATCGCTCGCAATAGGCATTGGTATCGTTTTTCTCGCGAACGGCACAGGTGGCGGTGACGCGGTAGCGCAACAAAACGGCCAAATAAAAGATGGGATTCAATACGTTACTATAACTGCAAAAGGCGGATATTCGCCAAAAGTGTCTATAGCCAAAGCGGATATTCCAACAAAATTAATTGTTAAAACGCAGGGCACTTACGATTGTTCCGCATCGCTTGTAATACACTCTCTTGGTTTTCAAAAAACCCTAGCCCAAACCGGAGAAGAAATTATTGATTTAGGCACACCCAAAGCAGGGCAAGTAGTCCAAGGGGTTTGTGGCATGGGCATGTACAGCTTTAAGATTGATTTTGTTTGATAAACACCTGTGGCAAAGTCTGACTACTTTTGTTATAATCACAACATGACTAAACAAACTTTTTCGGCCATTGTATACAAAGAAGATGACCTTTATGTGGCGGAATGCCAAGAAATTGGCACGGCAAGCCAAGGGGCCACTATTGAGGAAGCATTAAAAAATCTGCAAGAAGCAACAGAGCTTTATATCGAAGAATTTGAACTTGAAGCAAAACCAACCCCATTTTTGACTACTTTTGAGGTAACACATGCCTAAACTCCCACGAATTTCGGCGAACGAAGTGGTACGCGTTTTAGAAAAACTCGGATTCTCTCAATCAAGACAAAAAGGAAGCCATTTGATCATGAGAAAAGATACTCCTAACGGGAATAAAGGTTGTGTTGTCCCAATGCATAAAACATTAGCCGTTGGCACATTAAGATCAATTCTTCGCCAATCTCAGATTACGCCAGAAGAATTTATAAAAAATTTGTAGCCACCAGATACAAAAACTTGGTGGGCAGGGAGGGATTCGAACCCCCGAAGGCAGAGCCAGCGGATTTACAGTCCGCCCCATTTGACCACTCTGGAACCTACCCACATTTAACGCCTTGATTTTAACAAAGCGGAGCGATTATAGCGAATCTTTGCCAAATCTCAATCAAAAATCTGTGCACGCGCACATCTTATGAATTCTAGCGCCCTCGAAAAGACCCGCGACCGCAAACAATAGGACGGGATAGTCCAGGGAGCATACTAAATACAGTCGATGAACGCACGCTTACTCCATCTGGCACAGATGTATCGACTTTTCTTGACCTAGAGTCGAGCAAAGTACCTCCATTTGAAAATTGTGGGATCATCCCATCTGAGGAGAAAAAGTCGCGTGTTCCAGGCGGAGGTGTTATCCCGCCTGCTATTATATTCGGACGTGCCAACACTTCACATGTAGACTTATTGGCTAACCGTTCAAGTCTATTAGCTAAGCCTCCATTAAAACCAGCCTTTCTATCTCCCACGAGGGCAAGCAAATCCTTAGCGCCTTGCGGATTATTAGCTGTCAAAACCTTCAGCGCTAACCTGGCAAACTCAGTCAATTCAGTAAAAACCTCATTAGAGATCTTCTTCCCACTTTCTGTACCACTTCTTAAGTCCGGCGATGGGTTTTTTCTCATACGAATGTGTCTCTTCATGCTCCAATACTACAAAATCAAACCACAATCCGTCAATGCCAATTTGACAAATCATAAAAGTAGGGCGTTCTAATGTGCACGTGCACAGATTTACACAAACAGCCCTCTTTGTGCTACAATCCCCTAGCTCTAAATCAATCAAATGTCTAAGTTCATAGTTGAAGGGGGAATTCCACTTTCGGGTGAAGTTACGGTTGGCGGATCAAAAAACGCAGTATTGCCAATTTTATCTGCAACGCTACTTGGTTCGACCCCATCAATAATCAAAAATGTGCCGGATATTTCGGATGTTCACGCTTTTTTGAAGATTATTTCCGATCTTGGTGCGGTTGTTGCTTTTGATAACGGCACGGTAACCATAAATCCAGCTCGCCTTGAACAGATCAAAATAGATTCTCATTTGGTAAAACACATGCGGGCGTCCATTTTGCTCCTTGGGCCACTTCTTGCTCTTTATAAGGAGGCACTACTTCCCTATCCGGGAGGTTGCGTACTTGGCAAAAGATCTGTGCACGCGCACATCCACGCGCTTACGGCATTTGGTGCAAATCTTGTGGAAAACACTGAAGCGATTCACTTAAAAGCAAACGAATTACACAGCGCAAAAATCATAATGAGTGAGGCCAGCGTAACCGCTACGGAAAATGCTTTAATGGTTGCGGTAACGGTTCCGGGCACAACGGAAATAAGATGGTCCGCAATGGAGCCACACGTTAAGGATCTTTGTGATTTTTTGGTTAAAATGGGCGCACAAATTGAAGGAATTGGTACGTCGACTTTGATTGTTCACGGTGGGAAAGCGCTAAAAGGCGCAACTCACACAGTAACGCCGGATTATCTTGAAGCAGGCACTTATGTGCTTGCAGGAATACTCACAAACGGAGAAATTACAGTTAATTCTTGCCCGGTTGAACAGCTGGACAGTTTTTGGGAGAAGCTCGAGGAAGTTGGCGCAAAATTCACATTAGGGAAGGATAAAGTTACGACTCACAAACATAATGGGCTTAAGGCCGTCGAAAAATTGCAAACAGCCGTTTATCCTGGGTTTCCAACAGATTTGCAGGCTCCATTTGCCGTGCTTTTAACCGAGTGCACGGGCACAAGCAAGATTTACGAAACTTTATTTGAAGGACGACTTAACTACCTTGCGGAACTACAAAAAATGGGCGCAAAAACGGAGATTCAAAACCTGCATGAGGCCACAATTACAGGCAAAACAGAACTTACAGGTGCCGAAATCGCCAGTTGTGATATTCGCGCCGGAGCTGCAATGGTTTTGGCGGCATTAATAGCAAAAGGCCAAACCGTGATTAGTGAGATAAATTACATAGATCGCGGTTACGAAAAACTGGAAGAAAAGCTACGCAAACTTGGTGCAAAGATAGAGCGGATTAAGGAATGAATTGAGCATCGCCTCTCACCATAACTTGCTAAGCAGTCATCAAAAATAATACTCACTGTCCCTTTTAAATCTGTGCGCAAAAAATCTATGCCAAGCGAATTTAGTCTACCCAAGACTTCTTCATGTGGATGACCATAATCGTTGCCCTCTCCAACAGAAATCACTACCAAATTGGGGATTACCGCATCCAAAAAATCCGCAGTATTGCTATATTTGGATCCATGATGGCCAGCCTTAAAAATATCCGCCTTAAGCGACGCACCATACTTATCAACCAGCTCGGCCTCCACGCTTTCATCGGCATCGCCGGTTAAAAGCACGCTATTTTTGCCGTCGGAAATTCGCAAAATAACAGAAGAATTATTGATATTGGAAAACTCCTCGCCAACAGTTTGATTAGAAGGATAAAGCACGTCTATAAATGTGTCCCCAAACTTAAAATCCACCCCCGCTTCGGCAAAAAACATGGGGATCTTAAGCTCATCGATTTTGCGCAAAAATGTATCGTAAGACTCACTTTTGTATGCCGGCGCACTAAACAAAATCGCACCAACGGGAACGCGCTCAAGTAGCGGAATCAACCCCTCAATATGATCATCGTGCGGGTGGGTAAGCACCATTAGATCGATCTCATTAAACAGATACGGAAGTGCGGATGGGAGCTCACTTAAAACAT
The DNA here is from genome assembly GCA_041658345.1 of Candidatus Altimarinota bacterium. Classification (GTDB taxonomy): domain Bacteria; phylum Patescibacteriota; class Gracilibacteria; order UBA1369; family 2-02-FULL-48-14; genus JBAZYV01. The sequence continues at coordinate 29,415 of JBBAAK010000011.1, forward strand.
CTCGTCCTGGCCCGCCATCAATTAAGATATGATTTTTTTCGGCCGTTGTAACAAGCACACTATCCCCCTGACCAATATCCAAAAAATCCACGCGCAAATATGGCCACATTTTTGTAAGCGAAGCCAAAATAATTACATCTACTGCCACCAAAACCGCAAAAAAGAATTTCAAGGTGCTCATAAAATATGGTTAAACGCCTGCGCATCGCATGTGAGTTAAGCCATTTTATTCCAAACCGCTCGGGCAAAAAAGCATTATGTGTTGTCGGAGAGGTGACAACACGAAATTTTACAAAAATCATTGCGCGCCTATAGCGATTCGCTATACAATCACTATATAAAAACTAATAATTCACTATGTCTACAGTCTTTTTCAAGGTCACAGAAACGCAAGAGAGAGAGATCAAACAGCTTATGGAAGGCGAAGGCTACACCAGCAAAGCTGAGTTTTTGGGATAAGGGCATTTTAGTGTTGCTGGAAATTTTCAAGGAAATAGTCGATCATTTGTTTCCTACGTTTTTTAGAAATTCCACGGTGAATTAGGATTTTTTGTTTCACATGAGAAAACAATCCATCAC
>JBBAAK010000012.1:0-27655 GCA_041658345.1 Candidatus Altimarinota bacterium
AAGAAAATTCATAAATTGAAGAAAATCCTTTTTTCTCATAAATTTTGCGCTTAGAAATTTCCGGCAGTAACCCCATAAATTTCCTTCTCCAAAATATTGCTCTTTTGCCATAAATTCTGGCCATCCTATAAAGCTCCTGATCTGTAATTTGGGTTGTTTTGGGAAGTAAGTTAGTGTCCATAATCATTGTTAATATGCCCAAATTCTACAACAAAATCCCCCCATTTTACAGGTTAAAACTCTCATTTCTGCTGGACAAAATCACAGGTGAGTGCGTGCTCACCTTTCGGCGCCAATCAATGCACCTGCCACCATCAATCCGTGCACTTTTTGCACGCAAGTGGCTTGCACGTTCTTGAGACATGGAGCAAAAATCGGTTGCGTAAACAATGACTTTTTGCCACGGAGTTAAGTTGCTCCTAATTCCTACTGGCGCTTTTCAAACGTGAATGGGGGTTCCAATACGTGCATTATCAACAAATTGTTTTTTGGGATCCAAGGTGTTGTAAATCTGATCCTTTTCTGATATACTTGGGAGATTTAAAAATGCCTTAGTTATGCCACAAGACAAAAAATCAAAAAAAGATAAAATCAATGAACTTGCCGGCTTAGCCGTAAACAGCCAGACGCTGAAAAATTTTTTGGAACTTTCCCACGTGGGTTGGGTGCAATTTTTGGAACTTTGGGATGAGGAAGGAATTGATGATTTCTTGCTGGTTTTAAAGGAGGAAAAATCGATGCTCGCCGACGTTTCCAACAAGGCGCTTCGCAAACACAAAATTAATGAAACCAGGCTTAAGCAACGTTTGGAAAAAATTGTGGTTGAAGCAAATAATTTAACCAACAAATAGTATGGTGGGTGTAAATCAATCAGGTAAAGAACTTGATCTTAACACTGTTGCCGAGGGCTTAGGCAAGAAGGCTTTGATGGATTATTCAAATTTGTATCAAACTTTAAAAGATTGGGGTGATAAGCATCCGGATGAATTTAAGGCAAAACTTTCTCAATGGAGACCCGATGTGAAAGATTTTATTGATGCAGATGGAAAAATCAAACTTGAAGAGCTCAAAGGCAGGCTAAATGTTATGGAGACTATGGCACTGCTTTTTGATCAGCTTTTTGTGGCCCAATTCTTGAGGATGGGATTTTTTGGCAAACGTGATTACAAAAAAATGACTTATGAAGAAACTGTGAGCTATTTTGAGGTAAGGCAGGACGCTAAAAAATCAGGTGCTCTTACTCGTGGGCTTGATGGAAATATTGTGTGGCCCGGAGAAGGACCATTTGGGGAGCTTACTGCCCTTTGGGATCAACTTAATATATTTCAGGATAAGAAGGAAAAGGGTAAAAAAGATACTTTCCCTTTGCCAACAGGTACCAGGCTGATAATGCCTTCAACTTCTCCTTCCGGAGATGGCAAGGCAAAGTTTGCTCCTGCGAAATTCTCTTTGCTTAAGGCGTATTGCGAAAGTATTGGAATTAAGCTCTCTCGTTTGGAAGTCGGCGAATCTACGGATAAAACTTTGGATAAAGACAAAGAGGTTCAATATGTTCCGGTTCCGGATGGATTGCCTACTAAGAGTGTTGAAGGCAAAGACAAAGTTGATATGGAGGCGCTCAAATGGTATGCAAGTCTTTGGGAAGATCAAGGTGCCCATGGACAATGGGTTTCAGTTTCGACTTTGGTCGCGTCCGTTTTATATCTTAAGGGGGACGGTGCGCTTACGCCTGTGCAGGCTTTTCAAAAAGCCGGGATACCGAGTGCCCCACAAGAGTTAGTCGATTTAGTACAAACTGTGGAATTGCCAAGCCAAGTTGCTGACCCCGCAGGATCAGCAAAGCCCGCGGAACCTGCTAAGCCCGCATAGCCGGCAAAATAATAAATAATTTTTTATGGACATAAATGTTTACCTAAAAGAAGTGGTTACAAGCAATTCGCCGGATTTGCATCTTAAAGTTGGAAAAGTGCCATTGGTTAGGCTTCCAAATGGCGATCTTTATGAAATGGAAAATGCCGAGGTGGTGACTGCACAAATGATGGATGAGCTTGTTAAACAAATTGTTGGCGATAAAAAATATATCGAATTTAAGGCGATGACTGAAATAGATACTTCTTATGAAGTAATGGGAGTGGGTAGATTCCGTGTGAATGCGTTTATGGATACGGAAGGGCCTGCACTTGCTTTTCGCTCTATCCCATCGCAAATACCAACTTTGGATGGCTTGGGCTTGCCACAAATTCTTAAAGATTTTACAAAAAAATCAAAGGGATTATTGGTGGTTACCGGACCAACTGGATCAGGTAAATCAACCACTCTTTCTGCCATGGTGAACGAAATCAACATGAGCAAGCGAGTCCATATTATTACAATTGAAGATCCGATTGAATTTGTGCACGCATCAAAATTGGCGCTTGTAACTCAGCGCGAAGTTGGGACGCATACAATATCTTTTCCATCTGCAATTCGCTCTGCGCTCCGCGAGGATCCGGATGTGATTTTGGTGGGTGAAATGCGTGATATAGAAACTATTTCTGCGGCGATTACCTTGGCGGAAACAGGCCATCTTGTGCTTGCCACATTGCATACTCAAGATGCTCCACAAACTGTTGATCGTATGATTGATATTTTCCCCGCGCACCAACAAAGCCAAATCCGCGCACAACTTTCTACCACCTTACTTGGGGTTGTTGCGCAAAGGCTTATACCAACTGCGGACGGAGCGGGACGTGTGCTTGCGCTTGAGATTCTGGTCCGCAACGATGCGATTACAAACTGTATTAAAGAAGGGAATACTCATCAAATTTATTCAATGATGCAAATTGGAAGGGCGGATGGAATGCTTACGCTCGATGCTTCGCTCGCAGATTTGTTTAAACGCGGGCTTATCTCCGAAAGCGATATGCTCTTACGCGCTCGTGATCCGGAATTAGTTGCTAATCTTATACGAGAATGAACACCAAAAATCTTTTTATAAATCTTACCGATCCTGCGATTTTCCAAAGTTTTGGAGGTAATGAATATTGGGAACGCGCCAGTTTTTTGGCAGGTCAAACTGTGTTTAAAGAAGGTGCGGAGAGTAGGGATTTTTACTATGTTTTTTCCGGCAATTTAAAAGTTACAAAATCAATTAAAGATAGCGATGGTACGGAAAAATTTATAGCCAATCTTTGTGCCGGCGATTTTTTTGGGGAAGGGGCACTTTTGTCTGACAAGGTTAGGGCAGGCAGTGTGATTGCTACGGCAGATACTGTTTTGCTAAAACTTTCTCAAGAAAAATTCGAAGCCTTTTTGGTGAAAGATCCAAATGCCGCGGTTGGAATCATCTTGGGCATCGTAAAAGTTCTAAATGCCAGGCTCCAAGACACAAATGAACGTTTGGTTGCCCTGCATAACGTTGCAAAATTGGTTCGTAAATATCAAGGAAATATGGAAGCTTTAACTCCTACGGTTTTTAAAGAATTCGAGGAGATTTTGCATCATGGATTTTTGGCACTGTTTACCGTTGATGGATACGCAAAATTTGCAAGTGCAAAAGCCGGCTCTTTTGAGCTTGATGGGATAAAGCCATTTATTGCAAAAGTTGCCGAGAATTTTAAATCGCAATCCGGTGTTGCATCTTATGTAGAAGGTGATTATTTATACCTGCCGGTTTATAACCTTACTGGTGAGTTATCTGGAATTTTGGTTTCTATGATTTGCCCCGATTGTAAAGAGCAGGACTTGCGTCTACTAATAACGCTTGCCGAACAGATGTCTCATCTGGTTTAAGTGGTTCGTTCGGACTTGTATTTACTGCACTGTATAAGTAATATGCCACATGCGCCTATGCTATTTTCTTCTAACTATAATTCAATGAAATGTTTGTTTAATTGCCTATTTGGTTTGGCACTGTTTTTTGCTGTTTCCGTAAACGTGGCAAGTGCGGATACCCATGTTTGGGATGGTGAAGGAGCTAATGAAAATTGGAGTACTTGCGCAAACTGGGATGTTGGGAACACTTGTCCTGTAGCCGGAGATACTGTGACTTTCAACGCAACCTCAACAAAAAACTGCACGATTGACGCTTCCGCAGTCGCCTCAATTACAACTTTCAATCTGAGCGCCGGTTATACTGGTACAATTGCTCAAGCTCGTGCTTTTACAGTTTCCGGAGTTACTACTTTTGCCGGTGCCGGGACTTTTACCGGGAGCACCGATGCCTTGACATTCTCCGGAGCCTACAGTCAGTCTGCCGGGATTTTTAACGCCGGGAACCAAACGATTACTTTTAGCCAACCCTTTACATTAGCCACTGCTACCTTTAATGGTGCGGGGACGCTAGATTTCAACAGCTCTTTCACTTTGAATAGTGGTGCGGTTTTTATTTCCACCTCAGGAACGGCTTATTTTGCTAATGCCTTCACAATTGCCGAAGGTGCCGGAGCAAACGCTTGGCAACACAATAATGGAACTGTTGTTTTTGATGCAAATAATACAGTTACATTGCAGGCTGACAGTACAAACACTGAAGCCGATGAAACTTTTAATAATTTCCAGCTTAATAAGTCGGGCGGAGCTCTTTTTGGTGTTAATGGCGAGATTGTGAATGTTTTGGGTACACTTACTTTGACTGATGGAAGTTGGTATACGGCTGGTGCTATTTTGAGTGGACAAGGGGCTGTGTCGATAGTAAATACTTTTGATGGTGGGAGTGGGACACTGAGAATTGACGGGTCAGGGGTTAATACAGTGACAATTCCTTCCGGGATGCCTTTGCCTGCGTTCACTCTTAATAACGCAAATGCAACCGTTGATTTCACCGGTTCAACAAGTACAACTTTTTCAGGAGTATTCACTTTGCAGGCTGGAACTTTTAATCAAGGATCTGTTCCATTAGTTTTCAGTGATGCTTTTACGCAATCCGGTGGAACTTTTAATGGTGGGTCTACTACAATTGATCTTAATAGTAATTTTACTTTATCTGGAGGAACTTTTAATGCCCCTTCGGGTAATTTTAATGTAAGTGGTTCGTGGACTCATACTGCAGGGGGATCTTTTGTGGCTGGCACCGGTACTGTTATAGCAGATGGAGTTTATAGGACTTGGAATTTTAATGTATCCGAAACTTTTAATAATTTTACTTTTAGCGGAACTTCCAACCCATATAATTTAAGTAGCGACACTTTAATTACTACTGGGTTGCTTAAGTTTGAAGGGAATAACACCTGTTTGAACACTGGGACATTGGAGCCACATGGCAATGTCACAATAAATACGGCCACTGCTTGTTCCAGCGATTTAACTTTAAGTTTTGCCAACAATACCAATGCACAAACTTTTAATCTAACTGGCTCAACAGATAAATTTACCGGCCCTATCACCATCAATAAAAGTAGTGGTTCGGTGGATTTGGCCTCGGCTTTAATTACTACAGGCGCATTCACTTTGACTTCTGGAACTTTCAATACCTCTTCTTATAATTTTACTACTGGCGGAACTTATAGCCAAGGAGGGGGTACTTTTAATGGCAACAATTCAACCATTAATCTTATAACTTTTAACCTCTCTGGCGGTACTTTTAGTGCCTCAACCGGTACAATGACGGTTTCCTCTACGTGGACTCATACCGTTGGTGGCATTTTTACACATAATAACGGTACAGTTAAATCAACCATTAACTTTAATACGGTTTCGTCATGGAATTTTAATTCAGCGGAAACTTTTGGTAATTTCGAAGTTGATTGCAATGGAGGATCTCCATGCACTAATCCATGGTATGGGCCTGTTTTGGCCAGTGGAGATAATTTAATCGTTGACGGAACTCTTTTTCTAACCGATGGCACCATATCCTATACAAGTTCCGATGGTGGTATCACTGCTAAAGGTAATGTCACTGTCGGCTCCGGTTGGGATAATACTGTTGATGGAGGCACACCAACGCCTGTTCTAACATTTGCCGGAACTTCTCCTCAAACTTTTGATTTAACTGGAGCTACGGCATTATTTAATGCAAATATTGTTGTTAATGGTGCTAGTACGGTAGTGAATTTAGCTTCAGCATTGATAATGGATCTTCCTAGTCAAGATTTAATAATTCAGCAAGGCACCTTTGATTTAAACGGATCAAATCTAACTGTTTCAGGGAGCAGTACAGAGACTCTTATTGTAAATAACACTGGTAAACTCCAACTCCAAGGCGGTGAAACCGTTACCGCAGATTCTGCCAGCTATCCTCAATTTGACCTTGGTTCCACGGTTACCTATGACAGTATCGCAGGCTCATATACAATCAAAGATTGGACCTATACCAACACCACACTTGTTATCAACGGAGGGGCCTCGATGATCTTTACCTTAGGAGCTACAGAAACGATCAAAAACGTAACCATAAGTTCCGGCATCCTTTCTATGGGTGGCAATAGTTTAACGGTTACGACCTCATTTATAAACGAAGCTACACTCAGGCTCCGTGGAAACGAAACCTTCACAGGCACTATAGATACCGATTCCGGAACGATTGAACTTGTTGGGGATGCCGATGGACTTGCCGATTCTTATGGGCTTTTAAGTAACAGTGCTTACAATCTCACCGTAAATTTCACAGATGCTTTAGACGTCCTTGCTCCAGTAGCCACGACTAGTATTGGTGCTACTTTTTTGCTACAAAATGGAACATTTACGGCGCCAGCAACCTTGAACATTGCCGGTAGTTTTAACCGTACCGGGGGCACTTTTGGGCACAACGGAGGTACTGTGAATTTAACGGGAACCGGTACGGTTACGAATACAGACAGTTTCAACAATTTGACCATCAATTCAGCAGGCACCATAACTCTTGGTTCAGCTTTAGACGTTAATGGCACATTAACTTTGACAGCAGGTACCCTCGATGTTTCCGGAACAAATTATGGCATTAACGTTGCAGGTAGCTGGACAGATGCCGGCGCAGGTATTTTTAATGAAGGAACCGGTACGGTGACCTTTGACGGCACAGGTACTATTAGTTCAAATGAAGCGTTTAACAATGTGACTATAAATACTTCCGGTACCGCGACTTTGGGTGCAGTCCTATATGTGAGTGGCGATTTAACCGTAACTTCCGGTACTCTAGACGTTTCTGTAACCAATTATGGCATTACAGTTGGCGGTAATTTTGCACAAGGTGGCAGCTTTAACGCCAGAACCGGCACGGTCACTTTCAATGACGCTACAAAAACATCCATAATATCCGGGTCTACAACTTTTAGTAGTTTTAGGTGTGTTACGGCAGACAAGAACTTCCAATTCACGGCAGGCACAACCCAAACTATAAACGGGGCTTTGGTTTTAACCGGCACAGTGAATCATCTTATCGTTTTAAGAAGCACTTCTACCGGAGTTGCGTGGATGCTAAACATTGTTGGAGGTTCAGCGGTTACCTACGTGGATGTAAAGGATTCGGATGCTTCGAGTGGTAGTGGTATAGAAGCCAGGAATACCGGGTCTATAAACTCCGGGAATAATCTCGGTTGGTCTTTTAACGTGGCACCTACGGTTGGGATTTCTGAGGTTGCTATAGATGGGAGCGGTTACGTAACGATTACTTTTGTAGTCGATGATAGCAATGACGATGACGTGTTGCAGGGGCTGGTTGAATATAATGTTGGTGCAGGATGGGTTAAGGCTACTTTATCCGAAGTGGGTGGAGATACTACTGCAACTTATGGCACGCCAGATATTGAGAATGACAATGCTTACCAAGTCGGTAATGCCACTGGCTACATAATCACCTCCCCTGGTGCAAATACTCTTTCGGTTAAATGGGATTCAAAGGTAGATGCTCCTACGGCAGATACGGGTACCGCCCTTGTTAGAGTTACTGTTTATGACGGTTATGATTCAAGTACTCCAGGAGTGTCTTCCAATTTTACTATAGACAATGCAGACCCACTTGGGCTTGCGGGTTTTGCTTCCAGTTCAACCACTTCCAGCACGATTACTTTTGCATGGACGGCAGCCACAGATACACATTTTGGACACTATGAAATCTGGTATGGGCTTGTTGAAAATGATGTCATAAATCGCACAGGCACCGCCTCGGAATGGGACAATGTGGACGACGCAACTTTAGCCACCGCTACAACCGCAACAACCACAGTCACGGGTTTGGCTGAGAATACCACTTACTACGTTAAAATTTGGGCAATAGACACTTACACAAATGATGCCACGCTTTCCGCCACAACCGCGAATAATAACGGCAGGCCTACTTTGAGTGGAGTGCTTGGCGCCGAGTCCGTGAATGCCAATCAATATATTACCGTGCAATTTACCGCGAATGACTCTGATTTGGACAACACCTTGCAAGCTTTGGTGGAATATAACGTCGGTTCTGGTTGGGCAAAAGCTACCTTGTCCGAAGAGCCTAGTCACATTACTGCAACTTATGGCACACCAGATGTTGAGAACGACGGCACTTATCAAATAGGTAATGCAGGTGGATATATAACTACATCTTCTGGTGCAAACAGTCTTAGTGTTATTTGGAGAGCGGATTTAGACGTCCCAGGCATAGATTTAGATGCCGTAACAGTAAGGGTCACTCCTTTTGATGGGATAGAGCCGGGTTCAGTTGTTAGCTCTACAGCTTTTATAGTTGATGCTGTTGCGCCCACAAGCCCTGGATCTTTCGCAAAGGTTGGTGGAACAGGCACTACAGCCGATACGACTTGGGTGGTTTCTGTTGAGAGGCACTTTAATCATTATGAAATTTGGTACGGCACCAATCAAACTGATGTAAATAATCGAAGTGGCACAGCTCTTGAATGGGACAATTCGGACGATGTGAATTTAGCCACAAGGATAAGCACTGGCACAACAATTACAGGCTTAACTCCGGGGGCCACGTATTACACAAAAATTTGCGCACTAGATAATTACGGTTACACAACTTGTGGCACTGTGATCAGTTTCGTAACAAATCAGGTGCCAACGGTTTCCACTGTAATCGCGGTACAAAGTTCACTTGGCGATTCCGATGTTACAATCAGTTTTATTATGGATGACCCGGACAACGATGATACTTTGCAAGCAAAGATTGAATATAGTTTGGATGGAGGCGGTACTTGGCTGGATCCAAGTTTGAGCATCAGTGGTAGCGAAACTAGCGCAAGTTATGGCGATCCTTCCATTAACAATGCCGTTACTTATCAAGTGGGACAAAGTGGGGCCTATATCACAAGTTCCAGTGGCGCGAATACAGTTACGGTGGTTTGGGAAGCACTTACGGATATTCCGGTTGGAACAAATATTGCGAATGCAAAAATAAAGATTACTCCTTATGATGGAATTGCCTCCGGCACCGCATCGGAGTCTTCAGCTTTTGTGCTCGATATTGTTTCACCGGTCGGGCTAACAGTTCTTATGAATGGCTCCGGTAGCAGTACGGCGGTTGGGGTTTTAACTTGGAATGCTGTTACAGAATCAAACTTCAATCATTATGAAATTTGGTATGGAGACAATCAGTCCAACGTGCAAAATAGAAATGGGTCTGCGCTTGAATGGGACAATAGCGATGATGCCACGTTGGCGACCGTCTCGACGTATACAACAAGAATTATTACCAACCCCAGCAACAAATACTTCAAGATTTGGGCGGTGGACCAATTTGGTAACGAAGAAACCGTGAGCGAGATTTTTATTGTGTTTAATCATTCCGGGGGTGGAAATATTGGAATGCCAAGCAATGTTTCTGTTGCAAGTAATTCAAGTGGCGGGGCCTTAGTGACTTGGGATGATCCGGTTGATGATGATTCCAGCTATGTCAGTGTGCTACGAGGTATCTCTCCATATGCTGTGGATGGTATGCCAATTGCTACGGTGGCCATTGGCACTGAATATTTTATAGATACCGGTGTTAGCGCCGGGCAAACAGTTACGTACCAATTAAGGGCTACAGATGGTTCTGATACTGGTGATTTAACCGGTTTAGTTACATTCACTGTCCCCGCTACAACAACATCCACAACAGGTGGTACTTCCGGTGGAGGCTCCGGGGGAGGTGGTGGCTCCGGCTCAAGCAGTTCGCAGACTGACACTTCTTCTACTGCGGGAGAGGAGGAAACTGATGTTCCAGAAGAAGCCGACACTGACGAAGGAGAGGAGGCGCCGGAGTATTCTAGTTCTGAATCATTCATTGAAAATATAGATTTGCCGGAGCATTGGTCCACGGGTTACATGAAAAACTTAATTACCGAAGAATATGTGGTGGAGGTGGCGATAAGTGAAATCTCCTTTATGGATGTTTTAACAACTATGCTCACGAGTCCGGATTCCGGTATGAATCGTGCTGATGCCGTGGAATTTTTGGTTGTTTTGAGTGGCATGGACATTGGGAATGTAACAATTGATACCAGTCGCCCTGCGTTTACAGACGTATCTCCAAAATTTGAACAAGCCGGGTATATTGAATTTGCCTACCAGGCCGGTCTTATACATGGTTATCCAGATGGTTCTTTCCGTCCTTTTAAGGTTTTAAATCGTGCTGAAATTCTTAAAATGTGTATGTACTTTTTTGGATACGATGCAGATAGTTCACTTAGGGGAGGGGAGCTTTTAGGGGCTTATGGCCTTACAAAGAACCCATTTACTGATGTGGACCTGGACGCTTGGTACGCGCCTTATGTAATTAAGGCTTATTATTATGGAATAGTTAAAGGATACACGGATGGTACATTCAGGCCCGGGCAATTAGTCACAAATGCCGAGTTCTTAAAAATCGCCACATTATCCCAAAATCTTGAAGAAGCTGTTGAGCTTGCGAGTGAGCTTGAGTTAGAATGAAGTGCGACTTATCCACAATTCAATATGGACGATATATATTTCCCGGACGAAGCAGACGGACAGGACAATGCTTTGTTTGAAAAAAAAGAGCTTTCGCCCGAACCGGATCTACATCCTTCGGGACTAAAGGCCTCGCAATACGTAAAAATTTCTTTTGATAGATTTGTAACACTTGTTGCAAATCATAGTTTTTTGGAAGTTGTGGAACGCAATAAAAATGAGGACGTGGTAATAAGTACAAATTTGCTTACGGATCTTGCCAATGCGCGTAGGGGTGTGCCTAATACAAGGTCATCCTTGATGATTATTGCAGGAATTTTTCTTGGTATTTTCTTGGGTTACATACTTTTCACTTCTTAATTTTTAAAAAAACAAGCAAATGAAATACAAACGTATTTTGTTAAAAATATCCGGTGAAGTGTTGGGTGGAGCTCATGGTGATTGGGTTGATCCTGATGCACTAGATGAAGTTTGTGATGAGATAGAGGGCGTTGTTAAAAAAGGGATACAAGTTGCGATTGTGGTTGGTGGCGGTAATTTTTGGAGATACAGAGATAATAAATCCATGGTGCTTTCACGCAGTACTTCCGATGCACTTGGCATGATGGCCACTATGATGAATGCAAGGCTTCTTGAAGAAACTTTGCAAAGGCGCGGTATAAAAGTTAAGGCTCTTGCGGCGCATGGTCAGCCTTATTTTGTGGATGATTATTCCCCAGAAAAAGGTAAAGATTTGCTTGCCACCAAAACTGTTGTAGTTTTGGGCGGTGGTACGGGGAATCCATATTTTACAACGGATACTGCTGCCGCTCTCCGTGCGCTTGAACTTGATTGTAATGTGCTTTTAAAGAGTACAAAGGTGGATGGGATTTACGACAGCGATCCGGTTAAGAATAAAAAGGCAAAGTTCTTTGAAAGTATTACTTATGACGAAGTTCTAAAACGCAAACTTGAGGTTATGGATTTGTCTTCTATTTTGCTTTGTAAGGAAAACAATTTGCCCGTGCATGTGTTCAGCGGGCAAAAGAAAGGTAACCTACTCAAGGTTGTTACCGGTAAAAAACTTGGTTCATTAATCTTCTAAATCTTATGGCTCACCAACTTGTACAAAAAATTAAAATTGATTTTCAAAAATCGCTCGATCATCTGAATGATGAATTTGGTAAACTCCAAACTGGGCGTGCTTCGCCGGCGCTTGTGGAACATTTGATGATTGAGGCGTACGGGAGCATGCAGGCTGTTAAAAATCTTGCCGGAGTTTCTGTGCCGGATGGGCGAACAATACAAATCCAACCTTGGGACAGAGGCTTGCTTCATGCCATTGAAAAGGCAATACAAGTTTCCGATCTTAATTTGAATCCGGTTAATAATGGGCTTGCTGTTATTTTGAATATTCCACCACTTACCGAGGAGCGCAGACACGATCTTGTTAAAGTGGTAAATCGTATGGCGGAGGAAGCAAAAATTGCGGTGCGTAATTTGCGTCATGATTTGATCACGCTCTTAAAACGCATGGAGCACGATGGTGAAATGACCGAGGATGAGCAAAAGGGTGCAGAAAATGATTTGCAAGAGGCCGTTGCGCTTGTTAACAGGCAAATAGAGGAGATGACAAAGAAAAAGGAAGAATCAATAATGACAGTTTAAGCATGTATATTTTCTTCTCGATTTTAGTTTTTCTTTTAATTTTTTCACTTGTGGTTTTGGTGCATGAGTTGGGGCATTTTTTGGCTGCAAAAAAGGCTGGTGTGTGCGTTGAAGAATTTGGTTTTGGCATGCCTCCGCGTATTTTTGGTATAAAAAAGGGCGAGACCACATATTCAATCAACTGGATTCCCTTTGGCGGTTTTGTGCGAATGTTGGGGGAGGATAACAGTTCAAAATCTGCCAAGGTAAGCAAGCGAAGTTTCCAGAATCAACCGCTAAGAAAGCAAGCGATGATTATTTGTGGCGGTGTATTTATGAATTTGTTGCTCGCATTTTTGCTTCTTACATTCGGATTTTTGATTGGGATTGAACCTCTTATTGCGAACGAGGAGGATTTTTTTAATGCTATCCGTTCGGGTTCGGTTGAGCTTGCAGTTGGCGTTCCAAGTGACGAGGCTGTGGTAGGTGAGGATGATTTGGTTTATATTCCCAGACTTTCTTATTTTGAGGATGAAACATCTGTTTTTTACGGGCTTTTGAACAATGGCGAAAGTATTATTTCAGTTGGACTCGGAGCTATTCTTACTGAAGATGATTTGACTTTAGCTTTCTCTGAGAATAGTGGAAAAAATCTTGAACTAACCGTTTATTCGGAAAGCGGTGGGGAAAGAGTTGTGAGTTTTGCTGTGCCGGAAGTACATCCAATAATAAATTATATTGAAGATGGTTCGCCGGCAGATGAGATTGGGCTTATGCTTGGCGATAGCATTAAAACTGTTGGAGGGGAAGAGGTTACTGATGCGGAAGCTGTTATTCTTGCCACTCAAAGTTATCAAAAAGATGGGATGATATCTTATGAAATTGTGCGTGATGGCGAGGTGATTTTTCTTGAGATTCCGCTTAGAGAAAAAGATTCACGAGTTGGGATTGGTCTTGCCGATTTGCTTCCATATTATGGAAATCTGTCTTTGTATCCTTCTTACGTGCCCCATACCCTTGTTAAGGTGAATCCCGTGCAATATGGATTTATGGCGCCCGTAATGGCCGGAACGGAAATGTTACGTCTTGGCAAAATGACCGCAGTGATGTTTCTTTCTGTTTTAAAGCAATTCTTTATGGCGAATGGTGTGCCTGATGGAGTCACCGGGCCGGTTGGAATTGCGCAAATGACAGCGACAACTCTGCAATATGGTTTTGCCGCAATGATACGTTTTGTGGCTTTGCTCTCGCTTAGTTTGGGAGTCATTAATATGCTTCCAATACCGGCAATGGATGGAGGGCACTTTGCATTTATTGCATATAAAGCTGTGACCGGACACAAACCAAACCCGAAATGGGAACATTTTATACATTTGATTGGATTCGTTTTTCTTGGGATTTTGCTTCTTTATGTGACATTTAATGACGTCCTGAATTTATTTTAGATTCTGTCAAAGGATTCTTTTGTCTATGGCTTGTGCTTTTTTAAACATGAGCCGTAAAATTAGTACCCTTTTTATAGGGCACTTTCTATGGATACGGTTACTCCCGGTAATGACGTTTGGTTACAAATACTAAAGCAAGTTGAAAGCGAGGTTAAGCGCCCGCATTTTTTAACGTGGTTTCAAAATACCGGAATTTTATCTTTTCATGATGGGCTTTTGATTGTTGGTGTGCCTAATATTTTTGCAAAAGATTGGTTGGAAAATAAGTTGAGTGGTCAGCTTATGGTTGCGATTCAAAAAGTTTATCCCGAGGTGAAAGAAGTTATGTTTGAAGTGGATCCATCGCTCTCCATTCCGGAAGATTCCAGATCTGTGGATGTGAATAAAATGTTCAATAAAGATTCAAAAAAATCACGCAAATTGCCGGGGCGCCAAGAAGTTAAATTGCTCGAGGGCATTTCTTCCAAGTGTTTAAATCCGCGTTATACACTCCAGAATTTTGTGGTTGGGCCAAGCAGTCGTTTAGCCCATGCAGCCTGCGCTGCGGTTTCTGCAAAGCCGGGCTCCATGTACAATCCGCTTTTTGTTTATGGCGGAGTTGGGCTTGGTAAAACTCATCTTTTGCAGGCTACCGGAAATGAGATTTTGCGTAATGATCCGGAAAAAGTTGTGGTGTATATGACAAGCGAACGTTTTACAAATGAAATTGTGGAGGCAATCGGCAGGCGCAATTCTAAAGATTTTAAAGATCGCTATAGAAGGGTTGATTGTTTGATTATTGATGATATCCAATTTTTGGCGAATAAAGACCGTACGCAAGAAGAGTTTTTCCATACTTTTAATGAGCTTTACGATAACAACAAACAAATCATAATAAGTTCAGACCGCACGCCAAAGGAACTGGATCAGCTTGAAGACAGGCTTGTGAGCCGTTTTGAAATGGGCATGATTGTGGATGTGCAGTTCCCGGATTATGAGACCAGGCTTGCGATTTTACATTCAAAGTGCCGTGAGCACGAGGCCCTTATACACCCGGAAGTTTTGGAATTTATTGCGATGAATGTGCATGATTCCGTTCGTGAACTTGAAGGAGTTTTGGTGCAGGCGATAGCACAGGCGCAACTTGAGCATTCAACTCCAACGGTTAGATCTGTTGCAAAAATCATCAAAAAGTTGGGCAGGAGTAATTTGCAAGGGCTTGAGACTTATGGAGATTTAAGCCAAAAACGCACGGTTAGTTCCGAAGATGTTTTTGAAATAATCGCTTCGCACTATCACATGGCTCAGGATGATCTTTTGGGCGATTCTCGTAAATCACATGTAATTTTGCCTCGCCAAGTTGCAATGTATATAATTCGCAATGAGCTCAATGCCTCTTATGAACAGATTGGTTCAGAATTTGGTGGCAAAAACCATACAACGGTTATGCATGCCTGTGATAAGGTTGAAAAACAATTAAAAAAAGACAAAAACTTGCTTCGCGATGTTAACGCTATTAAAAAAGAAATGGGATTATGAATTATACTTATTATCGTCGCTATAAGCCGTCTCCAAAAAGATCCGGATTTAAATCATTTTTTTGGTTAGTTTTGATTTTGGTGATTTTACTTCTTATTTTAAGAGCTTGTGTAAATTTTGTGGGCTCCATGTTGCAAGAAAAAAAGGATGAAGCCAGTTTGACTTTAAATAGCGGAACTGCGGAGGTCTTGGAGTGGGGGCAAACAGATTGGAATACAGTTTCCGATGCTCAGGTTTTGCTTGTTGGCGATACTATTAAGACAGGTGAAGGTGGTTTTGTTACACTTTCTTTTTATGATGGGACGGAGGTAAGAGTTGCCGGCAACACAGAAGTTTTGTTTAAAGATGCTGTTTCTTTGGATAATTCGCCCGAGGTGGTAACACTTACATTGATTTCCGGGAAAGTTTTTATGAAAACGACTCCGAACGGTTCAAGCAACACGGAGTTGGTTATAGACACCGAGGTTTCAAAAGTTAAATCCGCCAGCGGTTCCGCAAACAGCAAGTACTTGGTATATAACGGCGAGGATCAGGAATATGTTTATAATTTTGGGGATATTCTTACGGTTGATTTTGTGGATCGCTCTGAGGATGAAGCCTTGATACAAAGTCTTTCTGTAAAAGAAAATGAGCAAATTTTACTTACAAGTGAAGAAAGGGATGCGTTGATTGCGCGTATGAGTATGGTTTCTGTTTCCAGTTTGATAATTGACTCCACAAGCGATGAATTTTTAAGATGGAATTTGGGTGGTAGTGCGCCGATTCCGGTGGTGGATGAGAGTGATGTAAGTGACGAAACTGTGGCGGAAGATGTGGATGATAGCGTGGAGGTGGTTGAGCTGGTTGACGCCACGGCTGATGTCGTTGAGGATACAACCGATGATTCCGTTGCCGTGCCCGGCACTTTCCAAATTAAGGTTGATTCGCCAAGCTTGCAATCAACCATACAAAAAGATGCAATTGCCATTGAGGGTTCAATTTTAGCGGGCGAGGCCTCCATTGTTACAATTACTTGGGATGGCAATAATCAACCTTATACGCTTGGTGGTTTTGCGCCAGGCGATGCCAATTTCCGTTATGTGGCAGATATTGATTATGGCAACTTTAAAATCGGTTCCAACACTTACACGGTTACCGCTTACGATGCCGATGGCAAAGCTAGCAACACTGTTACCGTGGTGGTGAATTATGATGGGGTTCAGTAAAATTCTTATGACTCAAAAATTAACTATTCAAGGAAACGAAATCAACATCATTGAAATTTAGCGAGAAATTTTGGTGAACCAAATGTGATGATTGCAAGCTGGATGAAGAGGAAAGATGAAAGCCTTTGGCTTTCGCAAAAATCAATGGCGAAGCTTTTTGATTGTACTTCCGAAAACGTACTTATGCACTTAAAGAATATTTATGAAACAGGAGAATTAAGCGGAGAAGCAACTACTAAGAATTTCTTAGTAGTTCAAAAAGAAGGTGATCGTGACGTGAGTAGAACCATAAAACACTACAACCTCGATGCGATTATTTCCGTTGGATATCGAGTAAATTCTTTTTGGGGCACTCAATTCCGCATCTGGGCAACACAAAGACTCAAAGAATACCTTTTACAGGGCTTTACTCTAAATGAGGAGAAATTGAAATCGGGCAAAACAACAGAATATTTTGATAAACTTCAGGCGAGACTACGAGAGATTCGCCTTTCGGAAAGGGTTTTCTATCAGAAAATAAAAGACATCTATACCACCAGATTGGGCAGTTCTGCCCGGGCACAGTTTTTGCTTCGAATAATGGCTTAGGAAAGCCGTTTTGGTTTTGGCTAGCGAGGTATTTTGTCAGAAATTCGCCCTTCGCAATTCAGGTACTTACCATGTAACGAAACTTGTGAAATATCTGCGTAGAAGGGGAGTGCGTGGAATTTGCCAAGGTATTCTGCTAAGGCTGTTCCTTCTACGAAATCTGGTATTTCTTCTGTGGACATAAGTGCGTAAAAGCCAAAATTTATTCCTCTTTCCGTTGCATCACTTGCAAAGCGGGCCATTTTTGCAAATTCTTCTTCTTTTTGTGCCGGATTTTTGTTTCCAAGATGTATTTTGTCACAGCTTATGTTTACGTCTATTGCTGGGTTTTTCATTCCTTCTAAAACTTCATTGTAATTATTTGCTTCAATAAAATGACCATTTGATTCGATTACAACCATTAATCCCATTTTTATTGCTGGCGCCACGAACTTAGCGAACCAGTTGTTTATTTTTGTTATTTCGCCACCTCTTAATGCAACTACATTGCCTTTTTGCAATTTTGCTATTTCTGCTCTGTATGTTTCTGTATCGAGTTCCGTGCTTTTGCCAGGTTTCGCCAAATAACACCCTTTGCAATCCATGGTGCAACCCTTTGTTGTTTGTACAATTAAATCTGCATTTTGGTATATATTTTCCATAGTCGCTTTTTATACCATCTCGCTAACTTCTTTACAAGTACGTAGCTTTATTCGCCTCGTGTTCCTCGTTTGAAGTTGCGTAGATTACGGCATCGGTTTTGGGGTCGGTGAGGTAGAACCAGTAATCTGAGTCCCTTGGGCTTAGAGAAGCTTCTAATGTGGCAAGGCCGGGGTTGCCGATTGCGGTTGGGGGCAAACCTTTATTAAGGCGAGTGTTGTACTCGCTTTCTGAGGCCAAATCTTCGGCGGAAATTTCGCCATCGTCTTGTATGTAAAGAAGAGTTGCGTCTATGCCAAGTGCCCATTCGGAATCCAAGCGTTTCCAAATAATTCCGGAAACAATGGGCAAATCACCTGCGGTTTTAACCTCTTTTTCCAGCATTGAGGCAACAGTAACCACTTCTCTTAATGTACGGCCGGAACTTGCGAGGGTTGTATCCATTTCGTCAGTCCATCTGTTATCAAAATTTTGTAGCATACGATTGATTAAATCTTCCGAGGAAAAGTTTTTGCTGGTTATAAAATATGTATCCGGGAACAAAAATCCTTCTAACGAGCGATCGTTGCCAAGAAAATCGTAAGTAAAAGTGCAGTTAAAAGTGCAGAGTTTAAAATCGCCGGAATTTATGAGGCTCATATCTGTTAATTTGGCGTCGATGTGGTCTATGGTCCAACCCTCAATCACAGTGATTGCCATTTCGCCGGAACCCTCGGTGGTTAAAGTCGTTACAATATCGCGAAGGGTCATGCTCGGGCTCAAAACAAAACTCCCGTACCTCACTAGTCCGTCCAAATCCTCATTTTTTACGGTGCGTATAAAGCTGGTGTCGTTTCCTATTAAGCCTTTGTCTTCAAGCCTATCTCCGATGCTTTTTGCGCTTTCTCCTTGCGTTATTTCAAAGACAATTTTTTCCGTGCTATCTTTGTCCACAGATTCGTTTAAATCGTAGCGCCAAAGTGGTTGCCAGACCTGCCAAACCGCCACAATGAAAAGTGCGAGCCCAAGTAGCTGTAGTAATCGTTTTTCCATTTTATTCTTTTGGTGAATCAGTTGGCATTCCAGGCAAGTTCATTCCAAGATCTCCCATCATATCTCGCATGCGCTCGGCTGCGATTTCTTGTGATTTTTTAGTTGCTTTATTGATTACCGTTTTTAAAGTGTTTTGCAGTTTGACTTTGTTTTCCGGTGCCATCATGGCTTCCGCTATTTCCACTTCTTGAACCTCTTGTTCTGCATTCATTATTACCTTTACACCTTCGATTTCCGCTTCAATATGTAAATTTTTTAGTTCTTCTTTGATCTGCTTAGCCTTTTTTTGCAGTTTGTACATGTCTTTTGCTTGTCCGAATAATCCCATAAAAACGTGTTTTAAGAATAATGCCGGTTGATTATACTACGCAGTTTCTGCTAAGTCGAACGCAGTCTTGCCATTTTTAGCTTGCACAATTGTTCTTTAGTAGCTAGAATCGCCTCCGCATCTTTCAGATTTATTTATATATGGAAAAAGTTATATTAAAGGTTCAAAATCGTAGCAAAGCGGAAAAGGCTAAAAATCTTCGCAAAGAGGGTTTAATACCTGCTGAATATTATGGACATGGAGTCGCAAATATTGATTTACAGATGAATTGTAATGAATTTAGGCGTATTTTTAAGACTGCAGGTTCAAATACAGTTTTGGATCTTGAAATCGAGGGTGGTGATACTAAAAAAGCGCTTGTTGTACGTGTGGACCGCGATACAGTTACAAATCAAATTTCTTATGTTGAGTTTATAAATGTTCGTATGGATGAAGAGGTGACTACTCAATTGCCTGTACGTTTGGAGGGTCAAGCCCCTGCGGTACGTGATTTGGGTGGTGTATTGGTACAAAGCCTTGATTCAATTGAAGTTTCTTGTTTGCCGGGTGATTTGATTCATGAGCTTGTTCTTAACGTTGAATCACTAGTCGATTTCTCTTGTTCATTACATGTTTCAGATTTGGTTGTTCCTGCTAAGATTAAGGTTCTTTCTGATCCTGAGGAAACTATAGTTTCTGTTTCTGCTCCACAGGAAGAAGAAGTAGCCCCTGAAGTTGCTCCAACAGCTGCCGACGTTGAAATTACAACCGAGAAGAAGGAAACGGAAGGTGATGATGATGAAAAGAAAGAGAAGAAAGGAGAATAATTACTCTAGCGTATAAGCTCTTCCAGTAGGGCTTTTAATGCTGTGGTTTGGTTTTGGTTGGCGGTTTCTTCCGGCTCTAAGTTTAAAATAAAGTTTTGCCCTGGTTCCAGTTCTGCCGGGATTAATGCATTTGGGAAATAGAGGGTACCTTCTTGGCTTCCACGGCGGATTTTGACCGTGCACATATTCTCTTGCTTCTCAAGCAAGGTGGAAAATAATTGATATTTAAATGGGTGGAAAAGCATGGGTGTGGGCTTCGCTTTGCATGGCTTTGCGAAGGGATTATTATCTATTTTTTGAATACAAAATAAAAGTGCCAATGAGTTTTTCCCATTGACACTTTTAGGTTTTGGCTAGGTATTGATGTCGCTACGCCTTACAAGATTGAATGTAGAACTATTACCGGGGCAAGTAGTAAGGCAACCGTGTTAATTACTTTAATAAGTGCGTTTAAGGCAGGACCTGCTGTGTCTTTGTATGGATCACCAACTGTGTCTCCAACAACTGCAGCTTTGTGTGCATCTGAACCTTTTCCTCCATGATTTCCATCTTCAATATATTTTTTAGCATTGTCCCAAGCGCCACCCGCGTTACTCATATTGATAGCTAGGAGCAAGCCCGTAACAATCACTCCACCCATAAGACCTCCGAGCCCTAGTGGACCTAAAACAAATCCAACTATGATTGGAGAAAATACAGCGAGTAAGCCAGGCAAAATCATTTCTTTTAATGCGGAGCGAGTAACTATGTCCACGCAAGCTCCGTAATCCGGAAGAGCTTTACCTTCCATAATTCCTTTGATTTCTCTGAACTGTCTGCGAACTTCTTCTACAATTGAGAAAGCAGCTTTACCAACCGCTTGCATTAAAAATCCGCTAAATAAGAATGGAAGCATTCCTCCTATAAATAGTCCTATCATTACGCGGTAATCCGTTAGGTCAAAAACGTATTTGACCCCACTGTTTTTAAATAATTCCTCTCCATAAGCTTGGAAAAGTACAAGAGCAGCGAGTGCAGCCGATGCGATTGCGTAACCTTTTGTTACCGCCTTTGTGGTGTTTCCAACTGCATCAAGAGCATCCGTGTTAACTCTTACGTTTTGTGGAAGATTTGCCATTTCTGCAATTCCTCCTGCATTATCTGTGATTGGTCCGTATGAATCCATTGCGATCACGATCCCAGTTGTGGAAAGCATAGCTACTGCAGCAATTGCTATTCCATAAATTCCGCTTCCGAGTGTGGAGCTATCTCCAAGCCAGTAAGCACTTGCCATAGCGACTACAATCACAAGCACCATTGGGAGAGTTGAGAACAAGCCCATAGCAAGCCCTGTGATTAAGTTTGTTCCGGCTCCTGTTACAGATGCTTTTGCGATTGCCTTAACCGGGAAAAAATCTTTTGAAGTAAAGTACTCAGTCGCCATTGTTACAAAGAGTGTGAGTAAAAGCCCCACAACCGTTGCAAAGAAAATCTTCATGTCGTTAAGCATGTACTTTGTTACAAAAAAGAATCCGATTCCCGATACTATTCCGGTTACCACGGTTCCCCTATATAAGGCTCCCATAATGTTTTTCTTGCCTTCTTTAAGCCTTACAAAATAGATTCCTATTATTGTGGCAGGTACGGCAACCGCTCCAAGAGCGAGTGGATATTCAACACCAAGACTTCCAATTTTTTCCGTAAGTGTTGATGCGGCGAGTATCATTGCAGCAATAAGTGTTACTGCATAAGTTTCAAAAAGATCCGCACCCATTCCTGCGCAGTCCCCAACATTGTCTCCAACGTTGTCTGCTATAACTGCAGGATTACGAGGATCGTCTTCCGGGATGCCTTTTTCAATTTTACCAACTAAATCCGCTCCAACATCTGCAGCCTTTGTGTAGATTCCTCCACCAACACGGGCAAATAGTGAGATAAGTGAAGCTCCAAAACCAAATCCAATAAGCAGTCCGGCGGATTCGTTAACATCTAGTCCGAATGAATGTGTGAATATAAAATAGAATCCTGATACTCCAAGTAATGAAAGGCCAACTACTGCAAGTCCGGTAACAGCACCACCTTTAAATGCAACATTTAGTGCTGATTGTAGACTTTTTTTGGCGGCTTCTGCAGTGCGCACATTGGCGCGAACAGATACACTCATACCAATATAGCCTGCTATTGCAGAAAAGATTGCTCCAACCAAAAATGCCATAGCAATCAAAAAGCCATGACTGGGGAGCCCGAATCCGAGTATTAAGAATACTAAGATTACAAATACAGATAGCGTTTTATACTGGCGGTTCAAGTAGGCCATTGCTCCTTCTTGTATAGAAAGTGCAATTTGGGTCATTTGAGTGCTCCCGTCCGTTTTGCTTAGGACGTTAACAATCAGCCCAACTGCCCAAAGGATAGCTAGTACGCTTGCGCCTGTGGCAAGTACTGAGATTTCCATAAGGATTGGTTATGATTAAATGTCTGCCGAATTGTAAGGAAAAGAACCCAATAGTTCAAACCTTTTTTAGCTTTTTAAGCATTTCAGCGAATTCTGTTTTGTTCTCCTCCTTGTAGAGAAGGTACTCATAATTTTTAAATATCATCATAAATACTGCGCTTACTGCTGTGCCAATGCTGAAAAGTATAGTCATAAGGATTATCCCTATTGACTCATTTGCAGATGTAAAAACGCCTCCAAGCAAGAGTGAAGCTAATAAGTAAATATAAAAGAAGAGGCCTATGATTATTCCAATTGAAGCAATGTTGCCGAGCGTTCTTAAAAATCCGGAATTTTTAACAAGCATTTGGCTTAAGCGGTTTGCGTTTCCACCGGAAATTTTTTCCAGTTGGGAGATTTTTATAGAAAATGAGTAAGTTATTCCCTTGTAATAGCCCGGAATAAGTAGCAAGAGTGCCCATAAAAATGTTTTAAGCATTGTGAGTAGCCAAGTGCCTATTACTCCCCAAAATCGCGTGAGTCCGTAGCGCAAGCCTTCCTCTATATCTATTGTTTTTTTACCTTTATATATAGTTTCCGTCCATTTTGTGACTGCAGTTCCAAAACAAATCATAAATACAAAGAGCCCAAGTCCAATTAAGGCCATAAGGGAGATGATTGGAGCTGTGTTTTCGCCAATTTTGTCCAGTAATCCCAGTATTGCAAAAGCACCGGCCGTTACTGTTACCGGTAGCCCTACAAGTTTCTTCCAATGGTCTTTTGTTGTTGTGTAAGCCAATTTTGCGATGTAGTCCGTTGTATTTTGTTGCATAGCGTGAATGGGTGATAAAGTTCGCTATTATTTTACTATATAGCTTGATATTCTTTAAGCGATTTATTCTTAAGTTTTAATTATATGGATATCCAAAAAATGTTTAAGAATGCTTTAGATATTGTTTTGCTTAAAGAGCCGGCTATGCACGCTGTTGTTGCAGAAAAAGATGGGCTTAAATCCGCCCTCGCCATGGTTTTTCTTGGGGCATTAGCAAGTTCACTTGGTTCTTACATTTTCCCTAGAACTTATGGGATGATAACCTATAGGCCTGATATTACTTGGATGCTTTCCGGCATTGTTATGGCTACGGTGCTTGGTATTGCACTTTTGTATTTGGTAGGTTTTTTGGCAGAAAAGCTTTTCCACTCAAAACTTAGTATGGAGGCTTATGTAAGGATTTTGGGATATGCGAGTGTATTGAATTTTATCTCTATAATCCCTGATTTATCTATTGTTGCTGGAATTTGGGGCCTAGTTGTTATGTGGATTGTGCTTACTAAACTTGGAAAACTTGAGGCCGGGTCTGTTATTTTGCTTCTTATAATTGAGTTCGTACTCATTTTTGGTGTTATGGGGGCTGGTATGGGAGCCGGCATGGGAATGATGTATGGCTATTAAGCAAATAGACCTTAAAAATCGCGCAGTTTTGTGCTATAATGGTGTGGTATTTATTTATGCCCACGTTTTATGCCAGGAGATGATCAAAATCCAAAGGTGGACGACGGTATAGAAAAGCTCTCTGAACTCAAAAAAAAGGAGGATGAGGAAGCTTCTTTGCCTGCTCCTTCCGAGGAGTCTTTAAAGGTTTTGAATGAGTTTAACGTGGGTGAGGTGCTTGAGGTGGAAGAGATGCCCGAGAGCAATGAGCTACAGGAACGCAGGAAAAAGACAAAAAATCGTTTAAAGGAGCTTGCAGAAGTAGATAGCACGCCTCAAGAAGATGCTTCTTTTGAAGAGGAGGGTGGGATTATGGATATTTTAAAAGAAGCTAATTTGTCGGGTCGCCATGTAAAATTTTGTTGCGGTGGAGTTTTGGCTCTTGCCCTTATTTTGGCGATTATATTTGGTGGATTTAAAGGGCTTTCTTATTTAAAAAATCGTACGGTTGTGCCAGACCCCGGTGAGGCTTCCGATTCCGGTAATAGTGACGGTTATGATGTTACGGATTCTTCTATTTGGGTTGCAGTTTTGGTAGGTGAAAAAGAGCTTGCGCCTGACGGTGCCACTTCTTCCGGAGAAAATCTTGGAGAGGGATATCCCGGCAGTAGCGAACTTGCCCGAAAAATAGATGATTTTGGGTCAATTTATGAATCCATGCAGGTTGATATTAATGAACTGCTTGATCAATCTATAGATAGAACTTCCGTTTTGGATTCTTATACCAAAGAACTTAAATATTTAAATAATCTTGGTGAAAATAATCTATTTGAGTTAAATGCTCAGGCAAGTAGTTTGGTTGCCTTGTTTGATGAGGTTGATGGAGAGAAAGGAAACGCCGAATCAAAATTTTTTGATAGGATGAAAGAGCTGGACGCTTATGCAAGTGCCGGTGCTTTGGAAGATTTTATTGTTAAAGCGGAGCAATCCGTGCGTTTGAGGGCCGAGTACCAGGCGCGCAAAAAACTGATTTCTTATTATGAATCCATTATTGTGGATGTGGGTGCCCGTATTTCCGATATTGAGTTTAACCGCGAGGCACTTATTAAAGGGATACAAGTTGTGGACGTGAGTGGCTCGGATATAAATCTAATTATAGACGAAAGCGAGCTTTAGCTTGTAGGATAGGTACATGACTTATTCCACATTAAAGAATTTGATTTTAAGCAAGAGGCCGGACATCGCGATTTTTGAGATTGCTCGTGCATATGAATTTGCAAAAAAAGCCCACATGGGGCAAAAAAGATTTTCCGGAGAAGCTTATGTGGAGCATCCTTTGCAGGTTGCTCAGATTTTGCTTGGTCTTAATCCGGATTTGGCTACGCTACAGGCAAGCATTTTGCATGATATTCCGGAAAACACAGATGTTTCTCTTTTTGATATAGAAAAAGAATTTGGTAGGGAAGTTGCGATTTTGGTTGAAGGGGTGGCAAAGTTGTCTTTGGTTAAAATTCGTCCGGAAGATAATGAAAATGCTGAGGCCGAAAGGTGGAGAAGACTGTTTTTAGCTTTAGCAAAAGACGTGCGCATTGTGCTTATAAAGCTTGCCGACCGAATTCACAATATGCGTACTTTGGAATTTGTGCCTGCGGAAAAAAGAGAGCGTATAGCAAGGGAAACACTGCTTGTTTACTCTGCTGTTGCTTCCAGGCTTGGTATTTATTCTTTTAAAAGTGAGCTTGAGGATCTTGCGTTTTTCTATTTGTATCCAAAAGAATTTTCCGCTTTATCCGGTCAACTTGCGGAATATCGCAAAAAAAGCAAGGAATGTATGGCTTATGCAACTTCTCAAGTTAAGAAACTTCTAAAAAAAGAAGGGATTCCGTTTAAAGATGTGCAAGGGCGTATGAAGCATCTTTTTAGTATTTTCCAAAAAATGGAGAAGAAGGATGCGCAAAGTTTTGAATCAATTTATGATGTATTTGCAGTCCGCATTGTTTTGCCGGATCTTCCAGCGGAAGGTAAAGAAAAATTTGCTCATATCTACCATGTGTTGAGTCTTTTGCATGGCGCCTATGAACCACTTCCGGATAGGCTTAAAGATTATATTGCCGTTCCAAAACAAAACGGCTATCAAAGTCTACATACTACTGTGCTTGGAGTTGGTGGTGATGTTTACGCCGAGCCCACTGAGATCCAAATCCGCACTTTGGGCATGCACGAGCAGGCTGAAATTGGAGTGGCATCACACTGGAGTTATAAATTGGGTTTAAAAAAAGGCGCAAGTAGTGATGAGGAAGATGACCAGGTTTTTGTACTTACACCAAAAAAAGCGCTTATGGAATTGCCACGTGGTGCAACCCCAATAGATTTTGCTTACAGTGTGCACACTGAAGTTGGAAATAAAATGGTTGGGGCCAGGGTTAATGGCAAGGTTGTGCCTTTGGAATATGAGCTTAAGAGCGGGGAAGTTGTTGAGATTATAACTCGCAACAATGGGAAACCGAGCCAGTATTGGGAGTCGATTGCAAAAACCTCTTCCGCGCGCAATAAGATAAGGAATTATTTTAAGGGGCTACCTGACGCTGTGGAAAATATCGACGATAAAAAAGATCTTGTCTTGCTCGAAAATACGTCTGGTAAGAAGAAGAATAAAGTGGTGGCCTTGGAAGAGGATTCTCCGCTTAGATTGGTAAAAAAAGTCATTGTTTCCGGCCTGCCAGATTTGCCGGTAACTTTGAGTGCTTGTTGCAAGCCACGTCCGCCTTCACCAATTGTAGCTTATGTTACTCGTGGGCATTTTCTCCGCATTCATAGGCTAAGTTGCCGTTGCCTTGCACATTTAGATGGCGATAGATTTATAAGTGCCGGTTGGAAAAAATAGCATAAGCTACAGCCTCAAGACCGCTTTTCTTTCCTCCTGGATTTTAAGATTTACGCTATGCGCAAGGGTGTGGTGATTTTTGCAAAGAGGCGCGAGGAATTGCGGATTGTGTGCGTGGCTTAGTGCAAACATTTGTGTGTGGTGCAGTTGTTCCGCCGGCTTGTTGCAGTTAGGAATTGAACATTTTGTGCCGTGCTCTTTTTGTAGGATTTTGCGGACACGGGCAGGGATGTATCTAGACGGTTTTGTGCTCTGCGCTACAGGTTGCCTTGCCTGGTTTTGTTCGATTTCTTCTGCAATTTTGGCCTTTTCTTGCTGGATTTCTTCTTCGCGTCTGTCTAGGAGCTCCGTTAGAACTTGGTTTAAATCGAATCCTTTGTTTTGGAGTTCAAGGAGGCGTGCGGTAACTGCAGAATTTAAGTTGAGTTTGCTTAGTTCAAGCAAGCTCGCGACTTGGCCCAAGTTGGCGGTGTTCGCAAATGTGCCGGGCACAGATTTTACCTCGATTTGTGGCTTAAATAAGCCATTTTGGTTTGAGTTCGCAAAGTCTTTCCCGTCGAACTTGGCACAATTTAATGCAAATTTTTCATCCTTCACCAAAGTTTCCACAGCACTCCTGGGAAGTGTTTTTACCACTTCCGCTAAACTTTCTTGATTTTCCAAGGTAGCAATGGATGCAACTCTGGAAAGTTTGCTTACACTCACCTCGCCGGAACTAAGTAGATTTTTTAAGATTGGCATTTCGTTAAATCGTTTTTCCAAATGGAAAACACGTCTAACTTGGTCTTCGCTTAAGCCAGCCAACTTAAAAGAAAATTCATAAATGCTATTAAATCCTTTTTTTTCGTAAATTTTGCGCTTAGAAATTTCCGGCAGTAACCCCATAAATTTCCTCCTCCAAAATATTGCTCTTTTGCCATAGATTCTGGCCATCCT
>JBBAAK010000013.1:0-19718 GCA_041658345.1 Candidatus Altimarinota bacterium
CGTTCTCTGCCACCTTCGATTGATCCAGCTACCATAGCACCTGTGACATTTAAAGAAGGATCCATTAAACGTAATCCAACGATTGCTGTGGCAAGTTTACATCCATGCAAATTCTTTTTTGCCCATTTTACACCTTGAGCGCGTAGTTCATCATGGGAATACCTTGCACCAGGAGTTTCTGCTTCAGCGCGTTTCCCACACTGTTCAAAGAACCAATCGAGTCCGGAATAAACAGACTTGCCGTTCATATCTCTAAGCTCGCCTGCAGATACACCATTGTTTAAGAACAATGCCGGGTCGATTGATTTGCTACCACTCCTAGAGGCGTTTTCATAAACGTCAGAAATCTTTTCTATAGGAGCATCCATTAAACGAATCATCTCATCGGCAGCATCTTTATCCTGAAAGTTTGCACCAAGAGCTTCTTGAGCTCGATCAAGTAACTCAGGGCTTATAGCATCATTCACTTGGAATCCAAGTCTATCAGAAATCCAATCACTAGGACCCGTATGGCTTTTTGTCATTCCTTTTATGGCTGCGTTACCAAGTACCGCAACTCCACCACCAAGGAATAACCACGATAGCACTTTCTTAAATGTCCCTTTGCTTTCACCTTCACTTTTTTTACCCCAAAGCATCATTCCAAGAGCAACCACAATTGAACCTGCTGCAAGCATTAGCTCTGGCCTTCTGCCAACCTCGCGGGCGGCATCACCAAGCTTATTCGCAGAAAATTTAGCCAAAGTAGCTTCTTGTAATTGATTTCTAGCTAGATGTTTTTCTCTTAATTCATTAAAAGGCCCTTCTATACTATCTTGGAGCTTTTTAAGGGTAATCATGGCATTAGCATATTCGGCAGACATAGGACCTTTACCAAGTTGGATCAAAATTCCACCAGCAAGTGAAGGAGGTAAAACTGCATGGATAGCATCCTTTTGTTTGCTATCGGCAAGTGTTAGGTTGAACGGCGCAAGACGGGAATCAAGCAGATTTTGCGCTGCCATTAAAGAGGTTCCTTCTTGTAATACAAATTCATCCACACTAAGCGCAACCGCCTGTCTCTCTGCAGACATACCTTGTGGTAGGCCTTTTATATCTGCCAAGGCAACTACTCTTTCCTTTTCACTTTCAGCAAGATCTTCTCTGGCATTATCGCGCTTTCTCTGTGCTCTTTTAGCTTTACGTTCAAAAGTTTCTTCTTGGTGTGGGTCACCAATAATCTGTACGCCCTTAAGTAAAGAATCTTTACCAAAAAGGTTCCTTCTAAGATCCGCCCAATCTTTTCCAAGTTTTTCAAATTTTTTATCTGTAGCAACAAGTTCTGCTTGAAGAATCTTGTATTGATAATTCTCATCTGCAAGTGCATCCCCCTCAAGTCTCGTCATTTTTTCCACGATTCTATGTCTGTCATCAATTGTATCGGCACCGAGCTCAACAAGAGCATCAAGGTTCTTATGCCTATCTTGTTCGCGTGCCTCTAACAGGCTTGCAGGGTCAGTATCAATTTTATTTTTATCCGGATTTGCCATACGTATTTTTGGATTTATCGGTTTTATAAATCTTCTAATTATACCAAAAGAGGAAAAGAATTGCAATACACCTATTCGTCAAGTATTCTACCTGCGCAAAATTACCCAAAACAACATGGACATAAATCTTGAAAAATTGGAGAAGTCGGAAGTTAAGCTTCTAATCAAACTTAGCGCGGAAGAAATGGAAGGATACCGCAAAACTTCCGCGGAAGAATTGCAAGATAAGGTTAACGTGCCTGGTTTCCGCAAAGGTCACATACCTTATGAGGTCTTAATTGAGCACATCGGAGAGCAGGCTTTTTTGGGCCAGGTTTTGGATATTGCAATTGGAGACGCTTATAGCAAAGCCGTAAAGGAGAAGGATTTGCATCCGGTTGACTATCCGCGCGTAAACATTTTGACTCACGATCCGCTTGAATTTGAGGCCACCATCCCATTGATGCCGGAAGTAAAATTCAAAAAAGATGTAAAAACCATCACGGTTGTACGCCAAAAACCTGCAGTCGATGAAAAAGACGTAAAAACTGTGATAACAAACTTTTTGGAAAGATTCAAAAAATGGACTGACGTAGATCGCCCTGCAAAAAAAGGTGATAGGGTAGAGCTCGATTTTGAAGGTTTTGATGAGACGGGAGTCCCATTGGAAGGCACCGCAAGCAAAAATCACCCTGTAATTTTGGGTTCTAACTCGCTAATACCTGGTTTTGAAGATGAAGTTGCCGGCATGAAAAAGGACGAAGAGAAAGATTTCAACATTGTTTTCCCAAAGGATTACCACTCAAAGCCATTCCAGAACAAAAAAGTTAAGTTCCACATAAAACTTAACAGGATAGAGGAGGGCTCCGAACGTGAAGCCAGCGATGAATTTGCAAAAGAAATCTCCGGCGATCAAAACAAAACCATGAAAGATTTGGAAAAAGAGATTGAGGCCGAACTTATGCACCAAAAAGAGCACGATGAGATGGCTCGCCTTGAAAACGAATTCCTAAAAGAGCTTATTGCACACACGGAAGCTGAAGTTCCGGATTCACTCATCGAAAGGGAAATCGATTTTTTGGTCAACAAGCTTAAAGAGGACTTGGAAAAACATAAGAAAACCTTGGAGGAATATGAGGAAGAGCTCAAAAAAGAAGGCAAAAACCTTAGAGATGAACTTAAAAAACCTGCTTTTGAACAGGTACTTATGCGTCTTGGCATAGAAAAGCTTTATGAGCTCGAGAATCCGGAAGTGTTAGAAGAGGAGATTGAGGAAGAAATCAATCATGTTTTGGGGCACTATCCTGAACAATACAAAGAAGTTGCAAAGAAGAATTACGAGGAGG
Source organism: Candidatus Altimarinota bacterium (assembly GCA_041658345.1). Lineage (GTDB taxonomy): Bacteria > Patescibacteriota > Gracilibacteria > UBA1369 > 2-02-FULL-48-14 > JBAZYV01. The sequence goes on from JBBAAK010000013.1 coordinate 2,855, forward strand.
GCAGTGAAGGACGCGCTTACGTTAAAAACAATTTGAGACTCAAAAAAATAGTTAAAGCGCACACGAAAGACTAAAAAAGAATAAAATATTTGTTCAGATTAAAGGCCAGGTAAAAGCTACTTTCTGGCCTTTTATGCTTGCAAATTAAATTAAAAACTTATACAGTTGCCCCTAGGTTGTATAAAATATGTATACATGCTGAGACACCTATTCACATCAAAGGCTCGCGTAAAACTACTCACAATATTCTTGCTAAAACCTGATGAAGAATACTTTGTGCGCGAATTAACCCGTCATCTGGACGAACAGATTAACTCTGTAAGACGTGAGCTTGATAATCTTAAAAAACTTGGACTTTTAAGGAGCAGAACAAAAAACAGGCATAAATACTATGCGGTTAATAAGAATTTTGTACTGTTTAACGAGCTGAGAAGCATAATCATAAAAGCACAAAACGGTCCGGATAACGTTGTGAAAAACGTTCTTAAAATGGGGAATGTGGATTTCTTGCTTATTTCCGGTGTTTTTCTGCAAAAAGATACCCCGGTGGATTTGCTTGTTGTGGGGGAGGTGGATAAAGAAAAACTCGCAAAATTTTTGGATACATTGGAAAGCGCCGAACCTATTAAATTCAGCATTTTGAGCAAAGAAGACTTTCTCTATAGACTAAAATGTAGAGATCAATTCATTTTGAATTTGGTGGAAGACACGTCCAATCTCATAGGGGTAAATAAAATCGCCTTGCAAATAGCTTAAAGCATCCCTATAGTACTACGGCTATTTAGGAAATCTTATGTCTCAAGCAATACTTTCTCACGTTTCCGACTCCTCAATTAAAAAGGCTGTTCCAGAGTTAAAATCCGGAATGACTGTTCGTGTCCACCAAAAAATAGTTGAAGGCGAAAAGGAACGTGTCCAAATTTTTGAAGGATTAATTATTCGTGTTAATGCCGGCTCAAACAGAGTCGACAAAACTTTTACTGTTCGCAAAATTGTGGAAGGGGTTGGGGTTGAAAAGATTTTTCCAATCTACAGTAGCTTAATAGAAAAAATTGAGATTACAAAACGTGGTAAAGTTCGCAGAGCAAAATTGTATTACATGCGTGACCTTCAAGGTAAATCAACTCGTTTGCAAGAAGGTGGACGTTCCTCAAAAGTGCAAGCAGAAGAACCTGAGCTCGTAGCTGAAGAACCGATTGTGGAAGAACAAGCTGTTGAGGAAACTCCAGCCGAAGAAGTACCTACTGAAGAAGCACCCGCTGAAGAACAAAAGTAAATCAACGTAAAGTCAAAATTGAAGGGCCCCTCTAGGGTCCTTTTTTTGAACCTGCTAGTATTCGTCCGTGACTAAAGTTAAAAACCAAATCATCGCAGGTATGGACGAGGCCGGCAGAGGCTCATGGGCTGGCCCGGTTCTAGCCTCTGCGGTGATTTTACCAAAAGGGCTAAAGTTGGCCGGCCTGAACGATTCAAAGCTATTAACTGAGGCTAAGCGAGAGGAACTATATAAAAAAATCACCACTTCTTGCCAGTTTGGCATTGGAATGGCAACTCACACCGAGGTGGATAATCACGGCCTTTTGCACGCCACATATTTGGCATTTAAGCGTGCTCTCGATGCTTTGCCAATAAAACCATCTCATATTTTAATCGACGGAAGAGATAAATTCACATTTACAGTTCCGCATACCTCAATAATAAAAGGCGATCAAAAAATACGCGCCATCTCAGCGGCTTCCATAGTGGCAAAAGTCTCAAGAGATCGACTTATGAAGGATTTGGCCTTAAAATACCCATCGTACGGATTCGAGGAACACAAAGGTTATGGGACGGAAAGACACCAAAATGCATTAAAGGATTACGGCCCATCAGAAATTCACAGAAAATCTTACACCCCAATAAAAAATCTAATATGCAGGCAAGAAGCATTCTTGTAATCGGGAACTACGGAGCTGGCAATCTTGGAGATGATGCGATTTTTGGCGGAATTTTAACAGATTTGAAGGCTATCGGATACACAGGCAAAGTCACAGTAATGCACGGCGGGCAAAATATAAGTACGGACATCTACAAAGGCATAAAAAAAGTTCCGTTTGTGCCGTTTGGATTTCGTAGTCGCATAAGAGGAATCTCAAAAGATACATTAAGTGCAATCCGTAATGCCGACCTTGTGATTTTGGGAGGTGGGGGCCTTTTCACAGATCAAGAGAGCTTTTTTGCTCCTATGCTTTGGGCTACGCAAATCAAGGCCTGCAAGCGACTCAACAAGCCATATATTTGTTACGGGCAAAGTGTTGGCCCTTTAAAACATTGGCTCAACAGATACATAACTCAAAAAGTTTTTAAGCATGCGAACGGTATTTGTGTTAGGGATCCACTTTCCAAATTGGCCTTAGAAAGACTTGGAATAAAAAATGTAATTCTTGGAACAGACTTGGCCTTTTCTTGGCTTTATGAGCTTAAAAAAATGATTAAACCGGAGGGAGGATCCACAAAAACCTTGCTGATTTCTTTAAGATTTTGGCCCGGTACAACGCAAAAAGATTGGGAAGTTTACCTTAAGGAATTAAAGATTTTAGCAAAAAAGAAAAACCTAAAGCCAATCTTGCTTGCAATGGATCTCCGCAATAAAAAAGAGCTCAAAGCCTTAAGACAAACCGGACTTGAGGTTTTTGAGCCATCCTCAGCTCTAGGAGCTTTTACCGGGATTCTAAGATCAAAAATGCTAGTCTCCATGCGTTTGCATGCTTGCATTATGGCAATTACGGCAGGTACAAAATTCTTGGCCATTGCCTACAGCCAAAAAGTTAGCGGGCTTTTGAACTCCATAAACAAACGGCCACAAAAAGATTTAGAGGCCCAAATCTCTAAAAACCAAGATTTTTTATCACAAGCAATTGATCTTCTGTGAGATGATGCCCCTGTGTTTTTGGATATTCAACTGAGGAAGCGCCAAGTATTGTGCCAATTTGTACGGCACTCTTTATTGCCAAGCCTTTGTAAAACCCAGCAAGCACACCAGCGCGGAATGCATCACCAGCTCCGGTAGGATCAACCTGTACAGCGCTAACAGATTCAACAAAATTCTCCTTTTCATCTACGTAAAAACTGACTCCATCAGCCCCATGAGTGATAAAAACTAACTTAAGTTTGGAAAAAATTTGCTTATCCGAAAGCCCGGACACTTCTTTTAAAAGTCCCCACTCATAATCGTTTGCAAATACACCCTCGGATAGGTTAAGCAGACCTAAAACCTCTTTTTTAGAAAATGTGTGTATCATTTGCCCAGGATCAAAAAACACACGCAAGCCCATCTTTGAACCTTGCTCCACGGCCTGTATCATACGGTCGTGATTCTCGGGGGCAACGAAGAGAATGTCGCCAGCCTCTGCCTCTTTTGGCAGTTTAAAATATGGGGCGTTCTTGCCGATTACCCCAGGCGCAAATTGTGCAATTTGTTTACCATCCAAATCTGTAGCAATCATAACATGGGCGGTATGACCCGGCATCAAAAATACGTTGGTCGTATCCATTTTACAGTCTTCGAGCGCCTCCTTATAAAAATGGCCATCATCTCCAAGTAGCCCACAGAGATTTGCTGGGACGTCCAAAAGCCCAAGTGAATAAGCAACGTTCCCGGCACAACCTCCAAAAAATCTGGCAGTATCTTCCACCACAAAAGAAACACTCAAATTTTTTAAATGTTCTGTTCGGAAAAGAGCATCAAAATGTCCGTGGTATTGACCAATTTCGTCGAAAGCTAGCGACCCAAGTATATAAATTTTCAATGGAACAGGGTCTTAATATGATTAGAAACAGACATCATGCCGTCAATGGACTCACCACAGTCTCCCCAAAATCCATTTAAGACAGTGTGGCTAAGAGTCCCTTCTTTAACATAATAATCATTCACACTGGTGATTTCGACCTCACCGCGTGGAGACGGATTTAAGGTTTGAATGATATCAAAAACTTGTGGCGTGTAAAAATAGCATCCCGTAATTGCAAACTTGCTCGGTGGATTTAAAGGTTTCTCCAATATTTCTACTATTCTGTTCTCCAAAAAGCGTGGCACTCCATAACTTTGTGGATTTTCAACTTGTTTCAAAAATACATGCGCAAGCAAGTCGCTTTTCTCAAAATCCTCCTTGGCAGACTTTAAATTATCTTCAAAAACATTGTCCCCAAGCATGGTCACGAATTTTTCATCGCCTATAAAATCACGTGCCAAATAAAGCGCCTGAGCTATGCCTCCAGCCTCCTCCTGAACCTCATAAGAGATGTTGACGCCAAACTCACTTCCACTGCCAAGCAATTCCAAAAAATGGCCGGCATGCCCACGTCCAGACACAAGCAAAATAGAACTAACTCCCATCTCCTTAAGCTTTTGTATGGGGTAATAAATCATCGGCCGATCGTAAATCGGCAGTAAATGTTTGTTGGTGACTTTTGTTAGCGGAGCAAGTCTTGATCCCGTTCCGCCAGCGAGTATTACTCCTTTCATATGTGCATTTTATACCAATCAACTGTTTTGCGCATCCCTTCTTCAAAAGAAGTTTTTGGCTCCCAACCGAGCTCATTTTTAATTTTTGAATAATCAATTGCATAGCGTTCGTCATGCCCTTTGCGATCTTCTACAAATTCTATCAAACTCTCTGGTTTGCCAAGCATCTCAAGTATAAGTTTTGCGATATCTATATTTTGCCATTCCTTGCCACCTCCGATATTGTAAATTTCACCAGGTTTGCCGTCTTCTAAAATGCTTAAAATCGCATCACAATGATTAGCGGTAAATAGCCAATCTCTTACGTTTTTACCATTGCCATAAATTGGTAAAGCCTGATTATTTATAGCACGATTTATAAGTAGTGGAATCAAATTCTCCATGCTTTGGTAGGGGCCATAATTATTCGAACACCTGCTGATTGTAACCGGTAGCGAATAAGTTCTGGCATAAGCCATAACCATAAAATCTGAAGCAGCCTTACTCGCGGAATATGGATTGCTTGGACAAATGGCAGATAGCTCGGTAAATTTTTCTGTAGAGCCAAACCCAAGATCACCATAAACCTCATCTGTGGAAATGTGATGAAATCTTTTAACGCCAAAATCTCTCGCAAAATCAAGTAGGGTTTGTGTCCCAAGTACATTAGTTTTAACGAACAGGGAAGGGTCGGAGATACTGTGATCCACATGAGTTTCCGCTGCAAAATGCACAACAGTATCGAATTTGCCAATCTCAAAAAGTTCAGAAACCATCTTTCTGTCTTCAATCCGTCCGCAAACAAATTGCACGCCTTCTTCTTCCGCTTTTGCTAAATTCTCTCTGTTTCCGGAATACGTTAGCGCATCGAGCACGGTAATAATATCCTTGGGGTGTTTCTCAAGGTGTGCGTAAACATAATTCGTGCCAATAAAACCGGCTCCACCGGTTACAAGTACTCTCATATTACAGTGTTTTCATTTTCTTTTCTTCCTTCCAAGCCTCAAGAACGTCGCCTACTTCTAGTCTTACCTTGCCTATATATTTAATTCCACATTCATCACCTTTGTTTAATTCCTCTAAGTCCTCATTTACAAGCTTAAGACCCCCAATTGCTCCATCTCCAACCTGGACTTCACCACGCATAACCCTTAACTTTGCCTTTTTTTGCATCACACCTTCCGTAACCAGCCCACCCACAACGATTTCTCCTTTGCCGGTAAAGAATATTTTCATAATCTTAAACTTTCCAAGTTCAAAATGCTGTACTTCGGGCTGAAGCATACCTGTTAATATCTTCTTAAGATCATCAATCAGTTCGTAAATAATTTTGTATGTCACCACTTCAATTCCAACGTGTTCGGCAAGTTTACGCACATTTGTACCGGCTTCAGTATTAAAACCAATCACAAGCGTACCTGTACTTGCAGCCCCCATCATTACATCTGATTCAGAAATAGCACCGACTCCACTATGAATAATTTTGATTGCAACGTCGTCATTTTTAATCTTAGCAAGGGCCTGTTTAATAGCCTCGAGTGAGCCTTGAGTATCGGCTTTAAGCACAACCTTAAGAAGTTTAAGGGAACCCTCCTTGATACGTTGTAAGATTTCTTGCATCCCCATTCCGGACTTAACCATCTCTTCATGTACAAATTCATGGACTTTAGAAGCTTGCTGTCTGGCGGTTTTTTCAGTCAAAGTGGATTGCAAAATCTGACCGCTTTCCACCGGAGCGTGAAGACCGGCCAACTGCGCGGTGCCTGAGGGCCCAAGCTCACGCAAACTCTTGCCGTTGTGATCTCTAAGTAATTTAACACGGCCAAAAGTATCTCCAATAATAAAGTTATCTCCAACTTTTAAGGTTCCGGTATTGATTAAAATCGTAGCCACAGGTCCAAAATTTGTATCCAAATGTGATTCTATAACTGTAGCCACGGCAGCTCTATTTGCATTTGCCTGTAAATCAAGCATCTCAGCCACAAGGAGCACGCTCTCCAGCAATTCATTAATGCCTTCCTTTTTCTTCGCAGAAATTGGCACCACAATAGTATTCCCACCCCATTCTTCGGTTTGGAGGCCATATTCCACAAGTTCCGACTTAATCTTATTTAAATTTGCACCGGGTTTGTCGATTTTGTTTACAGCCACAATAATTGGCACATTAGCTTCCTTTGCATGATTAATAGCCTCAATTGTTTGTGGCATGATTCCATCATCCGCAGCAACCACAAGAATCGCTATATCCGTGACTCTGGCTCCACGCGCACGCATTGCTGTAAAAGCCTCATGGCCCGGAGTGTCCAAAAATGTAATTTTTTGCCCCTTGTGTTCAACCTGATAGGCACCAATATGCTGAGTAATGCCACCGGCTTCACCGGCAACCACATCAGTATTTCTGATTGCATCCAAAAGTGTGGTTTTCCCATGATCCACATGACCCATTACGCACACAACCGGAGGACGTTTTTTAAGATCATTCTTCTCGTCCTCTCCAAGTAATTTTTCCAAATTACCACGGAAAATATCTTCTGCATTTGCCTGTGCTAACTCTTTTTTGAGGGTAACTCCAAGGTCTGTAGTAATAATAACGGCGGTATCATAGTCTATAACCTGATTTATATTCGCCAAAATTCCATTTTTCATAAGCGCTCCAATCAAAACCGCCGCGCTAAGGCCTGTTTTTTCTGCAAGCTCTTTAACTGTAATCGATTCATGTATCTCAATTATGCCTTTTTTTGATTCCACTCTTTCCACTCTTCTTGGCTCTGCTTTCTTAACAATCTTACCGGCCTGTTGCTTGCGTTGAGTTTTAACGATTTCTTTTTCTTGCGCCACTGCAACAATTTCTTCATAAACCTCGGCGGCACTTTTTTCGTTTTTCCCGGACACCTCATTTATTATTAGGGTAGCAGTTTCATCATCAAATTCCGGAACAATTTCAAAACCAATTTCCAGGATCTCTTTTTCCATTTCACTCTCGGTAAAACCGAGTTTTGATGCGAGTTGTTGTAAACTTATACCCATAGGCGAGGACACTTTAGGTTAAAACAGGTTAAAAGTAAAGATTTTAATACGAGCAAAATCTAGTTATCTATAGGGCTTTCTTCAATCAGTAGTGGCTCTATTCCTCCACCCGTTTTGCCATCCGTTAACTTATACACATCTTTATCGATTTTTTTAAATTCTCTGCTGGCCAAATTGTAACTGCTAACGGTATTCCCAATCTGTTTACCAAGCTTTTGCATATATTCATCATAGGCATTCATGTGGCGGTGTAAATGTACCAAATTGTCTAGCACATATTGGATTTTTTCCACCCTTTCTTCACGCTGAATAGCCTGGAGCATCGTCTGCAGATATGCGGTTAAGGTGCTCGGGGAAACAATAGTCACCTTTTTACTCCCTGCATATTCCACCAAATTTTGTGAATTGATATCCAGCGTGCCTACGCTATAAATCATTAAATTGTAATACACTCCCTCTGCAGGGATAAACATAAAAGCCATCTCCGTAGTCCCTTCTGCGGGTCGCACATATTTTGCTGTTTCATCAATACGTTTTTTTACATCCGCTTTAAAAGCTTTTTCTATCTCATCTCGGCGGATTTTATCCGTTTCTTGCATCATCATATTGTATTTTTCGAGTGAGAATTTTGCGTCAATTGGAATAATCAAATTATTCTGGAATATAACTGCATCCACAATCTCACCATTTTTCATTTTATACTGCATCTGGAACTGATTTGGCGGAAAGATGTTGGAAAGTATTTTCTCCAAAAAAACCTCTCCCAAAATACCACGTTGTTTAGGGTTTTTAAGGATATTTTCCAAACTTTTCATCTGTTCTGCAAAACTCACAACTTGTTTATTGGTTTCCTGCAAATGTGTAAGGCTTTTTGTGACTTCTTGAATAATCACAGCACTTTGCGCAAATTGTTTTTGGAGGTTTTGAGTGTTGTCCGTTTGGGCTTTGGTTAACATAAGTGTCATTTGATTCAATTTGCCCTCCATCTCTGCTCGATTTTTACCATGGCCCTCATTTATTTCACGCCTAAGCTCGGAAATAACCTGGAGCATAAGCTTCATGCTGTTTTCATCCACCGGGTTTTTAAGCTCGTTAAACTTCTTGTTTAAGTAGTAAATAAGCCCCGTAATGGCCAAAGTCGCAACGGTAAGCCAAAAAATGTAAATTAGCATATTGACAAATGTTTTAAATTATTTTATAATTACACAATGTCATTTGAAATATCGGAGTGTGTTTACCGGAGAATTGTCGGGGAGTGGTCTCATCTTACATTGCCATACGTGGATAGGTCCCTCTCCGTCAATTCCCTGCTAAACACAGCTGAAGCCTAGCTCCAGCTAGCATTTCCTCCCAAGATTACCAAAAAACCCCCGCATATAGCGAGGGCTTTTTATCTTTTAGTAAAAATTACTTTTCTTCCTTCTTCTCTTCTTTCTTTTCAACCTTTGCATCTTCCGGCAAAAGTGAAAGGCCTATTCTCTTTTCTTCTTTGTTTATCTCAATAACGCGAGCAGAAACTTCTTGCCCAACAGTTAAAGCTTTTGCTGCATCATCAGGATTCCCTGGGATTTCTGAATTGTGAATAAGTCCGGTGATGTCTTCTTCAAGTTGTACAAAAGCACCAAACTGAGCAAGTCTTGCGATTTTTGTCTCGATTGTGCTTCCAACTTTATATTTCTTTTCAATCTCTTCCCAAGGATCGCGAGTAAGTTGTTTCATTGATAGAGAAATCTTATCTCCATCTATGCCAATGATTTTAACTTGTACCTTGTCTCCAAGGCGAGCGAAATCATGTGCATCGCTAACGTGTCCCCAAGCGATTTCAGATATGTGTACTAGTCCTTCAAGACCATTAAACGCAACGAAAATACCGAATTTAACAATACCGCTTACTGTCCCTTCAACCGTATCACCAGCCTTAAGACCGGAAAGCGCATCATAACGTTCGCGTTCAAACGCAGCTCTTTCAGAAAGAATAAGTTTGCCGTTCTCTTTATCAACACTTATGATTTTAACAGTAAATTCTATGCCAATAAGTTCTTGTAAGCGTGACAAAATTTTAGCGCTATCAGCTCCGTTAACACGTGGATAGTGCAAAGGTGCCAATTGGGAAACCGGAATGAATCCTTTAATCCCATCCACATCAAGAAGTAGACCTCCTTTATTTGCCTCACGTGGGCGTACTTTAAGAGTTTGATTGCTCTCGTATGCCTTAATAAATTTATCCCAAGTTTTATCTTGGCTGGCACGTCTAAGTGAAAGAACGGTAAGTCCATCTTCATTCTCTGATTCAAGTACACAGGCCAAAACAAGATCGCCAATCCCAAGCTCATCTGAGGTATTCAGTGAGTCCTTCATTTCGCGTCCGGAAATAATACCTGTAATTACTCCTCCAATGTCTACAATTACGCACTTTTTATCTATGTAAACCACTTTTCCTTCAACAATACTTCCAGGTTCAGGAAGTTTGAATTCTGGGGAATCTTGAAGAAGTTGTTCCATCGGGACAACTACAATTTGGTTTTGCGCAGTAGCAGTCTGTGCAACTGGCGCAGTTTGTGTTGGATTTTGTGCATCCATAAAAGGATTACGCACGGGCACGAATTAAAAGTTATAAGCTACACGATTTTGAAGGTCACGCCCGTGACTAACAATATCCCAAAACCGTAAGCAGGCGGATTCTAGTATCTTTTTAAAGGTGTGTAAAGGTGAAGTTAACGGAATATCCGTAGGCTTCACGTAAAAAATATTAGATAAAAGAAAAATTGTATAAGTGTGAGTATAGGCAAAATATATGGAACTAACCAAAGCAATCTTATTTTTCGCTTATTTTGTTTCAATGTCCTTACGATTGTTACTATTGAAAAAAATAATACTGTTGGGGCGCACCAGGCCACTGTTGCTAAGCTCATTATTGCAGCGCTATCAGGACCTGTTGTATTTCCTTGATATAGGCTTATTAAGCCAATGAATGTTGATAAATAAACTGCAATAATATCCCATTGATTTTTTATAAAATTCATAAAAACATTAGGCAGTTTTTTCACTTGTAACCCCTTCTTCACTCTTTATGGCACGCTTCTTGATCCCTGTAGCAGGTTTAACTTGTGAATTGGTTTTTGCCTTAGGTTTTGATCGTAGTGCATCATCCCTCCTCTTTAGCACAATCTCCTCCCCATCTTTTTCTATCAAAACCGTATCTCCTTCTGCAAATTCAGCATCAAGCAGGCCTTGCGCCAACTTATCTTCAATAAGTTCTTGCACCTTGCGCCTAACCGGCCTAGCTCCATAATCAGGATCGGTGCTGAGCGTAGCCAAACGTTCAAGTGCGGAATCTGTAATTTCCAAACTTAATTGTTTCTCAAGTAGACGTTTTTGCAGGTCGGAAATATGTATTTTTACTATTTCTTTAATCATTTCATGAGTAAGCGGTCTAAATACAATAATATTGTCCACGCGATTCAAAAACTCCGGTTTAAAATGGTCTTTCATATCTTTTAGAACATCCTCTTTCTTGTGTTCAAAACTTTGCATGGCCGCAGTTAATTCCTCGCCGGAAAGCTTGAAGCCAATAGGGGCAGCACCCTCGGTTAATTTACGAGCTCCAATATTTGAGGTCATTACGATTATTGTGTTTGTGAAATCAATTTTCCTTCCTTTCCCATCTGTTAAACAGCCATCTTCCAAGATTTGTAGCAAAATATTAAACACATCTTGGTGAGCTTTTTCTATCTCATCAAAAAGTACCACACTGTATGGATGCCTACGAACACGCTCGGTAAGCTGTCCACCATCTTCATAACCCACATAACCGGCAGTTGTTCCAGTTAAGCGGGAGGTATTGTGACGCTCCATAAATTCACTCATATCTATTTTAATGAGCGCATCTTCATCGTTATAAATTTCACGAGCGATTGTTTTAACAAGCTCGGTTTTACCAACTCCGGTAGGCCCAAGAAAAATAAAAGAAGCAATCGGACGTTTTGAACTGGAAATTCCGGTCCTTGAACGGCGAATCGCAGTAGCCACTTTGATTATGGCTTCATCTTGTCCAACCACGCGAGCCTTCATTATGTTTTCAAGCTCTTTTAGTCTCTCCACATCTTCTTTAACAAGCTTGGTAACAGGCACTCCGGTCATTCTGGAAATAACGCGTGCCACATCTTCTCCATCTATACTTCCGCGCATTTCACGAGGGATTTTTACGTGTTTTTCCTCTTCGATTTTATCTGTAAGAATTAATTCTTGTTGGCGTAAATCCGCTGCCTTCTCGTAATCTTGCGTTGTTACGGCTTGCTCTTTTTCCTTCACGATTCTCTTAAGCTCCTTTTGGTACTCTTTTGCACGGTCTGAATCCTGCTTTGTAGTCATGCCTTTTAGGGCCGCAGCTTCATCCATTACATCAATTGCTTTATCTGGCAAAAATCTATCGTTTATATAGCGTTTTGATAGGGTAACAGCCACGGAAAGTGCGTCATCATGAATTATTAAATTGTGATGATTCTCAAAAGATTCTTTAAGCCCCTTTAAGATTTCCAAAGTTTCTTCTTCAGACGGCTCTTCAACCATAATAGATTGGAAACGTCTTTCAAGCGCGGCGTCCGTTTCTACATGTTTGCGATATTCACCGGTAGTTGTGGCCCCAATAACCTGCACGCGTCCGCGGGATAAGGCTGGTTTTAATATATTTGCCGCATCCAAACTTCCTTCTGCACTTCCGGCTCCAATTACAGTGTGAAGTTCATCGATAAAAAGTATTACATTCGGTTGATTTGATGCCTCTTCCAAAATCTGTTTTATGCGTTCTTCAAATTCACCACGATATTTGGTCCCGGCAACAACAGCAGCCATAGATAGGCTCAAAATGCGTTTCTCTAGCATTGTGTCCGGAACTTGTTCCAAAACAATCCTTTGGGCAAGCCCTTCTACAACAGCTGTTTTACCAACTCCGGGCTCTCCGATTATAACCGGATTATTCTTTGTTTTACGCAATAAAATGGCAATTGCACGTTCTATTTCTTTCTCGCGCCCAATAACAGGGTCAAGTTTGCCGTCTCTGGCTTCTTGTACAAGATCGGTCGTAAAGTAATCAAGTGCCGGAGTTCCGGATTTATCACCTTTCTTTTTGGCCTCAAAACCGCTCTCCTTTGGTTCTTGACCAGCCAAAACCCCCTGCAATCCATTCAAAAAGAATTCAAGCGGATTCATGTTGCTTGGTATAGGTCCACCGGGCACAACATTAGGCCCGCTTTGCATTGGATTACTCTTCATGCGCTCAAAATTCTGTAGCAGTTCTTGGCGAACGTCATCAGGTGCAATCTTCATATTTTCCAAGATCACGGTAGCTGCGGTATTTTCTTGGGTTACAAGAGCATAAAGAAGGTGTTCGGTCCCAACAAACGGATGAGAGAACTCATGAGCGGATTTAATTGCATCTTCTATGACTTTTTTTGCGAAACCACTAAGTCCGCCGGGATTTTTTGCACTTCTGGCGCTTACTTGGGTACGTCCAACAGTTTTAAGCACAAGGTTAACATTTTCCAAAGTAACTCCAAAATTCTGCAAAATGGTAGTCCCAAGGGAACTCCTTTGGGAAAGAATACCTATTAAAAGATGCTCGGTTCCAACATAGCTGGTACCCGTTTTTTTGGCTACGTCTTGCGCAACAATAAGCGCTTGCTTAGCTTCCTTTGTAAATTTATTGAATTGATCTGAGTTGTTCATATGTTTTTAAGAAGTTTTATTATCAAGAAATCATACCAGATTTTACAGGGGTTTTCATCTATTCGGCTTTGCCTAAATCAAGAAAAAGAGTCTAATATACTATTCCTCTATAATCTTAATTGACTCAGACATTTTTTGCATGGCGGTTTCGTACTCCGGCGTACCGGTTAATGTATAGTAGCGAGAATCCACATTAACGGTTATAGAAACACTGGTACTTGTACGCACTGTGCCAGCAGTTCCGCTAGAACTCCAGCGGAGTTTAACAAGGGGGGTCGTTGTATCCTCGACTTCTTCATTAGCAAATATATATTGGCCACTAGTTCCACTGTAATACCAAGGGGAGGGGTAGGAGATTGAGAATCCAAAATTGCTGTCAAAACTTCCATATTTTGTAAACTCTACTTGGTCTGCATCAGGAGTGACCGTATCGACTTCCTCCACAGGCTCAACAGGTTCAACTACATCTGTAGTGTCCGTAGTATCTGTCACAGTCCCCTCCGTAGGCAAAAATCTAAAGCTCGCCACAAGATTGGAGAATATATTTGTGTAATCAAGCAAAAGCTCATCCTTTAGAGAACTATGATGGAAACTTATTTCATATAGATCGCTTCCTCGTGGAACAAAGTAATATAGGTCGGAAAGCTCTGTTTTATATTTAACCGCGAGTTGTTGATCAACTCCCACATAGTTAGTTTCACTCTTATAAATAGAAAGATCCGGATACTCCTGCTCGGTGTAAGCTTGGATTTCTTCGATTCTTACGGATTCTTCATCTGTAGAAGTCTTTGTAAGCCCGGCAGGTAACTTAACAACCCAAATTGTATCTAAATCGGCAAGCACGGCAATTTCACTCTCAGCCTCTTCTTCGGCAACAATCGCTGGCGCAGTTAAAGTCAACGAATCCAATGTTTCAGTTACAGCCCAATCACTCAAATAAGTAAAAGACACTCCAAGTGCCGTATTTTTGTAATCGAGGGCAGTAACTTCCTCTTTAAGATCCTCGGCTTTGGCCTCTGTAATGCGTTTAACGTTAAAAAGTGGTTTGTCCAGAGTCTCATAAGTGCTCACTGTGCCATAAGCCTCAACTCGGGTTCCAAGATAATCTTTATCGTCCAAATTATATCTATCCGAATATGCATATAAAATATCCCCATCGTCAGTTTCAAATAGGTGAGTGACTGTGGAATTTACTTTTATATTTCCAAGAGAGGTAAATATACCGTTATAAGTTTCTTGGTTAACTGTGGATGGGTCGCTAAGTTCGTCGGAAGAACCGCAAGAACTGAATAAAACTGCGAGGCTTATAAAAGCCACGGGCAGGATTTTTTTAAGGTTTGTCATAGTTTGGCGTTAGATTTTTTTAAACCTAAGTGATGATACGCTTTAGAAGTTAAAAGTCTACCCCTGGGTGTGCGTTGTAAAAACCCAAGTTGCATTAAAAATGGTTCATAAATATCTAGGACAGTCTCTTCCTCTTCATTGCTGGACGCAGAAAGTGTGGAAAGCCCAACTGGCCCTCCATCAAACTTATTGGCTATGGTTAAAAGTAGTTTACGATCCGTAGCATCAAGCCCAAGCTCATCTATGCCAAGAAGTTCAAGAGTTTTTTCTACGATTTCCTCATCGATCACATTTTTATTGCTTATGTTCGCGTAGTCGCGTGCCCTGCGGAGTAAACGGTTTGCAACACGTGGAGTTCCACGCGCACTTTGAGCCAATCGATTTGCCCCGATTCCATTGATTTCTATATTTAAAATATCTGAACTGCGTTTTAAAATTTCTATGATGTCATTTTGATTATAAAACTCCAGCTTTAGAACGTTCCCAAATCTGTCTCTTAGTGGGGAAGAGATGGAGGAAAGTTTTGTTGTAGCCCCTATTAAGCTAAATTTTGGCAGACTTATTCTCATGCTACGGGCGGAAGGCCCTTTGCCCACCACCAAATCCAAACAAAAATCCTCCATGGCGCTATATAAAATTTCTTCCACAATCGGGCGAAGCCTATGGATCTCGTCTATAAAAAGAATATCGTTTTCTTGAAGATTTGTGAGTATGGAAGCCAAATCTCCCGGGCGTTCTATTGCAGGCCCCGAGCTTGTGCGGATTTGCACACCCATTTCACGGGCCAAAATAAAGGCGAGAGTTGTTTTTCCGAGCCCCGGGCAACCATGTAGCAAAACATGTTCCATCGCTTCACCGCGTTTTTTTGCAGCCGGCAAAAAAACGCTTAAATTCTTCTTAATTTCTTCTTGTCCAATGTATTCCAAAAGAGTTTTTGGGCGTAGAACATTTTCATTTTGACTTTCATCAGCCATTTGGTGGGCCTGAACTGTTCTCACCACATTTTCCTCGACTGAGGAGTGATCTATCATATTTAAATTGGCAAACGCCCTTTCAATCTAACAAAAGTTTTTATATAATGCGAGCCGTTTATGACACGCTTCACTCTTCGCGATTTTTTAAAAGTACTTGCCCTAGGGATTTTGCTTTACGCACTATTTTCCGGCATTTTTTTATTTTTCCCGGGCGCAGGGAGAGCAATCGGAGGGATGCACCCAACTGCTCAGTTTGTAATTGAATATTTAATACAGTCTCTGATCTTATTTTTTCCTCTTTGGATTTTTGTTGTTTTAAAATATAGCGCCACCACGGCAGATTTTGGACTCCAAAAAGTCTCAATCTTAAAACTCATCAAAACCGTGTCGTTGGCATATTTGTTCTACATTGTTGTGTCGCTAATTATCTCCGAAATCTTACTTTCAAATAGTTTGAGTTTGCCGGGTTACGGTGAGCAAGAATCCTATATGCCGATTTTTGGTTACGACACACTTGGCATAACAGTTGGTATGATTTTTGTTGTAATTATCGCCCCATTTTTGGAAGAATTATTTTTTAGAGGATTTGTTTATCGAGTTTTCACAAAAACTTGGCCGGTATGGATGGCTAGCATCTTAACTGCATTTTTATTCGCAAGCATACATTTCCAGTTTCAAACCTTCTTGCCACTCTTCTTTTTAGGGCTATTACTCAACTACGTTTATCAAAAAACCGGCTCTATTTGGACCGCCATAGCATTTCACAGTTTCAATAATGCTCTTGCTTTTAGCCTAGACCTTTACTTATATTTCCATCCGGAACTTCTACAGAATCTTGAGTCGCTTGCCGGCTTAACAAGATTGATCAGTTAATACGCCCCGATAGCTCAGTGGATAGAGCAGCAGCCTTCTAAGTTGTTGGTCGCAGGTTCGATTCCTGCTCGGGGTACCACTCGCAACGGAATAAAATTCCTGTTGCGAGGCTCTTTTAATTGTCTCATGAGCCGGTTTCAGGTAGTCTCCTTCCGTAACCTATAATCAACCTATTATGAAGAAATTAAGTCTTATTTTGTTGGCAATCACAACTTTAGTTTTTGCAGGTTGTAAGACAGCTCAAGTGGCTGAACAAGTGAATATTGTTGGTGATGTAAATGTTTATGAGGACGAGTATCTAAGTTTTCAGTATCCAGAGGGCATGACTATTCTAAGGGAACAAACTGGCGAAGGCAGGTGGATGGTTGCGCTTGATTGGATTAGCAAAGTAGAAGGTAAAGACTATTTGGAGACAATCGCCATGTCTAATCCAGAGTTA
>JBBAAK010000014.1:0-18571 GCA_041658345.1 Candidatus Altimarinota bacterium
TTCACAGAACCGCATCTACAAGCCTTTTTTTAAACATAGATCCAAAGATAAAAAGATAAACTGCATTTAACAGCTTACCTAAGCCAAAATAAAAGAAAAATAGCAGACCGTTTTTACCTATATCCCGAAATTTCTGTTGCGGAATTACCATCTATTGTAATAGTTTGTTCTACCACCTTGTCCGGGTCGATTCCTCCTGGAGGGGGTGCTTTCAATTCGTCAAAAGAATATGTTGATGTGTCCCAAACGCTTACAGAAAAGTTTGAATCAAACCAAACGTAATCTTTTTCGCCTAATTCGGTCATGGCTACTCTTGTTTGCGTTTCCCAATCTTTTGGATATTCGAATTCAAAACCATATTTTTGATTTTGGTAGATTTTTAGGTTGCTATCGGCTTCTGTCACTGGAGTTTCTACTATTGGAGTTTCTGGTTCTTGCACCACAGTATCAGGATTTGATATTGGTGTTTTGGGTGTGGTTTCACTCGTTAACTCTTGATCGCATCCAATGAGTAAAAAGATGCTTAAGAATAGAGGGACAAGGGTGGTTGATTTTTTCATAGAGGTGTTTGTTAAAAATTGATTTGGAATAAATTAATCATTGATAAATAAACTATGCAATAAGAGGAAAAGAATAGCACATGAACCTATAAATATTGATATATAAACCGAAACAGAGCGATCTTTATTTTTTATGACCGCCACTATTCCAGTGATAAAAGTACTTATAACTAGGGGGACTGCAATACCTACCGTTAAATCCCACCAATGACCTTCGTCAAATGTAACAAAACCAAATAACATAAAAGCAAAAAAAGCCGTAAGTAACAGTAAAAAAAACACAGTCAATCCTGCTGACCATTTACCTGTTTTAGTTTTGGGAATTAAAGCGATTTTCATATTCATTATAAGTTTATGGTTTGATTTTTTAATTCTACTGAGGCACAGAGGGAGTTGGGGTTGAATGCGCCGAGTAAAAATAAACCCGTTATTCAATTGACATGCCTAAAATTTGCACGTCGTGGTCAGTATGGATTCCGTGCTAATGTTTGAGGAAGGAATCTGAGTAGCTTCAGACTCTTCACCGTTATTATAAATGCTCCATTGTTCAACAGGTACTGTTAAAGTAAGTGTATTACCTCCTTCAGAAATTTTTGTACCCGACTTTGGAGTTAGAATGATCTCTAATATTTGATCCACATCGTTCCCCTCTACACTATCATTTATGTTGAAATCTCCTGCAATATTATTTAAAGTTTCTGTCCCGCTCCCTTCCATGTTTACAATAAGTGGCACGGAAAGTCCCCGGTCTTCTCCATCGCGTCTAAATTGTAAGCCTCCGATCAAGTATCCATCTTCCAAATCATACGTTACCTCAATTGGATACTGTTCTACAGAAACTTTTTGATTAGTACGTGCCCAAATTGAAAAAAGTACAATAGTTTTTCCATCTTCAACCTTTTCAATAGAACAGGTGTTATCCTCAAGGCCAAATTCAATTAAAATTTGATCGGCGGTTAAAGATGATTCGGAACTTGTTTCTCCACTTTCACTTGATTCCTGGTTTAATCCTGCGAAACCACCTAAAGTCAAAACAAGACCTAAGATACCCGCAAAAAATATAGCGAGCCCCATTAAAGCAAGCTTACCGTATCTTTTTTTCTTCTCTGCACTTACGGCTAGCCATACTACTAAGAAAATAACTGCTAAAATTGGGCCAACAATTACGGCTAATGTTGCTAAAAAACCTAATATACTGAGGAAATAATTGAACATAATAAGTTTAGATAAAGTATTTGAAGTATACCCTACTTTTTCACTACTGCGAATGTCGCGAATGCGATCAAGAAGCTCTTTCCAGTGTTGACCGCCACCGTTGCCCTTGAAACGCTCGTCATCCATCGTGAAACCTTTGACGATATATTCTCGAAGTCGGGCAGTAGCCCATTGGCGAAATTTTGTTCCTTGAATAGATCTCACGCGATAGCCAACGGAGATAATTACGTCCAAATTATAGTATTTTACAGAAACCTCTTGAGTTTTTCCCTTTTTCAGCGCCATGTTGCGTGGTTAGTCGGGAATCCCGACATACCAGTTTTTCATCTAACTCACCCTCTTTGAATATATTTTGAATATGTTCAGTGATAGTAGACCTGCCTTTTCCAAAAAGCTCTGTCATTTGTTCTTGTGTAAGCCAAACCGTTTCATTCTCAAAATTAACCTCAATCTTTAGCTGACCTCCATCGCTTTCGTAAATAATTATCTGATTTTGTGAATTTTCTTTTTTCATAGTTTTTAGTTAGTTCCGTAAATATCCGCCACGATCTCATCAATTGCGGTACGAAGCTCATCTTGCCGTGCGACAATTTTGGTATAAATTATTTCCGTATTAGGCAAAGTTATTGTATTCGTTTTTCCCTTATAAATAAATCGTTTTCGTAGCGGAGAAAATACCGTATGCCCCTCTTTAATTAAAGAAAAAGAAATTTGAAATTTTTTTAAAACAATTTGGCGATAGCCCAGAAAAGAAAAGGAATATTTCACATAACGTTTAGTTGTATCAGAAGTTTTTGGCTTTCCTTCCTTGTTAATATTTATAAAAAGAAAGACAAAAATTTGGGTGGAGGAAATTTGTACTCCTTATTATTTTTCATTAAGGCAAATTTCCGGAACCTGATACAACTTGTTATACGTCCCGCAGGGTCGGAGCGAAGCAGAGAAGTTTAACTTTATAATGCCCCAAAATTTTTATTTTTTGTCGTTTAACATTTTCTTCATTTGCTCCATTGCTTTTTCAGAAACTAATTCTAAACTTATCGGAGTTATTGAAATTTTTTCCTCGGCTAATGCTCTTAGATCGGTACCAGCCTTTGCAATAGAAAAATCTATCGGCGGAGAAATGTGGTTGTATCTATCATCGGTTTTATGAAATAGTTTTCCATAAGGATCTCTATGCGGTCTGGTTACTTCGATTTCAGCATCTATCCTTGCACTAAAGGGGATATTTATTGATATCAAGTCAATATTTTCTCCAAGCGGTTTATCAATGAACAATTTAATTATATTAGTAGTTATTATGGCAGCATTTTGGAAAACTATTTCATCTACATCGGAATTATTTATTCCCTCTGGAATGTGAATAGATACTGATATTGATTTTACTCCATCGATTGATGCTTCCATCGAGGCACCGATTGTCCCGGAGCTTAGAATGCGGCCATGTCCAGTATTAAGGCCCGTGTTAATTCCTGAAACGACTAATTTTGGCTTTTCGCTTATTACGTCATACAAACCGACTTGAACACAATCGGCCGGGGTACCATTTAAAGAAAAAATTTCAAATTCATTTAACTTAACCTTAGTTAATGAAAGAGCGCTCGATTTTGATATTGATTTTCCAATCCAACTTTGCTCAGAGGATGGGGCTACGGCTGTAACAGAAAAATGTTTAGTAAGCTCTTTTAGTAACGGGTAAAATCCGACTGAGTTATATCCGTCATCATTTGTTAATAAAATATCAGTCATAAAAATTTTGGGGCATTATAAAGTTAAATTACGTATAATGCGAGCGTAAGCGAAGCCCGCAGTGAGACCGGAGACATTCTACAGCGGGGCTGTGGAATTGGCGAGAGGGGCGAACGAGGGTTTGGGAAAAGAAGCCGTGACAGTGGTGTAAGCGCGTTACGGCGACGAGATCGCGTACGCGTTGTTGTGCGATGTGACGGTGAGTTTGCAGGCTTCGTTTTTCAAAATTACGCTCGCATTGGGCAAAATGTTTCGAGGCGGAAGCCCGAAGGGCGAAGCCTAGGAAAGCGAAGCGTCATTTTGCACAACGTATCGGCATCATCCGAAGTTTTTGTGCAGCGATAGCGGAACAAAAATTTGGGTCGAAGAAAATTGACATTCCTTTAAAATATAAATGTGTCAATTTTCTGAGCCGGATATGCCGTGTTCTGCGATGTTTCTGTGGGCACCCTGTTTAACAGCAATAATGTATAATTTCGTAAAATCTAGCTCCTCTTTTTTTTCGGCCTTTCTTTCGTGCCGATGCATTATTTCAAAACCCTCATCAGTCAAAAGCTTTTTTATCTCATCAAATGAAAATATATTCAAAAAAAGCTTTTCATCAGGCTTAAACGGCTCGTCAATAAAAATTTCTTTTGACTCCCCAGCTTGCAGACTAACATAGATTATACCGCCTGGCTTCAGAAATAAAGAGAGCCGCTTAAGAGTTTTTGGAACTTCTTCTTTCGGAATATGGATAAGCGAGCAAGAAGCAATAATTCCATCAAATTCATTTTCTCCAAATTCAACACTTCTTACATCTTCTAATCGAAAATCAACATTAGAATTATTGCTTCTTGCGATTTCAAGCATCTTTTCTGACATGTCCACCCCAACGACTTTAAAACCTCTGGTCTGAGCATAATCAGAATCCACACCAACACCACAGCCAATATCCAATACCTTGCCATTCTCGGAAAGAAGTTCCAAAAACTCATCCATATGGTCGGAGGGTTTTGAAAATGCATCGGCATAAGCCTTCGCTATTTTGTTGTATACGTGAATTACGGTTTTATTGTTGTCCATTTGATGAGAAAAAAAGAGGAGCGGTTTATTATAGCTAAACTTTATTTTTTACACGCCCACAGAAATTTCGCAGAACTAGTTCTTATGCGAACTCGAAGCTGTTGTTTGGGATGGGGTGTGCAAAAGTTAATTCAGGTTTTTTTCAGGACGGCATAAGAACGGGTGAAGTATAATGCGAGGGTTTTATTTAAACAATCAAAATCATTTATGGACAAAAAAGAGCATCCTGCCATACAAAAACTTACAAGGGAACTTAGGTTAAAAAACTACAGTCTGCGAACTGTACAGGCGTATACGGGTCAGGTTTACAAATACATTAATTTTTGTGGTGAAAATTGGCAAAATTTTGGGCAAGAAAAAGTGGAAGATTTTATTTTGGATGGGCAGGAGAGAGGCCTATCGGCGCAAACCTTAAATCTATCAATACAAGCGTTACAATTCTTTTATAAATCTGTGCTTGGGAAGCGCTGGCATAAGATGAGTAGTCTTAAAAAATCGCAAAAATTACCAATAGTTTTATCTTTGGAAGAAATCAAAAAAATGCTTGCGGTCACTGAAAATCAAAAACATTGCCTTATGCTTGCATTAAGTTATGGGGCGGGGCTTAGGGTGAGCGAAGTAGTGGCTTTGCGGGTTAAAGATATCGATTTTGGTGGGAAAGTGATTTGCATTCGCGGGGCAAAAGGTGGCAAGGATCGCATAAGTGTTCTGCCGTCTGCGCTTGAGGTGAGTTTGCGGAAGTGGTGTTTGGGCAAAGGGGCAAATCAGCTTGTTTTTGAAAGTGATAGAGGTGGCAAATTAACGATCAGAACGGCGCAGAAAGTTTTTGAATCGGCTTTGGCGCGCTCCGGCATCAATAAAGATGCGACTTTTCATTCTCTCCGGCATAGCTTTGCAACTCATCTACTCGAGAATGGTGCGAGTTTGCGTGTTATTCAAGAGCTACTTGGGCATTCTTCTTCGCGCACAACAGAAAGGTATACGCATGTTTCCAATGTGTTTGTGGGGAAAGTTAAAAGTCCTTTAGAGTTCTTTTCTTAGCTTTTCGTATTCTTCAACTGTTATTTTTATATCATTTATGATTTTCCTGAGTAGTCCTCGGCTTAAATCTTTATTATGCATTGGTATAACCGTTGTTCTGCCATCTTTGTGTTTCAAAAAGATATGCGAGCCCTCTGCGTCACGTTCAATAAATCCGAGTTCAATCAAAATTTTAAGTAATCTTTTTGGCTTGATTGGTACTAACTTAGGCATAGGAACATTCTAGATTTTGTATGCCTATAAAATGATGTTTTTCCACCTCCTCTTTGTTGTCTATATTCCTAATGCAAAGTTTTAGAACTTGAGATAGATTTTTGAGCATTTCTTCCTGAGTTTTACCTTCTGCATGGCAAGAAGGAATGGATGGGATTGATCCAACAAACATGCCATCTTCGTCTTGCTCAATGTATACGGTAAAGGTTTTTGCTTTCATGGATTTTAGTTTATTTGCTTGGTTATTATTTTAGCAGGAATGGTGTTTTTAACAAGTTTTAAACTTCCCTTGACTTTAAAGCGCCATTCCTTAGAATTAGCACTGTTTGCACGGTAGTGCTAACGAATCAAACGTCTTTTAGAATCTAATCCAAATAAATATGGCAAAAACCACACTTACACCTCTTGCGGGATACGTTGTTATAAAACGTGTGGAAGAGGCGTCAAAAACTGCTACAGGAATTTTCTTGACTGATTCCGCAAAGGAAAAACCTCAAAAAGGGGAGGTGCTTGCGGTTGGGGCGGGCAAAGAAGACAAGGCGCCACAGGTTAAAGTGGGTCAAATTGTGTACTTTAAAAAATATGGGCCTACAGAAATAGATCTAGACGGTGTAGATGTGCTTTTGCTCGAGGAAGATGATGTTTTGGCGATCTTGGAATAAGTTTTTACAATCAAATTAATCAAATCTCTTAACTCTTAATTTTATGGCAAAAAAAATACTTTTCCAAGACGAGGCTAGGCAAAAAGTTCTTAATGGCGCAATCAAACTTGCAGATGCGGTTAGAATCACAATGGGGCCAAAGGGTCGCAATGTGCTTTTGGATAAAAAATATGGCGGACCTGTAATCACCAATGATGGGGTTACAATTGCAAAGGAAATCGACCTAAAAGATCCGGAAGAAAATGTTGGGGCTCAGCTTGTTAAAGAGGTCGCCACTCGCACAAATGATGTTGCGGGAGATGGGACAACAACGGCTACAGTTTTGGCGGTTGCACTACTTGAAGAGGGAATCCGCAATGTAGTTGCCGGAGCGAATCCAGTCCTCCTAAAAAGAGGTATGGATAAAGGTCTTCGCAAGGTTGTTGCCAGGTTAAACGAGATGGCAAAGCCGGTTAAAACCAAAAAAGAAATCGCTCAAGTTGCAACAATTTCCGCTCAAGAAGAAGAAATCGGGCAAGTTATTGCAGAGCTTATGGATAAGGTTGGAAACGACGGAGCAATTACTGTTGAAGAAAACAAATACGGAATGGGCGTTTCTATGAAAGTTGTGGAAGGCATGCAGTTTGATAACGGATATATTTCTCCTTACATGGTTACCGATACCGGTCGCATGGAGGCATCTTACGAGAATGTAAAAATCCTTGTAACCGATAAAAAAGTCAGCAGTTTTAAGGAACTTTTGCCACTACTTGAGGCGCTTGTTCAGGCTGGTAAAAAGGAACTTGTGGTGCTTGCGGAAGATGTGGATGGCGATGCACTTGCTAATTTTGTGCTCAATAAGATCCGTGGAGGATTTAATGTGCTTGCCATTAAAGCTCCGGGCTTTGGAGAGCGCAGGAAAGAGATGCTAAAAGACATTGCGATTTTGGTTGGGGCAACCGTTGTGTCCGACGAACTTGGCACAAAGCTTGAAGAAGTGAGTGTTAATGATTTGGGTGAGGCGGGCAAAGTTGTTTCTACAAAAGATCACACTCTAATTATTGATGGGAAAGGCGAGCCAAAGGCGGTGAAGGAACGTGTTGAAGAAATTAAAGTTACTATGGAACAGAGTAAATCTGATTTTGATAAAGAGAAGATGGCGGAGAGGATTGCCAAGCTATCCGGTGGGGTTGGAGTGATTGAAGTTGGGGCTGCAACCGAGATTGAAATGAAGGAAAAAAAGACTAGAATTGAGGATGCTCTTAATGCAACAAAAGCCGCAGTTAAGGAAGGAATTGTTGCAGGTGGAGGAGTTGCCTTGTTACATGCCGGGAAAGTTTTGGAAGGATTTAAAGGTGATAATGAGGATGAAAATATCGGGGCAAGGCTTGTTATGAGCGTGCTTTCTGTTGCCACTCGCCAAATTGCAGAAAATGCAGGTAAGAATGGGGAAGTGGTTGTTACGGAAATCCGCAAGGCAAATAGCGAATCTTATGGCTATGATGCCCTACAGGATGAATACGTGGATATGTTTGAAGCTGGAATCGTAGACCCAAAAATGGTCACTCGCAGTGCGCTTGAAAGTGCTGTTTCTGTTGCAGGCACGGTGATTACAACAGGCGCAACTGTTACGGATATCCCGGAAGACAAATGTTGTTCCGGTGGTGCAGGCGGTATGGGTGCCGGCATGGGCGGAATGGGAGATATGATGTAAGAGGGGATATGATGTAAGAGGGGATATGATGTAAGAGGATGTGGCTTGCGGTCTTGCGCCGTTTGCGAAATGTTGCGAACCTTACCGCGCGCGGTTTGCGCGTCAACAAATTGGGATTTTGTAAAGACTTGACGGGGTCAAAAGTGTTTTGGAATTCACTCTCGAGAGTGAACCCGTCAACAAAGCTAGTGTTTGTAAAGGCCTAGCGTGGCTACTTTATGTTTAATCTTTAGTTGCCAGTTTCTGTTCCGGCTGTGGCTTCAACCTCTGTTGTGTTTGGCTGAGCGTCTGTGCCGTTTGTTTCTTCATCCCCAATCGCTGTTTTTACGTCTTTGATGGCTTGATCCACGGAGTTGCGGGCGGTTTCTATTTGTTCCACTTTGGTTTCTACGCCCTCTTTAACCTCGAGGGCCTCGGTTTTAAGGTTATTTACGGCGTCAATGGCCTCGTTTTTGGCGTTCAAAACGCCTGTTTTTGCATTCAAAACTGGGTTTTGGCATCCGTTAAGTAGTAATAAAACAAATATGGCGGGGAGTATGAGTTTTTTCATGGTATGTGGGTGTTTTCGCGCTGTGCGCTACGGCTTGCAGGGTTGTTGCTTGCGCTACGTTCTTGCTTAGCTACTTCCGTGCTTGGTTTAAGATTTCTTCTGGCTTGAGGGGAGAATAGAGCTTATGTCGCCATCAAAATCCTTCAAAAAATTGTGCATGTCCAAAACTTCGTCTTGCGTGATTTTTCCCATTCTTGGAGCTGTTCCAAGCTTTGGTAGATCTGTTATAGGCGCATCTGCATCTATGTGCATAGTTATAAAAGACAAAAGTTTGCAGTCGGCACAAAAAGCCTGAAAGAAGAACTGCTCGTCGTTAATCGCCCCAATTATCTCTATGCTTTCATCCACATACTTGTTTTGGCAATTTGGGCAGGTAATTTCCCTTTTTATCTTGTTGACGATGATTTTTAAGTCGTGAAAATTCATGTTTGCGTTTGTGAGCTAGTTAATTATACCAATATTTAGCCTCTGCGCCAGCCCAAAAAAAGGCTTTGCTTTGCCGTATCTTTACCATTAAAATGCTTACAATTTGCGCGAGTTTACGCCAAGTACTTAACCCCAATCGAATATGGCCCAGGAAAATTCTAACAGTCCGGTCAAGAGAAAAATTTGGTTTAAAAACAAAGAAGTGGATATAAATCGTACGGTTGAGGAGTTTAATGCCGGTGAAGATATATTTTACGACCAAGAAATGATCCCCGACGATGTGTGGTGTAGCAGGTGCTATGCGCGTCTTTTAAAAAAACATAGCCTTATAAATGAGGAGGAGCTCGTTCAACTTGAAAAGGGACTGGATGAAATTTTGGAGCTTTATGAGAAAGGTGAATTTGTTTTGAAGCTTGAAGATGAGGATTGCCACACGAAAATTGAAGATTATTTGATTAGTCATTATGGGGATACGGGTAAAAAAATCCACACCGGGCGTTCTAGAAACGATCAAGTTCTTGTTATGATGAGGTGGTTTTTGAAGCGCAAAGCTCGTGACGTTCGCGAGGAGGTTTTGGAGCTTGCCGAGCACTGCGTTGAGTTCGCAAAAAAGTACGAAATGGTACCGATGCCAGGCTATACTCACATGCAAAAGGCCATGCCAACAACCGTTGGAACTTGGATTTCCGCCTTTGCAGAAAGCTTGGTGGATGATGCAAAGCTTTTGATAGCGATAACAGATATAATGGTGGATCAAAATCCACTTGGTAGCGGAGCCGGTTATGGTTCGCCTTTTGATTTTGATCGCGATTGGCTAAGCCGTGAAATTGGTTTTGCAAAAACTCAAAATAATGTGATTTACTGCCACAATTCACGTGGGAAAATTGAGGGTCTTGTGCTTGAGGCATGTTCTCAAATTATGCTTACTTTGAACCGTTTGGCATGCGATTTGCTTTTCTTTACAACCCAAGAATTCCAGTTCTTTAAAATGAATGATTGTATTGCTACAGGTTCATCAATCATGCCTCAAAAAAAGAATTTGGATGTAGCGGAGTTAATTCGCGGACGCACGGCCACGGTTCTTGCTTGCAGAAACGAAATGAGCATGAATATTTTGAACAAAATTTCCGGCTATCACAGGGATGGGCAGGAAATCAAAAGGCCACTATTTTTGGGGCTCAAATATACGGAGATGTCCATTGCTGCAATGGGTGTAATTTTGGATAACATAGAGCCAAATCAAGAAATTATGATGAAATCTATGCTGGATTCCCCAGGGCTTTTTGCTGCGCACAAGGCTTTCGATAAGGTTAAAGAAGGCATGACTTTCCGTGATGCTTACCGCGAAGTTGGAAGTGATATCGCTTCTATTAAAGTTACTCCGGAAGATGTTAATCGATGGATTAAAATGTCTACGCACCAAGGTGGTACAGGAAACTTGGGGCTGGATAGAGTAGAAAAAGACATACAAGATACACAGGCTGTAGCATAGCTGTGGCTAGAAACAGTCGCGTAGGCGATGACAAATTTAAATCTTAATCAATCAACTCTATGGAACCATGGGATTTACAATCTGTATTAAGGCAAAAAATTCAAGAAAATGGCGGACCGGTTTCGTGCCATGCGCATTTTGATAAAGCTTATGTGGTTACGGCGGAGACTTTGCAGATGACCGTGGATAGCATGGAGGTGAAATGGGATCTTTGGAAGCAAGTTAAACAAGGTTACACTCGCGAAAATCTTGTTAAAAGGATGTCGCTGAGTGCGGAGAGGATGATTGCTCAAGGCTGTAAAGTTACAAGAACAAATATAGATGTGGATAGTACGGTTGGAATGCTTTGCGTTGAGTCTGCGTTAGAAGTTAAGGATAAATATAAAGATCAAATTGAAATTCAGCTTTGTTCACAGGTTTTGGAAGGGGCACTAAGTCCTGAGGCGCAAGAATGGATAGAAAAAGCTGCACCACTTGTGGATGTGCTTGGCGGTTTGCCATCACGCGAGAGGCCTCGCCAAGGAGAGCATTTGGATTATATTTTTGGAATTGCTAAAAAATATGGAAAAACGGTGGACGTTCATATCGATCAAAATAATGACCCTGATGAAAGAGATACAGAACTCCTTGCGCGCAAAGTTATTGAGCACGGTTTGCAGGGTAGGGTGAATGCTGTTCATGCATGTAGCCTTGCCGCCCAGCCAAATGATTACATGAACTCCGTAATCAAACTGATTAAAGAGGCGGACATGAGTGTGATTGTTTGCCCTAGGGCTATGATTGACGGAGTCCAAATGCGTGAAAAAATGTCGCCGGTACATAACTCAATCGCTCCCGTTCCACAAATGATTGAGGCTGGAATAAATGTGTGTTTGGGCGTGGATAATGTTTACGATTATTTTTGCCCATTTATTGATGGTGATATTTTTGCCGAATTACTATTTTTGATTGAAACTTGCAGGTATTACGATGTTAATGAGCTTGTGAAGATTGCCAGTACTAATGGAAGGAAAGTTATGGAGAATTTGTAAGAAATATTTATATGACAACTCCAGATGATAAATCTTACGATTACTCTCAAGACCCTGCTTTATTGCAAGAAGTGAGAGGCGTAGGTGAACAATTTTTTGATAGGTGTGACGTGTTGGATATTGGGGAATATAATAGTATTTCGTGGGATGAGTCTAGTGATGGTTTTGTTTTTGATGTGCCAAATTGCCAGGTTGGGGAAGCGGTTACTAGAGTTATGGTTACTGCAGATGGAAGCGTTGAGGTAGTTGGCCATACTTTTAAGTTAAGCCCTGCAGAGGTCCAAGTTGTTGTTGGTTTTATGCAAACTTTTATACAAAACTACCCTGCAGGTTTTAGATTTGGTGCAGAATAATTTAAAAGTGCCAAACAGTTCTTTGTAGGAATTTGCTTGGCACTTTGTGTTGTTGAGAGTTTGCATTGCGTCTGCCCGGGCAGACCTTTTGGTTTAAGCTGCTTTGTTTGCTACATTTTCGTTATTGTTGGCATCAACTGGTGGTGTAGTTGCAGGCGCTTCTCCAACAGCTACATTCACTGGCATTTCGTTCAGCAATTTCGGTGGTTCTAATCCTCTTATTTCATTGCGTTCTGCTTCCTGGGTTTTTGTAACAGCCATTTCGTCTTCTTTAAGTTTGTTTTCGTAGTTTTTTGCTTCAGCTCTAATTTCTGCCCTTACTGCTGGTAACATCTTTTCAACATTTCCTTGTACCGTGGCTGCTATTCCTGCTACTTTTGCAACAGGCTCTAGTTCAGGTTCAAATTTTGCTATAACTTTTGTGATTGTTGCCGTTGCCTTTCCTTCTCTTGAAGACATTGAATCGGCTGTTTTTGCTGTAGCCTCATCGCATGGTAAGACTCCAAGAGATACCTTTTCTCGGACATCTCCTGTGCTAAACATGTCCATACCTACCCAATCTTCTGGTAACAATTTTACAGCAAGCCATTTTGTAGCCCTAACCTGTAGGTTTGCAAGTGCAGCCGCAGGTATTGATTTATTGGCGAGTTCTTTAATTAAACCCATAAGTCCGGCATCTTTATTTATGAACGCTGCTTTACCTTCTTCGTTAAGTGCGGTCCAAACTTTAAGCATTTTATTTGTATGAGATCCTTCTTTTCTTGATTCTTCCAAAGCATTTTTCGCATCCCAAAGCAGGTATTTTGTGGTAACCCCTGCGACAGCCTCCTGTGGTTTTCCACTTTTTAAAGCTTTGTTGAGAAATCCTTCCGCAACACTAAGCTTCTTTGCTTCTTTCATAGGGTCATTATCGCCTCCAAAGACTTCAGTTTGTTCTCCCTCAGTGGCACCACTATCCTCTGTTTTAGGGGCATCAGTAGTGTCCTGGGAATCCGTATTTTCAGTAGACCCTGAGTTGTCCACTTGTGGGCCTTCTGAACTATCTGAATTAAGAGTGTCGTTTTCCTCTCCGTTTTGTGTGTTGTTGTCTGACATAAGGCAATGGGTTATGGTTTAGGCCTTATGTTACAATAGTATCTCTATAGGATTTTGTCAAGAGATTCCTCTGCTTTTTTTAAGCGAGCGAGTGTTCTGGTTTTACCCATAATTTTAACAAGTTCAAAAACACCCGGAGAGAATTCTTCGTTAGAAAGTGCAACGCGGAGTGGCCACAAAAGTTGGCCGTTTTTTACACCTAGCTTCTCTATCACTTTAACGAGGCATTCTTTTATAGACTCCTCGCTTTCGTAATCTGTTAAAGCTTCCAGTGCAGGGATTGCGCTCTTTAGGGCAAGTATCACCATAGCTTTATCCACTTTCATTTTTTCATTCAAAAATAGGTCTTTTTTGTAGTCCAAGTCTTCCAGCAAAAATGGCTTAAGCATTTCCGGGGCGTCTGCAAGAGTTTTTAATCTGGTTTGCACACTTAAAATTATGTTTTCCTTCTCTTTGTCTGTGAGTTTTTGCACCAAAGAATCGCTGTACCAATCTTCTTTTTGCAGGTATGGGAGCATTAAATCGCCAAGACATTTTGTAGGCAGGCGGCGAATGTATTGGCCGTTTAGCCAATCCAATTTTTCCAGATTAAATACTGCGCCGGCTTTTTGAACTCTATCAAAATCAAATCTCTCAATAAGTTCATCCAAACTAAAAAACTCCTCTTCCGTGCCGGGATTCCATCCTAAAAATGCTATAAAATTAAGCACTGCTTCTTTTAAGTAGCCTTTCTTTATATAGTCCTCGGCGGCAACATCACCTTGGCGTTTGCTTAACTTGCTGTGGTCCGCGTTAAGAAGTAGTGGGAGGTGTGCGAATTCAGGCGGAGTCCAACCAAAAGCTTTATAGAGCCAGATGTGTTTTGGGGTTGAGGGAAGCCATTCTTCGCCACGGATTACGTGGGTTATGCCCATTTCGTGATCGTCCACCACATTTGCAAGATGATAAGTTGGGAAATTATCTGATTTGATTAAAACTTGGTCATCCACATCGCGCCCGTTAAAGCGGACTTCGCCACGGATTTTATCCTCAAAAATCACTTCTTCGCTTGGAATAAGTTGGCGGATTACAAAAGGAGTTTTTGCGTCGATTAGTTTTTGGATTTCTTCCTCGTTTAAATCAAGGCAGTGGCGATCATATTTTGGAGGTAAGTGGCGAGCGGATTGTTCCTCGCGCATTTTTTCCAAACGTTCTTCTGTGCAAAAACATCTGTAGGCTTTACCTTTTTCTAGTAGTTCGTTTGCGTATTTGCGGTAGATTTCTGTCCTTTGAGATTGGAAAAACGGACCCTCATCCCAATTTAAACCAAAAAATTTAAGAGTATTTAGCAGGCTTTCCACGGCTCCATCAACATAACGTTTTTGATCTGTATCTTCTATGCGGAGCAGGAAAATTCCTTTGTTTTTTTTGGCATAAAGATATGAGTAGAGCGCTGTGCGGAGACTTCCTACGTGCAAATAACCTGTTGGTGATGGTGCAAAACGAGTTTTGATGGTCATAACAATATGGTTACGCTATGGCTTGACGGTCTGATTTTAGTGCACTTTAACCTCAATTGGAAGGTGATCCGCGCCTGCAACTTGGCGTAGGACTTTAAAAGAGTCAACTGCCACGGAGTCTGTTACTAGGGCGTGATCAATTTGGATTTTGAACGGACTTAAGCCACTGTGCCAGGTTGGACTTAGGCCAAAACCTATTTGTGCATCTTTGAGGCCCGCCTTTAGTAAATCCGTAAAATAAGGAGACCAAGGTGTGCAGTTAAAATCGCCGATTATGACTATTTTGTTGTTTGTATCATTTTGATTTCGTATATACGTGGTTATATCTTGGAATTGGGTATTTCTGGCTTTTGCAAACTTTTGAGTGAACGGAGCTTCCGGATGTACGGCGAGTATTTTAAACGCTCCGTTTGTAGGTATAAATTCCAGTCCAAAAGCTTCTCCTAGCGGAATTTCCGTAAATATTCCCGGGGTTTTGCTACCAATTAATATGCCGTGGACGCCGGTTTCTTTTGTTAAATATAGGCTTGGGTAGGTTTTGATAAGTTCCGAAAGGAGGCTTATCCAGATGTGACCGGCTTCATGCACAATAAAAATATCTGGATTTTC
The DNA here is from genome assembly GCA_041658345.1 of Candidatus Altimarinota bacterium. Lineage (GTDB taxonomy): Bacteria > Patescibacteriota > Gracilibacteria > UBA1369 > 2-02-FULL-48-14 > JBAZYV01. The sequence goes on from JBBAAK010000014.1 coordinate 15,254, forward strand.
TTCTTTAATTAGTTCCAAAAAATCGTCTGTGTTTTGGTTTTTGTAGTAAAAATTGTTGCTTAAAATTGTGACCGTTTCGTTCGCTTGCGAATTTGTAGTTATGGCTTCTGTTCTTGCGAAATATGGCGAAATTTCCGCAATATTAATGCTTGCGATTAAGGTTAAAATGAGGGCGCAAGCAAAGTGTTTTCTTGTAGCACAAATAAGTGCAAAAATGCTCCAAAAAATCGCATAATAAAGAGCGTAGTGGGTGAATAGTTCAAAAAAGAAGTTTGTTTTTGCGAGGATCACAAAAATCTGAACCGCTAGCGCAAGGCCGGCCACAAGATAAGAGAATTTTTGTAAGATTTTTCTAAACATGGTTGGCATTCTAGGCGAGTTCTGCTAGGCTTTTCAAGCAATATGGCTAGACGTCGCAGAAGAAAATCCGTAAAAAAAGATCCACTACTTAGGTTTGAGGTGGAAAGTCACATAATGCGTGAAGTTTGGGCCGTAGCTTATTTGGCCCTTTCCGCATTAACCTGGCTCTCTCTTAACCAAAGGCTTGGCGTGGTTGGGGATGTTTGGGTTTCTTTTCTAAAGCCGGTTTTTGGGATTGGGATAAGTGCGGTGCCGTTTGTCCTTTTGTTTATGGGTGCGTCTGTGTTCTTTTCCAAAAAAATTGAATGGGGGCTTGCACGTCTCACGGGGATTCTCTTACTTGCTGTTTCCGTGCTTGGCTTTGTGCACATGAGTGTTCCGGAAATTGATTTGCTTGAAACAGCTCAAAGAGGTGAGGCCGGTGGTTATATTGGATTTGTATCCAGTTTTATTTTTACAACCGCTTTTGGCCGAGTTGGCGCTTATGTTTTGCTTACGGCGACTTTTTTGATTGGGGTTTTGCTCACAATTCAGGTTAGTTTGAGTGCAATTGTTAGCTTTTTTGTGCCATCTAAAAAGATGGTTAGGCGGGTAATTGACAGCGCGACTCCGGAATTTTCCATAATAGATAGCGCCGACAATGAGTCCGAAGTAAAAATCGTTAAATTGGATGAGCCTTCCCGCGATGCACAAGCGCTTACGCTTCGGGAAATGAGTTTAAAAGATGTGGAAGATCGTCTCAAAAATGGAAAAGAGGAAGTTGCCGGTTCCAAAGATGAACCAGATGGCGACGCAATTATTGTCGATCATGGGGAAGATGAGGATGCGGAAATTGTTTGGGAATATCCGTCTATGGATTTGTTGGAGGCGAGTAAAGAAATCTACAATATTGATCAGGCGGATTTAAAGCGTAAGGCCGATTTAATCAAGTTTAAACTCGAGCAGTTTGGGATAAATGTGAACATGCACGAGGTTCATGTTGGGCCGACCGTGGTGCAGTACACGCTTCGCCCTGCGGATGGGGTTAAGCTTTCTAAAATCACTTCGCTTAAGAATGATATTGCTTTGGCGCTTGCAGCTTCTGCTGTTCGTATTGAGGCACCGATTCCAGGTAAATCGCTTGTTGGTGTGGAAATCCCGAGTGTTACACGTGCGACCGTTCATTTACGCGAGATGATGGAAACGGACCTTTATAGGGGTGAAAGTTCAAAACTTAAGATTGCGCTTGGACGTGATGTTTCGGGCAAGCCTATGATTGCAGATTTGGCTAAGATGCCACATTTGTTGATTGCCGGAGCTACAGGTTCAGGTAAATCTGTTGGTTTGAACAGTTTTTTACTTTCGCTTCTTTACAACAATTCGCCAAAGGAGCTTAGGCTTATAATGATTGATCCAAAACAGGTGGAGCTTTCCACTTATAATGGGCTTCCTCATTTGCTTACGCCGGTTATTACAGATCCGGAAAAGGCGGCGACTGCATTAAGATGGGCTGTTGCGGAAATGAATCGTCGTTATAAGGTTTGTGCTGAGGCCGGACATAGAAATATCGCCGATTATAATTCGGACAAAAAGACTGCGGAAAAAATGCCCAAAATTTTAGTTGTGATTGATGAGCTTGCGGACCTTATGATGACTGCACAAAAAGAGGTTGAAGCTTCAATTTGCCGTATTGCACAAATGGCGCGCGCGGTTGGAATCCATTTAATTGTAGCTACTCAGCGTCCGTCCGTTGACGTTATTACAGGTTTAATTAAGGCCAATATCCCAACTCGTATTGCGTTTACCGTGGCATCTTCCGTGGATTCACGCACGATTTTGGATGCAAATGGAGCTGAGGATTTGCTTGGTAATGGAGATATGCTTTATTTGTCCGGCTCGATTGGTAGGCCGGTTCGTATCCAAGGAATTTATGTCTCCTCAAAGGAGATCGAAAAGGTCACAAATCGCTTAAAACTTACTCGTGAGCCAAGTTATGTGCATGACATTACGTCTAAGGAAACCGCTCAAAAAACGGTTCAAGGTGTGCCGGACGCTCCGGACGAGGCCAAAACGGATGAAGAACTTATGGCTGTGGCGCTTCAGTGTTTAAAAAAGAATCGCAAGGCGGCATCGACTTCTTCTTTGCAGAGGTATTTACGGATTGGCTATTCCCGTGCAGCGCGCATTGTGGATATGCTTGAGGAGGAAGGTTACGTTGGTCCGGCGCAAGGTAGTAAGCCCAGGGATGTGTTTATAAATGATGACTAAGGCCTCGTTGATGGTTCGTTGGGCTGTTGGTTTTTGAATGCAAGTGGCTTGGGGTTTGCGTATGGGTAATCTTGTGACTTGCGTGCAAGTGCGTAAGGGGTTCCTGCCTAGCATTCTCCTTAGGGCTTCATGCATGCTCTTTGGAGCCTCATGCCTGCGCTTTTTTCCGTTGCTCCTGGATTTTAAGGTTTATGCTGTGCGCAAGCGTGTGGTGATTTTTGCAAAGTGGAGCCAGGTAAGCTGGATTGTGGGTGTGGCTCAGCGCAAACATTTGCGTGTGGTGAAGCTGTTCCGCCGGCTTGTTACAGTTAGGAATTGAGCATTTTGTGCCATGTTCTTTTTTTAGGATTTTGCGGACCCGGGCTGGGATGTATCTCGACGGTTTTGTGCTCTGCGCTACAGGTTGCCTTGCCTGGCTTTGTTCAATCTCTTCCGCGATTTTGGCTTTTTCTTGCTGGATTTCCTCTTCGCGCTTGTCCAAAAGTTCCGTAAGAACTTGGTTTAAATCTATGCCTTTGTTTTGTATCTCAAGTAGGCGTTTTGTAATTGTGGAATTTAGGCCAAGTTTGCTTAGTTCAAGCAAGCTCGCAACTGTGCCGGGCACAGATTTTGCCTCGATTTGTGGCTTAAATAAGCCATTTTGGTTTGAGTTCGCAAAGTCTTTCCCGTCGAACTTGGCACAATTTAATGCAAATTTTTCATCCTTCACCA
>JBBAAK010000015.1:0-17963 GCA_041658345.1 Candidatus Altimarinota bacterium
GTGTAAATAAACTTGCGAGAGTTAACTCGATAGCAACTGCGGAGAATGATTTGGAACTTGCGGAAACTGTAAAAATTCTTCCACGTGGGGCACTTGAAACTTTTGTTAGGGATGAAAAAAATGCAAGACTACAAAGTGACAAAATGCATGATTTCGGAGGGCCAAATGGCTTAGGCAAGCCGTTATTTGAAGTAGAATCTGTGCACGTGCACACTTTAAATTTTGAACTTTCTGCGGAAGTTACCGAGGAATTAAATCGCCTAAATTCGCAGGGGCAAGACGTGAGCAAAATCCTCCTTGAGCTACTGGAGCAAAGAAAGGCAAAAAGGCGTGGCCAACAGACCAGCCAGGCCAAACAAACCCCCTCGCACCACGTGCCTACCCGCGTTAGTAAAATTCTCAACCAAGAATTTGGTACAAAATGTTCAATTCCAAACTGTACAAAGCCGGCACAAGAAATACATCACTCACAAAGATTTGCCATCGCAAAAACCCACGACCCGCGCTTTTTAGCGCCACTTTGCCACGAACATCATCAACTAGCGCATTTAATCGACCAAAAATACAGGGACAAAATACGCGGATGAAACTCCCACGAGCTTACGTTCGGGGGGTCACGCTAGTGGCTGAACAACGTGAGTTGTGGCGTGCGCCAAGCAAAAAAATACAAGAACTTGGGATATTTTAGAGATTGCCATGCGAATTGCCAAATCAGTATTTTCCAATTCAAGGATTGGCCTGAAGGAAGATCCATCTTGTATTAGAAACGGCGTAATCCAGTAATCCTTTGCTTTGCTCCAGCTTGGTAGTAAGATTATGTATGCTTTAAAACCATCCACATGAGACTCCCGCAATTTCTTTCTTTGGTGCAAGTTAAAACGACTTTCGCCAGGTTTTATTTTAGTTTTTTATCCAGCGCGATTGCCACGGGGCTGATTCTTTTTAGGATTTGGACCACCTTGCCATACAATGAAGTCCCTGAGTTTGTGGATAGATTGATGGCTTGTGCACTTCTTGGCATCCCACTATTCGCGGGTCTTGCACTTTTTGCGGAAAAATATAATTTAAGAAGGTGGCTTTTACAACTTGTGGGAGTGCCTGTGCTTTATTTATTTTTGTATAGATTGGATCAAAATCCTTCTAGTGCATTTATGATAAATGTGCTCGTTCTATCGCTTGCGACCGGTTGTTTGCTTGTTAGTGCTCCTTATTTTACCGCCAGCAAAGAAAAACATTTTTGGGCTTTTGCAATGCAAATTATCTATAGGGCAAGTGTGACCTTTGCTTCCGTTTTGATACTTACCGGTGGTTTTGCTTTGGCACTTTATTCCGTAGAAACACTTTTTGAGGTTGATATAGCCAACAAATATTATGAAACTTTGAACACTATTTTGCCGGTTTTGGGTGGCACTTTAATCTTTTTATCCGGCATACCTAATGATTTCAAAGAAGAAATTAAAAAATCACTTTTAACAAAATCTCTAAAGTTTTTTGCGCATTATTTGAGCTTCCCATTACTTGCGACTTACTTTGCAATTTTGGCCGTTTACAGTGCAAAAATTCTTATAACTTGGAACTGGCCAAATGGTTTTGTGGCTACTCCAATTTTGATTTTTGCAATGATTGGGCTTGCAACTTACACAATCACCGCTCCGGTTAGAGAGGAGACTGAACTCAAATTTATACGATTTTTTAGCAGGGCTTTCTTTTGGGTTTTGTTGCCACTACTTGCCGTTTACTTTATGGGATTTTGGCAAAGAATTTCTGAATATGGAATCACGGAACCCAGATATTTTGGAGTTTTGATCGGGGTTTGGTTGGTGGCACTTTCTTTGTATTTTGGAATTTACAAAAAAGCGAATCTTAAACTTATTACCGTGAGCGCTTTTGTAATCGGATTTTTGACCTTGCTTGGACCGCAAAGTGCATTTTCTGTTTCCGAGTGGAGCCAAATGAATCGCCTTACGGATTTGCTTAGCAAAAACGGCATGATTGAGGAGGGTAAAATTGTGGCCTTAGAAGATGGCGTTGTGAATGATGACGACCTCGTGCAAATAAGCTCAATTTTGGATTATATGCAGTCAAATCATGGGCTTACGCCGGTGATTGATATGTTTGCCGATCCTTCAATCGTGCGCACCGATTCCGTTTATGGGGAAATGAACGTACCAAGTTTGATGCTAGATCTTGGGCTTGACTATTCCTCAAGGGGGCAAACTGTAAATGGGCAAGGTGAAGCCTATAATTCTTACTTTGTTACTACACGTGACGTGCGTGACGTTTCCGGTTATGACAGTACTTTTAGCTATATGTTCTCTTATTGGCCGGACAACGGCGCTGAATCAAAAGAAAAATCTGCTTATAATCTTGCCAGTGGCAAAACGGCTTATTTGTATACCGATTTTGAAAATTTAACACTTAATTTGGAATACGACGGTGAGGCTATTTCAATCCCGCTTACGGAATTTATTGATAATTTGGCAAAGGCAAAACTTGCGAGCGATGGGTCCATTAGCTCTCAAGATATGTATGTTTTTGGAGAAAATAATTCCGTGAAAATGAAGGTTTACTTTGATTACTTAAATTTGCAACGCCATAGAGATGAATCAATCAATCAAATGGATTTTGACGCCAAGGTATTTTTGCAGGTTAAGTAATGTTATGGCTTGCTCTTCGGATTTCTCCTGCTAAACTACGAAGGCCACCTGCCTGGTGGCGCTAAATTGTGGAGAGATGGCTGAGTGGCCGAAAGCGGCATCCTGCTAAGATGTTACCCTGGGTTTCCGGGGTCGAGGGTTCGAATCCCTCTCTCTCCTCCAAGTTTTTTGTTAATTACTCCGCTTGTTGGATTACATCAAAGAAGATGCCACAGAACTCGCCTCTTCGCATAAAGTCTCCGTTGTTGATATTGTTTTGATCGATTACGCCCATGGATTCGAGTAGTTCCACATATGGCAAGTACCAAGCAATGCTACCGTCTGACTTCTGTGTGGTTACGTTGAGTCCTTTTGCGTTTACCATCATCTTAAACGCTTCAACCATATTAACCGTTGCTCCGGGCCTAAAAGTGCCGTCTGCGTACCCTTCAACCCATCCTTGTTCCTTTGCATAGCAAACGTATTTTGCAAACCATTCATTTGACACATCTGTAAAACAGCTTTTGTATTCTCCCTGGAATGGATTGTCACCATTTTCCGTGATAAGAATTTTTAGAAGTTCCGCACGATTTATTTCTCTTTCCGGTTTAAAAGTTCCGTCGCTATAGCCTTGTATTATGCCTTCATCATAAAAGAATTCGATTGCACCTCTGTTGGAATAAGATATGGCTACGTCTAAAAATGAGATGGCAGGGGTTGTATCCGCTGTTACTGAATCGCCGGAGGTGGAATCACTTGAAGATGCCGTGCTATTTCCTCTTGAATGGTTTGAGCCTGAGCCACCTCCACCGACCTGAACTCCGCCGGTAACTGTGCTTGTTACAGGCAAAGCTACGGTAGCAAAATTCCATGTTGTGGCATCCGCGATCCCCGCATAACCGTTGCCAGATAAATCATCAATGGCGGTGGCATCTATTTGCACGTAAATTTCCGTATCATTTGTAAGGCTTAATAGAGGATTGATTGTTATAATTGTTGTGCCGGTGCCCGTAACTTGGGCGGAACCTATGGCTATGGTTTCGAACGTTGTGTTGTCCACGGTTTTCTTAATAACGATGTTGCCGGTGCCAACAGCAACCGCTTCCGAGAATGTGAGAACTAAATTGGAATCAACGGCTATCGCGGTAGCTCCGTCAAGAGGGCTTAAAGTGCTTACAGTTGGGGCGATTACATCTGCAGAAGTAAAATTCCAAGTTGTTGTATCTGCAATCCCTGCATAGCTGTTGCCGACTAAATCATCAATAGCTGTTGTGGCTATTTGCACGTAATACCCTGTGCTACTTGCAAAGCTTGCCGTTGGATTGATTGTTATTGTTGTAGTGCCAGTGCCCGTAACTTGTGCGGAACCGATGGCTATGGTTTCAAACGTTGTGTCGTCTGCTGTATTTTTAATCACGATGTTGCCGGTACCAACAGCAACCGCTTCCGGAAATGTGAGAACCAAATTGGAATCAACGGCTATCGCGGTAGCTCCATCAAGGGGGCTTAAAGTGCTTACGGTTGGGGCAACAGCATCTATTGTGTAAACCTTTGTAACTACGGCTCCACTATTGCCAGCCATATCAGTTGAGAAAAATTTAATAGTTGTGGTTGCGGATGAGGACAGTGCAATAGGCGAGCTATATTCTGTTGAACTGGTTGTAGGTACGTCTCCGTTTGTTGTGTAATAGGTTTTGTTACATTCGTTATTATCACTGCATGAGAGAGTTACGTTTATAGCCCCGTACGAACCGGTGTCGTGAGACGCGGAACTGGTCGGTAAGGTTAGATCATAAAGACGTGTATAATATTCCGCTATTTTTGGGAGTCCCGTAGCCTCATTTGGATGGACGCTACCTATTGTGAGTAATTCATCATAATAAACTGTTGCCCAGTCTAAAGGCCTCTCGGAACGCAAATAATCCAGCCAACTTCCACAACGTATACCTCTGGCTGTACAGCCAACTTCTACAAGATCTTGAACCGCATCAGGATCAATCGTATGGGCAACTGGATCAGCGCCTCCATCGCTCTCTGGAGGAACTCCAGTCCAAATCAATCTACTCGCATAAGTGTCATAGAAATCTATCAACTCTAAAATCGTGTCTGCGTATTTTTGATATGTTGCATTCACCGGTTTATTTTCAGATAAATCATTTACTATTAAAGACAGCATTATTGTGTCACATCTTGAATTAATTATATTGTACCAAGCCATAAATGGCCCACCCATTAAGGAGAGCCCTCCAAGAGCAGGATAGCCACCATCTTGAGGGTAGGTGTTGCCAATAAATGGGTCCACACCAAGGACGCTATAAATATGATCTATTGCAAAATCATCTCCCTCGGGAGAGCCATCACCAGCTAAATAAGCACCTATGGAATCTCCAACTAAACAAAGTCTGCCACTGACAGGTGTTGGCAAAGCAAGTGGTGCGGTGATTGAGTTTGTTAAAGCTCCAATATCATGACCGCTCGCACACGCCCAAGTAGCCCCATTTTTATCTGTTGGATAGGTCGCAAATAAATTTAGTGTTCCATCATCGTAGCCACGGCAATTACCATAGGACGTTGTCCCATAGTTATAGACATCGGACCAGCTCATAGCCGCATAATCCTCCAAATACCCATCATAAAACAAAAAATTCCAATCTGGGTTTGTGAAAATATTTGCCGTGTAATCAACGTAATCCCAAAGATAGTTGTATTCCTGGGAAAAGAATGTATCGAAAGTGTCTGTTTCCCAATTCGCAGCTTCGGTCCAAAAATTATTTCCTTTTATGTCCGCCGTACAGCTTCCGCTGGCAAAACATTCCTGTGCTACTTCTAATATTTGTATCTCGTTTTTCGTATATACATAGGTAGAACGTGCTTCTAGACCAGTTCCGACATCCGGTCCGGTAGAAATTCTATTGTTGTACATCCTCAAGGTTGTGTCTGCGTTAGCTAAAAGTATTTGAGACAATATAGGTCTTATCATGTCGTTAAAAACCAAAGTGACAGACGTTGTGCCGGTTGCGCCCGCTATTGATTCATATATTCTTTTTACCTGGCTCACAAACGATCTGGAGAGAGTGAAATTTACGTTCCCGGTGGAAGTGGCATCTTTATAGAAGAAAGTGCGCTCAAAATCGATTATATCGCATTTGTCTAATGTAATATTAACGTTGGCCGTAGTCGTCTGCAAAATGTAGGTTTTGGTTGTAACATAGTTGTTACCGTGGAAAAAACAATTTTCAAAATACAGCGTGGCGGTAGAGGTGCTATTCATTCTAAATAAATAATCAGGTGAATTGCCGGGATTAGTGAAATCCATATTCTTAAACTTTAGATTTGCATTATTGGCACTTGATTGGAAATATCTATCACTTAAGCCGGGGTTTAATTGGAATTCCGCTCTTTCACCATCTTCAATTATTCCACTAGCATCTGCATCGTAACTATCAAAAGTTACATAGGCAGAGGATGAAGGGGTGCCGATACTAACGGTAGCGTATAAAGTACCGGATGTTGATCCGTTAGCCGTGTCATTAAATATTCCTCTTACATAAACAGTGTCACCGTGAGTGACTCTTGTACTTTCAACCGCCCATTCAAAACTACTGAAACCTTTTACCCCTGCACCGGCCACACAAGCTCTCGTTGTTGCATCATAATGATCGGCAGTCCCATCACAAAGGCCAATTGTACCGATTGCATCTGTTAAACTACTATCCATGTAATGCGTGGCTGCGTTTGCTTTGTGAGTGCCAGCTATAAAAAACGCTCCACATAAAGATAATGTTATTACAAACAAACGAAACGCGTTTAATGTTTTGTTTTGGGATATGGTCATGTGGAGTTTTTGCTTTAGTAATGCCACGCAATTCTATTATGCATGCTTTAAAGTTGCAACTTGTAAAGATTTTTCCAAAATCACCAATGCCCCGAAGCGCCTCCTCCGCCAAATGATCCGCCACCAAAGCCTCCAAATCCACCTGAACCGGACCCTCGTCCACCGCCAAAAAACCCACCTGGACCCAAAAATTTACTGCCGGCATATTTGGACACAAGATAATCGATTATCAGCCCAAGCAAGGCAAAAATTGCAATCCCAAGATATGAACTTAGGATTACCGCCCCCAAAATGCCTCCTATGATTCCGCCAAGCCACCAAGATTTGCTCCGTGAAAGCCATTGCAGACCAAAGAAAAAGAAGAAAAGCACTAATTGAATTATTGTGCCTGCACTAAGATTATTTGTTCCGGTTTCCAGTTTTGAGGTGTCAAAAGTCTCTCCACGCACAAGGCTGTTTAAAGTACTGATACTTTCCAGCGTGCCTGCATTGTAATCTCCCTGGCTGAATGCCGGAGTTGCTATGTTATCGATTATTTTCCATGCGGTTGCGTCTGGAATTATGCCTTCCAAGCCATAGCCGACTTCTATACGCACGGTTCTTTCCGTTGGAGCAATTAAAAAGATTAAACCGTTATTGAATTCTTCTTGGCCAACTCCCCAAGCGCGACCCAAGGCCAGGGCAAATTGCTCGGGCTCGTAGCCTTGTAATGAGCTAACAGTCACGACAACTATTTGCGTGCTGGTTTCTTTGTCCAGAGTAGACAAAGTGGACTCAAGACTGGCGACCGTTTCTGCGTATAAAATGCCAGCTTCATCCAAAACATAGCCATTTGGGGCAGATGGGATCTCAGGCTCGGCAAAGGCTGTTTGCGTTAGGATTAGTAATGCAAACAGCGCAATGGCGATTTTTTTAAGTAGATTGTTCAAGTTAGGCACTAAAGTGCTTGGTGCTTAATAATCAAAATTTACGTCCGGTGCAAGCTCGCTACCTTCTGCTGATTCAAAAAGTGTGTGAGATTCAAATCCAAAAATACTTGCTATAAAGTTCGTTGGAATTCTTTTGATTGCAACGTTGTACGCTGTTACCGCCGTGTTGTAATCCATACGAGAAACAGAAATTCTGTTTTCCGTGCCTTCAAGTTGGGCCTGCAAAGTTATAAAACTTTCTGTTGCCGTAATTGTTGGGTAGGCCTCAACAGAAACCAATAATTTAGAAAAAGCTGAATCAAAAGTTTGGGATGCAACAATTTGATCATCCACTGTGGCACTTGGATCTGCATCAACATTTAGCCAATTTGTGCGAGCTTCCGTGACTGCAAGAAGTGTGCTTTGTTCAAAATCTGCAACACCTTCTACTGTGGAAACCAACTGTGGAACCAAATCCGCCCTTCTTTGATATTCCGTTTCAACCTGCGCCCATCCGTTATTTACCGCCCCTTCGAGCCCAATCAAACCGTTATATTTTCCAACTGTCCAAAGTGCGAGTAATACTAAAACTCCAAGTACGTAACCCCAAGTTGGGATGCGACTTAAAAGGCTTTTTTGTGCGATGGTTTTTGCCATACGATGTGATTTTTAAGGATAACTAGCTCAGTTTAACAAAGAAATGGTTGAAATAAAACGTTTAACGCTGTAGATTCCCTTTCGCTTAGGCAAATTTGCTCACGGAGAGATGGCTGAGCGGTCGAAAGCGGCGGTCTTGAAAACCGTTAGGGAGCCTGTCTTCCTCGGGGGTTCGAATCCCTCTCTCTCCGCCATTAAGATTCAAGTGTTAAGTTGACCCTTAGCACGCGACGGGAACCAAGACGACGGCTGTGACCGATAGCACCGTACCCAGACGGGCTAACCTTCCCATTGCGCCAGCCGGCACACTTAGCGACCTGAGGATTTTCTCCACTTTCAACCCATATCCGCTTATCTTTCTCAAACTGCCCTTTATTCTTGCGTTCGTATTCCTCTAATGTGATTAGTCCGCGATCTGCAACTTCCCTTGCATTGGTCCTAGATTGTTTATAACTAAGATCTAACGTTTCTTCAGCAGGTTCGGCACAACCATCCCCAAGAACGAGTTGACCTTCTTCATTGATCCAGTACGGTTCTACGTCCTGTAAAGAATCAGCTCCTTCTAACATTTGGCTCACCTTTGGAATAGCTTTGATTACTTCCTCCCAAGAAAGGACTTTTCCTTTATATGTACGGTCCGCATCACTAAGTGCTTCGTATTTTATTCGTAAAGAAGCAAGACGGGGGTCTTCAGCGGTTATTTCAGCTTGTCCTTCGCTTTTACCAACGCCTGACGCTGACTCTGCTTTAGCGTTCACGGACGCTGTAAGTGCTAACACTTCTGCAGTCCCTTGACATTGCTCACCATCGTCAGGACTCACGGGTAAATTTGTCGTTAAATCTATGCTAGTTGTTACTTTTTTATCCGTATTTTTAGGTTAAATCACCTTAATTATAACACATGCTTTGGACTATGCAAGCGAAGGCTTATTGTTTAATATTGTGCATCTGGACACTTTTTGCTCAAATCCCGCAGGGCGTTTAAAAGTGCTCCCAAGGCTATTATTTTGCTCGTTTTGTCGCCCCGTGCCATTTGATCTTCAAGCCCTTTCACGTGTGTTGCCAAGCCCGAGAGCTGAGAAGCAAACTCAAGCTCAGGGAGGTCTTCTATAGCCATGGCCAAGTCTTGAAAACGTATGGTAAGGACATTTTTTCCATGGATTGATTCTCTGATTTTTAACAGTGCCCCAATATATTCTAGGTCTTGAGGTCTAAGTCCCAGGGTATTTGCCTCCTCAAGCCTTGCTTTAGCTTTATTAGCACTCTCAAGGCTTGCTTGTGCTCTGGTCTCTGCCTCCGCGATCCTTTGCGCCACCATTGGCTCTAAATCAATAGCTTCTGGTTTATAGCCTTTCGCCTCAAAAAAGCCACGTAATATTGCCTCTAAAAGTTTTGTCCTCTCTTCGCCAGATAGTCCGGAATATGACGGTATTCTGCTTTTTATATCGCCTCTATCATGTCTTCTTTCAATCATTGCTAAATAGCCACTTGGCGTGCCAGTGATAACTTCCACTTCTGCCTTCCTTTCATTCGCTACGCTTAATTCCCTTAAAAATCGTACGAAATCGACTGCGGTTTGACCTGTTATTGGTTTAAAATAAAAGTGTTCTGTGCCTTCATCATCTGATTTTGGCAAAACAAAGCAAACTGTAATAGGCGTGTCTGGTTTTGTAGCGGTTGCTAGCGTAAAACATCGCTCTCGCCTTGCGTCGTAAGAAGATCGGAATGTTTGTAGCCCTTCTGGTGGTTGCGCTGGTGGGGCAAAGTTTAGAGCTAAATTAATGGCATCAACTGCGTCTTCTCTTAGACGTTGCAAAAGCCTCTCTAAATCCGGCAATTGCCCTAACCGTAAATTTATATTTATTGGTGCTTCTCCTACTACCATTGCTGTTTTATCTTCATCCTGGTCTACAGATACCTCTTCAGCCGATCTTTGTTGAATAAAAAGGCGTCTTAAGTCACTGACGTGCCCATCTAAATGATCCAATGCCTCATCTGATTTTCCCATCTTAATCTTATATTTAATAAAGATGGAATTTTAGCCTATATCGGGTAAAAGTCAATGTTTTGGAGATGTGTCAATGGCTTACAGGTCGGCCATCTCATCAAAATCGCTAAGTTCGGAGGTCTTGTAAGTGCCAAGATATGTGGCAGTGGCGTCCGTTGTGTGGCTCCATTTGCCATCGAGTGTTCCTGAGAAACTTTGCTTATAAACGGACCCGAGTTCCGGGACTATATCAAATCCATATTTTGTCCCATCTCCTTCTTTTGCATACTTACTCAATCCTCCAAATAACATATAATCGATTGTGGAATCCGTGTAAGAAACGGGCTGTGCCATGCCACAATTAAGAGTGATTTCCGTCGGCGAGTTTAAATAATCAATTTTTTCGATATAAAGTGTATATCTTGTGATGTTTCCATCTTTCCCCGTACCAACCGTTGCCATAGCCGTGGCCCATTCGTCTTGGTTCTCCGGTGAAGTCCTTTCACTTGGCAGAGTAATTGTGCATCCGGAGCCAATGTATTCGTAATTTGTAACATAAACATAGCCTTCTTGGGCAACTATATCGTGACCTATTACTCCTCCATTATCATCAAAAACAAAATCAAATTCAGCAACGCCGGACCCTTTGGACGGAAATTTCATAGTTCCGCTACCTGTGTCCACTGCATTCAAATCTGTTTCCCAGCCAAGATTAAGTGTTACGTGAATCTTGTGATAAAGCTTTTCCGGCATGCTACACCCGGAAAGAACTACTGCTAAGATTAGCGCTAATGCAAATGGAAAATTGATTTTGGATTTCATAGTTTTAATTTGTACTTGAATAGGTATAATGCATGCATGCTTAAAAATCAAAAGGAATCTGTTGCGTTGAGTTCTGTGCTTGCCGGATTTGTGCTTACTTTTGGCAAGGCAATAGTCGGGCTACTTACGGGGAGTATTGGAATCCTTTCCGAGGCTCTACATTCACTACTCGATTTGGTTGCGGCGATAATGACGTATTTTGCAGTTAAGATAGGCGATATGCCTGCCGATGAATCACATCCTTATGGCCACGGGAAGGTGGAGAGTGTTTCTGCCTTAATCGAAACCGGCCTGTTATTTTTGACCAGTTTTTGGATTATTTACGAGGCTGTAAAAAGATTGGCTGTGGGTGGCTCGCACGTGGAGGCCACTTGGTATGCCTTTGTGATTGTGATTACTTCCATTGTGATTGACGTAAGCCGGTCCAGGGCGCTTTACAAGGTTGCAAAGGCAACAAATAGCCAGGCACTTGAGGCGGATGCGCTACATTTTAGTTCGGATATTTGGAGTAGTGCTGTGGTTTTACTCGGATTGTTTTTGGTGAGATTTTTTGGGATTCCAGGCGCAGATGCGGTTGCTGCGATTGTAGTAGCTTTCTTTGTGGCTTTTGCAGGTTATAGGCTGGGCAAAAGGACCATTGACGTTTTGATTGATTCCGCCCCAAGCGGAATGGTTGCTGAGATTAGCTCAATTGCAGAAAAAGTGGCCGGAGTTGTGCGCGTAGAAAGAGTTAGGGCGCGCCCGATGGGACCTACCGTTTTTATCGATTTAATTGTTTGCGTGAATAGAAAATTTTCTACAATCCAAGTCCAAGAAATCACGAATGAGCTCGAGAAAAAAATCAAAAAAGCGATTCCGGAGGCGGATCTTGTAGTGCATAGCAAATCCGTCCAACTTGATAGCGAAACAATTATCGAATCGGTGCAGGCGCTTGCTTTAAAGGCCGGACTTAGTGTGCACGACGTGGTTGTGGACAAGATGGATGGCAATAAATTTATCAGTTACGATCTTGAGGTGCCGGCGGATTATAATGTTTTGGAGGCGCACAAGGCTTCGGAAAAATTGGAAAGTGATTTAATGCGTGAATTTGGTGCGAATGTTATGATTAATACGCACATTGAGCCGTTTAAAACTGATGCCGTTTTGAGCGCAAAAGTCACAGATGATCAAATTTTGGAGGTTAAAAATGCGATTAAGGCGGTGGACACAGAGATGCGGGACCTTAAAAACGTGCATGATATTTTGGTGCGCAAGATTGAGGATGGGCTTTTTGTTTCTTTTCATTGCGATGCGAATAAAAATGCTTCAATTGAAAAAGTGCATTACTCAACCAGCCGTTTTGAATATTTGATCAGACAGCGTGTGCCCGGCATAAAACGCGTGGTGATACATGTGGAACCCGCTTAATTGTGCGACTTCTATGAAAACAATTCTTTTTTTACATGGATGGGGAGGCAAAGGCGATGCCGGAAATTGGCAAAATGTTTTAGCGGGTAAATTGGCGGGCTTGGGGTATAGGGTGATTTATCCTGATTTGCCGAATGCAAATAATCCAAGGTTGGAAGAGTGGGTAGAGGCGTTGGAAGAGGCTTTGGAGGGGGCGGGCGATGGGGCTGTGGCGGGCGATGGACGTGCTTTGGATTTGAGCGAACTTACTGTGGCAACTCACAGTTTGGGTGGGGTGCTTTGGTTGCATTATGTAAGTAGACACTTGCAAAAATCCAGTAGGCAAAATGGCTTGCTTAAGCCAAAAATTGAGGCAAAATCTGTGCACGTGCACACTTTACAAGATGGCCTGCCCGGGCAGAGCTGGCCAAGGAATTTTTTAGTTGCGCCACCTTTAACAGATTGCGGAATAAAAAAAATTAGCGATTTTTTCCCGTTGCCGGAATTTGGGGAAGCCGGCTTAAATGGCGCGGGCTTGGCAGGTTGCGTTTGCCCCGGCGGTATAAATACAAGTTATCTACTCGTCCATTCCGATAACGACCCATACATTCCTCTTGAAGATTTTGAGGAGTTTGCCGTGCGATTTGGCATGCCTACTCATGTGATTAAAAACGCCGGACACATAAATGTAAAATCCGGGTATGGGGATTGGGACTGGATGGAAAAAGAACTCGCGAGTTGAAGGGAGGCGTGGCGAGGACTTTGTTTTTATTTCTGTTTGATTGGGAAGACTTCCCAAAGCCCGGTTCTTCTTCGTGGCTCGCGTGGAAAAAGGCCGTGTGTTCTTCGTGGGGTCTCTTGTCGCATATCTGCGCTCCCCGCGCTCCCCTCCCTCTGCGCCCTTACAATAGCTACTTGTGCTTGTGTTTTTGCAATCTGAGCGTCTAGTTTTGCTTCGTGTTGTTCTGCTGGAGTCATTTCTGATATAGGCTTAATTCTGACATCTTGTTCTACTTCTGATTCGGGCATATATTTGTTTGGTAAAAAGCGAAATTAGTTTGAATTCTACCATAAATTATTTATCAAAGTAAATGTTGACCGGGCTAGGGCTTCCAATCCTCCTCTAAACGTGGTAGAATTGGAAGATTTAAAAATAAATACATATGGCAGAATTACCTTCAAATTATGAAGTTGCAAAAAATCAGTTAGCAAGCCTTGCTAATAAAAAGCTTGCTACCGGCAAGTGGCTTGATGAAAAAACCCTCAAATCTACTCCTGAGGCAAAAATCCTTGCCGAGGAGGTGAAGCGTGAATATGAATCGATCACCGGTAGCTACAAAGCCGTGAGGGAAGGCCTTTTTAATGATGTACTTTCTCCGCTTGCGAAGCGTAAAGACTTTTATCTCGGAAAAGGTGTTTCAATAGGAGAAGATGATAAATACAATAAAAAAGGTATACTTTTTGCTATAGAAGAAAATTGTATGCCCCTTGAAGAGGCCTTCACAAAAGTTCCTGCGCTCCGAAATTTGGCTTATGCCAGCATTTTCAATCAAATGAGTGGCGCTGGGTATGATGCCAACTATTTGCCGAAAGATGCTCAAATAACTATGACTGATGGATGTATTAGCTTGTCTTATCCCGATGGCATAGATCTTAAAACCATTGGCCCTTTTGATTTATTCCCGTGGCCTAAAGGAGAAGAACTTGTAAAAGATGATGCCGGATCTGATGAACAGCCAGCTAAACCTGCCAAAGAAATACGGCCTACAACTGTGGAGACAGCGCCTGATCTAACGAGAGAGGATGCTGAGAGATTATTTCCAGCAGAATTAAAAGATATCCTTTATAAAGAAAATGCGGAGGACGTATGGCACCCTGCTTTTGTCCATCCTGATAAAGATGCTGTGAAAATAAAAGTTGGCAAGGTAAGTTATACATTCCAAAAAAATACGCCACCAGATGGCAAAAATCTGGCATTGCTATGTGAAGGTGAGCTTGGAGACTCAGAGATCGACGAAATCTTTGGACCGACTGGATGGAAAAGCTTGAATAAGGATGCGGACAAAGAAAATGTACGCGTTGCCGCCCTAAAAGTCTTTGCGTTTGAAATCGCAAAAAAACATATTACCGATTCAATTGAACTCGGACGTGAGCAATATGGCGCCAAGTGGACTTATGAGTATAAAGCGGAACTAAAGTATTTGGATTCTGCCATTGCACTTGCAGAAACTGTACTGTCTCAACTCAAGGACAAGCGATTAGAAGAGGTAAGTGACGAACATTTCCATGATAAAAACGCGTATGATTCTGAAAGTCAAAATGCGACAATAGACGCCATGGCAAAAGCCGTAGCTGATGGAGTCGCAGAGCGTCAAAAAGAAGGACCTGCAAAAACTACTGATCCTGCCGAAATGAGCGAAAGAGATGGGAGATTGCAGGGCGCTGTTATTGCTCCGCTTTTAGATGGTGACGTAGATACGGCTTACTATAATGTAGGGCGTTTGGCCCAGGCCAACTCTGCAGTGGGCTCAACCGAAACTAGTACTGGCTACTATCCAGAAAATGAAAAACTGATAGAGATGTCTAAAAACTATGGGCGTCTTAGCAAAATGAACGTACAAGGACTTAAAGAACTTACTGTTGTAAAATTTGGACCATCAACTGGTGCGAGCGATGCTGAATACCCATTCGAATATCAAAAAGTTTTTGATGCGTTCCTTAATAAGTACATTAATGAGAAGGTGATATTTGGGAAGGCAAAACCTAAAGAATCCATATATTTGGAAGATAAACTTTTGCCAGTCGGTCAATATAAAGCTGTTTTTGAAAATGGCAAGGAAACGGTGATAACTATAGGTCCTTTATTTGGCACTAAGAAAGAAGAGAAAGGCGCCACAATTGATTTTGATGGAAGAACGAATGAACCTGCTAAAAGGAGCCCTGTGGTAGAGAAAACATTTGAAAAGCAAGAGAAAGTTGCAAAAAAACAAAAGATGTTACCAAAAGGCTTTGAAAAATCAAAATATCTACAGTTTGAAGAAGAAGGTGTGACAAAATACAAACTTGATTTAACCATTCCATTTGCTCCAAATGACAAGTTTACGGCAACCATTAAATATAGGGGAGATGGAACTCCCGAAGGTGTGGATTTTGGACGTACAAAGCCAATATCTGATGCAGAATTTATGGATGACGAGGCGTATACAAAATATCGCGATGAACTGTTTAAAAATGCTATGGGCGAACCTGTTGACGTAGAGGGAATGGACAGTAAAGACAATTTGTTAATGCTAGCTAGGCGTGATTACTATTTGAGGGAAACTATCAAATCATTAAAGATGGCTCAGTATATTGCGCAAGGCAACCCAACAGATGGTCTTGCTTATGGACTAAGAGCCACCTATGATTACAAGATGGAAATTAAATTTTTAAGAGAAGAGATTGATAAAACAGAGACTAAAATTAAAGATCTTTTGGCGGAGCCTTCCAATCCTTAGCAAAATCTGCTATAATTAACGGATTTAATCAAAATAAATAACCAAAATACGTATGGCAAAGGGAATTACAAAATTTATTTCGGTGATTGGGCTGATTGCAATATTGGCAACAGTCTTCCTATCACTTTTTAGCGGGTTTAGTGCTTCCGCTGAGGTGATTACAGATGTAGATGCACCATCACAGGTGGAGGGCCTAGAGGCTTTGCCTGGGGACGGCTTGGTAACTTTAACTTGGGATGCTTCCACAGACGATACCGGAGTAGATGGTTATTACGTTTATTCCAGCTTAAAATCTGTTGAAACAAACGGTGGAGCTTACACTTTTGGATCTACGAACGCCGGAAACAGCGCAACTTATACAATGGAAGGCTTAACAAACGGCGTAACTTACTATTTTGCAGTTACGGCTTATGATGAGGCAGGAAACGAATCAAACTACTCAAGTGAAGCTGATGCAACGCCGGATAGCTCTACAACCGGAGACTTTGTTGCTCCAACTGTAAGCGATGCCAATGCAGTTTCGAGTACACTTGTGGAAGTTAGTTTTTCTGAAGCAGTTTTATTGCCTGAAAGTTCGGCTTTGGCCTTTTCGCTGGAAGCTACGGACGGAACCGCGGTTGCGGTTTTGGATGCATATTCTTCCACGGAAGAGCCTGCAACGGTTTTCTTGGTAACAGATGCACAAATTGCAGGAGCTCAATACATTCTTACAACAGGAATTGGGGTTACAGACTTAGCCGGCAACCCGGTTGAAAGTGGAACAAGCGATACGGCAATTTTTACCGGAAGTGCGCTAGAAAAATCTGAGCCGGATGCAGTTAATCCATCTTTGGAAGATTCTGCTTTTGCAATCGAAGAGGTGACTTCCGTTGAAATAAATGAATTACTTTTGGACTTTAATCAAAAAATTGTGAGCGTAAGTCCTACTTCGTTCACTATTCAAAAAACTGATGATGCGAGTGCGCTCGTTGAGGTGCTTGCAGTTAGCGTTGATAGCACCGATGCCACGCTGGTTACGCTTATAACAAAAGATATGGATGCCGGTTATGACTACGTTTTGACTATTGATGAAACTGTTTTGAATGAAGCAGGTTCAAGTTTGCCTATAAATGCTCGTACTGTTGATTTTACAGCAAAAACAATCGATCTAGCGGACGTTATTGCACCTGAAGATATCACAAATTTGGTGTCTGCTCTATCCGGTGAAACTGCGGTTATGTTGACCTGGGATGCCAGCGCAAACACTGCTGGCGATCTTGCAAAATACTTGGTTTACCAAAGCGCAGATGGTGGAAGTACTTTTGGGGACAGCGTTGCTGTTGCCATGGATGTGCTTAGCTATGAGGCTAGCGATTTAACTCCCGGCTCAACTTATACATTTAAGGTTACCGCCGTTGATGAAAATGGAAACGAATCAGATGGCGTAATGACTACAATCACTCTACCGGAATCCGGTCCTGAACTACTTTTGCTTGGGCTTATGGCTCTTGCCGGGGCAGGTGTTGTTGGAAAGAGGAGAAAGTAGGGGGGTCTTTTGCCACCCGCCAAAAGTGATGTTTCCCTTATTGTTACAATGTAACAATAAGGGCTTTTTACTAAAGTGCGTGCGAGAAATGGGCTACGGTTTTTATTCCATTTTTAGCTCGATTTTTGTTGCTTTCAAATGGCCCACCAATTCTTTCCAAGACATATCTGACCTCTCGCTTTTTGAAAAGATTGTGATCGGCACAATTATCTTGTGGATTTCTATCGTAAAAATATAGACCCTATACCCGCCTGATTTGCCCTTATTAAGCTCTTCCAACCGCAATTTATAAATCCCGGAGCCTATGGGTATTGCTAATTTCGGCTCAAAATATCTGAGTTTTGATAGTAAAACATCGCTAAGCCACCGATTTTTCTTAAACAAAGGTTTTAATTGCCTTTGGAAATTTTTCGTAATGATTACCTTATAAATCTGCAAGTGCTTCTTCTAAATTATCTTTGAGTTTACCTTCCTTGTTTAGACGTAGCAAAATGTCACTTAATTCTTTAGTTTCATTTGCCAAAGCTTGTTGTCCAGCATTTTTTTGGTACTTATAATATTTTAATAAAAACCTAAAAAACTCGGGATAAGGGCATTTTAGTGTTGCTATTTTTGTTTAGTTTTGGCTCAGGTAAGCTGTTAAATGCAGTTTACATTCTAATGTTGGAATCTATGTTTAAAAAAAGGCTTGTGGATGCGGTTCGGTAAAA
>JBBAAK010000016.1:0-17332 GCA_041658345.1 Candidatus Altimarinota bacterium
TGGTTTACAAGACGCGGGACAACGGCTATGGCTACAACTATATCATCGTGGCGCACGCCAAAGGTTATCAAACAACCTACGGACATGTGAGCGATATTTTGGTTGAGGAAGGCCAGACTATAAAAGAAGGCCAGATCATCGGACTGACCGGCGGAATGCCGGGAACGAAAGGTGCCGGATATTTTACCACGGGCCCGCATCTGCATTTTGAAGTGATGATAAACGGCAAATACGTGGATCCGCTGGAGCAGCTGCCGATCGAGATTTTGGAACGCGAGCAGATTGAAAATTTGCCGGAGAAATACATCAAACTTTGGGAAGAGGAGACGCTGGAGAATGTTGAACGGCTGCTTCGATAGCTGTAGAATGCTGTCATATGGAACAGGCTGAAAAAGTTTTGAAACTTTTGAAGAAGGAATATCCGGAGGCTAAGATCGCCCTGAATTTTGGCGATAAGTGGCAACTGCTGGTGGCGGTGATTTTGTCGGCGCAGTGCACTGATGTGCGGGTAAACAAGGTGACGCCGGTGCTTTTTAAGAAGCTGCCAAAGGTGGAAGATTTCGTGCAAGTGAAGCCAAAAATACTTGAACAATTAATTTATTCAACGGGGTTTTATCGGGCAAAGGCAAAAAACATCAAAGGCGCGGCGGAAAAAATTCTAAAAGAGTTTGGAGGGAAAGTGCCGGACAAAATGGAAGACCTGCTGAAACTGTCCGGCGTGGCGAGAAAGACGGCAAACGTGGTCTTGAATGCTGGATTTGGGAAAACCGAGGGCATGGCGGTGGACACGCATGTGATCAGATTGGCCGGAAGGCTGGGATTGGCGGACGGGAAGTTGGTGAAAGTGAAGAACGCGGTGAAGATCGAGCGGGAGCTGATGAAAAAAGTGCCGAGGTCGGACTGGGGAAAGTTTTCACATCTGATGATTTTTCACGGAAGGAAAGTTTGCGTGGCGAGGAGGCCGAGGTGCAAAGGATGCAAGCTTAATAAGATCTGCCCTTCAGCTTTTAAAGTTTAGTTGACATCAATGGGAATATCCGTATGATAGCGGCTCTCGTAGTTTTAACTGTGAATTGAATTATGAATATTCCAAAATTTGAAAGACCGGCAGATGAAGCAGTCGTTAGTGAATTATTAGGGAAAATTGCAGATGGAGAGGTAGCTTGTGCTTTGCGTAGCATTGACAGCCTTTGGCCTGCAGCAGATGGAAGAGGACTTTCTCCTGAGGCGTTTCATTATGTTGCTGGCGTCGTTGAGGCCGCACATGATAAACCAGAAATACTGGAGCAGTTTCGAACAGTCAGAATTGAGCTTGAGAGGGTAGCTGTCGGCCAATAAGTTTAAGGTCTGAGACGACCGATAGTGCGCGGGAAAGGGATGGTTTCGCGGATGTGTTTGCGGCCGCAGAGCCAACCGACGAGACGTTCCAAGCCGATACCGAAACCGCTGTGCGGGACGGAGCCGTAGCGGCGGAGGTCGAGATACCACTGGAATTCTGCGACAGGGAGTTTGTGTTCGTTGATTCTGGCGAGAAGCGTGTCGTAGTCGTCTTCGCGCTGGGAGCCGCCGACGATTTCGCCGTAACCTTCGGGAGCGAGGAGGTCGGCACAAAGGACGAGATCGGGATTTTTTGGATCGCGTTTCATATAGAAAGCCTTCACCTTTGCGGGATACTTTTCCACAAAAATCGGCTGGTCGTATTTTTTGGTGAGTAGGGTTTCGTCTTCGCCACCGAGATCGTGATCGGCAGGGGTTTGCGAGCCCATTTCTCTGACCTCCTTCATGGCCTCGGCGTGAGTCATGCGAATGAAAGGCGACGCGATCTTTTTGAGTGGTTCGATGTCGCGTTCGAGAGTGGTCAATTCAGCAAGATTTTTTTCGAGAACACGCTTGATTATGTGGAGAATGAGGTCCTCCTGAATTTTCATATTTTCCTCATGCTCGACAAAGGCGGCCTCGGCGTCCATCATCCAAAATTCCGTAAGATGGCGGCGGGTTTTGGATTTTTCAGCGCGAAAAACCGGACCGAAATCAAAAACGCGGCCGAGGGAGAAAATCGCGGCTTCGAGATAGAGCTGGCCGGATTGGGAAAGGTAAGCCTTGCCGAGGTCGAAATATTCAATCTCAAAAAGAGTGGTGGTGCCTTCGCAGGCGTTTGGAGTCAAAATCGGGGAATCGATTTTGGAAAAATTGTTTTGATTCAAAAATTCGTAAATGGCGTTTATCACGGTGTTGCGGACGACCTGAATGGCGCGCTGTTTGCGGGAGCGAAGCCAGAGGTGGCGGTTTTCAAGGAGGAAATCGGGGCCGTGCTCTTTTTTGCCAATCGGATAGTCGGCGGAAATTTGAACTATATCGATGTTGGAAATCTGGAGTTCGTAAGTGTTTTCAAGTTTGGGATGTTTGGAAACTTTGCCCGTGATGCGGAGAGAGGATTCGATAGTGAGAGAACCGGCTTTTTGAAATAGCGGATCGTTGTCCGGATCCTTTGAAAAAACGACGCCCTGCACGATGCCGGTGCCGTCGCGGAGCTCCAAAAACCAGAGTTTGCCACTCCCCCTTTTGTTGAACATCCAGCCCTGGATAGTGACTTCTTCGCCGACGTGATTTGGGAGATCTTTGATGAAGACGGTTTTCATACGCAGGCAGTTTAGAGCAGGAAGTGGAGTTTTTCAATGGTGAGTCTTTCCTTTTTTGCCGGTAATCAGTAAAATCGCTGTGATCACTGGGGCGTCGCCAAGTGGTAAGGCAGCGGGTTTTGGTCCCGCCATTCGTGGGTTCGAATCCTACCGCCCCAGCCAAAAGTGGCTTGTATAAGCCATCTTTGACCCGTCGCCCTGAGGCGAAGGTGTTATGTGTAAACCCTCCCTTTCATCCTTGGAAATGCTCTTTTGGGCTTGTGGAAGGTTCTAGACCGTGTGATACAGGGGGAGTGGCGATCGTGAAATTTGAAGAATGAAAACTAACCTCTTAATGAAATTTGTTGTGAAGAGGTAATATCTGCGATAATTTTATCCATAATTGCGCTGACTTCTTCATTAGTTAATGCTCTCTCTGCGGAATTGAATTCTATACGGAAACTAAGGCTGATTTGGCCTTCTGATCCTTTTGCAACGTAGGTGTCTACAAGTTCAACTTTCTTTACCAATTCATGTCCTTTGTTGTTAACGGTATCAGCTATACTTTGCGATAAGAAGTTTTGCGGGCAATCAAATGTGACGTCCCTGATGATCGATGGGAATCTTGATGGTTGTTCAACGGTGCTTTCTTTTTGAGTACAATGTTTCTCGAGAGAATCTATATCCAATTCAAATACTAAAATATCCTCTGTTTTCTTTTTTGATTTCTTAGGGGTCTTAAGATAACCGAAGAAACCGATAGAAACTCCGTCTATGAGTATTTTTGCTCCACCTCCTGCTTCTACAAATTCTGAATTTGCTGGGCTGACTTCCAACTGCTGTTCATCTATCCCTAGTTCTTTCAGTAATCCATATATTATTGATTTTAGGTCATAAAAATCTGCTGTGGTTTCTTTTCTCTTCCAAGTGTCCTGAGCCATTTTGCCGGACATCAATCCTCCTATTCTTCTGATTTCTTGAGGATGACCTTCTGCTTTATGGAAAGTCCTGCCGACTTCGTATACTTTGATATTTTTCTGTCCTCTATTGGCATTGAATTCATGGTTTCTTACTAATCCTGGGATTAGAGATGTTCTCATTACAGAAAAATTACCGCTCAATGGAACATTTATCGCTACAAATTCTCTTAATTTGCTGGGAGATTCTATGCCCATGTCTTCAAAGTCTTTTGGTGAACAAAAACCATAATTAATAACTTCATTGAATCCGGTTCTTAGAAAGAAATCATCTACAGTTTCTCTGATTTGTTGTGCTAATGGTCTTCTGCTAAGAGTTAGAGTGCTTTTTGGCATGACACTTGGAATATTGTCATTCCCATATACTTTGCCTATTTCTTCAATCAAACAGACGTCTCTTTTTACATCATGCGATCTCCATGATGGAACTAATACTTCGATACCTTCTTCATCTGATTGAACGATTTCAAATCCAAGACTTTGGAGAGCTTTAATTGAAAAATCCTTATCGACTTTGACTCCAAGGTATTTGTCTATTTTTGTGTATGTAACTCTAATTCTTTTTTGAGTATGTTGTTGTTCTTGGCCATAAGATAATTCTTCGGTTACTGTTCCTTCTGCATTTTCTTGAATAAGAGCTGTTGCTCTATCTAGAGCATAAGTTGGTATCTTAGGATCGGCGCCTCTCTCGAAACGGAAAGATGCTTCTGTTGAAATCTTGTTTGCTTTGGAAGCTTTTCTTACTTTTTGTGGAGAGAAATATGCTGATTCAATGATGATATCGGTTGTTGAATCTGTGACTTGGCTAGACTGCCCTCCAAGAACCCCAGCTAAAGCTAAAATGTTATCTGATCCATCTACAATAACCATATGACCGTTTTTTAAATCCATTTGTGTACCACCAATACCTGTAAATGCTTCATTCTCCCCAGCATTACGCAAAGAAACAATTCCACCTTCAACTTTTTCAGCGTCATAGATATGGATAGGATGACCGGTTTCGATCATTACATAGTTAGAAATATCAACAATATTATTGATGGATTTGATGCCGTGTTTCTCCAAAAAAGTTACAAGCCATTCTGGTGATGGCCCGACCTTTACTCCAGAGATTCTACGTCCCTGATAGGTGGGACAATCTGTCGGGTTTGATAAATTATTTTGGACATCTTTGTGAGGGACTTCTGCTTCTACTTTATCGACATGTTTGCGTGTAGCTCTGATGTCAGTTCTTGTTGCTGCCATCAATTCTCTTACTACTCCAACAACCCCCAATAGGTCAGGTCTGTTTGGAGTAATCTCCAAATCAAAAACTGTATCTCCATCCCGTGTTTTGGTAACAGATTCTACTTCAGCGCCCATTTGGTTTAGCAAATCTTTCGCTTCTGCAGCTGTAGGCGAAAAAGGTGGTTCTGTGTAGTCTGTAATTGTGCTTAACGCTAATTTCATTTAAATATATTTATCTTTTAACTTGTCTTAATAAATTTAGGTCATTATCAAAAAGACTTCTGATATCAGCAATTCCGTGTTTCTGCATTACCAAGCGTTCAACTCCAAATCCAAAGGCAAATCCTGTGAATTTTTCTTGGTCAAGTCCGGCATTTTCGAAAAGCTTTGGATGCATCATCCCGGCTCCTAAAACTTCTATCCATCCTTGATTTTTACATGATTTGCATCCTTGCCCTTCACACATTGTGCATTGCACATCTAATTCAAAACTAGGCTCTGTATAACCGAAATAGTGAGGTCTGAATCTCAGGCCTTTAATTTTAGGAATGAATTGTCTTATAAAAGTTTCTAAAACTCCTTTTAGATGCGCCATACTAATTCCTTCATCAACCATAAATCCATCGATTTGATGAAACATGGGAGAATGTGTCGCGTCTGGGGCATCTGAGCGATAAACCTTTCCGGTAGAAAGAATTTTGAATGGTGGTTTGCGTGTTGATAATATTTTTGGTTGTGTTGCCGTGGTCTGAGTTCTGAGCAAAACATCATTAGAACCTTCTAGATAAAAAGTATCTTGAGTATCTCTTACGGGATGCCATTCGGGAGTTAGTAATCTATCAAAGCAAAACTCTACAGTTTCCACTTCTCTATCATCCACAATATCAAAACCCATTCCTTTGAAAATGTTAGTAATTTCCCTAATCATTAATGCTGTAGGATGCAAAGTGCCTCTTTCCAGTGGATATGGTTGTCTGGAAATATCTACAACTCTTTGTACTTCATCTCTTGTGGTTGAGCCTATTGCGGCTATTTCTGCTTCGATTCTGTTTTTAAGTTCATTCAATTGTGCGCCAAATGCTGGTCTTTGTTCTGGACTTATATCTCTAATTCTTCTTGTTAATTGTGTGACTGAGCCACCTTTCTTCGATAAATATTTTAAGCGAAGTACTTCTTGATCCAAGACTGCTTTATCAGCCTCAAATTCGGCAAGAACTCTGCTTATTTCTGGATCCGTAGTTGTTGGGGAGCCGTTATCTCTTAGTCTATCCATAAAGGATTCATTAATTAGGATAGTAAATCTAACATATATCTTGACGCTATGTCAAATATGTCTTGACAGTGCCTTATGATATAGCCTATTCTAGTTCACCAATGTTTTAAAATTTGTAGTAATTAAGTTATTTTATGAAAAATCCCGAAGTCTTAAATCCAGATATTGTGCCATTACGATTTTTTGCACGTGGAGAACATCCTGAAACCAGTTTTCAAGAAGATCTCGATGCTTTTTTTTTTCAATTTGGGGTTCAACGTGTCGATATGCCAATTTTAACTACAGATTCCTTTTCTTTTGATTTCCTAGGATTACCTGAATATTCTCCGGTACGTTCTGATGATAGTGTGCTGCGTTTTGGAGAAAGTGTTGCTGCGGACCAAGATATTCCTCAAGATATAATTGATATAATACATAGATTACATCAAATGCGATTTGGTTTACCTCCTCGGACTGAGGGGCAAGATAGAAATATGCTTGTCAGTCATACGACAGCTCAGCTTATAGAAAATCTTCTCAAGAATGGTCCAAGAGAAATATATACGATTTCGAAAACATTTAGGGAGAAGAAAGAAAGAAGAGAAAAAACTCAGGTTGAAGCTGTTTTATTGGATCGTTCATTGCCTGAGATTATTGCTTTTATGGAAAGATTATTTAGTTGCTTATCACGTCGACAGATGAATCTTCAGTTGTTTTCTGATTTTTATTATTTTCTTGAACCGTCTTTTTCTTTTTCTACTATGATTGGTGGGGAAGCTCGGGCGATGGGTTCTGCCGGGTTTGTTCGTGCTGAGGTGTTGGAGGTAATAAGAAAAATGCATCCCAACATGAGTGCTCGTGCAATTGCCTTTGTTGGTATTCCTTATCAAAAATTATTAAATCTCAGACTTGGAGAAAGATTTGACGATTTTGATATAGATTACAATTCTAAATGACATTTCTTTAACATAATTTCTAATGGACCAATTAGATTTCAGACCACAGCCTTGCAGTAATCTTGTCGAAGTTACCGAATATTCGGAATATAGAGAAGATCCAGAGGTTAGAGATGCGACAGATCAATTTGGGAAAGTATTGCGTGGAGAAATGGATAGATATTATAAGCAGGCAAGTTGGATGGGTCGCGGATGCTATGAGCAGTTGCCTTCCGGAGATTATATGTTAGGCAAGGGGGTAGGTCCTGGAATGGGATCTGAAAAGATGCGTCAATTTTTGGATGATCTTTGGCGGGCGAGGGCAGGTGCTGGTTTTAGAGGTGGTTGTTTGAGAATGCCCACGGAAAGTGATTATCCGTTATTGTTACAATTTGTTGAAGATCTTCAAGGATGGAAAGTTATGGATCCCCGTCCTGAAGGATTTTCTATTTTTGGGGCTCTTTATCGCGAAGGACTTTCTGGTGAAATTTATAGAGCGGCTGGAGTTACCAGTGTTGTGCCTGTTAAACTTTTCCGAAATAAAGTCGTTCCTCCTTTCCAGGAAACGGGAAATGGAGAAGGTGTTGAGGCATATATTCGTGCTCGTTTTTCCCAAGCAGTTTCGTCCTATCTTGGAATGAGGCCAACCCATGATCAGCAACCAATAAGATTTGATGAAAATACTTATTTCGATATGGATGGTGGAACTCTTGTGCGTAAGGCAAAAACTCCTTTCCGTATCGCAAATTTACATGCGGCTTTAATACAGGGGGATGAAGGATTATCTACTTACCTGATTTCTTCTGCCGAAAAATATCTCTTAGAAATTTTTATCCCTGGTGAAGAAAGAGAAGTTTCACCTGCAAATAAATTGGCATGGACTTTGGGTGATACTGCCGGAAAATTGTTTGTTAATAATATTGTGCATGGACAACTCAACATTCATTATCAAAATGTTTCTGTGGCAGGCGAATTGGCTGATTTTGATAGCACGGTATTTTTAAATGCTTATCCTAATCTAGGGGCAATTGGCGCAACAATGACTGATACAAGAATGAAAGCTCTTTATGCGACATATTGGGAACAAACTAGACGAGGAGAAGATAAATATTCGGTTCCGATGAGACCATTCATTCAAGAAGATTTTGAGCGTACCATAGGCGGCAAAGATTTATCGTCTGCTTCAATGAATGTTCTTTCTTCAAATATACTTGGACAAATATATGATCTATATATTCAGGCTTTAAGATGTATTGATCTAATTGAAAGACGAAATACACAAGGAACAAGAGAAACCGGTACCGTACTTTCTGAAGCTCAAATGACTGAAGTTAAAGCTCTTTTCGTGAAAGGTTTTTGTGCGCAGCTGGGGAATCAAGCTGAGGTAGATTTATTCAAAACTGTACTTGAGAAAGGATATGAATGTTTTAGAGAACAATACGTCGATAAGAGAGGCAAAACTACTATTTATGGCTGGCACCACCCGGAAGCTCCGTTAAATCATATGGTGGAAAAATGCGATGATCAGCGATTAGCTTTTATACAGAGAGATGCAGATGTTTTATATGGTTTGCTCAAGAAAGCTTTTGATATTGCTTAATTGTTCTTATTTATTTTATGCCTTTAGTTACTCTGACAAAAAGAGGATATGCAGATGAAGCGAGAGAACTCGCAGGCCAACTCAAGTGTTGTCCCAAGGGAGACGAATGGGATAATCGTTTTGCGATGAATGATCTTGGGCGTTTGGATCTTTATACAGAGCCAGGTTTAATGAGACAAATTGATTCTTTGAGGGGGAGAAATCGTGAACCAGTTTGTTTTGATTCTCGGGCGTGTAGAGTATCCGGTGATTCAAATGGTAAAATTGAAATACAAGGCGACAGTAGAAAAATATTGAGTGGTAATTTTATTGATTCGATACAACATTATTTTCAAAGAAGAGTTTCTTTGGAAGTTTCTGATGGTAGTGGTGTAATAGAATCTTCTTCTCCGGTTCTTAGTTCTCATTTTTTAAGAGTTCTTTTAAGCGATCTTACCTATCTTTCCGCTTTGGATCAGGTTCAAGTTACTACTTCTCAGAATGTGCTTGGCTGTATTGAGGACAGAAAAAGGGAAATTATTTTGACTGACGATGCTGTTAAAAATCTGCTTGGATACAATTTTAGTCATGAACAAATTATTGAGACTTTGCAGCGTTTTGGCTATACTGTAAGCGGTGAAGTAGCAGGGGGCTTGCGAGTAGAAATTCCCTTTCACCGGGTAGATATTGCCTCAGAAAGTGATGTTATTGAGGATGTTATGTTGTGCTTTTTGCAATCATTTAAAGGAAATTTTCCTGTTCAAGTCCATAATCCTGAAGGGTTTGATTGTGCATTATTGCAAAAGCAAATGAATAGAGCAAAATTGGTTGATGGGCTTGTAGCTTTTGGTTTTAAGGAAGTAAAAACTCCTGTTCTAAGAAAAGCTCCAAGTAACCGAGATTATAAATTGAGAGAGGATATTCTCCCCTCATTTTTGGCTTATGAGCAAAAACGTCAGCATATTGCACAACCTCATTATGTTTTTGAATTGGGGCCAGTAAGAACTGGGAATAAATTAAGTAATCATTTAGGACTAGGGGTTGTTGGTAATAATGTCGATTTCAATAATCTTTTTTCGATTGTTCATCATCTTGTGGCAAGTGTTACTGGGAGGATTGTTACGCTTAAGTCTATTGAGTCAGGCAAATATGAAAAAGGCAGAGCTTTTGTAATTCTTCTAAGCGATGGTCGGTTGATTGGAGAAATTGGTGTTGTATCTACTGGGAAAATGCCTGGTGTAAGACTTAGACATCAGTGTATGTATGCAGAACTTGATTTGCCTGCTTTTATTTAAAAATTGTCTTAATGAGTTTTCAAACTGTAACTGAATTAGGCGAAGAATCCATTGTTGAAAACCCCGTCATTTTTAGAGGGCAAGGTTTGCATACCGGCGAATCCAGTGTTGTTTCAGTCGAGAATAATCCGAATGAAGATGGTATTTTTTTTGAAAGAGATGGTGCTCGAGCCAAGCTTATTCCAGACAGAGTGAATAATACCGGTAGGACAACTTCACTGACAAATGATGGTGGCGAAGTTGTTGCAATGACGATTGAACATATTCTATCAGCTTTTTATGCTTTGAGGATTCGTAATGCTAATCTGGTTTTACAGGAAGGTATTGAGATTCCTATTCTTGATGGAACGAGTGATGTTTTTCTTAGAGGAATAGATAGCGTGAGGAGAAGGATTCAGAAACAAGTAGGGGCCGTGACTCTTGACGTGCCTTTTATGATTCATGACGAAAGTGACGATAAACGATTTGTTAGATTAGATATGGGGACCGGTGAGGGTGTGGATATTCGGTCTTGCGTGCAATATCCTGATAGTCCGATTGCACAACAACAGTACGATTTTCGATATGGTGATTTTGAGGATTACAGACGAGAAATTGCACTGGCACGGACTTCGTATCCATTTTATTTGAGGACTGATGAAGATGTTGAGAGATTGTTCCAGAGACTTAAGGGAATAAGATATAAAGGGCCAGATCAAAATGTAAACATTGTTGACCCACGTTATAATACCGGTGATTCTATGCCAAATAATGTACCGCGCCATAAAATATTGGATTTCTTGGGAGATATGCAGGTTTTGAATTTGCCTTTGGCGAATGGAGTAAAGGTAACTCTTAATAACGCCGGTCATCGGCTTAATAATCAACTAGTTAGATCTATTTATTCAAATGTTTCACATGACTAACGAAGACGAATTATCATCACGGTCTCGACAGGATTGGGCTCTCTCTATAGATGGGTATCCTGACCCTAAAGAAGATTTATATTTAGATACACATGGTAGTAAAAACTGTGCGCTTCCTGTCATGATGTATTGTTTTTTGATGGAGGGGAATCGCGATCTTTTATTGGACAATATCCCTGATATTTCTGATGTGAATGAGGTTTTAGAGGCATTTAAGGAGATGGGTGGCATTGCTGAATATTTTCCAGATAAGCAGCAATTACATGTAACCTCCGGAATAACTTCAAATTATCTTCCTCTAGAATTTATCAAAAAAACACGTATCTCTGTATTGCTTATGTCAGTTGTTTTGGTGAAGTTTGGTAAAGTTGAATTCCCAAAAGCGGTGGGTGGTTGTAGTCTAGGGAATCGTAGTTATGATTATCATTTAAATGCGTTTAAAGCTCTTGGGTGTACTGTCACGGAAAACGAAGATTCGCATGTCATAGTTTGGTCGGATCCAAATGTTAAAAATCCTGTTGTTACTTTCCCACAAGCAAGTACCACTGGGACGGAGAATGCTCTTTTTCTGGCTAATTTTGTGCATAGTGATGTTATGATTGAAGGTGCTCATCTTCGTCCAGAAATTACTGAACTTATTCGTTTTATGAATATGCTTGGTGCGAATATTGAATTTAAAGATGGGCGCATTTTTGTGCACCCGTCTACTTCTTCATGGCAGCAACAGGAAAGTTTCCGCATAATTGATGATATGGAAGAAGCACTTAGCAAATTGGTGCTTGCGTGTGTTACCGGGAGTTCAGGAATTGTTAAATTTGATAATCCTTATCCATATCAAGAAATTGATATTCTCATTCGTTTGTCTCATGGAGTGATTGAAAGAGCTGGGTCTGTTCTAAAACAAAAGCCATCTTCTGGTCACAAAAAACATTCTCATGTTGATATTAAAACAGCTCCTTATCCAGGGGTAGGTTCCGATAGTCAGCCGATTATTGCCGGATATTTATTAGGGGCGGCTGATTCATTCACGATTAATGAGACTCGTTTTTCTTCACGGTTTGCTTATGCTCAATATCTTCGAGACTTTGGCGCTAGGGCGGATGTTGATGGAAATACATTAAATGTTTCATCAATACCTCAACCAGAAACAGGTACTGATAGAGGTGATCGTGTGAAATTAATAAGCTATGATTTACGCTCAGCTATGAATGCCGTTTTGTCTTCGGCGTTTTTCAGACGAAAGGTCAAAATAGAAAGAGCCGGATTATTGCAGCGTGGTTATGCTGATATTCTCGAAACTTTAGACCAATTTGGAGTTGATTACTCAATTACTCCATGATTGAAATAGGCATAAAATGCAGTCTTGATGACTTCGATGCTAAAAAGCACGGTGATGGTGTAGATTTCTTTGAAGTTATTCAGGAGGTACAATATGCTCAGCGTTTTGCCGGAGTTTCTGATGAAATCAGACGAATGGGAAGAGAATGTTTTGTTCATCTACCCTCGGAATTTTCAGGTAAAGAAGGTCGCACTCTATTAAACGCTGCTTCTGCCAATAGTCTAATTAGAGATGTTTCTCGTGAAATTATTGAGAGGACTGTTCGAGAAACCGGTGCCAGTTTTCCCGTGGGATGGATAGTTCACGCACCTACCAAACAAAATTTTGCTACAAAGCGTGGATTGTTTGACCGAGGGACGGATGAAGACTTGGAAGCTGGTTTAGATTGGGTCAAAAGGTTGGGAGGGAATATATTGGTTGAAAATGTACCGGCTGCCATTTGTTTGGATTCGCGTGTTTATATGACAGAACCTTGCTCAGTGGAGCAATTAACCGCTAGTAATGTTCCCTTAGTTTTAGATACGGCACATTTATATACGGCAAAGTCTGATCCTGAAGAATTTATTGATACCGTTCGAGCGTTGTTAGGTAATGTTTTGTATCTGCACGTTGCCACTTTAAGGGAAAACGTTCCGCATGATGTTCATGGGAGTGTTTTTGAAGCAACTGAGCCGGAATATCCATCAATGAAATTGATTGATGAGGTCTTAAAGATGGTTTTAGAAATTTCGCGGGATGTTTCAAGAACGTTTCGTTTGGTTTGTGAACCAAAAGGAAATTCGGGAACACATCTGCGTAATTACCAAATGCTCAGGGACAGAATTGAGAGACTCAAACGGACTTAATGATAGAAGCTGATTTTTTTGTTTTTTAGATCGGTGAAAGTTTTTGCTCCATTTGGAATAGGATAATTTTCACCTTCTCCAAAAAAATTCACGGATGCTACAGGGATATTCAGATGTGATAGATATATATTATATAATTTCTGCAATGTGGTTTTTTTATGTTCCAATAGATAATTCCCAAAAATAACTCCTTTTATTTGTTCAAGAATTCCTAAGGCTGCGTACCATGAAAACCAATATTCGACCATGTCTGGATCATGATCGCTATGATTTTCAATGAATAGTATTTTATCCCGAAAATCATTCAGTCCTAATGTGGAAATTACTGCAAGGTTGCAAATATCATTCCCGACGAAAACTTCTCCTTTTACTTGTCCTGTTCTGAAGATGTGAGCTTTTTTATCGAGTGAATAATTCAGATATTCTTTTTTAACAGTAAAATTGATAAAAGATTTCTGTGTTTTCTTTGTCCATTTAACAATGTTTCTGATGACTGGACCATGGAATGTTACAAAATTACATTTTTGAGTAATTGCCTGAAGAAGATGGGTGCAGTCACTAAATCCCATCATGAATTTCGGATGGGTTTTTATGATTTTGTAATCAAGGTGCTTTAATAACCGAAGGGCTTGGGTCCCCCCACTTGAGAAGACGATGCCATTTATGGTTCTATCTTCGAATATTTCGTGTAGTTGTTTCTTTATCTCGGTTATGTTTGTGCTTTTGTTGAAAGATTTTTGGTAAATCTTTGTTTTGAATCCCATCTTTTTCAAAAAGGTAACTCCGGTTGTTAGCTCGTTTATAGTAATTTTTGCTGGTCTGTCGGACACGTTGAATATTGCTATTGTGTCACCTTTTTTCAATGTAGGAGTAACCATCGTTCTGTGATTATTATCTTTGGAAATTTTAGCACATTCAATCTTGATTAAATAATATGTCCCAATCAAGTGTATTGCAAGATTGCAAAAAGGTTGTCAGGCATAGGTCTTTGGTGTATCTTGTCCAACCAGAATATTTATTTAACTATTTCTTTGTGGGAACAGAATCTTCGGATAGCAAAAGAGTGGTGGTGGTTGGAGGAGCTGGTTTTATTGGTTCACACGTGACAGATGCTCTTGTTGAACGTGATTTAGATGTTCATGTTATTGATAACTTATCAAATGGTAAGCGTGAAAATGTAAATGCCGATGCGCATTTGCATGTTGTGGATATTAGAGATCTTTCGGCGATTGGTCCTATTATTGAGGGCGCACGTGCTTTGTTTCATTTTGCTGCTCTACCTAGAGTGCCTTTTTCTATCGAACATCCGTTGGAGTCTCATAACGTGAATGTAAATGGAACTTTGAATGTTTTGGTCGCTGCTCGCGATGGGAATGTGGGGAGAGTCGTTTATTCTGCATCCAGTTCTGCCTATGGAGATCCTCCAATGTTGCCTGCAACTGAAGATATGCAGCCTAATCCAAAAAGCCCTTATGGATTGCAAAAACTTATTGGGGAGCAATATTGTCGTGTTTTCAGTGAGGTGTATGGTTTGCCGACTGTTGCTTTGCGCTATTTCAATGTTTACGGTTCGCGTTTCAATGCAGAGGGTGCATATGCTTTGGTTATTGGGAAATTTTTGAAACAAAGATTGGAAGGAAATCCTATGACTATTACTGGCGATGGAGAACAGACTCGTGATTTTACCAATGTGCGTGATGTTGTTCGGGCCAATCTTCTTGCGATGGATAGTGATAAAGTTGGCAAAGGAGAAGTTATAAATATTGGCCCTGGGAAAAACTATTCAATAAATCAGATTGCTCAACTTATTGGAGGTCCGGTTGAATATGTTCCTGCTCGTCTTGAACCGCGCAACAGTCTGGCTGATAATCGAAAAGCAAAAGAGCTTTTAGGATGGAGTCCTGAGGTGACAATTGAGGAAGGTATTGCGGAACTAAGAAAGCGTTTTGGACTATAAGACATGTGTTATGAAGATAGAAGAATGTAAAGATCTTAGTCTATATAGTCGCATTGGAATTGGTGGCAGGGCTAGATTCTTTTCTGGGGTTAAAACAAACGATGAATGTCTCGAGGCCTTGAAATTTGCTGAGGCAATGGATGTTCCCGTAATTACTATTGGAGAGGGAAGTAATACTGCATTCGAAGACGGTGTTATAGAAGCGTTGGTTTTGAAAGTTCTTTATTCTCAAGCGCATGTCGTTTTGGATGAAGAAAACTCTGGGCATGTGTCATGTGATGGCGGAATGAAATTACAAACTTTTGTTTCGGAACTGGCTAATTTAGGAATTGACGCTAGTAATTTTGAGGGAATACCAGGAACAGTTGCTGGAGCTATAGTGAATAATTCAGGTTCAAACAAGGATGCCATTGGGAATTATTTATTAAATTCTACTGTTGTTGATAGAGCTGGAAATATATCAAGACTTAGCATAGAAGATATGTGCTATGGTGTTAGAGATAGTGCTTTAAGAGTAGCTGGTGATTGCGTCGTTCTGAAGGGGGAATTCCATTTTCCCAAAGGTAGTGCGGAAGAAATCTTTTCAAAAATTGCACGAAGGATTCTTTTGAGAAGGTCTAAACAACCAAAAGGATTAACACTTGGGAGTACTTTTAGAAATCCTCCAGGAAATGGACTTACGGCGGGTCAGTTGATTGATATGGCTGGTTTTAAGGGTTACAGGAAAGGAAATCTGGTAGTATCTCCTGAACACGCTAATTGGCTTATAAATTTGGCTCGAGGGTCTAGTACCGCAAAGGATCTTAGGGATTTAATGGATGATATTCGTGAAGGAGTTCAGCGATTGATGGGGATTCAGTTGGAAAAAGAAATACAAATTGTTGGTAATAACTTCGTTATGGAGTGAAATGCTCCCTTTTTTAGACTGTCTCATTTGTCTCATTTCAGGCCAAAAGGTATAATCTGTCCAGAAACGGCCAGAAAGGGTACTAGACCCGAGTAGCCAGCCAGATGAAACTAAATGGCTTATTGGTCAAGTAAAGTGTATCTCACTCCTCTTCCTTCGCCCAGTCTTTGAATTTTTTTCATATTTAACAACTTGTTTAGCGTCTGTAAAATTGTAGGAGCAGGCATTTTTAATTTTTCCTGTAATTCGCGTGGAGTTACTTTTTTGTGTTCTTGGACATAGTTCCAAACTTCGAGTTGTTTTTCAGAAAGTAAATGCTCAATAGATTCACTGGACAAAAGATTTGTCGCTCTTTTTGTCTGCTCCAGTAAAATTGTAAGAAAAAATATAAGCCATTGGCTGACATCTTCATTTTTTGTTTTCCATGATTTTTGAGATTTGTTTAGTGAGAGATAGTAATCGTTTTTATTATCTTCAACCAATTTCTCATGAGAAATATAAGGCATATATTCATAGCCGCTTTTTAAAAGCAATAAATTTGTCAGAATTCGCGAAGCTCTTCCATTCCCGTCTTGGAATGGATGGATAGAGAGAAATTCAAATATAAAATTTCCAATAATTATCAGCGGATGGATTTCTTTTTTGTCCAATTCCAATATGGTCCAGTCAACCAATTCGTTCATCTCTTTGCGGACAAGATGCGGAGGAGTGGGATCAAATAGTATTCCTACTATGTTCCCGTCAGCGTCTTTGGCTTCAACTCTATTGCTCTCGGATTTGTAATTTCCTTTGTGCCTTTGGTCTTTTTCTGAATATTTCAAAAGCTCGTTATGGAAATGCTTGATTGTTACTTCGCTAAATTTTATCTTTCTATAAAAATCAAAAACATTTGTTAGCAATTCGGCGTAGCCGGCGACTTCTTGTTCGTCCCGAGTTTTGAGTTTTTGGATTTTCAACCCTTTCAATAATTTTTCGACTTCCTCGTCTGACAATTTTGCTCCTTCTATGCGGGTGGAAGCGCCCGACGAAGTGACAATTACTGATCTTTTTAGTTGCCCAAGAATTTGTGGAGACAGATTTATTCCAGCTCTCCATTGACCTTTCAATTCTTCAATTTGGCTTATCAATCCATATATCTTATTGGTGATATCCGGGGTAAAAGACAATCTTTTGTTAAACCTCTCCATAATTTTGTATTAGCATATACCGTCTATATGTAATTATATGTGATTATATGCGATTTTGCAAGGGGGAAATTCCCCTCTTTTTTATATTTTCGAAGACCATTGACGAAATATATTTTCCGGGACTAGTATTAGGCGTTAATTTTTTGCTATGCAGAAAATTCCTGGCTCTCCCTCTGATGCGGGTATTGTTCCGAGCCGTAATCGTCGGATTGATGGCCAAACTCTTATTGTTGGGGCTTCCGGCGTGATTGGAAGAGAGCTTGCAAGAGAATTATGCAGCACTCACAATGCGGTTTTGGCCGCTATGTT
>JBBAAK010000017.1:0-17051 GCA_041658345.1 Candidatus Altimarinota bacterium
ATGTTGATATGAATCACTTCTTTAATATCGCGATGGGGTCGTTAAATGAAGTGGTTGCGGGTCTTGATATTGCACGTGATAATGGTTTAATATCAAAAGGTCAATTTGACGAACTTGAAATAAAATTAATTCAAATTGGTAAACAGTTAAACGGGTTTAAAAAGAAATTAATCCGTCGTCAGTAATTTGTTAATAGTTAACGGTTACATGTTAACAGTTATTATTTTGCGGGATCGTCTAATGGTAGGACACGGGACTTTGAATCCCGGTATCTAGGTCCGACTCCTAGTCCCGCAGCCATTGACAGCTAGCACGAGACGGGTAGATTTTAGACAAATTCCTATTTTTCTCTTATTTCTTTTTGCCGCTTCTTTTCTTCGTCCATAATTACACTACATTTGTTTGAATGTCGGCTCTGGCATTAAGGTAAACAGCTTTTTTGTTTCGGAGGTAAGCGTCTCTCGCAGCTTGATATCGATAATTGCCTTTTCAAGCGCATCCATCACTGATTTCACATTATCTATGCCTTCCGATTTAATTATTTTTGCTAAATTCAGGTATGCAACAAGCGCAAGGCGTACATACTCTTTATGTTTATAAAGCAAATTGAAATCTGGTATCGGCAGATTATTGTACGCCCTTGGGCTTTCTTTCGCGATTTGTTCGAAGAACGAACCGTGTACAAATGCGCTTCTTGCTCCATACAATTCCTTAATATCCTTTTCGATATCGGGAAACTTCCAAGCAAGTAAAACAGCGATTCTTTTGCGCAGACGATACATCACTTCCTCGTTTCGGGCATCGCCTGCGGTAAAAAGAGATTCTAAGATTGTAGCCATCTCAGCAGATTCTCTTTGCCAGCCGAATGAGCTTTTCGCATTCTCGTAATCCTTTAGTCCAGAGTATAAAAATGCGGCTACAAATAACCTCCAATCTTCTTTGTTCCACTGCTGTATACGATTTAAATGCCAGCTGCCATATTTTGATTGTTCAAAAATGGTTTTATAGAAAGTAACGAAATTCTTATTATTAAAAATCGAATGATCTTGAGTATGAAAATAGATCATTGAATCTTTGTCGTGCCTTTGTCTCATAATGCCCATATCGTTTGCAAAGAAATACGGATACAAGAAATTGGGTGAATAGAGATTTAACAGAAACATTGTTTCTGCATGGCTAAAGCCGCCCTCTTCCAATGTGTCGGGAATAAGTAACCCCCATGAACACTGCACAAATTGCTTTTCCGTTATTGCATATGGCTCTCGGCTATCTCCGTCTGCTTTATAGTTGCGAAGAACATTACTATTTACCGGGGGTATTTTCTTTTTGAGTTCATCAATAAATTCATCGAGGGCAACATTTTTCAAATTCCAAAACTCATAGCCATCTTGTATTTCAAAGATTTTTTCTTTCTGTTCTGGTGGTTTGCCCGTGAAGGCAAAAAACATTGTCTTTGTTCTGTTCATATATTTATTTTGTCCAATCAACCTTTTGTAACGGAGGATATACAGACTTCATCTCGTCATACATAACCTTAAGTGTCGTCCTCACCTCTTCCTTGTGTTCACTTGATACAAGCTCATAACTGCCGAATATAGTTTGAATGTTTCCTATATAGATTTGCGTCCTCATCATCCAAATGTTTTTGAGACGTCCAATCACTGTGATAAGTCTTTTTGATTCTTTCGCCAAAATGGGCAACATTTCTTCTGTGCCGTTTATCCAGTTCTGATAACCATCTTCTGGCTTGGTTTTGAGATACACCTCAAGAGATTCAAGTGCTCGTTCGTATAAGACCACGGCATCATCTGGTGCAATCTTCGACAATTCTTCAAAGATAAGTGCCAGTTTTGACATAGCCTCACTAGCGTATTTGCCCTCAAGAAATAGTGGTAGATACTCCTTTATCGCTTCATATGGCAGAATTTTGTCTGTAAGGAGCTTCCAAAGATGCCAAGCAAGCGAGCCACGCATTGATGAGTCGCCATTCTTTATCTGCTCTTTCAAAAGAGCTACAAACTTATTGGGGTTGAATTGTCCTCCGTAGTATTGCGAATCCTTTTCGCGGAAAAGCGCAAAGTACACAACAAATGCAGCGAGGTCGTGAAGAACATCATCATTCTTTGTTGCCAGAAATAGGTTCAGGATTTCTTCTGCTTCTCCTTCGTTCAAGTCTCGTACAGAATTGAAAACGTGCAGAAGCGCTTGCATTACACGAGGGTATGAACGATTTGCGCGCACAGTATCAAGTGCAAGTTCGCGGATATACGCCCTCTCTTCGTCTTTCCAAGAAAATACCGATTCGTCTTGGTTGTGTCTTGCGCGTCGGCGTCTCCACAGCTCATCGATAATATAAGATGCTTGTATGCGGATATACAAGTTATCTTCTTTCAAATACCTCGACATAATGCCGATGATTTCTGTGTAGTATTGCGGCTGGTTCTTCGCCACCATTTTCATTAGCAACCAGCAAAGGTGTCCTCTTACTGTTGTGATAATATTTGCATCTTCCCCGCGTAAAACTCTGGCGTGATAATTGTGCTCGCCTTTCGGGTCATCAACATCATTTGTTCCATCGGGTTTTGGATTATCATCATCGTGGAGTTGTCGAATAATCCACATCGCATCATCAATCAAATCTTTTGCGAGCAACTCTTCTCCATACAAAACCAGGTTCTCTTTTGCGCCATTATCCGCGAGCCAATTTATACTACCTGTAAGGGTGGTAACTGCTTTCACATACTCAAATGCTTCTGGCTTCTTTTCGCCAAGTTGGTAGCGAGCATATTGCAGCATCAATTTCAGCGATGGTGAATCATTAAGAGGTTGCTTGTTCTGTATGGCTTCAACGACAGTGCGGTCATATACCAAAACAAACTGTCCTTCTCTCGGTTCAAAGAATATCTTGTCCACATTTTGAAACTCGGAAAAGTCGAACCCAGAGAGTGCGCGGATTGCATCAGCTCCGTCTACAAACATCGCCCAGCTTACCACCAGCAGTATTCTCTCGTGGTCGGAAACCGCAACCTGCTGGTTTTTCTTCGGTAGCTTACCGGCAAAAACAGTCGCTGCGGTTCCTCGTGGGTCAATGCTTCTTGCCCCAGAATGATATGAAAAGACAACGGTTTCCAGGTCTTTTATTTTACTGAATTCAAAGCCCGCATATTCGAACTTTTCTGCCTCGCTGTTACTCTTGACCGCCTGTTCTATTTCGTCTGCAAGCCGCGTAGAATGCGCAGAAATATCCCGCTTCTTCATTACAAACTCTGGGGTGGAGATAAGATACCCCTTCACACCGCGAGTTAATAACTCTTTTTTCAACTCTTGGATAAAAGAACCAAAAACTTTCTGTCTCGCTAGTTCCTCGCCACTCTCTATTAGACGAAAAATCTCAACAGCAGTTTTTGCGCCGTCTTGAGTTTGAAGCTGATAGTCGAAGTTCTCATTCGTCGCAGGATTCACTACCACATCTCTTCCTGTTACCGCATAGGTAGTAGCACGTTCCTGACCCAGAAAGTTTCTGAATCGTTCGATAGCTTCTTCTTCCCATTGTTCTTTTGCTTTTGACATAGGATGTGTTCTATCCGCAACATTTTGGACATTTAATTTTTTGGCTGTCTGTTTGCTCATGGAATTAACTTTCTGATCCTTCCACAATTTTTATCTCCTCCGGCGTGAGGTCGTAGAGTTTATAAACAAGCTGATCAATTTGTTTTTCGTATTCTTTGACTTCTTCCTTTTTTGCAGGGTTTTCTAAATAATCACTGGATTTGGTAATTACCAAAATTTTATCAACACTATCTTTAACCAACGCGCCGGTATTATTTTTAATATCAGGCATCGGAACTTTTGACATGTATATTGTTTTAAAAATTATCCTACCTGCATTCCATGGATCGCCAAATGTTGCAAAAGTCATCCTTGCATACCAATCGAAAAGTTTGCTATTTAAGATACCCATTATTACCGGGTCATATGGGATAAAATACATTGCCATAGTTCCGTATGCGCCTGATTCATCATATAAAGTCCGCATTTCTTTAGCACAATCAGGGTATATCATTTTTGGTCTATTAAATAACTCTGTAA
Source organism: Candidatus Altimarinota bacterium (assembly GCA_041658345.1). GTDB lineage: Bacteria > Patescibacteriota > Gracilibacteria > UBA1369 > 2-02-FULL-48-14 > JBAZYV01. The sequence goes on from JBBAAK010000017.1 coordinate 4,090, forward strand.
ATTTCTCCTGAGGCTGTTGCATTTCATACCATTCTTGATCTGTCGCACGTTTTAGAAGTTTAGATTTAAATTTTAAAAGGTATTCTTTTACTATCGGGTAATCATCAATGGACACCTTGTTTAAAGGGATATAGATTACATAAAGATTTTTATATGATGTTCGCCATTTTCTAACATCCTTACCTCGTAGCCAGGGTTTAATTAATTGCATAGACTTTGGATCTTTTTTTAATAATTCTAGTCTGGTAGAGTCATTAATTACAAAGGCCTTATCGTAACCCGTTTTAATACCAGCAAAAATATTACCATTATAATATGACCCAAGTGTATTTTTTTGACTTTTTATTTTGTTTAAGACTGATAACTTTTTAGAATCCTGTAACGACCACACCCCCGCGCCTAATGAAATCAATTTTATCGTTCCTTTTTTTGTTTCAAAAAATTCAGGGATGTTTCTAATATCAGCCTCTGTTTTTGCTTGAGCAAAATCAAGCGAATCTCCTTCTTTTGGTTTTGTATTTTTTGCTAGCACAATCGCTGAATCTACAGATGCTTGAAAAACAGGAAGTTCACCAAAGTTCACTACTTTTTTTAGTGATATATCTTTTGTAAGCAATAACCTTGTATTTTCACCATAACCTCGAACAAAAAACTTATTTGATGTTATAAAAGTTAAAATTCCTCCTTCTTTCAGTAGTGTTATTCCTCGTGCGATGAAGTATGTATATAAATCAGCGCGTCCATTATAAAAACTACCATATTGTTCTTTCAAAACTGGTTTAATATCTGAAAATTCTTCCTGCCTAATGTAAGGCGGATTACCTATCACGATATCAAATCCACTAGCGCGAAACACAATAGGGAAAAAATATCTGGTATCAAAAAAACCAACCGGTTTATTTTGAAAGATATTTTCATAACTTTTCCAAAGTGAATTTATTCGCATTCTTTCATCATCAGACTTTTCATTTTTTTGAGCCAACGCTTTTTTATGTTTTTCCTCTTTCAGATAGCTATATGATTTCAAAATACTTTCTAGCTCTTTCTTGGTTTTATCACTAATCAATTGTTGCAGTTTACGCGCGGTCTCTAATTTGTGTAATTGATCGACCGGCGCAAAATATTCGTCAATCAGCTCTCCTAATGCATCTGCAAACGCATCGCCAAATAGTGGCCCTTCGTGGACTGGCGGTTTTATAAGCGTGTTGGCACAGACAAATTTAAAATCAAGATTAGGCAACGGCTCAATGCCTCTGTTAGGGGTATTGTCGTCAACTTGCTGATCAACAACAAGCGTTAAAAAACATCTCAAGCGAGAAATATCTATTGCGATGGGCTGAATATCCACCCCATGAATACACTCTCTAATTACTCCAAGTTTCCTCACATAGGTAAGACTATGTTTTTGAAGCTGTCGGCGCATTTCAGGAGGAATCTTGCTCAAATAAATCGAACATTCCGGATCAAGAACTCCGAGTATATGCACCAACCTCTGAAGAACACCGATTGGGAATGCGCCTGAACCGCAGGCAGGATCTAGAATTGTAGTATTATGGATTGCCTCAACCAGCAATTTTCTTTCCTGTTGGCCCATTGGCTGTGACGCATCGTCGTCCAAATCATAAGACGAAAGAGCGCGAAGCTTTTCTTCGGATATACTGGTTTTAGTTTTAAGATGAGCGATAAGTGACTCCTCTACCATAAAGTCCACAATCTCTCGAGGGGTGTAGAAACTGCCTGTTGATTTGCGGGCGCTAGCACCCGTTTCCGGGTTCACTTCCGCTAAAAGATTCTCAAAAATTCTACCAAGCATTTCCGGGTCGATGGAAAGCTCGGTATCAATTGAAGTGTTTTCATCTATGGTAAAATTGTATTCTTCAAAAATTTGAAACAATTCAGAAAACCAAATATCTAGGACATTCACAACGCCACGCCGTTCACTCATCCCGGAAGTACGATTGAATTTGTGATTATCTTCAGCATGGTCTTGAAATAATCCACCATTTAGAAAAGGAACTTTATCAAATAATTCTGCGTGGGAAAAAAATGTCGGCCGAGAAGATTGTGGCTTATTTAAAACTTCGAAAAAAAGCGGCACACAGACTGAATGATAATAATCTCCAATTGTTTTTACGGCAGAACTGGATAAAATCTCAGATGGGATGAGAGGATTATCCAGATGTCCTTTCTTTTGTTTTAAAAACCAACAAAAAACCAATCGGCCAATAAGTCGAATGGCAAAATTTGCATTAATTGCATCATCTGTAGTTCCAATTTTAAGCGTCCTTTCAAAAATCACGGCCCTTCGGCCTTCACCCCGCCTTCCGCCAACAAGTTTAGAATATTGTGTCGCTATTTGAGTGAAAAATTCCTTGCTAACCACCGCCAAAGAAAACTTATTTTCCAAATCTACAATTGTATCAACTGTTCCTTGCAACATTTTTGAAGGCGTTGCTACTTTTGCCATTGGTCCCAAAACATAAGAAAAACGACGAGGATTTGATATTGATTCTTTTATTCCATCTTTTGTCCTCGTAACTTTGGTCGTGATAAGAGAGAGCCGCCATTCCTCAGAATCATCTGAAATATAGGCAACTAAGGCATTGGATCGAGCATGGCTCTTGAGCACCGCGTAAGTATTCTTTGTAATTTCGACACGAGCATGCAGCGATGAATCTAGTTTGGCTACAAAAACGACTAAATCAAGCTTATTTCCACTGGCTTCTGCAATTTGTTGGATTGATTTGAAACCGGCGCGAACCTCAAATCGTTTTTTATCTAAAGAAAGACTCGGAATAAGTCTTTGGATAAATTCTGCGAAAGCTTCTTCATTGTATTTATTTGTAAAAATAGGATTTATCATATGCGATGCTCTTGAGTAAACAAAAGAAGATTTGCTGATTTTGCTTCATTGTTTTGTCGATCTAAACTAACTTTTACTTGTTGCTCCGGCGCTATTTCAATAATAGACTCCATTAATTTATCCTCCGATAAATCAATATTTTTAGCTAACCTAATTATTGCCTTGAGCTGGCCCTCCGAGAGGTCGTCAAGATCACTGACAACTTTCATTAAATCATCACAATAATTTTGGTATTGAGATTCCCGCACGCTTCGTAAGATATTCACAACCGCTGTTCGATTACCTGACATTCGCCCCATAGGTGGTTTTTCAAAAAGTTTTTCTTTTATCGTATTAAAAACAATTCCAAATTGATCGTCAGTTTTTTCACCAATTTCATCCTGTTTTGCCGCAAAATGACTTAATACTTTTTCTGCATCAACCAACTCAGCTTGTCCGCTGGTTTCAAGAGCGTAAATTTTATTTTCTCCACGAATACCAACTCCAACTCCCACTTGAATCTGCCGATTTTTTCTAACAATTCTGGCTCGCATTGGTATTTTTTTTGCGAGTTCGATAGTTTCGGTATTTCTCTTTGCTTGCTCGTATGCTTCTCGGTGAGCAGTATCCCAACTTTCTTCCTCGGTTGTCGCCTTTCTGAATTCATCAATGAAAAAAGATTCCGGGGTTTCATCTTCTGTGAGGGTTCGTGAGTCATTGCCTACCACAGAATTAAAAATCTGCATCTTTAATGTTGATACCCCCCTAATATTTGTTTCCTTCTCGCCATGTTCGGTAGGGAAATAGTTATCAATAAAAAGTTCATTAAACATTTTTTTATCTATTCGGTTTATTCGGCCCACTCGCTGTATGACTCGTGTTGGATTATATGGAATATCATAATTAATAACCCGTCCTGCTCTATTTAAATTGACACCCTCACTCAAAGCATCGGTCGAAACAAGAACCCTAAAATCATTGGACTGTTTATCGGCTGGGATTCCGGCATCAAAATTCTCTCTGACTATTCTACGATCACTCTTGCTGTTTTGAGCAGTATATACAAAGGTTGGAACTCCAGCCCTTTGGAGTTCCTCTCCTACATAAACAACAGTATCTGCATACATACTAAAAATAACAATTTTTCGATTCGGATCACTGGATAGATGTTCTTGAATGTCTAAAGCGAGTTGTTTTAATTTAGGGTCTGGCATTGATAAAAACGGCGATTGCGAACCAAACCATTTTTCGTAAATATCCGTAAGTACACTAACATCATGCTTAAGTTCGGGTACAAATTTTTCATTAAGATCCTCAAGTTTAACAAAAACAACCTTTTTATTATTTGTGACCTCAGTGTTTACAAATTCAGCCTGTTCTTTCGAGTTAATTTCCTCGGCATCTTCTTCCGGCATCTCATCTGGTGACGGAATATAGGCTTTCTTGGAAATCGGCACTAAATGTTTTTTTTCTACCCAATCAAGAATTTTTTGATGTGAATCGATGAATTTTTGAAGAGTACTTTGGAACGCGGCTTTTGAACTTTCAAAACGCATTACTAAAAGTTTACGCATAAAAGAAGCCACATTCATTTGAGCTGTTCTAATATCCTCTAATTCCGGATACTTCGTCGTAAAATCAGCAATATCTAATGCATAGGTCGTTGGCATATATCTCGCACCCGTTAAACCGCCCACAATTTTAGAATCTGGAACAATCCGTTTTATAGTCTCCAGATATATACTAGTAAATTCACCCAATTCATACTCCCGAATAATTGGATCGTTCATCTTTGAAAATTCAATTTTCTGAGCTTTCAAATCTTCTCGGTATCGAGTAATTTTTTCAAGATCTATCCTCGAACGTCTAATTATAATAGGCTCGAGTAATCGTCGAAGTTCGGAGGCAATAGCATCGCGCTTAATATCCAATTCTTTATGTTGATCTCTGGTTATGGCACCCCTTGCCTGAAATCGTCGCAATGTTTTATATCTATTTGCAAGATCTGCAAACTTCGCTGATAAATTTTCTACAGTTCGGAGTGTGGCTGCCCCGGGAGTTTGAAAAAGTTTAATCAGAGCAAAAATATCACTCGGATCATTATTAAAAGGTGTTGCTGATAATATTAGAACTTTATTTTCTCCGTTACTCCGGGTTAACTGATGGAGTAACTGATAATCTTGTGTGTCTTCATTTCTATATCTATGTGCTTCATCGAGAATAAATAATATGGGTTCCGTAGAATTTTTATATTTATCATAGACCTCGTCAATTTTACCAGCGCTAAAAACCTTTGGTCCTCGAAGTTTAAATTCCTCGGCATAATCTTCCCACATTGGAACCAAATGTGGAGGAGCAATAATTACTGTTTTTAAATTAGGACAATTTACAGCAATAGTAGTGGCTATAATACTTTTCCCAAGACCGACAACATCCGCAATAATAGCACCATCATAATTTTTCAATCTTTCAATTGCCATCTTTACTGCGTCCATCTGATATGAAAGGTTCAAATACTGTCCTCGTGTAGCCTGCGATGTACTAGTTACATCAATTTCGTATTCAGCACCAAATATCTCATTAAGGAGTCGGACATACATAAGGTATGGAGTCGGCACCACGTTCATCCAAAGCTCGTCTTTAAATTTTCTCAAAAACATGTCAGATTTCCCTTTTTCTTGAATAACAATATTGCGTGCATCAGACCATCGCTCAGAAAATTTATTTGAATATTCACTATATTTCTCTTCTGTGTCAAAGGTTTCGTTTATTTCCTGTTGTCCAATCAGACCATTATAAGTAAAATTGCTCGAACCCATGAATACTTTGCCGGCGTTTTTATTATGAATTACATAACATTTTCCATGAGCTTGCGTTTCTGTCATTTTAATCTCAAGCGAACCATCTTCAAGTTTTCTTTCGAGAATTGAGTATGATTCCTGAGATTCTGGTGCGTCAAATATTGACGTTTGGTTTGCGAGTTTCTTGATGCCTTCGCAAAGAGCCCAGACCCTTTCTTGTTTCGATGACGGAATGCTTCTTGGTTGGAACGGATCTAGATTTACCGATGATTTTTTCATCGATTCCATTATTAAAGTCGGTATAGCATCCGGATCAATATAAGAACCAACCAAAATCCGCACCTTAATTTTATCGAGTTTTTTTGACAAAAGCTCAAATCCACAAAGATAAAAATAACCAACTTCAATGTCGAGAGCTAATGTATCATCATTTATGGCATCTGATATAGCTTGGTAAAGATTATTATGGATCTGATTGTCTATAATTCTTGGCATAATACTAATTCGATATCAGTTTACACCAATTCAAAATTCGAGGGAAATTAGGCACTAGTTGCCTTATTCACCATATTTCTCCTTTTTATAATCATCCTCTCCACTCACAATTCATCAAATCCTCCCGCCCCTATTTCCACTTCCTTATTACCAGTTACTAGTTACTCATTACCAGTCAATAATTATCCCCACAAAAATCCCCTTCCGAAATGACCCCATTCCGCCGTCTGTGCATAAATTGGACGTTTCAGGTTGAGGAACTTTTGTATTCCTCGCGGGGTAAGATCATATCCACGAATATCTTCCTCTTTCCCGTCAATTGTTACACTTGCCATAAGCGGTTCCGATTTTCCCAATGCGTAGGCAATTTTTGTTTTCACTTCCCGTGCCTTCCGCTTTTTCAGATAATCCACCGCAATTCGCCGCGCGATGTACGCCCCCGAGCGATCCACCTTTGTTGAATCTTTTCCCGAAAAACTTCCGCCCCCAATCGCCACTTCCGGTCCATAGTTATCAATCACAAGTTTTCTCCCTGAAAGTCCTGAGTCCGCATCGAATCCCCCCATCGTCCATTCACCGCCAGGATTCACAAAATATTCTTCCGCAGAAATAATTTTCCTCACTAATTTTTCAAGTACTGGATTTTTTGTATTCTGAAAACTCGCCACCACCGAAATTATTCTGTTTCCCGATGTCGTCACCTGCGTTTTTCCGTCGTATGGAAATCTTTTGTATATCTCCATACATAAATTTCTCGCAAGCGCATACTCGCGAGGCATATGGCTCGGCGTATCGGCACACGCATATCCCGTCATAATTCCCTGATCGCCCGCCCCACCTCTATCCACCCCTCGTGCAATAAACGGACTCTGCTTCGCGATATTTACAATCACTTTATATCCCTTCCCAACAATATGTTTCACAATCTGCTCATGATTTACTTTCCCCCGCGATGTCACCTCTCCATTAATCGTGATGAGCCCGTGCCCACCCATCACCTCAATCGCCGCCCGCGTATTTTTATCTTTCGCGAGATATGCATCGAGAATCGAGTCGGCAATATAATCGCACATTTTGTCCGGATGCCTCGGCGACACACACTCACATGTTTTTATTGTTTGTTTCATATTATTTTTTGTATGTTGGTATAAACACAACCTGAAACTCCTCTTCTGTTTCTTTATTTATTTTCTCCAATGATTCATTGTGTACTCCCTTGAATTTTTCAAGGGCCTTCGTTAATTCATCCACGATTTCCTCTTTTGTTTTTCCCTCTGTTGAAACGAGGGTAATCAAATGTCTTTTCGTATTTTTTTCTCTATTTGATTTTCTTAACTCTTCCGCCTCCTTTCCTTGAAACGGACTTCCGAACTGTATCCGCTTTAATTCCTTCTGTTTATCTATTTCCATATATTTGTTTTTTATTTATTTTATTTTTTATCCTCTTCCCTCAAAACTATTCGCCTATTCGCGCGAATTAGAGAATGGTTTCAAACATCACAAAAAATCTCTTTCACGAGGAAAGAGTATTCGACCTTTATCTTTCCCCTAAATGGGGCTGAAGTTAGCACTTTGTCCTTTTTGGGATAAGTTGCTGGTGGGTCATGGGGTCAGTTCCCTCGCCACGCTCTTGATACTCACTATTCAGTTGTAATTACATTATAGCAAAAATAGAAAAACACTCCACTCAAAATTCATTAAATCCCCACTTCTTTTTCCCCCACCATCTCATTCCCTACTCCTCATTCTACGATTTCTACCTACGGCAGACAGGCGCGCGTTTACCCGCCTCTGGAGGGAATCGTAGAATGGTCTGTCATTCACTTTTCCACACAATTTATCCCATTTTTTATAACTCCACCTCTCTTTTCATCCATAGGTGTTATGCTATAGCATAACACCTATGTACGTTCATCAAATACACCTAACTCATACAACCAAACGCGTTCGTTTATCAAAAACGAGCACGGTGAATGCTACATCCATCTTCCAAAAAAAGAAATGTGGATAATTTTACATCACAAAGAATTTTTTTAGTAAAATTTTTATAATTTACCCCATTCAAAATTCATCAATAAGCACATCTCTAATGAAAATCTCTGTATTTTATACAGAGATTTTCATAGAACACACATCATTCGAGTCTCCTCCTACCCAATATTGGGATGTTGTATATCCTGACATTATTAATTTTTCTCTTTATACTTCCCCTCCTCTCTCCACCCTTTCTTACATTATGCCCACGATCGTGGGCATAATGTAATGTTAAAATATTTCCACTTTTCTATTCCCTTTCTTTACATATTTATACTACTCCTCTATCTCCCTCTTTATATCCTTAAATTCATTCTCCACTTCCTTCAATCTTGTTTTGCTTAATTTGATAAGTGCTGAAGCTTGTTTCACTTTTTCGAGCGCTTCCTCCACATCCAATTCTTCTTGTGTATTAAACCACTCGAGAATCTTTTCTATCTCCTTTAATTGATCTTTAAATTGTTTTGATTCCTTTTTCGCCATAATTATATAGTAACACGATCGACTATTGATTCGACACTTCCATCACTCAATTGAACATTCAACGAATCCCCTTTTTCCAAACCTCGAACATTTTTCACCACTTTTCCTCCTTTTCGCACTATCGAATATCCAAATTTCAATTGGCGTGTTGGATCATTAAATTTTATCGTCTGTTCGGCAAATGCAATTTTTTGTTTTACTGCTTCTATCCGCTCCGCGGTGTGATCGAGAAGTGAACTCCATGATAATTCCAAATCCGCATAAATCCTTTTAATCTCTTGTGCAACGCGGGTGAGAATTTGTGACATCTGACCAATTTTTGCGTACGCCTCTTGCCACGAACGATTAATAAGATGTGTTGCGGCAGTGGGAGTGGAAACCATTACGTCTGCGGCAAGCGCAACAAGCGGAATATCTTTATCGTGTCCGATTCCCGCAATGACAGGAACCGGAAAGTTCACCACTTCCCGGACAAGCGCTTCATTATTAAATGCCTGAAGCGATTCCAACGATCCTCCCCCGCGAATAATGACAAGCACCTCAATATCTTTTTTCTTTAGTGTGTGTATTGCTTCAATGAGCGATTTCACCGCTTGTTGTCCCTCAACGCGCGAATCCACTAAATTCACTTGATATCCAAATTTCCCTAAATTATTTACAAAATCATGAATGACCGCTCCTTCCCGAGATGTGATGACTCCAATTTTATGGATAAGTTCCGGAAGCGGACGTTTTCGTTCAGGAGCGAATAATCCTTCTTTTTCAAGTTTCTTTTTTAACTCGTCATATGCTTTTTTGAGCGCCCCCTCACCGCGAAGTTCAATAGTGTCCGCTACAAAAGAAAATCTCCCCGTTGGAGCGTATATTTGCGGATGACCGATAAGCAACAATTCCATTCCCACCTCCATATTGATTCCGCACCGCATATAATTCCCCTTCCATATCACCGAGCTCATCACCGCATCACTATTTTGATCTTTCAGCGAAAAATATACATGACCCGAAACCGCTTTCTGCACCTGCGACACTTCGCCGATCAATTTAATTTCTTCACGTTTCAAAAACGTGTTTAATATCTCAATATATTCTGAGACAGTAAAAATTTTTTCTGTTGGCTCACTCATAGATGTTTTTATTATACCCGAAATCGAACTTCCACTTTATCTTTCTCTTCCACCTTGTCGCCAAGCACCGCACACTTACCATTTATAAAAACCCGCTTTTTCTTGATAAGCTCGTCAATTTCTCTTCGTGTAGAATTTTTTTCACGTGCTAAATATTTATTAACCCGCATTGGGAATATTGGTTCTTCCATAGTAATAATTATTTTGTATGTTCTGCAGATGCCGTTCCTGCGACGAATCCGGTAGTCCAACAAAGTTGGAGACTATATCCACCCGATGGCCGATCAATATTTAATATGTCCCCCACAAGATAAAGATTCGGAAAAAGTCGGGAACGCATCGTTTTAAAATCCACTTCATGAAGCGCAACTCCCCCGCTCGTCACAATAGCCTTATCAGAACCAAGAAGTTTATTCACATGCATTGGAATACCTTTCAATATAGTAACAAGTTTTAAGCGCTCTTCTCGTGTAATGCTGTTACATTGAATTTCGGGATTGATAAGAGAAAGTTTTACGACAAGAGGAACCATCGCGGATGGAATAAGATTCACGAGAGCGTTTTGAAATTTTTTCTTATCGTGTTCTTTAAATAAATCCTGAAGTTTTTTATTCAGTGTTCCATAATCTTCTTTGGGCAATAAATCGAGTGAAAGAACCACGTCGCCATACCGTAATAATTCACCGACTTCTTTACTCATATTGAGCACCGTGGGACCGCTTATTCCCACGTGCGTAAAAAGAATTTTTCCTTTTGTCACACTTTGTTTTTTGTTATCAAGAAACACCGTGAGTTTAATATCGGAAAGACTTGTCCCCGAAAGTCGTTTCACCCACCTGTCTTTTATCGCAATTGGCACAAGCGAGGGGGTTGGAGTGATAATTGTGTGCCCAATTTTTTTGAGCCACCTGAACCCGTCTCCCGTGGAGCCGGTTTCCGAATGCGACGTTCCGCCTGTTGCAATAACAATAGATTTTCCTCGTATAAGTTTTTTATTTTTCAGTGTTACTCCAATAATTTTTTTTCCTTCACATGTTATTTCGGCCACCGGCGAACCAGAAAATACCGTTACTTTATTTTTCTGCATATATTTCAAGAGAACATTCAAAACAGATTGCGAAGAATTTGACGCGGGAAATGTACGCAATCCCTCCTCCATTTTTGTCTCCATCCCTTTTGTATGAAAAAAATCCAATGTCTCTTTTACGCTCCATTGTGAAAAAGCGGAAAAAAGAAATTTTCCGTCGCTTTTAAATTTTTCAAGAAGTTTGCGATTGTCGAATTCGGAATTTGTTAGATTACACCTTCCTCCGCCAGTGATAAGAAGTTTTTTGCCAAGCGTATCATTTTTTTCAATAACGAGCACTTTCGCTCCTTTTTCTGCAGCAACTCCTGCCGCCATCATGCCCGCCGGTCCTCCCCCAACCACAATCACATCCCATAGTTTTTTATCGTCCATTAGCGCCATCTTAACAGAAAAAAGAAATCGATTCCATTTTCCCATTCATCTTCATTGATATGTATTTTCTTTTTTAGTATCTCCTACCGATCAAAAATAGAAACGAGATATAAATCGATTTCGCGTTGGGTTAAATCATAGAAATATTTATTCTCGTCATGAAGTCTTTTTGCGAGTTGAGTTCCCACAAATCGCCAATGCCACGGTTCATATTGATAATATGAATTCCCTTTCGGATATGAGAGCACAAATCCAAACCGATATGCGTTCTCGGTAAGCCATTTATATGCTGGATCATTTTCAAGTTGCAATGAGAGTGTTTTCAATTTTGGTGTAGTAAAATCGACTGTTGTGCCGAGCTGATGTTCCGAATATCCCTGATCAGCGGAAAATTTATTGGCCCCTGATCCATATACTACCTTATATCCAGTTTTTACCGAAAACTGTTCATCAAATGATCGGTATGCAGAAATAATCTTCAAATCAACTCCTCCCTGCATAGCTCCTTTTATCATATCAACAAGAAATGGCTCCACTCCCGCGTGAATTTTTTTTTCAACACTCGAATCGTACAGATAATCCCTATAGACGCCGGTAAGCCGTGAAGGAATATAATTCTCACTCAAAAAATATATTTTCGAATATTTCTTCAAAAGCTCCTTATCAGTCTGGCTTAATTTTTGAAGTGTGCCAACGGTTCCAGAAATATCCTTCACCATTCCTGAAATATCCACCACCTGACTTTCCAAAGCAGTATTCTTTGCAAACTGATCTTCGAGATTCTTTGAGAGATTCTCATTTACCCCGCGTTCATTTCCCAATAATTCCGTAAGATTAGAATTATCTTTACGTGTATTTTCGAGTTGTGTTTTTGTGATTCCAAATGACTGTTCCAATAACCCAACACTCTTTTCAAGAATTGTATTTTCTTCGTAGAGACTCCAAAAGAGATATCCCCCGCTTCCTATTGCAGTAAGTATCACAAGTATCCCAGCCACAACAAAAATACGTTTTTTATTTATCATTCTTTATATGCGTATTTTATCATCTTTCGCGCGTAATAAAAAAGGTGAATTAAACCATACAAAAAAATCATGGTCAATACACACAATAAAAATAAATTAGTATAATAAATAAACATGGAAAAAGTTCCACATCATATCGCCATCATCCCCGATGGAAATCGGAGATGGGCGCGAGCAAAAGGATTACTCCCCTATGAGGGTCACCGCGAAGGAGCAAAACGAGTTCATGAGATCGCAGAAATTGGATTTGAACGCGGGGTTAAATATATGACTGTATGGGGAACATCGGCAGATAACTTGAAAAAAAGATCAAAAACAGAAGTATCGTTCCTTGTAAAACTCTTTGAAAAGGAGTTGAAAGAAATCTTGAATTCGGAAACACTGAGAAAAAACGAGATACGCATGCGCGTGATAGGACGAGGAAAAGAAATTGTAAAAAGTAAAGTTCTCTCAAAATTAATCGAGGATGCCGAACGTGACACGGCGCATTTTCACAAAGGAAACCTCACTATACTGTTTGGATACGACGGAAAGGAAGAAATGATTGAGGCATTCCAGAAAGGATCAAAGTTACACACATCAAAATTCAATTATGAATCAATAAAGGAATTTCTATGGACAAAAGATCTTCCCTCTGTTGATTTTGTTATTCGTACCGGCGGAGAGCCCCATTGGTCTTCAGGATTTATGATGTGGCAC
>JBBAAK010000018.1:0-11018 GCA_041658345.1 Candidatus Altimarinota bacterium
TAATGATAGGTTTTTAAAGGCATAAATATCCAAGCATTATTAAACAAAATGAAACTACATTTACACCCTGATAGGTGGTACACTTTTCACCCGGAATAGTGGTACATAATTGAATCGGTACAAACACACCTACAAGAAATTGGCGGTTCAGTGGTTAAATGAAGCTTTGTGCTTCGTATCAAGTTCAGTGGTGGCAGACAGTTTAGTGCTCCGAAATCGCCAACTTCTTGTAGCTGCAAACCGTTATAGGCAAGCGTAAAGACCGACACAACAACCATTAAACTGACAGACAAATTATCGAAACGACAGGAAAATATATACATCGACAAATTGCAGGCAGACTTTTTGCCGACACGACAGCCCAACGCTTCGTGTTTTATTTTTTTCCCCACCGCACAAAATATTTTGAAATTCTGCCAGCCCACATTGGCTCTTTTGCCAACGCTTTTAATAATATTGCTTACTTTGTAACTGAAAATATTTAAATAATGACCGATATAAAATTCAAAAACAAATTAGAATCATTGCTAAAGCAGGACAGTCGCCTTGTTGACGAAAACATGGAACTGAATTTGGCGGCTATCAGAGATTTGTCAGACAAGACCGACAGCAAATTGATTGAACTTCTTTTGAGCAGTGATGAAGCGACCAAAAAGTTTTTTCTCAAAGCAAAAGATGTTTTGGTTTTCAAGCAAAACGATTTCAAGTTCTTTTTGGACAGCAATCAAATTGACAACAGTTACACTGCTTTTGAAAACCGCATCGGTTTAGCAAGCGGAAACCGCTTGCTAAAAGATAGCAGTAATGTTGTTTTAAATTTCCCTTTTAAAGATGGAGTATTAGAAGGCGGACAAAGCACTGAGGAAGGAACAGACGAATACTTTGAATACAATGATGAAAAGGAAAAATATGAAGTGAAGGTTACAAAACGCAAGGAAATATTTTTCAATGAAGTGCTGGCACAAGATGAAATTGACCGCCTGTTTGAACCGAAGGCATTTGCTGACATAAAAAAATATACTGCAAAAGGCGAAGAGAAAATAAAAAGTTTTGCAAGAAACAAAGAGGGAGTAATTACCGACAACCTGATTATTAAAGGAAACAACTTGCTTACACTTCATTGTTTAAGAGAAGAATTTTCAGAGAGCATAAAACTAATTTACATTGACCCACCATACAACACAGCAGGCGACAACAACACCTTTGCTTACAACAACAACTTCAATCATTCCGCTTGGTTGACCTTTATGAAAAACCGTCTTGAAGTTGCAAGAGATTTATTAACTGATGATGGAGTTGTTGCAATCGCAATTGATGATGAAGAATATGCTCACTTAAAAGTTTTATGTGATGATATTTTCAAAAGAGAAAATTATGTAGGCACAATCGTAGTTCAAAGCAATCCGAGAGGAAGAACAACTAACACCCATTTCGCAACAAGCCATGAATATACTTTATTCTATGGAAAGAATTTGAGTGCAGTTGAAATCAATTACATGATGCTAACAAAAGAACAAGAATTAGATTTTGGCGACAAGGATGATACAGGCGATTTTAGATTTCTTCCTTTCAGACGAAGCGGAGGAACTTCAACACCAAAGGAAAGAGAGAACTCTGAATTTACTTTATACTATTCCAAGAGTAAGAAGAACATTATTGCAGTTGGCGGCAAAAGAAAATTTGAATACCCGAAAGAATATGCTCCTGAAAATATTTTGTCTTTAGACAGCAAAGGGAATATGATAGAGGAAGATGAAAAAAGTTTTATTTCAAAGCATGACAAAGACCTTGTTGAATTGATGCCAGTTGATACATCAGGGAAAAGAAGGGTTTGGAGATGGGCTGACAGATTAGAAATTCTAAAAGCAGCAAAGGCAGGTGACTTCAATGTAGTTACCGAGAAAGGAAAGTTCACAGTTCAACTTAAAGACAGAATTAAAGATGGAAGAAAACCAAAAACAATTTGGTATGATTCAAAATATGATGCTTCTTCAAACGGCACAATGCTTTTGAAAAAATTATTCAACGGAGAAAAGGTTTTTAGTTATCCAAAATCACTTCATGCAGTAAAAGACACAATTGAAATAATAACAGCGAGAGGAAGCGATGATATTGTTCTTGATTTCTTCGGAGGAAGCGGCACAACAGCACAAGCAGTTTTAGATTTGAACAAAGAAGACAATGGAAACAGAAGATTTGTTTTGTGTGAGCAAATGGACTATGTTGAAACAGTAACAACAAAAAGAGTTCAGAAGATAATTAAGAATAACAAAAACGGTTCTTTCATTTATTTGGAATTGGCTAAATGGAATTCAGAAGCAAAAGAAAAAATTGCCGAATGTGGCTCACTAAAAGAATTGGAAAAA
This sequence comes from Candidatus Altimarinota bacterium, assembly GCA_041658345.1. Classification (GTDB taxonomy): domain Bacteria; phylum Patescibacteriota; class Gracilibacteria; order UBA1369; family 2-02-FULL-48-14; genus JBAZYV01. Next base: position 2,367 of record JBBAAK010000018.1, read on the forward strand.
CTTTTGAAAGAATTATCAGAAAAATATTTTCTCCATTACAATGTAAAGTTTAAGGAATTCAAAGAGAAAATCATTCACGAAGAAGCGTTCAAAAATCTATCTCTGAAAAAGCAACAAGAAATGTTTTGCAAAATGCTTGACTTAAACCAGCTCTATGTAAACGCAAGCGAAATGGAGGACAAAAACTTTGGAATCAACAAAGACGATATTGCTTTAACCAAAAACTTTTACAACAGATAAGCAATGTCAGACAAACAATTTTTATTTCGTGAAGCAGAATTGAATGTTGGCTTAAAAAATTTAGCCAAGATTGAAATTCCTTCATACATCACAGACAACATCAAGTATGAATTATTTGACTGGCAAAAATCAGCAATACAACATTTCCTTGCTTATGAAATTGCTGACAATGATTTGGTGCAAGACGGCAATTCACCAACGCATTTGCTTTTCAATATGGCAACTGGCACGGGAAAAACTTTGTTGATGGCTGCACTCATTTTATATTACTACAAAAAAGGAAACAGGAACTTCATCTTCTTTGTAAATCAAAATAACATTGTTGGTAAGACGGAAGAAAATCTGATGAATCCGAACCACCACAAATATCTTTTCAAACAAAACATTGTCATTGACAACAAGACCATTCGGATAAAAAAGGTTGAAACCTTTTCAAGTAAGACAGACGACATTCAAATTCTTTTCACTTCTATACACAAGTTGCACAATAGCGTTTACGCAGTTAAAGAGAATAGTATTTACCTTGACGATTTGCAAAAGAAAAATATTGTGATGCTGGGAGATGAAGCCCACCATTTGAACGCAGACACGAAAAAGAAAAAAGGAGAACAACAAGAACTTGAATTAGAAATTCAGTTAAGTGAGAAAGCAAGTGAAATTGATTTAGAGAAAAGTTGGGAGAACACCGTAATTAAAAAAATTCTTTATAAAGGCACTTATCCGAACTCAAGCGGCAACAAAAATGTTTTGCTTGAATTCACTGCAACAGTTCCTAAAGACAAATCAGTAGAAGAAAAATATCGTGACAAAACAATGTTCCGTTTTGACTTGAAAGATTTTCTAAAAGCAGGTTACACTAAAGAAATCAATTTAGTTACTTCAAAGTTCAACAAGAAGCAACGCATCATTCAAGCATTGTTGTTTAACTGGTATCGTTACAGAATAGCATTAGACAACGGATTACAAAACTTCAAACCAGTTATTCTTTTTAGGAGCAAACTGATTGAAGATTCAAAAAATGATTTTGAAGAATTTAAAGAACTGATACAAAATTTATCAGCAAAAGATTTTGATTTTCTGAAGGCAATCAAAGAAGAAAAAACAGAATCAGGTGCTGAGATTTATCAGAAAGGGAAAAGTAGAATCATTGACATCAAGCATTTTCTTAAAGAAAATAAAATTGAGTGGAGTGATGTAATAAAATTTCTTCAATACAATTTTGCTGATAGAAATTGTATCATCACAAATTCAAAAACGGGAACGAAAACAATTGAGAAAACAAGCGAAGAACAAGAAAAACTTTTGAACTCACTTGAAGATAAAAACAATCACATCACTGCAATTTTCACAGTGCAGCGTTTGACAGAGGGTTGGGATGTTTTGAATTTGTTTGACATCGTTCGCTTGTATGAAGGACAGAACGAAGGCGGCTCAAATACAAAGACATCGGTTGCAACAACATCAGAGGTTCAGTTAATCGGTAGAGGTGTGAGATATTTTCCGTTCAAGTATAAAGACAAGCCAATTCTGAAAAGAAAATTTGACGACAACCTTGAACATGATTTGAGAGTTTTAGAAGAATTTTATTATCACAGTGACGATGAACACCGTTATCTGAGTGAATTGAAAAATGAATTAAAAAACAAGGGCTACATTGACGACAAAAGGGTTGTAAAAACATTTTCACTCAAACAGAAATTTAAAGACAGCGATTTTTATAAGACAGTAAAATTGTTCTTGAATGAGAAGAAAGTAAATCCTAAGAGAAGAAAAATTACTCTTGATGAAATCAAAAGTGAATTTCAATTTGAAGAATCAATCAAGTTAATTAGTGCAGATGAAACGAAAGTTGAATTGGATAAGGAGCAAGACACAGCAAGATACACAAGCAAGAAAGAAGATAACAAGACACTCACATTTACGCTGGGTAAATTTGACAGACATATTGTAAGGAAAGCAATAAACATCATAGCGAAGAAAGACCTTTCAATTTTGAGATTTGAAAATCTTAAAAATGAATTGGAGATTGAAAGCATTGAAGATATTTTAAAAGACAAATTCCTTGGCGACATTGAAATTAAGATTGTAACGCCAAAACATTACAAGGACTTGAATGATATTTCAAATAATGTTCAACTTGAAATTCTTTTACGATTCTTTGATGTGATTGAAAAAAGCATTGGAGAAATTTCAAACCCTCATATTGGTTCAGAATTTTCACCGACCAAGTTTTCAATTGTGTTTGATAGAACAAAAGAAAAGTTGGTTTTAGAAACAGAGGAGAATAAAATTTTAGAACAAGAACTTATTGACAAGTCATGGTATGTTCTTGATTCCTTTAATGGAACAAGCGAAGAAAGAAGTTTGATTTTATTTCTCAAAGACACGATGGGAAATTTGGAAGAACAGTACGAACAGGTTTTTCTTTTACGCAATGAAGAAGTTTACACGATTTATGATTTTGACAAAGGCAGAGGTTTCCACCCTGACTTTTTACTTTTCTTAAAACAGCACAAGAAGAATTTTTATTACCAAGTTTTCATTGAGCCAAAAGGCGACCAGTTCAAAGACAGCACAGGAGGTTTTGAAACAAGCAAGGAAGGTTGGAAAGAAAAATTTCTTGAAGATATTTCTTTGAAGTATGGCGACAAGAATTTATTGAAGATTGAAAGCAACGAATTCAAACTAATTGGATTGCCTCTTTACAATGAGAAAAAGAAAAATGATTTTAGAACGAAGTACAACGAAACATTGGAATTGAAATAAAAGCCAACACACACTTGCAAGCACATTTGCAGCTTTTTTTCAATGGAAGAAAAGTTTTTTATGGCTGCAAAAGAGCTTGCAAGTTTCCAGCCCAATAAGAATTTTAAATTTTTTTCTCCAACGCTAAAAGAAAAAATTAAAACCCCCGACACGCAAGCCAACGACAGTGCAAAGTAAGCACCCCACCAATACCCTTATTACAGCATAGCTAAATATTATTCCAGGATGTTGACCCCGTTAATATTTTATTCGCTTTGGGTTGGCTTCCAGTTTTGAGGAAGTAGTTCTTGTATTTTATTAATAGTTGGACTATAAAACACTAACTAAAGCACCTGATACTTATAGCCATAATTGGGAAGATGGTGATACTAACGGGATTTAGCGGCAACCCCTAATTTAGATGCAGAACGATTGTGCTTGACGAGAGGGAAATCGTCTGCGTTTTCAGTAGCAACGCATTTAAGAACTTTTTTCATATCCTTTTCGATACCACTAACTGACTTTTCAATTACAGAAAGACGTGTTTCTACCTTAGAAACTTTGCCAGATATTTTTTTCATTTCTGCCAAAATTATTTTGAGGGTAGGGTCAACTGAAGCCATGTGAGGTTATTTTCAGTCGCAAAGTACGGTATAAACCATTCACTTAATAGATTAAAAATGGCTTAAAAATCATATTTGATAGTTTATTTGTACCTTAGAAAGGTGAAAGCAAAGAAGCCCAAAATAGACACCCCAAGCCCAAAGAAGCTAAGTAAAGACGAACCTTTACATATTCCCCTGTCTTTTGAAGATGCCGTAAAAATGGCTCTTAATACCCCTATAAAAAAGAAGAAATGAACACGATATTTGTTAATGAAATAATTGATAATGGGGAAACCGTAAAAGGATTGGCGGTATTAAACCATACTGTATTAACTGCATTGAAAGATATGTATGAACGCAGCCATTTAGATAAAATCATGTTCTTAGCGCAACAAGCCGGGCAATCTATCTATTTCTTTGATAGGTATTGTCAATACATTGTTTTTGCCCAAATTTCAGTAATAGGGAACGGTTTTAAGGGTGCTTTATATCTTATAGACTGTAATGGTAATTACGATGCAGCTTTAGATCAGTATTTGGAGTACGAAAAGAACGGATGGGATTTAAACGACAGAACTAAGTTTATGAATAAGTTTGAGGAAATCGTAAACGATAAAACCGGAATTACTGCCCAACTGGTAATAAAAGACGCTTTTCCTTAGTTCTCTTTTTTAATTCCCCCAAACGTCCCGGTAAAATAGCCGTTTTAGGACTTTTATAGACCTCTACCGAAGTCCCGTATATATTTAATATAATCCCAATAGGTTTGACCAAGCATAAAAACTAACAGTTTAAGTGGATTTCAGGTTAATTCCTTTGTCCCTTATTATTAGTTGGTACGGAAGGATATAGTATTGTACTTCAAGTCTATTTCCCTAAATTGACACCAAATTTTGACACCAAATCCATAAAAAAACCGCTCAAACGCAATGCTTGAACGGTTTCTTAAATCTTAGTGGTGATCCCGCTGGGACTCGGACCCAGGACCCATACATTAAAAGTGTATTGCTCTACCAACTGAGCTACGGAATCGAACCTTTTCCCGCCAAAAAAGGCATCAGCCTTTTTTCTTTGGGAGTGCAAAAATAGGTGAAATTGAAAACCAGCCAAATATTTATAAATATATTTTAGCCTAATTACCCACAAACCATCCCTAACTGATGTGCTAACTACTTATTTTTGCAGTATTAACACATGTTAGATATGTCCATATTTACTAATAAAGTTGTGGTAATCACGGGTGGTTCAGAAGGTATTGGAAAGGCATTGGTAGATGCTTTTCTGCAGGAAGGAGCCAAAGTAGCCACCTGCAGCCGTAAGCACGATAAATTATACAGCCTGCAATCTGTCCATCCGGGTAAGCCTTTAATGATTTATACGGCAGACGTAAGTAAAGAGCAGGATTGCCGGAATTTTATTGATGCAGTTATCCAGTCTTTCGGTACTATCGATATACTGATCAATAATGCCGGCGTATCTATGCGTTCGCTGGTATATGAGGTTGAACTGGAAACGATACGCAAAGTAATGGATATCAATTTCTGGGGTACCGTTTATTGTACCAAATTCTCCCTTCCCTATATCACCCAAAATAATGGCACGATTGTAGGCGTTTCCTCTATTGCCGGTTACCGGGGTTTGCCTGGGCGCAGCGGTTATTCAGCTTCCAAATTCGCCGTTAATGGATGGCTGGAAGCGCTTCGGACCGAATTATTAAATAGCGGTACCAATGTGATGTGGGTTTGTCCGGGATTCACCGCTTCCAATATCCGTAATGTGGCACTGAACAGGGAAGGGAAATCTCAGGGCGAATCACCGATGGATGAAAGTAAAATGATGAGTGCGGCAGTATGTGCCGCGCATATTTTAAAGGCCATCCGTAAACGAAAAAGAACACTGGTACTTACTTTTATGGGTAAGCAAACCGTTTTCCTTAACCGTTTTTTCCCGTCATTGGCCGATAAGCTGGTCAGGAAATTTTTCTTTAAAAACGGTGAGTTGGTGAAATAACTGTCCGCTTCAAACGTTTATCTGTCACCATGCCTATTCTAACGTTGACAACTGATATAGGCCAGCGGGATTATCTTGTTGGCGCTATCAAAGGACAGTTTGTGAACCTGTTGCCAACCGTGAATATCTGCGATATCACCCATTATCTTTCTCAAACCAATTTTCCGCAGGCGGCATATACCTGTAATAACGCGTTTATTTATTATCCGCCAGGTACTTTTCACCTCATTATTGTAAATCTATTCGAAACATCAGTTAAATACCTTCTGGCAGCCAAATACCGTGATCAGTATATTATTTGTCCGGATAATGGCCTGCTTACCATGATTACCGGAACAAAGCCGGCAGAAATGATTGCCATTGAGCTGGATAAACAACACACTTTACTGGAAATAACCCAACAGGTGGCCTGGACAGTTTCTGCCATACATGATTCGGGTAAATTATCGGCAGGCGGAAGACCTTTTACAGAGATTATTGAAAAATATCCATTAAGGGCCACTATTGGGCCGAATTGGATGGAAGGCCAGATACTTTTTATAGACAATTTTGAAAATGTAGTGATTAATATTACCCGCACCGAATTCGCGGAACAACGTAAGAGCAGAAGCTTTAAGATTGTTTTCAAAAGGAATGAAATGATTGATACCATTAGCGAAAATTATACCTCTGTAGCTGAATCCGAAAAATTGGCCTGGTTCAATTCTGCCGGCTACCTGGAAATAGCCCTTCGTAATGGTAATATGGCCGGCTTATTTGGCCTTCAGGGCTTTAATGAGCAAATGCAGCAAACCGGTTCCGCCACAGAAAATAAATGGTTTTATCAGACGGTAAGGATATTTTTTGAATGATTGAGTGTTTCATACCCCCTCAGTAACTCTCTTTTTTCCATTTACCCATTTCCCGTTATTTTTGCCCTTCTGATATAGTCAGCGATCATTCATTCTATCATTCATTCATTTACCATGATATACGACGTACTCGTTTTAGGAAGTGGCCCCGGAGGATACCCCGCGGCCATTCGCGCATCGCAACTGGGGTTTAAAGTGGCCATCATCGAAAAGGAAAGTCTCGGTGGTATCTGCCTTAACTGGGGCTGTATCCCAACCAAAGCATTATTGAAAAGCGCCCAGGTATATGATTACCTGAAACATAGTACCCAATATGGAATTAATGCTACCGGCGTGGCGCATGATTTTGGGGGAGTGGTCAAACGCAGCCGTGGTGTGGCCGATAAAATGAGTAAGGGTGTTCAGTTTCTGATGAAGAAAAATAAGATTGATGTGGTGATGGGTTACGGCAAAATAAAAGCGAAGGGCCAGATAGAGGTAACGGCTACCGATGGTACCCAAAAAATAGTAGAAGGTAAATACATCATCATTGCAACAGGTGGCCGTAGCAAAGAATTACCCAACCTGAAACAGGATGGTAAAAAAATAATCGGTTACAGAGAAGCCATGGTATTGCCCGAACAACCCAAAAGCCTGGTCATTGTTGGCAGTGGCGCCATAGGTGCTGAGTTTGCTTATTTCTATAATAGCATGGGAACAAAAGTTACCATTGTTGAATTCCTGCCTCGTATTGTTCCTGTTGAAGACGAAGACATATCAAAAGAACTGGAAAAACAATATAAAAAACAGGGGATTGTTATACTTACCAGTGCTTCAGTAGAATCGGTAGATACCAGTGGGGCAGGTGTAAAAGCCCTGGTAAAAAAACAGGATGGCAGTACCCTTACCCTTGAGGCGGATATGGTGTTGAGCGCAGTGGGTGTGGTGGCTAATATTGAAGATATTGGGCTGGAAGAAAATGGCATTAAAACCGAAAAAGGCAAAATCATAGTTGATCCTTACCAGCAAACCAGTGTATCCGGCATTTATGCTATTGGAGATTGTTCTCCCGGGCAGGCTTTGGCACATGTGGCATCTAAAGAAGGGATCAATGCAGCCGAACATATTGGCTATAATGAAAAAAAACACCAACACCTGCCCGATGTGATTGATTATAACAATATTCCGGGTTGTACCTATTGTACGCCTGAAGTAGCCAGTGTGGGTTATACAGAGAAAGCGGCCAGGGAAGCCGGCTATGAACTCAAAATTGGTAAGTTTCCTTTCATGGCAAGCGGTAAAGCCAGCGCTGCCGGCGCTACCGAGGGATTTGTAAAAGTAATTTATGATGCCAAATATGGCGAACTCTTAGGTTGTCATATGATTGGGATGAACGTAACAGAATTTATTGTAGAAGCAGTAGTGGCTCGTAAACTGGAGACCACGGCACACGAAATATTGAATGCCAGTCACCCACACCCCACCATGAGTGAGGGCATCAAAGAAGCTACTGCCGCTGCTTATGGTGAGGCTATTGATATTTAATAGCTGGTAGGTTTGATTTTTGCAGGAAGACAGGTAACTGCCTTCCTTTTTTTGGGGTGTTGATCAAATTGAATTCACGAAGAAGGGTAGCCCCTACGGGGCAATAGAAAAAAGCTGCGAATCATGTTGCTACAGAGCTTGAACCCCTCTGGGGTTAAGAAAAAACACATAAACAAAATCATCCTGACCCCAAAAATATCCCGTAGGGATAACCGCTCTGTGGCTGCTTGAACCTCTCTGGGGTTAAGAAAAAACACATAAACAAAATCATCCTGACCCCAAAAATATCCCGTAGGGATAACCGCTCTGTGGCTGCTTGAACCCCTCTGGGGTTAAGAAAAAACACATAAACAAAATCATCCTGACCCCCAAAAATATCCCGTAGGGATAACCGCTCTGTGGCTGCTTGAACCCCTCTGGGGTTAAGAAAAAACACATAAACAAAATCATCCTGCCCCCCAAAAATATCCCGTAGGGATAACCGCTCTGTGGCTGCTTGAACTCCTCTGGGGTTAAGAAAAAACACATAAACAAAATCATCCTGCCCCCCAAAAATATCCCGTAGGGATAACCGCTCTGTGGCTGCTTGAACCTCTCTGGGGTTAAGAAAAAACACATAAACAAAATCATCCTGCCCCCCCCAAATATCCCGTAGGGATAACCGCTCTGTAGCAAAT
>JBBAAK010000019.1:0-8778 GCA_041658345.1 Candidatus Altimarinota bacterium
AAAATTCAGGTTTTGTTCAGGATTTTCGCAAGGTCAGTAGTCTATACTCTCAGAGTCTGCTATATTTTTAACAATTTCTAATCAATATGAATCAAGAAAATAAGCTCGTTCTATTCCAGTCCAAACGGATCCGTCGAATTTGGCACAATGACGAATGGTTTTTTTCCGTGGTAGATATTGTTGAGGCACTAACAGAGAGTAGTAATCCTCAGGTATATTGGAGGGTGCTAAAAAAGAGGCTACTTTTCGAAGGTTTGGATGAAACCGTTACAAAATGTAACGCTTTGAAAATGCTTGCTCCTGACGGGAAAATGCGCCTGACCGATGTGGCGGATACAAAGACATTGTTTCGTTTGATTCAATCCATCCCTTCCAAAAAAGCCGAACCATTTAAAATGTGGCTGGCGCAAGTCGGCAAGGAGAGGCTTGATGAGATAGAAAATCCGGAATTGGCACAAGAACGAATGAAAATTATTTACGAGCAGAAAGGGTATTCAAAAGATTGGATCGACAAGCGTCTGCGTGGCATGGCGGTTAGGCAAAATTTAACGGATGAGTGGAGAGAACGGGGCCTCACGCATGAAAAAGATTACGCAATTCTAACTGCAGAAATTTCCAAAGCCACTTTTGGCATGACGCCGAATGAATACAAAAGGTACAAAGAGATACCTGCTAAATCAAAATCAAATTTGAGGGACAATATGACCGACTTGGAATTGATTTTTACTATGCTTGGCGAAAAAGTTACAACGGAAATTTCGCACAATGAAAAACCAAAGCATATGGTTGAACATAAAAAAGTGGCCAAGCGTGGTGGAAGCGTAGCAGGTCATGCGCGGAAACTTACAGAAAAAGAGCTGGGCAGGAGCGTGATTTCAAAAACCAAATGGCTTGCTTAAGCCGTAACTCGAAGCAAAGCGTCTGCCCGGGCAGACGGGAAAATTAAGTTATCGACAATTTGTCGACAACTCAAGGATTTTAATTCAGGAAAAATTCAGGTCGTAATCGTTATAGTTAAAAAGTTTCTATAACAATTTTTTTATGACCAATCAGAAAATAAACGTTAAAGGTACAGAGGTCATGGTCCTTAAAAAAAGAGATGACGACTATATCTCACTCACAGATATTGCGAAGAGCAAAAATCCCGATGACCCGCGTTTTGTAGTGCAAAACTGGATGAAAACGAAATATACGGTTGAGTTTCTTGGTATTTGGGAAGGTATCCATAATCCGATTTTTAACCGTGTCGAATTCGACACGGTTAAAAATGAAGCAGGAACAAATGCATTTGTACTTACTCCTCAGAAATGGATCGAAAAAACAAATGCAATTGGCATTATTTCAAAATCTGGGAAACATGGAGGCGGGACTTTCGCTCATAAAGATATCGCTTTTGAATTTGCATCTTGGATTTCTGCCGAATTCAAACTCTTTTTAATCAAAGAATTCCAACGCCTCAAAGAGGAAGAGAATGAACGACTTTCATTAGGTTGGGATATTAAGCGCAATCTTGCAAAAATAAATTACCGCATACATACGGATGCAATCAAAGAGCATCTAATTCCGCCACATCTTTCTGTATCACAAATTAACATCACTTATGCGAGTGAAGCAGACGTGCTAAACAAAGCCCTTTTTGGCATGACGGCTAAGGAGTGGCAAATCGCCAATCCAAAGAAGGACGGCAATATGCGTGACTTCGCTTCAGTTGTTCAGTTGGTCTGTTTGACTAATTTAGAATCATTAAATGCAGTCTTGATCCATAAAGGACTTCCTCAAAACGAAAGGTTAGTCACACTTAACGAAATCGCCATCATTCAAATGAGATCACTACTAGGGAGTCCGACCATTAAAAGAATCAAAACGAACTAATTTTTACGTCCCGCTCGTCCAAGAACTTAAATATTTCTTTTGCTTTGAGCTAAGCGAGTCTATTTGGATGCCATTCGCTTTTAAATGCAGTGTGGAAATATCCGTATCGATTTGCTCAGGCAAGGTGTAAACGCTCTTCCCTAATTTTTTGTGATTTTTAATCAAATATTCACACGCCAAAGCTTGTCCGCAAAAACTGAGAGACATAACTTCGCTAGGGTGGCCTTCGGCTCCGGCCAAATTAATCAGCCTGCCCTCACCAAGTATATAAACCACTTTTTCATCTTTCATCAAAAATTCCTCCATTTGAGGTCTTATGGCGCGTGCAGATTTTGCACCAGACCGAATGGCCTTTACATCAATCTCCGAGTCAAAATGACCGCTATTGCACAAAATTGCCCCATTCTTCATAAGCTTCACATGCTCCAAAGTAATAACATCAATATCTCCGGTAACCGTGACAAACAAATCCCCAAGTGGCGAAGCTTTAATCATTGGCATAACACGGAAGCCATCCATGTTAGCTTGCAGTGCGCGGAAAGGATCAACCTCCGTAACAATCACATTCGCCCCGTGCCCGCGGAGCCTCATAGACACGCCCTTGCCACAAGAACCGTAGCCCGCAACAACTGCGGTTTTACCGGCAAACATCATATTTGTTGTGCGCAAAATTCCATCCAAAGTGGATTGGCCCGTGCCATACAAATTGTCCATTAAATGTTTTGTTTTATTGTCGTTCACGGCAATCATGGGGAAGGGGAGCGCTTTGGATTTTTCCATTGCTCTAAGCCTCATAACGCCGGTAGTGGTTTCCTCACATCCACCCAAAACTTTTTTGGCGAATGCAGGATATTTCGTCATAAGTATCGTAACCAAATCACAACCATCATCAATCACCACGTCCGGATTGCTCAACGCAACATGGTTCAAAAATTCATAATATTCCTTTGTAGTTTCGCCTTTGTAGCCATAAACCAAAACGTTCTTTTCTTTGGAAAGCGCACTTGCAACGTCATCTTGTGTAGACAGTGGATTGCAACTGCAAATCGCAACGCTGGCTCCGGCGTCAGTTAATGTTCGCACTAAAACGGCGGTCTCTTTTGTAATATGCAGGGCCATGCCGATTTTAAGACCTTTGAAAGGTTTCTCTTTTTTAAAACGCTCGCGGATTTTTTGTAGTGCGCCCATGTTGCGCTCGGCAAGTTCTATATTTTTTAAACCTTGTTCTGTGAGTGCGTTTGAGTTTTTAGGCATATTTGGATAATGATTTGGTTTTGTCTGTTTTTTCCCAAGTAAATTCTTTGAGCTCTCTTCCAAAATGCCCATACGATGCGGTAAGACCATAAATCGGTCTGCGCAAATCCAAATGTTTTATTATTCCGGCAGGTGTTAAATCAAATTCTTTTGCCACAATCTCAGAAAGCCGTTCGTCGCTTGGTTTGCCGGTCCCAAAACTGTTCACAAAAATAGACACAGGTTCCTTAACTCCGATGGCGTAAGAAATTTGCACCTCACATTTTTGAGCAAGTCCGCTTGCCACAATATTTTTTGCAATATAACGAGCCATGTAGGCCCCGCTTCTATCCACTTTTGAAGGATCCTTGCCGGAAAAACATCCACCTCCATGGTGTCCCATTCCGCCGTAAGTATCCACAATTATTTTGCGTCCGGTAACTCCACTATCTCCCGGAGGCCCGCCAATAATAAATCTTCCGGTTGGATTTATGTGTAACACTGTTTTATCGGTGAAATATTTTCCACAAACGGGTTTAATCACATGCTCAATCAAATCTTTTTTGATTTTTGCTTGAGTTACGTCCGGCCCATGCTGTGTGGAAAGTACAATCGTGTGCGCATAAGCCGGTTTCCCAAAATCATCATATTGAATGGTAACTTGGCTTTTGCCATCCGGCCTCAAATAAGGGAGCGTGTGATTTTTTCTCGCCTTCGCAAGTGCCATTGTTAATTTGTGTGCGAGCATGATTGGTAACGGCATTAATTCCGGAGTTTCATTACACGCATAACCGAACATCATGCCTTGGTCTCCGGCCCCACCGGTGTCTACCCCAAGCGCAATGTCGGGGCTTTGTTCGTCGATTGCCGTGAGTACGGCGCAAGCATTTGAATCGAATCCATAAGACGCATCATCATAACCAATATCTTTTATAACGCGCCTCACGATTCGAGGAATATCCACATAAGTTTTTGTACTTATTTCACCGGCAACAAGCACAAGACCGGTTGTGACCAAAGTTTCACAAGCAACTCGCCCATTTGGATCATCCTTTAAAATTGCATCAAGAATCGCATCGGAAATTTGGTCCGCAATTTTATCCGGATGTCCTTCTGTAACTGATTCTGAGCTAAATAAAAACATGGCTACAGCCTACAGGACTCACAAAAAACACTCAAGGTCATAGGTTTTATCTCCATTTCCTCCCTTAAGAGTGCCAATTTTTTGGAAAGACCGGTAAAGTTTTCTCCACTTGTAAAATCCTCATTTGAACATTCAAAAATAATAAACGGTTCCATTCCATAATGTTTTTGAAAAGATCTCAAACGATTTATGGACGTGAGCAAAGCCTCATCGGAAAGAGCCAAAAACGAGCTCAAGTCCATTGGCGTGCTTTTACCAAAAGGAAGCAAAAACTTCCAAATAATTTGAGGGTCCGGATCCCGGCTAACCGGCAAATATTCAAATCCATTTTCGTGAGCATATTCAAGTTCTTCGTCAATTATTTCACCGGGAGCATGCAACATACGCACATTTTTTATACCGATTCTTGTTAAAGTTTCACGCACTTCACGGATTGCTTTTTTACGAATTGGCCCGGTAAGCCATTCAGACTTAAGAAGCTTAACCCCAATCTCATGTCCACCTTCTTGTAGCGCAACAATTTCATTTGCAAAAGCCTCTATTAAATTTGATTGGATAAAAATAGTACCGGGCATATCGAGCTGGCTCAAAAACTCAGTCATGCGTTCCAAAAACGCATCAAAAACGGAGTCCTCACTCGGCAAAATTTCGGGGGAATCGTGCTCCAAATTGAGAGTAAAACAAAACTTTAAAAAGTTTTTGCCTTTGTACGGCTTGCGTGCGATTCTACTTTTCCAAAGCGCGCTTGGCAGTTTTAGAGGAGGGATTAAATACTCGGATTTTTCAAAAGATTCTGTGGCTTTTTTTTGCATAACGCTCTCATAAACTCGCAACATTTTTTGAACGGTTGTATCCCAAGCATATTCTTGCACCACAAGATCGTGGCTCGCCTGCCCCATTGATTCAAGATGTGGATTGCCGGCGAAGTACTCCAAATAATATGCCATTTCCGCCACATCGTCCGGTTCGATCAAATGCCCATTTGTATTTTCTATAACAAGTTTTTTTAGATCGCCAACATTTGTGGCCAAAATTGGGAGACCACTGGCTGAGGCCTCCAGAACGGAAAACGGCAAAGCTTCGGAACGGGAAGGCAAAACAAAAAGATCAGAACTTTTATATAAATGTATCAAATCTTCCCCAACCAAAAGTCCATGGAATTTTACATACTTTGAAATGCCAAGTTTTCGCGCCATTCCTTCAAAATATTTTCTATCCGGACCCGCACCAACCAAATGTAATTGAAAATCTTTTTGTGACTGTATGAACCCGTTTGATTCAATCACTTTTTGCGTTGCGAGTAACAAAGTGTCTATGCCTTTTACAAAGTCCAGCCTGCCCACAAAAAGCACATTAAACTGATGTGGATCTTTTTGCTCTTTTACTTTATCAAAAGCCGTTGTGTCCACCCCATAAGGTATAACAAGTACCGGATCATTCACATTTTGTGCTTTTAAAAAGTTTTCCGCCACGCTTATTTCTTGTGTATATTTTGTCTCCAAAAACATAATCCTGTGGATGACTTTTCTAAGAGTCCAAGCGTAATCAAAAACATTATTTCCATGCACAGTAAGCACGGTTGGAACGTGTGTGAACCAAGACGCAAGTTTCATTGCTGTTGCGGAAGTTGCCGTGTGAGCGTGGTAAACATCATAATTTTTGCCGGCCCAAATAAGATGTGCAAAAGTTGCAAAAACAAACCAAATTTGCATTAAAACATTCCAAGGGTGGCTTTTAAATCCAAATCTTTTTATGCGGATAGCCGGGAGTGATTCAATAGCACTTTGTTCCGCGGTTAGCTTACCATCAATTGCGCGCGTAAAAATGTCCACTTCATAACCATGGAGATCGGAAAGCGCAGAGGCAAGCCGTGCAACATAGACCTGTTCTCCGGTATGCACGGGGAACCAAGTATCCATAATCATGGCCACGCGTTTTTTTTGTCGTTCTATTTTGTGGATTTCCATACGGATTCTGCTTTTAAGGATTCTTTTAGCGAATGTAACGCCACTTCCAATTGTTTACCATCCGGTTCACGTGTTGTTAATTTTTGTATCAAAAGTCCCGGCGCAACAAGCAACTTCATAAAGATATTATTTTGGAATTTCGCACTTAATTTAAGAAGTTCATAACTTAGCCCTGCTATCAAAGGCACTACCGCCAATCTTTCAAAAAAGTTCATCCAGAATCCATTTAAATGTGGAGTAACGGTGTAAACAAAGACACTCATCAAAATTACTAAAAAGATAAAACTTGTACCGCATCTTGGGTGGAAACGAGTTTGTTTTTTGGCATTTTCAACCGTTAAATCCAGCCCGTTTTCATAAGTCCAAATAGATTTATGTTCGGCACCGTGATATTCAAAAACACGTTTTATGTCCGGCAATAAAGAAATCAACAGAATGTAGGACAAAAACACGGTAATTTTTGTGAGCCCGTCTATTGCGTTAAAAACTATATAATTTCTTTCCGCAACTTCCCAAAGTTCGGATATTTTTTGAGCTACCAAAAGTGGCAAAAACTTTAGCAAAAAAATCGTCACGGAAAGCGTAAATAGCACATAAAGGCCGGATAAAAATCCATACAAAATGGTCATAAATTTGCCACGCACCACCGGCTCTTCGTTTCCACCGAAAATAACATTGTTTGAATAAGAAAGAGCTCTAAATCCAATCGTCATGGATTCCACAAGATTCACCACGCCACGCACCACGGGCAAACCAAGCACTTTGTATTTTTTAGTAATACTAGTGAAAGATTTTTGCATGGATTGGATATTTCCCTCGGGGTCCCTTACGCTCACAAAATAGAAATTTGGAGACCTCATCATAACTCCTTCAATCACGGCCTGTCCGCCGATTGCAAAATCAATCTTATTTTCTGGATTTTTCATGTGCAGACAGTGTGCCAGATTTATCTAATAAGTTCAATAAAGGTTCCAAATCTTTTTTGCGTTTTATCTCGGCGCCAAGAAAACCAATTTTTATCGCAAGCAGTGCATATTGGCATCCATTCGATATTTTTTTCCAAAATTCCGGCATGGGAGAGCTGTTTTTTTGCGATTAGCCTTAGGTCTACCAGCACGCCTGCATTGCAAGGGCCACATTGATTGCCAGGGCAACCAGAACGAGCACAATCAGAGGAACTAAGATTGCCGGAAATTGCAAAATGATATTTTTGAGGAATTTCATTTTTTGGATCCGTAAACACTGCACATTTTTTACAAATCGATGGGCCGATTCCAACTTTTATTTTGGAGGGCTCAGCACCATTTTTTAGCATTAAATTGACTGTGATCGGAATTATATCCGCAACAAGTCCGCGCCATCCGGCATGTACCGCATAAATAATTTTATTTTCCGTGTCGGCGAAAACAAGTGGAATGCAGTCGGCGGTTTTGATCATAAGCCTCACGCCAATCTCGTAAGTGGACATCGCATCTCCATCTTGTGGCTCCGTGTACGCGTCAATTTTAATGATTTTTGTGCCATGCACTTGATTTAAAGTTTGCGCCTCAAAAGGCGGGTTTGCGAGCACGTCATCTGGCACCACGCCGGCCAAAACAAACGATGGAAAATTTTTAAAATAATGAATTTTCATTGCGCGGATAATATCATAAATTTTGTTGATTGCGCACTGTGCCGAGGCAGGCTTAACACCCCGAAAGTTTCCTGCCTGCCCATCCGCTACATGCTATAAAAAAATCTTTCGAGGATACAATACTATGCATGCGCCGTCTGGCCGTATACACACGTGGAACTTTATGTCTGCTACTTTGAGCTTTATGCCTGAGAATTTTCTCTCCGCTCTTGGATTTTAAGGTTTACACTGTGTGCAAGCGTGTGGTGATTTTTGCAAAGTGGGACAAGGTAGGCGGGATTGTGCGAGTGGCTCAGCGCAAAAATTTGCGTGTGGTGTAGCTGTTCCGCAGGTTTGTTGCAGTTTTTGATTGAGCATTTTGTCCCGTGTTCTTTTTGTAGGATTTTGCGGACACGGGCAGGGATGTAGCGAGAGGTAGGTTTTTGTTCAATCTCTTCTGCAATTTTCGCCTTTTCTTGCTGGATTTCTTCTTCGCGTCTGTCCAGGAGCTCCGTTATAACTTTATTAAGGTCTATGCCTTTGTTTTGTATCTCAAGTAGGCGTTTTGTAATTGTGGAATTTAGGCCAAGTTTGCTTAGTTCAAGTAGGCTCGCGACTGTGCCGGGCACAGATTTTGCCTCGATTTGTGGCTTAAATAAGCCATTTTGGTTTTGGTTCGCAAAGTCTTTTAGTGCAAATTTTTCATCCTTCACCAAAGTTTCCACAGCACTCCTGGGAAGTGTTTTTACCACTTCCGCTAAATTTTCTTGATTTTCTAAAGTGGCAATTGATGCAACTCTGGCCAACTTACTTACACTAACTTCGCCGGAACTAAGTAGATTTTTTAAGCTTGGCATTTCGTTAAATCGTTTTTCCAAATGGAAAACACGCCTAACTTGGTCTTCGCTTAACCCGGCCAACTTAAAAGAAAATTCATAAATTGAAGAAAA
>JBBAAK010000020.1:0-8580 GCA_041658345.1 Candidatus Altimarinota bacterium
TGTTGCAGGAGTCATAAATCCCGTATTTAATTTTTAATATGAATAAATTAATTGTTATTTCTCTTAGTATTGCAGTTCTCTTGATTGGAGGCGCAATTGCATATACATCAAATAATATTTCACCATCATCAAATAATCCAAAGGCGGAAGAAATAAAAATTATTGACGGAGCCCGTCCCGAGATTATCGAGGGAAAGCAGATTATTGAAATATCAGCGAAAGGTGGATATTTTCCAAGAAAAACTATTGCAAAAGCGGGAGTCCCCACAATACTTCGAATAAAGACAAGCGGAACATTTGATTGTTCTTCTTCTCTTTTTATTCCAAAACTGAATTATCATAAATCACTTACTCCGTCCGGAGTAGAGAATATAGAGATTCCCGCATCTGAAGCAAATGGAGTGCTTCGTGGTCTCTGCAGTATGGGGATGTATAACTTCGAAGTTGATTTTGAATAAACCCCGTTAGAAGCTCACATGGGGCATTAAACCCCGTGTTCACCAAAGCTGATCGGCGTTCTGCCTGCCCGAAAGAATGAATTCTTTCATTCAGGCGGGCTTCTAACGGGGTAAAGCAAAAGCGATGAGAATTTTTCTCACCGCTTTTATTATAATATCGTAAAGACAAACATCAGCGCGTTGTATATCAATGTTGATGCAGGATACAGCCGATCTTTTATTGTCCATTTTTCAGTGGAGATAAGAACGCAAATTGCTGAAATAGCAATTATTCCCCACATCCATGCGCTTGATGGGTCGGAAGGTAAAAAAATTGCATCGCGCATTGCGGGCAATCCTGCAATGTTTGTTGCGATGGTACTTGCGATAACTCCTGCTGTTGGTCCGATTTTCCACCACGCAAAAAGAGAAATAATAACGCCGATTACACAAATTGTTTCGACAAAGCCCCAACCCCACACGCCCTTCACGAGAAGTACACTTACTACAATGAACGCTCCGATAGAAAAGGCAATCTGGAGCCATGGTTTTTTATTTCCTGCATGAAGTGCAGTGAGTAGGGAAATGACGTCCAGTGCAAGCCATAGAATCCATGAAACTGAATTCTGAATTAAATTGGTAGTTGCGATTTGTATCGCAAAGACGATAATTGCAAGGAATGCAATAATGCCTCCGAATTTACCTATTTTCTCTTTCAAATCACACCTCTTTTTATGTTCTGTTCGTAATTATAGCACTAAACATTAGATTTGTCAAATATCAATTTTATAAAATAAAAACTCCGAAATAGTTAGGGAGTTTTTGATTAATTATTCACAAAATAACTATAGAGAATGAGAATAATGATTATGACAGTCAAAATAGAAATTTTGAGGATTTTACGTTTCTTTTCTTCCATTTTTAATCCTTTGTTGTGATTGAACTGGATATATTATATATTAATTTTTGTTCATAAGTCAATAAAAACTCCCACAGTGTGGGAGTGATAACTCATATTTTTATTTTCTTTCCATCGAAATCGAAACAGCTGCGAACGCCGGTATTTTTCCAGAAATCGAGCGGGGGAGGAATTTTCCCTCTTCCATCAGGAAGATCAATGACATACATGGGGTATGCAGGGCCTGAGAGCCGTTTTCTAAGTTCCGTCATAATTTTCTGTTCTTTTCTTAGCGAACAAACAAAACGTTCAAGACCGCGTACGTAGTCACATCGATAGATGTAGTATGGACGCATGCCGTTGTGATAAAGTATGGTACACATTTTTTCGAGTACATCAACATCGTCGTTCACGCCTTTCAGAAAAACAGTCTGTGTAAGTATTATTGCGCCTGTTTTTTTAATTATACGAAGCACATTTAATACTTTTTGTGTAAGTTCGTCTGGGTGATTAATATGCACAAGCACCAGCAATTGACGTTTTTTTGCGATGCCCCGCATTTTTTTCAAGAGTTCTTTGAAATGTTTTGTCTTGAAACTATCAGGCGAGTGGAGAGGCATTCGCGTTCCGATGCGTATCACTTTTACTGATTCGATTTTCATGAGCTCATTTAAAGCGTCCATGAGATCCAACACGGTAAACATTGGGTCGCCCCCACTGAGAATAACATCATCAACCTCAGGATGATTCCGTATATATTCGGCGCCGCTCAATATGTTTTCATTCGTAAGATCACCCTCAGGAGATCCGATCTGTCTTGTGCGAGTGCAATGTTGGCAATGTGCGGCACATCGATAGGTAATCTTCCAGAGTACTCGGTTACCGAATTTGTGTACGATTCCTTTGGTTGGACTATATTGTTCTTCTTCTTGAAGCGGATCTTCCTTGAACCGGTATTTTTTTGATTGCTTTCGTGGTTTTTTAAACTGCAATTTTATTGCAACACTTCCTTTTCCTATGAGTTTTTCGAGATATTTTGTTACTCGCTCTTTCATTTCTACTTCTCCTTTCTTTTTAAATTTCTATTATTGATAGTAGAACAAAATGTTCACTTTTTCCATTCTTATTTTTTTGTAAAGATAAATCAATGTAACGATGTTGTACGTCGTTACATTGGTATTTGTTACTCTCAGATTTTTTTTGTGTCTAATTTTTTCCTGCGGTGCGTTTTGCGCGTACTCGATCGTTTTCAGTAAGATATTGTTTTCGGAGGCGCACGCTTTTTGGTGTTACTTCAAGGTATTCATCTTCGTTCATAATTTCGAGTCCACGTTCGAGGGTGAGTAAAAGAGGAGGGGTGAGCATAATTGCATCGTCGGACCCACTTGCTCGCATATTCGTGAGTTCCTTGCCCTTTGTCGGGTTTACCACCATCTCATCTCCCTTGGAGACGTTACCAATTACCATTCCTTCATAAATCTCTGTTCCTGGGCCAATATAGAGCGTTCCACGATCTTGTAAGTTTGCGAGAGAAAACCCAAGTGCTTTTCCGGAAGCCATAGAGCTCATTGATCCAACGTTGCGTTTTTGTATTGCTCCCGCATAGGGACGAAATCCAGTCACCCTACTTGAAAGTATTCCTTCTCCACGCGTATCAATGATAAATTCTCCGCGATATCCTAAAAATCCACGCGTGGGCATATCAAAGATAATACGATTATGTCCATGCTCGGGGTACATGTGTGTCATAATTCCCTTTCGTTTTGAAAGTTTGTCGATGACTCCTCCTACCGCTTCATCGGGAACATCAACAATAATTTCTTCAAACGGTTCAAGAATTTGTACTGAGCCCGTTGAAGTATCTTCTTTAAAAATAACTTGTGGTTGTGATACCTGCATCTCATATCCTTCCCGACGCATATTTTCGAGAAGTATGGCGATATGGAGTTCTCCGCGCCCATATACTTTATATGAATCTATTCCCACTTGTCCTAAGCTTGTCGAAGGAAAAAAATCTATTCGAAGTCCTACATTGACTTCAAGTTCGCGCTCAAGTCGCTCTTTTAATTGCCGAGTGGTTACAAATTTTCCTTCACGTCCTGCGAATGGGGAATTGTTCACTAAAAAATTAAGACAGATTGTTGGTTCATCAATTGCAATTGCGGGAAGTAATTCTTGATCTGCATTTTTACAAATGGTTTCTCCAATATATACGTCGGGAATTCCAGCGATCATTACAATATCTCCCGATTCCGCACGTTCTGCTTCTTTTCGTTCCATTCCTTCAAATGTGAATATCTTTGTGATTTTTGATTGGCGCGTTTCGCCATTCATCTTTTTTATAAAAACATTTTCCCCTTGTTGTATTCCGCCCTCATAGATGCGTCCGATAGCAAGTCGTCCTAAGAAATTATCATATCCGAGATTAAACGGTTGCATACGAAATGGTTGTGCCGCGAGTGATTCTGAAGAAGCGGGAGGGACTTCTTTTAATATGACATTAAGAAGTGGTTCTAAATTTTTTAATTCATCTGAAAGGTTTAATTTTGCAACTCCATCTTTTGCGATTGCATAAACGGTGGTGAAATCAAGTTGTTCGTTTGTTGCGCCGAGGTCCATAAAAAGTGCGAGTACTTCGTTATGTGTCCATTCGGGGCGCGCTGCTGGTTTATCTATTTTATTAATAACCACAATTGGTTTTAATCCGAGTTCGAGTGACTTTTTAAGCACAAATCGTGTTTGAGGCATTGGCCCTTCCTGTGCATCGACAACAAGGAGTACGGAATCAATGGAACGGAGGACTCGCTCAACCTCAGACCCAAAATCAGCATGTCCAGGAGTATCCACAATATTTATTTTTACCCCCTTATAGAACAATGAAGCATTTTTTGAATAAATCGTAATACCACGCTCAAGTTCAATGGCGTTTGAATCCATACTAAACCCCTCTTTTACCATGCCAGTTTCTTGCATTAGGGCATCAGTGAGTTTTGTTTTCCCATGATCCACATGAGCGATGATTGCAATGTTTCTTATTTCCATCCCGTTAGAAATAGACCGCGAGTGGAAAGTACGGTCTATAATTTATGTTTTTTGTTCGACTGGTGTTCATATTTTGTTTTAATTGGATATATTTTTGTGGTCGCGCCTGCCTGCGGGAGGCAGGATTTCTAACGGGATCCGTATTTGATATTCAATAAAAAAATCTCTGTGTGCGCAGAGATTATATCCCTTACGTGTGCCAACTGAGAATAACATAAGAGAGTAAAAATGGCAAATTATTTTTTTCTGAAAACTTTGATATAATGTATGTACATATGTCTAAAGAATTTATAGAAAACTACATAAATGCCGATGTGGGTGAAGAGAAAAATGTGGATGAATTTACTGGAAAAGAAAAAAGTGAAACAATGGTTAATGAAATTGGTGGATTTGAAAAAATGGAGCCATTTCATTTAGATTCACATACACGAGATGTAATTAAAGAGCATTTTACAAAAAGAGACTTTGAGGTAATTGAAATGACTGACGCATATATAAAAGTGAAGTCTTCGAGTGGAAAGACGATGACGATTGAAAATGAAGTTGCTGCTAAATATTTTACAAGCGTATAAAATGGAACCCCACAGACGCAAGTCGGCGGTTTTATGGAAATAGCATATAAAAAGGAACGAAAATGTTTTCGTTCCTTTTTGAAACAATAAAAACTAACTTAACAACCCCAATTCTTCGGCAATAATTGCCCAAACCTCTTTACGAGTGAGTTTAAATACCTTCATGAGTTTTTTGGCGATATCTTCATATAGGTATGTGTAGTATCCATCGCAGAGTGTTTTGTAATTTTTGCTGTTTATAAGCGTTTCAACGGTAATACTGAAATTCATTTTTATAGCAATGGTGATTTTTGGTATAATATAAGCATGAACACAAAACTCATCGTATTTATTGTAGTCGCTCTTTTTATCGGTGGCGTTGTTGGTTATTATTACGGCACTGGTCTGGGATACAATACGGGTCTTGCCGATGGGAGGCGCGTCACACTTGAAGAACAAAAAAAACAAGAGGAAGAAAAAATAAAAAAGGCGCAGGAATCGGCAAATCCATTTACACAAACGGATGATGCCGCAAATCCATTTAAAGAGACATACACAAATCCATTTGCACTTTAATAAAGTGTAATATATAAAAATATGCGTATAAATTTTCTTTTCGTGTCATTGTTGGTATTAGGTACTATCTTCATAGTTGGTGGGGTAAATATTATTTTTGCACAAAATCCTTTTAACGAAATAACGTATCCAATCACTGAACTTGGAAATTGTGGGTCTCGACAAGAGTGTAAAACATTTTGTGATAACTCAGAAAATAGAATCACTTGTATTGAGTGGGGGAGGCGTACAAAAGTGTTCAAAACCGAAGACGCAAATAAAATGACAAAACGTGAGGAGTTTAAGAAGAATGTTGAGTCATTTAAAGATTCTCCAGGTAAATGTGCAACCCCGACAGAGTGTGATGCATATTGCCGAGTCCAAGAGCATCTTGATGAGTGTCTCGATCATAGTGTGAAATATGGATATACATCTCAAGAAGAGGCTCAAAAAATTCGGGAAAAAACAAAAAGGGGTGGGCCTGGAGGATGTAATTCAAAAGAGAGCTGTGACGCATATTGTAAAAATCCAGAACGTATTAATGAATGTCTTTCTTTTGCTGTAAAAGAGGGTGATATAAGTGAGGGCGATGCAAAATTTTTGTCGGAACAGACAATGCGTCGTGTAGAGAGTGGAGGAAAACCTCCGTCTACTGGCCCCGAACAAAAAATTGATAAACAAAAAGTTGAATCGATTTTAAATACGGAGAAGGGTCCCGGGGGATGTTCGACGATGCAAGAGTGTGGTGAATTCTGTATGAATCCAGATCATTCGCAGGAATGTATCGCGTTTGCAATGAAACACCAAATTGCGCCTCCAAAAGATCTTGAGCGTATGAAAAAACTTTCTTCTATGGCAGGCCCTGGAGGATGTAGAGGTCAGAAGGAATGCGAAACGTATTGTAGTGAGGAAAAACACACCGATGAATGTATTCAATTTTCAAAAGAAAATGGACTTATACCAGAAGAAGAGATTCAACGCATTGAAAAAGAACGTGAAATTGTAAAAAAAATGGAAATGAAAGGACAATCTGGCCCTGGAGGATGTAAAAATTCTTCCGATTGTAATAAATATTGTTCTGATTCGGCACACGTTGAAGAATGTGCACAATTTGGTGCAAAAACCGGATTATTGGAGAAAGATATAGTTGAACGCATGATGGGTCAAACACGTGAAGCAAGACAAAAAATTATGGAGATCGAAAGAGAAGAAATAGATTTTGAAGGGGCGTGGTCGGATGAAATGAACTTACCCCCTCGGGATGGCAAGTTTGATCGAACGAAGATAGATGGTCCTCAATCAGAAACACAAGGTCGTTTTATTAATCGTAAAGAAATTGTGCCTCAGATGCCAGTTATTCCATTTATTTCTCCCGAAAAGTTTGATTCTTTGAGAGATGAAACACAAAAGAATAATCCTTCTTTTTCTCCCCCTCCAATAGAGGAAATAAAAAGGATGATGGAAAAGTTTGGTACTTCACCAAGTGGAGAACAGAACCGTTATGAAAAATATGCTCCACCACGAAATATGATGCCTCAGAATAATCAAACACCTCCTACGAATTTTATACCCCCAAATGGCGGTAATTCATCTTCTGGATCAACGCCACCCACTTTCGTGTATCCTCCGCGTGGTATAGGGGTTCCTCCGGCTGGCACACAACAACCTCCGCAGGGTTTTCAGCCTCCACGCGATTTTATTCCATCTAATAACACACCCCCAGAAGGATTTAATACACCACCAACTGAATTCACGCCCCCATCGAATATCCAATTCCCATCGGGTATGCAGCCACCACCATCGGGAACAATGCAGCCGCCAAGTATGGTACAACCTCCATCGGGAACTCAGTCATTGCCCCCAAGTTCTTTTATCACTCCTCTCGAAAAGTTTTTTGGATCAATCCTTGATGCACTTGAAGGGGTGTCGTGGTAGTAAGAAATTTTTGGAATTAAAAGTTAGGAATACAAAAAAATCCGACACGATCTGGGTTTTTGATAAAAGACTGTTTGCAGACATAATAAAACTGTATTAATCTTTTAGGTAGTTTCTTTACTTTAGTAGCGGAGATTTATATGAAAGATGTAAAAAGTGGTAATCTTTTTTGTCCACGCTGTAATAAACCTGCATCTCGATGTGATGCAGTATTTACCAGAAAATACAGCGCAAGTGTGCCAATACTTCCATACTTCATTTGCTCAAAATGCCGTCTTATATTTGTGAGTAAACGATTGATAAGAACAATATTGAATAGATGGTGGCACGGGAATAAATTGGAACGTGTTGTTCCATTTAAAACGGCCCACAACGAAGTGATTGAATATTTGAAAGAGGTGGTAGGGTATTACAAACAGATCAAGTATAAAGAGGTTCGTTTTAAAAAACATAGCCCAACAAAATGAGGGCTATTTTTTCATTTAATGATTTTTAGTAACAAATAGGTTTAATTTGCTGTTTTTCAAAAAAGAGAATAGAGTCTAATTAGTTGGCAATCAATATATACACATGGCATTTTTTAAGAGAGATAATAAATCAAATGAAAGAAGAGGAGGAAAAGGGTTTGGCGGACGTGATTCCGGTGGGCGGGGTTTTGGCAATGGCGAAAGAAGGCAGACCTTGAATAAAGCAGTGTGTAGCGACTGCAAAAAGGGGTGTGAGGTGCCATTTAAACCAACTGGAGACAGGCCCGTATATTGCAGTGATTGCTTTAGAAATCATGACAATGACGGAGGATCAGCAAGACCCACAGGAAGTAATTTTAGAAAACCAAATTTTGATGGAAGGAGAGAGCAATCATCTAGAGATAGACCAATGTTTGAAGCGACGTGCGCTAATTGTAAAAAGCGGTGTGAGGTGCCATTTAAACCAACAGGAGATAAGCCCGTATATTGCAGTGATTGTTTTGAAAAAAGTGGTGGCTCCATGGGTAAGGGTAGCGAGAAGGCTACAAATCAATACAAAGAACAGTTCGATATATTAAATTCAAAACTTGATAGAATTATAAATATTTTAGCTTTAGTGAATCGGGGAAAAGAAGAGAAAAAAGAAGCGATGGTTGAGGAAAAAGAAAAATCGAAGAAAGTTCCCGATAAGAAAC
>JBBAAK010000021.1:0-8482 GCA_041658345.1 Candidatus Altimarinota bacterium
ATCGAATGGGTAGATTGGGCTATATTCATCGTTGGATGGATCGCCCTCATCGAAAGCTTCGTCGGCTGGTGCTGGCTCCATCGCATCTTTGGAATAGATAACAGGGAGCAATAAAGCCGGATTCGGAACAGTCCAAAAAAATCCATTTGCTTTTCTGGATATTTATGGATATAATTTGGACATGAGCAGATTCATTCAAAAAATAGAGGACCTACAGACAAAAATTAATTCACGCAAACCTTTCTCAAGAGAGATTCTCAAGCTTTGGCAGGAAAAATTGCGCATCGATTGGACGTACAATTCAAATGCCATAGAAGGAAATACTCTAACCTATGGCGAAACCGCTTTTTTCTTGAGAGAAGGATTAACGTCCGAAGGAAAGCCTTTTAAAGATTATCTGGAAGCAAAAAACCATGCTGAAGCGATAGACTATTTGCTGGATGTTATCAAAGGAAACAGAGAAATAACGGAAGGTTTTATCAAAGAACTTCATGCTTTGTTATTGAAAGATATCCATTTTACGTATGCAAAAGGTGGTCACGGACAATTAATAAAGAAACCGTTAAACGCCGGCAAATACAAGATTTTGCCAAATCATGTCCTTACAATTTCCGGTAAAATTCACAAATATACAGATCCAATCCACGTAAAAGACGAGATGGAGGATTTAATAAAATGGTTTAATCAAGAAAAGACTATTAACATCATAGAAAAAGCATGTGTTTTCCATTATAAATTTGTTGCTATTCACCCATTCGACGATGGGAATGGAAGAATGGCACGTCTGCTTATGAACTTGATATTAATGAAAGCCGGATACCCGCCATGTGTAATAAAGAATGTTAACAGGAGAAAATATTTACAAAGCTTGGAGATCATAGATACGGAGAAGAATTATCAACAATTTGTCGCATTCATATGCGAAGAGCTTTTATCTACACAGAAAACGATGTTGAACGTTTTGGAGGGAAAAGAAGACACATCCGCGGATTATTCAATAACAATGAATAGAAACGAGAGAGAAGAGAAAATTATCAATATTATTGGCAAAAAACCGATCTCCATCAGCCAGATAATTGAAAAAATACCGCAAATCAAACGCCCGACCCTAAAAAGCGATTTGAGCAGACTTTTAAAAGCAAAACGAATTAAGAGGATTGGATTGGGAAAAGGAGCCTTGTACCTACACAATTAACTGGCTGGCTAGGAGGTCCGCCCGAAATTGGACTTAAATCAACCTTTCGGCGTGAAATGAGACAAATGGAACGAAAATATAACTTGTCTTTTTACATTAAAAAAGATATCTATTTCGGGCATGTATAAAATATTTGAAATATGGATCACGGAAATGTTGTTTTAAGATTTGATAAAGTTTCGTTTCATTACGATCAAACTAAACCCATCTTGGACGAGACAAGTTTTTCTGTTCGTGAAAATGCAAAGATCACCATTATGGGACAAAATGGCGCCGGAAAAAGCACGATTTTCAAGTTAATTCTGGGTGCGACAAACGCTAAGGAATACATCACTTCCGACATGACTCTTCGTCCAATTGCCGGAAAAGTAAACATCCTTAACGGAGCTTCTGTCGGCATAGGTCTCCAGGTAATGCCAAAAAGATTTTTTGAATATACCGTGTTGGAATATTTCGAAACTGCATTCTCGGAAAAAACATATAATTTGGAAAAATTAATAGAAAATGTGCTGGAAGTGGTGCAATTTCCTACCGATTTAGACAAAAAAATTAAAAACTTTTCCGGAGGACAGCTGGCCAGACTTTTGTTGGCATATGCACTTATTCAGGAACCGGACATTTTATTACTTGATGAGCCGACAAACAATTTGGATCCGGAAGGCATAGAGCATTTGACAGGATTTTTAATGGGATATGAAAAAACCGCAATAGTGATTTCTCACGATGCTGATTTTTTAAATTCTTTCACAGAGGGTGTTTTAAATTTAGATATTTACACTAAAAAAGTTGAACAATATGTTGGGGATTATTTTGATGTAATAGAACAAATAGTCGGCCAAATTGAACGTGAGCAAAGAAAAAACGCCCAACTACAAAGAAACATTCAGGACAGAAAAGAAAAGATTAATTTTTTCGCGCATAAAGGAGGCAAAATGCGAAAACTCGCAAGCAAACTCCGCGACGAAGCAGCCGAAGACGAAGAAAATATTGTTGACGTAAAACGTGATGACAAAACCATCAAGCCCTTTATTATTCCAGCCCAACCATGGTCAGAAGTTGTATTAAGGATATCTTCAGTAGGAGTAATAAACGGAAACAAAAAAGTCCAAAAAAAGGTAGAGATGAAACTCTTCAGCCGCAGTAGAATGCGAATAACCGGGCCAAATGGTATCGGCAAAAGTACACTTCTTAGGGAATTGGCTCTCGGTAAATCAAAAGGCACTTCCATTTCCGAAGGAGTAAAAGTTGGATATTACCAACAAGACTTTTCAGGCTTGGACTTCAGCAAAACTGTATATGATTCACTTTCCGAAATGATGGATGTCCCTTCCAATGAAAAAATTTATGCCACCGGCGCGCACTTCCTGCTTACTTCCGAATTAATTAAAAACAAAATCGAAGCGCTTTCTGAAGGACAAAAAGGTCTACTCTGTTATGCTCGTTTCGTTTTACAAAAACCCGGTTTACTTATTTTAGATGAACCGACAAATCACATTAATTTTCGTCACCTTCCAATTATCGCCAAAGCAATTGACGACTACGAAGGCACCATCATCCTCGTCTCACACATGCCTGAATTCGTTAAACAAATCACTTTTAACGAAATGCTGAATTTGGAGGAGCTGCTCTAGCCAAACAAAAAGCATCCATTTCGCTGGGGAAGAGGGGCTGGAACCATTTCTGAACCCTTTAGTTGTTTTCCGTCAAATAAAGAGCCGCCGTGTTTTCGCCTAAATAATCCACATCAACTTCAATAGTAAAATCACCTTTTTCAGCAGATATGTGTTGGTCAGTCCATCCTGAATCGGTAGTAATAGTCCATCCGTCAGCTTTTAAGTCTTGCTCGTATTTACTATATGCTCCTTTTTCCACCTCTCTAAAACTAACAATAACTCCACCGCCGGCATCTTCCGGATTAGCCATTGTTGCATCTATTATTCCATATTTAAACACGGGAACATCACTTGGCATTTGTTTTGGCCAAGCAACGACATCGCCAGACCCTTCTTCCGAATACTCTACATCAACACCACCCATGATTTCTTCCGCAAGCTTTTCGCCAGTTTCTTTCGCTATTTCGTTACTCACGGGATTCCCTCCTGGAAGAGTACCAACTTCTCCTCCAAGTCCACATCCGGAAAAAACAATTCCACTCACAAGAAACGAAAACATTACTTTTTTCATAGAAATATTGTTAGATAACTTATGGAAGCATACCAAACTCACAAAACATAGTAAACAATTTGCAATTTCTTTTCAATGGTAGGAGAATTTCAAGACGGAATATCACCTTCACCACAATGATTAAAAAAAACCACCTGTTTATTGCCGCTATCACAGGGATTTTTGTCATTGGATTTTTGATGTACATACCTAACACAAGAAATTATCTGAGCAACGTTGTTGCTTCCATTAAAGATAAATGCACAACAGTCTCAACAACAACATTTATAAAATCCTATCGTCTAAAAGAAATGTCCGACACTTATGGGATAGTGCAAACTTCAGATGGCGGATACGCCATAACAGGGCATACTAATACTCCCACTGAATTGTGTGGCTACAGTATGTTTTGGATAAAAGCCAACGAAAATGGAGACAAAGAATGGAACAAACTTTTTCACAATTGCAGCTCTGACGGTTACGCAATCACGCAGCTCACAGACGGGAATTATGTCGCAGCAGGACAAGTCAGCGGTGAATTTAGAACAGATGCGGAACAAGAAGAACTTGAGGGACAGGGAGATAATTTGGTGATAAAAATTGATGGCAAAGGAAATGCTATCTGGACAAGAACAGTAAGCCAACAAAGCATAGATGCCCCAGCCAAACTCATCCCTACAAAAGAGGGTGGATTTGTTATGTCGGGAGAAACCGGGAAATTAGTCGGGCAAGCGGATGTGGCCGATGTAATGCACATAATGTTTTTGGGAAATTTTAATACAAATGGAGAGACCAATTGGCTTAAAGAAATTGACGCTGATGGACAACACGAACTTAAATTTGCAGAACAAACGAAAGATGGAGGCTATATTTTGATTGGCAATATTGAACTTGTGAATGAAAGTGATCAGGATGTGCCGGCTCTCGTGAAATTGAATAAAAATGGAGCTTTTGAATGGGCAACAGGATTAGAAAGCGTACCGATTGAAATTCCGAATTTGATAATGAATCCTGACGGAAAAAGCTTCACGGTCGGAACCCCAAATAAATTTCACGTACCTTTTGGAACCTTCTTCACAGCCGAGCAAACCAGCGATGGCGGATATATTGCTTTAGGAAACTTTTATTCCTCATCTCTCGCGAGAGATGAAATTAGCGAATTGGTTGAAAATGCCGGTAAAGAATTAAACTTCGTGGCAGTGAAAGTGGACAAAAAAGGCAAATTTTCATGGGCAAGAACCCTCAAAATCAAAACATATCTGCAAGAACCTGTTATAGAAAAAACAAAAGACGGAGGATATATCATTATGGGAAATAGTACCGTTGGCGGCTATATCAACACAGATGCGCTAAAACAGGCGGCAAAATACGAGAAAATGATGAACGATTACTATGCAAAATACCCTATAACGAGTCCGGAAACTCCGGAATCCAAAAAAGCATTGGAGGTAATTTCAGACGAAATAAGTAATTGGCAGTCCACTCAAGGATATAGAAACATCGTGTTGGTAAAAACAGACTCAAATTTCAAATATCAATGGGGAAAAACAATAGGTGAAGGAAAAGACCTGGACGGTTATGACATAATACAAACCTCAGATTCGGGATACGCGATAGCCGGGACATGGCACACCGGAATTAAACGAAAAGTCTTAGGCTCATGGTTGGAATATACCGAAGCAATGATCATAAAACTGGATGCCAACGGGAATTTAGGCAACGACAATGGACTTATAGTAGATTTCAAGGACACAGAAAGCAGCAATGTCAGTTCTTATATAGTCACCGATAAATTGAGCTCGCCAAAATTGTTACAGTCATATCCAATGGACAATATCGTCAGAACAATTAAGGTAAGCGATAAAAATGGAGTAAACACAACCGTTTCGGAAGCAAAAACCTATGATGTTAAATCTTGCAGCACAACAAGCAAAGATGATTCAGACACCGACGGTGGGACAACGACCGGCACAAAAACACGTCCACAAATGAAATACGATGAAACAAAAGAAGTGGAGGCCACAACCGAAAAAGGAAAAACGGTAAATAATGAGATAATGCCGGTTTTAAAGGAAATATTTAAGGATGTAAAATTATATGACAACGATATAAGCGGATGGGTTGCATACAGATTTAGCCGCCTTGTCACGAAAGACGACATAAGAAAAATCAGCACCGCTGTTACAAAGCTAGGTTATAAAATAGACAGCAACACAAACAACGACTTCACTGCAACAAAAATCGGAATGACCCTAAACTTCCATTTCTATCTAGGCGATACAAACCAAGGTCGACTGGATGTGACATATTGATGTTTGGCTGGCTACTCGGGTCTAGAACCCTACATCATAAAATAAACAAAACTTCCCCAGAGCGACTTTAATCCGAAAAATACAAGCAACAAAGCAAATATTTTGAAAACTATAGAAATCAATTTTTTCTCCAACAACAAAGGCCTGAATTTTGAAAAAACATAAGCAAGTAAAATCACGGTAATCAGCCACCCCGCCTCAAAAAACAGCAAAAACAGTACATGCCCGCCAGAAATGGCTTGTTTCAATTCAAAAGCCCGCGGCACACAAATCGTGATCCAAAAAATCCAGAAAGCCCCATTTAGGACAGTCAGTAGCAGCAATTTCGAGAACGAAAAAATTTCTTTCTTATCACTCGCCACTTTTTCAATCCCCCAGACCCGTTTTGCGATCCAAAACAAAACAATCGCTCCACCAAAAGAAATGATATAAAAATATTCGGTTGGAATATCCCAAGAAAAAAAGAATAGCAACACCAAGCCGGCAACCAAAGACTCCGCGACTAGAGCCTTCAGCATAACAATAAAACTCCGTTTAAACCCTCCATTCAAAACTTCGGTAAATACAGCCGTCAAAATAGGCCCGGGCACAGCGCCACCGATAATCCCCAAAAGAAAAGCTTCAATAATTTGAGAAACGATTTTCATGAGATTTTGGCTGACTACTCGGGTCTAGTACCCTTATTTGTATTTTATCGATTCCAATACGTGGTCAAACACACCACTCGATTGATTTACCCCATCAGGATCATAAAGCGCAAAAACCTTATCGTTTTTAATCCAAGTAGCCGCAGTAACATAGCCAGATTTAGTAGTTCCATAGAACGGTATTTCAGATTCATCCATTTTAAAACCAATAACTGTCATTTCTGTATCTCCCATTTTTACAGATTTAATATCTTTATTTCCATCGTCAAATACTCCTACTCTCTGGCTCAAATCGTCATAAAGGGATTGATAGGTTTCCTCAATAGTCATCTGCTCTCCACCAAGATTATCTTTATAAGCTGGCCCCTGTACTACCAATTTCATGCTTCCAATTTCATAAGTTGTTGCCGTATCTGTGTCCCCATCAACCACAGTCCAGATAGCAGGATATTCAAAAGAAAACGGTGTCCTGCTATAAGTAGCCCACTCAATATCCGAAGTTACATCTCCAGCATTTTGAGTTTGCTGCTGGGGTTGATCCGCGGAATCAGAGATTTTTGCCTCCTCATTCAAATTACATGCGGCAAGTAGTAAAACCGACACCATCATTAAGATTAAAAGTTTTTTCATATATTTTGGTTAATTTATAAGTTTTTCTTGGCTGGCTACTCGGGTCTTTACCCTTTTGCAAAGACATTAAGCCGCGTCAGCGTCGGTATCAACCGCCACTATGTCCGCTCCCTTAATTGGAGAATTGTAAGCTCCAGCTTCAAACAGAGCAAGGATGTTCCCTCGCACGTACTCTTTCACTTCTTCCGAAGAAAAAATAAGAACATTCACCGCTTGAGAAATCGCTTCAGCCGTAGCCAATTCCCCTTTAATTATTCGCTCACGAACTGCCCGCATATTTTCTTCATCCTGCGGCATGATATCAACAGTTTTCTTAGATTCCATATTTTTAGAAGTTAAATAAATTTTTTTCTGGCTGGGGAAGAGGGATTCGAACCCCCGAATGGCGGGTCCAGAACCCGCTGCCTTACCACTTGGCGATTCCCCAGTGCTGATTTGCCGCATCAATCTAGTATAAATCCTTTATTTCATCAAGAATTATCTTCTCCACGCTGTTCACGCATTTCCGGATTTCGCCCCACTTGTTTTCCACTTGGTAATCACAATCCCCCGCCTGCGCGATCTCTTTCTTCGCGCTCTCCAGCCTTCTGCTCAGTTCCTCCTCTGAAATCTCCCCCCTCCGCAGAATTCTGCCCTTCAAATCGTTTTCATCGCTCACTTTCATAAAAATGGACACCAGACTCTCTTTTGGAATTATTTTGCTGATCGAATGAAAGCCTTGTATATCCACTTCTCTCACCACCACATTGCCTTGCTCCAGCGAATTCATGATTTCAGCCTTCGCCGTCCCATAGTAGTTATTTGAATGCACAATCGCGTATTCCAAAAAATCTCCGGCCTTGATCATCTCTTCGAATTTTACCTTTGAAACATAGTGATAAGCATCCCCGCTCAGCTCGCCTTCTCTCGCTTCGCGGGTCGTATACGACACCGGATACACAAAACCCGGATAACGGTTTTTTAGCTCGCGTATCACAGTCCCCTTTCCGGAACCGGACGGTCCGACCACCAAAAAAAGTTTGCCCAACAATTTTTCCATACGCCAATTATACACATCTCCGCCCCTTGAGAAAACCCTGAAAATCTGCTATAATTACCCAATTTACATGACTCTTGGATCCTTAAAAAAATAACTCCCCGGAAAAAAGTGGGGAATGCCTATGGAAAAATTTTTTCCACAGCCACTCCCTACTTTTCTCTGGCGCCAGTCAACGCCACCGAAAGGCAAACAAAAACAAAACCAGAAATAAAATTTTGGTTCGAAAACAAAAACAAAAATGAACGGCGATGTGCCCCGTTCTAAAATAAAACATCAAAGAACGGTGGGGAGAAGCAAGGTATGACTGAAGACCTTGCACACCGCTCCTTACGACGTGCTTTCCTCTCAATTTATTGGGAAAACAAGCCGCGTGAATGAGCGATTTGTTGGGGCGCTTGGCCCACCTCTGATTACAGCCCTTTTTATAGGGCCTATCATGTGTAAATCGGCCGGGCGCCCCTTATTTTTTTTAGAAATCGGGTCCCAAGCTTGGTCC
>JBBAAK010000022.1:0-7228 GCA_041658345.1 Candidatus Altimarinota bacterium
AGTGCGGTACATATAAGAAGATTGCGCGGATCTTTCGCTCTTTGAGTATCGACAAAAAGAAGCACACATCCAATGATTGCCGCACGCACCACCGATGCCTGTCCCCCCGTCATAATCACAAATCCCAATATAGAAATCCCCGCGATCCATCGTGCAACACGGCGCGAAAAAAATCTTCCACATATCGCCATAATTGCTGAAACGAGAATGGTAATATTATATCCCGAGAGCGCGACAAGATGGGATGTTCCACTTTGAGACATCGCAGTTTTAAATTCTTTTGAAAAACCACTGGTATCCCCAAGCACCACCCCGGAGAGAAACGCACTTTCTTTTGGTGGCAGTACTTTTTCAAATGAATGGACCGCGAAATTTTTTATATCAAATAACACCTCCAATACATTCGACCCCTTGTTTTCCCCAAGAAAAATAACATCAGGAAATGCAATAATTCCAGAAATTCCCTCTTTTTCGAGATATCCTGCATATCCTTTTTCTATTGGATATTCAGACTCCCCCTTAATACGCAAAACATCACCATAATGCACTTCTGGAAATTTTCTAAGACGTAACAGCACCCGCCCAGTTTTCTCTTTTTCTTTATTGAGTATATCCACAACCGCCTCTTGTGAGTTCTCGAGAACACGAACGTCTTGCGCTACTATTACGTCGGCAATAATTACAGAGTTCGGCAAAACGCGTAGCATAAGCTCACTCCGCAGAGTGTAATAAAATGAACCTATCGGAAGAAGAAAAAGAAGGAAAAATAATGAGAGATATGTTTTCTTCTTTACACTAAAAAACAAGAACAAAGAAAAAAGCGCCACAACACCGGTGATAATAACAGTAAATATTCCAAATGAAATGCTCGCACACAAAACCCCCAGAAGGAAAAAACATGATCCAAAGAAGAATTTCTCTGGGAGAGGCATAATAGATAAATTTCTAATTTTGAACTTATAACTTTTTTTTGGAAATTAGTAGTTAGATATTAGGATTTTACTACAATATTATCCCGCCGCCTAGCATTTCATGGTTCCCATTTTTATCTACATCAATCGAATAGAAAACCGCGGATTGCCCGGGCGCAATAAATTTAATAGGCTCAGAAAAAAGTAACTGGTAACTGGTAACTGGTAACTTTCTACCCTTACTAGTTACTGATTCCTTATTACCAATTACTAACATTGCTCTCACAAGCGGCTGACGATAGCGAACCCGCACAAGCACCTCTATTCTCCTATTCGCGCGAATTAGAGAATGGTTTTCTTCATTGATGAAATGAACATCAGTCAATGTAATTTCCTTTTTGAATAACGCGGGATGAGTGTCTCCCTCTGCGGCGATAAGTACATTTTTCTTTATATCTTTTTCCGCCACATAATATGGCCTCTGATTTGTCCCCTGTCGTTTGTTATGAGTTGTGTGTTGTATGTTGATATGCCTCTGCCCGATGGTATAAAATTGCGCTCCTTCATGCTCACCAATTTTATATCCCTCTGTATCCAACACATCTCCTTTTTTTGGTTTTATATATTCTTTCAAAAATTCTGGTAGTTTTACTTTCCCTAAAAAACAAATCCCTTGCGAGTCTTTTTTCTCTGCGGTCGGCAATTTTGCTTTCTTCGCGATTTCTCGGACTTCCGGTTTTGTGTATTCTCCAATCGGAAACAAACAGTGTTTCAATTGTTCTTGGGTGAGTGTCCACAAAAAATATGACTGATCCTTATTTAAATCTTTCGCCTCAAGAAGGGAAAAAATTTTCTCAAAGTTTTCATCATTTTTAATTTGTAATTTTGAATTTATTTGGAAATTAGAAATTGGAAATTCGTCATTCCGCCGAAGGCGGATATAGTGTCCCGTCGCGATATAATCTGCCCCAAGTTTCAATGCTTTATCCAAGAATATTCCGAATTTTATTTCTTTATTACACATCACATCCGGATTCGGCGTAAGTCCTTCTTTATATCCTTTGATCATATATTGCACTACATATTCAAAATAGTCTTCACGGGCATCAATTACATAGAACGGGATCCCCAGATGATCGGCAACACGACGCGCATCCTCTGCATCACGCTCAGAACACCCATCCACATTAAATCCATTAATAAATACTCCGGTCACGTCATACCCCTCTTTTTTTCCTCCAAAGGCGCCCGCCTGCCGGACGGGCAGGGATCCTCCTCCGGAGGACAATAAAAACGCCGCGACAGAAGAATCTACGCCACCCGACATTCCCACGAAGACCTTTCGCCTGCCCCGTTGCAAGCTTGCTTTGCTATTGGGTTGTTTTGATTCTATTTCCATATATTTACCTGCCTGTGGACAACTTTCTTTGCTTTATGCTACAATGTAATTGATCGCAAGATCACGAATTTTACTGCTTAGGGGCTCCGCAAGGAGTCCCTTTGGCTTTTTATGGGTCAATCTTGTCTTTGATAGATTGCGGTATCTCTTTGGGAAAACAAACAAACTCTTTAATCTTTTTAACATCAAATATAAAAACCTCTGTTTCATCAAGTTCTGGCGAAACCTTACCAGAAACCGCAAAAAGAATGGCTTTCTTGCCAGCATTTTTTATTCGCGTAACCGGGCTAGCAAAATCACTATCTCCACTCCACAATACAAAAGAGTCTGTGTTGTTTCTCTCGCAATCTAAAAGCATATCAACTCCCATTTCCACATCAAAATTGCACTTGGGTTCTTCTATGTAAGTAACCCCTTGTTTATTAAGTAAAGATAGTTTTTTATTTAATATTTTAACAGTATCAATGTCTAGTTTTGAAAGAAATTTTTTCTTCATAAAATTCTTCAGGATAGCAGGAGAATCATCCGGAATACTAGAAACATCAATCGACATCTTCATGAGTTTTACTGGTTTTGTAGATAAAATATATCCACAATTTTCTATTTCTTTTATTTGTTCTTCAGAACGCTGGTCTCCCCCTAGTGTCCCTGTATAGATAGTTATGGATTGTATTGTGTCAAAAGAATCAAAAAGTTGTTTCAGCCTTTTTAAATTAAAATGCCAGCCTAGTTTTTCCTGCCAATGAAGTACATTTTGCCAATCAACGTAAATTCTTGTTGATTGCTCAAAAATAACACCAAGTTCCTCAATAGCTTTGGGAAATAACTCCGATAACTTTTTTATTCTGTCTGTTTTTGGCGTAAACATAAAATTAGCTTACTTTTTGGTATCGGTAATGGTAACGAATATGATCATTCAGAAATTGCCCGTGTGATGAAGCGTGCAAAAATTGCTGAAACAAATGTTCCGGTACATTAAAATACTGATACACATCACCAGATGTAAATTCCACTTCCAAAGTAGCCGACTGTGGATCGTAGCCAATGGAACGAATGTTTGTTGATGTAACCGGCGTTCTTTGCATAAATTTATTTTATAGCGTTTTCTATAAGCTCATCAATTTTGTTTCTTTCAGTTTCAATTTTCCGGTTCATTTCTTCTTGTTTATCCAATTCCGCCTTGATTTCGTCCACAATTTTTTGCTGGTCTTTGAGAGAAATATCAATCATCGGAAATTCCTGAATTTGGCTTGGAAAAATATTGGTATTGTTGCCCAGTCCTTTTTTATTCACCTCCACCAAATATTGAAAATATTCGGTTCTGAAATAATAATAGGCAAACAAATAATTATAGTTTTGCAATCTAACCCTCATGGTAAAGTCGGCAAAAATTCCCTTCAGATCCTCGTCATCAATTAACGCGACTTTGCCTATGGTGCCTTCGCCGGAACGGGCGATTAAAATATCGTTTTTCGCAACTGTTTTGTTCTGGTTTTCACTTGAATACTCGTTTGAAACCAGTTTTGAATCCTCGCTTTCAAACTTCCAGTTTTTAATATTCGCCATTGAGATATAAAAGTATTCGCCATTCTCGTCATAATTTGAAGGCGAAACGCCCTTGCCAAGCACAATTAGCTCTGCCAAAAAATGTTTTATTTTCTTATCAGTAACTTTCTTTAATTGGCTTATTACAAACGCCCCCGCTTCTCTATGAAATTTAACGCTTTGCCGAATGTCCCTATTGTCCGCAAATTTAGACAGTTCAAGATAATAGTTTTTGATTTTCTTTAGCTCCTCAAACTTCTTTAAATCAAACTTAAATTCTCGCGCAAACACTTTATTGATAACCTTCTGCGGTGGCGTGATTTGATTTTTGAGTTCTTTAATCTTCTTCTCAATCGGCTCAATTTGCGCAACAATTTTGTCTTGGGCAGATTTTGAAACTAGAGGAATTTTGATCTTTAATAAGTCTACTGGGTTCACCCTCCTATGTGTTTTACCGCTCTCAAGTTTTCCTAAATCAGACAAAAACTTACTTGATGTAATAAGATAATATAAAAATAAAGGGTTGGTATTTTTTGAAACTGAATACTCTAACAGTTCCGTAGATCCAATATACCGACAATGTTGAAGGTTCAGAAAAATATTTCCCATTTGTGGTTGCATTTTGGGAATAACAATATCGCCGTTCTGTAAAATACTTTTATCGGAACCGACTTCATTTACTTCTTCAATATTTATAAGATTGTTAAATCTTCTCTCTATGTTTCCAATATCAACTAAAACTTCAGGATCTTCCAATTCTCCTTTTGAAACTTTCTTCGCAGGAATTTCTTTCAAGACATACTTTAGTTTAATATTTCGCTTTGTAGGGTAAACTTCCGCTTTTTGAATATCAAAAAAATATCTATAACCAACATTTGGTCTAATAAATTCCTGTTGCCCAATATTTTTAAAATCAGTTGTAAATTGTTTTAGTGGCATAGTTTTGTCATCTCCTCAATGGACGACTGAAGCTCATCATCTGAATAGCTGACTGCTTTCATTTTATTATTTTCCGGATGATGAATTTTATTCCTAATAAATGTTTGTAGTGATACATCTTTCTCTGTCTTTGTTTCCCATCCCCTTTCCGGAGTCCATTTGCGAGTTTGCGTTGTCTTTGTTTTTAAATAAATATCAAATTCATCCAAATAACTTCTTTTTTTAGCTTCTTGCTCGTCGTTAGAGCCATCAATGTATTTTTGATGTAAAAATCCGTAAAGCTCGTCATGAAATTCAATTGTTGAAAGATTATAGGCGTGATAATTGATCTCCCCCCATGATGGGCTCCATGGAAATAATTGCCAACTTTTATCTTTAATACTTAAAACTTCTAGATTATGACTCTTGTCTTTTTTGAATAAAAACAATCCTGCATTTTTTACGGCATTGTTTTTGAAAAAGTAAGGGGAGTGCGTTGTAATAAAGATTTGCTTGGTTTTTGACAACTCCAATATTGCACCAAGCAATTTAATTTGAGCTTGGGGATGAAGGCAAATTTCTGGTTCGTCAATAAAAAGAAAGAATGGTTTTGCCATCGAGGGATTTTCGGGATGTTTAATTAACTCTTCGGCATATACTTGCAATAGTGCCAAAGCCACAGATCTTTGCATACCACTTCCTTTTTCTTCCATGTATGTTGGAATTCCATCGGGCTCCATAATTTCTATCTTGGTATTTTTAAAAAACGAATCAATTTTTAATTCATCAAAGTGGAAAGAAATTTGAGCGTCGCTAAATTGCTCAGAAAATATTTTTTGGGTTCTTGCTTCTATCTCCTTTAATTCTTTTCTTAAGCCACTATCTGAATCATTAAAGGTTTTATGGAATTGTGTAGCAAAGGTGGTATATATTAGGGTTTCCTCAAATTTTTTAACAATTTCTCTAAGTAGGTTGCCACAAATGGTAGTCGCACCAAAACTCACCTCGTCATTGGGATTTGTATCTGACCAAACAAAATTTGCTTCAAACAATTTTTTTAACGGAGCATCTATCCCAGATTCATTTTTAAATTTAGATTCCTTATTATCCCAAAGCTGTATTGATTTAATATCTTTTGATGTTCTAAAAAGCCGAAAATATTCCTTATCATTCGTATCTTTGAAAACATATTTTTTGAAAACACCTTTTTTATTATCTTGAGAAAAGTTTTCTATAACATCGTTTATCGCACCAGAAAATGTGAGCTCTACAGATATTTCGTCGCTTGCCGATTTTTTATTCTTGATATTTTTTATATCCTTTTTTGTACCATCTCTAAGGAAATCTATACTTTCAAAAACCGTCGATTTGCCGGTGTTATTTTCTCCGACGAGGATATTTAAACCGCTTCCTGAAACTTTGCCATCTGGAAAATTAAATTCTAGTGGCGTTACATTATCACCGAAGCACTTAAGATTTTTGATTTTTAGAGTCTTGATAAACATACATTTCTGAGTTTATTCCCACTCAATTTTTCGCATATAATCCAGCGCGGTTTTTGTTTCGCCATCATCAATCAAAACCTCGCCTTTGTCGTTTACGCGGTACAGCTCGTTTGGCATCGGTTTTTCGCCGCGCTTGGTGCGCTTATAGCCGACATTTTCCACTTCCGCCATAAAGATTTTGTAATTCAATTCTTTTGCCACTTCGCCAAACACCCACCAAGTATTTACAAACCCAAAAACATCTTTGGTGTCGTTGTCATACTTGCAAAGCTCTTTGAGCTCGTCCTGATA
The DNA here is from genome assembly GCA_041658345.1 of Candidatus Altimarinota bacterium. Taxonomy (GTDB): domain Bacteria; phylum Patescibacteriota; class Gracilibacteria; order UBA1369; family 2-02-FULL-48-14; genus JBAZYV01. The sequence continues at coordinate 6,570 of JBBAAK010000022.1, forward strand.
TTTTTCTACCAGCTCCTTAGCTCTAAGCTTTTTGTCATCTTCTTCAAGATAATCCTTGAGCATCCTTGCGAGGATTTGCTTTTCTTCCGTTTCCTTCAGATCTTTGACCGAAGGCAGTTTTTTCCTGTCTTTGCCTTCAAGATATACGGCAAGCAAGTTTTCAGTACGGGTTTTGAGCGCGCTCCATTCGTTTGAATATTTACTCCAGAGCTTGTCCCACTCCGCTATTTCCGCTTTAGTTTTCTTTTGAGCGAAAAGCAGGCTAGTTTTGGTGGAAGTAAACGGCTCAAAGGTAAGCTGGGGCAGGCTGACGACTGCTTTTACTTTGAAATATTTATAAATAAACAGACGGATGTATTTGTTTTCCGTGGTATCAAAGACGCTTTCGGGCAAAACCACGCCAAAGCGGCCGCCCGGCTTTAAGAGCTGATACCAGCGTTCCACAAACAGGTTTTCGGAGTTCTTTTTGTCGCCGAAAACAAATTCCCTTTTAACGTTCTTTTTGGTTTCGTTGTCCAAGTCCACGCTAAACGGCGGATTGGTGATAATAACATCAAACTGGCCGTTTACTTCTTTGTCAAAATAGGTTTTATCCTGCTCGTACTGCTTCAGGAAGTTCGGAGCGGTTTCTTTGTCGTAGAATTTGAACGGCAGGAGCC
>JBBAAK010000023.1:0-6654 GCA_041658345.1 Candidatus Altimarinota bacterium
TAGAAACTATGAACCGATTTCAAGACCACAGATATAGTTGGCTTGATAATAAAAAATTAATCTTCCAGGGTGCATCCTATACCTAATATTATACGGCCAGATAATCACCGTGAAAATCCGTGTTAATCAATTAGTAAACACAAATGACCTCCAAATAAATATAATTAGACCATTTTTGAAAATAGAGGATTTAAAGAAATTCCGCAAAGAATATAGTATTAAAGATCCTATTTTTAGTATCGCAAACGGTGATTTGGGGTTAAAGGCTCAAGAATACTCAAAAGCATTTCTTTTTTGCCTGGACAGGGACTTAAAAACCGTGGCATTTTTCCCACTTGAGGAGAGGAGCGAAGCGTTTAGATCGGATATGATCCAATGGATTTATCGAATCCAAGTTAGTAAATCCGAGTAAATTAATTGGATAAGGTTAATTAATTATTGATGGATTGGTTGTTGTGGTGATAGTTAAATTCTCTTTGCAGAAAAGTTCAAAGCGATATCAACAATAATGGATTTCGGATCAGCGTATTTGGTGAGCCAAAATATTTAAATCTAATGAGGGTATACAACTTCACAAGTTTCTCGATATTACTACCTAAATTCAGGAACTGGGCTAGATTAATTTGACCTCGGGCAATGTCATATTTAGAATGGACCTTGTGATTTCTAAACCGAATACCTACTTTTTCTTCTAAATAGGGTGTGTTGATCATGTCTGTCTTTGTACTACAGCACGTGATGGTTTTTTTATAGAACTGGTGAAATCAAACATGAAGTTCTATCGAACTTACACTCACAAACTTGAGGCTAGATCCAGGGTGTAATATGATAAAATCAGAATTTTAATCAGATATTATGGATATCAGGAGTAAACCAAGCAACTGCGGCGATTTAAGTTTTATAACGAATTGACTGAGTAAACCTTCACTATGTTGCCTTGACGGATAATTTAGATATCAAAGCTGAAGGGTGGAACTACTTAACAAAAACCGTTGACAAATTGAGTACATCTATAAAAAGTAAAACTAAAACCTTAGATTCATGTCATTTGGGGGAAAATGAGAAAACGCGGTCCATTTCAAAATTTTCTCAGACATCATGACCGATTGACTGGAAGAAATCTCAGACAGGGACTTGAGATGGAACCTTCCATCTCTGAAATTATTTTAGGTTCCGGGCTTATCATAATTCAAAAAATTGATTATAAATGAGCTGTTTGCAATGGTTGATTATGACAATGTCCAAGAACCTAATCCTAAATTATTGTCACTCAACTTATTATTATGGGAAAATCTTAATTTTGGCAAATAAAAAAATTCTTTCGATCTTTGAAAGTGGTTACACTATTTTTTAGGAGAAACTGGCGATGAATTTTTGGCATGGATCTATGATTAAACTTCAGTTATTCAGGAAACAAATACATAGGAAGGTTCTTGCTCTTCTCCTGCGGCTGTTGGTTTGCATCATTACGGTAACTTCATGTTCTGAAGAAATTGATTTGTACTCTGAAAGCGATAAATTAACTGCAATTTATTGTCTCCTCAATAATAACGATTCTGTTCAATATCTGCGCATTTCAAGTCAATATACCATTATTGGAAACGGCAAAGTCATTAAACCCGATTCCATTGATCTGACTGTTAAGGGAGATTTTATCGCATACCTGTCTGAAACAAGCAGGTCCGGAGAACAGGTCAGTCACCATTTTACACCCTCTTTCTCAATAAAAAAGGATACTGGTTGGTTTCCAACCGAGGCTTTGCAAGTTTATGAGACCAGATGTACCATCACCCCAAATACGATATACTCCCTTTACGTATTATTCCCAAAAGAGAAAAGGATGATATTCGCTAAAACGGTAAGTTTTGGTGGGGGGGTTCTTGTCTTCGACCCTGCTATGGTTCCCGGAAGGAAATTGAACTTGTTTCCTGGCGAGGATTTTTATTTGCGATATGAACCACTAAAGAATGCGGCAATTTATCAAGCCACTGCCAAATTCCTCTATGATGATATCCGGGACGGAATAGCAGAACGGAAAGAGTTAGTCTTAACACTTCCTTTAAAGTTTGGTGACCAAACGGACATTGATTTTATTTCCCAAAGAATATCCGGCGACCGTTTTTTGAGAGATGTTGCAAGAGAAATAGCCATGGACACCAGCGTAAAAAGGCGTCCTGTTGGATTCAACTTTCATATCTCTGTGGGCGGGGAAGAACTGGCACTGGAAATTAAAAAAGACCTTGATGCGGCATCATTCTCATCCGCAGATTATTCTTCTTTTAAGAATGCAGCTGGTATTTTTTCTTCATTATCACATAAATGGATCGAGACTATACCACTTTCAAAGTTCACAATTGATTCTTTAGCACTCAGTTCTCTAACGAGAGGTCTGGGATTCTTAACCTATGATGAAATAAATAAACTTGATTCAATCAAATGAAAGCAGCATTTTATTTAATGATGGGTTTGCTCCTGATGGTCTATGGTTGTGATCCAGGAGGTTTCGGTAATACGGACGTGATCATTGATAAATACAAAGATTTAGGAACCCTAGACATTAATTTTATTTATAAAATTCAGGGAATTCCTGAAGATCGTATACGTAAGGTTGATCTAAGCCTGGCCTACACTTCTGATTCATTATATCACGGGCTTTTCTTTACATCAAAGAATGTTTCTGATGAACAATCCCTTTATAGGTTTTATTTACCTCCGGGTACCTATTATTATCAGGCAACCATTATTTGTTTATGTCAAAGCGATTCCTGCCTATGGTCCAAATTCCCGGGAGGTCAATTTGGTCTAAGAATGGACGGAGGTAAAATAGAAGTGAAAAAAGGACTTGCAACCGCGGTTTCAACACAATTTCACTGAAAATGCTGAAGTTGTTGAAATATTTAATAGTAGGTGCCAGTATCTTGCAAATAATAAGTTGTGAGGATAAAAAAACAGATATTCAGCCAATTACTGTTAAGGTGAGTTTAACTCCATCTGTTGGTTTGACAACTTCTATGTTTCAGTTTGATCTTTCAAAATCGACCAATCCCAATGTGGAAGACGCTTCTATTTTCTACCGCTTGGACTGGGAAAGTGATAGCAGTTGGGATAATGATTTTACTGATCAATCCATTTATTATCATAGGTTTTTTAAACCTGGAATTTACCATGTGAACATTGAAGGTTTGGATTTGTATGGGCAAAAAGACACGGTTTCCGTACAAGTCACGGTTGCACAGGGATACTCTAAGCCACGGCCGAAGATCACAATCAGCCCGCCCAAAGGAAATCCTTATACTCGATTTTTGCTAGATGCATCTGGAAGCCGAGACGATGAAGATTCTTCAAACACATTAAAATATCGGTGGGACGTCAACGGTGACGGAAATTTCGAAACCGGGTATAGCCCGGCAAGTACTTTTTACTATCAATTTGGGGCTGTCGGGATTTTTAACCCTATTGTAGAGGTAATAGATCCTGGCGGATTGACAAATCAAATTTCTGGACAAGTTGAAGTTACCTTTTGGGATACTCTTATAGTGGCTGATTTTAATTGGTCACCGGAATTCCCGGTTACCGGTGAATTGGTTGTTTTCAATGCTGAAAAATCACTAGATCCGCGTTATCCTGAAAAGAAATTGAAATATAGATGGGATTGGCAATCAAATGGAGAATTTGATACTGAATGGAGCGAAAATTTCCTCGCTGAGCATTCTTTTCCTGAGGAGAAGAAGTGCATAGTAAAACTCCAGGTAATGAACTACTTAGGGTTAATAAATGAAACAACTAAAGAGATATTCATCAATCACAAGAATGAACCGCCTGTGGCTCTTTTTAAAACGAGTTCAATGGGGGGGAATACACATTCCATCATACGTTTTGATTCCTGGGGCACCAGGGACTTTGAAACGACAACGTCAAACCTGCTTTTTAGGTGGGACTTTAATGCGGACGGAATATTTGATACGGAATTTGCAAAGGGGCCGGAGGTATATCATCGTTTTGAAGAGGCTGGACAATTCAATGTCATGATGGAAGTAAAGGATGATGGAGGATTGACCGACACCTATTCTCAGTTAATATATATAAGTGAGGGTACTAGTAAATCTGATATTCTTGTAGATAAAAGAGGTTCTAGCTGGGAATATTATGGCATTGTTGAGGTAGGCCATCAATGGTGGTTTTCAAAGAACCTTTCCGTACAGAATTATCAATATGAGCAAGTCTCATATAATTTCATAGGGAAGAATTCAATACTTTTTGGATATTTGTACCCACTAGGGGTTTTGGATCATGCTTGTCCTGAAGGTTGGAGGGTTCCTTCACGTAAGGATTGGGATTTGCTTTTTTCGCAATTCCCAGCTGACAGTTTGTTCGAGTGTTTGAAGCCAGGTGGCCCGTCTGACCTGAACCTAATTTATGGTGGTATGGGGGATAGAGGACCTAATCCAAATGTTTTCAGTGGATTGAAAAACTATGGCTTTTATTGGTCAACCACAAGAATGGCTGATCCAACCTCTGTAAGTTCCTGGTATATAATAATTGACAATGTAAAGAGTCAGATATTGAAGGGTTTTGGCGGGAAAGGAACTGAGGTGATGTCAGTCCGTTGTGTTAAAGACGAAGATGCGCCATGAGTGCGAAGCAGCGAAGGGCGCACACCTTTTAAGGTTGGCGAGTAACTGTTGCAACAATGATAGAAAGTGAAAGTTAAGAACAATGACAAACACGCAGGCCGATAGGCTTCAACCATAAGTGGCAAGTGTCAAACCACGTTGCGGTGCCTTCCACTGAGGCTGTCGTCTGAAGAGGGCAGCCTCTTTTTATTTACCTTGAAGTCGGCCCTTTTTAAGATGCTGTTAAAATAAACGCTTCTTTTAGAGAAGGCTACAATTTTAAGAAAGGCTCCACATTGATGTATATATTAATTGAAAAGTATACCACCTTCTCGTTGAAAAGTATACCACTTATCAATAGTAATCCGTTGTTTTGGTCAGAACCAAGCAACACAAAACGAGATGATGAGTATGGATACGAAACAAGAGATTACGAGGCGTTATTTTCGAGAGGGCGACAGTGCGCGCAAAATTGCGCGTGATCTGCGGATTAACCGAAAAACGGTGAAGAGTTATTCCCGAGTTTGACAGTATTGATATACAATTTTATTTTAGCTCAATCGTTAAATTTATTGTTAAACCAAGTTCATATAGATCAATGAGACAACGATATTCCAAAATACGAATTCATTATTCTTCGTTAATATCGATTGTCGCTATTTCTTGTTTATTAAACACTTCCTGCGAATTTTCAGCGGCAAAAAAGCAACAAATTAACCTTTCAGAACATTTGGGATAGCAAGGAATCGTTTAAGTTATCGGAAATGGCAACATCAATAACTTATGTACCTCTTGAGACTCGGCCCGATTGCTTTATTCCCAATGCATTTCAATGCAGAATCAAGGCAACCGATGAACATTTTTTTATAGTTCCGCAAGGCCATCCAATGCTGGTTTTTAATCGTAATGGGAGATTTCAAAGGAGGATTGGATCTATTGGTGAAGGTCCTGGTGAGGTAATCGAAATAAAATCCTTTGTTGTTAATGAAAGACTAGGTTGGATTGCAATCTTCAATCCGGCAAATCATTCGATACTATTGTATTCCTTTCAGGGGTATCTAATCAGGGAATTCGCAGTAGAAAAAAGCATAGTCAGACTGGCTGAAGATCCAAACGACAATCTCATTTGTTTGTCAGTCGATGTAAAAAGTGAAACGATCGGTGATTCGCGATTGATCTTCCTATCACCGGAGGGGATAGAATTACAAAAAGTTGAGATGTATAAAATCACGAAACTGAAGGAGCGTCTTTCAATGAGTTCAGCATTGCAAATCATATGGGAAGAAGATGGCTCTATGGAGATTCTTGAGGCGCCCTTCGAATGGATTTACAAGCAAAATCCTAATAAGACTTGGAAATTGAAGCCAGGCTTTAATCCAGGAGTTTTGGGAAGTATAAATGCCGTTGGACTTTATGGGAATTATTATTTAATTCAGGCAATTAATCCAGAGCTTCACTTCTTTGTTGCATCAAAGGTCACAAGGAAAGTTGTACATTGCTCAAATCTTGTGGAAAATTCCACTGGACCTGACATTTTTGGTATGGTTAATTATTTGGATGGAGGATTGGTTTTCTGGCCAAAGGCAAGGATCAATAATAAGAAAATGATTGGCCTTTTTGACTCAACTACTTTGATCGATTATGCGAAGGGAATATTAAAAATGTACGGAGGTGCCGTACCGCATATAACTCAGGTTTTCAGGGATATGACCTCAAGATTGACTTATGAAGATAATCCAGTTGTGGCCGTAGTGAGTTTAAAATAAAAGAATTCAAAGTATAAAATTCGAATTATAGATTTCACAACTTCTAACAATTGCAAAGTATTGATGACAATTAAATTACTGAAGTTTCCCTTATCTAAAATTGTTCAAAAATAAATGATAAAAAAGAGCAGCATGATTTTGATAATATTAAGATAATCAATATCTTAATGTCGTCAAACAAATTAAAAAAACCATGCTGCACCATAAAAGTACAAAGATTTTTTCAGAGATCAGTGAATTTTTAACCCCAAGTGAAAAAGGATTTTTCCGGATCA
>JBBAAK010000024.1:0-5586 GCA_041658345.1 Candidatus Altimarinota bacterium
GCGGATAATTTAACTGGAACCAGCCTTAAAAGCTTACTCCAGTACACATATGGATAAAAAACCAACCAAAGGTGAATACTTAGAAATTTTGCTACGATCTCCACGAACCGTCTTTTCAACCAAGGACGCCGCTTTGTTGTGGGGAGAAGAGAAAGAGAAGGTCATAACGAATCGATTAATTAAATATGTTAAAGCGGGAAAGCTGGTCAGAGTTCGACGCGGAATTTATGCAAAAGACAAAAATTACAATCGTTTTGAATTGGCGACACGTATTTATACGCCATCATACATCAGCTTTGAAACAGTATTGACCCATGCCGGAATAAATTTTCAATACTATGGCAATATTTTTGTTGCCACTTATGTGACCAGAGAGATTGAAGTTGATGGACAAAATATTTCTTTTATCCGGATGAAAGATTATGTATTGAGTGAAACGGTTGGCATCGAACACAAAGACGGTATTGCCATGGCAACCAAAGAGCGTGCTTTCTTGGATCGCATTTACGTTAGTAAAGACTACCATTTTGACAATTTGACCGTCTTGGATTGGGATAAAGTTTTTGAAATTTTACCTGCATACAACAACAAGCGCATGGAGAAAAAGGTTGGAATGTATTTTAAGAAGTATAAAAACGTATGAAATTAAATTACTCAAAACACAAAAACATACTGCTGCAGATTCTTAAGGATGTCTATTCAGAGACATCAATTGCGCCTCATTTGGGCTTTAAAGGTGGGACCGCGGCTCTTTTGTTTTATAATTTAAATCGCGATTCGGTAGATTTGGACTTTGATCTGTTGGATGAAAACAAAAAATCCGAAGTATTTGAAAAAATTAACAGTATTGCAAAAAGTTACGGAACGGTTGTCGAATCTCGAACAAAACGCTTTAACCTTTTAAACATAATCTCATACGCTCACGGGGTGCAGAAAATAAAAATCGAGATCAATAGAAGAAATTTCGGTTCCAAATACGAGCTCCAGACGCTGCTTGGTATTTCAATGCTTGTGATGACCCGTGAAGATATGTTTGCTCATAAACTGATGGCCATGCACGAAAGGATTGGAAAAACCAGCCGCGATATTTACGACGTTTGGTTTTTTCTTAAAAACAACTGGCCTATCAATAAGGAGATTGTTGAACAACGTTCTGGTACGACATTTAGAAAAATCCTGCAACTGACTGCAAAGGAACTGGAGAAAATGAATAACCGTCACATACTCGATGGCCTGGGAGACTTCCTCACGGATAAACAGAAAGATTGGGCCAGGGCAAAGCTTAGGACCGAGACGATCTTTTTGTTAAAAGCTCGATTAGAAAGTGAAAAATAAAACTATATGACATCATGTATCAACTGCAATCAGAATTTCGAAATCACCGACAACGATCGGGAATTTTATTCGCACCTTTCTCCGGTTTTTGCCGGTGTAAAATACCAACTTCCCGTTCCGACTTTGTGCCCGAATTGTCGCCACCTCGCCCAGACTATTGATATGAAGGATTGTCAGGACTGCAACTATACCGAGGAGAATGAGCTTTGTTATGAATACATTGCCAATTACCGCAACAATAATATCCAATTTGGTATCTACTGTTTTAGCACTTACAACGCCCAGTATTCAGCTTATTGCATGTCTTGCAAGAACGTCTTTGGCTGCATTGGTTTGCGCCACAAAGAGTATTGCATCCTCAACAAACAGTACACCAAGGAAGAATACGAAGCCCTGCTCCCAAAGATCATCGAACACATGAAACAAACCAAAGAGTATGGAGAATTTTTCCCGATCGCCATTTCACCTTTTTGCTACAACGAAACTGTCGCCAACGAATATTTTCCGCTCACCAAAGAGGAAGCGATCGAACGCGGTTACCGCTGGCGCGAAAAGGATGTCAAAGAATATCAGCCAGCCACAGAAGAGATTTTGGCCTGCTCTGAATGTAAAAAGAACTACCGTCTCCAACCGGCCGAAGTCAGTTTCTACAAAAGATTCAAACTTCCGACACCCGACAAATGTCCTGATTGTCGTCACCACGCCCGTCTCTCTTTAAGAAATCCACGCCATCTCTTTGATCGAATCTGCGCGAAATGCAGCACTTCAATTCAAACAACCTATTCCCCTGATCGCCACGAAATTATCTATTGCGAAAAATGCTATCTGGAAGAGGCCTATTAATTATTGATTGGCTTTTTCAACTCTGACGCTTTTACTCTCACAACGTCATACCAAGGGCGATATCTTATGATGCTCAAGTATCGGCCTTTAATCGGGAATTTTTTCTTTAGATCATACGGTTTGCCGTCCAGCGTCAAAAAAATGTCGTTTGCATCTTCCACGTCGGGTCGGATTCGATCACCACTTTGCAGGCCTTCACTCAAGTCCATGTATAATTCCAAGGTTTCTTTTTTGCCTTTTTCAACCTCCAAATCAATACCGTTAAATAGCAGATATTCGCTATCTTGACGACCTTCAGACATTTCCTTTCCATTTACAACCAGCATTGTTTTTTCTATCGCCAGCGGATGAACTCCGGAGATTTTCAGTCTCAAATTCTTCAAATCAACCTTGCCCTGATCGGAGCCGATCACAAATTCCATCACTTTCTTGTTTTTTGCTCCGGCCGTGGCAAAGGCGCTTCCCGGATCATTTTGAATGGCGAAAGTGACAGTATCTTCTTCTTCCGAGGGAGCCACAATCGCTGTCGGCAACCTGTCGCCAAGCTGGTCCTTAATCGTTTTTGGCAAAAAATTAACAACCGAAAATTTAAAATCCGTACTCGGATTTTTCATGATGTGCAAGACGCTTAGCAGGCTGTCGCCATTTAATTGCGCCTGACCTATGCCACCAATCGTGGCAATAGTCATCACGAACAGAAAATAAATTTTTATGATTTTATTTATATGCATTGACCAGATATTTTACGAAATTTTTTGTGGCCGGCATCCCCGGATGAAATTTTTCTCCAAACGCCTCGCCGGGCCCTGTCGCATACAAGGTTTCCGCGAAGTTGTATAAATATTCCCCCTCGTTTACGTCTTCAAAATGCGGAGCTCCGGCCGAAGTCTGCAAATCCACGTCAAAGTAGTGCAGCACAATCGGCAGCATTTCCTCTCTCGTGATCTTGTCCTCCGGTCTGTACATCGATTTTTCCGGATCAAGCAATCCGAGGTTAAAAAGAGTCTTGATGTATGGGGTATTGAAATCATCTTCTTTTACATCTTCATACAAAAGTTCTCCTTTGGTCATCAGCTTTGCGTCCGCCAGATCCAGAAAGTATTTTGCGAACCCTGCACGAGTCAGCTCTTCCTGCATCGGGAATTCCAAAACATCGCTGATCAAATAATTCTCATCATCGGCAACGGCCTTCACGTAGAGATAATGATTTACGTCGTCAGCAAAAGGGGCCTCGCTGAATTTGATTTGCTTCGCGCTTTCGGCAGAAACAGTTCTTGCATACCAGTCTTTGGAGACAATATTTTTTAAATCATTTTCAAATTTCCCATATTCATAATATTTGTCGCCGACAGAAATACTCTCATATTGAAAATCACCGCCAGCCACATCTTCCCCCATGCCTGTAAAAACCTGAAAATCATAATCCGCGGCATATTCCGGAACGCTAAAGTTTAAAACAAATTCACCGTTTTCATCCAGATTCTTGATTTCGATATTGTTTATTTTCGCTTTTTTCTCAAAAACCGGAACCACGTATTTGTTGTTTGCCAAAACATTTTCCGGCTTATCTTTCAGAACCAAACGGAAATCGACTTCTCCGCCGTTATAATCTCCGCTAAAAACAACTTCGTAATTTTCTATGATATATGTCCCCCCGGCACGTAATGTAAAACCTTCATCCGTATTGCGCACAAAGCTGGATTTTTGGCCTTCGCCGCCGCTCAAGATAAGCTGTCCGTCTACGAGAGTTCCGCCGTAATTGTGCACCAGTAAGGTGACATTATACTTAAAATAATTAAAATCTTCAGTCGGCGCGGCAATCTTTTTCAAAGTGATTTGCTCAATCGAAAGATCAACCGGATGTTCCAATGTGATTCTTTCGTTAATTGCCTTTAAAGTGCTTAATACGGAGCTTTGTAGCACGTTCACATTTTGGGTCTGACTCGTGAAGAAGATCAGAGAAACGAGCGAAAGTGCTCCAATGCTGGCGTAAAACAGGGATTTAATCCGGCGCTTCATTTTTGTTTTTGTTTTGCTTTGAAATCCCTAAATTATATCAGAAATTGAGGTTTTTTTCAATCGTCATTTGCAGGAGTCTATATATTGAAAGACCAGATCAAACGTCGGATTTTCCTTGTAAAATAGCCGTTTTTGCTCTGCGTCATCGCTTTGCCAATAATTCGGAACCAGCTGCAAATAACTATCGAATTTTTCCAAAGCCGCCCTGCAGTCACCATTTTCCACCTCCAATTTCCCCCATTCCAGCAAAATTGGCGGATATGTCGGTGCCATCTTAAACGCTTTTTCAAAATTAGATTCCGACTTTAGAATTTTCCCAAGCAGGAAATAATAATATGGATCGTTGTATCCCGCAAACTTTCCGCCCTTTTCCGCGTAATACAGGGCGTTTTTCGTGTCTCCGAGATCGTTGAAAATCATCGCCAAAATATAATTATAATCTCTCTGATTCGGATTTAAAGTGGTTGCCAAAATGTAATTATTCACACCAAAGCCCTTCGTTACTTCATGGTCAGCTATTAATACAAAAAGATTTTGAAATATCAGCATCGCCACCACGAAAATCACCAGAAAAATTTCAACAAATTTTTTTATCCGAACTTTTTTTACGACAAATCCTTTTGAAATATAAAAAGTCAATTTCGCCAACAAAAATGTCGCGATTACAAAGTGCGTCATAGCGAAAAAACCGAATTGATTGGCTACGAAAGCCGCTATTAAGGAACTCAAAATACCGATTACAGCCAGCTTGTCTTTGCTTTTACTCTTCAGAGCCACAGTCAAAATTCCTCCAAAAGCCAAAACAAAGAACGCCAAAAATAAAACACCGCCTTCAACCAAAAGCTCAATCAAAATATTATGCGCCTTGTCGGGAATGCTGCTCAATTTTTCCAGCCCTAAAATTTGCGGATCCGCAAAACTTTGAAAAGCCATCGGAAAAGTCTCCGGCCCGTAACCAAACATCGGTTTTTTTTGAATCATCTCCAAGCTCGAATTCCACATTCGTAAACGCGTTTCCGTGGATCTGGTCAACAAGAAATTGCTATGTGAATAAAATAAACTTCCAGCCGCCACCGCCACAATCATCGCGCTGACCAGCAGTTTTTTCTTTTTTAAAATAAAACCCGCCATCACCATGTAACTCAAAATCCCCGCAAAAATTCCAACAAACGCTCCGCGACTTTCCGTAAAAACCAGCGCAACCAAACTCAAGACAAGCAGTAAAATTTTCCAACTTTTTTTCTCCCGCACAAACGACGAAACCAAAGGAAAAATCAGCAAAATAATATAGTAGGCGAAATAATCCGGCTGACCGAATGTCGACACCGCCCTACCCAGACTGATTTCCTGCAGATCGGCAAAGAAATACTGAATTAAGCCAAAAACAAC
>JBBAAK010000025.1:0-4667 GCA_041658345.1 Candidatus Altimarinota bacterium
TTTTTTATAGTTTTCCCTTCTGTATATACTTTTACCTTTTCATTATTAAGTGCAAGATGTTCCGCCTCTTCTTTTGTGATGTTTTTTGATACCTCAATTTGTCCACGCACCTTTCCATTCACCTGTACCATAATCATAAACAACTCTTTTTCAACTAATGTCGCGTCAAATGTTGGCCACGTGGATGTATGAATTGAATTTTCATTTCCAAGTTCATACCACAATTCTTCCGTAATATGTGGCGCAAGTGGCGCAAGAAGTTTCAAAAATATTTCTTTTGTTTCTTTGTTTATCTTTTTATTTTCTATTTGATTTAATAAAATCATAAGTGCTGAAACAACAGTGTTGAACTTAAACGCCTTAATATCCTCACTCACTTTCTTTATTGTTTCATGTACCACGCCCTTCACTGTGCCATCCTCCTCACCTTCATTTTCTTTTGACTGAAAAAGTTTATATACCCGCTCAAGAAACCTACTCACTCCCAAAATTCCTCGTTCATTCCAACTTACTGTCGCTTCATGTGGACCCAAAAAAAGCTCATACATACGAAGTGCGTCGGCACCAAACTCTTTTACAATCATATCAGGATTTGCAATATTCCCGCGACTCTTCGACATCTTCTCTCCATCAGAGCCAAGAATAATGCCGTGAGGAATTCTTTGTGCATATGGCTCCGGGGTTGGAACCAGTTTTTGATCGTACAAAAATTCATGCCAAAAACGTGAATATAGCAAATGAAGTGTAGTGTGTTCCATTCCTCCAAAGTACACATCGACAGGAAGCCAATGTTTAAGTAATTCTTTACCTGCAAATTCCTTTTCGTTTTTCGGATCGGTATAACGGAGGTAATACCACGAGCTCCCTGCCCATTGCGGCATCGTGTTTGTCTCACGCTTCCCGGGTCCTCCACATTTTGGACACCTCGTATTTACCCAAGATTCGATTGTCGCAAGCGGCGATTCGCCCATGCCTGTCGGTTCATATTTCTCTACTTCCGGAAGCGTCACGGGAAGCTCTTCTTCCGGAACAGGAATAATTCCGCATTTCTCGCAGTGAATAAGAGGAATTGGCTCTCCCCAATATCTCTGCCTCGAAAACACCCAGTCACGAAGATGATATTGAATTTGTTTTTTTCCTTTTACAAATTCAATTATCTTTTCTTTCGCTTCTTCAACTGACAATTTATTAAACTTTTTTGAATTCACAAGCATGCCGTCTCCTATATACGCGTCTTGAAGCGGTTCAGAAATTTTTCCGTCTGAAATGACAATTTTTATTGGCAAATTAAATTTCTTTGCAAATTCAAAATCACGTTCGTCATGTGCCGGCACCGCCATAATTGCCCCCGTGCCATATCCTGACAAAATATAATCGGCAACGAATATAGGAACTTCCTCATTATTTACCGGGTTTATTGCTTTTATCCCCTTAAGTTCTACCCCAGTTTTTTCTTTATTTTCAATTCTCTCTTCTTCTGATTTATTTTTTGTGGTAATTATATATTCCTCAACTTCCTTCAGATTTGAGATTTGAGATTTTAATTTTAAGATAATCTCATGTTCCGGCGCAATCACCATATACATTGCACCAAATAGCGTGTCCGGTCTCGTCGTAAACACTTTCATCTCTCCTAATTTTTGAGATTTGAGATTTGAGATTTGAAATGTTATTTCTGCACCCTCACTTCGGCCAATCCAGTTTTCCTGCTGAATCTTTATTTTATTTTCCCATTCAAGTGTTTTTAATCCTTGAAGCAGTTTTTCTGCGTATGCGGTGATCTTTAAATACCATTGCCTTAATTCTTTTTTTTCTATAGTTGTTCCACATCGCTCGCATATTCCCCCTACTACCTCTTCGTTTGCCAAACCAGTCTTACAACTCGGACACCAATTGATTAATCCTTTCGCCTCGTACGCCAATCCTGCTTTAAAAAGTTTTAAGAAAATCCATTGTGTCCATTTGTAATAATTTGGATCAGTGGTATTTACTTCACGAGACCAATCAAATCCCATTCCCCAACTTTTGAGCTGTACTTTCGCATTCGCAATATTTTTTGCGGTTGAAATTGATGGCTGTATTCCCTTTTTGATTGCAAAATTCTCCGCGGGCAATCCAAATGCATCCCATCCAATCGGATACATCACCTCATATCCCTTCATCCTCAAGAGTCTGCTATACACATCGCCTGCAACATACGGACGCAAATGACCCATGTGCAATCCCTCTCCTGATGGATAGGGAAACTCTATAAGAATATACTTTTTCTCTTTTCGGCTCTTATCGAGAGCGACATATGTATTGTTTTTCTCCCATATGTCCTGCCATTTTCTCTCTATTTTCCCAGGATCGTACTTCTTCATATTGCTTTATCTTAATTCAAAAGATATATTATCTCAATGAATTCGCCAAATCTCACCGGAATAGTATATAATGAGGGCAGAAGACTTTTATTAACATATTTTTGGCGGCTCGCTAATATACAAAACATACCTTCCCCGTAAGGTAAAACCGATGTAACGGCCCCGCCACGATATATAAAAACCCTCATCTATTTTGAGGGTTTTTTCATATCATAAGAGCACCTGGGGGTTGAATTTAGAAATTAAAATGATATTATACAAACTCGGATTTGCTCGTTGAAAGTATGAGATGGCGAGCGTGCGTGCGCGTATGTCTTATGCCATCACAACGGAGGAAAATCGAATTCTTCCGGTCAGTGGGATAATATCCGCAAAAAAACATCGTTCGCCTCTGTGCGAATAAAACACATTGACCCCTTTCGCGAGGGGTCATTTATTTTTATAAAAAAGAAGCCCGGAACATTGTCCGGGCTAAAATTACTTTATTTTTATAAAACAGAAAAGTTTTTGGCAAATATTTTTAATATTCGCCCCACCCTTACCAATCACTAACCCTTTTAAGTTATCTGGGATTGTAATGATAATTGTGGATCCTTTTGTAATTTTTGATTTATCCAAAAGGACTACTCTGTAAGTATGTGTCAAATTTTGACGGTGGTCTTGTGTATTTACTGACCTTATTTCCGTCAATCTTTCAAATCTTTCAGGGATAGGATATTGGAGTTCTTCATTTCCGCCAACTAATAACGTCGCGGAAAATCCTCCATCTTGAGAAGCATTGAGAAACTTTTCAACAAACTTCTCATCTTCTTTTTCCTGAATTTTTTTACCAGCCTTCTCAATGGCATCAACAATAAGGGCTCTTTCTTTTTTTACATCAACAATTTCTCCTTCATACTCTTCTTCCGCGTCATAGAAAGAACTTGAGTATAAAGAATTGTACCGTTTTTCATTCCATTGTGGATCATTCAACGAAAGCGCATGTTCTTGCTCTCTCGTTAATCTATCACAAATCAGTAACGGGGCACGAACCTTTATTTTTTCTGCATTTGGGTTCGTGATAATATACCGATTTCTAGTAGCAAAGCCGGAGACACCAGAATATTCTAAACTAAATCCCATTTCTTTTAGAATATTAGCTAGAAGATTTTGATCTCCACTGATTTGTGTCGCCCTACTCATGATTGGATAAATTCTCTCATCAGATAGGTTCCACCATCTGGGGGCATTTCCATATTCATCCCCTGTTGTGATCTTCAGTTCGTTATACGTTAGATCAACATATAACTTCCTGAACTTGTCGATAAACTGTTTTTTAATCCACACTTTTTTTCCATTCCATTGTGGATCATCAAGTTTTATCAGTTTCATTTTCCCTCCCCAGTTGGTGTTATTTGGTCTTCGGCTTGGAGTATCCAAACCTCATCGCGGTATCTTAGATACACGCGAGTCTGACCCAATTTTCCACCAAGATAAGAGGCGAGGTCATTTAGTAATTCCCTTACCTCTTCATCGGTAAGGTGACTACCGTAGAGAGGGGTTACCTCTCCTTGAAAAATTGCATTAGGTTCACTTCCGCCACCCGCTTTTCCGTCTCCTTCTGGCCATGCATAAACAACTTCGCCAGATAAAACAGAACCAGTGAGAAATGATTTTCCGGATGCGGCCTTTTCCATCATCCAGTTTTTTGCCGCATCAACGATTTCTGCAAATGTGTGTTTTTTTGCAGAATCGCCGTACCCTTCTTGGGTACCAACAGTGATTGAGAACACGCGACGCGCACCAGTTGAGTTTTCAACTATTTTGTACATCTTTAATCTCCTTTTTTTCTCCGCTTATCGGGAACAGCCGCATCATTGTTATATGACCGCCTTACCCTCAAAGTTTCGAAATTTTAAATTTTTTGCCCACGACACACCCTGTGCGTGAGATGAAACAATCGGCCTAAGGCCTCATTCATTTTTTTTGCGCCAAGTGCGCTTCATTCAAAATTGAGAGAAAAAATATCTTTATTCACTTTTTTAATTTTCTGTTATAAGTATAACATACTACTATAGAAAAGTCAATACCAACAAAAAAGTAGATAAAAACAGGGGTTTTAACACCCTTATATGAAAAAATGATATTTCCCTACTTTAAAACCCCTCGCCTGTTCTGAGTTTTTCGATGGATTAAATATTATCGACGTCGAACGTCGATAATGTTTATTGGAAATTTATCCCAAAAGCATTTTTGGTGTTTTCCAGAATCTGCTCGCGCATAATTTCGAGTGACACATTTTTTATTTCCGCGAGTTTTTTTACC
>JBBAAK010000026.1:0-4114 GCA_041658345.1 Candidatus Altimarinota bacterium
GGTACCATAACGATAATTTTAAATTTTAAATTTTAAATTTTAAATTAAACACATGGATATATTTGAAAAAATAGGAGGTTTGGCAAAACGTCGTGGTTTTATTTATCCGGGATCCGAGATTTATGGCGGTCTCGCGGGTACGTGGGATTATGGTCCGCTGGGCGTGGAATTAAAACGCAACCTCAAGGAGCAATTTTGGAAATCAATGGCGCAAGAGCACGAAAACGTGGTCGGTTTAGATGCCGCGATTATGATGAATCCAAAAGTATGGGAAGCGTCCGGCCACCTGGACGCGTTTTCCGATCCGCTTGTGGAGTGTAAGAAATGCCACAAGCGATTTCGTCTTGATGAAATCGCAAATAAGAAATCTGAAGCGCCAAATCCTAAACAAATCCGAAATCCAAAATCCAAAATTCAAAATAAAGAAGGAGAAACACATTGCCCGGAGTGTAAGGGGGAGCTCACCGAACCGAAACAATTTAATTTAATGGTTGAGGCGTTTTTGGGCGTGATTGAGGGGGAAAAGCAAAAAGTGTATTTGCGCGGAGAGATAACGCAAGGCGTGCATGTAAATTTTAAGCAGGTGCTTAATTCAACGCGTGTCAAGATTCCATTTGGCATCGCGCAGATCGGGAAAGCGTTTAGAAACGAGATAACGCCGGGAGGATTAACATACCGCTCGCGCGAATTTGAGCAGATGGAACTTCAGTTTTATATTGCGCCAAAAGATGAAGAAGGAAATAAATGGATGGAGTATTGGAAAGCGAAACGGAAAGAGTGGTACGTGATGCTCGGTATGAAGGAAGAAAGTATAAGATTTAGAGAGCATGCCCCAGATGAACGGGCGCATTACGCTCGCGAGGCGTATGACATTGAATATCATATTCCGGATGTCAATGGTTCGGATAAACTCACCACAAGTGATTCGGCGGAGCTCACCACAAATTGGAAAGAAATGGAGGGGATTCATCACCGTGGCGATTGGGATTTGTCTCGTCATCAGAAGTTTTCAACAAAGGATTTAACTTATTTTGATGAAGAGACGAAAGAGCGTTTTATTCCGTGGGTTATTGAAACATCCGGCGGGGTTGATAGGGCGGCGCTATTTTTCTTGATGGAGGCGTATACCGAAGAAAAAATTTCAAATGACAAATTACAAATTTCAAAAGAGGAGGGAAAAGAAGAAACACGAATAGTGTTGAAGCTTCATCCGAAACTTGCTCCGTACAAAGTGGCGGTCTTCCCGCTTTTGGCTAATAAATCGGAGTTAGTTGAAAAGGCGCAGTCAATTCACGATATGCTTAAAAAATTATGGATGGTTACGTTTGACGCGCGAGGAAACATCGGCAAACGTTACCGCTCGCAAGACGAGATTGGTACGCCATTTTGCGTTACTGTTGATTTTGACACTTTAGAGGACGATTCGGTTACGGTTCGCGATAGAGACACTATGAAACAAGAAAGAGTAAAAATAAATGATCTCGGCGATTACTTAAAAAACAAACTCAATAGTTGAGCTTTATACTGTACTGTAATTACTCAACCAATCTAACTATTGATTTTTGCCGCCAGGGGATACCTGTGGATAACTATATTGCTTTTCCAAAAAAGGGATGTATCTTAAAGGCATATGAAACAAAAAATAATTTTACTTTCCGTATTAGTTTTGTTAGCAGGCGGTTCAATAGCTACCGCAACGACACTGTATGATTTTAAGAAGCCTGCTGATGGATACATCATTTCACAGGTAGGGCAGGAGTATTTTGGTAGAAATTTTGAATATCTTGGAGACAAACCCTATCCCACAGATACTCCTAATAGTAATTTAAGAATTGTGCAATATACTCACAAGATTGCAGTCGGTGATTATAGTCAAGACATTACTGTAACCATTTGGTTTAATTTTAAGAACGGGGTCTGGGAGATTGGTAATGGGTATGGCACTAACGCGGAAGAACTTCCCAATTGTGTTGCTGACAAAACCAAATGTATGCCTTTTGAGATAACGAAAGAAAAGGCAATTGAAATAGCAAAAAATAATGGTGCTTTTGATGATTGTGCAGAAAAATACACTGCAAAAATACATTTCTTTTATGGAAACGTTAATTCTTATGTGTGGAACATCACAACATATAAATCTGATCTAAACGGAAAAACTGCGATTATTGACTTAAATACCGGAAATTTAATTTCTATAGGTGGTTGGCAGGTGTTATATACTCAACCAGAGTATAAAGATGCCGTATTCCTGACTAATCAACAAGCGCTGTGCGTGAAACCATTTGTTCTAACACCAACTCCTTCTCCTCTAACACAATCTCCTCTAACAATAACTTCTCTACCCGTGCTGACGGAAAGTGGTCAGGTACTGAATATTGCTTGCAAAACTGACGTTGACTGTGGTTCTGGTTTGACATGCTACGAGGGCAAGTGCTACAAATCGGCCAGTCCTAGAGTACTCATCAGCCCCACAGTTATAAGTCGGGGAAGTGGTTTTCTCTCGCCATCAAATGGGAAATGTTCTGACGCTTACATAACGAGTGAGGACGGAAAAGATTGTTTGAAGATAGACGCATACAGCGTTCCGGGAAAACTCATCGTCGCCCCATCGGTTAGTGGAGAAGGTCAAATCACAATAAAACCGTCTGACGGGAAATGTCCATCTGAATATATTTTAAGCAAAGAAGGAGAGTGTTTGAAACCGTTGATTCCAACAATATTTGTTTCCCCAACACCAAGTAGTCTTTCCGTTACTTTCAGTTCGGGGCAGATCACTGTGAGTGATGTGACAAAAAAGAAAGAAATCAGTGTAGCGCCGGCGGAGGGATTGAAGGTAGTTGTAAGTGGTCAGATTCCAATCATTATCCAGAAAGAAGCGACCGATGGGACTCTTACGATTTCGCGAAGCGGCATCACAGCATCGGTATCAACGGAAGAGACCGTGAAGGGAGACCAAGGAAAGCTGTTCGTTTCCGGTCAGGAATTGAAAGTTATGCCAGACAGCGCGGTAGTTGCGGTTAATGACAAGGTGGGATTACCAATGCAGTTGCAGAGCGTGAAGATAACTACAGAAGAAAGAGAACAAGAGACGGCGGTATTATATGAGGTGGTCTCAACAAAAGAGGCAAAAATCCTAGGTCTGTTTAAGGTAACAGTGCCGATCACCGCGAGCGTGAACGCGCAAACGGGGGTAGTGGAACAAATTCGGAAGCCGTGGTGGAACTTCCTCGCTAGATAGATTCTGAATCTGCGTTATAGTATCCAATGAAACAGGAGAGAGTAAAAATCAGCGAACTTGCGGAGTACTTGAGAGAAAAACTAAATTGAAAGATATACTAGACAGCAAAAACTCCTCTATTTTAAAGGGTTTTTGTGGTTATTTACAATACTACACAGTAGATTTGATTTTTCAAACGGACTTTGTTATTATGTAACTATTATGAGACACTACCGCTTTTCAATTGTTATTGAAAAAGACGCAGATGGTTACTTCGTCTTTTGTCCGGAACTTCAGGGCTGTTATACTCAAGGCGATAATTATGAACAAGCCCTGGAAAACATTAAAGACGCTATTAAACTTCACTTGAAAGATAAGATTGTTGGTGGAGAAGAAGTGCCAGCAGTAGCATCTGTGAGTTTGTCCACTATTGAGGTTGCTGTTTAGCCGACATGCTTCAAAAATTTCCCAGATTGACTGCTAAAGAAATTATCGCCGTCCTTGGAAAGGTCGGCTTTATTTTATCAAGGCAGAGTGGCAGTCATAAGATCTATAAAAATAAAGAAGAAAAACGCGTTACCGTCCCTTTCCATGCGAATAAAACTCTCCATCCAAAAGTTCTCAAAAGTATTTTGAGAGACGCCGATATTAGCGTAGAAAAACTAAATGAATTGCTATAATTATTATCTTGAAATCAGCGAACTTGCGGAGTACTTGAGAGAAGAATTAAATTGAAAGACAAAGACAGTCACCAAAAACTCTTCTTTTTACAGGAGGCTCATTTCTTTTTATAAACGGCAATTTATTGCCGTTTTTTTATTGGTGAGCTATTATTTCTCTATATGAAACAAAAAGAATATGAGCTGATAAAGCTCAAAAATGGATTGCGGATTTTGC
>JBBAAK010000027.1:0-3573 GCA_041658345.1 Candidatus Altimarinota bacterium
TTGGTTGTATGTGGTGTCGCTTTCGCTTTTAGATTTTAGCATTGCAAGATTACGGCGGCACTCATCCTTTAGTCATGGACGCCCTAGCGGAAATGTCCGAGGCTCAAATGCAAATGCGCTTGACCCAGTCCATCTGATTACAGACGGACTATCCCACCCATTCGCGCGCACAAATTAAATTTTGTGAGACAGGAGAAAACAAAATTTAGCTCCCTTTATTTTCTGATGATAATTTCTCAATCTCATCCCAATATTCTTTTTCGTCCTTACTCAATCTTGTAGTGGGTCTTAATTCCAAAATAGACTCTGAGACAATTTTCTGAGTGTTTTCTGCATTCCAAGACTTGAGCGTTTCGTATAAGTCCTTAAAATCTTTTTCGTAATCAGCAAACTTCGGTTTAATTTGGTTTAAGTTCTCCAATACCATCTTGAGAATATCTTCACTTTTGTCTGGCTTGATGAGGCTAAACAGCAAATAAACAAAATCGTTCTTCGGTGTTTCCTGAAGTATATCAAAGAGGTGGGCTATAGCCTTGATTGCTTGTCTGTTGTTTGTAGTTATTGTTTTACCAGCTTGTCGCAAGAACTCAAGTGTAGACTTCACTATTTCTCTCTGCTTTTCCTTACTCAAGAAATCCGCTTTAGTGAAGAAGTTAAACCCAACAGATGCATTTGTATCGTTATCTTGATTAAGAAGGTTTTTAATCTGCTCAGCGACAATATCTTTTAGAGCAGTGTCGTCATTGTCATTTATTTTTGTCGATACAAAGTCATAGATTCTGACACGCTCCGACGCTCCCAATCCTTGAGCCTTAGTTAGCAATACCTTTATCGCCTCCACTCTGTTGTACTCACCTATGTCTAGGCTGTTGAGGAAATCAATCGCCGTATCGTGCTGGTTATTTATCAGGTGGCTAATGAGTTGGAGGCGAGACACTTCATTTGCATGAGCATAAATAGTCTTTGCAAAGTTTTGGTCGCTCACTATTCTAGCCTGCAAGTGTGTAAACACCTCTTGAATTAACTCCTGGGTATACTCCACTGTCCAATAGTCAAAGAAGGCTTTAACTACAGTCGGATTTGCATTTTGTAGGAATTGAATGAGCAAGTTCTTTATTTCAGTTTTCTGACTCTGGTCTGCAATATCTTCAAGAAAGACAAGGATATTCATTGGGGTTGCACGCTGGTCCCAATTGCCAATATTGTTGAATGTCTGCACTGCCAAACGAATGAACTCGGGACGTTCTTTTACTCCTACTTGATCCAAATCGTTACCGAACTCGTTAATAAGTTTGAGTGCCTGTTGTAAATAATTTTCCTTCTCATCACTGTAGGCAGGTGTTTTTGTATTTAGTAGTGTAAGCAATTCAGAAATCTTTTGAGTGAGCACGCCGAATAGCTTACTGCCAGAAATTATTTCCTTAAGACCTAGGAATATTTCAACTCTGAGTGGGAAATTTTCAGGGTTGGTTGTTTGAATAAACTGCTCAAGCGTCTTTCTTGTAAGAAGCAGTTTCTGGTTTTTTGCATTGACAAATAAACTGACAACATCCTCTCTGCCCGAGTACAGTTGTTCAATTGCTTGAGCAAACCTATTCTTTTGATCAGTGGTGAGTAGGTCTTGGTTTGCAAGTAAACATTCAACAATAATTTTTAGCTGGTCTATCTTCTGAAAATTCTTGAATTCCTCTGTTGATGAAAGCGAAATAAGATATCTCTCGACAATATTCTTTATTGTATTTTTATCGAGCTGAGCTTGAACCAGTAAAAAGCTGAAAATAATTTTTGTCGGGAGTTCCATAAAGTATGGCCAAACCTTACTATCAAGTAATGTTCCGACTCTGTTTAAGTATTCTTTGCTTGTATATCCGAGCTCTTGAAAAATTACCAGCTGGGTCTTAAAAATGTTCCTCAATATCTCTGGTTGATTTTGGTATTTATTCAATACAGAAATAACAAACTCTATTAGAGCTGATTTGTTTGTTTCTGTCTGCATCAACGTTTTTGTCTCCGTTTCTTTTCCTTCAATAAGACCGAGGCGAATACCTTCAGCGTCTTTAAGTTGAGCAGATACTACAGGTTTTTTCAGATATATGAATGGCTCTGCATCACTGACTGTAATGCGACTAGTGCTTAGCATGAAACTTTTAAAACCTTCCTTAAATGGCTCCTGCTCCTCATTGATCTTAACAGTGTCATACGTAGAAACAATTTCTTCGGGCGAATACCAAGATTTTTTTAAGTTCTGAAATGCGACTGGGTACTTATGCATAAGTACAAGTACCTTCGCCATATAAGCAATATTGCCCTCTACGATATCTTTAACCTCTGACTTAAAAGCGACAATGAGGGATGAGATGAGGTTATTTATAAACTGCTTGATCTCTCTTGGGCTATTTGCAAATGCCGACTCAATTACAAGAAGCACATCTTCATCATCAAGAAACTTACTAATGTCACCAGTTTGCTTTATTTGATCAGCAATAAATGAGCGAATATCGGTGTTAATAAATTCTGGTGTCCACAAAACAACATTGAATATCTTTCGTAGGAACTCATCAGCAAGTTCAGCGCTTGGAGCCGCCTTTTTTATTGCTTCAAAATCACACGGCACCAAAAAGATGACTTGTTTGCCTCCGAGATTAGCGTCACCAATCTCAAGAAATGTTTTGAGTGTTGCTAAGACTTCTGTTGCAACTTTTGAATCAACACGATCTAGGTTATCAATAACTATCACGATTTTCTTACTTTTAGAATCTGCCCGCTTAAGAATCTTGATGAACGAGTGCTCAAATTGCTCTGGAGAGTTCAATTGAGCTTTTGAACTTGTTATTGGGGAAATCATGATGATTTTCCTTAAATCGTCGCCAAGTATTTTTTCGGCCAACAGAGCAATAGAAAGAACCATTGAAAGCGTGGTGCCTATCCAAAGTTTCCATTGATGAACTATATCTGGGAATAATTGCCAGCTAAAAAAACCTATCGGGAGAAGGAAGGCAAGAGAAATTATTCCTACCTTTTTCAAGTGTGCCCAAGATATACTGACTTTCTCCTCCACGGTCTCACTAACTGAGAAATATAAATCTTTTTCAAGTTTTTCTATCTCTTTTCGACTTATGCCTAGATCTTTTGCAATCTGAAGTAGTAACTGTCGTCTCAATGAGTCATTTTCATACTTCCAACAATCAAACTCAACCACTTGGCTATCAGTTATACCCTCATCTTTCAGGAGTTTTATGATAGTGCTTTTTCCTGTGCCCCATCTTCCAAATAGACCTATCGTGTGTACGCAGGTGTCGTTCTCGATGATTGTTTTCAGAGCGGGGGCAACATTCTTGTGGTAAAAATCGAAGAAACCCTCGGTATCTTTACCGATTGGTGCATCTTTTAAAAATTTAAATCCTGGTATATTTGTCATATTATTTCAATTCAAACACCCTCACGACCTCATCAAAGTTTTTGAGTTTATCTTTTTCCCATTCTTCCTGTTTTATATAAAGTGCCTTGTAAACAACTCGATTCTGCCGATCGTTCACATCTACGCACCACTTTTGCAGTCGTTCAAACTTCAAC
>JBBAAK010000028.1:0-3572 GCA_041658345.1 Candidatus Altimarinota bacterium
ATGTGCTTTTTTAAAATGCTTACGAAAAGATAACACGTTTGATACTGCTGCCCCTCTGAATTTATAAATCGATTGATCATCATCACATACCGCAGTGATATTTTGCTTGTCCCCTGCAAGAAGCGCAACTAACTCATTTTGTGCAATGTTGGTATCCTGATACTCATCGACCAACATGTATCGAAATTGCTTTTGATAGTACGCCAATAAATTTTTCCTCGTACGAAAAAGATGGAGAGTTTGTGTAATTAAATCTCCAAAATCCATGAGACCCTCTTTTACCTTCAGTTCTTGGTACGCTTTATACGTTTTTGCCAACTCTTCATACTTTTGTATTTCTAATTTCTCTTCTTCACTTAATTCTTTATTCTTAATTCTTAAATCTTTTACCCACTTTTTATATTGCTCAGGCGACACATCCTCATCCTGAAGCCTTGAAAAATGCTGCAAAATACCGCTTATAAACTTCGTAGGATTTCCAAGAGGTCTGAAATACTCAAGATCAAAATTAAAAAGATTCTGTCTTATAAGCATCGTGGCGTCAGTATCAGTCATTAATTTGTATGCAGGATTAAGTCCCACATGAATTGCTTCCTGCCTTAATAAGCGATCACAAAATTTGTGAAACGTAGAGATCCACATGTTCGTATATCCATACGGCATGATTACATCCACACGCTCTTCCATTTCTCGCGCTGCCTTTTCCGTAAATGTAAGTGCTAAGATTTCTGACGCAGTTGCCCGACCAGAGGAAATAATATGTTTAATGCGCTCCGTAACCACCGTGGTTTTCCCCGTCCCAGCACCAGCAATGATAAGCAAGGGGCCATCCCCAAACTCCACAGCCGCTTTTTGTTCTTCATTTAATGTTCGTACATCTAAGGAATTTTTTGTCACCGTGGAGTAATTATACAACGGAAAAATAATTCTGCGTATTTCCCTTTTGTAAACGTGTTTTACATAACTCTAAAACCAATGGAAAAGACGTACATTTTGCATCGCTGTTAAAATGCATTCCTGTTTCTGACTCAATAATATGACTTTTCATATTCAACGCAAAAGTACGTGCAGATTTAACTGGTACATAAGGATCATCTTTTGCATAAATTACATAAGAAATGGGGATCAGTTTTATAAGTGTGCCAAAATCAAAATCCGACTTATAAAAACTTTCATTGACGTGGTCTATTTGCCAGGCTTTATTAAGCTTCTCTAAAAATGGACAAACAAAAATAGCGCTATCCAATTTTATGTTGTATCTCTCAACAAGATGGAGAATAAAAAGCGGTCCGAGTGAATGACCGATAAAACATAGTTTTTCTCCTTTTCGAAACGTTTTATAAATCTTATCAAATTCAGTGATCCAATTATTAAGATTCTGCTTAGCAGATCTGACATTCTGACCCAAACGAGTAATATGATCCCAAGTGTCTACAGAAAAAGTGGGGGCTACAACTTCCTGACCAAGTGATTCTAACTTATCTTTTAACTCTGGCAACCAATTACTCCCAGGGCTTCCAAACGCTCCATGAAAAAGAACAAATTTCATTCATCTATTATAACATCTCCTATAGAATAATAAGTTTTTTCCATATTTTATAATCCATTTTATGTTATCATGTTTTAAAACATGATAACATAAATAATGGCATTATAATATATAATAACTCATCATAAAATTATACTAGCTCTGCAAGTTTTGTTTGAAATTTTCCCCGTGTCAAGCTAATAAGTACAAAAGTAGATATAGCTAATAATACTCCGGAAATACCCACTGTCATACGGGGTCCAACTGTCGCGACGCCAAGGCTTCCCAACAATCCTCCAAATGGCATCCCGCCGATTAAAACGAGCGAATAAAAACTGGCAATGCGTCCACGAAGCTCTGTCGGCACGGTGGTTTGCAAAAGTGTATTACAAAATGTGATGACGGTGATCACTGCCCAACCGCCAATAAACTGAAGAAGCAACGATAGGACAAAAATCGTTGAAAATGAAAAAAGTATTTGCGTCGTGACAGCCAGAGACATCGCGATCACAAGCAATCGATATATATTTTTTGTCACCGTAAATATTTTATAAAATAACAATGCCGCAACCAGTGCCCCCATGCCAAAAAATGCATGAAGAAGTCCAAATCCTAATTCATCCATATGAAATATATCATGGGCAAAAACCGGAAGTAATGTCGCAAGCGGCCACGTAAACAACGTGAGACAAAATAAAATACCCAACAACACGGCAAGCACTTTATTGGTTCGGATGTAATTAATTCCCTCATAAAAACCCGTTTTGAATGGTGTATGGACTACAATCTCCGTCTTTTTTGAAACATGTATGGCTCGCACGCCAAAAATGAGCGCAAAAAAACTAATACTATTGACTAAATATGCTGTAGAAATTCCAATCGTTGCTATAAGAACTCCTGCGATAGCGGGCCCTATAGCACGAGCCGCATTAAATATGGCAGCATTAAGTCCAATAGCGCTGCTGAAATATTTCTTCTCAACAAGCTCAATCATGAAAGACTGACGAAACGGCATATCAAACGCAAACACAACACCAGTCATAAATGTCGCCACTAACACATGCCAAACTGCAATAGACTTTGTCACAATTAAAAGCCACAAAATAAACGCAATGAGTGCAAATGCTGACTGTGTCGCTATAAGCCCCTTTTTTCTATTTACGCGATCAACAAGCACTCCTGCAAATAAAGCGAGCACTGCAGTCGGAATAAGATTGACAAAGCTGACTATTCCAAGAAGAGATTTATTGTTGGTCAACACGGGATAAATAAGCCATGACTGAGCAATATCTTGCATCCACGTCCCGACAAGAGAGATGCCTTGACCCCAAAAATATAACCTATAATTTGGCGACCTGAGGGCCGGCAAAAATTCTCCAACCGTATGTTTTATTTTTGTTAACATGATTTTCTCTCAATCGTCTGGAGCATCAATTGATTGCGTTTGTGAAAGTTTTTGTCCCAACAAACTAAATGCGCCTGAAACAGAACTCATGGAATTATACGCATTGTTGACATGCTTTCCCAACACGCTGATATTTTCTTCAACTTTCGTATAATCTTTTTGGATGGCACGAAGAAGTCGAAACACTTCATGTGATTTTTGTTCCAAGTCTTTCCCCTGAAACGAAAGCAACAAGACTTGTAAATGTGCATAAAGCGTATTGGGAGATACAGGATATACACGGGCTTTACGGGTATAATCCATGAGATCTTCTATATTTGCAATTTCGTAATACACCGATTCCGAAGGGATATACATGAGTGCAAAATCCATGGTTCCTTCTTCCGGCAAGATATATTTTTTACTTATATCATTGACATGTTTTTTGACATCTACTGCAAATTGACGCTTAGCAGCCGCTCGCAAACTCTCAGTCTCCCCTTTGTGCATGGCGGTAAAATTCTCCATGGGAAATTTCGAATCAATACACAAAAGCCCTGCGTCAGTTTTTAAAACCGCGTCCACTTTTACCCCGGATTTAAATGCGTATTGCAAATGAAACGAATTTTTTGGAAATGTTTGGCCTATCATGTCCCCAAG
>JBBAAK010000029.1:0-3551 GCA_041658345.1 Candidatus Altimarinota bacterium
GCCCACCATACGGATCAATAAGAGAACCAACAACTGACAACCTACCACTAACAACTTTTTGTTCTTTCTTGTTGTGAGTTGTTTGTTGTATGTTTTCGGTTAACGCAAGCGCCATCGCATTCACCGTGAAATCTCGGCGTGATAAATCTTCTTCAACCGTTTTTGCAAATTTTATTTCATCGGGGTGGCGCTTGTCTGAATATGTTCCCTCGATACGAAACGTGGTCACTTCAACAACTTTTGATGTCGGCTCCTCTGATCTTGTTTTTATTCCCACCGTCCCAAAATTATTTTCATACACACTGTCGGGAAAAAGTTTTTGTATTTCTTCAGGGTGTGCATTTGTGGTGATATCCCAATCTTTTGGTCCGCCAGTTGACAGATCGCCAATTAAAAGATCGCGGACACACCCGCCCACAAGATAGGCCACATAGCCATTTTGTATGAGCATCTCCGCAATATTCTGTATTTCTTTTGGAATTAAAAACTCTTTCATATGCCTATTCATTCTAAAGCACTTATGGGAAAATTGACAAATAATTAAAAAGAATTTACTTTGAGGATAGTACGTAAAAACAAAATAGTGGAGTTGTTATGAACAAAGAAGAAAAGATAACCGATCTTTTTCAACTCATAAAAGATTTCAGAAAAAAGATAGAAATAAGTAAGGCACTCGCTGAGGATGCGCTTGAGTTTTGTAAAAATCTTGAATGCACGATTCCTGATGTAAAAACAGAAATTGAGCTAGAAGAAAAAATCGGGATGTTGCAGGAGAAACTCGAAAAAGAAGAAAAGTTGTATGAAAAACTCGACGATGAACTCACCACAGAAAAAAGCAAACCCAAAGCATCTGAAGTAGAACGATCAATTATTCTTATAACATTGGAAGAATTGATTGATTATACACCCGATTCAAAACTACGAGATCAGCTGAAGAAATTCGTAGAGATGGTAAAAATTGATAGAATCAATGGAAACTCCAGTTCAGGTGCGTGGCTTCAACTTCAATAAAATAAAATACGCCGGTTATACATACCGGCTTTTTTATTTCATTTGATAATTCAATACAAAACGCATTAGAATGATACTATCGCGCCCGTGGTGCCTGTCCGCCCTACCTGCCACAGGCAGGCTTTGGCGGAAAATGGACCCACGCACAGAAATCACTGCGCGATTTTGTAACGGGACAAGTATCACTTAAATGCCCCCGTAGCTCAACGGATAGAGCGCTTGGCTTCGAACCAAGAGGTTGTGGGTTCAAATCCTGCCGGGGGTACAAGGGTTTAAAAATATGGAAGGAATATTATTCGCATTTGGAGTATTGTTGTATTGGGGGTTCGAATCCCTCCGGGCACACAAAGCTTAACTCAGGAATTTGGACAAGATTTTACTATTTCAAAAGAGTGTGTTATTAATATAAATACAATGTATATAATCCATGAAAATATCTGCCGTCGTACCGCATTATTCCCGCTTGTGGCTATTTTAAAGTGTTTATAATTTTCTCAAACATTCTATGAATATTCTAAAATGGCCCTAGAGCGGGGCCATTTTTAATAAGATTTTTAACAACAAAATAACGGAAGAGTATCATGAAAACAATCTGGAAAAACTATTTGGACACAATGCAAAAAGAACTCGGAAGCGAAGTTGCAAAAACATTCGTTGAAAGTCTCGTGCTCGCATCGCATAGTTCAGAGGAATATGCAATACATTTTTTCTATCGTCTCGGAAGGACATGGGCACCAGTTATCGCCTCGTGGGCAATATGGATAAAAAATCGCGCGGCACATGAATCAATTGCACTCATACTCCGAGATGCAAAACCACTTCAAGAAATTCCAAATACACACTCCTGGAAGAAACTCTATTTAAACAGACAGAACTGCGGTATCCCAGACGAACTTTCGGGAGATGTCTCCATCTTATGTCATCCGCTTCTCAAGCAATACCTAAAAGAAAATTCTTGCGAGAATGATTTCACATTCATTGATTCTGGATGTTACGGGACAGTTGTTCTTGAACTTCATAAACTCGGCATTAAATTTCAGCCACTTTTCTTTTTCAGCAAGAATCCAAACATTCCAGGATTCCTTAACGAACTGGGGTTTTCCGAAAAAGAGGGTGAAATATTGAATGATTCTCTTGAGTGCGCGTTTCCGAATATATATTGCCGTCCATCTGAGATGATATTAAACGAACGTGGACGCGTCGTAGTACCACTCACAAGTGCAGACGAACTTTCAGTGCTCTTTGGAAGAGAAGCGTTACGCGGGGTGTGTGATGAATCAAGATTGTATCATTCCTGCTATAACGAAACACAATGTGTAAAAAATCTTCTTTCGCTTTCAGCGCAGGCAAAAAATGGCATATTCACAGGAATACTCGCCACCGCCTCTCCTGAATGGAGTGGAAAAAAAGACTTTCTTGAGCATTGGCCAAAACATCTATCGTGGATATAATAAAAAGGTTACTGAATAAGTAACCTTTTTTATGACCATACAGCAAATATTTAAGAAAAAAAACAATATACTTATCGGCATGATTCATCTCTCGCCACTTCTTTCAATTAGTGGGTTTGAAGGAATAAAAAAAACAACGGAAAAAGCACTTCGCGATCTTCTTGCGCTTCAATCCGCTGGGTTTGATGGCGCACTTATAGAAAACGAAAACGACAAACCGCATACAGAGTTCGCAAATCCCGCGCAAATTGCAAACTTTACCGTTATTGCACAAGAAGTATGTAAACACGCGAAAATACCAGTTGGCGTACAAATAATGTTGAATGATTGGAAATCATCATTTTCAATTGCAAAAGTTGTTGGTGCGAAGTTTACACGACTTGATGTATTTGTTGATCATGTCTCTTCACGCTGGGGAGAAATACATCCAAATCCACGAAAAATAATAAAATATAAAAAAGAAATTTTTCCTGAATTACTTCTTCTCACCGACATTCAAGTAAAATATAAAACCATGATTGTCTCCCGTTCACTCATTGCGTCAGCGCGCCAGGCGATTGCGCACGAGTCAGATGGACTTATTATCACTGGGGAAGCGACAGGAAAAGAAACACCACTGTCAAAAATACAGGAGGTACGTAAAGCATTTCCCGACTTTCCAATTTTTGTGGGCGCGGGAATACGAAAAGAAAATATACGCGAACAACTTTCTGTTGCAAATGGAGCAATTGTCGGCACGTCAATAAAAACAAGGGGTATGATATATGTGAAAAAAGCAAAAATGCTCCGACGCGCACTTAATAAATAATAACTATGGAAGGAATATTATTCGCATTTGGAGCATTGTTATGTTGGGGGTTCGGCGATTTTTTTATACAAAAATCAACTCGTGCCATCGGTATCTGGAAATCTCTTTTTTTTATCGGCGCGTCGGGCATTGTTGCTATCTTTCCATTTATATTTGATCAACTCGGTGCGTTATTGCGGGAACCAAGACATCTTGCAATTCTTTCACTTGCAGGAATTGTTGTTCTTTTTACAGCGCTCTTCGAGTTTGAATCGCTTCGACGTGGAAAACTCGCAATCGTC
>JBBAAK010000030.1:0-2931 GCA_041658345.1 Candidatus Altimarinota bacterium
AGGCGCTTGGAATAATAAAAGAAGAGGAAGCAAAAAAGGCGTTTATTGCTCCATTTCAAATTAATCAGAAAAAACTTTTTATTGTTGCGTTTAACCCCGCGCTTCCCGAATCAAAAATTCTCATTGACTCATTAAAACAAAAATTTGAGCTTCATATTTCGGTTTCTTCAATGGTGTCATTGAATCACGGGTGGTCATATTACCAATATGTGACTGACACTAAAGAGATTTCGGGAAGTGTAGAAATTAACGAAGCGCACATCAAAGAATTTCAGACACAAATAAAGGGCCTTGCTGATTTTACTTCCGCTCTAAAAAATTTCAAAAGTCCATATACTTCACAAATTCTCGAAATCATTCTCGCTGGAGCGATGGTAATGAAAACATCGGACATTCATCTTGAGCCGGGCGAAAACGAAAATTCGTTGCGTCTCCGTGTTGATGGACTTCTCCACACTATTTTTTCCGAATTTACTCCCCTCGTATATAAATCAGTGGTCACGCGAATAAAACTTCTTTCAAATTTAAAGTTAAACATTCATGATGAGGCGCAAGACGGTCGCTTCACCATACAACTAAGTGATCGCGACATTGAGGTTCGAACCTCTGTAATCCCCTCTGAATATGGCGAAACGCTCGTGCTTCGTCTTCTTGATCCGCTTTCCTTAAAAGCAAACTTGGAAGAATTAGGGTGGAGACTCGACGATCTTGAAATTATAAAAAAGGAAATTGATCGACCAAACGGACTTATTTTAAATACGGGACCAACTGGATCAGGAAAAACAACCACGCTTTATGCATTCTTAAAATTTATTACTAATCCGGAAATAAAAATTATTACCATTGAAGATCCAATTGAATATCATCTCGAAGGAATTTCACAAACACAAGTTGATGCCGACGCAAATTACACATTTGCAAGCGGTCTTCGTTCAATCTTACGTCAAGATCCGGATATTGTGCTTGTGGGAGAAATTAGAGATAAAGAAACGGCTGAAATCGCGATGAACGCATCGCTCACTGGACACCTTGTATTTTCAACACTTCACACAAACGATGCGGTGGGTGCAATCCCTCGTCTTATTGATTTGGGCGCAAAAACACAAATTATCGGACCCGCATTAAATCTCGTGATCGCACAACGTCTTGTGCGAGTGCTTTGTCCAGAATGTAAGGTACCTATCGCAATAAGCGACGAACAAAAAGAAAAAATAAAAACATTTATAGCGGGGCTTCCAACACGTGTGGATAAAAAAGAATATGAAACGTACACAATCTATGGACCAAAAGGATGCCCGGCCTGCGCGGGAATTGGATATCGCGGACGCATTTCAATATTTGAACTTTTTGCGATCTCGGAAAAAATAGAAGAACTAATTTATAAA
Organism: Candidatus Altimarinota bacterium; assembly: GCA_041658345.1. Classification (GTDB taxonomy): domain Bacteria; phylum Patescibacteriota; class Gracilibacteria; order UBA1369; family 2-02-FULL-48-14; genus JBAZYV01. The sequence goes on from JBBAAK010000030.1 coordinate 1,386, forward strand.
AACCCAACTGAAATTGAATTAAAAGAAGTTGCGCAAAAAGAAGGGATGGTGATGCTCCAAGAAGATGGATTCTTAAAAGTGTTAAAAGGAAAAACAAGTATTGCCGAGGTGGAACGCTTGGCGGGAAAGATTGAGTGGTTTGGATAGTGGTTTCCGCCGAAGGCGCCCGCCTGCCAGACGGGCAGAGATCCTCATTCGGAGGAAGGGTCTAGAGATTAGATTGTTAGGGGTTAGAAAGAAAAAACAGAAATGCCGCAAAATTTTGCGGCATTTTAAATTTTCTCAACCCCACGTATAAACTTCCGTAAGACGCTCCCCAGAGATTAAGTTTATTACCACAAAAATCGTTGTGAATGCCCAATATGAGGTGTACAAAAACCCAAATACACCAAATATAAAAGCGCTAAGTTTTCTATCTTCAAAATATACCGGTGATGGAAAAACCAACAATAAAGATAAAAAACCTAAAAAACCTAAAAACATATTTCCCCATCCCCATTGACCACTATACGTTTTAAAAAAGTATTGTGGTATAACCAAAATGGAGTTAATAGTTTGATCAGATGAATTAAAAAAACTCGAGTTTCTGTGTACATCATGGACCAATCCATTATATACATCGCCATCCCCTATTTCTGCGAACACAACACTGAGTATGGCGCCCGCTCCGCCAAGTACAGCGATGATCCACAAAAATAAAAAAACTACAATAAGAAACGTCATTCTTGTTTTCATTTCAACTTCTCCTTCAATATATTAATTAAATTATTAAAAAATCCTGATGATAGATCCGTGGGTAAAAAGCCGTTAGGCCGTGTGAAACACATTCTCCGAAATTATATTTCAGAAAAAGACTGATTTTTCCGAGGAGTTACCGAGCCGGAGCAAGATAATCCTAAAGTTTCTAAGAAGAAATCCGTTTACCCACAGGTCTATTATCAGGATACTGTTAGTATTCTATCATACCTGTGATAATTTGTCAATAGCCTTTATGGGGCGGCAGAAAACCAGCGTTTTTCGTAAAAAACAGCATTTCAAACGTCTCCTCTTCTTTACTAGGAACTATCATACGTAGATCAAAAAAAATGTCAACCCCGTTAAAACGTGCGGATTTTTGAGCAAAATAATACACTTTAGAGTAAATGTGCGGTAAAATAAAGATACATGAGCGCAAAAAAAGAAGAAAAAAATAACAACGAGATTGGGTTTGATCTCGCGCTCCGCCCAGGAACATGGAATGAATATGTGGGCCAAGAAAAAGCAAAAACAAATCTACGCTTAATTATTGATGCTGCAAAAAAAAGAGGTGAAAGTTGTGACCATCTTCTTTTTTATGGTCAGGCGGGTTTGGGAAAGACAACGCTCGCATATTTGGTGGGAAAAGAAATGGGAGTTCAGGTGCGATCAACGACTGGACCAGCGCTTGAAAAAGCGGGAGATGTAGCAGCAATTTTAAGTAATATTGAACCGCACGAAATTTTATTTATCGATGAAGCACATCGCATCAACAAACTTGTCGAGGAAATTTTATATCCCGCGCTTGAAA
>JBBAAK010000031.1:0-2871 GCA_041658345.1 Candidatus Altimarinota bacterium
TTTATACGAATTGGCAAAAAGTGAGAAAAATCAAGAATTAATGAATTTCTGCGCTGATGTTTTAGAAATTTATGAAAAACACGACATAAATGGACACATTGTTTGGGGAAAATGATAATCTCCTCTCTGAAAAAATTAGAAGTACTATCTGGTGGTGTTATTTTAGCATTTGCTCGAACCTATTTTGAACGAAAGGACTAATCGCACGCCCCGCGTGCGTGGTGGCTTGAAACTGCCTCGTACGCTCGTTTGTTTTTGAATTCGGATGTCGCCAAATGGAAAAGGAGGGTGAGAAGTAAATACTTGGAACTTCGCAAGACCAGAGTGCGACGGCGCGAGGCGGGGTAGCGGAATTTTCCATTTGCTCCTCTTTTTGTTTTGGCGAAATTCGGGGCGGACATCATGAATACATTATATGGCAGTTTGGAATAATACACAATGGAATACTATACTTACTAAATAATGCCTAGAGCAATTTATACAAAAGACCATAATGTAATCGTTGAACGCTTGAAAAAGGCGCGTCTTGAGTCTGGGCTTGGGCAAGTTGAAGTTTCTAAGAAACTTGGAAAGACACAGTCTTACCTTTCAAAAATTGAATCAGGACAAAGGCGATTTGATGTTTTGCAATTGAAAGAGTTCGCAAAACTTTACAAAAAACCTTTGGACTATTTTGTTAAATAATTATGTATAAATATCATCTGCCAAAGCCAATAGTAGTAAAACTCACTGATGAGCTTGGTTTTCGATTGAGACAGAAGACAGCAGAGTATATTTCTGCAAATCAGAATCGGACAGGAGCAGAAAGAGGCAGTTCGGTGCAACAAGGATTTGGTGCGCTTGCAGAAATGGTAATTCGCAACAAACTAGGTATGCCAGGAATTAATCCTGTGGATCACCCTCTCGGATATGATCTTTTACTTCCATCTGGTATAAAAGTTGATGTAAAATGTCGCGGAGGAGAGCTGCCCTTTAAAGAGGAATACGAAAGCGATGATGGTATCGCAAGAGAGGCAAAACATAATTTTTTCGCGCGACAAATGCATGACGAAAGACTAGATGCCGATATTTATGTTATGACCCACCTCGAAACTCCAAGCAAAAGAGAGCTTCCGGGTACGACTAGACAAAGGAAATGGATACTTTATATATGTGGCTGGGTATCAAAAGAACGCGTAACGCGCGAAGGTGTATATCTCCCGCGCGGCTCTCTTACTGAACAAGGGAGAACGTGGTTCACCTATCGCGGACAGGAAATAGAATTTTACAACCGTAACCTTAATGGATTAGAAAAAATAGAGGACCTGTTGAGCATAGAGACGGCAGATGTTGAAAAGGACAAACAACATAAAGGCGACTTAAATTTAACCTCGGTTGATGCGGTACGAATCGCCTATGATCTTATAGGCCGAGGTGTACTTTCAGAAAAACATCTTGCCTTTGTTCAGAAAGAAACCAAACTTGAAAAAATCGTAAAGCCGATTTTGCATTCAAATCAATACTTCCATTTGCTGAAATGGTTAGAAGAAAAAGGAGTATTAACCGATAAAGAAATAGAGAAGGCACAAAAAGTCTTAAAGGAGGAACCCTATACCGGAATTTAAAACAATTTATTGCTGGTAGCTTTGTATTGTGCTTCCGCTTCTTTGATTCTCTTTTGACAAATCTTAATGTAATCAGTGTGGTGCTTTTTATGAAGATAGACTTCTTGATTTTTCTCAATTCCAATAAATTTTCTTCCTTCCAAAACTGCCGAGACAAGGAAGCTTCCACTTCCGCAAGTATTATCCAATACAACATCGTTCTCTTTCGTAAAAGTTCTAACCAAATAACGGCCTAGCTCAACTGGTTTTTGTGTTGGGTGAAAAACCTCTCCCTCACTTTCCGCAGTTTTAAAGTAAATAACATCCGTTGGGTATCTTTCGCCGTTACTTTTTACCTCAACAGTTTTGAAATCTCCATAACTTCCGGTAAGCTGATCTTTTCTAAAACCTTTGTTGTATGGCTCGCCATAGGTCATTTGCGGGTTATAAGCCGGTTGACTTTTATAAAAAATACAAATATCTTCGTGTTTGCGAAGCGGTTGTTTTTTTGCGTTCAAGAAATTAGTTGGCTTTGATTTGACCCAAGTAATCTTGTACTTAAATAATTTTTGATTAGATAACATCAAGTTCGCCGTAAAGAGTCCTTGCCCCGTAAGAGCAATAACACCCTTATCTTTAATAACGCGCTCATAGTGCATCCATAGTTGATCAAAAGGGATAACACTATCCCAGTGATTTTGTGTCGTACCATAAGGAAGATCACACAAAATCATATCTATAGATTTGGGCGGAATATCCTTCATTACTTCTAGACAATCACCTGTAATAATTTGATTGATAAAATAAGAGATTGTTTTTTCGCCAATTCTTAAATTTTTAGTTTTCGGCTTTTCTTCTACACCAAAATTTTTACGCAGATACCATAGACAATAAGTGTTTATTGGTAATCCCTCTATTTTAGCTCGTTGTTCTAGTTCGATATAAGAATCAGTACCAAGTAAGTTTCTCAATTCATTACTGCCAAAATCAGCGATACTTTTGTATAAATCCTTATTTCTCTCACCAAAGGCCAAAACAACCCCTTTTGCTTTGGGATTAGTTTCTTTATAATCAGGAAAATAAACTGCTTTGAAAATCTGATTGCTCGCCATGCTTATATTATAGTATGATACCCTAAATAAATTAAGTGGATAACTTGTCCTATGTCAAACCAATATAGAAATGTCATACCTCCGTCCAATATGAAAATGTCATACTTGGGGGTTTGAGGTTATTATTTCGGCGACCTTTTTGTTATTTGCAAAGATCATTTGATTTCTCCATGGAT
>JBBAAK010000032.1:0-2841 GCA_041658345.1 Candidatus Altimarinota bacterium
ATGCAAAAACGTTTTTTGTGTTCAATTATCCGCGCTTTATTTCAAGTGGGTGGTTTTCTCCAATTATTAATTTGTCAGAGATGATGGATATTTCAATATTTGCCCACCCAATGGATACCGGGCTAGCGCTCCGAAATTTGAGAAAAAAAGTTGCTCAAGTTGAAGCAGAAATAAACGAAAAACAAGACAAGGGAATCGTGCGAGACCCTATGCTTGAAACAGCATATGAGGATATAGAAAACTTAAGAGACTCTCTTCAGCAGGCGAGAGAAAAACTCTTCCAAGTTGGGATTTATATCACAATTTATGGGGAGGACTTAAAAAGTCTTTCAAAACTTGAAAACGCGCTTGAGTCGCTTTTAGATAGCAAGTTGGTATATATTAAGCCAGCACTTTTCAGACAAATTGAGGGGTTTAATTCTGTGCTTCCAATTGGAAAGGATGAACTTGCAATAAACACCCCGCTTAATTCGGGTCCCTCGTCTTCACTTTTCCCGTTTGTCTCCCCAGACCTTACTTCAGATAAAGGAATTCTCTTTGGACTCAACATGCACAACAATGGCCTTATTATTTTTGATCGTTTCTCTTTGGAAAACGCGAATACAGTGGTATTCGCAAAGTCTGGGTCCGGAAAATCATATGCATCAAAACTTGAGATACTCCGCTCTCTTATGGTGGGAACAAACGTGATTGTCATCGATCCGGAAAACGAATATCAAAATCTTGCGAATTCAATCGGGGGAAGTTATTTCAAAATTTCCCTCACTTCGCAAAATCATGTGAACCCGTTCGATATTCCAATTATCCCCGAGGGAGAGGAACCAGCGGATGTGTTTAAATCACACGTACTGAATTTAAGTGGGCTTTTGAAGTTAATGTTAAAAGAAGTGAGCGCCGAAGAGGATGCAATTCTCGACCGCGTGATCATTGAAACATACGCATCGCGCGACATCACTGCCGAAAACTTCGGGACAATAAAAGAGTTGAATCCGCCACTCTTAGAAGACCTTCAAACCGTTCTCGAAAACACCGAGGGAGGACAAAGCATGGGAAAACGATTGGAAAAGTTTACTCGCGGATCATACGCCGGATTTACGAATGCGCCAACAAATATTGATATTAAAAACCGTCTTATTGTGTTTTCTATCCGCGACCTTGAAGAAGAACTCCGCCCCATTGCAATGTATATTGTCTTGAATTTTGTCTGGAATCTTGTTCGATCTGAACTAAAACGCAGGCTCCTTGTGGTTGATGAGGCGTGGTGGATGATGAAATATAAAGACAGCGCATCATTTTTATTTGGACTCGTAAAGCGCGCAAGAAAATATTATTTGGGAGTTACCACAATCACCCAAGATGTTGAAGATTTTTTGAAATCGGAATATGGAAAACCAATTGTTACCAATTCGTCTATACAACTTCTTTTAAAACAGTCGCCATCGAGCATTGACGCGGTCACACAAGCATTTGATCTCACGGGTGGGGAACAATCATTGCTTCTTGAGGCAAGCGTAGGAGAGGGACTCTTCTTTGCTGGACTAAAACATGTTGCGATAAAGATTATCGCCTCCTATACCGAGGATCAAATTATCACCACAAATCCAGAACAGGTGCTCCAAACAAAGGGGCTCTCGTCTTAGTGTGTGTGGTAATGAAATTTGATTTGCATTTCACATACTTCTCATAACAACGCAAATTAGTAGTGATTATAAAAAATAATTCTGTAAGTCGTCAAAATAAACCAAATTTCTACTACTAGACATGGGCGAAGAAATAAAAAAGAGGGAGAAGAAAACACTAGAACAAAAAACTAGTGGCACAGAAAATAAAAAAAAGTTTGGGTTGGGAGAGTTTATATTGGTCACTCTTATTTTGTTTTTTGCCGAATTATTTGATTTCCTCATGAATATAGCATTTCCGATTCCTGTTGTTGGGCAGGTACTTTCAGCATTGGGAAGTTTATTTAGTTTTGTTGTTGGGGCGTTTTTCCAATTATACCTGTTTTTAAAAGGTGCTAGTGGGCTTAAAACTTGGACAACTAGTATCGCGGGATGGCTCGCAAATAGTGTTCCATTACTTCAAATTTTTCCGCTTCAGATTCTCGCGTGGTTTGTGGTTGTCGCCATTGAAAATAATCCAAAACTAGAGAAAGTTGCTTCGGTCGCGAGCGGAAAACCAGGTGCCGTCGCAAAAAAATAGATCCAGCACCTTTCCCGAATATCACACCATGTGCCGCGTGAACAGATAACCTTTTCGACTCCTTTTTTTCTACAGAGGTGCTTCACGGAAAGGTGCGGGATAAAATTATTGTTGTATAATAAAGAATATGAGAATAAAATTCCTATTTATATTGCTCTTTTTGTCTTTTTTGGCTTTTTATTCGGTCTCCGCACAAACGGGAAGTGATCTTCTTATTACATGGCACGCAAATAATTATACCCCGACTGATTTTATTGGTAGGGCACCATCAACAAACGGAAATGTTGTTGATGTGTCGGTAGAGCTTCTATTAGGAAAAAAAATACAAAACATTTCACAAGCAACAGTTTCATGGTTTGTTGATGGCGCGTTTTCCAATAAAGGGGTTGGTATGAAAGAATTCTCTTTTTTTGTCACAAAAGTTGGGAGGAGCTCTCATTCTGTGCGAGCTGTTGTGCAAACAAAAACAAATAAATACGAAGGGCTCGTTTCTGTTCCTGTATTTAATCCAATAGTAACGATTGAAAATAAATATCCACAGGGATTTGTTCGTTCTGGCGAACAAGCGGGTTTTTCGGTTGTTCCGTATTTCTTTAATATCTCATCTCCTTCAGAAATTATTTCTTTGTGGACCATAAATAA